>CAVZWR010000005.1:467500-469227 GCA_963779025.1 uncultured Actinomycetes bacterium
GGACCTAAGCCGAGGCCGAAAGGCGTAGGCGATGGACAACAGGTTGATATTCCTGTACCACGTAGCCACCGCTATCACCGATGGCGGGACGGGGTAGGCTATGGGATCCCTGGCGATGGTCGTCCAGGGGTAACCGCGTAGGTCGTCCGGTAGGCAAATCCGCCGGGCAAGACTGAGACGGGATGCCGAGCGCTGTGAGGCGCGAAGTCCCAAAAGCCATGCCTCCTAGAAAAGCGTCTAGGGAGGTGGCGCGTGCCCGTACCAAAACCGACACAGGTGGGCAGGTAGAGAATACCAAGGCGATCGGAAGAACCCTCGAAAAGGAACTCGGCAAAATGGCCCCGTAACTTCGGGAGAAGGGGCGCCCCGGTAGAGTGAAAACCCTTCGCGGGTTTAGCTCGAGGGGGCCGCAGTGAAACGGCCCAAGCGACTGTTTACCAAAAACACAGGTCTCTGCGAAGTCGAAAGACGACGTATAGGGGCTGACGCCTGCCCGGTGCCGGAAGGTCAAGCGGAGAGGTTAGTCTTCGGACGAAGCTTTGAAGCCAAGCCCCGGTAAACGGCGGCGGTAACTATAACCGTCCTAAGGTAGCGAAATTCCTTGTCGGGTAAGTTCCGACCTGCACGAATGGCGCAACGACTTGGGCGCTGTCTCTTCGAGGGATCCGGTGAAACTGTAGTCTCGGTGAAGATGCCGAGTACCCGTGGTTGGACGGAAAGACCCCGTGAACCTTTACTGCAGCTTGACATTGGAGTCTGGTGTACGTTGTCCAGGATAGGTGGGAGGCTATGAAGCGGGAGCGCTAGCTCTCGTGGAGCCACCCTTGGGATACCACCCTTCGTGTTCTGGGCTTCTAACCCGCTTCCCTGATCGGGGGCGGTGACAGTGTCAGGTGGGCAGTTTGACTGGGGCGGTCGCCTCCTAAAATGTAACGGAGGCGCGCAAAGGTTCCCTCAGCACGGTTGGAAATCGTGCGTAGAGCGCAAAGGCATAAGGGAGCTTGACTGCGAGACAGACATGTCGAGCAGGGACGAAAGTCGGCCTTAGTGATCCGGCGGTAACGAGTGGAAGTGCCGTCGCTCAACGGATAAAAGGTACTCCGGGGATAACAGGCTTATCCTTCCCAAGAGTCCACATCGACGGAAGGGTTTGGCACCTCGATGTCGGCTCGTCGCATCCTGGGGCTGGAGTAGGTCCCAAGGGTTGGGCTGTTCGCCCATTAAAGCGGTACGCGAGCTGGGTTCAGAACGTCGTGAGACAGTTCGGTCCCTATCCACCATGGGCGCTGGAAGCTTGAGAGGAGTCGTCTCTAGTACGAGAGGACCGAGACGAACGGACCTCTGGTGTATCAGTCGTCGTGCCAACGGCGCTGCTGATTAGCCACGTCCGGATGGGATAACCGCTGAAAGCATCTAAGCGGGAAGCCCACCTCGAGATGAGGCTTCCCATCCTCTAGAAGGAGTAAGGGCCGTGGGAGACCACCACGTTGATAGGCGGGACGTGTAAGCACAGCAATGTGTTCAGCGGACCCGTACTAATTGCCCGAGGTCTTGATTTGAACACCGTTTATGTCGCTATGGAGTTTTGAAGGTGCGGCTGGATTGCCCGCATTCCTTCACAATTTCCGGTGGTCATAGCGGCGGGGGTACACCTCTTCCCATTCCGAACAGAGCAGTTAAGCCCGCCAGCGCCGATGGTACTCGGAGGGCAACCTCCCGGGAGAGTA
>CAVZWR010000006.1:0-352255 GCA_963779025.1 uncultured Actinomycetes bacterium
CCTGCGCATGTGTTCCCCCCTTGTCGACCTGCGAGGGCGGGAACGTATCAGCGAGGTGCGATCAGAGCCAGCGCCCGAACTTCTCCTCGAAGTACGAGCGCGGCCGGGCGCCGACGACCGTCTCCTGCCGCTCACCGCCCTCGAAGAGGATCACCGTCGGAATCGAGAGCACGCCGAGCTCGGCCGCCCGCGCCGGGTGCTCGTCGATGTTCATCTTCACGAAGCCGATCTGCTCCCCGTGCTGGGCCTCGAGCTCGTCGAGCACCTTCTCGACACCCTTGCACGGTCCGCACCAGGGCGCCCAGAGTCGACGAAGACGGGCCGGTCGGCGCCGAGAACCTCGGCGGCGAAGCTCTCGTCCGTGACCTCGACCATGCGATCAGCGTAGACGCCCCAACAACGCCAGCGCGCGCAGGGAGGGCACGCGCCAGATCGCCTCCGCGCGATCGCCGGGCTCATCTTCGACGTCCCGACACGCCGGTCGGCGAACCTGATCGGCACTTCGACCACCCGGAAGCCCGCGCGCAGCGCGCGGTAGGTCGTCTCGATCTGAAACGCGTAGCCGCGCGCGGCAACGGCATCCAGGTCGATTCGCTCGAGCACCGCGCGCCGGTAGCACTTGAATCCCCCGGTCAGGTCGCGGACGCGGCACGGCCAGCAGCACCTGCGCGTACAGCGAGCCGGCCCGCGAGACGAACCGCCGCAGCGCGCCCCAGTCCTCTACCCGCCCGCCGGGGACGTAGCGCGACCCGAGCACGAGGTCGGCGCCGTCGGCAGCCTCGATCAGTCGCGGCACGTCGTCCGGGTCGTGGGAGAAGTCGCAGTCCATCTCCAGCACCAGCTCCGCGCCGTCGTCGAGCGCTCGCCGGAACCCGGCGATGTACGCCGGGCCGAGCCCCTTCTTCGCCGCGCGATGGAGGACGGAGACGCGCGGCTCCAACCCCGCCAGCCGGTCGGCGATCTCGCCGGTCCCGTCCGGCGAGCCGTCGTCGATCACGAGCACCCGGTCGTCAGGCCCGAGCCGCTCGAGCAGCGCCGCGACCATCGGCTCGAGGTTCTCGCGCTCGTTGTAGGTGGGGAGGCAGACGATAGCCCTGGGCACGCGACCTATGATCGCGGCAATGGCGGCGACGCTCCCGCAGAACGCCGAGGTGATCGAGCAGCTCGAGCTGCTCGCGGACATCCTCGAGCTCGAGGGGCAGGAGTCGTTCCGCGTGCTCGCCTACCGCCGTGCGGCTCAGCGCGTGCGTGAGAGCGGCGGCTCGATCGCCCAGCTCGCGCTCGAGGGAAAGGCGAAGGAGCTCCAGGGGATCGGCAAGACGATCGAGGAGAAGATCGTCCAGATCGTCGAGCAGGGCGAGATCGAGGCGCTCGCGAAACGGCGCAAGACGATCCCGCCGGACGTGGTCAGCTTCATGCGGCTCCCCGGCCTGGGCCCGAAGACCGCCCGCCGGATCTGGCAGGAGCTCGGCGTGACGACGCTCGCCGAGCTGAAGACGGCGGCCGAGAGCCAGCAGCTGCGGACGCTGACCGGCCTCGGCCCGAAGGTCGAGGAGAACGTCCTCGCGGCGCTGAAAGAGCAGGCGAAACCCAAGGCGGCCGCCCGCCCTTTACTCGGGAAGGGCCTGCCGGCGGTGCTGGCGGTCGTCCAGGCCCTGCGTGACCACCCCGCGTCCGACCAGGTCTCCGAGGCGGGCAGCGTGCGGCGTCGGCGCGAGACCTTCCGGGACCTCGACATCATTGCCACCGCCACCGACGCGCACGCGCTGATCGACGCGTTCACCGGCTTCGACTGGGTCGCCGACGTGAAGGCGAAGGGCGGGACGAAGGCGACGGTGATCTCCTACGAGGGCTTCCGGTTCGACCTCCGGGTCGTGCCGCCGGAGTGCTACGGCAACCTGCTCCAGCACTTCACCGGCTCGAAGGAGCACAACGTCGCGATGCGCGAGGAGGCGCAGCGCCGCGGCCTGTCGATCTCCGAGTACGGCGTCGCCGAGGTGGAGGGCGGCGAGGTGCACACGTTCGCGGCCGAGGAGGCGCTATACGAGTGGCTCGGCTATCAGTTCATCCCGCCCGAGCTGCGCGAGAACACCGGCGAGCTCGAGGCGGCCCGCCGCCGGGAGCTCCCGGCCCTCGTCGAGGAGCAGGACCTGCGCGGCGACCTCCACTCGCATACGACCTGGTCGGCGGACGGGAGGAGCACGATGGAGGAGATGGCCCGCGCGGCGAAGGCTCGCGGCTATGCCTACCTCGCCGTCACCGACCACTCGCACTATCTGCGCGACGGCAAGCTGGCCGCGCAGCGCAAGGAGCTCGACGCGCTGAACGCGAAGCTGAAGCCGTTCCGCCTCCTGCACGGGGTCGAGGTGAACATCCGCGCGAACGGGACGCTCGATGTCGCCGACGAGGCTCTCGCAGAGCTCGACTGGGTCGTCGCCTCGATCCACGCCGCCTTCTCGACCAATCCGACCGAGCGGATCCTCGCCGCGATGGAGAACCCGCACGTGGACGTGATTGGCCATTTGACCGGGCGGAAGATCAACAAACGGGGGCCGATGCACGTCGACCTGGAGCGGGTCTTCGCTGCGGCGGTCGCGACCGGCACGGCGCTGGAGATCAACTCGCAGCCGGACCGGCTCGACCTGCGCGACGCGGATGCGAGGCTGGCCGGCGAGCGCGGCGTCCGGATCGTCGTCTCCACGGACGCGCACTCGACCTCGGCGCTCGACTATGCGACGCTCGGGATCGGCCAGGCCAGGCGCGCCTGGCTGACCAGGGAGCAGGTCGTGAACACTCAGCCCTGGTCGAAGGTGAAGGTGAGGAAGTGACCTTCCGGGAAGACGGTCACCGAGCCGTCGACTGGGCTGCGGACTATCTGGAGCGCGTCGGCGAGCTGCCCGTGCTGGCCCAGGTCAGGCCCGGCGACATCCGCGCGCGCCTCCCCCAATCGCCGCCGGAGCAGCCCGAGAGCTTCGACGCGGTGCTGCGTGACCTGGACGAGATCATCCTTCCCGGGGTCACGCACTGGCAGAGCCCGCGATTCCTCGCGTACTTCGCCGTTTCCGCCGGCTCGCCGGGCATTCTCGCCGAGCTCCTCGCCGCCACCCTGAACAGCGTCGGCGTCCTCTGGCGCACGGCCCCCGCATCGACCGAGCTCGAGCTGCTCGTCTGTGACTGGGTAGCGCAGCTGCTCGGCCTGTCGACCGAGTGGCGCGGCCACATCGAGGAAACGGCGTCCCAGTCGACGCTCGCCGCGCTGATGGTCGCCCGTCACACGACCGGTCGGAACGTGGTCGTCTGCTCCGACCAGGCGCACTCGTCAATCGAGAAAGGGGCACGGCTGCTCGGGATGGAGACGCGCAAAGTGCCGACCGACCCCGAGTTCCGGATGGTGCCGGAAGCGCTCGAACTCGACGACGCCGCTGCGGTCGTAGCCGCAGTCGGCACGACGTCGACGACCTCCGTCGATCCGGTCGCCGAAATCGCCGAGCGCTGCGCGGCTGCCGGCACGTGGCTACACGTTGACGCCGCCTACGCCGGCTCGGCGATGGTCTGCCCCGAGTTCCGCTGGGCGTTCGAAGGAGTCGAGCGGGCCGACTCGCTGGTCGTCAACGCACATAAATGGCTGTTCGTTCCGATGGACTGCTCGCTGCTCTTCACCCGCCGACCCGAGCAGTTCCGCGAGACGTTCTCCCTCGTACCGGAGTACCTGCGCGCGCTCGAGCAGGACGCGTTCAACATCAGTGAGTACAGTCCGTCGCTCGGCCGCCGCTTCCGCAGTCTGAAGCTCTGGGCGGTGCTGCGCTGCTACGGCGCCGAAGGGCTGCGTGCGCGGATCCGTGAGGCCGTCCGCCTGGCCGAGCTGTTCGAGAGCTGGGTGCGCGACGAGCCCGGTTGGGAGCTCTCTGCGCCGCGGCCGTTCTCGGTCGTGTGCTTCCGCAAGGAGGGGTCCGACAAGGCGAACGAAGCGATCCTCGAGCGTGTGAACGCCGGCGGCGAGATCTTCATCTCGCACACGAAGCTGAACGGTCGCTACGTGCTCCGGCTTGCGATCGGCAACGAGCACACGAGCGAGCACGACGTGCGCCGCGCGTGGGACGTGCTACGTGACCTTCGGTAACAGCGCGATCACGCCCGCGTAGATCACGGCGAGTGCGATCGAGTCGATCCCGAGCCGGAAGTAGGTGTGCTTCGGCCGTGCGATCACCGCCGTGGCCACCACCGCCGTCATCAGCAGCCCCGCGCCGCCCAGCCACACGTCCGAGCCGCGCGCGGCCACGATCACCGGCGTGCCGGCGAGCAGGTCGGCGAGCAGAAACAGCGTGATCTGGAAGGAGTTGCCGCCAAGGATGTCGCCGACCGCAAGCTGATGGTCGCCGAGGCGGATCGCGGCGAGTCCGCTGGAGATCTCGGGCAACGCTGTTGCCGCGGCAAGGACCGTAGCCCCGAAGATCGCGCCCTGAATGCCCATCCGGCCGGCGAGAACGTTTCCGGATTCCTGCAGCCCGACGCCGGCCGCGAGCGTCACTGCCGCGGCGAGGCCGAAGATCCCGGCGACGAGGCCGGTCGAGCGGCCGCTGTAGGGGCGGGGCTCTTTCGGGTGCGGCTCGCGGCGGGTCTTCCGGCCGGCGCGACTGCCCGGCATCTTGACCGTCCACAGCGGCTCCTTCTGCATCCGGCTGACCACCCAGACGCCGCCGATCCACAACAGGACGGCGGCAATCGACGTCGGACTGACGCCGCCGAGGCTCGTCGAGGCGGGAAGGGCGGCGCCCGCCAGAACCGTCGACAGCACGACAATCACGAGCAGCGCCTCGACCACGGGAATCAGCGACCCGACCAGGTAGCTGAGCGGCCGCTCCGGCCCGGTGGCCGCGTCCAGGATCACGAGCACGAGCGTCTGGATCGCGACTCCGCCGATCAGGTTCCCGACCGCGAGTTCGAGGTGTCCGCCGAGCGCGGCCGAGGCGACGATCGCGATCTCCGGCAGCGTCCCGGCGACCGCGAGCAGGATCAGGCCGCCGAGTGCGTCGCCGAGCCCGAGCCGCCGGTCGAGCGAGTCCGTCGTTCTGGAGAGGAAGATCCCCGCGAGCCAGGTCGCGCCTGCCCCGGCGACGAAGACGAGCACGAGGAGCGGTGTCGAAAACCCGCTCACGCGCCTACCCTACGCCCCGATGGTGCCCCGAGAGCTCACCACCGACCGGCTCCTGCTCCGCCAGTGGCAGGACGAGGACGCCGAGCCGCTCTTCGAGATCTACTCGCAACCCGAGTACCTGGAGACGATGCCGCCGATCGACTTCGAGGAGACGCGAGTGCAGGTCGAGCGCTGGCAGCGCGCCTGGGACGAGGACGGCTACTGCCAGTGGGCGGCCTGCGACCTAGAGTCGGGCCGCCTGGTCGGCCGGATCGGGATTCTCTGCCACCACGACTGGCCGCTCTCCGACCGTCCGTTGCCGGAGGTCGGCTGGGTGCTTCATCACGACTTCTGGGGCCAGGGCCTTGCGACCGAGGGCGGTCTGGCGAGCGTCGCGGTCTGGCGAGAGCACCTGCCCGACGAGCCGCGGCTGCTCTCGATCACGACGCCCGAGAACCGCCGCTCGCGGGCGGTGATGAACCGCTGCGGATTGAGCCTGCGCGGCACCGCGCACTGGCGCGGTCACGACGTGGTCTGGTACGCGCTAGAGCGCGGCGAGCGCGGCATCGTGTAGGGCGACGCGGTAGCGCCAGAACGCGCGGCCGGTTGAGAGCAGCCGCTCGCGGAGCGGGCCGGCGAGCTCGTCCAGCGTTCCCCAGCGCGCCTCCGCGATCTCCTCCGTGTCGAGCGGCGCGATCTCCTCGTCCGTCGTGCGCGCGAGGAAGACGTGCGTCCGCCAGTCCAGCGTTCCCTCGTGGTGGAACCGCGCGCGCGCATGTCGACGAGGTACCGATCGAGCTCGATCCGCAGCCCGGTCTCCTCGAGCCCCTCGCGCTCGACCGCGGCGACGAAGTCCTCGCCCGGCTTGACTCCGCCGCCGGGCGGCCGCCAGATGTCCGGCGGGAACATCGGCTTGCGGATCAGGGCGAGGCGGGGACCGTTGAGGATGAACAGGGTCACGTCGTGCGTCCGGGCGGGGTCATAGGTGGCGACTGCGAACTCCCGCGCGGTGATCTCGCCCTCCCACTCGACGACCGCCGGCTTCCCGAAGCGGGCGCGGATCGGCGCGAGCACCTCCTCGTCGACGTGCATCAGAGGAGGCCGCGGAGAAGCCCCGCGAGCGCGTGCGGGTCTCCGACGACGATGTCGGCAGCCTTACCGAGGTCGGTGGGGCCTTCATCGGACACGACGGCGACGCGGACGGCGAGGTCGAGGCCGTCCAGGCCGCGGAAGGCGTCGAGATCGGTGGTGTCATCGCCCGCGTACATTGCCCGGCGCAGGTCTCGCTCCTCCAGCAGCGCACGCACGGCCGTGCCCTTGTCCGCATCGACCGGCGGGCGGATCTCCAGCACCTTGCGGCCCCAGCGCGGCCTCAGCCCGGCCGCGACCGCGCGGTCGGCGACGCGCCGGAGCTCCGTCACCGCCGCCGGCTCGTCCTCTGCGGCGCGGAAGTGAAAGGAGACGGACAGGCGCTTCAGTTCGGCCGGCCATTCGACCGAGTCCGCGAATTCCTCGATCGCGGGCGCCCACTCCGCAGCGCGCGGGTCGAGCTCGAGGCCGTGCTCGCCGACGTAGACGACCCCGTCCACACCGACCATCTCGGCGGCGTCCTCTCCGGGTCGCCCGCTGATCGCGGCGACGAGCGCGTAGCGGGCCACCAGCTGCTCGACGAGCCCCCGGGTCTCGTCCGGGACGACCGCGTCCTCGGGCCGCGCGACGATCGGTGCGAGCGTCCCGTCCACGTCGAGCAGGACCGCCGTTTCGCCTGGTCGCTCCGCCAGGCACACAAGTAACCGCTCCGTCAGCACCTTCCCTGGACAATACGTACGTGCTCCTGGTGCTGATCGGACTCGCCGCCGGCTTTTTCAGCGCGCTCTTCGGCGTCGGCGGCGGGATCGTCATCGTCCCGCTGCTCCTGCTCCTCGCGCACTTTCTTCAACGGCCGGCGATGGCGACCTCACTCGCCGCGATCGGGATCATCGCGGTGGCGGGAACGATCTCGTACGGCTTCCACGGCGAACTGAAGCCCGGTGCGGCTGCGATCGTCGGGATCCCGGGCGCGATCGGGGCGATCGCCGGGACGGCGCTCCAGCAGCGGCTCGCGAACCGGACGCTGTCGTTGCTCTTTGCCCTGCTCCTCTTCGGAATCGGCCTGAAGCTGCTCGTCTGATGTGGACGATCGTCCTTGTCGTTGCGATCGGGCTCCTGGCCGGGGTTCTTGCAGGCCTGTTCGGCGTCGGCGGCGGGATCCTGTTCGTCCCGACCCTGACGCTCGGACTCGGCCTCACGCAGCTGCATGCCGAGGCAACCTCGTTGCTCGCGATCATCCCCACCGTCGTCGCGGGCACGTGGCGCCAGCAGCGGTACGGCAACGTCCGCTGGCGGCCGGCGGTGATCATCGGCCTGGCGGCGATCGCCGCCGTCGAGGCGGGGGTCGCCGTGGCCGAGACGCTGCCCGAGCACGTCCTCCGCCGGCTCTTCGGCGTGCTGATGGTGGCGGTCGCCGCGCAGGTCGCGTGGCGGGCACGTAGGCGCTAGCCTGCGGGCATGTCGGGCATCGAGGACGTCTGGATCCCGCTCGTCGACGAGCCGATCGGCAGCATCGTCGCGCAGATCGAGGCGGACGAGCCGGACATTCGCGCGCTGGTCGACTCGCCGCGGCGGCTGCTGGCCTTCAAGACCTTCGCCTACATCCGGGTCGGGCTGCTGCTCGGCCAGCTGCTCGTCGACCACGATCTCGAGCCCTATGACGGCAGCGAGACCTGGATCGAGCAGCTGATGCGCGACCCGGCGCACCGCGCGCGCGTGGCTGCGGAGGTGCGGCAGGTCGCCGAGGAGATCTCCGCCGACCCGCGCTACGCGGGCGAGGAGAGTCTCGGCCCGGACGAGGACGCGCGTGCGCGCTTCCGCGAGTTCGCGCGCAAGCAGCTGGACTCGTAGCGCACCCCTACTGCGTCGCAGCCCAGGCGATCGCCCAGGTGCCGCAGAACCCGACGACGGTGAGCACGACTCGCCGCCACGACGGGTGCGCGTGCGCTTCCGGGAGCAGGTCGCTCGCGCCCATGAACAGGAACACGCCGGCGTAGACGGCCAGCAGGTTCCCGAGGGCGTACTCGGACATGTTCACGAGCGTGCCGACGATCGCACCGAGCAGAGGCGCGAGCGCGTCGACCATCAGCCAGCGGCGCGCGCGTAGGCGGTCGTCGCCCTGGCGGAGGACGAAGCTGACCGTGTTCAGCCCATCCGCGAAGTCGTGCGCGACGACCGCCATGAACACGAGCAGACCCGTGCTCGTGTCCAGCCCGAAGGCCAGTCCGATCGCAAGGCCGTCGAGGAAGCTGTGCGCGGAGAGTCCGGCCGCGCCGAGGGCCCCGACCCGCGAATGCGCCTTCGCCTCGTCGGGCTCGTCGCGATGGTGGAGGACGAGCAGCCGCTGGATCAGGAAGAAGCCGAGGAAGCCGGCACCGATCAGCGACCCCACGCGCCGCGCGTTGCCGACCGCGTCAATTGCCTCGGGCAGCACGTCGAACAGCGCGACTGCGACGACGATCCCGCCGCTCAGCGCGATCAGGGTGTGGATCTCGCTTGCCGACGCGGAAGGCGAAATACCCGCCGAGCAAGGTCGAGAGCACCGTCAACCCCGCGAGCGGGATGGCGATCCAGGACGCGGCGGCTACGAGCACATGCGCACACGTGCCGTAGATGTCCACCTCGTGCGAGCTCTCGCTGAAGCCGTAGCGGCGCTTCAGCTCGGCCGGGGCGGGGGCGGCGCAGATCTCGGTCTCCTCGACGCTCCCGCAGGTCAGGCAGATCAGGTGGTGGTGATGGCCGCTATGGCAGCGGACGTAGGTCGGCCGTCCGGTGCCGGGCAGGGGCCGCACGCTGCCGGCGCGGCGGAGCAGGTCGACCGTTCGATAGGTCGTGGCGAGCGCGAGCGCGGGGTAGGCCCGGCGCGCCCGGTCGTAGAGCTCGACGACCGTGAAGCTGCCGTCCCACGCCGCGAGCGTCTCGAGCACCGCGCGGCGCTGCGGGGTGGCGCGAGCGCGTGCGGGCAGGCGGAGCGGGTCAGGCGTGGGAGACACGGTCGAGGAGCGTAATTGAGAATGAGTCGCAAGTACAGCTCGCCCTGTCCTTGCGGATCGCCCATAATCCCCTGCTAGTGACGGCGCGACTCACAGCCGCCCTTCTTCTTGCGCTGCCTGCTCCTGGGCAGCGGGGCGGCGGCCGCACCCCCGCTTGCGACCGTGCCGCCGACCTCGGCGAACGCCTACGCCGTGTCCGTGACCGGTCCCGACGGAAGCGGCCTGGCCGGCTCGCAGGGCGGCGGCGGGTTCGCTTATCCCTCAGACGGATCCGTCGTCTCGGTCGGCTCCTCGCTCACGAGCTTCTCGTCGAACGAGGACGACGGGACGGCGTACGCGCGCACGGAGATCAGCGACGTCTCTCTTTTCGGCGGCGAGATCACCATGGGGTCGCTGCGGGCGGCTGTCAGCGCCAGCGGCGAGTCGGCCGACGTCTCGGACTCCGGGATGACGAACCTGTTCGTGCTCGGCTCGTCGATCGCTCCGAGCGCGAACCTCGAGCTCGCGCTCGGCGACTGGGGGAGCATCAGCATCATGCGGGAGAGCACGACCCAGAGCTCGGGCTTCGTCTCCGCGTGGCAGGGCTCGGTGACCGGGCTCGTCATCCACCTCGACGCGGACCACCTCGGCTTCCCGCGCGGATCGACGATCGTGATCGGGCACGCCGACGCTTCCGGGCACGCTCCGCTGCCCACTGGAACGACGACCTCGTCCAACGGGCCGTCCACCCCTTCGCCCACCACGAGCGGGGCGGAAGGACGAAGCCGACTCCCGAGCCGCGGACCGCGACCACCGCGCTGCCGGGCGCAGAGGCGCCGCTGCCCGCGCCCGGGACGCCGCTCTCCGGCGACAAGACGACCCGGCACAACGGGCTACCGGTGCGGACCACGATCCCGGACGTGACGCCCAGGCTGACCGCGAAGCACTACGTCTTCCCGGTCTACGGTCCGTCAGCGTACGGAGACAGCTTCGGGGCACCGCGCGGCGACGTCTCCGGTGGCTGGCACCACGGGGACGACATCTTCGCTCCGCTCGGCGCCCCGATCCTCGCTGTCGCAGACGGGACGGTCTTCTCGGTCGGCTGGAACGACGTGGGCGGGTGGCGCCTGTGGCTGCGCGACCAGCAGGGGAACGAGTTCTACTACGCCCACCTCTCCGCCTACACGGCGCTCGCGGTCAACGGCCGGCACGTCCACGCCGGCGACGTGCTCGGCTTCGTCGGCAACACCGGGGATGCGGCGACGACGCCGTTCCACCTCCACTTCGAGACTTCACCCCGTGTCGCTGCTCTTCCTGGGCTACGACGGCGCCGTCAACCCGACGAAATACCTGGATGCCTGGAAGCGCCTCGAGGACATCCGGATTCGCGCTGCCGTGCCGTTCTCGGCCCTGCCCACCGCCGCGGTCTCGAATGCGCCGACGCCTGGTGCGATCCTGCTCGGCTCGAGCGACATCTCGACGGCAAACGGCCTCGACCCCGACTCGCTCGAGCGCGCGATGAATCAGACGCGCCCGATCGTCGAGGCGCCGAAGCCGAGCGTCGGCGACCTGCCGGTGCCGCTACCGGTGCTGGACCGCGCCTAGCTGTCTACGAGCCTGAGCCGTTGCCGGACGAAGGCTGGCCGCTGTCGTAGCCGAACTCGTCGCCGCCGAACAGGCGGGTCTTCGTCCAGCGGCGGAGCGACGGCCCCGTGACCGGGTTGTAGAGCAGCCCGACGACCACGCCGACCAGGAGGAGCAAGTTCCGCCCGCCGTGGTGCTGCTTCCGTCCCTGAAAGCGGTTCGCCGCCTGCCGGAGCTCGGCGATCGCGGTGCGCAGGTTGTCCTGGACCTCCTCGTCCTTGGCGACACGGGTGGCAATGTCCGTCACTCCGCGAGGTCCCATGATCTCCTCGTAGATGTCCCGGGCGGCCGCGTAGGCCTGCTTCATGTGGTCGCGCAACTCCTCGTCGTGCATGGCACGCTCGACATAGGGCTTCGCGGTTCCGGCCATTCCTGCGACTCTGTCCGTTGTCTTGGGCATTCTTTGCACGTCCTTTCGGTCGATCGCACCGCGAGTGTACCCCCGGCCACGAGCTCGAAAACGGTTCCCCCTCTTTCTCTTCGCCATGCTCGCGCTGGTCGCCGGCTGCGGCGGCGGGGGCGGCGGCGAAGGAACGACCGCACAGGCGTCGGGCCAGCGGGTGGTCGGCCCCGGGTTCACGTTCTCGGCGCCGACCTCATGGAAGGTCTCGCACGAGGCCCGGTCGGCGACGGTGAAGCCGGGCGGGGACGAGCCGACGCTCGCATCGGTGACCGGATTGACGCTGCGCAGCAGGTACACGCCGCGGTTGTACGCGAAGGTCTCGAAGGAACTGGACGCGGTCACGAGCTCGCTCGCGGACAAGCTGAACGGGAAGGTGATCGCGCGCCGCGACGTCGTCGCGTCCGGCATCCGCTCGCGGCAGTACGACGTTGCGTACGAGAAGGACGGCGAGGGCCTCGTCGACCGGATCACCTTCGTCCTGAAGGGAGCGGACGAGTACTACGTGCTGTGCCGCTGGCTCGCCGACCGGGGCGAGCCGCAGGCCTGCGACCTGCTGCTCAGGACCCTCGCGACGCGCTAGCCGCCTGTCTCTCCGGCGCCGGTCGCGGCCTGGCCGACGAGGCCTCGCCGTCGAGCGCCGCCGCCAGCACGTCCTGGATCACATCTGCCAGGACGAACTCGAGCTCCGCGCGCGTCTCGGCCGGGAGCTCGGAGAGGTCGCCCTCGTTCTCGCGCGGCAGGATCACCTTCTTCAGCCCGGCACGCTGCGCGGCGAGCACCTTCTCGCGCACGCCGCCGATCTGCAGCGCCTGCCCGGTGAGCGTGATCTCGCCGGTCATCCCGACCTCGTCGGAGACGGTGCGGCCCGTGACCAGCGAGACGATCGCGGTCGCCATCGCGAGCCCGGCGGAGGGGCCGTCCTTGGGCACGGCGCCGGCGGGGACGTGGATGTGCACGTCGTGGTCGGCGAACCAGCCCGGTTCGATCCCGAGCTCGTCGGCGTGGCTGCGAACCCACGAGAGGGCGGCCTGCGCGGACTCCTGCATCACCTCGCCGAGCTGGCCGGTGATCTGGAGGTGCCCCTTGCCCGGGTATGCCGTCGCCTCGATGAAGAGGACGTCACCACCGACCTGCGTGACCGCCAGCCCTGTCGCGACGCCCGGATCCGAGGTGCGCTTGCGCACGTCGCCGGCGAAGCGGCGCGGGCCGAGTGACTCGCGGACGACCGGCTCGCCGATCACGACCTGCTCGGCCTCGCCGCGGGCGACCTTCGTTGCCGCTTTGCGCATCAGGTCGCCGATCCGCCGCTCCAGGTTGCGCAGGCCGGCCTCGCGCGTGTACTCGCGGATGACGAGCCGGATGCTGTCGACCGGGAGCTTGGCCTGCTTCGGCTTCAGGCCGTTGGCCTCGAGCTGCTTCGGCAGCAGGTAGCGCTTCGCGATCTCGACCTTCTCGTCCTCGGTGTAGCCCGAGAGCTGGATCACGTCCATCCGGTCGAGCAGCGGGCCGGGGATCGTCTCCAATTGGTTCGCGGTGCAGATGAACAGCACCTTCGAGAGGTCGAACGGTAGGTCGAGGTAGTGGTCGCGGAACGTCGAGTTCTGCTCCGGGTCGAGCACCTCGAGCATCGCGCTCGAGGGGTCGCCGCGCCAGTCCGCGCCCATCTTGTCGATCTCGTCGATCAGGAAGACCGGGTTCATCGACTCGGCGTCGCGCAGGGCGCGGATGATCGTCCCGGGCATCGCGCCGATGTACGTGCGCCGGTGCCCTCGGATTTCGGCCTCGTCGCGGACGCCGCCGACGGAGATGCGCACGAACTTCCGCCCGAGCGTGCGTGCGATCGACTGGCCGAGTGAGGTCTTGCCGACGCCGGGCGGCCCGGCGAAGCAGAGGATCGGACCGGAGACGTCGCCCTTCAGCTTCGAGACGGCGAGGTACTCGATGATCCGGTCCTTGACCTTGGCGAGGTCGAAGTGGTCCTCGTCGAGGACCTTGCGCGCCTGGTCGAGGTCGAGGTTGTCCTCGGTCACCTTGTTCCACGGCAGCGTCAGGATCCAGTCGAGGTAGGTGCGGATGACGCCGTACTCGGCCGCGGCCGGAGGCAGCTTCTCGAGCCGCGAGAGCTCGCGCTCGGCCGCCTTGCGGATGTCCTCGGGCAGCTCCAGCTCCGCGAGCCGCTCGCGGAGCTCGTTCACCTCGGCCTGCTGGTCGTCCCCCTCGCCGAGCTCCTCCTGGATCGCCTTCAGCTGCTGGCGGAGGAAGTACTCGCGCTGGCCCTTCTCCATCTCCGACTGGACCTGGGACTGGATCTTCGAGCCGAGCTCGATCACCTCGAGCTCACGGCTGAGGATGCGCGAGATCGCGTGCAGCCGCTTCTCGACGTCGGCGGTGTCGAGCAGCGCCTGCTTCTCGTCGGTCTTCAGCCGCATCGTCGAGGCGACGAGGTGCGAGAGTGCACTCGGGTCGTCGACGTTGGCGGCCGCGATCTGGAGCTCCTCCGGGAGGTACGGGACGGCCGCGATGATCCGCCCGAACAGGTTCTGGACGTTGTGCGTCAGCGCCTCGAGCTCCTTGGTCTCCTCGATCTCGTCCGGCACCTCGGCGAACTCGCCGATCGAGGTACGGGTCGTCACTGGCGCGGCGCTCGAGCTTGATCCGCCTCAGCCCCTGGACCAGGATCCGCAGCGTGCCGTCGGGCACGCGGATCAGCTTGTGGACGATCGCGGCGGTGCCGACGTCGTAGAGATCGTCCCAGCCGGGCGGCTCGGTCTCCTCGTTCTTGACTGTGACGAGCGCCAGCATCCGGTCGCCGGAGACGACGTCGTCGACGAGCTTGATCGAGCGTTCCTGCCCGATCGCGAGCGGCGTCATCGACTGCGGGAAGACGACCGTTTCCTTCAGCGGCAGTACCGGCAGGGTCGACGGGATCTCGACGTCCTTCTCGTCGAGGGTGACGTCGGGGGCGAAGTCGCTCAGGTCGTCCTCCTCCGGCCGAGCACGATCGTCACGCTGCCCGCAGGCGGCTTCTGGGCGAGCGGGAGCACGACCCTGAGCAGGCCGCGGTCGTAGGTCGCCTCGCCGCCGTTCGGGTCGACGTCCTCGGCCAGGGTGATCCGGCGCTGGAACGGGCCGTCCTCGATCTCCATCTGGCGGTAGGAGACGCGGCAGTTCAGCTTCGGGCGCCGGCGCACCCCCGAGATCAGGACGGTGCGCTCGGTCACCTCGATCGAGATCTGCTCCGGATCGATGCCTGCGAGGTCGACGACGACCGTGACTGCCGGCGGATCGTCGGTGCGGTAGCAGTCGACCTGGGGGCGGAAACCCTGGCGCAGGCCCGCGAATCCCGGCACCTGCCAGAGGTCCGCGAAGAGCTCCTCGAGCTCCTCGTGGATGACGGCGGACGTCGCGGCGCTTCTGCACGGCGGCTTCTAGGGTACCCCCGGACCGATGGTTGACACGCTCATCTAGTGACCACTAACTTAGCAGCCACTAACTTGGTCGGGCGTGCACCAGGTGGGTGCTCCGGCACCGCTGGCCGGTGGCGATCGCCTGGCTCGCGATCCTCGTCGCCGGTTTCTGGGCGTCAGGGTCGGCTGTCGGACCTCCAGTCGAACGTGTTCAGCGTTCCCGGGACGGATTCCGAGCGCGTGCGCACCGTCCTCGAGCAGCATTTCGGCGACCGGAGCGACGGCGCGTTCACCGTCGTCTTCCGGGTCGCCGACTCGGCGGATCCGCAGACGGTGTCCCGCCTCCAGGCGGTCGTCGATCGCGCGGCCCGCGCCGTGCCGAGCGGGCAGGGCGAAGCGCTCGTGCCGGCCGGCCCCCACGTCCTGTACGGGAACGTGATCTCGACGCTCGACCTCGCGCAGGCGAAGGGGCACACGGACGAGCTCCTGCGCGCGCTCGGCCATCCGGCCGGGGCTCGGGCGTACGTCACCGGCGCGCCCGCGATCCAGCACGACCTCGACCCGATCTTCAACAACGATCTGCAGAAGGGCGAGGCGATCGCGCTGCCGATCGCTCTGGTCGTCCTGCTCGCGGTGTTCGGGCTCTCGCTCGCGGTCACGATCCCGTTTCTGTTCGCGGCGTGCACGGTCTTCGGGACGCTCGGGATCGTCTACGTCGCGGCGCACTACATGACGACGCCGACCTACGTCACGAACCTCGTGTTCCTGATCGGGATCGGGATCGCGATCGACTACTCGCTGCTGATCGTCTACCGGTTCCGCGAGGAGCTGGGCCGCGGCCTCGAGGTCGAGGAGGCGGTGCTGCGGACGATGGAGACCGCCGGCCGCGCCGTGATCGTCTCCGGCTTCACCGTCGCGATCGGGCTCGCGCTGCTGCTCTTCATGCCGCTCCCGTTCATGCGCGCGATGGGGGTCGGCGGGTTCCTGATCCCGATCGTCTCGATCCTCGCCGCGGCGACGCTGCAACCCGCGCTGCTCGCGATCTACGGCCGGCGCGGGACGCATCGCGCCCCGGTCGCGAACTGGCTGCGACTGCCGGTGCGGCAGGTCGGGCGACGACGTCGAGCACCGGTTCTGGGCGCGCCTGGCGCGCTCGATCATGCGGCACAAGTGGTGGTACGTGGCGGGGATCTCCGCGGTGCTGGTCGCGGGGGCGATCCCGGTCGGGTGGCTTCAGCTCACTCCGGGCGCGACAGCCGGGATCCCGCAGTACCCCCAGTCGGTGCAGGGGCTCAAGGTGCTCGAGGGCGCCGTCGGACCGGGCGCGATCGCCCCGGCGCAGGTGCTCGTCGACGGCGGGCGGCCGGGCGGGGCGCGCTCCCCGGAGGTCGAGGCCGCGATCACGCGGCTCGTCGGCGAGCTGGTGCTCGACCCCGAGGTTGCGGCCGCCTACCACGCGGACAACGGCCGCTTCGTCGACCGGACCGGGCAGTGGGCCCAGGTGATCGTCGCCACTCGCCACGAGTACGGCTCGGAGGAGGCGCAGGACTTCGCGCGGCGGCTGCGCTCGGAGCTGATCCCGGCCGCGAGGTTCCCGGAGGAGCGCCGACGTGCGCGCGGGGGGCGCTCCACCTCAGGGCGTCGACTTCCTCGACCGGGCGTACGGGGCATTCCCCTGGCTCGTGCTCGGGGTGCTCGCGCTCACCTACCTGCTGCTGATGCGCGCCTTCCGGTCGATGGTGCTCCCGCTGAAGGCGGTGATCCTCAACCTGCTCTCGGTCGCCGCGGCCTACGGCGCGCTCGTCCTCGTCTTCCGGTTCGGGGTCGGCAAGGACGCGTTCGGCTTCTACCAGTTCCCGCAGATCGAGGGCTGGATCCCGATCTTCCTGTTCGCGATGATCTTCGGCCTCTCGATGGACTACGAGGTGTTCCTCGTCTCGCGGATGCGCGAGGCGTGGGACGAGACCCACGACAACGCGCGCGCGGTCGCGATCGGCCTCGAGCGGACCGGCCGGATCATCACGGCGGCGGCGATCGTCATGGTCGCGGCCTTCTCCGGGTTCATGGCCGGCTCGATCGTCGGATTGCAGGAGTTCGGCTGCGGGCTCGCGGTCGCGATCTTCCTCGACGCGACGCTCGTGCGCGGCATTCTCGTGCCCGCGCTGATGGCGATCATGGGCCGCTACAACTGGTGGCTGCCGGCTCCGCTGGCGCGGCTCGTGCGCGTTCCGCCCTCGCCGCTGGTAGAAGTTCCGCAGTGGCCGCCACGGCCGGTCTGATCCTCCCCGACGGTACCGAGCGCGAGCTCTCGGCCGAGTTCTCGATCGGGCGCGCCGAGGAGAACGACCTGACGATCGAAAAGCCGACCGTCAGCCGTCACCACGCGGTCCTGACCGAGGAGGGCGAGCGCTGGTTCCTCGAGGACCGCGGGAGCTTCAACGGCACGTTCCTGAACGGTTCGCGGATCCAGGCCGGCGCGAAGGTGCCGCTGCGCCACGGCGACAGGATCGGGCTCGGCGCCGAGAGCGTCGTCTTCTCCGCGCCTGGGTCGCTGGTCGACCCGGAGGTGACGACCGCACTCCAGACCGGCCCGCCCGCCCTGACGCGGCCGCTGTCCCCGTTCCAGCGCCAGGTCGTCGAGGCGCTGTGCTCGGGCTGGCTCGCCGGCGGCTCGCTGGACGATCTGCCGACGAACGAGGAGATCGCCGCGCGGCTCGGGACACCGGGCGCGACGGAGACGGTGAAGGCGGCGCTGCGGCGCGCGTACGCGAAGGCGGGGCTGACCGAAGGCTCGCCGTATGCCAAGCGGCGCGCGTTGTGCAAGATCGCCCGCCAGCGCGGCTGGGTCTAGTGAAAGGCGTGATCCTCGCCGGCGGGACCGGGTCCCGGCTCGATCCGCTGACCCGGATCACGAACAAGCACCTCCTCCCGATCTACGACCGGCCGATGGTCAGCTATTCGATCGAGGCGCTCGTGCGGGCGGGAGTGACGGAGCTGATGCTCGTCACCGGCGGGACGCACGCGGGCGAGTTCTTCCGCCTGCTCGGCAACGGCCACGAGCACGGGATCGAGCTGCTCACCTACGCGTACCAGGAGAAGCCGGGCGGGATCGCCGAGGCGCTCGGGCTCGCGCAACAGTTTGTCGGCGGCGACCGGGTGTGCGTGATGCTCGCCGACAACGTGCTCGAGCGGACGTTCGAGCGCTCCGTCCGGGCGTTCACCGAGCAGGCCGTGGGCGCGCGCATCCTGCTCGCGCGCGAGTCCGACCCGGAGCACCTGCGCCACCTCGGCGTGCCGGAGCTCGACGGCGACGGGCGTGTCACGCGCATCGTCGAGAAGCCGGACGATCCGCCGAGCGAGTACGCGGTCACCGGCATCTACTTCTACGACGAGTCCGTCTGGGACGTGCTCCCGACGCTCGAGCCGTCCGGCCGCGGCGAGCTCGAGATCACCGACGTGAACAACTGGTTCGTCGAGCAGGGGACGATGGAGTACGACGTGCTCGAGGGTTTCTGGGGCGACGCGGGCGAGTCGATCGATGCCTACTACGCCGTCAACGACTTCGTCCGCGCGCACGGCGCGAACCACGAATGATCGACAGAGTCCAGCTGATCCCGCTCCGCGTGTGGAAAGACGACCGCGGCTGGCTGTACGAGCTCCGCCGCGACAGCGCCCTCCCCGCCCCGACCCGTCAGACGAACATCTCGTTCTCCCACGCCGGCGTGATCCGCGGCCTCCACTATCACGAGCGCGGCCAGTCCGACCTGTTCGCGTGTCTGTCCGGCATGGCCCGGGTCGTCGTTCTCGACCGCGAGACCGGCGAGACGATGAGCGTCGACATCGGCGACGACAACCCCGTCGCCGTCTGGGTTCCCGGACAGCTCGCGCACGGCTTCGAGGCGCTGACCGACGTGCTCTTCTGCTACCACGTCACCGAGGAGTACGACCCCGCCGACCCGGACGAGCACGGGCTTCCCTGGGACGACCCGCGCGTCGTCGAGCTGTGGCAGACGAAAGAGCCGATTCTCTCCGCGCGCGATTCGACCGAGTCCTGATCACCGGAGCCGGTGGCCAGCTCGGAGCCGCGCTCGCGGAGGTGTTCCCGTGGGCGGACGCCCTCGGCCACGGCGAGCTCGACGTGTCCCGGGAGGTGCCGGCCGGCTACGACCTGATCCTGCACGCCGCCGCCTGGACGGACGTCGACGGCGCCGAATCCGACCCGGAGGGTGCGGAGACGGCGAACGTCCTCGGGACGCGGAACGTCGCAGCTTCCGGGGCGCCGGTCGTCTACTTCTCGAGCGATTACGTCTTCGACGGAGCGAAGACGGAGCCGTACGTCGAATCGGACCGCCCAGTCCGCTCGGCGTCTACGGGCGGACGAAGCTCGCCGGCGAACGCGAGGTGCGGGACGGCTGGATCGTCCGCTCCTCGTGGCTGTTCGGCGCGACCGGTCACAACTTCGTCCGCACGATGCTGCGGCTCGCGGAGAAGCACGACGAGGTGCCGGTGGTGGACGACCAACGCGGGTCGCCGACCTACGTGGGCTACCTCGCGGCCGCGATCCCCTGGGTGCTCGACCTCCCGTACGGCATCTACCACGTCGCCGCGGACGGCGACTGCACCTGGGCCGACTTCGCGGAGGCGATCTTCGCGGAGCGAGGCCTGGCGATTCGCGTACGCCGGATCACGACCGCGGAGCTCGATCGTCCGGCTCCGCGCCCGGCGTACTCGGTGCTTCGCTCGGAGCACCCGGAGACGCCCCGTCTGCCGCACTGGCGGATGGGGCTGGCCGCCTGCGTCGCCCGCCTGTGATCGAGAGCAGGCCGAGCAGCACGAGCGCGACGCCCGCGATCGTCTCATAGACGACGTCGTCGGCGACCTCGCCCGAGTAGGCGAGCACGAAGACGGTCGCGAGGAGCGCGATCGCGGCGTATCTCGCCGCCGCGACGAAGGCGGTCACGGCCCCGGCCACGATGGTCGCGGTCCCGAGAGCGACGATCACGGCCGGCGCGCCCGGGTCACCCTCCTCGCCGAGCCCTTCCGAGACCAGGGCTGCAAGGAGCATCATCGTCCCCGCGACGACGGCGACACCAGCGGTCGCGAAGCGCGCCCACCTCCTCATGGCCGTATGTCTACGCTTTTCGGCGATGCGCGTGCTCGTCACCGGCGGCGCCGGCTTCATCGGCTCCCACTTCGCGAAGCGGCTCGTCGCAGCGGGCGAGGACGTCGCGGTGCTCGACAAGCTGACCTACTCCGGCAATCGCGCCAACCTCGACGGCGCCGACGTCGATTTCTTCGAAGGCGACATCTGCGATTCCGACGCGGTCGCGCAGGCCGCCGCCGGCGCGGCGGCGATCGTCAACTTCGCCGCCGAGACACATGTCGACCGCTCGATCCTCGGCGCGGCCGAGTTCATCGAGACAGACGTGCTCGGCACGTATGTCCTGCTCGGCTTCGCCCGCGACGCCGGGATCCGGCTCGTCCAGGTCTCGACCGACGAGGTCTACGGCGACGTTCCCGGGGGCGAGAGCTCGCGCGAGGGCGACCCGCTGCGGCCGTCCAGCCCGTACTCGGCGTCGAAGGCGGGCGGAGACCTCCAGGTGCTCTCCGCCGTCCGAACCTTCGGGATCGATGCGTGCATCACGCGGGGCGCGAATACCTACGGCCCGAACCAGTACCCGGAGAAGCTGATCCCGCTCTTCGTCACGAACGCGCTCGACGGTGAGCCGCTGCCGGTCTACGGCGACGGCCGGCAACGGCGCGAGTGGCTGCACGTCCGCGACCACTGCGCCGCGGTCGAGCTCGTGCTTCGCGAGGGCGCGCCGGGCGAGACCTACAACGTCGGCGGCGAGGAGCACGAGAACCTCGAGATCACGCAACGGATCCTGGAGCTGACCGGCGCCGAACCCGGTCTTGTCCGCCATGTGGACGACCGCCCGGGGCACGACCGCCGCTACTCGCTCGACGACTCGAAGCTGCGTGGGCTGGGGTGGGCGCCCGGGCGCTCGCTGGAGGACGGCCTCGCCGAGACCGTCGAGTGGTACCGCGACAACCGCACGTGGTGGGAGCCGATCAAGTCCGGCGAGTACCGCGAGTACTACGAGCAGCAGTACGCCGAGCGGCTCGGTTAGTCCTAGCTCCCTGCGACGCGCACGACCGTCCCCGAGCCCTGATTCCCGACCCACACGCTCCCGGCTGCGATCAGCACGGTGCGGGCCTGAACTCCGACTGCCCGCTTGCCGGTCACGCGCCGCGCCACCGGGTCGATGCGCGTCAGCGTTCCGTCCTCGTAGCCCGCGGTCCAGAGCGAGCGGCCGCAGGCCAAGCCGACGCTGCCGAGGCCGACCGGCACCCGCGCTGCGACCCGGTTCGTCTTCGGTGACACCGCGACCAGCTCGTTGCTGTGCAGGGCGGTCGTCCAGAGCAGGCCGCGGCAGGCGATCGCATTGTCCGGGTCGGCGCCGACGCGGACCTTCGCGAGCACCTTTCCCCTGGCGGGATCGATCCGCGCCAGCGTCCCGTTTTCGTTCGGCACCCAGAGCGAGCCTGCGAAGAGCACTGCGTCCTCGGGGTTGCCGCCGAGGCGGATGCGCGCGACGACCTTGTTCACGGCGGGATCGATTCGCACGACCTCGCCGCTGCCGTACACCGCGACCCACACGGCACTCGGAGTGGCCAGGATGCCCGCCTGCTGGTCGCTGCCCATGTCGATCCGGGCGACGACCTTTCTCGTCCGGGGATCGATCCGGGTGACTGCTCGGTCGCTGAAGGAGCTCACCCACAGCGATCCCGCGCCGAACGAGACCGCGTACGGCGAGCCCTGCACCGGACCCGGGCAGCGACGCGGTTGCGAGCCGGGTCGATCTGCTCGACCTCGCCCGAGCCGTAGTTCGCGACCCAGATCGACCCTGCCGCCGGCGTGAGCCAGGTCGGCTGGCCCCCGACCTGGACCGTCGCGAGCACGCGGGGCTGCGGGACGGCTGCCGCAGCCGTTCCGGTGACGAGGAGCACTGCGAGCGCGAGCCTGGCGGCCACGGCGGCATCTTCGCTCGCTCAGTGCTTGTCGCGCTTCTTGTGCTTGCCCTTCTTGCCGTGCTTCGCGGGCGCGTCGGGCGTCGCGGCGACCGGCTGCGCCGGCGTTACGGCGGGCTGGGCGGAGGTCGTGGGTGCGGGCACCGTCACGGTCTGCACGACGGTCGACGGCGCGTTTGTGGAGTTCCCGCCGGCGAGCGCGGCGGTGAGCACGAAGGCGAGCACGCCGAACGCGAGCGCGATCGCGAGCGCCAGCGGCGCGCGCCGTCGCCGGCGGCGCCCCACCGCCACGACGGTCGGGGCAGTGGCAGAAACAGGTGAGAGGGCTACTGCGAGCGCGGCGACGAACTCGAGGCACGACGGGTAGCGGTACTCCGGCTCCTCGTCCAGCGCCCGCGCGAAAACGTCGTGCGCTGCGGGCGGGAGCTTCGATGACAGGGCCGGACCGGGTCGCGCCCCGGTCAGCAGCTCGTGCGCGACGACCGCGAGGGCGTAGCGGTCGGACGCGGCCGTTGCTCGCCCGCCTGCCGCCTGTTCGGGCGCGAGGTAGCCGGCGGTCCCGAGGATCACGCCCGTCTGGGTGTTCGAGTCGACCCCGGCCGCGTGGGCGATTCCGAAGTCGGCGACGTAGACGTTGTCGTCCTTGTCGAGCAGCAGGTTCCCGGGCTTCACGTCCCGGTGGACGACCCCGTGCGCGTGGGCGGCGTCGAGCGCGCGCGCCGCCTGCTCCAGCCACTCCATGGCCAGCCCGTGGTCGATTCGGCCCGCCGCGAGCCGGGCGGCGAGCGACCCGCCCGGGAGGTACTCCATCACCAGGTACGGGCGCCCGTCGTTCTCGCCGACGTCGTAGATCGTGACCGTGTGCGGGTCGCCGGAGAGGCGGGCAGCGGCGCGAGCCTCGCGCAGGAAGCGATCGCGGTTGTCGCCGTCCTCGGCGCAGCGCTCGGCGAGCACCTTGACTGCGACGGAGCGGCCGAGCTCCGCGTCGGTCGCTCGGTAGATGTCCGCCATGCCGCCGCGCCCGACCGGGCGCGCGTCACGGTATCTGGCCGGGAGCGTGGGCGACACCACCGCCATATCCAGTCGTTTGCCGACCTTCGACCCCGCGAAACCGTCCGGTCTGTAAAGGATTTGAGGGGTTGCGGGCAAAGTGAGCTAGCCTGGGTTTCCCAGCCCGTCGTCATGCCTGTTCGCCGTCTCGCCCTCGTGCTCGTCGCCGTGGCCGCCCTGTTCGGTCCGGCTGCCGCCACCCCCCAGGGGCCCGCCGCCGCGAGCGTCACCACCTTCGTGATCACCGGCCGCGGCTGGGGCCACGGCGTCGGGATGCCGCAGTGGGGCGCGTACGGATACGCCCAGCACGGGTTCACCTACGACAGGATCCTCGCCCACTTCTATCCCGGCACCACCCTCCAGGTCGCGCCGGCGGCCAGGATCAAGGTGCTGCTGGTCGACTCGATCCGGAAGGTCGTCCTCTCCTCGCAGGATCCCTTCACGGTCATCGACGGCGACGGGATCAGGCACCAGATCGCCGGCGGCAACTACCCGCTGACACCCGCCCTGAAGCTGAAGCTCGCGCCCGACGCGCCCGCGGAGGCGCTACACGGGCCGCTCCGCTTCGTCGCGGGCACGAGCCCCCTCTGGTTGGCGCATCCCTGGCGCGGCGACCTGATCGTCGCCGCCAGCGGCAAGAGCCTCTCCGTCGTCAACGACGTCCCGATCGACTCGTACGCGCGCGGGGTCGTCTCGAACGAGATGCCGAAGGACTGGCCCCTCGAGGCGGTAAAGGCACAGGCGGTCGCCGCGCGCTCCTACGCGCTGGCCCACAAGCGCGGCGGCGCGTTTGACGTGTACCCCGACACCCGCGACCAGGTCTACGGCGGGATCACGACCGAGACGCCGGTCGGCGACCAGGCGGTCGCCGCGACCAGGCGGCAGGTCCTGATGTACGACGGCAAGGTCGCGACGACGTACTTCTACTCGAGCTCGGGCGGGATGACTGCGGCGATCGCCGACGTGTTCGCCGGGTCGAAGCCCGTCCCGTACCTCGTCTCGGTCGTGGATCCCTACGACACCGCGTCGCCCTGGCACAGCTGGGGGCCGGTCGTGATCTCGGCGGCGACCGCCGGCCGGCAGCTCGGCGTCCCGGGCCTGCTGGGGCTTCGCCCGGTGCCTGCCACGGGCCGGCCGCGATACGTGGTCGCGATCGGCCGCGACGGCGACGTGCCGCTGCGCGGCGGAGACATCCGGCGCGCGCTCGGCCTTCGGTCCGGCTGGATCCGGGTCGGCGTCTTGCTCCTCTCACGGCCGGCCGGCACCGTCGCCTCCGGCACGCCGGTAACGCTCAGCGGGCGCGCCGAGCAGGTCAAGGGCGTCACGCTGGAGCAGCGCGCCCCCGGCGGCGCCTGGCAGTCCGGCCCGGCGCTCACGATCGGCTCCGACTCGTCGTTCTCGGTCGACGTCACTCCGACCGCGACGACCGAGTACCGGCTGGCGGCCGGCACCGTGAAGGGCGGGCCTCTACGAGTCGTCGTCGGCCAGTGATCAGGCGGCTCGTCTTCCTGCTCGCAGCGGCGGCGCTGGCCGCGCCGGTCGCAGCGTCCGGCTTCGCTCCGACCGATCCGCTGTCCTCGAAGCAGTGGTACCTGACGCAGATTCACGCCTTCGACTTCTGGCCCGACGTCCCGCCGACGCTCGCTCCGGTTCGCGTCGCCGTCGTCGACTCGGGCCTGGATCTCGGTCACCCGGAGTTCGCCGGGCGCGTGGCGCTGGCGCGGAGCTTCGTCGGCGGTGACGCCGTCGACCGCCAGGGCCACGGGACGTTCGTCGCCGGGATCATCGCGGCCAACGCCGACAACAACGAGGGCATCACGGGGATCGCGCTCTCCGCCCAGTTGCTGATCGCCAAGGTCGTGCGCCCGGACGGGACTATCTCGCCCCTCGCCGAGGCGAAGGCGATCCGCTGGGCCGCCGACCACGGCGCGCGCGTGATCAACCTCAGCCTCGGCGGCCTGCGCTCGCGCAACAAGAGCGAGGACACCTACTCCGCCGTCGAGCAGGACGCGATCGAGTACGCCTACGCGAAGGGCGCCGTGCTCGTCGCCGCGGTCGGGAACGGCGACCAGGCGCCGAAGACGCCGTGGGATCTCGCCAGCTATCCCGCCGCACTCCCGCACGTGATCGGGGTCAGCGCGATCGCGCAGGACGGCTCGGTACCGGCGTTTTCGAACCGCGACGCGTTCTTCAACGACGTCGCCGCTCCGGGGGTCGGGATCGTCTCCACGCTGCCGCGCTCGCTGACGGCTGCCCGCCCGTCGTGCGTCGACCAGGGCTACTCGATCTGCGGGCCGGCCGAGTTCCGCTCGGCAGAGGGGACCTCGTACTCGGCCGCCGAGGTCTCTGCGGCCGCCGCGCTGCTGATCGCGATGAAGCCGACGCTCACCCCCGACCAGGTCGCGGCGCTGCTCGAGCGGTCGGCGGCGGACGCGAATCCGTCGAGCGGCTGCCGGCGCTGCATCGGCTCCCGCGACCCGTACACGGGCTGGGGCCAGGTCGACGTGGCCGCGGCGCTGCGGGCGCTGGCATCGCCTCTGCCGGCCGCGGACCGCTACGAGTCGAACGACGACGCGGGCGCGCGCGCATTCGCGCTCTGGGGCCGGTCGATCGACGTGACTGCCACGCTCGACTTCTGGGACGACCAGATCGACGTCTACAGGATCAGGCTCCGCAAGGGCCAGACGGTCGCCGTGTCGCTCCAGGGACCGGCGGGCACGAGACCGAACCTCGTGCTCTGGCGGCCGGGGACCCAGCAGGTCGAGGGGCTTTCGCCTGTGCTGCAGGCGCGGCGGCTGACGCAGTCGGTACGCGGCGGCGCGACGGCGCACTTCCTGCACCGCGCGCGGCAGGACGGCTGGTACTACGTCGAGCTCAAGCTGCCGCAGCCCGGCGCCGGGCAGTACCGCTTGCACATCTCCAAATCGCGCGTGTGAGAGTCGGCGTCCAACTGCCGGAGGTCGAGTACGTCGCCCGCTGGCCTGAGTACGCCGCGATGGCCCGCGCGGCCGAGGAGAGCGGCTTCGACTCGATCTGGCTCGGCGACCACCTGCTCTACCGCGGGGACGGGCGCGAGGAGCGCGGGCCGTGGGAGGTGTGGACTCTGCTGGCCGCACTGGCCGCCGTCACCGAGCGGGTCGAGTTGGGCCCACTCGTCGCCTGCGCGTCGTTCCACCCGCCCGGGCTGATCGCGAAGATGGCCGCGACGGTCGCGGAGGTGAGCGGCGGGCGGTTCGTGCTCGGGCTCGGCGCGGGCTGGAACGAGACCGAGTACGGCGCCTTCGGGCTGCCGTACGACCACCGGGTCTCGCGCTTCGAGGAGTCGTTCGAGATCGTCCGGCGGACGCTTGCCGGCGAGCGCGTGACGCTCCACGGGCGGTTCTGGCAGGCGGACGACCTCGTCGTGCTGCCGCTGCCGGAGCAGCCGGTTCCGCTGCTGATCGGCTCGAACGGGCCGCGGATGCTGGCGGCGACCCTTCCGTACGTCGACCGCTGGAACACGTGGTACGACCGCTACGGCAACACGGTCGAGGGTTTCGCGGAGCTGAACACCTTCGTGAGCGAGCAGGCGGAGGCTGTCGGCCGCGATCCCGTGTCGGTCTACCGGAGCACCGCGGTGCTGGTCGAGTTCGATCCGGACGCCGCCAAGCGGCCGCACTCGGACATCAGAAAGCAGAGCGACCCGGTGACACCGGACGGTCTCGGGACCCATCTCGCCGCGCTGGAGGAGGCAGGCGCCGACGAGGCGATCCTGATCCTGCGCCCGATCGACGAGGCGTCTATCCGGGCGGTAGGAGCTCTTCTTCCGGCACGTCCCTGACAGGCCGGGCCGGGTTGCCGTAGACGATCGTCCTCGGCGGGACGTCCTTTGTCACGACTGCGCCGGCGCCGACGAACGCCTCCTCGCCGATCTCGATCCCGGGCAGCAGGATCGCGCCGCCGCCGACTCGCGCGCCGCGGCGAATCGTCGGGCCCTTCATCAGCTCCTTGCGCTGCTCGGTGCGCCCCATGAAGTTGTCGTTCGTCGTCACCACGCAGGGCGCGATGAAGACGTCCTCCTCGAGCGTCGAGTACGCGGTGACGTAGGCGTCGGCCTGGATCCGCGTCCCGCGGCCGACTGTCGTGTCGTTCTCGACCAGCGAGCCGCGGCCGACGACGACGTCGTCGCCGAGCGTCGACGCGCTCGCGGACGCAGGCCTGGTCGCCGACGATGCAGCCCGCGCCGATCGTCGTCCCGGCGAAGACGATCGCGCCGGTCGAGACCACTGTGCCGTCGCCGACGGTCGTCGCCGGCAGCGGGCCGCGCTTCGCGGTCGACTTCGGGCCGAGTGTCGGCTGCTTGCCGACGACCGCGTGCTCGAGCACGCGCACGCCCTCGCCGAGCACCGTGCCCTCGTGGACGACGGCAGTCGGGTGGACCTCAACCACGGAGCGACTCGGTGAGGCGCTCCAGTGCCCGCACGACCATGGCTCCGTCCCGGGCGACCTTCTGCCGGTCGCCGTCGCCGGAGGCGAGCCGGAGGAAGTGCTCGCACTCGAGCCGGAGCGGCTCGGAGGTCGCGATCTTCGGGATGAAGATGTCGCCGCTGCGCGTCTGCCACTCGCCGTAGGTCTCCGCCCGTTTCCACGGCGCCTTGTCGTAGATCGTCACCTTGCGCTCCAGCTCCATGTCGTCGAAGACGGCCATCTTGTCGCGGCCGACGACGGTCATCCGCCGCATCTTGTGCGGGTCGAGCCAGGAGAGGTGCATGTGGGCGATCTTCCCGGAGGGGAAGCGCAGGTAGCAGAAGACGACGTCCTCGACCCCGTCGGTGAGGAAGTCGCGGCCGTGTGCGATCGCCGTCTCCGGCTCCTCGTCGAGCAGGTAGAGGATCACGGAGAGGTCGTGCACGCCGAGCGACCAGAGGGCGTTCTCGTTGGTGCGGACGATGCCCAGGTTCTGGCGGTTCCCGTACACGCAGAGCACCTCGCCGAGTTCGCCGGCGTCGATCAGCTCCTTCAGCTTCTGGACGCCGGGGTGGTAGAGGAGCAGGTGGCCGGGCATCAGCACGCAGTCCTGCGCGGCGGCCAGCTCGACCAGCTCGTCCATCTCGGCGGCGCGCATCGCCGGCGGCTTCTCGACCAGGACGTGCTTGCCCGCCTCGAGCGCCTGTTTGGCGAGCTCGTAGTGCGTGGGTACGGGCGTCGAGATGACGACGGCGTCGAGCGTGTCGTCGGCGAGCATCTCCTCGTACGACGAGGTGTGGCCGGCGTCCGGGTACCTGATCGCGAAGGCGGTGAGGCGCTCGCCGTCGCTCTCGCAGATCCAGGCGAGGTCGCCGAGCTCGTCGAAGTTGCGCGCGAGATTCGGGCCCCAGTAGCCGAGGCCCGCGACGCCGACCCTCACAGCTTCCAGACCTTCTTGCCCGGCGGCTGCCGGGTCGCGTTCCGCAGGTCGATGACCAGGTTTGCGTCCTCGACCAGTTGCTCGTAGTCGATCGACGAGTGCTCGGTGACGATCACGACGGCGTCGTATGCCTTCGGGTCGAGCGGCTGACGGAGGTCGAGGCCAAGGTCGCGCAACTCGGCACGTACGGGTCGTGGTACGAGACGTTCGCGCCCGCGGTCCGGATCAGCTCGATGATCTTCAGGGCCGGGGACTCGCGCATGTCGCCGATGTCCGGCTTGTACGAGACGCCGAGGACGAGCATCTTCGACCCGGCGAGCGACTTGCCCGCGCCGTGGTTCAGCGCCTGCGAGATCAGCGAGCGGCAGTAGTACGGCATCGACTGGTTGACCTTCCCGGCGAGCTCGATGAACTCGGTCGTGAAGTCGTACTCGCGCGCCTTCCAGGTCAGGTAGAAGGGGTCGATCGGGATGCAGTGGCCGCCGAGACCGGGGCCGGGCTTGAAGCTCATGAACCCGAACGGCTTCGTCGCGGCGGCGTCGATCACTTCCCAGACGTCGATCTGCATCCGGCCGCAGAGACGGGCGAGCTCGTTGACGAGCGCGATGTTCACCGAGCGGAAGATGTTCTCGAGGAGCTTGGTCAGCTCTGCGGCTTCGGGCGAGGAGACGCGGACGATGTCGTCGATTGCCGCGCCGTACAGCTCCGCGGCCGCATCGGTCGACGCATCGTCGATCCCGCCGACGACCTTCGGCGTCGTGCGCGGTGTGTGGTCGGTGCGCCCGGGGTCGACTCGCTCGGGCGCGTAGGCGAGGTGGAAGTCGTCGCCGGCCTTCAGCCCGCTGCCCTGCTCGAGCACGGGCTGGAGCACGTCGCGGGTCGTGCCCGGGTATGTCGTCGACTCGAGCACGACCAGGTGGCCCTTGCGCAGGTGCGGCGCGACGTCGCGCGCGGCGCGCTCGATGTAGGAGACGTCGGGCTCGCGGTTGCGGGAGAGCGGCGTCGGGACGGCGATCACGATCGCGTCCGCGTCGGCGACCGCGCCAAAGTCGGTGGTCGCCGAGATCGTCCCCGCCTCGACGAGCGGTTTCAGCACGTCGGAAGGGACGTCGGAGATGTGGCTCTCGCCGCGGTTGATCCCGTCGACGACGTCCTGGAGGAGGTCGACGAGCACGACCTTCTTGCCCGCTTCGGCGAACGTGTGGGCGTGCGGCATCCCGACGTAGCCGGCGCCGATCACGGCGATGTCGTAAGTGCTCATTCCGGCGAAGAAGCGTACAGAGCGGCCGCTATGCGCCCGGCGGCGTGGCCGTCGCCGTAGAGCGGCTGCCGTTTGTCCGGCATGCGCGCGGTGCGGACCGCCTCGACCAGCCGGTCGGGGTCGTCGTCGACGAGCACGTTCGCGCCCGCCTCGACCGTGTCGACCCACTCGGTGGAGGGCCGTGCGGTCACGCAGGGCACGCCGTACCAGTACGCCTCCTTCTGCAGGCCGCCGGAGTCGGTGACGATCACGCGCGCCTGCGACGCCAGGGCGGCGAAGTCGAGGTAGCCGAGCGGAGGAAGGAGGGACAGGCCTCCGGCCCGTCCCTGGTTCTCGATCGCGGCACGAATACGGGGATGCGCCGGGAAGACGACGCGCTCCTCGATCCGGCTCAGACCCTGCGAGCAGCCGCCCGAGCCGCGGCTCCGCCGCGTTCGCCTCTCGGTGGAGCGTGACGACCACGTATTGCCGGAACGCCATCTCCAGGCGGTCGAGGATCGCCGAGCGCTCCCGCGCGATCGGCGCGAGCCGGAAGTTGGCGTCCGCCATCACGTCGCCGGTCACCTCGATCTGCCCGGGGACGCCCTCCCGGCGCAACGTCTCCGCGGAGCGCTCGTCCGGGCAGAAGAGCAGCTGCGCCAGCCGGTCGGTCTCGATCCGGTTGTGCTCCTCCGGCATCGAGAGGTCGTAGCTGCGCAGGCCCGCCTCGATGTGGGCAAGCGGGACGCCGGCCTCGGCAGCCGCCCGCGCGCCGCCGAGCGTCGAGTTCGTGTCGCCGTAGACGAGCACCCAGTCCGGCCCCTCGGCGCGGATCGCGTCGAGGAGGCCCGGACGCAACGCCGCCAGCATCTCCTCGCGCCCGAGGCCGCCGACCTCGAGCCGGTAGCGCGGCTCGCCGAGGCCCAGTTCGTCGAAGAAAATCTGCGAGAGCTCCGGGTCGTAGTGCTGCCCGGTGTGCAGTACGACCTCCTCGATTCCGCGCCCGCGAAGCGCCTCGGAGACCGGCCCGGACTTGATGAACTGCGGCCGATTCCCCACGACCGAGAGCACTTTCACTCGGGCTACACTACGCAGCCCGCGGGCCGTTAGCTCAGTTGGTAGAGCAGGGGACTCTTAATCCCAAGGTCGAAGGTTCGAATCCTTCACGGCCCATCCTCAGAACGCCCTGCACAGGGGCTTTTTCTTTTTGGAGAAACAGCCCGCCTTGCCTGACGCTACATAAGGGATACACGGACCGCATGAGCCGTTAGAGAGGCGCAGGGGCGAAAGCAAAGCGGTAGGTGCGACAGGACTCCCGCTCCCGCGAAGATCGGAGAGGGGCCGTCGCCCCCACCCCCGCTGGGAAGGGGCGCGAGAGAAGCGGGTCCCCTCCAATTGTGGCCGCGTCACACGCTCCGAGCCACGCTTGATCTGGCGCAGGTCGGACGCGAGCCTCCAGCCGCTAGTCGATGGGCCCCTGCGAGCCAGCAGTCCTATCATCGGCTGACCGACCAGGAGGCTCAAATGGATCACGCGGCGTCGATACGGGAGGCATTCGATCACTTGAACGAGGGCAACCTCGACGGCTTCATGGACATGTTCGCGGACGACTTCGTCGAGCACCAGGTGCTCGGGGAGTTCCCGCCGACGAAGGACGGCGTGAGGCAGTTCTTCGAGGCGTTTATCGCGGCATTCCCCGACCTGCGGAACGACCTTCAGGACGTGTTCGCGAGCGGCGACAAGGTCGTCGCGCGGGTGCGTGTGACGGGCACCAACCAGGGCGAGTTCATGGGCATGCCGGCGACGGGCAAGTCGATAGACCTCGAGGCGATAGACATCGTCCGGTTCGGAGACGGCAAGGCCGTCGAGCACTGGGGCGCGATGGACGGGATGGAGATGATGCAGCAGCTCGGCGCCGTTCCGGGAGGCGCCGCCTAAGCAGCCGCCACCCAGGCGTTACCGTGCGGCCAGCCGGCGAGGACTCGCGCGAGCCGCTCCTGCTGGCGCGCGGAGTTGACACGGCGTGGACATGCCCTCGTAAACCCTTTGGCCATGCGCCCTTGACCGGGGGGCTGCTACATAGCCAGTCGGTGGTCGTCGTGATGGTGAGCGAGTTCGCCAGTTGCCTTCTTGTCGCAGCGGTGTGTAGCTTTCGCCTCAGACGAGCTTGGGACGGAGGCAGCGCCTGTCCTCGGCTAATGCTGAGGAAGGAGCAAGCGCGATGGAGAAGCTCTCCGTGTTCTTCGGTGCCGCCGCTCTCCTTGTGCTCACCTCCGGGCTGGTCGGAGCCACTGGGGGTCATGCGGGGGTTCAGGGTCGCTCGGGAACGATTGCGTTCCTCCGCAGCGATGCCGGACTCGGACGTGGTTCTGCTGGCTTGTTCGCGATCAGGCCCGACGGGAGCGGTCTTCGCCGTCTCACGCCGAGCGGCTCGGATATCGGCCTTTTTGAGTGGGCGCCTGACGGGAGCCGGATCGCCTACCTGGATCGTCGCGGCGCTCTCTGGCTGGTGCGCCCGGACGGTACGGGGCGTGTGCTTCTCGCTGCGAGTTCGCCCGTGAGGAATCCGTGGTCTCTGAGCTGGTCTCCGGACGGGAAGGCGATCGCGGTCCTCGCCCGCGATCCAAACACAGTGCCTCCGCCCAAGAACTCCGGTGACAAGCTCAGGATCTATGTCGTCCCGACCCACGGGGGCGCACCGCGGCGTCTCCCGTCCGGCGATGTCATCGAGTTCGACTGGTCTCCGCAAGGAGACGAGATCGCCTACGGGTCCGGGACCGGCTTGCAACGGATCATCCGCACCGACGGGAGCAAGCCACGGCCCTTTTTCCGCCCTCCGCAGACCCGTGGGAAAGGGCTGCCTACATGGTCGCCGGACGGAACGCACGTCGGGTTCGTGGGCGGGGTTCGGCGCGGACGCTTCACCGACCGCTATGCCGGGATCTATGTCGCTGACGCGGACGGAAACAACCTTCACCTCGTTACGAGCCATGCCTACAACGAGTACGGGTTCGCGTGGTCGCCGGACGGGCGGTGGATCCTCTACGGCAGGGCGAACCGCGAGGGCGTCTACGTGATCGGCGCCGACGGACGGAACAACCACCGGCTGACGCGCGATTCGCCCACCCCCTCCGGGTTTCCGGCTCTGTCGTGGGCGCCGGACGGGCGCTCGGTCGCCTACGAAACCGACCGAACCGGGAACGGCGACATCTACCTGATCGGCGCCGACGGCCACAACAAGGTTCAACTCACAAGCTCAGCCGCGAGCGACACCGTTCCCTCCTGGCAACCTCAGTAGCGAGAACGTAGTCGCACCCCAGCCGGCTGGTGGCTCGTGGAATCCGGATACCCCGCCAGGGCCGCGCCCCCACCCCCGCGGTCGAGAGAACGAGCGCGGGTCCCTCCAGGAGCGATGAGTTTTCGCGCGTCGAGCAGTCTCCACACTTGAACGGGTTGGGTCACGGCCGAGGAGGAGACGATGGGCATCAGCTTTCCTGGAGAGTCAGCCGAGTACAGGGAGGGACGGGATCGACTTCTGCAGGATGAGATCGAGCTGCGGCGCGCGCTGGAAGCCGTGGCGGAGACGCGCCGTAAGCTGAGGTGAAAGATCCTCGTGCCCCGTCGCCACTGACTGGCAGCGCTAGCCTGACGTGGCCGTCCGGCCCCACGGGGAGGGCTGTTGACGGCGGAGGGGCATCCGAGGCAAAAGTTCCCTCATTTTGCGTAGCGTCCGACCTTTGCGTTAGTGGCGAACATCACCTAGTATCAGCGGCGCATCATCCAAGCATCGCTTCGATCTTGGAGGCAGGCGGTGAGAAGCGTCTCATCCGCGCGAGTCGTTCTCGTCATTGTCGCGTTGGTTGGCGTCGTCATTGTCACGACTGCCTCGACCAACGCGCCGACTCCTGCGCCGATGTATCTCTACTGGGCAAACAACACGCCCGGGTGGGCTGGGAGGCCCGCTGCGACGACGATCGGTCGGGCGCGGCTCGATGGGACGGGCGTTGAGCACAGCTTCGTTTCCGGAGCTGGGCGGAGACCGTGCGGGGTCGCGCTCGACCGCAAGCACATCTATTGGGCGGAGCTGCAGGGCGGGAAGGTCGGTCGTCCGGATGAGGGCGGGGCGATCGGCCGCGCGAGTCGAGACGGTAGCGGTGTCAACGCGACGTTCATTCCCCCGCCGGGCGGGGGCGGCTGCGGTGTCGCGCTCGCCGGAGACCACATCTACTGGGCAAGCGGTGGGGCGATCGGGAGGGCGAACGTGGACGGCAGCGGCGTCGACGGCCAGTTCATCCCCGGCCTGGCCATCCCGCGCACTTCCCCGACCTCGCTCGGGGGCGGCTCGTGCGGCATCGCCGTGGCCGGGAAGTACATCTACTGGATGAACAACGCGGAAAGCCTTAAGCCAGTGACGATCGGGCGCGCAAACCTCGACGGCACGGGTGTCAACAAGCGCTTCATCACCGGCGTGGCCACTGGCTGCGGGATTGCTGTGGTCCGAGGCTACATCTACTGGACGAACGGGGGATTCTCCCCCAGGCACGCGATAGGACGCGCAAACCTGGACGGGACCGGGGTCAGCCAGCGCTTCATCCGCACCGCAGGCTACCCATGCGGCGTCGCCGTCTACCAGGGTCACGTCTACTGGGCGCAGACCACGGGTCGCTTCGCGCACCCGAGCACGACGATAGGACGCGCCAACCTCAACGGCTCCGCCGTCAACAACGAGTTCGCTACGGGCATCCAGGACATCTGCGGCGGCGGCCTCGCCATCGGGTAGTCCGCGCCTACTCGGACGGCGTCGGCGGGCTGATCGTGTTCTGCCCGTAGTGCCCCGAGCGCGAGTTCGGCAGCGGCGAAGGCCGCGAATAGATGCTGGCCGTTGAGGCGCTCGATGATCTCGGAGGGCGGATCCCAGCTCCTTGCGGTTTGCTCGCCGACCCGCCGCAAACATGAGGCTTTGGGCGCCGCTCAGAACAGCGCCGAAACAGCGGCAGCACCAGCAATCGGCCGGCCATTCCCGAAGGGGTCGGTCGGGCGACCCTGGTGGGCGGCCGAAGGGCCTGGCCAGATACGTTCGTGAGCTCGTCGGAGACCGACGGCCGACGCATCGCGGACTTCATGCTCGGCGTCCGGTCGACTACTCGGGACTGAAGGTCGTTTTCCCCTGATTCTTGGCGCTGCACCGCTAGCGAGAGGTCAAACCGAAAACGGCGCCCTGTACATGTGGAAGAGGCTTGCGGGGATCTCGGTTGATAAGGCGGCGTGGCCGGGCCTCCGAGATCGAGACGTTTGATATTTGCTCGACCGTGGGAAACATTGCCCGGCGCTTGAATGCACGCAGCCCGGAGGTCCCGGGCTGAGCAGAAGGGGGGGACACATGAGAGGCAAGCAAGTACGCCTCGCGGTCAGGCCTGTTGCCGCGCTCGTTCTCGTCGCAGCCACCGCCCTTGCGGTGGGCGTCTTGCGGTCGTCGAGCGGTCCGGCAAAGGAGCAGCGCTTCGGCGAAGGTGAGCTGCCGACCGCACTGGGCAACCATCTCGCGAATCTTGCAAAGGCAACGCCTGACAACCCGGGATTGGAGGAGGAGGGCCCGTCCAGCGCGGCGGAGAGCGCCTTCCTCGAGCGCGCCTACCCGGCGGACACGATCTCCGTCCAGCAGATGCAGGGCGTGCGGGCGGCCGTCGCGGCCGCGAAAGGGCGGCCTTTCCCTGGCGGTAAGGGCCGGAAGGGCACCTGGGTCTCGGTCGGTCCGAGCGAGGCGCTCTATCCGTTCGAGCGTTTCCGCAAGCTCGTTCAACTACGTTCCGAGCGCTTATGTCGCCGGCGGGCGCACGACTTCGATTGCAGTCGCAGCGTCGTGCAAGCCCGGCGACTGCCGCGCATACATCACCGCGGCCGGCGGCGGGGTGTGGCGGACGAAGAACGCACTGACCGGACAGCCGAACTGGGAGTACCTCGGCGGCCCGCTCGGGATCAACGCCGCCGGGTCGGTGTATATCGATCCGAACGACCCGAGCGGGAACACGGTCTACGTCGGGCACGGGCGAGGCCAACATCTGCGGCTCGGGCTGCGTCGCCGGAACCGGCATCTACAGGTCGATCGACGGCGGCGCGACGTGGACGCTCGCTCGGCGGGAACACGTTCAACGGGCTGGGCATCGGCGCGATCGTCGTCAAGCCGGGGAGCCCGAACACGATCTACGCCGGAGTGACGACCGCCCTGCGCGGGATGTCGTCTGTCTGCTGCTCCGGCGTGACCCGGCCCGTGCCCGGCGCGGGGAAGTGGGGCCTGTACAAGTCGACCGACGGCGGCGCGACGTGGAACTTCATCCACAACGGCTCGACCAACGCGGCCGACTGCGTCGGCGACCTCGATGGAGTGGAACAACCTCCGGACGTGCTCGCCCCGCGGCGTCCGTTCATTCGCGCTCGATCCGTCCAATCCGGAGATCGTCTACGCGGCGTCGTACGCCCGTGGGGTCTGGCGCTCGCCTGACGGCGGCGCGACGTGGACGCAGATCAAGCCGTCGCTCAACGCGGCGGTCATCCAGACCCGGGCGAATCTCGCCGTCACGACGCTGCCGAACGGCAAGACGCGCATGTACGTCTTCGAGGGGAACACGGGTCAGGACTACTCGCGGCTCTTCCGCAGCGACGACGTCGCGACCGGCGCGCCGGTGTTCACCGACCTGACGAGCCCGAGCCCGGCGAGCCCGGGCTGGGCGTGGTTCAACCTCTGCGACCCGCAGTGCTGGTACGACTCAGTTCGTCTACACGCCGGCCGGCTACCCGGACATCGTCTACGTCGGCGGCGAGCTATGCGTACGGCGAGACAATCGCGAACAAGCGCGCGCGTCGTCCTCTCGACCGACGCGGGCGTGACCGGCGACGGACATGACCTTCGACGGCACCGACTCGCTGCACCCGAACGGGCTCCATCCCGACCAGCACTCGATCGTCACGATCCCGGGCAATCCGTTCCAGTTCATCGAGACGAGCGACGGCGGCGTGATGCGCTCGAGCGGGGAGTTCGTCGACCGCTCCTCGTGGTGTGACGATCCGAACCGCGGGCTGAGCGGCGCCAGCGCTCGACCGGTGCCGGCAGATGCTCTCGCGGATCCCGTCGGAGCTGCAGAGCCTCAACAAGGGTCTGTCCACGCTCCAGTTCCAGAGCCTCTCGGTGAGCCCGCACAACGTCAACGTCGCTCCAGGGCGGCACGCAGGACAACGGCACCTGGCAGACGGACGGCAACCCGGTCAAGTGGGAGAACACGATGATCGGCGACGGCGGCCAGTCCGGCTTCGACGTCGCGATCCCCGAGTTCCGCTTCCACAACTTCACGGGCGCGTCGCCTGACGTGAACTTCGACAACGGCGACTTCGAGATGTGGATCTGGACCGGCGATCCGCTCTGGCACGGCGGCGAGTTCTACGCGCCGGTGATCGCCGATCCGGTCGTCTAGAAGACGATGTTCGCCGGCAACGGCCGGACGGCCTACCGGACGAAGACGGCCGGCCTCGGAGCGACGGACGATCGCCGAGGCGCAGGCGATCTGCAACGAATGGACCGGTACGTTCACCGAACCGTGCGGCGACTGGGCAGAGCTCGGCACCGACGCGGCTGACCAGCGCCGCCTGGGGCGACCGCGCCGGCGGCAACATGGCCGCGATCGAGCGGACGACGGCCGACACGTCGACGTGCGTGGGCGGCCACCACGACCGGGCGTGTCTTCATCTCGAAGAACGTCGACGCGGATCCGGCGTGCGCGGTCACCTGGACACGGCTCGACGACGACTTCGCGACGTCGCCCGACCGCTTCGTCAGCAGCGATCTACGTCGATCCGGCGAACGGGAACCACGCCTGGATCTCGTACAGCGGGTTCAGCCCGAACACGCCGGCGACGCCGGGTCACGTGTTCGAAGTGACCTACAACCCCGGCGCCGGGACGTCGATCTGGGTCGACCGGTCTTACGACCTGCGGCATCGCCGGTCACCGATCTCGTCCGCGACGACGTGACCGGCGACCTCTATGCGCGAACGACTTCGGCGTCCTGCTCCTGGCGGCGGGGACGACGAGCTGGGTCGAGGCGGCATCGGGGATGCCGAACGTCGAGGTCGCAGGGCTGACGATCGTCCCGTCGGAGCGGAAGCTCTACGCCGCAACGCACGGGCTGAGCGGCTGGCTGCTCAACCTCGGCTGACCACGATTCGGCGAGGGGGCCGGCGCTAAGTGGCCCCCTCGCCGAAACACAACCAGCGACGCGACCGCCTCCAAACGGAATGGGACTCCCGGCGAACGCTGAGTCCTCGAAGGTTCGAATCCTTCACGGCCCATGCGAGACAACAGCCCCGCAAGCGGGGCTCTTCTGTTCCGGGGCCAGGACGGGAGGGAACAAGGGGGCCACGAAGGGGGCCAGACCGCTGCGGGGCCAGGCCTTTGTTGCGTCCGCGATCGCCGCCTCGATCGCTGCAGTGAGATGCGCCGCTAGGATACGGTGGCCATGTTGCCGAGAGCACTGGCGGCCGGTCTCGTCGCGTTGTTCGTCACGCTCGGCGTAGCTGCCGCGGGCGCCTCGGGCGGTCCCGACTCCACGGCCGACCTTGTTCTTTACGGCGGGATCGTCCTCACGATGGACGAGCGGCAGCCGCAAGCAGAAGCGGTTGCGATCCGGAGAGGTCGGATCCTCGCCGTCGGCAGCGACGTCGCTGTGCTGCGCTTCGCGGGCAGAGACGCGCGCCGGATCGATCTGCGCGGCCGTACGGTCCTGCCGGGCTTCGTCGACGCCCATGACCACCTGTTCAACGACGCCGAGTCGCATGGGTTGACGCTGAGCCAGGCGCAGGAGCTCGCCCTCGAACATGGGATCACGGCTCTGGGCGACATGTTCGTGCCGCCCGAGTTCCTGCAGCGCATGCGGGCGTTCGCCCGCGCCGGGCTGCTCCGCGTGCGCACGAGCCTGTACCTGACCTACAACGACAACTGCGGCAACGTGCTCGGAGACTGGTACCTGGACGAGGGGCCGATCAAAGCTCCGACGCGGATGCTGCGCGTCCCCGGCGTCAAGATCTTCGCGGACGGGGGCTCGTGCGGCCGCCCCGCGATCAGTTGGGTCTACCCCCCCGGGGCACCGGGCGCCGGAACGCAGGGCGATCTCTGGGTAACCCGGGCGCAGCTGACTACGGCGATCGCGACCGCCCAGGCGCACGGGTGGCAGGTCGCCGTGCACGTGCTCGGCGATCGCGCGCTCGACGTCGTCCTCGACTCCTTTTCGGACGTGCTCGAGAGGCGGCCCGAACCCACTTCGGCACCGGATCGAGCACAACGCGTTCGTGCGGGACGACCAGCTGCCCCGGTATCGCGAAACCCAGGTGGTCCCGACAATCTTCGGAGCCTTCGGCACCTGTGCGTTCAACCAGGGAGGCTTCGGCCGCGCCGACCTCGTTCCCGAGGCGGCTCCCTGGCTGTGGCGCTGGCGCGACCTCGCCGCGGTGTCGCCCCGCGTCGCCTGGTCATCGGACTGGCCCGTGTTCTCGATCGATCCGCTCGAACATCTCTACGGCTTCGTGACGAGGCGGGAAGTCGCCGTCGACGGCACCATTTGCCAGCCGGAGCCGGAGCAGGCAAACGACACGATCACCCTTGATCGCGCATTGCGCTCGATGACGATCGACGCCGCCTATGCGCTCGGGATCGACTCCGTCGTCGGCAGCCTCAAGCCGGGCAAGCTCGCCGACCTCGTCGTGTTGTCGGACGACCCGCTCCAAGTGGATGCGGACGCGCTCCCTCACATTGACGTTCTCGTGACGATGGTCGGAGGACGCGCTGAGTTCTGTGCAGTGGACGCAGGCCCCCTCTGTCCTGCCTAGCTCCACGTCAACGTGCTCGGCCCCTGAACTGCGTGGGGGCTGCTAGGGGCAACACACGGGCACACGTCGTTTGAAGGAAGACCGTTCTCGGGTGTCCTACGAGGTGGGAATGGGCGCCCCTGCCGCCGCAGTCTCCTCCGCTTCAGACTGCCGTCGCTTTGCGATCATCGAGAGCATCTCGAAGACCGCGTTGGCCGCGAACAGCGCGGTGATCTGTCCCGGGCCGTCGTACTGGGGAGCAACTTCAACGACGTCATAACCCACGAAATCGATTCCGGCGAGCGCTCGGAGATATTGCATCGCCTCGAAGCCCGTTGGGCCGGCAACTTCTGGCGTCCCCGTGCCCGGACAGTAGGCGGGATCGACGAAGTCCACATCGAAGGTCAGGAACGCAGGCCCGCTGCCGATTCGCCGACGTGCTCGTGCCGCGAACTCTTCGGGACCAGGAGTGCCAGCTCGATCCACGGGATTGTCTCGACTCCGAGGTCGGAGGGGATGTCTCTGTCCTTTGCGGAATACAACGATCCCCGTATCCCCGCCTGGATCACCCGGGCAGGGTCGAGGACGTCCTCCTCGATTGCCCGCCGAAACATCGTGCCGTGCGAGTAGGGCAGGTCGTTGTAGGTGTCGTGCAGGTCGATGTGCGCGTCGAGCTGCACCAGCCCAAGGCGACCGTGGACCTCCGCGAGTGCACGGAGCTCGGCGAGTGTGACCGAATGGTCGCCGCCCATTCCGATGCCGATGACACCTGCTTCGGCGATCGGAGCCACGAATCGCTCCATGCGCTTCAGCGACTCCTCGAAGTACCCGGGCGCGGTGGGCGCGTCGCCGAAGTCGATCGTCGACAGGGCCCCGAACACCTGCACGCGCTGCACAGGGTTGTACGTTCGGATCATGCCCGATGCCGAGCGAATCGCTTCCGGGCCGAACCGAGCTCCAGGCCGAAACGACGTACCACCGTCCCATGGGAGGCCGTACACGGCGGCGTCCACCCCTTCGAGTCCCTTCACCCAGGGCAATCGGGCGTACGTCCGTGGCCCAGTAAACCGGGGCGCCTCAAGAGCGTTCCATGGCTCATGCACAGTCGACCTCCGCTCGAGGGTATTGGGCGAGCCTAGCGGGCGCTTTGGGCGATGAGGCGACTGGGAGGCGAAGCTCGCCGTATCCTGACGCACCGGCCCGAGGGCGCAGCGGCGGGTCCCAACGCAGCGGCGTAGCCTTCGCCCCGATGGCCACGCCGGCGATCACCGCTCCGGTCCCCGATACGGGCCTGACGGAGACCGAGGCTCGGCGGCGTCTCCGGGCGCGGCCGCGGCCCGCGACGCAGCGGTCAAGCCGCTCCTACGCGAGCATCGTCCGCGCCAACGTCTTCACGATCTTCAACCTGATCCTGGTTGTGTTCGGCGTGCTGGTGCTCGCCTTCGGGGACGCCCGCGATGCGCTCTTTCTCGGGGTCGTGGTCGCGAACTCGGCGATCGGGATCTTCCAGGAGGTGCGCGCGAAGCGAGCGCTCGACGAGCTCGCCGCGCTGGTGCAGCCGACCGCGACCGTCGTCCGCGACGGCGAGCGGAGGCGGCTGCACGTGGACGACGTCGTCCCCGGCGACCGGATCGAGCTCCAGGCGGGTGACCAGGTCGTGGCGGACGGCAAGCTCGTCTCCGCGAGCGGACTGAGGATCGACGAGTCGGTATTGACCGGGGAGTCGCGCCCGGTCGAGCGCAAGGTGGGAGACGAGGTTCGATCGGGCTCGTTCGCGGTCGAGGGCACGGGCGCGTTTACCGTCAGCGGGGTCGGCGCCGACAGCTACGCGGAGCGGATCACCGGTGAGGCCAGGGCGTTCCGCCACCCGCGCTCGCCCCTCCAGCGGGAGATGAACAGGTTGCTGCTGGTCCTGGTGGCCGTGATCGTGCCGCTCGGCGCACTGCTCGGCTACGCGCTGTGGGCGCAGGACACGCCGACGGCCGAAGCGGTCTCCGAGTCGGCGGCAGCGGTCGTCACGCTCGTCCCCGAAGGTCTGATCCTGCTCGCGAGCCTCACCTACGCAGTGGCGGCGACCCGCATGTCCCGGCGTGGCGTCCTCGTCCAGCAGCTCAACGCAGTCGAGTCGCTCGCCTCGGTCGACACGGTCTGCCTGGACAAGACCGGAACGCTGACCGAGCCGAAGCCGTTCGTCCTCGAGGTGGTGCCCGCGGAGGGTGTGGACCCGGCGCAACTCGAGTCACAGCTCGCCCGCTACGGCGCGAGTGCGGCCAGTCGAAACGCAACCCTGGAGGCGATCGCCGAGGCCTTCCCGGGCAAGCGCGAGGAACCGGAACAGGAGGTTCCCTTCTCGTCTCTAAGGAAGTGGAGCGCGCTCTGTCTCGACGGCGAGAACCTCGTGCTCGGGGCGCCGGAGCTCTTCTCTCTCGGCGAGCTGTCGAACCCGGCGGAACAGGAGGCCTTGGCCGGCCGGCGGGTCGTCGGCTTCGGGCACGGGCCCGATCTGCCGGACGATCCTGCACCCGACGCGTCCCCGCCCGCCGGCGTCGTCGTGCTCGGCGTGGTCGTCATCGGCGAGAAGTTGCGCGCGGAGGCGCGCGCGACCGTCGAGTTCTTCCGCGCGCAAGGGGTCGAGCTGAAGGTGATGTCGGGCGACCGTCCCGAGACGGTCGCCGCGATCGCGCGTGAGGTGGGGATCATGACGGACGGCGAGGCGCTGGACGCGCGCGAGCTCGACCCGGCGAAGGCGCTCGAGGCGTCCGTGATCGGCCGCATCACGCCCGAGGGCAAGCGGGAGGTCGTCAACGCGCTCAGGGCACGGGGCCGCTACGTGGCGATGGTCGGCGACGGCGTCAACGACGTGCCGGCGCTGAAGGCGTCCCACCTGGCGATCGCCCAGGGCAGCGGCACCCAGATGGCACGCAGCGTCGCCGATCTCGTCCTCGTCGGGGGCGACTTCGGCGCCGTCCCCGAGATGGTCGCGGAGGGGCGGAAGCTGCTTCGCAACCTGGCGCGGGTCGCGAAGCTGTTCGTGACCAAGTCCGCGTTCGCGACCTTCCTGATCCTGTCGATCGGCCTGACCGAGACCGCCTATCCGCTGCTCCCGCGTCACCTCACCCTCGCCGCCTCCGTGACGATCGGCATCCCCGCCTTCTTCCTCGCGCTCGCTCCGAGCGCCGGCGCGTTCGAGATCACCGGGTTCCTGCGCTCCGTCTCCCGCTTTGCGGTGCCCGCCGGGACGGCGGCCGGACTCGCGGTGCTCTCCAGCTATCTATTCGCGCTCGACGTCGTCGGCCGGTCGCTGGTCGAGGCCCGCACGGTCGCGACGACGACGCTCGTCCTCGTCGGGCTGTACCTGATCTACGTGCTCGAGGGCCGGGGCCGGTTCAGCAGGAGGATCTCGGTGCTCGGGCTCTGTCTGGCGATGCTCGGCCTCTACGTCCTGGTCCTGATCACGCCGGCAGGGCGCAGCTTCTTCGACCTCGCGCTCGGTCCGCCCTGCCCGCCTCGATCGCGGCGGCGGCGTTCGCGGCCGCCTTCCTGTGGTTGACGGACGACCGCTTCGTGCCGACGACCCACGACTAGTCTCGGGCGTGCTGGTGCAAACCGGTCTAATCGTGGCGTCCAGGCGGTGCGGATTTTCGCCAGGGTTGTGGGCGGCGGCCGAGACGGGCCGCCGCCTCTTTCCCGTCGAGCGAAGGACTTGCTATCTACGCCTTAGCCGGACCCTTGCCGAGCTGGACGTCGCTGACTGTCCACGACCCATGATCATCGGCAATGATGAACGGCAGCGCGTCCGCACCGACCGTGGCGGTCGGAAAGGCGGCCACGAATGCATCCCAGTTCGCGTACCCGGTGATCTGGTTCCCGACGAAGATCATGCAGGTCGGGTCGGTGAGCGCGTTCAGGTGACCTGCCTCCGTCGTTGCACCAGTAGGCAGAGATGAACGCGTACACGTCGGTCGCGCCGTCGCCGTTCGTGTCGAGCGGCAGGCTGATCCGGGGCGACCCGTTCGTCGGAGTGCCCGTGTAGCTGAACGCAAGCTTGTTCACGGTCTGGAGCTTCTTGCCGTCCAGATTGCTGTTCTGGAGGTAGACGCCCGAGTAGTCACCGTTCACGTTGCTGTCGGTGTTGTTCAGCGTCGCGATGCCGCCCGTGGTGAGCGAGCACGTCCCGCCATAAGTAGGCCGGTCGGTCGTGCCGGAGAAACACGTGAGCTTGTTGCCGTTCGGACCAGCGAGCGCCGAACCAACAACGGCCACGGCTAGAGCAGCCGACAGCCCGAGAAGAAGAAACAGTCGTTTCATCAGATTCCCTTCGTGGAGCGAGCGAGCACGCGAGTAACACGCACCTCAGACTTCGCCTCGTAGTAGTCGCGGCACGCCGGGAAGGCATCTGTTCCCCACACCGGGGCAACCGCGTCTTGTTCACCCTACACGCAGACCCGCCGGCGCGGTCTCCCCGCGGCCCAGTTCGCCGGGGGCCTCTGTTCCTCGAACGGCTTGCCTAACGCCGCCATGCCGTTCCGGCTGGGGCAACATGGGGGCAACGAGGCCCACCGAAAACGATCGAAACCCCGCCCTCAGAAACCGCTTGAAGCCGCTGCCGGAGATGCAGCGCGGCGATGATCGGATGCTGGTACCGGTTTCAGCGGCGCGGCCGCGGCTTCACACGCAGGACCACCGAGCGATCGAGTTTGTTGCCGTGGATGTCGACTGCGTGGATGTCGACGCTGTAGACCCTTGCGCTCGCCCTCGCCAGCGGGATGTGGAACGAGATCCATCCGTCGTATCCGATCCTGGACAGGGGCTGCGCCGTCCGAACCAGCGTGAGTCGGCGGTTCGGAGCCTGGCGATAGACCGTCACTGTGAGGCCGACCTTCGCGCCTGTTCCAGAGCGCGACCAGAGCTCCAGCGCAGCGAAGCGGACGAGTGGGTACTGCGCGCCGGGGTCGAGGGTGACCTGCGGATCGCGGCCATCGTAGTCGGCTGCCCGCCTGGTGAACGTCGCGAAGGCGGGTTTCTTCGCGCCGTTGCGGCTGACGAGGCCGCTCTTCCACTGGCTCGTCGGGTCGTCGCGGAGGATGAACCAGATGAACATATCCACGTTCGGGTTGCCCGCCGCGGCGTCGAGCGCCTGCCGCAGATAGGCGGCCTGCTGGGCACTCGTGACTCCGCCTGCCTTGGCCGGCCTCGTCTGGTAGCCGTACTCGGTGATCCAGATCGGGACCGACTCCCGCTTGAACCAATGGGCGAGCGCGTCTTCGAACTTGGGCAGCTTCTCGAGCGTCACGTTCGGCCAGCGCACACGCTTGGTCGGCCTTTGCCTCAGGGTCGTCGGGTACGGGTGGTGTGACCAGGCGTCGAACTTCAGCCTCGGCCTCTGCTCGGAGAGGAGCTTTGCGAAGTGACCCGGCGACTCCGTCTCCTGCACACCTTTCTGTCCGAGGTAGTGGTCGCGGCCGCGGGCGGACGTCTCGCCGATGCCGACCAGGGCACGCGGGCTCCCAGCCTTGATGCCGGCGTACGCCGCGCGGTAGATCCCCGCGTAGATCTTGGGCGCGACCGGCCGGCGCGTCCGCGGGTTGTACTGCGGGGAGAGGAACAGCCCGAGGTTCGACTCGTTCCAGACCGTGTAGTAGCGGACGAAGGGATACCCCGGATGCCGGCCGGAGTAGCGGTTTGCGACGGCCCGCGCGAACTCGCGCAGGTCCGCGAGGCGGATCGGCGCGTGGTTCTGGCCCTTTCCGTGGTTGGCCCACTTCGGCGTGCCCCAGATCGTCAGCATCACCTCCATCCCATGGAGGCCGGCGTTGCGGACGAACTCGTCGAGGTCCGAGAACCGGTAGGCCTTGTCGAACGGGTTGGCGGCGTTCCGCGGCTTCGTCTCCGCGATGCGAGACCAGTAGACGGTCGTGCGGACGATCCCGACATGCGCCCGCTGCGCCAGGGCGAACGCCCCGGCGCGGTCGGGACGCCAGCGAAGGCTCGGGTCGTCCTGCAAGCCGACCAGCATGCTCGGCTTCGCAAAGGCCGAGGACGGCGAGAGAACGGCGGCGAGCACCATGGCGATCAGGGGGAGGAGGAGGAGGCGAAAGCGCATTCAGTCGTCGGGCCGCGCGCGAGCTCGCGCGGCCTGCTGTGCTCGTCGTCTGGCAGTGTGATGTTCCGGCGCGCCGATTCCTAAACCTGCGGCCCCTCGGCCAGTGTCGGGACTGCCCCGAGGCTACCAGACCGCCGACGCTCGCGCGGCGCGGGGAGGAGGCACGCACTCGAGTCATGTGGTTCACTGCAAACTGCTGTCAAGCTCGACACGGAGGTGAGTGATGGGCATCAGCGACTGGTTCAAACGGCTCCGCGCCCCAGATGACGCCCAGGCCGTCGAGCGCGCCGAAGAGACGGCGCGACACGAGGGCGTCCCTGCTGGAGATCTGCCCGCCGACCAGGGCAGCGTCGAGCAGGATCTGGACAAAACCATCGACGAGGTTCAGCGCTTGAGCGGGATGCCCTAGCGAGTCGGATCGAACGCCCAGACGTAGCCGAGCGATAGCTACCCGGCGTGTACCGGCCGCGGGTGCGGCCCGCGCGGAACCCGCTCAGCAGCGGGAGCTTCCTCTTTTCGCTACGAGGGCCCCGCGCCGAAGCTCGCCTTATGGAAGGCGTCGCGTGCGGCCTGGAGGCTGTCGTAGTAGTGGTCTTCGCCGATCTTGGCGGTGACCCCGAAGCGGTCGAGCTCGCGGCGGAGGTCGGGATCTGCGTCGACGATCGCGAAGACGATTCCGCGCTCGGCGAGCTGGTCGACCAGTTCGGCCAAGGTCTTGCCGCCCGTGTAGTCGACGTCGTCGACCGCAATCGGCGTCGAATACGAACCAGCGGGGCGGCGTCGGAGTATCGACGAGACCGAGAACCTCCTCGGACAGGCGTTCGGCGTTTGCATAGAACAGGCCGACCCCGAACCGGTAGACGACGAGGCCGGGCTCGGACATCGTTCCGGGTGTGGGTGATGTCGTCGTGAAGTGGCCCGACTCGTCCCAGCTGACCACGGCGTCGTGCGGTGCATAGTGGCGCCTGACATGGAGGATCACCGAGAGGACGATGGCAAGGATGATGCCCTGCTCGACACCCACGCAGACGACGACGGCGGCGGTGGCAGCAGCGACCGCGAACTCGTCTCTGCGGAGTCGCCAGATCTGGCGCATATTCAGCGAGGTCGACGAGCTTGAGACCGATCAGGAAGACGACGGCCGAGAGAACCGCGTTCGGCAAGTACTGCAGAGGCTTCGTCAAGAAGAGGAGGACGATCGCGACGACGAGGGCGGTCGTCAGCTGCGCCACCTGCGTTCGACTCTTGGCCTCGTCGACCATCTCGGTCTTGGTTGGGCTGCCGTTGACGACGAAGGTGCTCGTCAGGCCGGCTGCCAGGTTGGCAGCGCTGAGACCGACGAGATCGTCGTTCTCGACGAACCGCTCCTGGTACTTGACGGCATAGGCCCGCGACGTCGCGGCACTCTGGGCGAGGATGACGAGAAACATCGAGACCGCGGTGGCGATCAACCCGGTCGTGTCACTCCAGGTAATTCCCTTCGGGAAGCCGACGTGCGGCAGACCGCTCGGCACGTGCCCGAGCGTCGACACGCCGTGCGAGCTCAGATCGAAGATCCAGCTCACCGCGATCGCTCCTACGACGGCCACGAGACCGCCTGGTATCGCCTTGATCCAGCGCTCGAACACGATCAGGATCGCCAGCACGGCCAGCGACACGGCAAGGGTCGCACCCGACACCTGACCGAGCTCCTTCAGCGTGTCCCAGAACTTGATCACGGTCCCGCTGGTCCGGCCCGGGTCGACCTTGGGGGAGGGGACGCCGAGCATGCCGGCAAGCTGACCCATCGCGACCTGGATGCCGACGCCTGTCAGAAAGCCGACGAGCACGGTGCGTGAGATGAAGTTGGCGAGGAAGCCGAGACGGGCAAGCCGAGCGAGGAACAGCAGGCCGGCCGCCATCAGCGCGCTGAGGCTCGCGAGCGCGAGCCACTGGGACGTTCCCGGCTGGAGCCCGGCAATTCCGAGCGACGCAATGCCGGCGAACATGATCGCCGCCGTAGCTGAGTCCCCGCCCACTACGAGATGCCGCGAGGAGCCGAAGACCGCAAACGCGAGGATCGGGACCAGAATCGTGTACAGGCCCGTGATCACCGGGGTTCCCGCGATCTTCGTGTAGCCCATCACCTCCGGGATCGCCAGCGCAGCCAGCGTGATCCCGGCGATCACATCCCGAGACAGCCAGGACCGCTCGTAGGGCCGGATGCTCCCGAACAGAGAGCCGTACCGGGAGCCGTTCGAGGAAGTCAAAGACCCATCTTGGCGTCGACTCGTCCTGCTTTGACAGCATCTCGTAGTGCCTGGTAGTCGCGTTCGTTTTGTTCCGCGTAGATCTCTGCGAACGTCGCCATGGATCGATCGAAGCGGTCGGATCCGCCGAGGTAGGAGGCAATCGCAACGCGGTCACCGGAGCGGGCATGCGCGCGGGCGAGTGTCCAGCCGCAGGCTCTGCCATACGCGGCTGCGCCAGGCGGGACGGCTGCTTCGAAGGCGAACGAGCCTTTCCAGTCTTTGAGTTGCCGGACGAAGAAGTCGCGTTCCTTGCCGTCGAGGCCGGAGCTCGTGTGCTGCCAGCCGAGAAAGATGTCGCTGGTGGCTTGCATCAGCCGTTGGCCGGCGACGACGCGTTGGCCGCAGTTGCTGTATTCGCTCTTCCCGACGAACTGTTCGAGTACCGACGGTTGTGCCTCTTTGACCTGTAGAAAAAGCGGGTCTTGGTCGTCGATACCGAGGAAGAGCGCAATCCAAGCGCGGGTGCCGACGCTGCCGACGCCGACGACTTTGCGGGCCAGGTCGACGTAGCGGAATTGCTCGAGCAGGTGGCGGCGATCGGTCTCGAGTGTCCGCCTGTAAGAACGTAGGAGAGTGCGGATGTGGTCTGTGAACTCGGCCCGGTCGGTATCTGACGGGAGGAGCTCGTCGACCGGCACGAGCAGCGGCGGGTCGCTGATGATTCGGGGCTCCCCATCGACGAGGTGTGTCAGCTTCTCGAAGGCTTGCATGCTGTCCTTCGTCCGCGACTTCTCGATGACGGCTTGCGCCTTTCTCAGACGCTTCGGGGCAACGCCGGCCGTGAACTCCGCGACGGCCCGCGCAATCGACAGCTGCGCGTACCAGAGCTCGAGATTGCGCATCGCTGCGAAGGCGGTGATCGCCTCCCGATAGGCGCGGACGGTGGTGAGCACGACCGTGCGTCGCTCCGCTTCGGAGAAGCCGTTCTCGCGCCCGCCGACGACGAAACTGGCCGCCAGCCGTTTGACGTCCCACTCCCACGGGCCGGGCGCGGTCTCGTCGAAGTCGTTGATATCGAACACCAACGTCCGCTCCGGCGAGCCGAACACCCCGAAGTTCGACAGATGCGCGTCGCCGCACAACTGCGCGCGCAGACCGGAATTCGGCGTTCGCGCCAGGTCCGCCGCCATTATCAACGCGCCGCCTCTGTAGAACGCGAACGGCGACGTGAGCATCCGCCCGTACCGGATCGGCACCAGTTCAGGCACACGTGAGATTGCCTGCTCCTCTAGAAGCGCCACCGGATCACGACTCTGCGGGAACTCGATCTGCGCGTGGGCCGAGCGCGGCACTTCAGCTCTCGCCGCCTTCCCCCTGGCCACCCGCTCACCACGCGTGAGGTGCAGCGCCACCTTGAGCGGTTTCGGCTCGGCTATGGCCGCACCGCCAGCCTCACTTCCCGGGCCAAGACGATCCCTGAAAGACCTCCTTCAAGACCGGTCATCCTCGGGTCCCTCCCTACGGTTCGGCCGCGAGATGTCTTCCAGAGAGAGCGTTCACTCCCACCCTACTCGTGCAGGCTCCTTGCCGTCTGCTTCCGGGGCTATCGCACACCCCGCAAACGAGCCGCGATCCCCGTCATGGAATGGTTGAACAGCGTCCACATCTCGGGTGATTCTTCAGGACGACCTGGAGGTTGATCCAGTTCACAGGAACATCTCAGCGCCGACTTTGCCCCATGCCGCCACGATGAGGTCGACTATCCGTGCAGGCCGCTGATGCCCTGGCCGGCGAGCCAGACCGCGAGCACGAGGGCGACGATCGCCAGGGCCACTTCCTGGTTGCGCGTGATCCATTCGCGAAACCGCGTCAGGCGGAGCGCTGCACTCGCCGGTGACAGGTACGCGTAGAGAACCAACGCCGCTTGCACGGATGCGGTAACGAGCGTGAAGGCGGCGAAGACGATGATCGACTGCCCGGTCGTCAGTTCCGCGCGGAGAGTGTCCACACCCGCTGCGACGACAAGGGTCGCATTGATCCAGAACGCGCCGATCAGAAACGCCCAGACCGGTTTCATCTTGCCGATCCGGATCATCCAGCCGGGCTCCTTCGGGAGCTTCCCGGTCCGGGCGGGCCGACGGGCCCAGAGGTGAGCCGCGGCTACGAGCAGGAGTAGGCCGAGCAGGACCTGAACGGCGCACGCAGCCTTTGTCGGGGTGGTCGACGGGGAGAAGTCGAACCTGTTGAAGAAGAGGATGGTCAGGACGCCGGTCCCGAAGGTCGAGAGAGTCCAGCCGAGGAGCCACCAGATCGCGTTCGAGCGTCGGTCGGAGGCGAGCATGAGGATCACCGCCACGATTGCCCAAGGAGAGAGCGCACACAGGACGGCGAGCGGCAGAAGCTGAAGGAAGAGATCGGCGATCGCGGGCTACCCGATCGAGACGTTGGTCATGGGCCGATAAGGAAGTGTCTCCAGTGCAAGAGCTCTGGTCACCGGGCAGTTCTCCTGCGAGGAGGGCTTTACATAGTCGTCACCCCAGTCGGATGACGGATCTCTGGTCCAAGTGGGGTAGGTTCGCTGCTCAGTGAACCTGTTCTACGGCGTTCTGATCGTCGCGGGTGTGACCGCCGCCGCGGTCGCGGCCATGCTGCTCGTGCGCAAGCGCGCGCCCGAGGGGAGCTATTTCGCCGACGGTGACCGGGCCTCGGGTGTGTTCGGGGTCCTCGCGACCGGCTTTTCCGTCCTGCTCGGGTTCATCATCTTCCTCGCGTTCACGAGCTACGACCAGTCGAGGACCGGAGCCGAGACCGAGGCGCTGGCGGTCGCGCAGCAGGTGGAGACCGCGCAGCTGTTCCCCGAGCCGGTTCCGCCAGGCTGACCGGCGCACTGGTCTGCTACGGGCGCTCGGTCGTCCATCAGGAGTGGCCGCGAATGGAGCAGCGGCACCCAGGGCGACTCGATCAATCCGTGGGGAGTCCGGCTCTTCCAGATCCTCGAGGGCGTGCAACCGTCGACCCCGTCGGCGCAATCCGCGTACGACAAGTCGCTCGAGCTGACCTCGACCCGGGAGGAGGCCCGCCGCGACCGCATCCACGGCGCAGAGGGCGTGATCCCGACCCCGCTCTGGATCGTGCTGATCGTCATCTCCGGAGTGATCTTCGTCTACATGCTCTTCTTCGCCGACAGCGGCGAACGTGCGAAGACCCAGGCGCTGCTGATGGGCTCGGTCACGGCCGTGATCTCGATCATGCTGCTCCTCCTGGTGTTCCTGGACAGCCCGTTCCGGTCCGGTGTCGGGGCGTTGCGACCGACGGCGATGGAGCGATCGCTGCGGATCGTCGACCAAGGGCTCGGGGCGCTTGGCGTGAGCGGCCGGGGCCTGCGGATTCCGTGCGACGCAGGGGGACGGCCGCAGTGAGCCGGGGGAGGATGCGCACGATTGGGTCGACATCGCCTCGGCGGCCCTGCTCGCGCTCGCGACGGTTGCCACTGCGTGGAGCGGCTATCAGGCGAGCCGCTGGAACGGAGAGCAGGCCAAGGCGGGCGCCCGTGCGAACGCGGCCCGGATCGAGTCGGCCCGCGCGGCGGGGCTCGCCAACGCGCAGAAGCAGGTCGACGTCGCCACGTTCATCGCCTGGGCCGGCGCATACGCGCAGGGGGACGCGCGACTCACCGACTTCTACTCCGACCGGTTCAGAAAGGAGTTCAAGCCCGCGGTCGAGGCCTGGATCGCCACGAAGCCGCTGAAGAACCGCAACGCGCCGCTGACGCCGTTCGCGATGCCCCAGTACCGGCTCGCGGAGCAGACGAAGGCGGACATCCTCGAGCAGGAATCGGAGCGGTTGGCGGCCGGCGCACGCGCGTACATCCAGCGCTCCACGAACTACGTCCTCGGCGTCGTTCTCTTCGCGACCGCGCTCTTCTTCGCCGGCATGAGCGCAAAGCTCCCGTCGCGCCGGATCCGGATCGTGCTCCTCGGCCTCGGGTTCGCGGTCTTCGTCGGTGCGGTCGCCTGGATAGCGTCCTCGCCGGTCAGCGTCTCCGTCTGAGCTCACGCCGGCCGGTCGCGGCGCCTCAACGTGAATGGGCGGGCCCGGAGGCCCGCCCATTCTTCGAGTCGGAGGGCACCACACCTCAACTCGAACCGTGGCTCACGCGTGCGCCACCGGGCGGCGGTTCTTGCGTGAGATGAGCAGCCCGGCGCCTGCGCCTCCGATGAGGAGGAGAGCGCCGAGGGTGAATCCGGCACCGATTCCGGCGTCGCCCCACTGGAAGCCGATCGAGCTGCCGATCTGCGTCGACACCGCCGGCGACCGGAACATCGCGAAGCACGCGGCGTCCTTGACCGGCTGCGAGCAGGCGCCCGTGGTCCAGGACGTGACTTCGCTCGGGGAGAGGCCCTGCCCGGTCAGGTAGCCGACCGCGAGCGGGTCGACAGGCTTGGAGACCGGGGAGGTTGTCGCCAACCGGGCCGCGTCGAGGATCGCGTAGCAGGAGGCGGCCTTGACCTGGTGCGAGCAGGCGCCCGTGGTCCAGGACGTGACTTCGCTCGGGGAGAGGCCCTGCCCGGTCAGGTAGCCGACCGCGAGCGGGTCGACAGGCTTGGAGACCGGGGAGGTTGTCGCCAACCGGGCCGCGTCGAGGATCGCGTAGCACGAAGCGGCCTTGACCTGGCGCGAGCAGGCGCCCGTGGTCCAGGACGTGACTTCGCTCGGGGAGAGGCCCTGCCCGGTCAGGTAGCCGACCGCCAGCGGGTCGACCTTCGGAGCCGAGCTCGAGTGGGCGATCGGAGCCGCGACGGCCGCGGCCACGAGTGCCAGTGCCAACAGAGTGAACGACTTACGGATCATCTGACGCTCCTTCCCTTCCGCGACCGCCCTGTGCGGTCGATCTAGGAGCGAGAATGCAACCGGCCGCTTACAGGCCACTGACAGCCGGCAGACACGGTGTGGAGGCGGGATGGAGTTCCGGATTCTTGGGCCGCTCGAGGTGCTGGAGGGAGACCGCGCCCTGGAGGTGTCCGGGCAGAGGCAGCGCAGCCTGCTCGCCCTGCTCTTGCTCCATGCGCACCAGGTCGTTTCCTCCAGCCGGCTGATCGAGGAGCTGTGGCCGGACGAGGCCTCGGAGTCGCACGCCGGCGCGCTCCAGGCGAGCGTCTCGAGGCTGCGCAAGTCGCTCGGCTCCGGGGCCGAACTGCTCGTCACGCTGCCGACCGGATACGTGATCCGGCCCGCCCCGGGGCAGCTCGATCTCGATCGGTTCGAGCGCCTGGTCGAGGAAGCCGGGGCAGCCGAGCCGGCGGAGGAGGCGGAGAAGCTGCGCGAGGCACTTGCACTCTGGCGCGGTCCTGCGCTCGCCGATTTCGCCTACGAGGCGTTCGCCCAGGCCGCGATCGGACGCCTCGAGGAGGTGCACCTGCTCGCCGTCGAGATGCGGATCGACGCCGACCTCGCGCTCGGCCGGCACGCCGCGCTCGTCGCCGAGCTCGATGCCCTGGCGGCCGAGCACCCCCTTCGCGAGCGCGTGCATGGCCAGCTGATCCTCGCGCTCTACCGGTCGGGGCGCCAGGCCGAGGCGCTGGCCGCGTACCAGTCCGCCCGGAGCACGCTCGTCGACGAGCTGGGAATCGAGCCGAGTTCGGCGCTTCAGGAGCTGGAGCGCGCGATCCTGCGCCAGGACCCGGCGCTCGAGCTCGCGCAGGCGACGGCTCCGGAGCGCTCGATCCTGGTCGCGTGGCTCGGCGAAGGGCTGCCGGAACCGCTGCTCGCGGTCGCGGAGCCGCTCGCCCGGAAGGAGCCGCGCGTGCTGATCGTCGCGCGGCTGCTCGCCGACCGCGCCGGGCTTGGCGCCGCTGCTGAGCGCCTGAAGGAGCACGCCGAGGCACTTGCCGCAGCCGGAGTCGCCGCGCGCTCGGCCGTGTTCACGAGCGACTCGCCTGGTGCAGATGCCGCCCGGCTGGCGACCGAGCAGGACGTCGACCTCGTGCTCGTCGCCGCCCCGGCGGCGCTGCTGGAGGACTCCAACCTGGGCGATCTGCTCCGCTCCGCCCCGTGCGACGTCGCCGTGCTCACCGGCGGCGAGCCCGCGCCGGGCGCAGTGCTCGTCCCCTTCGCCGGTACCGACCACGACTGGAGCGCGATCGAGCTGGGAGCCTGGCTCGCCGGCAGCTGGCAGGCGCCGCTCCGCCTCGCCGGCCCGGCGGTCGAAGGCGGCCGGGACGCGAGCCGCCTGCTGGCAAGCGCGTCCCTCGCCGTTCAGCGCGCGCTGGGCGTGGCCGCGGAGCCGCTCCTCGTCGAGCCGGGCCCGGACGCGCTCGTCGCCGCGGCCGCGGAGGCAGCGGTGACGGTCGTCGGCCTGTCCGACCGCTGGCACAAGGAGGGTCTCGGCCCGACCCGGGCCGCGCTCGCGGCCGGCGGCCACCCGACGCTGCTCGTGCGCAAGGGTCTGCGGCCGGGCGGGCTCGCGCCGGCGGAGAACCTGACCCGCTTCACCTGGTCGCTCAGAGGCTGATCAGCGGGCCCAGGGCGGAGGATTGCCCTTGCGGCACGCGGGTGAGGTCCGGCTCGGCAGCGGCTTTCCCGGCCCGAACCGGCCGCCGTAGGAGTCGTCGACCGCCCCGACCGTCCGGATCGTCCTGAGCCCGCGCCCGCCTGCTCCGACGCGAAGCAGGTAGTTCGGAGCGATCGCCTGGCGGTGCGCGTCGAGCCGCACGTGGCCAGTCGGCAGGTCGAGCGCGAGACCCGCGAGCGCGGCGCGGTACTGCCGGCCGCCGTCGGAGAGGTCGCCGTTGACGGCCTCGAGCCCGCGCAGGGCCGGTTCCATCGTGTCGTAGTAGACGGGGGCGAGGCCGAACGGCAGCTTCGGAAAGGCCTTGGCGTAGTCGGCGAGCAGGCGCGTCCAGGCCGGCTCGGACGTGCCGATCGGAAGGCCCGACGGCCCGACGAGCGCCGGCCGCCCGCCTTCCGAGCACGGTTCCGGCGTCGGCGATCGTCGCGGCGCCGAGCAGCACCCTGTGCGCCAGGTCGCCCTTCACCGGCAACGCCCGCACCGCGCCTGCCAGGAGCTGCGACGTGAACATGGTGACGAAGTAGCCGTCGGCCCTGGTGCGAACCGCCGGCGGAGTCGCCTCGGCCCACACGCGTCCCACGACCTCGCCGCCGAGCGAGCAGAACTCGGCGATGAACCCCGCGGCCTCGTCGTAGGGATAGGAGAAGTCGTTGCCGACGACGACGGCAGTGCGCCAGCCCAGCGTCCGGTATGCGTACGTGCCGAGTCCCGCCGTCCACTGGAGTGCGTGGGGGGTGAAGCGGAACACGTTCCGCGCGGGCTGAGAGAGGGTCGCCCGGGCGGTCGGCGCCAGCGCGATCAGGAAGGTCGTGTCGGGCTGGGTCTTCGCGTAGTCGCGGATCGCGATCCCGGCGGCGCTCGTCTCCGCTCCGACCAGGACCTGGACGTGCTCCTGCTCGACGAGCCGGCGGACCTCGGCCAGTGCCCGCTCGCCGGTCTCGTCCGAGCAGCCGAAGACGAGGTCGACGGGGTGGCCGGCGACCGTCGCGTCTCGCACGCCGTCGGTCGGCTTCGGGCCCCGCAGCTTCGCCCCTCGGTCGAGCAGGGGCAGCTCGGCTCCGGCGACGAGCTCCTGGTAGATGGGCGCGAATAGGCCCTGGCAGACGCCGAGGACGCCGATCCGGATCGTCGACTTCCCGCCGCCGCCGCAGCCCGCGAGTCCGAGGATCACGGCGACGAGCACGGCGAGGGCGACCAGTCTCACTCGCGGCTCCCGGTCAGCCAGACCGAGCCGCCGGAGACGACCAGATCGTGCGGGCTGCCGCCGACCGGGATCGTCGCCACGATGCGGTTCGTCCGCGGATCGATCCGCGAGACCGTCCCGTCGAACTCGTTCGTGACCCACACCGAGCCGCCGGCGGCGGCGATGCCGCTGCCGCCCCGCCCGACCGGGATCCGCGCCACGACGCGACCCGTTCGCGGATCGACCCGGAGGACGACGTTCTCGATCTGACCCGTCACCCAGACGGCCCCTTCACCGACGGCGACCCGGTGCGGCGCGATCGGGAGGACGATCGTGGCGACGACGCGGGCGGTCCGGGGGTCGACTCTCCAGAGCCTGCGCACTTCGAAGTTGCCGGCGACCCAGACCGCGTTCCTGCCCACGGCGAGGTCGTTCACCTCGCCCACGCCGTTGTGGAGCGGCAGTCTCCCCGCGGCGAGGACGCGGAAGTCGGTTCCGCCGGCGGGATCGACGCGCCGAACGGTCCACTGCTCCTTGTCCGCCAGCCAGATCCCCGCCGGTCCCGACTCGACGAGGCTCGTCGCGGCGGCTGCGGCAGAGTGCAGCGGGATCAGGTCGTAGACGCTGCCGGCCTGGGCCCTGATCAGGGTCAGCGTGTTTGCCGGCGGGGCGGTCGCGACCAGGACGACGCCTTCGCCGACCGCGAGGCTCACCGGCAGGCCGCTGACCCTGATCGTGCTCACCTGCGATCCGCCCGGATCGATCTTCGACACCGTCCCGTCGGCTGAGTTCGCCACCCAGACACCGTCCGGGCCGGCGGCGATCGCTTCGGGGTCGTTGCCGACGGCGACCCTGTCGGTGACCTTTCCGGTCGCCGCGTCGAGCCGGACGGCCGTACCCGTGGTCGCAGGGCCGCCGCCGCCGCGGGTGAGGAAGAAGGCGAGCAGGGCGGCGGCGATCACGGCCAGGCCGAGCGCTGCGACCGCGAGCGGCCAGCGGCTGCGCGCCGGGGAGGCGATCCCGAGCGCTCGGCGGGCGGCGTCGACCAGCTCCGCACAGGTTGCGTAGCGCCGGGCCGGGTCCTTGTCGAGTGCCCTCGGCAGCACCTGCTCGAGCCCGGGCGGCGCCGGCGGCGCCTCTTCGAGGTGGGCGAAGAGAACGGCCGCCTCGGTGGAGCGGGCAAACGGCGTCACCCCGGTCAGGCACTCGTGCAGGAGGCAGGCGAGCGAGTACTGGTCGGCCCGCCCGTCCACCTCCTTCCCCTCGATCTGCTCCGGCGCGACATAGGCGGGCGTTCCCAGCGAGAGGCCGGCCTCGAATCCGGCCGCCTGGTCGGAGAGGCGGCGGGTGAGCCCGAAGTCGGCCAGGTAGACGTGACCGTCGGCCGTGACGAGGACGTTCGAGGGTTTGACGTCGCGGTGGACGAGCCCGCGCGCATGCGCCGCGTCCAGGGCGGCGGCGATCTGACCGGCGATCGCGACGGCTTGCTTCCTTCGGCAGCGGCCCCTCCGCGAGCAGCTGCTTGAGCTCGGCGCCGTCGACGTAGCGCATCGCGATGTACAGCTCGCCGGCGACCTCGCCGGCGTCGTAGACGGGGACGATGTTCGGGTGGTCGATCGAGGCGGCCAGTCGGGACTCGCGCAGGAAGCGCTCGCGGAAGCGCTCGTCCTCCGCGAGCTCGGGGGCGAGGATCTTCAGCGCGACCGGCCGCTCGAGCGCGAGGTCGTAGGCGCGGTAGACGACCCCCATCCCGCCCCGGCCGACCAGCGTCTCGAGGCGGTAGCCGGCGAGCTCGCTGCCCGACACGCGTCTCGGTGCTCATCGCGCCCACGGCGGCGGCGTCCGCTTCACGCAGGCCGGATGCGTCCGATTGGGCGGCGGGTCGCCGGGCGCGAAGTAGCCGCCGAAGCTCTGGTCGACGTTCGGCACGACACGCACCGTTCGGATCGCGGGCTTGCCCTTCGCGTCGACTGCGATCCGGCTCAGGTAGTTCGGGCCGACCGCCTGGCGGTTCGAATCGAGATGGATCCGGCCCATGGGGGAGTCGAGTCCCAGCCGCGCAAGCGCCGCCAGCAGCGGCGCGCCGGTCTTTCCGCCGCTGTGGTCGAGTGCCTCCAGCAGCGCCTCGACGCCGTCGCGGTAGGGGACCGTGGTCGGGTCGATCGCGGTCGCGGCCGGCATGGCCGGAAAAGCCTTTGCGAATGACGCGGCGTACCCCGCTGTCGCCGCGGTCGTCTGGACCGGGAGGCTTCCGGCCACGACGACGCCGCGCGTCAGCGGGATCACCCTGGGGTCGTACAGGAGCGTGCGTCGTCGAGACCAGCCGCCGCGAGACGGCGTGGTGCGCCGCGTAGCGCTTCAGAAAGCCGAGCGCGGGAGACAGCGCGAGTCCGAGGTAGACGCCGTCGGTCGCCGGCGGGAGCTGCGGGACAACGGCGGCCGGGTCCGCGCCGACCGGGATCCAGGCGCGGTCGACGATCCGGCCGCCGAGGGAGCAGAACTCGGAGATGAAGCCGGCCGCGCCCTCCCACGAGTAGGGGATGTCGTCGGCGACGATTGCCGCCGTCCGCCAGCCGAGCTCGCGGTACGCGTACGAGCCGGCTCCCGCGACCGACTGCGCGGCGTCCGGAGCGAAGCGGAAGACGTTCGGCGCCGGTCTCGTCAGCGTCAGCTCGGGCGCGGCGGACGGTTGGATCAGGAACGCCGTCGCCGGCTGCCTGCGCGCGTACTCACGGAGGATCATCCCCTCCTGCGGGTCGAGCGGCCCGACGATCGCCTGCGCTCCTCTCTCTTCGACCAGATGGCGCGCAACCGGGATCACGTCGTCGTTTCCCGAGACGCAGCCGATCTCGAGCTCGGCCGGCCGGCCCGCGACCTCGGCGCCCGCGACGCCGCTCGACGGCTGCTTGCCCGCCAATTTGCCGCCCCGTTCCAGCAGCGGAAGCTCGGCCGACGCGACGCTGGTCTCGTACAGCGTGCTGAACGGCCCGAAGCAGTCGGTGAGGACGCCGATCCGGAACGCTTCGGGCTTCGTGCCGCCGCAGCCCGCCCCGAGCCACACGGCTGCAACGACGATGACGGCGAGCCCGGCCCTAGCGCGCATCGCCGACCGCCCAGACCGACCCTTCACCGACCGCGACGGCCCGAGGGCCGGCCGGCACGCGGATGGTGGCCGCGACGCGGTTCGTGATCGGGTCGATCCGCGTCACGGCGTGGTCGACCGCGTCCGCGACCCACACGCTGCCCGCTCCGGTGGTGATTCCGATCGCACCCCGGCCGACCGGGATCGCAGCGGCGGCGCGATTCGTCGGCCGGGTCGATCCTCACGACCCGATCACCGAGCTCGTCCGTGACCCAGACCGCACCGTTCCCGACCGCGATTCCGCCCGGCGGGAAGCCGAGCGCGATCGTCGCGGCGATGCGGTGCCGCCGCGGATCGATGCGCCAGAGGCGGCGGTCTGCGGCGTCGCCGATCACCCAGACCGCGCCTTCGCCCTGGGCCATCCCGGCCAGTGACTCACGCTGGTTCGCGGCGCTTGCCGGCTCGGCGAACGGGATCACCACGTTCGCGCTGAACTGCGGGTTTGTGTCCCCGGTGCTCAGCTTCTGGACGTTGGGGCAGCCTGCGACCCAGACGCCGTACGAGCCGCTCGCCAGGCTGCAGGCGATCATCTCCTTCCCGCCTGCCCGGTCACCGGTCACCGCGTCGAACTTCGAGACATTCCCGGTGAACTGGCCCGGCCCGGTCGCGGCCACATAGGCGGCGCCGTCGCCGATCGTCACCGCGTACGGCCGCCCGATGGCGGCGATCCTGGTCGGGCCTCCGCCCGACTTCGGGTCGAGCTGCCAGAGCGTGCTGTCGCGGAACGAGGCCACCCAGACCCGGCCATTCCCGGCGGCCACGCCCTGCGGGCCGTCGCCCACCGGGAACGAGGCGGTGACGCTGTTCGAGGACGGGTCGATGCGCAGGAGGCGCCCGCCCTGAGCCGCCGGCGCGGCTCCGTCGCCGCGCGTGAGGAAGAACGCGAGCAGCGCCGCGCCGATCACCGCGAGGCCCACCGCGGCGAAGGCGACCGGCCAGCGGCTGCGCCTCGGCTCGGCGATTCCCAGCGCCTCGCGGGCCGCGTCGACCAGCTCGGCGCACGTCTGGTAGCGCTCGGAGGGCTCCTTCGCGAGCGCCCTGGGCAGCACCTGCTCGAGCCCGGGCAGGGCGGGCGGCTCGTCCTCGAGGTGCGCGAAGAGCGTGGCGGCGTCGGATGCGCGGCGAAACGGCGGCTCGCCCGGCCAGGCACTCGTAGAGCAGGCAGCCGAGCGCGTAGACGTCGGCGCGCCCGTCGATCTCCTCGCCGCGGATCTGCTCCGGCGCGACGTAGTCGATCGTGCCGAGCGAGTTGCTCGGCGCCGAGCGCCGCGCCGGCCTCGCCGAGGACCTGGCTCAGGCCGAAGTCGGCCAGGTAGGCGTGCTCGCGCTCGTCGAGCAGGACGTTCGAGGGCTTGACGTCGCGGTGGACGAGCCCGCGCGCGTGGGCGGCGTCGAGCGCGCCGGCGACCTGCTCGAGGATGCGGATCGCCCGCGCCGGCTCGAGCGGCCCCTCGCGCAGCAGCTGCTTGAGGTCGGTGCCGTCGACGAGGCGCATCGCGATGTACAGCTGCCCGTCGACCTCGCCGGCGTCGTGGATCGGGACGACGTTCGGATGCTCGAGCGAGGCGGCCAGCCGCGACTCGCGCAGGAAGCGCTCGCGGAACGAGACGTCGTCGGCCAGGTCGGGCGCGAGCAGCTTCAGCGCGACGTCGCGGTCGAGCGCGAGGTCGTAGGCGCGGTAGACGACGCCCATCCCACCGCGGCCGAGCAGCGTCCTCCAGCCGGTAGCCGGCGAGCTCCGTGCCGATGTTCGGTGGCGCAGCCATGAACTTCCTCCCGCCCGGGCGACCATAGACCGTTGCGTCAGGAATGAACAGGGTTCGCGCTGACGCGCGGCTGACGGCCCGCTGACACAGCGGCGCGCTCGACTAGCGTACGCCGTCATGCGGATCGCGATCGCCGTCTTCGAGGGGGCCGAGGAGCTCGACTTCGTCGGGCCCTGGGAAGTGCTCGCGGCCTGGCGGTTCCTCCAGCCCGACGAGGTGGACGTGTTCCTCGTCGCCGACACGCTCGACCCGGTCACCTGCGCCAAGGGCATGCGCGTGCTCGCCGATCGCACCTGGGACGACGCCGGCCAGATCGACGTGCTCGTCTACCCGGGAGGGAAGGGCACGCGGCCGCAGCTCGGCAACGAGGAGATCCGCGCGCGGCTACGCGGGCTCAGGGACGCAGGGCACGCTGATGACGAGCGTCTGCACCGGCTCGCTCGTCTATGCGGACGCGGGGCTGCTCGACGGCAAGCCCGCGGCGACCTACCACTCCGCGTTCCCCGAGCTGCTGCAGCTCGGGCGCGAGATCGAGCCGCGGCCGGACGACCGCTTCGTCGACGCGGGCGAGGTGATCACCGCCGCGGGCGTCTCTGCCGGGATCGACATGGCGCTCCACCTCGTCGGCCGGCTCCATTCGCCCGAGCGCGCGCGCGAGGTTCGTCGCTACATCCAGTACGACCCCGAGCCGCCTTACTGATCCGCACTAGAAGTTCCGCCGCCGCAGCACGACACCGAGCGGGACGATTGCAGCGAGGACGAAGTACGGAGCGAGGTCCTTCCGCCCGGACACCGTTCCGAGCCGCTCGCGCGGCCCCGTTCCGAGCGCCGCGCGCGCAGCGCGCACGGCGCCCGCGACGTCGTTCTCGCCGAACGCCTTGCCGTGCGTCGCCGAGAGGAACTGCTTCAGCGACCGGTCGGTCGCCGCCGGCGGGGCGTACGCCGGCTCGGGGAGGCCGTCCGGCCCGATACACGTGCTCCTTGGGCGAGCCGACCCGGACGAGCACGACGTTGATCCGCGGCCGGGTGCCGAAGCTCTGGCGGACGCCGTCCACGTCGAAGCCCTCGCTCTCCGCATCCGAGACCACGAACAGCACGCGGTGGCGGATCGACGGGGTGAAGTAGCCGGAGCCGGGCAGCGGCCCGAGCGCGTCGAACGTCGTCACCGTCTGCGCCTCGGCGCGGGGCGGGGGCTGTTCGATTGCGACCGCCTTCGCCACCGTCGCCGTGAAGGCGCCCGCGCTGGTGGTGGGGAAGAGGAGCGGTAGCGGCCGGTCGGTGAAAGTCGCGACGCCGATCGGGACGTCCGAGAGCCCCGCGCGGAGCTTGTCTGCGACTGCCTTCGCCCGCTCGAGCCGCGAGGGCGCCCTGAGCGAAGTCGAGGCGAGCATCGAGCGCGAGATGTCGAGCGCGACGAAGGCCTGGGCGTCGCGGCGGGTGAGCCGCGGCCGCTCGGTGCGCACGACGGGCTGCGCTGCGGCGAAGGCGACCAGGCCGCACACCGCGCACACCGCGACCGGGACGATGAGCCGCGCCCCCAGCCCGGTGGGCGGAAGCCCGAGCAGCCTGCGGGTCCGTCCCGAGCGGCGGTCGGCGAGCGCGAGCACGACGAGCGGGACGATCGCCGCGAGCGCGACGAGCGCCGCCGTCGGCGTCAGGAACTGGAGCTCGCCCAGGACGGCCATCAGTACCCGTGCCCCGGCGAGGTCGCGCTCGCGCCGGAGTGGGACCTGCCGGGCCGGCGCAGCGATCCGCGCGGCGTGTCCGGCGGCGCGGTCAGCTGGTAGATGAGTTCGAGGTTCTTCTTCGCGTCCTCGATCCGCGGGTCGAGGTGGATCGCGTCCTGGAACTGGAAGATCGCACGCTCGATCGGCGTCGAGGTTCCGCCGGGAAGGGTCGAATCGACGACCACGAGGACGCCGAGCAGGTTCTCGGCGGCGGCGGCCCGGCGACGGATTGCGGTCGGAGCGGATCGCCCGCGCGAGCTGGGCCTCGGCCTGCACGCGCAGCGCGCTGCCCTCCAGGCCGGCCTCGAAGCTCGGGATCCCGGTGTGCGCCCGGCGGAAGAGCGAGACGCCGCGGCTGAAGGCCAGGTCGTCGTCGACGCCGAGCAGCCCCCGGGCGACACCGAAGGGCGACGAGCTCGTCGACCGACCACGATGGCGCCGCGTGCCGGTCGGTCGCGGCGGCTTCGACGTCGCCGCGCCGTAGCGCGTTCTGCCACTCGCCGACGTCCGAGGCGGCCATCGCCGCGAAAGCGGCGAGCACGAGACAGACCGTGGCCGCGCCGACGAGTAACCAGCGCCGCCGGGTCATTCCGGGCGCCTCCGGCCGAAGGACAGAGCCGCCAGCGTGTGCTCGTTCAGGCCGAGCAGCAGCGCGAGTGCGACACCCGCGACGACGAGGGCGACGGGGAACGCGGCCACTTTCGCCGGCTTGTGCCGCGCCGGACGGGTGGCATCTTCGAGCGTCGTCACCGATCCGCCGCCGTGGGCGAGCGCACCCTTGAACAGCCCCGCGTCCTCGGGTGTCGGGTCGAGGCCGACGATCTTGATCGGGATCGAATCACGCGCGAACGACGCGAGCGTCTGCCCGAGTTGCGCGCGGTCGTTCGGCGCGTCGGCGAGGTCGCTGATCAGGACGACCGAACCGTTGGAGATCCGGTCGCGCCGCAGCATCTTGTGGGCGAGGTCGAGCGCCGACCAGATCCGCGTCCCGCCGGAGAAGGCGTCGCCCCACGGGTTGCGCACGCCGCGCTTGGCGAAGAAGCGGAGAAACGGCCTCAGCTCGGAGGCCTGGGTGCCCGGGGGCAGCGCCTCGTAGGCGATGTCGGAGAAGAGCACGAGCCCGAGGCGGCGGCCGGAGCCGGCGAGGTCGGAGAGCGTCTTCTCGATCTGCGCGTAGCTGTCGTACGAGACGCTCCACGACATGTCGATCGCGACGACGGGGCTCTTCCCGCGGGGGAGCAGGCCCCGGTGCTTGCCGCCGGGGCGGGCGGCGATCCAGGCGACCGCGAGCGCGCCGACGAGGAGCGTGGCCAGGGCAACCCGCACGACCAGTGTCCGCCGCTCCGGCCGTGCGAGCGCGCGGGCGTCGCCGTACGGGATCGCGCTCACAAGCGTCGCCTCCACGCGGTCGGCGAAGTCAGATGTCGCCTCGCGGGACGGGGGATGCGACGACCAGGCAAGGCGCACCGCGGCCTGCGCGAGGTCCCGCTGCCCGTCGGCGCTCAGCTCGCGCGCCAGCCGGCCGAGCGCCTGGCGCCGCTGTGCCGGGTAGCCGTTCGACGTGCTCGCCCGGACGAGTTGGAGCGCTCTCTGGAGCGGCGGCAGTTCGGGACCTCTCGCCCGTTTCCGCCGCGGCAGCGCGAACCAGACGAGCACCCCGGCTGCGACCACGAGCAGCGCCGCGAGCGCGGCGAGGAGGGCCTGGAGCGTGTCCGGCGCGATCCGGTAGGTGGGCGCGGGAGCGACGTGTCGGCGCAAGGTGGTCGGTGGGGTCGCCGATGTCGGGGGTCGTCAGGCGGGTGACGACGCGGTACGTCGGCCACTGGACGACCCGGACGAGCGGCCGCGGGAGCGGTAGGAGATCAGCGCCGGCAGGAACCGGCGCTCGGCGAGCGTCCGGCCGCGGCAGGCACGCCTGCGACAGGCACTCGAGCGTCCAGCGGTAGACGAGCAGCGTCCCGGCGCCGGAGTGCCGCTCCCTGGTCTCGGAGACGATTCCCACGGCGCGAACCGCGGCCGCACGCGCAGCGACCCGACGTCGACCTGCTTCGGGATCGGCGAGCACCTCCACGCGCGCGGCCAGCGGGTCGCCGAAGGAGAGGGCCGGGGTCGCGAGCGCGGCGGTCGCCGACAGCGGCTGTGTGGGTGCGGGCCCGGAGCCGCCGCGGAACCACCCCAGCGCCAGGACTACCGCCAGCACGACCGCGGCGACCACCCGCCGATCGCCACGCGTCTCACCGCCATTCCCCCGCCGGTTCGCAAGCCGCGCTTCCGCCCAGGTCGTGAACTGCGTGAGCACCGCCTCGGGGGAGGCGTCGCCGACGAGGACCGTCGTCGAGCCCGAGGCTGCGGAACTCGGCGAGCAGGCGCTCGAGCCGCGCTTCGTTCGCCTCGCGCCGCACCTCCGCCTCCCGTCGCGAGAGCCGTACCTTCTGCACCCGTCCGCGGGCCGGGTCCGCGAACGGGACGACGAGCCGGCCGACCGGTGGGAAGCTCTGCTCCCAGACGGGGTCCTGGACGACGACGGGGACGAGATCCCAGCGGAAGCCGAGCGCCCGCAGCCAGACCTCGGGGCGCAGCGGCCGGACGAAGTCGGAGCAGACGAACACGAACGATCCGGGCGGCAGCGACCGCCGGGACTGGGCCAGCCGCTCGAACGCGAGCTCGAGGCCATCCGGCTCGCCGTCGAAGCCGGCGGCCGACTGGCGCTCCGCCACCGCGTCGAAGCCCACTGCGCTGCGCGGTGAGAACCAGCTCTCTCCGGCCGCGGTGTCCAGGTACCCGGCGAGGCCGAGCTCGCGCACCGCAGTCGTCGCGACCGCGCGCCAGACGGCCTCGAGCGCGCGAGGCTTCGAGAGCCAGGGCAGGTCGTCGGGATACAGCGCCATCGAGGGGCTCCGGTCTGCGAGCACGACGAGCGCGCGGCGCCTCGTCGGCGAAGTCCTCGCGGACGACGAAGTCCGCCTCGCCGCGCAGCGACGACAGTCGCGCCGACAGCTTCCAGTCGATCAGGCTCGGGTCGTCGCCCGGCCGATAGGCGCGCGTTCCCGCGACGCTGGAGCCGATCCCGCGCCGAGCTGCTCGCAGGCGCCCGAAGGCCGAGCCGACGGGCCGCCAGCGGGGCACGAGCGGGAAGCTCAGCTCGGCGGCGTCCACCTCGAGGCAGCGTCGGGAGGAGGGGCCAGCTCGATGCAGCGGCGGTACACGTCCACGAGGATCTCGTCCCGCGAGCGCCCGCGGGACTCGGCGATGAAACTCGGCGAGAAGACGAGCCTGTGCCCGAGCACCGGCGCGAACATGCGCTCCACGTCCTCCGGGGTCGTGTACCCGCGGCCGCAGAGGAGCGCCCAGCCGCGCGAGGCGCGCTCGAGCGCGAGGCTCCCGCGGACCGAGGCGCCGATCGCGAGCTCGTCGAGCTCCCGCGTCGCGCGGACGAGCTTGATCGTCCAGCGGCGGACGAGGTCGTCGACGTAGACGGCTTCGAGCGCCGCCTCCAGCTGGTCGAGCTCGGCGACGCCGACCGCGGGCCGCAGCCGATCGAGCGGGTGGCCCGCCGTGCTGGTCGAGGACGACCGCGAGCTCGTCCTCCTCGCCCGGGTAGCCGAGCCGCGCCTTCAGGAAGAAGCGGTCGAGCTGGGCCTCGGGGAGCGGGAAAACGCCCTCGAACTCGATCGGGTTCTCGGTCGCGAGCACGAGGAAGGGCCGCGGCAGGACGAGCGTCTGCCCGTCGATCGTCACCTGCCGCTCCGCCATCGCCTCGAGCAGAGCCGACTGCGTCTTCGGCATCGCGCGGTTGATCTCGTCGACGAGCACCACGTTCGCGAACAGCGGCCCTCGCCGGAACTCGAAGTCGCGCGTCTTCTGGTTGTAGATGTTGATCCCGGTCACGTCCGAGGGCTGGAGGTCCGGGGTGCACTGGACGCGCGCGAAGACGGCGTCCTCGATGCTCGCGGCAATCGCCCGCGCGAGGACGGTCTTGCCGGTTCCGGGCACGTCCTCGAAGAGGACATGGCCGTGACAGGTCAGCGCGGCGAGGACGAGACGGATCTCGTCACGCTTGCCGCGGAGGACGCTCGACACGTTGTCGAGCAGGCGGTCGCCGATCTCGGCGGCCTCGGCGAGGCGCTCCTCGCCCTCCGACCCCTTCTGCTTCTCCGGGCGCACGGCCATGATTATGCTGCGACGCGTGCGGGCGGTCTTTGTTGTCGGTCGTTTTTCTCGTGGTTGCCGGCACCGCGGCCGCGACGATCGTCCCGCAGCGCTCGATCGGCGGCGTCGCGATCGGGATGAGCCAGGCGAAGGTGCGGGCGACGCTCGGCAAGCCGCCGCGTGTCCAGCACGGGACCAACGACTTCGGCCCGTTCACGATCTTCCTCTACCGCGGCTACACGGTGAACTTCCAGGGCAATTCCGCGGTGACGCAGGTCGAGACCAGCCTGGCGAAGGAGCGCACGCCGGGCGGTGTCGGCGTCGGCTCGACCCGGGCGCAGGTGCGGGCGGGCGTGAAAGGCGTGAAGTGCGAGGGCCCGGCGGCCTCCGGCCACTGCTACCTCGGGAAGTTCGTTCCCGGGGCCCGCGTGACGGACTTCTTCCTGCGGAACGGGAAGGTCTGGCGCGTGATCGTCGGGATCGTCATCGATTGACCCCGGGGAGCGCCGAAGCGCTCCCCGAGATCGACGAGATCCCTAGGAGACCTTGATGCGCTGGACGACGAGCGCCCAGTCGTCCAGGTTGAACGCGGTCGTGGCGTTCGTGGTCGCGTACTGGACCTGCACGACGTGCGCGCCGGCGGACAGGTTGGCGCTGATGCGGACGATCGCGTGCTGCGCCGAGTCGCCGGACGACTTCGCACGGAAGGTGTCGTCGGTGAGGTGGTTCGGCGAGCCGACACCCAGGTCGTTGTTGTCGAAGAACGCGTCCGCACCGGCAGCCGGCGAGAGCTCGGTGCCGTCGACGGTGATCTTCAACAGGCAATGCTGGAGCGCGGTCCCGCCGAAGCAGGCGCTCTCACCCGAGAAGTAGACGACGAGCTTGTCCGTCTCTCCGGTCGGCGTCGTCGCGGTCAGCGACCCGCCGTTCAGGTTCGTGTACGTGGTCGACGTCGTCGCCGCGTCGCTCGTGCTCGACTGGGCGAGCGTCTCGGCGGTGTAGCCGGGCGCGGCGGCGCCGGCGGCACCTGCAGGGCCAGCGGGGCCGGCGGGGCCGGCTGGGCCGGCGGGGCCGGCAGGGCCGGCCGGGCCCCGCGGGCCGGCCGGGATCTGTCCCGAGCGGAAGTCGGCCCGGGCCAGCGAGCCGTTCAGGACCTTGGCCGAATTGACCGAGTTCGCCTTCAGCTGCTGCGAGCCGATGCTGTTCCTCGGAATCACGATCGAGACCGCGGCGACGCTCGTGCCCGCGAGCGCGATGAAAAGCGCTGCGCACGCGATCACGATCGACGGCGTCGGTCTCAGGCTGCGAAGTCGTTTCATGGGGACGAAATCCTCCTTCGTTGGTTCCTCGAGCGGGGATACCCATGCCTTTTCGCCGCCAAGCAGACCTTTACCTCCCTCTGACGAGGGCTGAGCGAGGACGACAACGCGCTCTACGCCTGGCCCCAGATCGGCCTTCACGATCGGTTAGTGACCCCATCGGTCACCTTCCCACTTGAAAGCCGGGTCTTTCCGGCGGATACTTTCGCGGCACTTCATTTGACCCGAAGGAGGAGGTTGGTGTGACGAAGCGCCTTATCGTGGCGTCCCTTGTTGCTGTGACGGGGACACTCGTGCTCGCAGCCGTCGGCTCGGCCGGCTCGAGCAAGCAGTCGGTTACGCCGCTGCCCGCCTCGTCGTGTTCGCCGCTCGTCTACAAGGGCTCTGGCAGCCCGCAGGCAATCATCGCATCTGACCTCCCGCTCCAGGGTTCGGGTCGGACGCAGACGATTCAGATGACTCAGGCGATCCAGTTCATTCTGGCCGGTGCCGGCTGGAAGGCCGGAAAGTGGACGATCGGCTACCAGTCGTGCGACGACGCGACGGCTCAGGCCGGCAAGTGGGACTCGGCGAAATGCTCGGCGAACGGCAACGCGTACGCTCGGGACAAGGACGTGATCGGCGTGCTCGGAACGTTCAACTCCGGTTGTGCCGAGATCATCGTCCCGATCCTCAACCGTGCCCCGGGCGGCCCGATCGGCATGATCAGCCCGGCAAACACGTACACCGGTCTGACGGCGAAGGGCCCCGGAACGGCGGCCGGTGAGCCGGGCAAGTACTACCCGACCGGCAAGCGGAACTACGCCCGCGTGGTCGCTCAGGACCAGTACCAGGGCGCAGCCGACGCAATTCTCGCCCAGCGTCTGGGCGTGAAGAAGATGTACATCCTGAACGACAAGGAGGCCTATGGTCTCGGCGTCGCCTCGAACGTCCGGCACGCCGCCCAGAAGCTCCACATCACGATTGCGGGCTTCGAGGCCCTCGACCCGAAGGCCTCGAGCTACGAGGCGCTCGCCTCGAAGATCAAGGACTCCGGTGTCAGCGCGGTCTTCGTCGGCTCGCTCGTCTGCGAGAACGGCGGCAAGCTGATCAAGGACCTGCGGACCACGCTCGGTCCGGGCGTCAAGCTGCTCCTGCCCGACGGCTTCACCCCGATCTCGGCTGTGGTCGAGGGCGCGGGTGCGGCGGCCGAGAACGCGTACGTCAGCGTTGCCGGCCTCCCGAACTCGAAGCTCACAGGCACGGGTAAGGCCTTCCTGGTCGCCTTCACGAAGGCGAACCACAAGCCGCCGGATCCGTACTCGGTCTACGCCGCGCAGGCGACGGTCGCACTGCTCAGCGCGATCTCCCGCTCGAACGGCACCCGGGCAGACGTGACCCGGAAGATCTTCACCACGAACCTGAAGGGCTCCATCACGGGCAACCTGCGCTTCAACGTGCAGGGCGACGTGACCGGCGGCCCGGTGGCGATCTACCGCATCAAGGGCGGCAAGAGCACCGACTACTCGGTGATCTACCCGCCGGAGGCGCTGGTCAAGGCCGCCTAGGCCTCGACCGGTACCGCTTTAGAGGGAGGGCGACACGCCCTCCCTCTTCTTTTTCGGGGCTACGATCCGGCCACCAATATGGGGGGCAGTCTGTGACGGTCGAACCGGACCTTCGACCTGGTGGCGCACCAGCACTCGGCGAGCACCTCGGGTTGGTGCTCGACCGGCTCGCTGACGGGATCACTGTCCAGGCACCGAACGGCGAACTCGTCTACGCCAACGAGGCCGGCGCCCGGCTGTGCGGCTACGACTCACCGGCGGAGCTCCTGGCCGCGCCGCTTGCGGAGGTGATGCAGCGGTTCGAGCTCTTCGACGAGGAGGGGAGGCCGTTCGCGGGGGGCTTGCTGCCGGGGCGGCTCGCCCTCGAGGGCAAGCACCCGCCCGAGGTGCTGATCCGCGTGCACGAACGCGACTCCGGGACCACGCGCTGGTCGCTCGTTCACGCGTTACCGATCACCGACCCGGCGGGGGACGTGCTCTATGCGGTCAACCTTTTTCGGGACGTCACCGAGCGCACCGTTGCCGCCCAGGAGCGCGAGCAGCTTCTGGGCAGCGAGCGCACCGCGCGCGCGGCGGCCGAGGAGGCGGCGCAGATGCTCACGAAGCTCGAGGAGGTCACGCAGGCCGCGCTGGCGCACGTCGTCCAGGGCGACGTGCTCGACGAGATGCTTCGCCAGATCACCCGGCTGGTCGACGCCGACACGAGTGCGATCCTCCTGCTCGACGAGGATGGGAAGTTCCTGACGGTCCGCGCGGCGCTGGGCTTCGACCGCGAGATCGAGCATGCCGTCCCGATCCCGTTCGGCCAGGGGATGGCCGGCCGGGTGGCCGCGAGCGCGAAGCCGGTCGTGATCCGCGATCTCGACCAGGTCGAGCTCGCCAGCCCCCATCTCCGCGAGCGCGGGATCAAGTCGCTCGTCGCGATTCCGATCATGGTCGGCGAGCAGGTGATCGGCGTCGCCCATGCGGGCTCGGTCGAGACGGCGCAGTTCGACGAGGCCGACATGAGGCTGCTCCGCCTGATGGCCGATCGCATCGCGCTCGCGATGACCCAGGCCCAGGCCTACGAGGATGAGCGCCAGGCCCGCCACGAGGCCGAGCTCGCGCACCGCCGCCTGGCCTTCCTCGCCGAGGCGAGCACGCTGCTCGCGACCTCGCTCGACTACGAGTCGACGCTGCGGGCGGTCGCGCGGCTCGCCGTGCCTCACCTGGCCGACTGGTGCGTCGTGGACGTCGCCGTCGAGAATTCGCAACTGGAGCGGATCGCGGTCGCGCACATCGATCCGGACAAGATCGGTCTCGTCGCAGAGCTCGAGCGCCGCTGGCCCCCGCAGGAGACCGATCCGATCGGCCCCTACGCGGTAGTGCGCAGCGGTACGCCCGAGTTGGCGCCCGCGATTCCCGAGGAGATGCTCGTCCGGACGGCCCACGACGACGAGCACCTCGCGGTCGTCCGCGACCTCGGCATCGGCTCGTACATGTGTGTGCCGATGTGGGGGCGGGACCGCGTCCTCGGCGCGCTCACCTTTGTGACCGCCGAGTCCGAGCGCAGCTACACGGAGGCCGACCTCGCGCTCGCGGAGGAGCTGGCGCGCCGGGCGGCAGTCGCCGTCGAGAACGCGATGCTCTACCGGCAGGTCGAGGAGCGTGCGCGGGCTGCACGGGTGCTGGATGCGGTCGGCGACGGCGTCTTCCTGATCGATTCGCGCGGGATCATCGGGCTCTGGAACCCTGCGGCAGAGGCGATCACGGGCCTGAAGGTGGAGGACGTCGTCGGCCGGCAGGCGGCCGAGGCGGTGTCGGGCTGGGAGACGATCGCGCCGCGCGTGCCGGTCGTCTCCGAGGTCGACCGTGCGGTCGCGCGGGCCGAGACGGTTCCGCTCGAGCTGGGCGGGCGTGAGCTCTGGCTGTCGATCTCAGGCGTCGGCTTCGCCGACGGCACGGTCTACGCGTTCCGCGACCTGACCCAGGACCGCGTGCTCGAGGAGCTGAAGGCCGAGTTCGTCTCGACCGTCTCCCATGAGCTCCGCACGCCCCTGGCGGCCGTCTACGGCGCGGCGATGACGCTCAGCCGCCCAGACTTCGCGGCCGACGAGGAACAGCGCAACCAGCTGCTCGGAGTGATCGTCAGCGAGGCGGAGCGCCTGGCGACGATCGTCAACGACATCCTCTGGGCGAGCCGCCTCGACGCGGAATCGATGCGGTTCTCGATCCAGAGCTGCGACGCCGAGGCACTCGCGCAGGGCGTGATCGACGCGGCGAACGCGCACCGGCCGCCGAACGTCGAGCTCGTCCTGCGGTCGCCGGACGAGTTGCCGCGCGTCGCCGGCGATCCGGACAAGATCAGGCAGGTGATGGCCAACCTGCTCGACAACGCGGTCAAGTACTCGCCGGACGGCGGCCGGATCGAGGTCGAGCTGACCGCGGGCAGCGCCAGCGTTCGCTTCGCAGTGCACGACGAGGGCCTCGGCGTGCCCCCGCCGGAGCAGCGCCGAATCTTCGAGAAGTTCTACCGCCTCGACCCGAATCTGACCCGCGGGGTCGGGGGCACGGGCCTCGGGCTGTACATCTGCCGCGAGCTCGTCCACCGGATGAACGGACGGCTGTGGGTGGTCTCGCCGCGCGCCGACGGCGAAGGCTCGACTTTCGCGTTCGAGCTGCCCGTGGCTGCACATCAGGCCTAGGACGGCTGGAAGACGTTCACCAAGCCGGGGAAGCACCGAGCGAGCGCAAAGGGACAGACCCCGCGCGGCGGGGTCTGTCCCTGGTGTTTCGGTTACGGACCTTCTTCGACGTACGTGGTGCGCCGCCGGGTGAAGTACCCGGGACCCGCCCACGACGTCCAGAAGACCATCGAGAGCAGCGCGCCGACGATGCCGACGACGAGCAGGATGATGCCGATCGTGTTCACGTCGAACGCGGTCGAGTTCTCAACGTGCACCGCGAACGCCAGGATGGCGCCGACGGCAATCAAGATCAGACTGACTCCGAGTCCCATGGACCCTCCTTTCACTTCTTGCAACGGAGTTGAGGGCCATTCGGTTACGACCGCAGACGAGCAGGCGCTTGCTTTAGGCTCGATCCCCGATGCGGAGGGGCTCGCTCGTCCAGCTAATCCTGATCGGGGTCGTCTTCGGCGCGGTCGCCACGGTGGTTGCGCTGTTCGTCCCCTGGCTGCCGCCCGTCGCCTCGAAGGAGCGCGACGGGATCGACCTCGTCTTCTGGTTCACGACCGCGATCAGCATCGCGATCTTTTCCCTCGTCGGCGCGGTGATCGTCTACTCCGTGTGGAAGTTCCGGGCACGCCCGGACGACGACTCGGACGGGCCGCCGATCCATGGGCACACCGGGATCGAGATCGCCTGGACGGCGGTCCCGGCGATCCTCGTCACCGCGATCTCGGTGATGAGCGGCATCGTGCTCGTCCAGAACGACCGGCCCGGCTCGAACCAGCTGAACGTCGACGTGACCGCGCGCCAGTTCGCGTGGACGTTCTCCTATCCGGACCAGAAGAACCTGACCTCGGCGCAGCTGCGTCTCCCGGTCGGCCGGCCGGTCGAGCTGCACCTGACCGCGAACGACGTGATCCACTCGTTCTGGGTTCCCCAGTTCGGGCAGAAGCAGGACGCGTTGCCCGGCCAGGACACCAAGCTCGTGATCACTCCGACGAAGGTCGGCACCTATCCGGTGATCTGCACCGAGCTGTGCGGCCTCGGCCACGCGCTGATGCGCACCTCGGCGATCGTGATGGCGCCGGCCGCCTTCGCCGCCTGGGTGAAGCACCAGGGGGAGGCGCTGAACGGGCCGCCCGGCCAGGCCGGCAAGACCGTCTTCGACAACAACGGCTGCGCGAGCTGCCACACGCTGAAGGCCGCCGGGGCAACGGGAAAGGTCGGGCCCGACCTCGATAAGCTCCCGGCCTACGCCAAGCAGGCAGGGAAGCCGCTGGAAGACTTCACCAAGGAGTCGATCGTGGATCCGAACGCATATGTCCAGCCCGGCTTTCCCAAGGGCGTCATGCCGCCGTTCGCGCTTCCCGACGATCAGTTGAACGCCCTCGTCGACGTTCCTGGTCGACTCGAGCAAGGGGGTCAAATGACGGCGACGACGCTCGACCAGCACTCCCCGGTAGGCGCACCGCCGCACAGGCACCGAAGCGTCTGGCTGCGCGCAGGGTGGATCCGCGCGGCCTGGATGACGGGCCTGTTCTGGGGCATCGGCCTCGGCCTGGTGCTCATCTTCCGCTGGTGGGCGGGCTGGGAGCCGCTGTTCAAGTGGGATGTGATCACCGTCGTTGCGACGCTGACGGCGGCGCCGATCGGCTTCCTCGCCGGGATCGGGGCGTTCGACTACTGGGTCCGCTACGCGATCGGGTCGCCGACCGAGCCGGAGGACCACTCGACGCACGGCGGGCGCACCTGGTCCGACTATTTCCGCCCGAACACCGACCACAAGGTGATCGGGATCCAGTACCTCGTGACGACGATCTTCTTCTTCGTCGCCGCCGGGCTGATGGCGATGATCTTCCGCGCCGAGCTCGCCCGCCCCGGGATGCAGTTCGTCGACAACCAGACCTTCAACGGCCTGATCTCGGTGCACGCGGCGCTGATGATCTTCCTGTTCGTCATCCCCGCGTTCGCCGGCCTGGGGAACTACGTGATCCCGCTGATGATCGGCGCGCCGGACATGGCCTTCCCGCGCCTGAACGCGCTCTCGTACTGGCTGCTGCCGATCGCCGGCTTCATGATGCTGCTCTCGTTCATCGTTCCGGGCGGTGCGTTCGCGACCGGGTGGACGAGCTACGCGCCGTTAGCCAGCGATCAGCCCCTGGGGCAGGTGTTCTTCAACATGGGCGTCCAGTGGGCGGGGGCGTCGTCGATCATGACCGCGCTCAACTTCCTGGTCACGATCATCACCATGCGCGCGCCGGGGATGACGTTCTGGCGCATGCCGCTGCTCGTCTGGGCGAACTTCACCACCTCGCTGCTCGTCGTGATCGCGACGCCGTTCATCGCCGGCTCGCAGTTCTTCGTCATGTTCGACCGCGTGATGCACACCCACTTCTTCATCCCGCAAGGAGGGGGATACGCGCTCGGCTACCAGCACATCTTCTGGTTCTACTCGCACCCGGCGGTCTACATCATGATGTTGCCCGGCTTCGGGATAGCGTCGGAGGTCATCTCCGTGATGGCGAGGAAGCCGATCTTCGGCTACCGCCTGATGGCGCTGTCGCTGATGGCGATCCTCGTGCTCGGCTTCTCCGTGTGGGCGCACCACATGTTCGTCGCCGGCGTTGCGCCGTGGCTGCGCATCCCGATGATGGTCACCTCGCTGATCATCGCCGTCCCGACCGGGATCAAGGTCTTTTCGTGGTTAGCCACGATCTGGGAAGGGCGAATCCGCTTCACGACGCCGATGCTCTTCGCGCTCGGCTTCGTCTCCATGTTCGTGATCGGCGGCCTCTCCGGGATCTACCTCGCTGCCGTCCCGATCGATATCCACGCATCGGACACGTATTTCATCGTCGCGCACATCCACTACGTGCTCTTCGGCGGGTCGTTGTTCACGATCTTCGCCGGGATCTACTACTGGTTCCCGAAGATGACCGGCCGGATGTACAACGAGAAGCTCGGGAAGCTCCACTTCTGGATGACGTTCGTCGGGTTCAACGTCACCTTCTTCCCGATGCACTGGCTCGGGCTGCAAGGCATGCCACGCCGCGTCTCCGACTACGCGCCCCGCTTCGGCGACCTGAACATGATCATCTCGCTCGCCTCGTTCTTCCTCGGCGCCTCGATCATCATCTTCCTCTACAACATGATCACGAGCTGGGTGCATGGCCCGCGCGCCGAGGCGAACCCGTGGCGGTCGATGACGCTCGAGTGGCAGGTCTCCTCGCCGCCGCCCTACTTCAACTTCGACGAGCTGCCGCAGGTCGTCGGCACCCCGTACGAGTACGGGGTGCCGGGGGCGCGTCATGCCGTGTTCAACGGTGACCGCGTCGGGTTGATCGAAGAGGTACACCATTGACCCACGTCCTCGTCGTCGCGAACGAGACGGTCGCGGGCAAGGCGCTCGCGCAGGCGCTCGAGCGGCGGAAGACCGACGACCTCCGGGTCACGGTCGTTGCGCCGGTGAACACTCCGCGCGAGGGCTACGTCGTCTACTTCGACACGCGGCGGACGGCAGCGCGGCGGCGGCTCGACAAGACCCTCGAACACCTGCGGGAGGTGGGGATCCCGGCGGACGGCTTCGTCGTCGAGACCGACCCGGTCGACGCGGTGCGCGACGCGCTCGCGCAGCTCGAGCCGCCGATCACCGACATCGTCGTCTCGACGCACCCGGAGTCGCGTTCGGGCTGGATGAAGCGGGACGTGATCGGCCGGATCCGCAAGGTTGCGGGCTCCGTGCCGGTCGAGCACGTCGTCGTCGACCTGGCCCAGGAGGGCGGGGAGGCGAACGTGCTCGTGATCGCGAACGAGACGGCGGGTGACAGGCCGCTGCTCGAGGCGATCAAGGCCCGCGCCGCGCGCTCGCCCGCGTCGTTCCTGATCATCGCCCCGCAGAGCGATCTCCAGATGGCGGGCGCACCCGAGGCCGAGCGGAGGCTCAGCCGCGTCGTCGCTGCGCTGCGCGGAGCGGGTATCGACGCGCACGGCCTGGTCGCGCACCCGGACCCGTACACGGCGGCGCTGCACGCCGTCCACGACGAGCGGGTGGACGAGATCATCATCTCGACGTTCCCGGGCCAGAAGTCGGGCTGGCTGCGGAAGGACGTCGTCGAGCGGATCCGCGAGGCGACGAAGCTGCCGGTCGAGCACGTCGTCTCCGAGCCCGAGCCCGTGCCGGTATGAGCCGTAGGCTCGACGGAGGCGACCAGAGAGCGGAGGTGCCGGCTATGCCGGCGCTGGAGCGGGAATGAGCGCGCACGCCGAGGCGCACGAGCACCACCACGGGCCGCCCGCCGCGAACGCCAGCTCGCGCGTCGACGCGCGCGTGCTCGGGATGTTCATGTTCATCGCGTCGGAGATCATGCTCTTCGGCTCGTTCTTCACGGCCTACTTCTTCGTCCGGGTCGTCAACAACCCGCGGCACTGGCCGCCGTTGGGCTTCCATCTGCCGGTCTACGTCGCGGGGATCAACACCGCGATCCTGGTCACGTCGAGCTTCACGATGCACTGGGCGCTGACTTCGATCAAGCGCGGCAACCGCGCGGGACTGAAGGCGGGCCTCGTGCTCACGTTCCTGATGGGCTTCACGTTCCTCGCGACGCAGGTGACCGAGTACGCGCGGATCGGCTTCCAGCCCGGCGACAACGCGTTCACGACGATCTTCTTCTGCCTGACCGGCCTCCACGGAGCGCACGTCTTCGTCGGTCTGTCGATCCTGCTCTTCATGACGATCCGGTCGTTCCGCGGCCACTTCACGCCCGAGGACCATCACGGCGTCGAGATCGGCGGGATCTACTGGCACTTCGTCGACGTGATGTGGATCGTCGTCTACACGACCGTCTACCTGATCTGACATGAAGAAACCGTTCCGCAGCGAGGCCGAGGCCTACCGCTTCGTGATCGGGACGGTGGGCTACTTCGCTGCGATCGTCCTCGCGACCGCTTTGGGAGGGCGCTGGTGGGGCATTGGCGTCTTCGTGGCCCTCTCCGTGCTCGTCCTGATCTGGTTCTTCCGCCGCGAAGTGCGCGAGCAGCCTCCCGCGACTGCGCCGGCTCATCGCGGAGCCGAGGACGAGCGTCGTGTCCTCGTCGTCGCGAACGAGACCGTCATCGGGCGGGCTCTCCGCGAGGCGGTCGAGTCGGCCGCTGAGGGTGGCCGTGCAAATGTGCTCGTCGTCAGCCCGGCGCTCAATTCACCGCTCAAGCACTGGACGTCGGACGAGGATCAGGCCCGCGCCGCCGCCGAGGACCGGCTACGCCTGAGCGTTGCGGAGCTCGAGCGGCTCGGGATCAGCGCACGCGGCGAGGTCGGGGACGCGGATCCGCTCCAGGCGATCGAGGACGCGCTGCGAACGTTCGGGGCGGACGAGATCGTGATCTCGACCCACCCCGAGGGCAGGTCGAACTGGCTCGAGCGCGGAGTCGTCACCTCTGCGCGCGAGCGCTTCGCGGTGCCGATCACGCACGTCGTCGTCGATCTCGACGCCGAAGCGGCCGGCGTCTAGGCCCGCAATCCCCTAGAGGCCGTGCCCGTGGCCGTTCCCGTGCCCGTTGCCCGGGTTGCCGCCGCCGTTCCCGTTCCCGCCGCCGTTGCCGCCGCCGTTGCCGCCGCCGTTCCCGTTCCCGCCGCCGTTGCCGCCGCCGTTCCCGTTCCCGCCGCCGTTGCCGCCGCCGTTCCCGTTCCCGGTGGGCGTGCCGGGATTGTTCGGCTGGTGGGGGCCGTTCCCGTTCCCGCCGCCGCCCCCGTTCCCGTTGCCCTGACCGTTGCCGTGACCGTTCCCCGGGCCGTTACCGCCTGAGTTGCCGCCGCCGCTCGGCGGGGGCGTCGGCGTGGGCGGCGTGGGCGTCGGCGTGGGCGTCGGCGTCGGCGTGGGCGTCGGCGTGGGCGTCGGCGTCGGCGTGGGCGGCGCCGGCGTCGTCGGCGGGGTCTTGTCGTCCTTGCCGTTCGCCTTCTTGACGGCCACGGTCGCGGTCGTGGTCGTGGTGGTTGTCGTGTCGGGTCCCGTCGTGGGGGTCGTCGTGGTGGTGGGCGTCTGTGGCGGCGGGGTCGAGGGCCTCGGCTTCCGCACCGTCGTGACGACGGGCGCGTGAGGGGTCGTGTGCACGACGTGGTGGACGACGACGGGTGCGACGTGTGCCGGGGTCGGCCGGCGGTGGGGGCGCGCCTGCGGGCGCGTGTGTACGGCCGCGACGAACGCAACGCGCTCCGCGCTCGGGACGAACGTCCCGGGGTGCTGGACCGTAGGCCGCCGCTCCGGCGGCGGTGCAGGAGCGTGCACGACCGTGAGGGTCGAGTCGGGTGCCGCCTGGGCACTACCGGGGCCGGGGCTCGGCGGACGAACGCCGAGCAGCCACAGCGGGACGACCAGCGACGCGACCGCTGTGATCGTGATTGCCACCAATTTCGGGGCCCGCTTGAAACTGATCTTCATGTCCCTCACTCCCGCCGACAACTACAAAGGTGATCGGCGGTTTGCGCCCAGGACTTGAGCGTTCATCAGTCGCCGCTTGTGCTTGTCGTGCCGATCGCCCTTCGCCTGCTGCTCCGATGAGTCGAGCTTCGGCTTCGAGCTGCCGCCGTCACCGTGGTCGCCGTCGTGGAGGGTCGGGCGGACCGGCCCGGGCGTCGGCGAGGGCTGCGACCCCGGATTCTTGGTCGGCACGGCCTTCTTGCCGTCCCTGCCGGTGGTCTTCTTGCCCGTCTGGACGGTCGCCACGGCGGCCAGTTCCGCCTCGGCGCCGGGGGTGTGGCAGGGGCCGGGTCGGGTGTGGTCGGCTGCGGCGCCGGGGTCGCCGGGGGGGTCGGGACGGCCGGGGCTGCGGGCACCGGGGGTGCGACCGGGGTGGGGAGAGCCGGGGCGGGCGGGCGCACAGGCGCGGGCGCCAGGCACCGGTGCACTCGCCACGACCTGGGGCCAGATCGCGACCTGGGGCGTCTGTGTTGACGGACTTGCGTGCACGGGTTCGGTCGCGCTCTGGGTTCGGTCGCGCTCTGGACATAGGGCAGCTGGACCCTGACCGGAGCACGCGGCGCGCGGCCGCTGGGCGACCGGCGGCTTGCGCCTGGTGACGGTTCGGTGCGGGCGAGGGAGGGCCTCGGCGCGGAAGACGGCCGGCCGCGAGTCCGGCCCGGCCTGGAGGACGCTCGACTCCGTGCCGATGGGGCCGAGGCCGAGCAGCCACACCGTTGCCACGACCGAGCCGACGGCTGCAAAGGCCACCGTCGCCATCCGAGGAGCCAGCTGAAATTGGTCCTCATGTCCCTCGCTCTTCCCGCCGACAATTAGATGCGACGGTGATCGGCAAAACGGGGAGATTCCTGAACCCTCCTACCCCTTTTGGGGGACGTTTTCGTCTGCTCTTTGCGATGTTTTTCCTCGCCCTGCCGCTCGTCGGAGGCATCTGGGCCTTCGCGGGCTTCGCCGGACGGAGCGGCGAGCAGCACGCGGAGTCCCAGCTCGCCGGCGAGCTACGGGCCGCCGTTCAGTCCTACGAGGACGTGCTCGCATCGTCCGGCGCCCGTGCGACCTCGGTCGCGGCGCGCCGGGACGTCCAACTCGCACTGCTCCGAAACGACCGCACGCAGCTCGGCAGGATCGCGGCCGGCCTGCCCGGAATCGCCTTCGCCCCCCGCAGTGGACGACCGCTCGGCACGGTCGCTCGGCCGGCGGCGCGCAGGTCTGTCGAAGTCGTCGTCGGCGGGCGCCGCGTCGGCCGTGTTCTCGGAGTCGTCCCGCTCGATCGCGCGCTGCTCGCACGCCTTGCCGCGGTCGCTGCGCTGCCTGCCGGCGAGCGCCTCGTCTTTCGGCGCGACCGTCCGCAGACACTGACGCTCGGCGGGACGAGGTACCACGTTGCCTCGACGCGTCTCCGCGACGCGGATCGCCCGATCGCGCTGCTCGCGCTCGTCGCCCTCGGCGCGGGTCGGAGGCGCGGGCTCGGATCTGCGCGATCGCGTCCTGATCGGCGGCCTCGTCGCGCTCGTCTGCCTGTTCCTGCTCGTCTACTTCCTGGCGCCCGTCATCGCCGCACGGGCGGCTGCTGCGTCGCCAGCGCGACCAGGCGGCGCGTGTGCTCTCGCATCTCAGCGAGGGCGTGTTCCTCGTCGACGACCGCGGGACCGTCCGGCTCTGGAACGGGTCGGCCGCGGCGATCACGGGTCTGGCCGCCGACGCCGTGCAAGGACGGCCCGCGGCCGAGGTGGTGCCGGGCTGGGAGCAGATCAGAGAACGCGTGTCGGTGGACGACGCGGGGACGGCCGATCACTCTTCCGCTCGAGATCGCCGGCACGGTGCTCTGGCTCTCGGTCTCCGGCGCCCAACTCACGGACGGGGTGGTCTACGCGTTCCGCGACCTGACCGAGGAGCACAAGCTCGAGCAGATGCGCTCGGACTTCGTCGCCACCGTCTCCCACGAGCTGCGCACACCGCTCGCGTCGATCCACGGCGCGGCGGTCACGCTGGCGAGCCGCGGCGGCGAGCTCGGCCCCGTCGTCCACGAACGGCTGATCGCGATCGTCGTCGAGCAGTCCGAGCGGCTCGCGGAGCTCGTCGAGCAGATCCTGCTCGCCGCCCAGCTCGACTCCGGCGGGCTGCGGCTCGACCGGGAGGGCTTCGACGCTGGGAGCCTCGCCCGCAAGGTGATCTCGAGCACGCGGCCGCGGATTCCGGCCGGCGTGACCGTGTCGCTGGCCGCGCCGACGCCGGAAGACCATGCGGTCGCCCTCGGCGACATGGAGCGGGCACGGCACGTGCTCGGCAACCTGCTCGACAACGCGATCAAGTACTCGCCGGAGGGCGGCAAGATCGACGTGATCGTCGCGCCGGAGGAGGACCGGCTGCGTTTCACGGTCCGCGACGAGGGCCTGGGTATCCCGCCCGCCGAGCAGGAGCGGATCTTCGAGAAGTTCTACCGGCTCGATGCAGCGATGAGTCGCGGCGTCGGTGGCAGCGGGCTCGGGCTGTACATCTGCCGCGAGCTGGTCACGCGGATGGAGGGCCGGATCTGGGTCTCATCGGAGCCCGGCCGCGGCTCGAGCTTCAGCTTCGAGCTGCCCCGCGCGGCCGAGCCGGTCGCGGCCTAGCCCTCCTGGAGCCCCCGGCCCGGTACGAGCTTCTGCGGCAGCCAGCCGTAGATGCGGACGCCGTAGCCGGGGATCGTGTCCGTGAAACGACCGGCCCAGGCAGTCCCGCTCCAGCCGGTCGTCAGCTCGTCGACGCTCTCGTACGTGAGGCCGGGGAGCTTCGGCCACCACGCCGCGGCGGCGAGATCCTGGCCGAGGTCGACCGGCTCGGCGAGAGGTTGACGGCGATCAGGTAGCGGCGGCCGCCGACTGTCCGCAGGCCGACCTTGATCGGGTCGTCCGGCGTCGAGACCACGCCGGCATCGCGGCTGCCGAGGATGATCTTCGAGAAGCGCTGGAGCTCCGCGTTCGTCGTCGCGATCGATTCGCCCATCTCCCAGGAGACGTCGAAGTCGTCCCACCAGCCCTTCGTGAAGGTGTGGGTGAACCAGAAGAGCGCCTGAGCGCCGCCTGCGACGGCCGCCCAGGCCTCCGCGCGTGCCGCCGGCGAGCTGACGGGATCGGCGCCGCAGTAGCCCTCGATCGGCCCGGTCTCGATCCACTCGCCGGCGGCCTTCGCGGGCGCGAGCTTCTTCAGCTCGACCATCGAGTCGTAGACCATCGACATCGAGAGCGAGGGATCGACACAGCCGTGCGCGAACGGATAGATCGCCGTCAGCACGAGGTCGGCATTGGCCATGTAGGCCCGGTACTCGGCGTCGCCGATGCCGTTCCACTTCGGCATCGAGCTCATGAAGTGGGCGGTCAGCGTCTGCATGATCAGAACGCCCGTCTTGCTCGCGCGTTCGGTGTAGGGGACGCGCTGGCCCGAGTCAGGGTCGGCGGTCGCGGGCAGTAGCCCGTTCCCGTCGGGCTCGTCAGGGAGCGAGTAGCCGATCGCGTTCCGGTAGTGCGCGTGGCAGCTGCTTCAGCGAGTACTGCGGGGACGATCCAGCCCTTCGACCCGACCGCCTGGGAGATCGCGAGCTGCGTCGCGCCGGGGCCGTTCCCCTGCAGGATCCCGATCCCGAGCGTCAGGGCCCGCGGCACCTGCGCGGGGGTCGGCCAGCCGACGCCGATCAGGAACTGCGGGACGCCGTTGATCCGAACCGTTCCGTCGCGGGCGAGGCTCGCGCGGGCGGGCCCCTGTGCCTCGTGGGAGGAACTCGCACCGGCCAGCGCAAGCCCGAGCGCGGCCGCGAAAACAGTGACCCCGCGTCCCATGCGCAAGCATAGGCCGACTGGGAGGCCTCAGTCCAGGTCCGGCTGGATTCTCGCGCCCATCAGCAGGTAGAAGACCAGGTAGGAGGCGGCAAGAAGGACGGTGACCCCGGCGCTGACGGTGATCGCCTTCGCCAGGCCGGCGGGATCCGCGACGTGCGCGTGGAGCTCCGCGAGCCTCTGACCCGGCTGTGTCAGCAGGTCCCAGCTGTTCCACCGCTTCACGCGCCCGAGGTAGACGCCGACGCCCGAGAGCGCGAGCACGAAGAGGACGGCGCCCCAGCCGAGCGGGCCCCGAACCGGTGCCGCAGCACCGCGTGGACGAGGTACAGCGAGACGAAGCCGAGCAGAATCCCCGTCCAGGCGAACGCCGAGACCTCGATGCCGTCGAACCACAACGGCGCGCGTGAGCTCGCGGAGAGGTGGACGAAGTCGGTGACGATGTATGGAGCGTTGGGCAGGAAGAGCAGCCACAGGCCGAGCACGGGCGAGAGCCAGAGGAGGCCGCGGCCGCGGCGGTAGGCGTCGTAGACGACGAGGGCGAGGATCAGCGGAATCCAGGCGAGGATCAGGTTCCAGACGAGAAAGCGGAAGTCGAGCGCGTAACGGTCCTCGCGGACGAGCTCGAGGCCGAGGCAGAGGGCGGACGCGCCGCCCAGGCCGACGAGCACCACGAGGCGTTCGTTCGTGAAGCGGCGGGTTCTCAGGCCCACGCCTTCAGGGTAGACGGAGGCCGCTCCCCGGCGGTGTCCGACTGCGCTACTTGCCGGCGACCGTGGAGACGTACTCGGCGACCGCCTGGATCTCCTGGTCGCTGAGCTGGCCCTTGAACGAGGGCATCGGCGCCTTGCCGTTCGTGACGCGCTCGACGACGAGGTCCTTCGACGGCTTCGCTCTCGTCGAGGTTCGGGCCGACCGTGCCGGTCGCGCCCGCGTCCTTCAGCGTGTGGCAGCTCGCGCAGCCGGACTTGGCGAAGACGTCTTTCCCCTGCGCGACGAGGTCCGAGCCGCCGCCGCTCGTGGTCGTCGTCGCGGTCTCGGTCTGCGTCGTGGTCGGCGGCGGCAGGCGTGGGCGTCGGCGTCGAGTTCGTCGTCGCGGTGGTCGTCGTCGCGCCGCCCGCCGCCGAGACGCCGGCGACCGAGGCGACGTAGGCCGCGACGTCCTGGGCATCGTCGCCCGTGACGAGGTTCCGCGGCATTCCCGGCGCGGGCAGCTCCCCGCCGTGCGGGCCCTTGACGAAGCCGGCCGGATGCTCGATCGCGTACTTGATCTGCCCATGGACGACGTTGCGGATGGTCGACTCCTTGAAGCCCTCCCGGCGTGGGCCGGCGAAGGCGTCGTCGAGGTTGGGGCCGATCTTCCCCTGCGTGCCCGCGTCGGCGAGCGTGTGGCAGCTGCCGCACTTCTCCTGGAACAGCTGCTTGCCGTGGGCGGTGTCGGCCTTGCCCTTGGAGATTCCGCCCGTGCCGCAGCCCGCCGCGAGCAGCGCCGCGGCTGCAAGACCAGATGCAGCCGCGAGCGTCCGCACTAAGCCGGAGAGCCGGAAGCGCCGATCTGCTCGAGCGCCTCTGCGCGAGTCGGGTAGATGGTGAAGACGCGGTCGAGACCGGTGATCTCGAAGATCTTCGTGATGTTGCGGTCGCTGCACACGAGCGACAGCTCGCCGTCGTTCGTCCGCAGCCGCTTGACCCCCCCGACCAGGACGCCGAGCGTCGTCGAGTCGATGAACGTGGTGTCCGTGAAGTCGACGACCACCTGCTTCGCGCCCTTCCCGATCACGTCGAGAAGCTGTGCCTTGAACTCGGGCGCCGTGTACAGGTCGACCTCGCCGGCCAGCGAGATGACGTACCGGTCGCCCTCGAGCTGTTCAGTGTTGATGTCGAAGTTCAATCTCGTCCCCCCGAGCTTTCGCGTATCTGCGCGGTATCTCCGCGCCGCGAGAGTCTAACCCTGGGAGGGCGAGCCGAGCGCCTTGATCTGCTGGCGCGCGTAGGCCGCGTTCGGATCGTCGGGCGCGAGCTTGACGAAGGCCTTGTACGCGGCGATCGCCGCTGCGGTGTCGCCGGCGTTCTGGGCCGCCTGCGCGAGCAGCAGCTGGTCGGACGGCTCGGCGGGCTTGCGCAGCACCGCGATCTTCTTGTAGACGCCCTCGAGCTGCTGCGCGGTCGCCTGCCGGGTCTGGAGCGCCGTGTTGAAGCGCTGGTTGGCGCCGAGGCTTGCGGCCTGCGTGATCGGATCGGAGACCGAGTTCAGCGCCCGGCCGAGCGGTGAGGTCGGGGGCGGCCCGAACTGTGTCGCCTGGGTGTTCTGGGCGTCGGCCTGTGCGGCCGCCGCCGCCTGCGTCTGCGTCGAGAACTGCTGCTCGTAATCGGTCGCCAGCGACTGGAGGCCGTCGGCGTCCTTCGGCCGTAGCGTCGTGTAGGTCGTCCAGGCCGAGATCGCGGAGGGGATGTCGCCGTTCGAGTCGTAGGCCGTCGCGAGCGTCTTCCAGGCGACCGCGTCCTTCGGGTTCTTCTGGGTCGCCTTCTGGGCCTTGCTCACCGACGGCGTGCCGGAGCCGCCGCCGCGGATCCCGTTGAAGATGTCCTGGAGGCCGCCGCCCCCGTCGACGCTGGAGCCGACGCCGAAGAGCGCGAAGCTGAGGCCGAACACGACGGCGAGGAAGATGAACACCCACTTGGCGCGCTTGCGCAGCTTGCTGAAGAAGAGGGTGTCCTCGAAGCGCTGGCCGCCGCTGTCCTTGTGACGGCGGTCGTCGCGATGGTGGTGCGTCGGTTGCCGGCGCTTCGCCGCTGCGCGTGCCATTGCTGAGTAGCCTAGCCGCCGCTCCAGGGAATTGCGCGGAGGCGGGCTCTCGTCTCGTCGTCGCAGAGGGCGCCGGAAAGGGCGGCCTCGTAGAGGTCCTGCGGGTCGAGCCCGAGTGCGACCACCGCCTCGTATTCACGCGTGAGGTCGGTGTCGAACATCACCGGGTCGTCGGTGGAGACGGAGCAGCGCACGCCGGCGGCGACGAGCTCCGGGAGCGGGTGCTCCTCGAGGCTGGAAACCGCGCCGGTCCGTACGTTCGAGATCGGCGTGATGTCGAGGACGATTCCGCGTTCGGCCAGCTCTTCGACGAGCGCCGGGTCCTCGATTGCGCGGAACCCGTGCCGCAGCCGGTCGGGCTCCAGGTGGTCGAGGGCGGTCCTGACCGACTCGGGCCCGACCACCTCGCCGGCGTGGGGGACGGAGCCAAGGCCTGCCGCTCTGGCCTCTCGGAAGGCCGGCGCGAACGGCGGGTTCGGGTAATAGGCCTCCTCTCCACCGAGCCCGACCGCGACGATCCCCCGGTCGCGGTAGCGGGCCGCGTGGCGGACGAGCTCGTGTGCGTCCTCGAGCGGCGCGCTACGCGTGATGTCCGGTGTGAGCTTCACCTCGACCCCGTGCAGCTCGCGCGCCTCCTGTGCCCCGTCGCAGTAGCCGGTGAAGATCTCGTCCCAGGACACGCCGCGCCACGTCCGCTCGATCGGCGAGAAGATCGCCTCGAGATAGACGGCCCCGTGCCGCTTCGCCTCCGCGGCGTAGTCGACGACCACCTGCCGGAAGTCCTCCTCGGTCCGCAGGCAGTTCGTCGTCAGGATCCAGACCTCGATGAAGTGGTCGAAGTCCCGAAACCGGAAGAGCTCGCGCAACCCCTCGACCGTGTCCGCCGGCAACGGTTCTCCGTTCCGCTTCGCGATCGCGAGCAGGGTCTCCGGCTGGATCGTCGCCTCCAGATGGACGTGCAGCTCGATCTTTGGATAGGGCGTCACGCCGGAGCAACTCGCGGTACAGGTCCAGGTGGGCCGCGGCCGACGCGTCCCACGTCAGCGCCTCGCGGGCACGGCGTGCGCCGGCGCGAGCTTCTTCGAGTGCGGCCGGGTCGCCGAGCAGCTCTTCGATCGCGGCGATGAGGCCCTCCACGTCGTTCCCGGCCACGACGCGGCCGGCGCCGAACTCGCGCACCGGCTCGGCGAGGCCGCCGATGTCGTAGACGATCGCCGGCACGCCGGCGCCGAGGGAGCGCATCAGCACCGCGGACATGTCGATCTCCGGCTTGTACGGGAAGAGAGTGACCGTCGTGCGTGCGAGCAGCTCCGTGATCTCCGGCTCGGACTGGTACGTGGCTCGCCAGTCGACCGGCAGCTGGCCCGCGGCCGCCCGGTAGGGCTCGACCGGTTCCAGCGCCTCGCCGGCGACGATCAGCCGCGCCCCGTCCACGCGCTTCGCGGCCTCGATCGCGTCGCCGAGCCCCTTGTACGGACGGATCATGCCGATGCACGACAGCGTGTGCCCGTCGTCCTCGTAGCGGGGCTCGCTCGGAAAGACCGGCATCGGAATCTTGCGCAGACGGTCGCGAGGCACGCCGAACTCCGCCAGCGTCTCGAGGCCGCGCGCGCTGTGCACGACGATGCGGTCGAACCGCGCAAAGAGCTCTCGCCAGAGCTGCTCGCGGGACACGGTGCGGCGCGGCAGCAGGTCGTGCGCGGTGAAGACGAGCGGGCCGCGCGCGCGGAAGAGCCAGCGGTCGAGCGGCGCGGCGGCGAACCACTGGACGTGCAGCACGTCGCGCGGCCGTGTGAGCAGGCGCGCCGTGCCGACGGGATGCTCCAGCACCTTCACCGGCACGCGCAGCCGCGACCGGCGGAACACGCGCGACGACACCCCGTAGAAGAGCTCGTTCCGCCGATAGCCGTCCCCTGCGTATGACGAGACGCCGAAGCGGAACGGCGACGTCACGAGCTCGACCTCGGCCCCCGCACGCGCGAGCGCGACCGCCAGCTCATGGTCGTAGGACGGGGTGAACCCGGCGGGATCCGCGAGGACGACGCGCATCAGCCGGGTGTCGTCTCGAGCCACTCGCGGAGGCGGCCTGTGCCGTCCGCGACGCTCGTCGACGGCACCCAGCCGAGCTCTCGCTCTCACCCGGCTGACGTCGCTGACGTAGACCCGCTGGTCGCCCGGCCGCCACTCGCCGAAGCCGACGTTCAGCTCGAGGCCCTCGGCCTCGCGCAGGTGGTCGAGGAACTCGAGCAGGGACACGGTCAGGGCCGGCCCGCCGCCGACGTTGTAGACACGGCCGCCGACATCTCCGCGCCGCTCGACCGTCGTGTCATAGAGCTCGAGCAGGTCGTCGACGAAGAGGACGTCCCGAACCTGGCGGCCGTCGCCGTACAGCGTGATCTGCTCGCCGCGCAGCGCGCGGATCAGGAAGTGCGCCATCCAACCCTGATCCTCGTTGCCGTACTGCCACGGCCCGTAGATGCACGACTGGCGGAAGACGACGGTCGGGATCCCGTAGATCCGCGCGTAGTCGATCGCGTACAGGTCGGCCGCGCCCTTCGAGCAGCCGTAGGGCGAGTGGAAGTCGACCGGCCGCGTCTCCGGCACGCCGCCCGCCAGCGCCGGCAGCTCGTAGCGCGTCTCCGTGCCGACGACCTCGAGGTCCTCGAGCCCCCCGTACACCTTGTTCGTCGACGTGTAGACGACGAGCGGCTGCCGGCCGGAGAGCCGTGCGCCCTCGAGCACGTTCAGCGTCCCGAGCGCGTTGACCTCGAAGTCGTTCCGCGGGTCGCGCACCGAGTCGGTGACGGCGACCTGCGCGGCCAGGTGGAAGATCGCGTCCGCGTCGGCTGCTGCCTCCGCGACGAGCGAGGCGTTGCGGACGTCCCCGTCGACGAGCTCGAGCGATGCCTCCCCGAGCGACTCGAGGTGCGCCCGATTGCGTTCCGTCCCCGCGCGCGAGCAGTTGTCCAGCACGCGCACCGAGTCGCCACGGCGCAGCCGGTCGAGGACGAGGTTCGTCCCGATGAACCCGCACCCACCTGTGACGAGGACCTGCAGGGCTAGAAGTCTCCGCCCTGGAACGCAGCCTCCCGCGCATCGGCGCGTGCGCGCCAGCGCTTCTCGAAGAGCACCGACAACCAGATCGAGCATTCGAAGAGGATCATCAGCGGGCGCCATCTCCATCAGCGTAGTCACCGGGTCGACGCCCGGCAGCGCGACCGCGACGGCAGCGACGACCACGTAGCCGATCCGCCGGTTACGGCGCAGCTTGGCGGTGGTGAGGATGCCGATCCGGACGAGCGCCGAGCACGAAGATCGGCAGCTCGAACACGACGCCCACTGCCGCGAGCACGAGCAGGACGAAGGAGTAGTAGTCCTTCGCGCGGATCTGCGTGTTGTAGAGCTCGCTGTCGTAGTTCGTCAGGAAGTGAACGGCGGCGGGGAGCGCGACGAAGTAGCCGAACACGATCCCGCCGCCCAGCAGCACGCTCGCGAAGACGACAAAGCCGATCAGCTGCCTCTGTGTGTGCTCCTGGAAGGCGGGCGCGAAAAACGCCCACAGCTGCCAGAGGACGACCGGGAACGCGATCGCGAGCCCGACCCAGAGGCTGATCACCATCGACGTCAGGAAGGGCTCCGCGACGCCGAGGGTCGTCGGCTTGAGCTTGTCCGGGAGCGGACCGTTCAGCCAGTGGATGATCGTGACGTGGAACGCGAACGCGACCGAGAACCCGACGAGGAGCGCGATCACACAGACGACGAGGCGCGTACGCAGCTCACCGAGGTGCTCGACGAGCGTCGCCTCCTCGCCGTGGCGCAGGCGCCGCGGAAGGGGTTTCATCGCGCTACGAGTCGGTCTTCGTCGAGGCCGAGACGGTTTCCTCGGCCTGCGCGGAGGTCTGAACGGGCAGCTCCGGCGGCTTCGGGTCGTCGTCCTTGCCTGTAATCGAATCTTTGAACTCGCGCATACCCTTCCCGAGCGACTTGCCCATCTCCGGCAGCCGCTTCGGGCCGAAGACCAGCAGGACGATCACGAGCAGGATTGCGATTTCCCAGGGACCAATCCATCCAGGCATAGCCCGACAACCTTAGCGCGTTTCCGTCCGCTCGAGGCGGGAGAGCGGACCGGGCGCGCGGTCGCTTCTCGAAGCAGGCCCGGAAGGGCTCGCCTCGGGCCTCCGCTCGCTTGTTGAAATGGCTTGGCTAGACTGGATCGCACCATGGCATTGCTGGAGATCAAGAATCTGCACGTCGCGCTCGAGGACGGCACCGAGATCGTCAAGGGCGTCGACCTCGCGATCGACACCGGCGAGGTGCACGCCGTGATGGGCCCGAACGGCTCCGGCAAGTCGACTCTCGCCTACGCGCTGATGGGGCACCCCGCGTACGAGATCACCGAGGGCGAGGTGCTGTTCGACGGCGAGAACCTCGTCGAGCTCGGCGCGGACGAGCGCGCCCAGCGCGGCCTGTTCCTCGCGTTCCAGTACCCGCACGCGGTGCCGGGCGTGACGGTCACGAACTTCCTGCGCTCCGCGATCAACTCCGTTCGCAAGGCGCGCGCCGGCAAGGACGACCCGATTCCGATTCCGGAGTTCCGGAAGGAGCTGCTCGGGAAGATGGAGGAGCTGAACGTCACCCGCGAGCTTGCCTCGCGCTACATCAACGACGGGTTCTCGGGCGGCGAGCGCAAGAAGATGGAGATGCTGCAGCTCGCGATGCTGAAGCCGCGAATGGCAGTGCTCGACGAAACCGACACCGGCCTCGACATCGACGCGCTCAAGGTCGTCGGCAACGCGGTCAACACGCTCGTCGGGCCGGAGATGGGTGCGCTCGTGATCACCCACTTCCCGCGTGTGCTCCAGTACATCAAGCCGAACTTCGTCCACGTCTTCTACGACGGCAAGATCGTCGCGGAGGGCGGGCCCGAGCTGGCGGACACGCTCGAGGCGGACGGCTACAAGGCATTTATCCCCGATCTCGCAGAGGCGGTCGCATGAGCAGCACCGAAAAGACCGAGACCCAGGTCGTCGCCGAGATCGGCGCCGACTACAAGTACGGCTTCCACGAGACCGAGGACTACTTCTTCAAGTCCGGCCGCGGGCTCTCGCGCGAGATCGTCGAGGCGATCTCGGAGCACAAGAACGAGCCGGATTGGATGCGGAAGTTCCGGCTGAAGTCGCTCGACTACTTCATGGCGCGCCCGTTGCCGACGTGGGGCGGCGACATGAGCGGGATCGACTTCGACAACATCTTCTATTACATCCGCCCGACCGAGAAGCAGGCGACCTCGTGGGAAGACCTGCCGCCGGACATCAAGAACACGTGGGACCGGCTGGGCATCCCGGAGGCGGAGCGGAAGTTCCTCGCCGGCGTCGGCGCCCAGTACGAGTCCGAGGTCGTCTACCACAAGCTCCAGGAGGATCTCGAGAAGAAGGGCGTGATCTTCCTCGACATGGACTCGGGCCTGCGCGAGCACGAGGAGCATCGTCAAGCAGTACTTCGGGACGATCATCCCGCAGAACGACAACAAGTTCGCGGCGCTGAACTCGGCGGTCTGGTCGGGCGGGTCGTTCATCTACGTGCCGCCGGGGGTGTCGATCGAGATGCCGCTCCAGGCCTACTTCCGGATCAACGCCGAGAACATGGGCCAGTTCGAGCGCACGCTGATCATCGTCGACGAGGACGCATACGTGCACTACGTCGAGGGCTGCACCGCGCCGATCTACTCGTCCGACTCGCTGCACTCCGCGGTCGTCGAGATCATCGTCAAGCCGCGCGGCCGCTGCCGCTACACGACGATCCAGAACTGGTCGACGAACGTCTACAACCTCGTCACGAAGCGCGCGGTCGCCTACGAGGACGCGACGATGGAGTGGGTCGACGGCAACCTCGGCTCGAAGCTGACGATGAAGTACCCGGCGATCTGGCTGATGGGCGAGCGCGCCCACGGCGAGGTGCTCTCGATCGCGTTCGCGGGCGCGGGCCAGCACCAGGACGCGGGCGGCAAGTGCGTCCACGTCGCCCCGAACACGACCTCGGTGATCACCTCGAAGTCGATCTCGAAGAACGGCGGGCGCGCGGGCTATCGCGGTCTGCTCGAGGTCGGCAACGGCGCGCACGGCGCCGAAGTCGAAGGTCGTCTGCGACGCGCTGATCCTCGACGAGGAGTCGCGCTCCGACACCTACCCGTACATCCGGATCGACGAGAACGACGTCGACATCGGCCACGAGGCGACGGTCTCGAAGATCGGCGAGGAGCAGCTCTTCTACCTGATGTCGCGCGGGCTCTCCGAGGCGGAGGCCTCGGCGATGATCGTCTACGGATTCGTCGAGCCGATCACCAAGGAGCTCCCGCTCGAGTACGCGGTCGAGATGAACCGGCTGATCCAGCTCCAGATGGAAGGGTCGGTCGGCTAGACGTGCAGGTCGAGCGCACGGATTTCATCTCCGTGCCGGTCACGAATCTCGAGCGGTCGACGGCGTGGTACCGCGACACGCTCGGCCTCGAGCAGATCGGCCTAGGCGCCTGGCCGGAGTTCCAGCTCGGCGAAAATGTCTCGCTCTACCTGCTCGACCCGACGAACATCGGCCAGGAGTTCCGCGGGCCGCACACCTCCTCGATCGCGCTACGCGTACCGGATGTCGAGCAGGCGCGCGGCGAGCTGGAGTCGCGCGGGGTCGAGTTCCGCGGCGAGACGTTTGACACCGGGGTCTGCCACATGGCCTTCTTCAGCGACCCTGACGGCAACGAGCTGATGCTGCACCGCCGGTATGCCCCGCGTGACTAAGGCCGCGGCGGAAAAGCGCTACCGCGATCTGCCCCTCCCGGACACGACGCAGGAGGCGTGGCGTTTCACGGATCTCGCCGGATTCGACCCTGACGCGTTCGGCCGGAACGGCCACGCCCCAGGGACAGTTGCCGGGACAATGATCGATATCGACGTGGCCGGCATCGCCCAGGTCACCGAGGACGGGATCGAGATCGAGCGCGCTCCCGACGGCGTCACCTTCGAGCCGCTCGCCAAGCACAAGCGGCTCTGCACGCTCGTCGGCGCCGACGACAAGTTCACCGCGCACAACGCGGCGGAGTGGCAGCACGGCCTGCTCGTCCACGTCCCGAAGGGCGTCGTGCTCGAGCAGCCGCTGTACGTGCGGATCGCGAACACGACGCAGGACGGCGCGCTGTTCTGGCGCCTGCTCGTCATTGCCGAGGAGGGTGCGCGCTTCTCGTTGATCGAGGAGTACGCCTCCAGCACACCCGACCTGCGCGGCTACTCGAATGCGGCCGTCGAGCTCTTCGTCGAGCAGGGCGCGAAGCTGGAGTACGTGTCGCTTCAGAATTTCTCGCGCGAGACGTGGCACTTCGCCACCCACCACGCACGTGTCGAGCGCGACGCCGAGCTCGACTGGGTCGCCGGCGGCTTCGGCTCGAAGAAGGGGAAGACGCGAATCCAGAACGACCTCGCCGGCCAAGGAGCGACCTCGCGCGTCACCGGCGCGTATTTCGCGGACGGCTCGCAGCACCTGGACTACGACACGTTCCAGGAGCACATCGCCCCGAACACCACCTCCGACTTCGCCTTCAAGGGCGCCCTCCGCGACTCGGCGACGACGGTCTGGCGCGGGATGATCCGCGTAGAGCACGAGGCGCAGAAGACGAACGCCTACCAGGAGAACCGCAACCTGCTCCTCTCCCCCGACGCGCACGCCGACTCGATCCCCGGCCTCGAGATCCTCGCCAACGACGTCCGCTGCACGCACGGCGCCACGCTCGGCCAGGTCGACCGCGAGCAGCTCTTCTACCTGATGGCGCGCGGCCTCTCGCGCGCGGAGGCCGAGCGGTTGATCGTCCGCGGCTTCTTCCAGGACGTGCTCGACCGCATCGAGCTCGAGCCGGTCCGCGAGGCGCTCGCGGACGCGCTGGAAGCACGCATCCCCTCCGCGTAGGGTCGCTCCGTCAGTGGCCGGCCGTCGCGGGGTGGACAAGGAGTTGTTCGAGGAGCAGGCTCGCCCGGGCAGGACCCGCCGCTCGGCAACGGCTCCCTGGTCCATCGGCGGGGCCTGACGGAGCGGGCGCATTAACCGTGCTGTTCCTACGGGATGGCTGCCAAGCAAGGGGGGTAAGTGATGGAGATCGGCGGTTCCTGCGGTAGGGGTCGGCGCGCCTCGCTGCCCCGGGCACGTTGGTGTGGGCCGGTGGTGCTGGCCGCGCAGCGATCTGGGGCGGCCTGATCTTCGCCGGTCTCGACATCTGGCGAGACATGCTCAGAGCAACCACGTGCCGAGCTTCGCCTCGCTCCTCTGGCCGGCCCTGTTCCTGTCGCTCGGCTACAACTTCTTCGACTACGCCGTCAAGGGAGGGACGGTTGCGGCCGGGTTCACTGGTCTGCGGCGTCGTCTTCGGGCTGATGGGCGGGCTCCCGCTCCTCTGGGGGATCCCGCACCTGTGGAAGGTCTACGCGCTCGGTGACATGGGAGCCGCGCAGCCGCTCCACGTGACCGCCACCGGCAACGCCGTCATGGCGCTCAAGAGAGTCAGCCGGCTGAGTGCGCAGAAGAGCATGACGCAGAGCCTGGGGGAGCTCAACGAGATGCACGAGTCGGGCGCGCTCAGCGACTTCGAGTACGCGCAGGCGAAGGACCGCGTGATCCGGGGGCAGGACTCGTGACTGTCGGGAACCGGCTCTACTGGTTCCTCGTCCACGCAGCCGCGATCGTGCTCGGGATCTACGGCGCCGTCCAGTTCTGGCACTGGGCGAGTTGAGGTGAGCGGCGTGAAATTCGCCGCCGCGACCGACATGGCGGGCGCGGCAGCAACCAAAACACGGGTGCTCGGGCTAGGGAGGGAGCGACTGCGGGGGAACCGGCTGGTCCCCCGTGAAGCGAGCGGAGCGGCGTCTCTAGTAGTAGATCGTCCGCGTCAGGTGGTGCGGGTAGTGCGTGCGGTGGAACGGCACCCACAGCCGTGCGTCCACCTGCGGGACGATCACGCGTAGCTCCGGCGGGCGCAGCTCGTTTACCCGCCTGGTCAGCTCCTCGCAGGCCCAGATCGTGTGCGCGCGGATCTCCACCTCCCACGGTGAGCCGGCCTCGATCGGCCGGCCGTCATGCACCGCGGCCTCCAGCTCGTCCGAGTAGCGCGTGATCCCGAGCACCCGCAGCGCCGCCGGGACGATGTAGTCGGCGAACGCGGTCAGGCGGTCGAGGTCCGGGAAGCCGGTGCCGCCCGGGAGCGTCGCCTCCAGAATCCAGACCGAGAGCTGCGCGAGCTTCCAGAAGCGCACCGCCTCGCCGTCGTACTCGGCCTTGTCGTCGAAGCGGGGGAAGTCGCGCGTCAGCCGCTCGAGGAACTCCGCGCACGTGCCGCCGAAGACGTTCGAGAACCGGCCGTCGTAGCGCTCCGCCAGCACCGACCCGACCTCGCGCAGGATCCGCGCGCGCTCGTCCAGGAGCTGGAGCTCGGAGTTCCCGCCGCGGAACACCTCCCGGAGCTGCGCTTCGGTGACCTCGGCGAGCCAGCCCGCGTCCAGCAGCGGCACGCCCTCCGCCAGCGCCCGCTGGAGGCAGAAGTGCATCCCGTCGGCGTCGGCGTAGACCCGTGCGCCGTCGGCGATCTCCCAGCGCACGCGGGTCTCGAAGTCCGTGAACGCGAAATTGATCGAGGTCGCGGTCAGGACGAAGTCGACGACGCCGTCGCGGTCGAGCTCGAGCGGGAACGGCAGCAGGAACGCCGGCGGCGGCAGCTCCTCGTACGCCATCCAGCCCGCGTGCTCGGCGAGGCGATCGAGGTCGAGCGAAACGTCGCGCGCGTCACGCACGACGGGCAGCACGGAATCGAGCACCGGGTGAGCCATCGCTGGGGATTCGACCACAACTCGGCCGGTACGATTGCCCTATGGCCGTTCGCACACCTGCGACGCTCGATGCGCACAAGCTGCGCGCCGACTTTCCGGTCTTCGACCACCCGATCCACGGGAAGCCGCTGGCGTTCCTCGACTCGGCCGTCACCTCGCAGAAGCCGCGGCAGGTTCTCGACGCGATGCGCGAGTTCTACGAGACCTCGTACTCGAACGTGCACCGCGGCGTCTACACGCTGTCCGAGCGGGCGACGGAGGGCTACGAGGGGGCGCGCGAGAAGGTGCGTGCGTTCCTGAATGCCGAGTCGACGCGGGAGTGCATCTTCGTCCGGCAGGCCACGGAGGGGCTGAACCTCGTCGCCTACGCGTGGGGGCTCGACAACCTCGGGCCGGGCGACTCCGTTCTCGTCACCGAGCTCGAGCACCACTCGAACTTTGTCCCGTGGCAGCAGATCGCGAAGCGGACCGGCGCCGAGTTCCGGATGATCCCGATCGACGACCAGGGCGAGCTGCGGATGGACCTGCTCGACGAGGTCGCCGGCGAGGGGCGGGTGAAGGTCGTCGCCGCGAACCTGGTCTCGAACTCGCTCGGGACGATCAATCCGATCGAGAAGCTCGCCGCCTGGGCGCACGAGCGCGGCGCGATCATGGTCGTGGACGCGGCGCAGGCCGCACCCCACCGGCGGATGGACGTCCAGACGCTCGGGGCCGACTTCGTCGCCTTCTCCTCGCACAAGATGTGCGGCCCGACCGGGGTCGGCGTGCTCTGGGGCCGCCGGGAGCTGCTCGAAGCGATGTCGCCGTTCAACTACGGCGGCTCGATGATCCGGTCGGTCAAGGTCGAGGACACGCTCTGGAACGAGCTGCCCTACAAGTTCGAGGCCGGCACGCCCGCGATCGCGGAGGCCTACGGGCTCGGGATCGCGATCGACTATCTCGAGGAGATCGGGCTGGAGGCGATCGAGGAGCACGAGCACGAGCTCGGCGTCTACGCGCTCGACCAGCTCGCCGAGGTTCCGTTCGTCACCGTCTACGGCCCCCCGCCGGACCGCCGCGTCGGGCTCGTCTCCTTCAACGTGGACGGCATCCATCCACACGACGTAGCGCAGATCCTCGACTGGGAGGGGATCGCGATCCGCGCCGGCCACCACTGCTGCCAGCCGCTGATGTCCCGCCTCGGCGTTGCGGCGACGAACCGCGCAAGCTTCTACCTGTACACGATCCCCGACGAGATCGACCGCCTGGTAGCGGGTCTGCACAAGGTGAAAGAGGTTCTCGGATGAGCCGTAGGCTGGACGGAGGCTCACAAAAAAGAGAGCGGAGGTACCGGCTTTGCCGGTGCCGGAGCGGGTCGATGACCAGCGAGTTCGACCAGCTGTACAGAGAGGTCATCCTCGACCACTACAAGAATCCGCGCGGCCACGGGGTGATGGAGGACGCGGATGCCGAGGCCGAGGGCCAGAACCCGCTCTGCGGCGACGAGGTCTCGATCTACGTCGCCTTCGGCGAGGACGGCGACACGATCGACGACGTGATGTTCTCGGGCCGTGGCTGCGCGATCTCCCAGGCCGCGACCTCGATGCTGACCGAGATGGTCAAGGGCCGGAAGGCGAGCGAGGTGGCGGCGATGCCGAAGGAGGACCTGCTCGAGGAGATCGGGATCCCGCTGACGCCCGTGCGCCTCAAGTGCGCGATCCTCGGGCTGACGACGCTCCGGCTTGCGCTGCACAAGGCCAAGGGGACCCCGCTCCCCGAAGGCCTCGCCGAGCTCGACGAGCTCGAGCTGAAGTAGCGTCTAATGCCCGAAATCGACGTTTGCCCGGTGGAGGAGCTCCAGCCGGGCGAGGTGAAGATCGTTCACGCCGGGCTGATCTCACTCGGTGTCTACAACCTCGAGGGCGAGTACTACGCAATCGAGGACCGCTGCTCGCACGACGACGGGCCGCTGTGCGAGGGCGACTTCGACCAGGAGACCGGGGTCGTGATCTGCCCGCGCCACGGCGCGAACTTCGACATCCGCTCCGGTCGCGCGCTGACGCTGCCGGCGTACGAGCCGGTGGACGTCTACCCGGTGCGCGTCGTCGAGGGGATCGTCAAAGTCGAGCTCTGAACGCTCGCTCGCTCGCACGGGGGGAACAGCCGGTTCCCCCCGTGAGCCCCCCTCCCGCTGCAGCACCTTCGTAGACGTAGCGGCCGCGTCCGCCAGGTCGGCCGCGGCGGCGAATGGAACCCCTTCGCCAGCAGGTGCTCCGCGCAGTAAGGGGGCATATGATCGCGCTGCCGTCAGTCCCGAAGGAGGCCACATGAGCCTGATTTCCCTTGCGTCCGTCCGTGCGCTCCAGGAGGACGCCGTCGCCAGGGGTCTCGCACGCCCAGGCCGCATCCCCGATGCCGCCGACGCGCAGGAGCGGATCATCGGCCAGCTGGTCGCGTTCATCCCCGCCGAGCCCGTTGCCCTCTTCATCGCGGTGCTCGCCGCAGTCGGGGCGGAAAGCAGTGCCTGGGTGCGCTGGGCGCTGCTCGGCGTCGTCGCCGGGCTCGCCCCGCTCTGGGTGGAGATCCACTACCTCCAGAAGGCGCGCTCTCGCCGTGCGCGCAAGAAGGTGCCGCTGTTCGAGATGGTCGCGGGGGTGGTCGCGTTCGCCGCCTGGTCGACCTCGGTACCGAACTCGCCGTGGAGCGAGATCGGCAACTTCACCCCGCGCTGGGGGCTGCTCGTCGCGCTCGTGACCGCGGGCGGGCTGCTCACGGTCAGCGAGTTGCGGGAGGCCCTGCTGCGCGGGCGTCCGCGGCGGGCTCGGGCTGTGCTGCGGTGACTAAGCTGGCCGCGTGCTCGACGAGAAGGTCCTTGCCGTGCTCGAGCGCCTCCGCCAGGAGGACGCCGAAGAGCGCGAGCAGGGCGTTGCGCAGGAGTTGCGCTCGCGCGCGGTGGCGCCCACCACCGGACGCTTCCTCTTCTCGCTGGTCGCGCCGCAGAACGCGTGCGAGGTGCTGGAGATCGGCGGGTCGCGCGGGTACTCGTCGATCTGGCTCGCGGCCGGTGTGCGCATCCTCGGCGGCCGCGTGCTCTCGCTGGAGCGCGATCCCGCCAAGTGCGAGGCCTGGCGGCGGAACGTCGCGGACGCGGGGCTCGAGGAGTGGGCAGAGCTCGTCGAAGGCGACGCGTTCGAGACGCTGCCGGAGATCGAGGACGGCTTCGATGTCGTCTTCGTCGACGCCGAGAAGGAGGACTACGAGCGGCTGTTCGCGCTCGCCCGCCCGAAGCTCGAGCCCGGCGGACTCGTCCTCGCCGACAACGTGCTCTCCCACGAGGAATGGCTGGGCGCGTACTCGCGTGCGCGGCAGGCCGACCCGACGCTCGTCAGCGTGACCGTCCCGCTCGACCGCGGATTGGAGCTGAGCGCCGTCCTGAGCGACCCGCTAGAGTGAGATCAACCGCGGAAAGGAGGTGGTCCGACTTGAGCGATGACAGTACGGGCAGTGGAGGTGCCGGCCGGTAGGGGCGTGTCCCCGTGACCTGAAGAGGGGAATCGTCTAGCCAGCGTAGGGGACTCGCTGGAGGTCGTGAGCGCCGCCGCGTCGGATACGCGGCAGGAAGCGCCCCCACCAATACAGGTCGGTATCCGGATCTGAGGGCCGCGCAAGCGGCCCTCAGTCTTTTTGCTCGCAAGCCTCCGGCCGCTTCGCGCTCGCACCGCTGAGCCGTCGAGCCGGCTACGGATTCAGGTCGAGTTTGTAGCCCTTGGCCTTGAAGTCGTTCCCGACCTTGATCAGCTCCTGGATCGCCTTCGCGCCGAAGAGCGCGGTGATCGCAGCCGAGGGGTCCTTCCCCGACGAGTTCAGCTGTCTTCGCGATCGCGGGGAAGTCGTTGCCGAGGTCGTTCATCGTCTTGACCAGGTCGGCGTGGATCTGCTTGACCGCTGCGGGCGGGTTCACCGCCGCCAGCCGGTCGGCGAACTCGTGGAAGGCCTTGACGAGCTTGTCCACGTCCTCCTTCGGGATCTCCTTGCCGGAGGAGCTCGTCTTCCCGATCTCGTTCGAGATCTCGGTCGCGATCTGCTTCAGCTTCGCCTGGTAGGCCGCCTTGGTCAGCGGCGGCCCGGAGGGTCCGGTCGTCGTCGTGCCCTTGCTGCTGCTGCCGCCGCCGCCGCAACCGGCGACCAGCAGGCCCACCGCGGCGAGGATGACGGCCAGCCTGCGCACGACCGGCACCCTACCTCAGACCACTCGCCGCAGCTGCTCGTCGAGGGAGAGGACGTCGATGCCGAAGGTCTCCAGCGCCGGCCCGATGTCGCAGACGTTGTCGCCGGCCTCCAGCATCGTCAGCTGGTCGCGGGTGATCGGCGGCCTGGGCAGCAGCTCGGCGACCGCTGCGGCCGGGCGCACGAGCCCGATCGGGATGTGCACCCGGGAGCGCCGCTTTCCGAGCACCTTCGCGATCTGACGGTAGAGCTCGTTCCAGGTCACCGCGTCCGGGCCGCAGAGCTCGAAGGTCCGGTTCGCGGCGCCGGGCAGGTCGATCGAGGCGGCGAAGTACGCGGCGACGTCCTCGACCCAGATCGGCTGGAGGCGCCGCTCACCGGTCCCGAGCACCGGGGTGAGCGGCGACCAGCGCACCTGGCGGACGAAGAGCGGCAGCACGCCGCCGTCGCGGCCGAAGACGAAGCTCGGCCGGAAGATCACGTGCTCGAGCCCGGACTCCTCGACCGCGAGCTCCATCTCCCACTTCGCGTGGTAGTAGGGGGTCAGGTCCTTCGTCTCCTCGCTGACGCCGAGCGCGCTCATCAGGACGAACCGGCGCACCCCGGCTTCCTGCGCCGCGGCGACGAGGTTCTGCGTGCCCTGGGTCATCACGCGGTCGAACTCGGAGCGCGAGCCGGCGATGATCGCAACCAGGTGGACGACGACGTCGCAGCCGGCGACAGCTCGCTTCAGCGATGCCGGGTCGGTGACGTCGCCGCTGGAGAGCTCGCAGCCCCAGTTGGCCAGCTTCTCGGCGCGGCTCGGCTCGCGAACCAGCGCGCGGACGTCACGGCTTTGCGCGCGCAGGGCGTGCGCGACGTGCCCGCCGACGAATCCCGTCCCCCCTGTGAGCAGGATCACTCGGCGAAGTTCTTCCAGTAGCGGCTCGGGGTCGGTCCCTGCTGGCCCTGGTACTTCGACCCGAGGCCGTCGCTGCCGTACGGCGAGGACGCGGGCTCGGAGAGCTGGACGAACGAGAGCTGGCCGATCTTCATCCGGTGGTAGATCGTGATCGGGAGGTTGGCGACGTTCGAGAGCTCGAGCGTCACGTGCCCGTTCCAGCCGGGGTCGATGAAGCCGGCGGTCGAGTGGATCAGCAGGCCGAGGCGGCCCAGACTGCGACTTTCCCTCCAGGCGGGCGACGAGATCGTCGGGGAGCTTGATCCGCTCCAGCGTCGAGCCGAGCACGAACTCGCCCGGGATGGAGGATGAACGGCTCGCCGTCGATCTCGACGAGCTCGGTCAGGTCCTCCTGCTCCTGCTTGACGTCGATGAAGGGGTAGCGCGAGTTGCGGAAGACGCGGAAGAAGCGGTCGACCCGGACGTCGACGCTCGACGGCTGGAGCAGCGCCTCGTCATAGGGATCGATCTCGATCCGGCCCTCGGCCAGCAGCCGCTGAATCGTCCGGTCGGAGAGGACCACCGGCGCGATTCTACGGCCAGCGGCTGAGATATCGTGAGGTCGTGGCCGTCACCCGCTCGATCGAGCTTCGCACCGCGGTGCCCGGGCCCCGGTCGCAGGAGATCCTCGCACGCAAGGCGCGGGCCGTCGCCGGGCCGCTCGAGGTCAGCTTCCCGATCATCGCGGCCGAGGCGCGCGGAGCGCTGCTGACCGACGTCGACGGGAACACCTTCATCGACTTCACCGGCGGCGTCGGCTGCCTCAACGTCGGCCACTCGCACCCGAAGGTGGTCGCGGCGGCGCGCGAGCAGCTCGAGCGCTTCGCGCACACCGACTTCACGATCATCCCGTACGAGACCTACGTCGAGCTGGCGGAGCGCCTGGTCGAGCGCGCGCCGATCTCCGGCCCGGCGAAGGCGGCCTTCTTCAACGCCGGCACGGAGGCGGTCGAGAACGCGGTCAAGTTCGCGCGCGCCTATACGAAGCGGCCGGCCGTGATCGCGTTCGAGGGCGGCTTCCACGGGCGGACGCTCCTCTCGCTCTCGCTGACCTCGAAGACCCATCCGTACAAGGCGGGTCTCGGGCCCTTCTCGCCCGAGGTCTACCGCGTGCCGTTTGCGAACGAGTACCGCGGGCCTGACACTGCGGCTGCGCTCGCCGCGCTGGAGCAGGCGCTGATCACCCAGGTCGCGGCCGAGACGGTCGCCGCGATCGTGATCGAGCCCGTCCAGGGCGAGGGCGGCTTCGTCGTCGCGCCGCCGGAGTTCCTCGCCGGAGTGCGGCGGATCTGCGACGACAACGGCATCGTCCTCGTCGTCGACGAGGTGCAGACAGGGTTTGCGCGCACCGGCATGTTCTTCGCGATCGAGCACTACGACGTGGAGCCCGACCTGATCACGATCGCCAAGTCGGTCGCGGGCGGGCTGCCCCTGTCCGGCGTGATCGGGAAGGCCGCGATCATGGATGCTCCCGGCAGGAACGCGGTCGGCGGCACGTTCATCGGCAATCCGGTCGCGCAGGCTGCCGCGCTCGCGGTACTCGACGTGATCGACTCCGAGGGCCTCGTCGAGCGGTCGAACGCGATCGGCGAGACGATGCGGACGCGGATGCAGGGATGGCAGTCGCGGTTTCCCGAGATCGGGGACGTGCGCGGGCTCGGCGGGATGCTCGCGATCGAGCTCGTCCACGACCGGGAGTCGAAGAACCCTGCGCCGGAGCTCGTCGCGGCGATCTGCGAGGAGGCGTTCCACAACGGGCTGCTGCTGATGAGCGCGGGGATCTACTCCAACGTGGTGCGCGTGCTCGTCCCGCTGACGATCGCCGACGGCGAGCTGGACGAGGCGCTGGACGTGTGGGAGCGCGCGCTCGAGCACGTGCTTTCGGCGTAGTAGCGCCCGCATAGGGAAAATGCCTGCCATGAGCCGTAGGCTCGACGGAGGTGAACAGGGAGCGGAGATGCCGGCTTTGCCGGCGTCGTAGCGGGGATGGTCGGTGAGCTGATCGCGGGGCGGTACGAGCTGGAGGAGCTCGTCGGGAAGGGCGGCATGTCCAGCGTCTACCGCGCGCAGGACCGCCTGCTCGAGCGCACGGTCGCGATCAAGCTCCTGCACGAGCACTACTCCCGCGACGAGGACTACGTCGAGCGGTTCCGGCGAGAGGCACGCGCGGCCGCGCAGCTCTCCCACCCGAACATCGTCACGGTGATCGACCGCGGCGAGGACGCCGGGCGGCAGTTCATCGTCTTCGAGTACATCGACGGCCAGAACCTGAAGCAGCTCGTCGAAAAGAAGGGGCGGCTGCCGGTGCGGACGGCGCTCGAGCTCGCGATCGAGATCGGGCACGCCCTCGCATTCGCGCACGAGAGCGGGCTCGTCCACCGCGATGTCAAGCCGCAGAACGTGCTGCTCGGCAACGGCGAGGTGAAAGTGACCGACTTCGGGATCGCGCGCTCGGCCGACGTCCAGCAGGGCCTGACCCAGACCGGGACCGTGCTCGGGACGAGCGACTACATCGCGCCCGAGCAGGCGAGCGGGCAGCCGGTGAGCGCGCTCAGCGACGTCTACTCGCTCGGCGTCGTCGTCTACGAGTTGCTCGCGGGCGATCCGCCGTACAGCGGCGAGAACTTCGTCACGGTCGCGATGCGGCACGTCAACGACCCGGTCCCGAGTGTTGCCGCCGTGCGGCCCGACGTCCCACTGCGCCTCGACGCGGCACTGCGGCGGGCGATGGCCAAGGATCCCGGCGAGCGTTCGGCTCGATGGCGGACTTCGTCGCCGAGCTGGAGGCGGTGCTCACCAGCTCGGCGAGCCCGACAGCGACCGCACGACGATCATGCCGCCGGCCACGCCGAGCCAGCCGGCGCGGGCGCGGCGATCCGGGCGCCGGCGGCGCCTCGCTCCCTTGCTCGTTCTGCTCTTCGGCCTGGCGCTGATCGGTGGCGCGCTCGGGTTCTACCTGGGGCTGCGCGACGACGACTCCGGCGGGGCGCGGCGGGACGAACGGCCCTGTGCACCTCGTCGCCTCGAATGCGTACGACCCTGAGGGCGACGGCCAGGAAAACGACGGGCTCGTCGTCAACGCTACGGACGGCAATCCGTCTCACCGACTGGCACACAGAGCACTACCGCTCCGCCGAGTTCGGCAACCTGAAGAGCGGCGTCGGTCTCGTCCTCGACGCCGGCAGCGGGGGTGCGGCCGAACTCGATCACGATCGAGAGCTCGACGCCCGGTTACACCGCCGACATCAAGGCCGGCGCGTCGTCGAACGGGCCCTTCGACACGGTTTCGAACCTCATGGAGGTCGGCTCGCGGACGACATTCCAGCTCTCCGCCGACCGGGCTCGACGGTACTACCTGATCTGGATCACGAAGCTTCCCGCGGATAGCGCGGCGCGCGGCTGTGAACGAAGTCACAATCCCTTAGACTCGGCCGATGAGGTTCAGCAAGAACTCGAAGGTCGCGGCGATCGCGGGGGTTCCCCTCTTCTGCAGGCTCTCGAAGGGTGAGCTCGCGCGGATCGCCCAGCTCGCGGACGAGGTCGACCTCCCAGCCGGGGAAGACGTTGACGAAGGAGGGCTCGCGGGGGCGCGAGTTCTTCGTTCTTCTCGAAGGGACGGCCGACGTGCAGCGCAACCGCCAGCGCATCGCGACGATGCAGGGCGGCGACTTCTTCGGCGAGATCGCGCTCGTCACGGACGTCCCGCGGACGGCGACGGTGACGACCACCTCAACCGTGCACGCGCTCGTGATCACCGACCGCGCGTTCCGCGAGCTGCTTCGCGAGTCGCCGGCGATCCAGGGCAAGGTGCTGGAGGCGGTTGCCTCGCGCCTCGCCCATTCCCTCTAGAACTTCAGCTGGCGCCGCCTGTCGCTGCGCTCCAGGGCAAGGTCGATCGCGCGCTCGAGCAGCTCGGCGTACGGGATTCCCGACGCCTCGAACAGCTTCGCGTAGACGCTCGTCGCCGTGAAGCCGGGCATGGTGTTCAGCTCGTTGATGAGCACCTCGCCGTCGTCGCGGACGAAGCAGTCGACGCGCGCGATCCCCTCGCACTCGGTGGCGACGAACGCCTGGACGGCGAGCTGCTGGACGCGCTCCGTCTGCTCGCCGGTGATCCGCGCCGGGATGACGAGATCCATCTCGCCTTCCTCGTACTTCGCCTCCCAGTCGTACCACTCGTTTTCGTGACGACGATCTCGCCCACGAGCGAAGCGACCGGCTCGCGGTTCCCGAGCACGCCGACCTCGACCTCGATCCCGGAGACGAACTCCTCGACGAGCACCTTTTCGTCGTGCTCGAAGGCGAGCGCGACCGCGGCGCGGAGCTCCTCGGCGTCGTGCGCTTTCGAGATCCCGACCGACGATCCGAGTCGCGCCGGCTTGACGAAGACGGGGTAGCCGAACGGGCTCTCGGGCGCCGCGGCGCCGTATCGCAGCGTCGATGTTCCGCGTGACGGGAATCCCCTGGTCGCGCATCACCGCCTTGAACAGGTCCTTGTCCATGCAAAGCGCCGAGGCCGCGACCCCGGCGCCGACGTACGGCACGTCGGCCATCTCCAGCACCCCCTGTAGCGCGCCGTCCTCCCCGAACGGCCCGTGCAGGATCGGCAGCACGACCTCTACCTCGTCCAGAGCGGCCGTGACTTCTCCGCCCGTGCCCGGAACAGGCACCTGCGGCGGCGGCGCGGTATCTGATACCTGGTCTTGGCGAGTCGGGGGGTTCGTCGGAACTGGCCCGGGCCGGTGCGGCGATCGACCAGCGGCCGTCGCGGGCGATCTCGACTGCGACCACGTCGTAGCGCTTCGGGTCGAGGGCGGCGATCACCGACTGCGCGGACGCGAGCGAGATCGGGTGCTCCGAGGAACGGCCGCCCATCAGGACGGCCACGCGGCGGCGGGTCATGGCGACGGCTGCGTGGTGTTCGACGGCAGCGTGGGCGCGATCGGCGGCGGCGCCTCCTGGGTCGTGACCGGCTCGGTCGTCGTCACGGGCGCGGTCGCGGTCGTCGTCGGCGCGACGAAGTGGCCGACCGTGATCGTGATCGTCGTCCCCGGCTTGGCCGACTCGCCGGGCCCCGGCGTCTGCGTCATGACGACGCCGTCCAGCGTCGAGTCGGCGGTATCCGATACGTCGACCACGACCTTGAAGCCGGAGTTCCGCAACGTCGCGATCGCGTCCGCGCGCGAGAAGCTCGTCACGTCGGGCACCGACGACTGCGGTCGGGCCCTTGGAGACGAACAACGTCACCGTCGAGCCGGGCGCGATCAACGAGTTCGCCGGCGGGTCCATCTGGACGACGATCCCCTTCGGGTCGTTCGACTCGACATCGCGGCGCGCAACCGCGAAACCGGCGCCCTGGAGCGCCCCGGCCGCGGACTCGAACGGCGACCCGACGACCGGCGGCACGCCGATCGGCTTCGGGCCCTGCGAGACGTTGATCCGCACCTTCTCGCCCTTCAGCAGCCGCGCGCCGGCCTTCGGGAACTGGCCCGTCACGGTGCCCGAGTCCTTCGCGGAGTGGACGGAGTGGATGTCGGCCTTCAACCCCTGCTCGGTGAGCGCAGCGACCGCATCGGTCGCCTGTTTCCCGACCACGTTCGGCACCGAGACCTTCGGCTTGCCGCTCGAGACCTTGATCACGACGAGGTTGCCCTTCTCGGTTCGCTCGCCGGGCGGGCGGGACTGATCGAATACCCGCCCGATCTCGACGTTGGCGTTCGGCAGTCGCCGCACGCGCACCTGGAGGCCCGCGGCCGCGAGCTTCTGGACGGCCAGCCGCTCGACCGATCCCTGCACCAGCGGCACCGACACCGGCTTCGTCTGGTTCAGCTGGTCCTGGATCTTCGTGTAGACGTACCAGCCCGCGACGATCGCCGCCGCCACCAGCAGCGCTGCCAGGAGCCAGGGCCAGAACGACCGCCGCATGGGCTCGTCGTATTCGTAGAACCCGGTCGGCCGCGAGTACGGCGGCGGCGGGCCCGTCGCCGGCGGGACGACCGTCACCCGCCGCGTGATCGCCGTCGGCGCTGAGGTCAGCGTCGCCGCCCCGGCGCCGCGCAGCACCTGCGTCGCCGCCTCCTCCGTCTCCGGCGCGACCGCCTGGCCGCGCGAGGCGCGTGCGAGGTCGGCGTCCATCTCGTCCGCGCTCTGGTACCGGTCCTCGGGGTTCTTCGCGAGCGCGCGCAGGACGATCGAATCGAGCTCGTGCGGCACATCGGGCCGCGCCTCCGACGGCGGCAAGGGCGTCGTCGAGAGGTGCTTCATCGCGATCTCGAGCGGCGTGTCCCCGGTGAACGGAACCGACCCGGTCAGCATCTCGTAGAGGACGATCCCGACCGAGTAGATGTCCGAGGCCGGCGTCACCGGCGCGCCCTTCGCCTGCTCGGGTGAGAGGTACTGCGCCGTCCCGATGATCGACCCCGTCTCCGTCATCTGGGACGTCCCCGAGCGCGCGATCCCGAAGTCCGTCACCTTCAGCCGGCCGTCCGGGGCGACGACGACGTTGTGCGGCTTGATATCGCGGTGGACGATCCCGTGCCGGTGCGCGAACCCGAGCGCGGAGAGGATCTGCCGCGCGTAGTCGATCGCGACCGCGAGCGGCGTCGGCCCGCGCGCGACCAGGAGCTCCTTGAGGGTGCGCCCCTCGAGGTACTCCATCGCGATGTAGTAGGTCCCCTCGGCCTGGCCGCGGTCGTAGATCGAGACGATGTTCGGGTGCGAGAGGCCGGCCGCGTTCTTCGCCTCGCGCCGGAAGCGCTCGACGAACTGCTCGTCCTGCGAGTGGCGCTCGTCGAGCATCTTGATCGCGACCGAGCGGCCGAGCTCCTGGTCCTCGGCGAGATAGACGTTCGCCATTCCGCCGGTGCCCAACTTGCGCACGACGCGGTAGCGTCCGTCGAAGACCTGGTCGATGAGGGTGTCGGGGGCCGGCATCCTCGCTCGCTACAGGTTACGGACGGCCCCGGAGCAGCGCTTCCATGATTTGCTTCGCGATCGGCGCCGCCGTCTGGCCGCCGACTCCGTGTTGGTTCTCGAGGTAGACCGCGACCGCGACCTTCGGAGCGTTGGCCGGCGCGAAGGCGACGAACGAGGTCGTGTTCACGTGGTTGACGCCCGTCTCCGCGGTGCCCGTCTTGCCCGCGACGGGGACGCCGGGGATCTGGGCCGCGGTGCCGGTGCCCGACTGGACGACCTTCTCCATCATCTGCGTCAGCGTCGCCGCCGTCTGCGGCGAGATCGCCTTCGAAAGGACGTGTGGGTGGGTGCGGAAGACGGTCCCGCCGTCCGGCGCCGTGATCTTCTCGACCGAGTACGGCTTCATCACGGTGCCGCCGTTGGCGATCCCGGCGACCACCATCGCCATCTGGAGCGGCGTGACCTGAAGGCGCTCCTGTCCGAAGGCGAGCCGGCCCGGGTCGACCTGGTTCGGGTCGTGCGGCCGGAAGAGGCGGCCATGGTCGTACAGGCCGCTCGGGATGCGCTCGGTGGACGGCGTCTCGAGCGGGGGGTCCTTGTAGAAGCCGAACTTCTTCGCGTACTCGAGCAGCTTCAGCGGCCCCAGCTTCTTGCCGATCTCGCAGAACACCGCGTTGATCGAGTGCTCGAGCGCGGTCGTGAAGTCGACGTGCCCGAAGACCTCGGGGCCGCTCTGGTCGGCGAAGTTCGAGACCCTCTTGCCGTATTCCTCGCAGTAGCCCTTGTCGTCGAACGTGGAGTCCGCGTTGTAGGTCCCCGAGTCGAGCGCCGCGGCCGCGGTCAGGATCTTGAACGTCGAGCCCGGGACGAAGAGACCGTCGGTCGCGCGGTTGACGAGCGGCGCCGGCGAGCCGCACTTCGCGTTCTTCGCGCTGCGGGCGATCTGGCCGAAGCGGCCCTCGACCAGGCTCGGGTCGTACGTCGGGGTGGACGCCATGGCGAGCACCCGGCCCGTGCTCGGTTCCAGCGCGACGGCGGCGCCGCAGTTGCCGTCGAGCGCCTTCAGGGCCGCGCGCTGCGCATCCGGCCGGAGGGTCAGCACGAGGTTGTTGCCGGTCACGGTCGTCCCCTTCAGCCGGTCGAGCGTCCTCCTCACGACGGTGTTCAGGTGCGAGTTCGACGCCGTCAGGTACGAGTTCATCGAGCGCTCGAGCCCGGCCCGCGCGCGGGACTGCGTCGAGTAGCCGACGAGCTGCGGGGCGAGGTCGCCGCCCGGGTAGCGGCGGAAGTAGAACGTCTGCCCCTTCGTCTTCACCGCCCGCCGGGCCGGCCAGCAGGGAGCCGTCGGCGGCGTAGATCAGCCCTCGCCGCACGGTGAACTGTGCCACGCGCTGGATCGCGTTGTCCTGCCGGGCCGAGAGCCCGGACTCGGCCCAGGCCTGCCAGTAGGTCGTGCCGACGATGAGTGCCGACAGCAGCACCAGCGCGACGATCGTGACGCGTGAGATCTGCTTGTTCAGCTCGTCTGCCTTTCATCGGCGCGTTCGCCCGGTTGGAGACGAGGAGCAGCCCGGCGAGCAGGACGAAGTTCGCGACGATGCTGGAGCCGCCGTAGCTGACGAACGGCAGCGTGATCCCGGTCAGCGGCGACTCGCGAATGACCCCGCCGACGTTGATGAACGTCTGGAGCGCGAACGCGAACGTCAGCCCGGTCGCGAGCAGCTTGGAGAAGCCGTCGTCTGCGATCACCGCCGCCCGGAAGCCGCGCAGCGAGAAGACCATGTAGCCGAGCAGGACGGCCGAGATCCCGATCAGCCCGAGCTCCTGCGCGAGCGCGGAGTAGATGAAGTCGCTGTTCACGTAGGGGATCAGGTCGGTACCGCCGGTCGTCGTGAATGTGCCGCGGCCGAGGCCGGTGCCGCCGAACTTGCCGTTGCCGATCGCGTACAGGCCCTGGGCGGTCTGGTAGCAGGAGCCGTGCACGTCGTTCCACGGGTGCAGCCAGCAGTCGACGCGCAGCTCGACGCGCGAGATCGTGGAGTAGGCGACCGCCGCGCCGCCGAGGAAGAGGCCGACCCCGATCGCGACGTACAGGGCGCGCCCGGTCGCGACATACAGCATCGCCAGGAAGATCCCGAAGTAGAGGAGCGCGCTGCCGAGGTCGTTGGTCTCGACGATCACGAGCATCGCCGCGCCCCAGATCAGGAGCAGCGGCCCGAAGTCCTTCAGCCGGCCCTGGGCGAGCACCTCGCGCTTCTCGCGCAGGTAGCCGGCGAGGAAGACGATCAGCGCGATCTTCGCCAGCTCGCCGGGCTGGAACTGGAGCGGCCCGACCCTCACCCACAGGCGCGCGCCGTTGATCGTCGTCCCGAAGTGCGGCAGCGCGGGCAGGATCAGCAGCCCGATCGCGGAGAGGCCGAAGAGGTACTTGTAGCTTTCGAGCACGCGGAAGTCCCTGCGCAGCGCCAGCAGCGTCGCGGAGAACGCGCCCACCCCGATCACGATCCAGAAGCCCTGGCGGAACGCCTCGCTCGGGCCGAGGCGGTAGATCTCGGTCAGGCCGACCGCGGTCAGCAGGCCCGCGAGCGGGAGCAGGTACGGGTCCGCCCACGGCACGGTGACCCGGGCGACGAGGTGCGCGGCCACGTACAGGCCGAGGAAGATCAGCGCGTACGAGATCGACCCGGCGGAGATCACGTCCTGCCGGGCGATGTAGACGCTGGCGAAGCCGAGCGCGGTCAGCGCCCCGACGGCGACCAGGTTGGCGAGCTCTCGATTCCTTGCGCTCATGCCGGACGGCTACGGAACGACCTCCGCCTCGTACTGCTTGACCGCCTTCACGGCCGCGTCGTAGCTCCGCAGGTCGTGGCCGAAGAGCTTCCGCCGTTCCGACTGCGAGAGCTCGCCCGCGAGCACCGGGCTCTCGTAGCGCAGCCGGTACAGACGGACGCCGCCGGCGATGTCCCACGGGAAACCCTGGTAGACCGCGATCTTCCCGTTTGCCTCCGCACCGACGAAGTACGAGCGGGAGAGCGACCAGACGACGAGCGCCGCGAGGACGACGACGAGCGTCGACGAGCCGAGGATGATCGCCGCCCGGGAGACGCGAGCGGTGATGGCCGTCCTGGCCGTTCCGCCGGGTCATCGCCTCCAGCTCGTCGCGGCTCATCAGCGTCGTGTCGTCGATCGCCGGCACCCGGTCGGCCTCGGTGAGGGTGTCCTCGTCGGCTGCCTCCGTCACCGCGGGCAGCGTCGCCGCCTCTTCCATCCCGACCCCGCCTTCCTCACCTCACCGATCTCGAAGAGGACGATCGTGATGTTGTCCTCGCCGCCGCCCTTGTTCGCGGCGTCGACCAACGCGCGCACGGCCTTGTCGAGGCTCGCGCGATTCTTCTGGACGATCGCGAGGATCGACCTGTCGTCGACCATCGTCGTCAGGCCGTCCGAGCAGATGAAGAAGACGTCGCCCGGGCGCGCGTCCACCGAGAACGTGTCGACGTCGACGTCCGGGTCGGTGCCGACCGTGCGCGTGATCACCGAGCGCTGCGGGTGGACGTCCGCCTCCTCCGGGCGAGAGCTTGCCGCTGCGGACGAGCTCGGCGACCAGCGAGTGGTCCTCGGTCAGCTGCTCGAGCTCCCCGTCACGGATGCGGTAGGCGCGCGAGTCGCCGACGTGCCCGATCTGCACCGCGCCGTCCTCGACGATCGCCGCGGTGATCGTCGTACCCATCCCGGAGCGCGTCGCGTCCTCGGCGGCTGCCTCGTAGACGCGCCGGTTCGCCTCCTTGATCAGCTCGACGACGGCCGTCTCGCCGGAGGACTCTCGCAGCACCGAGGCGGCGATCTTCGCCGCGATCTCGCCGGCCTGGGCGCCGCCCATCCCGTCGGCGACCGCGAAGAGCGGCGGTTCGACGACGTAGGCGTCCTCGTTGCGGCGGCGGCGCTTTCCGGGGTCGGACGCGGCGGCGCGTTGCCCGAGACCGATCACCGTCGGCCGCCCTTTGGCCGACGATGTGGGGAGGGGTCCGAGGGGGAAACATGTGCTTCCCCCACGAGAGCGAGCCGAAGGCGAGCGATCACCGCTCGTACCTCAGATCGGTCGAGCCGACGCGGATCACGTCGCCGGGGGCGAGCCGGCGCGGCTTGCCGACCCGCGCGCCGTTCACGTACGTCCCGTTGGTCGAGCCGATGTCCTCGAGCCAGACACCGTCGCGTCGCGGCTCGATCTTCGCGTGGCGCGCCGAGGCGAAGTCGTCGCTGTCGAGCGTGAGGTCGTTCTGGGTGCCGCGCCCCATCGTCACCGGCGCGGAGTCGAGCACCCGCACGAGCCCGGCGTCGAGCGAGGGGCTCGCGACGACGACGAGGCGGCCCGTCTCGAACGCCGGCGCGCGGCCGACCAGGCCCGCCGCCTGCGCCTGTCCCGGCGTGAGCACGAAGCTCTCCTGCGGCAGCCGCAGGTCGCGGCTCGCGGTGCGGACGATCCGCCAGATGAACACGTAGAGCAGCACGAGGAAGAGCACTTTCAGGATCAGGAGCGCTTCGCCGACGTCGAGCGAAGAAAGGGTCACTCAGCGAGCCTCCGCTCGAAACGCAGGTCGGTCGACCCGATCGTGATCGTGTCGCCGCTCTCCAGCTTCGCCCGGGCCGTGCGGTGGCCGTTCAGGGCGGAGCCGTTCGTCGAGTCGAGGTCGACGAGCCAGTACGCGGAGCCTTCCTGGCGGAGCTCCGCATGGCGTCGCGAGGCATTCGCATCGGAGAGCTGGATGTCGCATTCCTTCGACCGTCCGATTACCACACGACGCTTGTCCACCTCGTGACGCTTTCCGTCGACGGTCAGGGTGACGATCTCCTGCGCGAGGGCGACCTCTTCGGGCGGGGGCCCCGCGGCGGGGAAAGGCGTGCGCGGCTTGTAGATCATCGTCGCGCCCGACTCGACGTGGCCTGCCGGGCGCGCGGCTTCCTCGGGCGCCCCGGCGGCGCCCGCTGCGCCCTGCACCATCCGCGTCGCGATCCCGAACTCCCCGATCGAGAGGTCATCGTCGGTCTCGAAGGACACGGCCGGCGGCGTCAGCAGCACGTACCCCTCGCGGCGTGCGTGCTCGGCGAGGTAGTCCTGGAGCTCGTTGCACAGCGAGCCCTCGTAGCTCGTGAACTGCTCGCGGTCCGGCGAGGAGAGATAGACGGTGTACTCGTTCGGGACGTAGACGCGCGAGACCGAGACCGTCCGGTGGTCCTCCATCTCCTTGACCAGCTTGCGGGCGAGCTCGACCGGCTGCACGTTCGTCCTGAAGGCACGGCCGAACAGGCCTTCGAAGAGGCCCTCGATCTTCTGCTCGATCGTTCGCAGCACGTTCACGCAGGGAGTTCCCCCCGCGGCGAGTCTAACTCCCGGCCAGCAGGCGCAATCGCGGTTTGCGGAGCGGAATTCGCCGCACACGCGCGAAACCGGAGGCAGCGGCCGGCGCGGTCCGGGCTCGAGCACGAGCAGCAGCGCGCTCGCCCAGGCGGCGGCGACGAGCGGCAGTGCGGCCGCGCCCGGGTGCGAACAGGAGCGTCAGCGTGAGCAGCAGGGCGCCGAACAGCGCGCCGCCCCAGGGGCCGCGGCGGCGGAGGGCTCCGACGGCAGCCGCCGCCGCCGCGAGCGCGATCGTTTCGAGCAGGAATGCATGCGACTCGGCCAGTGCCGTTCCACAGTGCAGAGGTGGCGCCGAGTGGGTCGGCGATCCCGCCGATCGAGAGGTCGGCCGCTTCGCCGCCGGCGAGGGGGAGCTGGTGCCCGCCGAGCGCGGCGACGATGCCGGCGCTGAGCACGGCGGTGACCGCGACGGCGGCACGGCGCCCGGGATCCCGAGCGGGCAACGCAGCCAGCGGGATCAGGCCGAGCGCGCCGAACGGAGCCAGCAACGGCCCCGCGACGAAGAGCAGGCCGGCGCGCGGGACGGCCCAGAAGAGCGCGAACCACGCGCAGGCGGCGATCCCGTAGGCGATTGCAAGGCCCAGTGCGATGTTCCCGAGCGGCAGCACGGGCACGGCAAGGGCGAAGGCGAGCCCGAGCCGAGGGCCGAGGAACGTCAGCAGCGCCGCGACGGCGGCAAGTGCCGCCGGCCAGTAGGCGGGGAAGAACGCCAGGTTCGCGGTCGTCCAGCCGACGAGCAGGGCCGCGGGCACCGCGGGACCGATGCGGCGCAGGATCGGGAGCCGGGGAAGCGACGCGCGGCGGAGCGCAGGGACAGGCAACGGACGGTGGCTGTCTCGGGTGTGAAGCGCGCGGCGCAGGTTCGTCGCCAACCTCGCTGCGGGCGGCCGCTTGCCGGGGTCGACGGCGAGGGCCTGGTCGACCAGGTCGGTGAGCGCTTTCGGCAGGTCGGGCCGCACGCTCGCGAGCGACGGCGCGCCGCGGCCGATCTTCTTCGCGACGTCGAGGAACTGCCCCCCGCCGAATGGGTGGCGGTGCGCGAGCGCCTCCCAGAGCAGGACGCCGGTCGACCACACGTCGGTCGAGGCGCTCGGCGGGCTTTCCGCGCAGGCGCTCCGGCGAGATGTACGCCAGACGTCCCGGGCACGTCGCCCGCTGCGGTCAAGGTCTCCTCCTCGGTCACCAGGGCGAGCCCGAAATCGAGCAACCTGACGGAGATGCCCGGACCGTCCGCGAGCAGCACGTTCGAGGGCTTGATGTCCCGGTGAACGATCCCGCGCTCGTGCGCGTGAGCGAGCCCCTCCAGGATCTGCGCCGCGGCCTCGACCGCGCGCTCGTCGTCGAGCTCGCCGTGGTCGAGCGCGTGACGCAGCGTGCGCCCGGGGACGTACTCGTAGGCGATGTACACGTGCCCCTCGTCGCGTGCGAGCGCATACGCCCGCAGGCAAGCGGGATGCTTGAGCTGGGCGGCGGCGGCCGCCTCGCGCTCCGCGCGCGGGCCGGCGGTGCCGGTGCGGGGGACGATCTTCAGCGCGACTTCGCGGCCCCGCTTCTCGTCGTGGGCGTGCCAGACCGATCCCATCCCGCCGCTGCCGAGCGGTCGGAGCGGCCGGTAGCGCCCGAGCACGAGCCCGTTCGCAGTCGCGTGAGCAGAGGCCTCCGCCATCCCCCTGACACGTTTCGCTCCTGCGACCGAATTCCTGTCCGCTTCAAGGATTTGGCTACCCTTGCCCGAATCTCCCTGCAAACCGGCCTATGACTGAGCAAGACACCGATCTCGATTTCGACTTCTTCGGGGACGACGAGCCCGAGCAGCCGCCGCGCCAAGGGGCCGAGGAGCGCCCGCCGCGCCCGGCGCCGCCCGGTGGTGGAGGACGCCCGCCGAGGCGCCCGCCCGCGCCGATGCGGCCCGGCCCGGGCCTGACGCCGCTGCTGCGCCTCGCGGGACTGATCGCGTTCGGGATCCTGATCATCGTCCTGTTCGTCTTCTGGATCTCCAGCTGCCAGGGTGCGAGCAAGAAGAGCTCGTACAAGAGCTACATGGAGAAGATCGGGACTGTCGCGAACGACTCCGAGCAGATCGGCCGCGAGCTGAACGACGCGCTGACGACGCCGGGGATCAAGTTCGCCGACATGCAGACCAAGCTCCAGGGGCTCGCGCAGCAGGAGCAGCAGGATGTCGCCGCCGCGCGCGCGATGGGCCCGCCCGGGCCGCTCCGCCTCCAGCACCAGCACGCGATCGAGGCGCTCGAGTTCCGCGTCAGCGGCCTCTCGCGGGCTCGCGGACGCCTTCCGCCAGGCCTCGCTCTCGCCGAAGAACGTGACCGGCAACGCGCTGCTGCTCGCCGGCCAGGCCGAGCGCCTCGTCTCGGGTGACGTCGTCTGGGACGATCTGTTCAAGGATCCGGCGATCGAGGAGCTGCGCCGCCAGGGCGTGACCGGCGTCGCTGTCCCCGACTCGAGCTTCGTCCCCAACCCGGACTACTCGAGCTCGCGGTTCTGGGAGGCGATTCTCCAGCGGCTGCAGGGCGCGGCCACGACCGGCGGTGGGGCCGCCGGCCTGCACGGCACGGGCCTCGTCGCGACCAAGGCGCTTCCGGGCGGCCAGGAGCTGTCGCAGGCGACCGAGAACACGGTCACCGCGACCACCGATCTCGGCTTCTCGGTCACGGTCGAGGACACGGGCGACTCGCAGGAGGTCCAGATCAAGGTGACGCTGACGATCCAGCAGAGCCCGTCGCCGATCGTCCAGAACAAGACGATCGACCTGATCAACCCGGGCGAGCAGAAGACAGTCACGTTCCATAACCTCGGCCAGGTGCAGTTCGCGACCAGGACGACAGTGAAGGTCGACGTCGCGCCGGTGCCGGAGGAGAGGAACACCGCGAACAACTCGGCGCAGTACCCGGTCATCTTCTCGCTCGGCTAGGCCATGTCGATCGCCGAGCGTGATCGCACGCCGGGGCTGTCGTGTCGCGGTGGCGGCCGTGGTGATCGCCGTGCTTCGCGTACCGGAAGCTGGACGCGATCCTGCGCGCGCAGGAGGTGCTGCTCGGCGGCGACGGCAAGCAGGACATGGTCGATTTCGCCGTGTCGCTTCAGGGCCGAGTCGAGGACCTGCATCGCGCTTTCGACGAGCTCGCCGCGGCGCTGGCCCGGGTAGACCGCCGGGTGGACACCGCGCTCTCGCGCACGGCGCTGATCCGCTACGACGCCTACGAGGACACGGGCGGGCATCAGTCGGCGTCGATGGCGATGCTCGACTCGGCCCGCTCGGGGATCGTGCTGACCGCGATCCAGGGCCGCGACTACGCGCGCGTGTACGTGAAGCAGCTCGACCGCGGCCGCACGCCGATCGCGCTCTCGCCGGAGGAGCAGCAGGCCGTCGAAAGGGCCATGGCCGAGGGATAAGAAGCTACCCTTATGGGCACATTGGGCCAGGTTCTCGTCCTGAATGCGAGCTACGAGCCGCTGAACGTGTGTTCCGTTCGCCGCGCGCATGTGCTCGTGTTCAAGGGCAAGGCGGAGATCCTCGAGGAGCACGAAATGCCGCTCCACTCCGCGACCGACACGTTCGCCCGGCCGCACGTGATCCGGCTCGTCCAGTACATCCGCGTGCCCCGCGCGGAGCAGCGAAAGATCTCCCGGCGGGCCCTTTTCGCCCGGGACGAGTGGAGCTGCGTCTATTGCGGGACGAGCGGCGGCCGACTGACGCTCGACCACGTCGTGCCGCGCAGCCGCGGCGGCGACTCCGTCTGGGAGAACGTCGTCACCGCCTGCGCGCCCTGCAACCTGAGGAAGGGCGACCGCCTCCCCGAGGAGGTGTCGATGACGATGAAGCGACATCGCCGCGGCCACCCGCGCCGGTGCTCTTCATCCGGCTCGCTGCGCCGGCCGGGCTGCCGACGAGCTGGCGGCCGTATCTGGATCCGTCGCGCGCCGCCGCCTGAAATCCGTGTGACGTCGCGTCCGGCCGGCGGCGTATAGAGGGCGACATGCGTTCGCTCGCCGTCCTCGGTGTCGTCCTCGTCGCGCTTCTCGCCGGAGCCGGTGGGGCGATCGGCGCCTCCGATCAGCTCAAGCCCGGGCACTCGATCGTCGTCACGGGCCAGGGCTCCGTGAAGACCGTCCCCGACCGTGCGCAGATCTCGCTCGGCGTCGCCACCGACGCGAAGACGGCCGCCGCAGCGCTGCGCGGCAACGCCGCGGAGATGGCGAAGGTGATCGCCGCGATCAAGGCGCAGGGCATCCCGGCCGCGGACATCCAGACCGATCAGGTCTCGCTCTCGCTGCGCTTCGGCGACAACGGCGAGGCGGTCGTCGGCTACACGGCGACGAACACCGTCTCGGTGATCGTCCGCAGCATCGCGAAGGTCGGTCCCGTGATCGACGCCGCTGTGGACGCCGGCGCGAACCAGGTCTACGGCCCCAATCTCGTCCGCTCCGACCAGCAGGCGCTGTACCGGGCGGCCATGCGCGCGGCGATCTCGAACGCCCGCGTGAAGGCGGCCGCGATCGCGAAGGCCGCGGGGCTGACCCTCCGCCGCATCACGGACGTCGTCGAGAGCGGCGGCCCCGCGCCGCTCCCCGTGGACGCGAAGACCGCATTGCCTGCGACCGGCACGCCGATCGAGCCGGGCACCCAGCTCGTTCAGGCGACGCTGACGGTTACGTTCGCGGTGGCGTAGTGACAGCGCCCTCGCTCGCCGAGGAGACGAGGTGCGCGTACTTGGCGAGCACGCCGTCGTCGTAGCGCGGCGGGAGGCGGCGACCAGTTCCGTAGCCGCTCGGCGATCTCGTCGTCGGAGAGGTCGACCCGCAGCTCCCCGGCGTCGACGTCGATCGTCACGATGCTCGCCCTCCTGCAGCACGGCGATCGGCCCGCCGCGGAACGCCTCCGGCGTGACGTGGCCGACCATGAAGCCGTGCGTGGCGCCGGAGAACCGGCCGTCGGTGATGAGCGCGACTGTCGTTGCCGAGCCCCTCGCCGATGATCGCCCCGGTCACCTGGAGCATCTCCGGCATCCCCGGGCCGCCGGCCGGGCCCTCGTAGCGGATCACGACGACGTCGCCGGGCTCGATCGCCTTCGCCATCACGGCGTCGAACGCCGCCTGCTCGGTGTCGAACACCCGAGCCGGCCCGGTGTGGACGTGCCGGTCGACGGTCAGCTTGACCACGCAGCCGTCGGGGGCGAGGTTCCCGCGCAGGATGCGCAGCGAGCCGCTCGGCTTGATCGGCGCGTCGATCGGCCAGACCACGTCCTGGCCCTCGGTCTCGACGACGGCGGTCGCCGCCTCGCCGATCGTCTGCCCGCCGACGGTCGGACGTCCGACGTGGATCAGGTCGCGCTTGGCGAGCTCGCGCGCGACGAGCCCGACGCCGCCGGCGCGGTAGACGTCGGTTGCGTGGTACCGGCCCCACGGCTTCATGTCGGCGATCACGGGCGTCCGCCCGGCGATCTCGTCGAAGTCGTCGATCGTGAACGGGATCCGGAACTCGCGCGCGATCGCCAGCAGGTGGAGGACGGCGTTGGTCGAGCCGCCGGTCGCCACTGCCGAGGCGGCGGCGTTCTCCAGTGCCTCGCGCGTGACGATCTGGGACGGGCGCACGTCGCGCTCGACGAGGTCGACGACGAGGCGGCCGCACTCGTGGGCGGCCTCCGCCTTCTTCGGCGACAACGCCGGGATCCCGTTCAGCCCGGGCGGGCTGATCCCGAGGAACTCCATGATCGTCGACATCGTGTTCGCGGTGAACTGTCCGCCGCAGGCGCCGGCGCCGGGGCAGGCGGCGCCCTCGAGCTCGTTCAGGTCCTCGGCCGAGATCTTCCCGGCCGCGTACGCGCCGATGCCCTCGTAGACGTCTGCGACCGTGACCTCCTTGCCGCGGAAGAGGCCGGGCGCGATCGACCCGGTGTAGAGCACGACGGTCGGGATGTCGAGCCGCCCCGCCGCCATCACCGCCGCCGGGTTCGTCTTGTCGCAGGCGACGAGGCAGACGAGCCCGTCGAGCAGGTGGCCGCGGCAGACGAGCTCGATCGAGTCGGCGATCACCTCGCGCGAGACGAGGCTCGCGCGCATGCCCTCGGTGCCCATCGAGACGCCGTCGGAGACCGCGATCGTGTTGAACTCCATCGGCGTCCCGCCGGCCTCGCGGATCGCCGCGCTTGACGTCCTGGGCCAGCTCGCGCTGGTTCAGGTTGCACGGCATCGTCTCGATCCACGTCGTCGCGACGCCGATCAGCGGCTTGGCGAGGTCGTCGTCCGTGAAACCGACGGCCTTCAGCATCGACCGCGCGCCGGCGCGGCCGGGGCCGTCGGTGATCGCTGCACTGTGTCGCTTCGAGCCGTTGGTCGCCACGTGGCGATCCTACGCGACGCGTCCCGCTCGGCTAGCCGTCTGCTGGGCGCTCGGCGACGACGCGGGGCTGATGGCGCACATCACCTGGGCGAACGTCACGGCCGGGTTCCATGGTGGCGACGCAATCGAGCTCGGCCGCAGCGTGGACAACTCGGTCGCATAGATGCACCTTTCTGCATAATACGCAGATGGTCTCGGTCGCAATCCTCGGCGCCTCCGGCTTCGCAGGCCAGGAGACGCTCGACCGCGTGCTCTCGCATCCGGCGCTCGGGCTGCTCGCGCTCGGCTCGGACTCGCACGCAGGCGAGCCCGCCGCCGCGCTCGACCCGCGACTCTCGCGGAACGGCCACGGGCCGCTCCCTGCGTTCGTGGCGAACGACGAAGCGCTCGCCGCCGGCGCGGAGCTCGTCTTCGTCTGCGGTGAGCTCGACTTCGAGCCCCCGTCCGGCGCGACCGTCGTCGACCTCTCCGGTCATCGCTTCGACTCCGCCTGGAGCTACTCGGTCCCCGAGCTCCGGCCGCCTGCCGGCCGGTTGATCGCGAACCCCGGCTGCTACGCGACGGCCGCGCTGCTCGCCCTGGCTCCGCTCGGGGACGTCGTCGACCCGGCGAGCGTCGTCGTCGACGGCAAGTCCGGGATCTCGGGCGCCGGGCGCACGCTCAGCGACCGCGCCCACGCCGCCGCCGTGCTCGAGAACGTCACGCCCTACGCGGTCGGTGCGCACAGGCACGCGCCCGAGATCGAGCAGCTGCTCGGCTTCCCGGTCTGCTTCGTGCCGCACGTCGTGCCGCTCCGGCGCGGGCTCGTCTGCACCTGCTACGTGAGCGCCTCGGAGGACCCGCGGCCGCTCCTCGCCGCCGCCTACGCCGGCTCGCATGTCGTCACGGTGGCCGACGCCGTGCCCGACCTCGCGCGGCTGCAGGGCACCGACGCCGCCGAGGTCGCCGCCTTCGAGGATCAGGCGACCGGCCGCTGGATCGTGATCTGCGCGCTCGACAATCTCGGCAAGGGTGCCGCGGGGCAGGCGGTGCAGAACGCCAACCTCGCGCTTGGCCTCGAGGAGACCACGGGCCTGCGCCTGAGCGGGGTGCTCGTCTGATGGCGGTCGCCCCGATGTTGCGCGCCGGCGGGCTTGCCGGCGCGCTGCGGAATGACAGTCGATCGCAGACCGCCACGGGCGCCGTCACCGCCGCGCGCGGCTTCGCTGCGGGGGCCGTGCATGCCGGGATCCGCAAGTCGAGGCTCGACCTCGCGGTCGTCCACTCGCTCGTGCCCGCGGTCGGCGCGGGGATGTTCACGGCCAACCGCGTGCAGGCGGCGCCGGTGACCGTCTCGAAGGCGCATCTGACCCGGGCCGAGCCGCAGGCGGTCGTGATCAACTCCGGCATCGCCAATGCGGCGACCGGCAAGCAGGGTGAGCTGGACGCGCTCGCGACGGCGGCCGAGACCGCATCGCTGCTCGGGATCGACCCCGAGCAGGTGCTCGTGCTCTCGACCGGCGTGATCGGGGCGAAGCTGCCGATGCCGAAGCTGCTCGCCGGCCTCGGGCAGATCGAGGTCTCGCCGGACGGCGGCGGCGAGGCGGCGGAGGCGATCCTGACCACCGACACGTTCGCCAAGGAAGCGGTCGTGCGGCGCGCCGGCTTCACGGTCGGCGGGATGGCGAAGGGGGCGGGGATGATCCACCCGTACCTCGCGACGATGCTCGCAATCGTCACCACCGACTATCCGCTGGCGGCCGACGAGGCGCACGGCTTCCTGAAGCGCGCGGTCAACCAGAGCTTCAACAGGATCTCCGTCGACGGCGAGTGCTCCACGAACGATGCCGTCATCCTGCTCGCGAACGGCGAGAGCGGGGTCGAGCGGACGGCGGCGACCGACAACGAGTTCGCCGCCGCGCTCGGCGAGGTCTGCGCCGACCTTGCGCAGCAGATCGTCGCCGACGGCGAGGGCGCGACCGTCCTGCTCGAGATCGAGGTCACGGGCGCGGCGACCGCCGGCGAGGCGACCGCGATCGCGCGCCGGATCGCCACCTCGCCGCTCGTCAAGACCGCCGCGTTCGGCCGCGACCCGAACTGGGGCCGCATCCTCGCCGCCGCCGGGTCCGCGTTCTGCGCGGGCGGGTTCGCGCAGGTGGAGGTCGACCGGCTCGAGCTGCGCATGAACGGGGTCGTCCTCTTCGCCGGCGGGGAGCCGACCGACGCGGAGGTGGCGCTGGAGAGCACGACCTGCCGGATCGAGCTGGACCTCGGCCTCGGCACGGGCAGCGCCGGCTACCTCGCCTCCGACCTGACCTACGACTACGTCCGGATCAACGCGGAGTACACGACGTGATCGTGCTCAAGGTCGGTGGCTCGGTCGCGGGCATCGCAGAACTCGGTGCCCTCGAGGGCGCAGTCGTCGTCCACGGCGCCGGGCCGCAGATCACGGCCGCGATGGCGCGCGCGGGGCTGACCGCGACGTTCGTGCGCGGCCGGCGCGTCACGGACGCAGAAGCACTGCCGGTCGTGCGCGAGGCGCTGCTCGAGGTGAACCGCGAGCTGTGCGCCGCGATCGGCTCGCGCGCCGTCGGCCTCGTCGGCGACGAGATCGGCCTACGCGCGACGCCGGTTCCGGAGCTCGGCCACGTTGGTGCCCCATTGCCCTGCAGTCCCCAGGCGATCCTCGACGCGCTCGCCGCCGGGCTCGTCCCCGTTGTTGCGCCGATCGCCGAGGGGCCGCTGAACGTGAATGCGGACGAGGCTGCAGCTGCGCTCGCGGTCGGCCTCGGCGCGGAGCGAATCGTCTTCCACACCGACGTCGCCGGCGTCGTCCTGCCCCGGATCGGGGCCGACGAAGCCGATCGCCTGCTCGCCGAGGATCTTTTCGAGGGCGGGATCGTCCCCAAGCTCCGCGCGGCGGTCGACGCAGCCCGCGGCGGTGTTCGCGCCGAGATCGGGATGACGGAGGTCGTCGCGTGAGCGCCGCGATTGCTTCGGCCGTCCTGCCGACCTACGCGCGCGCGAACGTCACGTTCGTCAGCGGCGAGGGCGCCTGGCTGACCGCCGACGACGGCCGCACCTACCTCGACTTCGCCGGCGGCATCGCCGTCGTCGGCCTCGGTCACGGGCACCCGGCGCCGCTCGCCGCCGCGCACGCGCAGCTCGACCGGCTCTGGCACGTGTCCAACCTCTACTGGACGGAGCCGATGGCGACGCTCGCCGCGCAGCTCTCCGGGCGCTTCGGCGGCGCGCAGGCGTTCTTCTGCAACTCGGGCGCGGAGGCGAACGAGGCGGCGATCAAGTACGCCCGCAAGGCGACCGGCAAGCCCGGGATCGTCGCGCTCGAGGGCTCGTTCCACGGCCGCACCACCGGCGCGCTGGCGGTGACCGGCCAGCCCGCGAAGCGCGCCGCCTTCGAGCCGCTGCTGCCCGGGGTCACGTTCGCGCAGCTGAACGACGTCGCCTCGCTGGAGGCGGCGGTCGGTCCGGACACCGGGCTGATCCTGCTCGAGCCGGTTCAGGGCGAGGGCGGCGTGCTCCCCGCGACTCCCGGTTTCCTCGGCGCCGCGGCGGAGCTCGCAGCCGAGCACGGCGCGTTGCTCTGCTTCGACGAGGTGCAGACCGGGGTCGGCCGCACCGGCTCCTTCTTCGCCTTCGAGCAGCTCGGCGTCCGCCCACACCTCGTCACGCTGGCGAAAGGGCTCGCGAACGGCCTGCCGATCGGCGCGCTGCTCGCAGCCGACGACGCCCCGATCGGCTTCGAGCCCGGCGACCACGCGTCCACGTTCGGGGGCAATCCGGTCGTCTGCGCGGCCGCATGCGCCGTCGTGGAGACCGTCGACGAGGAGCTGCTCGCGAACGTCCAGGAGCGCAGCGCGCAGCTCGCCGGGGCGCTGCCGGTCCGTGGCGCCGGCCTGCTGCTCGCGCTCGAGACGACGCGCCCCGCGGGCGAGGTTCTCGCCGACTGCCTCGACGCCGGCTTACTCGTCACCTCGGCCGGCCCAACCACGCTCCGTCTTACTCCGCCTCTCACCGTCACGTCCGAGGAGGTCGCCCAGGCGATCTCGATCCTCCAGGAGGTTTCTCTGTGACCGCACACCGCCGCGAACGCCAGGGCGCGATCCTGCGTTTGATCCGCGAGCGTGAGATCTCGACGCAGTCCGAGCTCGTGAACGCGTTGCGCGAGACCGGCTACGAGGCCGTGCAGACCACGGTCTCCCGCGACGTCACGGAGCTCGGGCTCGTCAAGGTGCGCGCCGCCAACGGGCGGCTCGTCTACGCGCCCGCCGGCGCCGCCGACCTCGACCGCCTGCGCGAGCTCGAGTCGGCCTTCAGGCGCTGGGCGCTGACGATCGAGGCGAGCGACTCCCTCGTCGTCGTCTTCACGCCGCGCGGCTTCTCGGCCCCGCTCGCGGAGGCGATCGACGAGTCCAGGCACCCATCCGTGCTCGCCACGGTGGCGGGCGACAACACGATCATCGTCGTCCCGGCCGCGGGCGTCAGCGCCACGGCCCTGCGCGACGAGCTGAGCAGACACCTTCTGGAAGGAGCGGCATGAAGCAGCGCAGCGCTCGCCTATTAGCGGCGGCCTCGACACGACGTGCATCATCGCGTGGCTGAAGGAGTTCTACGGCTACGACGAGGTCGTCGCCGTGCTGGTCGACGTCGGGCAGGAGTTCGACCTCGAGCAGTCGCAGGAGCGCGGGTACGCCGCCGGCGCGGACGACGTCCTGCTCGTCGATCGCCGCGAGGCGTTCGCGAACGTGCAGTGCGCGAAGGCGCTGAAGACGAATGCGCTGTACGAGGGCAAGTATCCGCTGATCTCCGCCCTCTCGCGCCCGGTGATCGCCGGCGCCGTCGCCGAGCTCGCGCAGGAGATCGGCGCCGAGGCGGCGGTGCACGGCTGCACCGGCAAGGGCAACGACCAGCTCCGCTTCGAGCTCGCCTTCCGCGCGAATTACCCGGGCGTGAAGGTGATCGCGCCGCTGCGCGACCGCGTCTGGACGCGCGACGAGGAGATCGAGTACGCGCTCGCCAGGGGTATCCCGATCAGCGTGACGAAGAGCTCGCCGTTCTCGTTCGACGAGAACCTGTTCGGGCGCTCGATCGAGGCCGGGATCCTGGAGGACCCGTGGGAGGCGCCGCCCGAGGAGCCGTACCTCTTCACGTCGGATCCGGACACCGCCCCCGAGCCGGCCGAGGTCGTGATCGGCTTCGAGGGCGGGCTGCCCGTGGCGCTCGACGGCGAGCCGCTCGGGCTCGTCGAGCTGATCGGCCGCCTGAACCGCCAGGCCGGCGCGTACGGGATCGGGCGGATCGACATGATCGAGAACCGCGCGATCGGGATCAAGAGCCGGGAGGTGTACGAGGCGCCGGCGGCGATGACGCTGATCGCGGCCCACCGGGCGCTCGAGGACATTGTCCTGACGAAGGCCGAGCTCGAGACCAAGCGTTGGATCGAGGACCGCTGGGCGCGCACGGTCTACGACGGGCTCTGGTTCTCTCCGGTGCGAGAGGCGCTGGACGCGTTCGTCGACCAGACCCAGGAGCTCGTCGCCGGCGAGGTGCGGGTGCAGCTCAGGGCCGCGTCCGCCGTTGTGAACGGCCGCCGGTCGGAGCACGCGCTCTACGCGGAGACGCTCGCGTCCTACGCGACCGGCGAGACGTTCCCGCACGAGGCCGCCGAGGGGTTCATCCGGCTCGCCTCGCTGGAGGCCGAGCTGGCCGCGGCGCGCGCGCGTAAGGTGCCGGTGTGACGCTCTGGGCCGGGCGCGTCGACTCCGAGCTGGCTCCCGAGGTCTGGGAGCTCGTCAAGGCGGCCGACGCCGAGCTGTTCCCGTACGACGTCGAGGGCACGCGGCTGCACGCGCGACGGCTCGCCGTCGCCGGGATCCTCGAGCCGGACGAGCTCGCCGAGGTCGAGGCGCGGCTCTCCGCACTCGACGCGTCGATGATCGAGGAGACCGACGAGGACGTGCACTCCGCGATCGAGCGCCTGCTCGGCCCGGTCGGGCGGAAGATCCACGCGGGCCGGTCGCGGAACGACCAGGTCGTGACGGCGTTCCGGCTGTGGGCGCTGAACGCCTGCGCCGAGGCAACGGCGGGGATCGAGGCGCTCGTGGGCGTGCTGCTCGACCGCGCGGAGGAGCACGCGGAGACGTTGATGCCCGGCTATACCCATCTCCAGCGCGCGCAGCCCGTGACGCTCGGCCACCATCTCCTCGCCTGGGTGGAGATGCTCGACCGCGATCGCGACCGGTTCGCGCTCGCGGCCTCGCACGCGGAGCCCTCGCCGCTCGGCGCAGGCGCGCTCGCGGGGACGACGCTCCCGCTGCCCAAGGTGCGGAACTCGCTGGACGCGGTCGCCGACCGCGACTTCGCGCTCGACTACCTCTACGCCTGCGCGGCCCTCTTCGTCCACCTCTCGCGGATCGGCGAGGAGCTGGCGCTCTGGGCGACCGCCGAGTTCGGTTTCGTCCGCCTGCCCGAGTCGGCCGCGACCGGGTCGTCGATGATGCCGCAGAAGCTGAACCCGGACGTCGCCGAGCTCGCGCGCGGGAAGGCGGGGACTGCGATCGGCCGCCTGACCGGGCTGCTCGCGACCGTCAAGGGGCTGCCGCTCGCCTACAACTCCGATCTCGGCGAGGACAAGCCGGCGTCGTTCGCGGCGCGGCGCGATGTTCGCGTCGTGCTGGCGGCGCTGGTCGTGCTCGTCCGCGATCTCGTCTTCTGCGAGGAGCGCCTACGCGGCGAGGCGTCCGACCCGGGCCTGCTGGCGACCGATGCCGCCGAGGCGCTCGTCGCCGAGGGCGTGCCCTTCCGCGACGCGCACGCCGATGTCGCCCGGGCCGTTCGCGACGGTGCGTTCGACCCCCAGGCGACGGCCGCGGAGAGCGTTGCAGCGCGGCTCGGGGACGTGCGGGCGGCGGTCGCCGCCGCTCGGGCGCGCTTTCAGCCGCAGTAGGCGAGCGCCTCCGGCAGGGAGAACCGGCCCGACCAGAGGGCGCTCCCGACGATCGCGCCCTCGCAGCCGAGGTCGCGGAGGGTCGCGAGGTCTTCGAGGCTCGCGATCCCGCCGGCGGCGAGGACAGGGAGACCGACCTCGAGCACGTCGGCGAGGAGCTGGACATCCGGCCCGGCGAGCGAGCCGTCGCGGCGCGTGCTCGTGACGAGCAGACGCCGCACGCCGGCGGCGGCGCAGGACTCGGCGAGTTCGCGGGGCGAGACCTCGGTCTCGGTCACCCAGCCCTCGGTGACGACCCGGCCGTCCTTCGCATCGATCGCTACGACGAGCTGCTCACCGAGCCGGGAAAGGCTCGAGCCTGTCCCGACGGAGAGCGCGGCGGTCCCGACGATGATTCGAGCGGCTCCCGCGTCCAGCGCGGCCTGCATGACGTCCGGGTCGCGCAGGCCACCGCCAACCTGAACCGGCACCCCGGCTGCCGCGACACGTTCCACGAGTCCCGGAGTCGGCTGTCCTGAAAAGGCGCCGTCCAGATCGACGACGTGCAGCCACGACGCGCCCTCCGCCGCGAACCGCGCCGCCGCCTCCCGGGGTCGCCGCCCTCGATCGTCACCCGCTCGCGCCGCCCTTCCGAGAGGCGGACGCACCGTCCCTCGAGGACGTCGATCGCGGGGATGACGGCGAAGGCGCCCATATTCGCGTACTAGCATGCTAACATGCTGATATGAGCACGAGTCCCACCGAGGCCGCGCCGCGACATGAGGTCGAGGAGATCCCCGGTCTCGACGAGCTCGCCGACGCGTTTCTCTCCGCGCGGAACCGTGACGAGCTCAAACGCTTCCTGCGCGACCTCTGCACGCTCGGTGAGCTGGAGGCGCTCGTGCACCGGTGGCAGATCGTTCGCCTGCTCGACCAGGGGCTGCCGTACCTGGAGATCGCCGAGCGCGTGCACACGAGCACCGCAACCGTCACTCGGGTCGCTCAGTGGCTGCGCCACGGCGCGGGCGGCTACACGCTCGCGCTCGAGCGCACGCGCTAGGCAGGCAGCATGAGCGAGGACGGCCGCCTCCTCGTCGCCGTCCCCTCGAAGGGCCGGATGGCACCCCCCGCGCTCGAGCTGCTAGCCGCCGCCGGGCTGCGCTTCGAGGCCGGCGAGCGTGCCCTGCACGTCCCCTCGCAGAACGCGCCGGTCGACCTGCTGCTCGTCCGGCCACACGACATCCCCGAGTACGTGCAGGACGGCGTCGTGCACGCGGGAATCACCGGCGCGAACCTCGTCGTCGAGGCGCAGGCCGACGTCGTCCAGCTCGCCGAGCTCGGCTTCGCGCGCTGCAGCCTCGAGGCGGCGGTTCCGAACGGGGCGCCACAGCAGGCGCTCGCCGACCTCGCGGGGCTGCGCGTCGCGACCGCCTATCCGGTGACGACGAGGATCGCGCTGGCGGAACGCGGGATCGAGGCCGAGCTGGTCACGATTTCCGGCTCCGTCGAGGCCGCGCCGCGGCTCGGGCTCTCGGACGCCGTGGTCGACCTCGTCTCCACCGGCTCCACGGCGAGCGTGAACGGCCTCCGGCTGATCGGGCGCCTCCTCTCCTCGGAGGCGGTGCTGGTCGCGAACCGCGCCGCGCTGGACGACGGGCGACGCGAGCTGCTCGAACGGCTCGAGCTGATGGTGCGCGGGGTCGTCTCGGCGCGCCGGCGGCGCTACGTGATGCTGAACGCGCCCGAGGAGGCGCTGCCGCGGATCCGCGAGCTGCTTCCGGGGATGGGCGCGCCGTCGGTCCTCCAGCTCGCCGAGCCGGGGCAGATCGCGGTGCACGCCGCGGTGGACACCGACGAGATCTGGAACCTGCTCCAGCCGCTGAAGGCCGCGGGCGCATCGTCGATCCTCGTCGTGCCCGTGGAGCGGCTCGTCCCATGACGGTCGCGGAGATCGTCGCGGACGTTCGGGCGCGCGGGGACGCCGCGCTGCGCGACTGGGCCGAGCGGTTCGGAGACGCACCCCCTGAGCGGGTCGCGGTCGAAGGCGAGCTGGACGAGCCCTCGCTGCGCGCCGTTCGGGCGCTCGCCGACGCGGTCGAGGCCGTGCACGCAGCGCAGCGGCCGGCCGACATCACCGTCACGCCGGTCCAGGGCATCGAGGTCGAGCGGCGCTGGCTGCCGCTGGACTCGGTCGGGATCTACGTCCCGGCGGGGCTCGTCTCGACTCTCGTCATGACCGCGGTGCCGGCGCGTGTGGCGGGCGTCCCGCGCATCGCCGTCGCGAGCCCGAGCCCGTCGCCCGCGCTGCTCGGGGCGGCGCGCGAGCTCGGGATCGACGAGGTGTACGCGGTCGGCGGCGCGCAGGCGATCGCCGCGCTCGCCTACGGCACCGAGACGATCCCGGCGGTCGCGAAGATCGTCGGCCCCGGAAACCGGTTCGTGAACGAGGCGAAGCTGCTCGTCTGCGGTGACGTCGCGATCGATCTCCCCGCGGGCCCGAGCGAGGTGCTCGTGATCGGGGACGAGAGCGCCGACCCCGAGGAGGTCGCAGCAGATCTGCTTGCCCAGGCAGAGCACGGCCCGGACGGCGCGGCGATCCTGGTCACGACCAGCAGCCGCCTCGCCGACGAGGTGCTCGCGCGGACGAATGGCCAGGTGCAGATCGAGACCGTCGCGTCGCTCGAGGATGCGGTGCGGCGCGCGAACGAGGTTGCGCCCGAGCACCTCGAGCTGCTCGTCGCCGACCCGGCTGCGCTCGAGCCGGCGATCCGGAACGCCGGCGCCGTGTTCGCCGGCACGACCGCCGTCCTCGGCGACTACGCGGCCGGCTCCAACCACGTGCTGCCGACCGGCGGCCTCGCCCGCGGCACGGGCGGGCTCGGCCTGGAGGCGTTCCTGCGGCCGGTGCAGTTCGTTCGCGCCTCGCGCGAGGGCCTCGCCGCCGTCCGCGAGACGATCGAGACCCTGGCCGGGCTGGAGGGCCTGCCGCTGCACGCCCGAGCAGTCGAGGTGCGCACGTGAGCGCACGCCCGCTGCCGGACGCTTTCGAGCCATACGTCTGGGCCTCGACTGCCGAGGAAGTCGCGCGCCGGCGAGGGCTGCACCCCGCCGAGGTGATCCGCTTCGATGCGAACGTGCCGCCGCTGCCCGGCGTGCCGCAGGTTCCGCTCGGCGAGAGCTTCGCGCGCCTGAACGAGTACCCGGAGGGGACGTACCGCGAGCTGCGCGAGGCGGCCGCCGGCTATGCCGGCGTCGAGCCCGGGCAGATCGTCGTCGGTGCCGGGGCGGACGGCCTGATCGGCCTCGCCGCGCGTACGTTCCTCGCGCCCGGACGGCGCGCCTATGTGAAGCGCCCGACGTATTCGCTGTACGCGATCGCCTCCGGCGTCGAGGGCGCGGAGCTGACGGACGACCCGGCGGACGCGCAGCTCGTCTGGATCTGCAACCCGAATAACCCGACCGGCGAGCTCGTCGAGCCCGGGGCGATCGCCGCCCTTGCCGCCTCGGTGCCGGACGCCGCCGTCGTCGTCGACGAGGCGTACGTCGAGTACGGCGGCGAGTCGGTCGTCCCGCTGATCGCGGAGACGCCGAACCTGATCGCGATCCGCACGCTGTCGAAGGCGTTCGGCCTGGCGGCGCTGCGCGTCGGTTACGCGGTCGCGTCCACCGAGCTCGCCGCCGAGCTCGACCGCCGCCGTGATCCCGCCCCGATCAGCGCGCCCGCCGCGCGGATCGCCGCCGCCGCGCTCCGCGAGCCGCGCCTCGACGTCGAGCAGACGGTCGCCGAGCGCGAGCGGATGCGCGAGGCGCTGCTCGCCGCCGGCTTCGACTGTCCCCCGTCCGCGGCGAACTTCGTCCTGCTCCCGGGCCTCGCCGGCCGCGCCGACGAGCTCGAGGCGCAGGGGCTCGTCGTCCGCCGCCTCCCGGACGCGATCCGCATCACCGTCCGGCTGCCCGCCGAGAACGACCGCATCCTCGCCGCACTGGGCGCGGCGCCCACGCCGGCGGCGACCCGTTCGGCGCTCGTCCTCCGCACGTCGGCGGAGACGGCGCTCCGCATCGCGCTCGCGCTGGACGGCCAGGGCCGCGTGCGTGCGCAGACCGGCATCGGGTTCTTCGACCACCTGCTCGCGCAGCTCGGCTTCCACGGGGGGCTCGACCTCGAGGTGGTCGCGGGAGGCGATCTCGACGTGGACGAGCACCACACGGTCGAGGACGTCCTGGCGGCGCTCGGCGACGCGCTCGGCCAGGCGCTGGACGGCCGCGCCGGCGTGCGCCGGTACGGGTCGGCAACCGTGCCGATGGACGAAGCGCGCGCGACGGCGGCGGTCGACCTCGTCCGGCGCCCACACGCGGAGATCGCACTCGCCTTCACCGGCGACCACGTCGGCGGCCTGCCGCTGACGCTGCTCCCGCACGCGCTCGAGCGCTTTGCGATCCAGGCCGGGCTGACGCTCCACGTCGAGGCCTCGGGCGCCGACGACCACCACGTCGCCGAGGCGGCGTTCAAGGCCGTCGGCCGCGCGCTGCGCGAGGCCTGCTCGCTCGACGGCGTCCCGCAGCCGTCCACCAAAGGGGCGCTGTGAAGGCGGTCCTGGTCGACTACGGCGCCGGCAACCTGCGGAGCGTCTCCTCCGCGCTGGCGCGCGCCGGGGCCGCTGCCGACGTGACCTCCGACCCGGCCGCCGTGCGAGAGGCGCCGCTCGCCGTGATCGCCGGCGTCGGCAACGCGGAGAGCGCGGCCCGCCGGCTGGAGGTCGGCGGTCTTGCGGACGTCCTGCGGGAGCGGGTGGCCGCCGGCCGGCCCGTGCTCGGTATCTGCCTCGGCATGCAACTCCTCTTCGAGGAGAGCGAGGAAGGCGGACGCGGCCTCGGTGTGCTGCGCGGGCCGGTGACGCGGCTCCGGGCCGGACGCGTTCCGCACATGGGCTGGAACACGCTCCGGGTGACCGCCCCGTCGGTGCTCCTCGACGGCCTCGACGGCGCGGACGTCTACTTCGCCCATTCCTTTGCCTGCGTGCCGGCCGACGGCGTCGTCGTCGCCGAGGTCGAGCACGAGGCCGTGGTCGTCGCCGCCGTCGAGCACGGCCCCGTCGCGGGCGTGCAGTTCCACCCCGAGCGCAGCGCCTCGCCCGGCGCGCGGGTCCTCGCGAACGCGGTCGCGTGGTCAAGAAGCGCGTGATCCCGTGCCTCGACGTCGCCGGCGGCCGCGTCGTCAAGGGAGTGCGCTTCGAGGGGCTGCGCGAGGTGGGCGACCCGGTGGAGCTCGCGACGCGCTACTCGGCGCTCGGCGCCGACGAGCTGGTCTTTCTCGACGTCACCGCGTCGATCGAGGGCCGCCGGCCGATGCTCGCGCTCGTCGAGCAGGCGGCCGCCGAGTTGGTGATCCCGTTCACGGTCGGAGGCGGGATCGCGAGCCTCGAGGACGCCCGGGGCCTGCTCCGGGCCGGGGCCGACAAGGTCGCCGTCAACAAGGCTGCGGTCGACCGCCCGCAGCTTCTGACCGCGCTCGCCGACGAGTTCGGCGCCCAGGCCGTCGTCTGCGCGATCGACTCCCGGGCCGGCGAGGTCGTCACGGACGGCGGCCGTTCGCCGCGCGGCTGGGACGCCGTCCAGTGGGCAGGCGAGGCGGTCGACCGCGGCGCCGGAGAGATCCTGCTCACCTCGATCGACGCCGACGGGACCCGCAACGGCTACGACCTCGAGCTCACTTCGTCGGTCGCACGCGCGGTCACCGTTCCGGTGATCGCCTCCGGCGGCGCGGGCGAGGCCGAGCACCTGGCCGAGGCGTTCCAGGCCGGCGCCGAGGCAGCGCTCGTCGCATCGATCGTTCACGAGCGCCCGGAGCGGCTGCCGGAGCTGAAACGCGAGCTGAGGGAGGCCGGGTGGCCGGTCCGGATCTGACCCCCGCGATTGTCCAGGATGCCGCGGACGGCCGCGTGCTGATGCTCGCCTGGATGGACGAGGAGGCGCTCCGCCGGACGCGGGAGACCGGCGAGGCCTGGTTCTGGAGCCGCTCGCGCGGCGAGCTCTGGCACAAGGGCGAGACCTCCGGCAACACGCTCGCCGTCGTCGAGCTGCGCGACGACTGCGACGGCGACGCGATTCTCCTCCGCGTCCGCCCCGCGGGGCCCGTCTGCCACACCGGTTCGCTGTCGTGCTTTGCGCCGTGGCTCTGGCGCCGGGTCGCCGAGCGCGCCCGGGAGCGGCCCGAGGGCTCCTACGTCGCCCGCCTGCTCGACGAGGGCGCCGCCGCTGCCGCGCGCAAGGTCGGCGAGGAAGGCGTCGAGGCCGCGCTCGCGGGTGCGTCAGAGAGTGACGAGCGCCTGATCGAGGAGCTCGCCGACCTCTGGTTCCACAGCTACGTACTGCTCGCTGCGCGGGGGCTCGACCCGGCCGCGGTCGAGGACGAGCTCGCCAGACGCGTCAGAGACTGAATCAGGGCGCGGGACGGACGCCGCACGTTCCGCCCGCGCCCGTCGGAGCGTACTACGGCCCTTTTCCGGTTCCAATGGGCCGTTCGGCCTACTCGGGCGACAACAGGTCTCAGGTCCGGCGCTCGAGGAGAAGGGTGTCGCGCCAGACGCCGTCGAGCTGCGCGATCCGCTCGCGAGTGCCGACCACGCGAAAGCCGCAGCGGCGGTGGAGCTCGACGCTCGCGACGTTCTCCGGGAAGATCGAGGTCTGGATCGTCCAGATTCCGGCGGCATCCGCGTCGGAGCAGAGCCGCGCGAGCAGCGCGATCCCGATTCCCCGCCCGCGTGCGCCCTCGGCGACGTACACGCTCTCCTCGACCACGCCCGAGTAGCAGGCCCGGCGTGAGACGGGCGAGAGCGCCGCCCAGCCGACGACAGTGCCGTTCTCCTCGGCGACGAGCCGCGGCTCGGTGAGATGGCCCGCGTCCCAGGCCTCCCAGGCAGGCGCCTCGGTCTCGAAGGTCGCCTGCCGGGTGGCGATGCCCTGCTCGTAGATCGTCTTCACCACAGGCCAGTCCTCGGCTCGCATCGCCCTGATCTCCATGCTCTACAGAGATACGAGGCCGCTCGGACGAGGTCAATTTCGATCAGGCTGCTGCGCGGCCCCGGCGAGAGAATCCTCCGAGCGGGAGGGGCAGTCGATGGGAAGGAGCACCATGCCCAAGCTGATGAAGACCGTCACCGTGAGGAAGCCGGTGCACGAGGTCTTCCAGTACATCGAGGAGCCGAAGCACCTGCCGGAGATCTGGCCGAGCCTCTATGAGGTGAAGGCGGTCGAGTTGAAGGGGAAGGTGCGCCGTTTCCAGTGGCTCTACAACTTCGCCGGCAAGCGGTTCGCCGGGAAGACGGAGACGATCGAGCACGTGATGGACAAGAAGATCGTCGAGAAGGCACAAGGCGAGATCGAGAGCACGTTCACGTGGAAGTTCGCGCCCTCGAACGGCTACACCAAGCTCGCCTTCGAGGCCGATTGGAAGATGCCGACCGGGTTCGAGCCCAAGTTCCAGAAGTATCTGATCAAGAAGAACGAGCTCGAGGCCAAGGTAATGCTCGACAACCTGAAGGCGCGGCTCGAGGTCTGAGCCTCCGCCAAGCCCGCGCATGACCGGGGGGGCCGCAAGGCCCCTCCGCTATTTCCCCTTCACCGGGGGCGACCAGGCGACCAGGCTGGCGAGCGTGCGTCAGCCGCTCTCACGAGCTCTTCCCGGGCGACCGGGCGTCGAGCTCGTCGCGGTCGACCGGGTCGCTCGGGCGGGGCGGGCGAGGATGGCGGCGCTGACGCTCATTGCTTACCTCGTCCCTGCGTTCGACCAGGCGTAAGTGATCTCCCCATAGCCCGGGGTATTCGTGAGCCTCCGTTGACCGCTCCCGTCGGAGTTCATGACGTAGAGGTCAGCCGAGCCTCCAGGCCAGCGGACGAAGGCGATCTGCTGCCCGTCCGGCGACCAGGCGCCGTCGTCCAGCAGGCCAGGGAACTCGTGGTCTTCGCCCGCGGCCAGGGCTACCAGCTGGCCGAGCTCGTGCAGATCATCCAGGACGTCGGCTAGGATCGAAGCCGAGCTCCGACTGGAGGCCGCACCGTGAAGCGAACAGATCCAGACAGACACCTCTAGGTCACCGGCCTCGCCGCGCTTGCGCGCCCGCCGGGCCGCCTGGTAGCCTCGGCGGCTCGATGTTCCGCACTTTCAGCTGACGCACGTTTTTCGCGCGCGCCCCCGGCCCGCCGGTGGGTGTTGCTGCCGTGTCCGTCCCTGCTGAAGTCGAGGAGCATCAGATGAAAGCCGTTGAAGTTCAGAACCTACGCAAGGAGTTCGTCCGGAAGGACGGGCGAAAGCGCGTCCACGTCGATGCGCTGCGCGGGCTCACATTCGACATCGCGCGTGGCGAGTGCATCGCCGTGCTCGGCCAGAACGGCTCCGGGAAGTCGACGCTCGTCCGGCTGCTCTCGACGCTGCTGCTGCCGGACGGCGGCAGCGCGCGCATCTTCGGGCACGACATCGCCGAGACGAGAGCCGTGCGGCGGCTGGTCAACCGCGTCTCGGTCGAGGCTTCGTTCTTCAAGAAGATGTCCGCGGTCGAGAACCTCTCCTACGCGGCGCGGTTCTACGGGCTGACCCCGGGCGAGACGCGCGAGCGGATTCCGGAGATCCTCGACCGCGTCGGCTTCCCGGCCGCGCGGCGGTCGCATTCGATGGAGAACCTCTCGCGCGGGACGCAGCAGAAGGTCGCGCTCGCGCGGGCGCTGTTGACCTCGCCGGTCCTGCTCCTGCTGGACGAGCCGACGACCGGCCTCGACCCGCGCTCGAAGCTCGAGGTGCAGGACTTCATCCGCGAGGTCCGCGCGGTCCACGACACGACGATCCTGCTCTGCACCCACGACCTGGCCGAGGCCGAGGTGCTCGCCGAGCGCGTCGGGATCCTCGACGACGGGCAGCTGCTCTGCCTCGAGCCGGCCGACGGGATCAAGGAGCGGTACGGCGTCGACACGCTCGAGGAGGCGTTCTTCGCCGCGACCGGCCGGTCGTTCGAAGAGGAGCGTCACGGAGAGGAGGTCGCGGTATGAGGGCGATCACCGTCGCAGCACGTCACGAGCTGATCGGCCTCTACGGAGTCGTCGAGCGGAACTGGTACCTCGTCAAGCGGTACGCCTGGTGGGAGCTCGCGTTCTTCATCTGGACGATCGCGAACACGCTCTCGATCGTCTTCATCTCGAAGGCGGCGAACCTCTCGCCGGCCGAGGAGAACCGGCTGACGACGATCCTGCTGATCGGCGCCGTGATCTGGTCCTACCTCGGGATCATCTTCGAGATCCTCACGGAGACGGTCGCGTGGGAGCGCTGGGAGGGGACGATCGAGTACACGTTCATGGCGCCGCTCTCGCGGCCGGTGCACCTGATCGGGATGGGCCTGTTCGCGGTCGCCTACGGCCTGGTGCGGGCCTCGCTCGTCTTCGGCGTGGTCGCGGCCTTCTTCGGGCTGCACATGCCGGACGCGAACTTCGCCACGGCGCTGCTCGTGCTCGGGATCGCCTCGGTCTCGTTCATCGGCGTCGGGATGATGACCGCCGTCCTGCCGCTGATCTCGCCGGAGAAGGGCACGCAGCTCGGGTTCATGGCCCAGGGGGTCATGCTCGTCGTCTCCGGCGTCTACTACCCGGTGTCGGTGCTGCCGGCATGGATGCAGGCGATCTCGACGATCTCGCCGGCGACCTATGCGCTACGCGGGATCCGGAGCGCGATCCTCGAGGGGGCGACGCCTGCGGACGTCTGGGGCGACATCTGGCCGCTGCTCCTGATCGGCACGGTCGCGATCCCGCTCGGGCTCTGGGTCTTCCGGCGCGGCGAGCTCTACGCCAAGCGGCATGGCAAGCTGAAGCGGTCGGGATGACAACGAACTTCTTCGGGGCCGAGGTGGCCGCTCGCTACGACCGTGAGACGGCCGACATGCCTGTCGAGCCCGTCGTCGACTTCCTCGCCGCGCTGGCGGGCGACGGAGCGGCGCTCGAGCTGGCCATCGGCACCGGACGGATCGCGGTGCCGCTCGCGCGTCGCGGCGTGCCCGTCCACGGCATCGACCTGTCGCCGGACATGGTCGCCAAGCTGCGCGAGAAGCCGGGCTCGGAGACGATCGGGGTCACCATCGGCGACTTCGCGACGACTCGCGTCGATCGGACCTTCACGCTCGTCTATCTCGTCTTCAACACCATCGGGAATCTGACGACCCAGGAGGCGCAGGTCGCGTGCTTCGAGAATGTCGCGGCGCACCTCGAGCCCGGCGGGTGCTTCGTGATCGAACTTCGCATCCACGGCGGTGCGCCTTTGGAGGTGTTCGACCTCGGTGAGAGCCATGTCGGGGTCAACGAATACGACGCTGCGACCCAGCGGCTCGTGTCTCATCACTTCACGCTCGTCGACGGCGGCTGGGTACGGAACTCCGTGCCGTTCCGCTCAGTCTCGCCTGAGGAGCTCGACCTGATGGGACGCCTCGCCGGGATGCGGCTCCGCGAGCGGTGGGCCGGCTGGGCACAGGAGCCGTTCACGGCCGAGAGCGCGAAGCACGTCTCGGTCTGGCAGCTCGACGGCTAGAAGGTGAACTTGCGGCTCGTGACGAACTCGTTCGCCCGGAACGCCGTCGCCTTCACGCGGACCATGATCCGGTAGGTGCCGGGTGTGAGCGGGTTCGGCGTCAACCCGATCTTCTCGCGCACGCCCGCCGTCGCCTTGCCACTTGCGACCGCGACGCTCGACGACCCCTTCATCAGCCGCACTTCGTAGCGGCAGTCGGCGTCGCAGAGCAGGCTGATCGGCTTCACGGTCGGGAAACGCGAGGTCGGGCGGCGAACCGGGAAGAACGAGACCATCGGCCTCGGCGCCAGCAGCGTCGCGCATCCGGTCGGCCGCTGCTCCGCCAGGCGGCGCGCTGCCGCCTCGACGCCCGGCAGGCTCGCCTTCGGTGACCCGTTCGCGTAGTAGACGCCCGATTGCCACCCGCCGCGGATCGCCTCGTCGATCAGGCGGAAGACGAGAAACGTTCGCACGGTCGGCTGGCAGGCGGCCATCTGCATTGCCTTGGCGTAGAAGCGCGCCTGAACCGACTCGTTCACGGGCCGCGTCGTCGCGGGCTCGGTGCCGGTGTAGGCGGGAAGCAGCGCGTCCGGGATGCGTGACTCGACGCCGAACTCCGCGTAGACGATCGGCAGCTTCGACGCCTTCCTGCGCGGTGCCGTTGAACGCGCGGCCGAGCAGCGAGACCAGCCGGCCGTAGTCGGCGATCGTGATCACGCGCGGCGAGTAGTGCTTGTACGTCGGCGGCAGGTTGGCGTGCTCGAGGTACGGGTGGAACGCGAAGGCGTCCATGATCGGCAGCTGCCGTTTGCTCTCCCTGTACGCCTTGCCGAGGTCGAGCAGGAACTTCTGGGGGGCGATCGTGTCGCGGCCGGAGCCCGGCTTGTTGATCCCCATGTGCGAGAGCGCGCCGCCGATGACTTCGGCCGACGGCGCCACCGCCTTGATCGCGTCGTAGCTGCGCGCGAGCAGGAGCTCGTACGCGGGGGCGGCGACGTCCTTCCCCCTCTGGTTGAACTGCGGCAGCCAGAAGCGGTTGATGTTCGGCTCGTTGCCGATGATCACGTGCTTCAACTCGGGGATGTGTCCGACGATTCCGGCAACCCAGGCCGCGAACATCAGGCGGGCGGCGGGAGTGCGCGGGGTGTCCTTCGGGCCGTCGGGATAGACGGTCAGGTACATGTCGATCCCCTTGTCCGCCGCCTGCTGGACGGCGTACTGGAGGTCCGACTGCTGGCCCGGGTCTAGCTCCTTCTGACCACGCTTCCAGGTCAGGGTGACGCGGCCGGCGCCGTCGAGGCCGGAGTCGGTCATCTTCTCGATCGTCGGGCCGACCAGGCTGCGGACGGTCAGTTCCGGCACCACCGCGCCGATCTGGAGCGGCGAGCGGGCCTGGGCGGCGGCCGCACAAAGAGCACCGGTGGCGGCGGCCACCGCGAGGAGAAAGGCGAGGACCCTCAAGGCGCCCGGTAGTTTGCCCGGACCCCGGCTTCGCGGAAGCCTGCTCGGAGGATGTTGCGGTAGGAGTTCGAAGGGCGGCCTTCCTCCAGCGCGCCCGTCTCGCGTGACCACGGTCGAGCAGCCCTGCTTCCGGGCGTCCTCGATGCGGGCGGCGAGGATCGCGCTCTGCGCGCCGCGGCCGCGGTACTCCGGGAGGGTTGCCGCGTAGCCGAGCCAGCCGACGCCGTCGTGGACGAACAGCGCCCCGGCTCCGGCGGGCTGCGCGCCGTCGTAGGCGACGTAGCACGACCAGCCCGGGCGACCGACGACCCTGGCGGCGATCGGTTGCGTCCACTCGGGCATCCGGTAGCCCTCGGCGACCACGCGGGCGAAGTCTCCGGCCCGATCCGGGCCGACCGCGCGCACGTCGAGGTCGCTACGGGCTTCCCGGGGGCCGATGCCGCGCGAGAACTTCATCCAGCCGTAGTCGGCCGCGAAGCCGCGCTGCTCGAGCTCCGGGCCGAGGCCGTGGGAGTCGGATACCCACCAGGGCTCGTCGCCGAAGAACGAGGCGATCTCGTCGAGCGGTTCGGTCGAGCTGAGCCCGAGGACGCGATTGAAGATCCGGGCGCCGAGGCCGGGGAGGAGCATGCAGGTCGCGCCGCCGAGCTCGGCGATCTTGCAGATCTCGGGTGCGGCTCGGAAGGCGTCCGTGTACGCCGCGAACTCCGCGCTCTCGAGATCGGGCATGACGGCGACAGCCTACTGCGCTATGCTGAGCCGAGTCCGTAGGCGACGTTGCCTCGGGCGCGGGCAGTTCGCCGCGCTCCGGGGCTTTTTTCGCATTTTGCAGGGAGGAGAAAGGATGGCCAAGACGGTGGAGTCCAAGAACAGGGCGACGTCGAGCGAGGAAGCGCGCCGCGAGGTGCTCGCCAGCTGCAAGACCGAGGGCATCGAGTCGATGCTCCTCTGGTTCAACGACCTCGAGGGGCACCTGAAGTCGTTCGCGATCACCCCCGACGAGATCGAGGGCGCGCTCGACGACGGGATGGGCTTCGACGGTTCCTCGATCACGGGCTTCAACGCGATCGAGGAGTCCGACATGGTCGCGATCCCAGATCCGGCGACCTTCGTCGTGATGCCGTGGCGCTCCGGCGAGTCGAAGGTCGGCCGGATGATCTGCGACGTCGTCACGCCCGACGGCCAGCCGTACGAGGGTGACCCGCGCTACGTGCTGCGCCGGGCGCTCGAGCGGATGAAGAGCATGGGCTTCGACACGTTCAACGTCGGCCCCGAGCTCGAGTACTTCCTGTTCAAGGACGCGACCGGGACGGAGACCCTGGACGAGGGCGGCTACTTCGCGATGACGACGCAGGACGCCGCGACGGAGCTCCGCAACGAGACGATCCAGGCGCTCGAGAAGGTCGGGATCCCGATCGAGTACCACCACCACGAGGTCGGGCCTTCGCAGCACGAGATCGACATGCACTTCGCGCCCGCGCTCGAGATGGCCGACCACACGCTCACCTACCGGCTCATCGTCAAGGAGATCGCGGCGAAGAACGGCGTCTACGCGACCTTCATGCCGAAGCCGATCTTCGGCGAGAACGGCTCGGGGATGCACACGCACATGTCGCTCTTCAACGACGGGCGCAACATGTTCTTCGACGAGAGCGACAAGTGGCACCTGTCGCAGGACGCGAAGCACTTCATCGCCGGCCAGCTGCGCCACGCCCGCGAGATCTCCGCGATCTTCGCGCAGTGGGTGAACTCGTACAAGCGGCTCGTGCCCGGGTACGAGGCCCCCGTCTACGTTGCCTGGTCGCAGCGCAACCGCTCGGCCCTGATCCGGATCCCGCTGTACAAGCCGGGCTCGGAGCAGGCGACGCGCGCAGAGATTCGTTGCCCGGACCCGGCCTGCAACCCGTACCTGACGTTCGCCGCGTTGCTGCACGCTGGCCTCGACGGGATCGAGAAGGAGTACGAGCTCCCGGATCCGATGGAGACGAATCTCTACCACCTGACAGCCGAGCAGCGGCGCGAACGCGGGATCGTCGCGCTGCCGGAGACGCTCGGCGAGGCGATCGACGAGCTGGCGCAGTCCGAGCTCGCGCGCGAAGCGCTCGGCCCGCACATCTTCGACCGTTACATCGAGATCAAGCGGAAGGAGTGGGACGAGTACCGCGTCCAGCTCACCGAGTGGGAGCTGGAGCGCTACCTCAAAGCGCTGTAGGGCTCGAGGCGGGGCCGCCCGTTGTCCTTCTTGGGCAATGTGCGGCCCCGTTTCCTCTGATCTAAGATGGGCCTACGCCTCGCCACCCTGCGGCGGCGGGGCTGACTGACGGCCGACTGCGAGCTGCGTTATGCGCGGCTCGTGGTCGCTTTGCACCGCGTTTGATCCGCAGCGCTTCGTCAAGTAGCCGGAAGGCCACGTGCCCCACCACGCCGGCTTCCGGACAGCTAGGAAGACTTAGCCGAAGCTCTGGATCGACTCGCGCACGAGGCGCAGGCCGATCACGCCGCTGCGTCCGTCGATCGCGGAGATCGCGTCCGCCGGGACGAGCCGGCGGCGGCGCAAAAAGCCGGAGCGGACGGCGAGCGCGTCGGGCACGTCCGGGGAGGTGCCGTACATCGGCGCCTCCACCCGCCCGACGACGCGGCCGCGAGCGTCGGCGACCAGATAGCCGGTGGTAGCGGTCAGGTCGATCGCTGCGGCTGCGGAGCTCATCAGCGGAACCGTATGCCCCGCGTACGAGGGAAAAACACGGGTTCCGTAAGGGTTCTGTTAACCGGCCGAGGGGCCATTTCAGCGGGGTTCCACGCCTGCACGGGGACTCCTTTGATCCGCTGACCCTCAGCCGACGGGCTTCCCGGCCATCAGGACGATCGCGGCGACGAGCGCCGCAAGTACGAGCCACGGCAGCGCGGTCGCGAGCGACGCCTGCCACCCGCCCGGCTCGCCGGCACGGGTGCGGCGCAGCACCCAGAACTGGAGCAGCGTGAGGATCACGCCGCCGACGATCAGGTCGATGTCGGTGATCGCGAAGCCGATGTCGAGCCAATCCGGCTGGCCGCCCTTGAACTCGCGATTCGCGAGCAGGTCGCCGAAGACGTGGACGGCGACGAAGCCCGGCAGGACGACGATCAGGTTCGTCCGGAAGGCGAGCGCGCGCAGGATCGGCACCTGGGCCGGCCAGGCCCGGTGCTGGGCCGCCTGGGATACGACCACGACGGTGAGGACGCCGCCGACCAGGATCATCGCCGAGAGGATGTGGGCGAACAGAAGGCCGTCGCTGCGCATCAGGGCTTCCAGACCATCAGGACGAGGATCGCGATCAGGAGGACGAACGCGCCCGCGTTCAGCGCGAGCGTGCCCGGGTCGCGGACGGCGAGACGGAGCTGCTCGCTCGGCCGGTCGCCGTCCTCGGCAAGCTGCTCGGCGAGCTCGCGGGCGTGCCGCAGTCTCTTCCCGGCCGGCCCGGCCAGTGCCCCGCTCAGCGCCCAGAGGACGATCGCGGCGATCACCCAGCCCTCGCCGAGGCCGTAGCCGACGTACTCGGCGAGCCAGATCCCGAGGCCGAGCGCGACGAGCGATCCGACTCCGACGAGGACGACCACGGGGCGCACGAGCCGGAGGAGCAGCGCCACCTCGCTCGGCAGCTCGCGCCGCATCGCCGCCAGGGCGAGCACCCCGGCGACGATCGACCCGGAGAGGAAGAGAAAGGCGCCGAGGATGTGGACGAGCAGCAGCCAGTCGTACTTCGTCACCGCGCCCCAAGCCTAGAGGGGCCTCCGGCCTACAATCGCCGGATGGACGCCACCGAGCGGCATCTTCGCCTGCTGACGGAGACGATCGCCGCCGTCAACTCGACGCTCGACCTCCAGGAGGTGCTCGAGCTCGTCGCGAGCAATGTGGCGGAGGCGCTCGCGACCGACGCGTGCTTCGTCTACCTCTACGACGAGCGGACCGATGAGCTCGTGCTGCGGGCGACGCACGGGACGCGCGTCGAGGAGATGACGCGGCGGCCGAAGATGAGGCCGGGCGAGGGGATCACGGGCACGGCCGCTGCCGACCGGGCGCCGGTGATGATCCCGTCGCAAGCGCATCTCGATCCGCGCTTCAAGCCGTTCCCGAACTTGCCCGAGGAGCAGTACGAGTCGATCCTCGCCGTGCCGATCCTCGCGCGCGAGAAGCTGGAGGGGGCGCTGAATGTCCGCACGCGCCGGGAGCGCGAGTTCTCACAGGCCGAGATCGACCTCCTGCTGGCGATCGCGGCCCAGGTCGCGCAGTCGATCGAGCACGCGAAGCTCTACTCCCACGCGCAGCGGCGCGTCGAGGAGCTGGAGGCGCTGGCGCGGATCTCCGAGGCGGTGTCGGAGTCCCTCTACCTCGAGGAGTCGCTGGAGGCGATCGTCAAGACGACGATGGACGCGGTCTCGGCGACCGGGGCGGCGCTCGTCCTCGAGGACGGCAAGATCGCCTGGCCCGGGGGCCGCGCGGGGAAACACGCGGTGAGGACGCCGCTGCGCTGGAAGCGGCGCGTGATCGGTGAGCTCGTCGCCGACCGGGATACGCCGTTCACCGATGAGGAGCGCGCGCTGCTCGCGTCGATCGCGCACCACGCCGCCGTCGCTCTGGAGCACGGGCGCGCGGTGATGCGCGGCGTGCTCGCTCAGGAGATCCACCACCGCGTGAAGAACAACCTCCAGACGGTTGCGTCGCTGCTACGCCTCCAGGCGCGCGGGGATGCGGTCGACGCCCGGCACGCTCTCGAGGACTCCGTCAACCGGATCCTCGCGATCGCGGCCGTGCACGAGGTGCTGACGGAGCGGCGTGACGAGTCGGTCGACCTCGGTGAGCTGCTCGAGCGGCTGCGGGCGATGCTCGTCCAGGGGCTCGGCGCGGGGAAGGAGGTCTCGGCCTCGCTCGAGGCGGTCACGCTCGGGGGCGACCGCGCGACTGCGCTCGCGCTCGTCTTCTCGGAGCTGTTGCAGAACGCGCTCGAGCACGGCGGTGACGCGGTGCGGATCGAGCTCGCGCAGCGAAACGGCGACGTCACGCTCGCAATCGCCGACGACGGGGGAGGGATCGGCGCGGCGCCGCGCGGAACCGGGCTGTCGATCGTCGACGCCCTGGTCCGCGACGAGCTCGGCGGGACGCTCTCGCTCGCGGACGAGGGCGGCCTGCGCGCCCAGGTGGTTTTTCCCGCCTGAAAACGATGAGAAAGGAGTCGGGATGAACCTCGTCCCGTACACCGTCCGGCTCTACCGAAGCGGGCCGAAGGCTGACACGTTCGCCGAGGAGGAGCTCGACCGGATCCAGCAGGGCCACCTGGCGTTCGTCGCATCGCAGCGGCCCTGGACGTACGCCAACGGGCCGTTCCGGAACCAACCCGACGAGACGCTGCGCGGCATGGGGATCATGCGGTCGAGCATCGAGGAGACGCTGGCCGCGGTCCAGGCCGATCCGGCGGTGATCGCCGGGCGGATGCGCGCCGAGGTCTTCACCTGGCTCGTTCCGGAGGGAATGCTGGCGTTCGGCGACGCCTAGACTCGTCATGTGCGAATCCTGATCGCCGAGGACGAGACGATCATCCGGCTCGACCTGCGCTCGCTGCTCGAGGGCGCGGGGTTCGAGGTCTGCGCGGAGGCGAAGGACGGGCTGGAGGCGGTCGAGCTCGCGCGCTCCGAGCAGCCCGACCTCGCGGTGCTCGATGTGAAGATGCCGCGCCTGGACGGGATCGAGGCGGCGCGACGGATCCTCGACGAGCGGCCGATCCCGATCGTCATGCTGACCGCCTACGGCCAGGACGAGCTCGTCTCGCGGGCGGTCGAGGCCGGGGTGTTCGGCTACCTGGTGAAGCCGTTTCGCGAGGGCGATCTGCTGCCGGCAATCAAGACCGCGCGGGCGCGGCACGAGGAGCTTGCCGCGCTGCGTGAGGAGGCGGAGTCGCTGGCCGAGGCACTCGCGGCGCGAAAGTCGATCGAGCGGGCGAAGGGGCTGCTGATGGAGAAGGAGGGGCTGGGCGAGCAGGAGGCGTTCGAGCGCCTCCGACGCGCGTCGCAGCTCGCTGGCCGGCCCCTGAAAGTGGTCGCGGAGGCGTTGATCGCGACCTTCGACAACGCTGCGCCGCGGCCTCCGGCCGCGTAGCCTCCTTGCAAAGGTCAAGACCGGCCGCGGTCAGGCTGAGGTGGTGATTGCTTTCGGGACGGCGAGGCCCTCAGCGCCGAGCTCGGACGTCTGCGGCTCGTAGCCGGAGCGGGCGAGGAGCTCCATCCCGAGCCGCGCGCGGCGGACGCGCTCGCGCGAGAGGGCGATCGTCGTCGAGTCGAGATGGCTTCCCGCCGGGTAGACGTCAGGGGCGTTTCGCAGGCCGAACTTGACGTAGACCGGTGACGCGACGCGGATCAGCTCCGGGATCTCGTGGTGCCGGACGAAGCCGCCGACGTTGTCCGGCGCCTCGACGTAGATGTCCAGCGGGACGTCGACCGCGGCGCGGATTGCGGCGATCTGCGGGAGCGTCAGGTCGGTCGGCAAATTGATCGTGTCCGCCCCGAGGTCGGCGAGGACGCGGGCGGCGGGCGGGTTGGCGGCCGGCAGCATCACCGAGATCTTCGCCTGCATGTCGTCGGGCAGAAAATCGGCCCGGCGTGCGTCGGCGAAGGCCGAGAGCACCCCGAGGTCGGCGATCAGGACGCTGCGGAAGCCGTGGTCGGCGGCGCGGCGCGCATCGTCGAGGCAGGCGACGACCTGCTCCTGGCCGCGGGCGACCGGCGCGAAGACGCCGCCGGCGGGGGCGCGGGCGGCGGCGGAGGTGTCCCAGGCGGCGTTCGGCCGCGCGAAGAGGCTGACCTCGACGCGGGCGTCGGCGGCGAGCCGGGCCGTGAGGTCGAGCTCGTCGTCGGTGAGCATGAAGACGCCGCTGCCCTGCGAGACGCGGTGGACGGTGACCTCGAGGCGCGCCGCCTCCTCGAGCACGGCCTCGAGGCAGCGGGGGCCTTCGGTGCTCGGGATCTCGATCCGGTACTGCGCGCCGTCGGGAAAGCGCTTCGCCGAGTCGGGCAGGTCGTTCGCATCCCCAGGCGGGAGGTCGATCGAGCGCAGGAAGTCGCGCGTCTCGCTCATCCGGGCGACCCTACCTCAGGCGCCTGGGCCTCCTCGAACAGCGCCTCCCACCGCTCGAGCAGCCCCCGGAGCTCGTCCCGCGCGGCGGTGTGCGCAGCCAGCAGCTCGACGTTTCCCCAGTCCTCGGCGAGCTGGCGCTCGAGCGCGGCGACGGCCTCCTCCTTCGCGGCGATCTCCTTCTCGACGCGCTCTAGCGGACTGGGCCCTTGAGGCTTCGGCCGTGCGGCCCGCGGCTTGCCTGGCGCTGTTTCCGCACGTTGCGGGGTCTTTACAGTGCCTGGCACGGTTACCAAGCGGTCCTCGCGGGCCCTGACGTAATCGGCCCACCCGCCGTCGTAGCTCGAGACCGCTCCGTCCTCGATCGCGAGCGTGCGTTCGGCGACGCAGTCGAGCAGGGCGCGGTCGTGGGAGACGAGCAGCACCGTGGCGGGGAAGTTCTCGAGCGCGGACTCGAGCGCCTCGCGGCTCTCCAGGTCGAGGTGGTTCGTCGGCTCGTCGAGGACGAGGAGGTTCGCGCCCGAGGCGACGACGACCGCCAGGGCGAGGCGGCGCCGTTCGCCGCCCGAGAGCACCTTGACCGGCTTCTCGTGGGTCTCCCAGCCTGAGAACAGGAACCTGCCGAGGAGGTTCTGGGCGTCCGGCCGGCGGAGGCCGGTCATCGCCTGGACGCAGTCGAGGACCGAGCCGCGCTCGTCGAGCTCGGCCTCGTGCTGCGAGAAGTACGCGGGGACGACGCCGTGCCCGAGCCGCACCGAGCCCTTGGTAACCTCGCGCTGCTCCAGGATCGTCTCGATCAGCGTCGTCTTGCCGCTGCCGTTCGGGCCGACGAGCGCAACGTGCTCGCCGCGCTCGATCGCGAACGAGACGCCGTCGAGCAGTTCCTTCTCTCCCGCGCGCAGTGACAGCCCCTCGACCTCGATGACGTCGCGGCCGCTCCGCGGCGGATTGAGGAACTCGAAGCCAAGACGCCGGGAACGCCGCGACAGCAGCGCGGCGGTCTCCGCCGAGCCCGACCGCTCCTCCTTCAGGCGCCCGATCTGCGTCAGCTTGGCCTGGGCCTGCTTCGCCTTCGATTTCTTGTAACGGAAGCGATCGACGAAGCGCTGGAGCCGCGCGATGTCGGCGTCGTAGCGAGCCATCGACTTCGTCGCGTCGAGCATCCGCGCCGCCTTTTCGCGGCGCCAGACGTGCCACTCGCCGGGGAAGTAGGTCGAGCGGCCCGCATCGAGCTCCAGCACCGCCGTGGTCGTCGCCTCGAGGAACCAACGGTCGTGCGCGACGAGGATCACCGCGGCGTCGAGGTCGACGAGCGTGCGCTCGAGCCACTCCAGCCGCTCGACGTCGAGGTGGTTCGTCGGCTCGTCGAGGAGCAGCAGGTCCGGGTCGCCGGCGAGGGCGCGCGCCAGCGAGGCGCGCGTCAGCTCTCCGCCGGAGAACGTGTCGAGGCGGCGGTCGAGCTCGTTCTCGGCGAACCCGAGCCCGCGCAGCGTCGCGAGCGACTTCTCGCGCCAGCCGTACCCCCGGCGTGCTCGAGGCGGGCCTGCGCCTCGGAGTACCGCCGCATCGTCTCCTCGCCGTGGTCGCCGGCCGCCATCGCCGACTCGAGCCGACGGAGCTTCTCCTCCAGCTCGACGAGATCGCGAGCGCCGGCGAGCGCGTACTCGCGCAGCGACAGATCGAGCTCGAGCGGTGGCCGCTGGTCGTGCAGCGCGACCCGCGTCCCCTTGTCGAAGCGAGCTGCCCGCCGTCCACTCCGGTCTCGCCGGCGAGCATCCGGAGCAGCGTCGTCTTGCCGGCGCCGTTCGGCCCGGAGAGCGCGAGCCGCTCGCGCCGCTCGACCTTGAAGGAAACGCCGTCGAAGAGCAGCCCGGAGGGGAGCTCCTTACGCAGGTTGGATCCGATCACGACGGCCATGCCGCCGCTCAGGTTACGGCCTGGCCGCCTCCACGATCGCGTCCGCGTCGATCCCGAACGCGTGCAGGAGCTCGTCCGGCTTGCCGGAGCGGGGCATTTCCCGGACGGCGAGGTGGCGTGAACTTCGCGATCACGCCCTGCTCGGCGAGTGCGGCGAGAACTGCCTCCCCGAGCCCGCCCTCGGGCCAGTGGTCCTCGACGATCGACGAGCGTGCCCGGTCTCGCGCGCCGCCGCGGCGAGCGTCGCGCCGTCGATCGGCTTGATCGAGTAGCAGTCGATCACGCGCGCGCCCTCGAGCCGGTCCGCGGCCTTCAACGCCTCGTGCACCGTGATCCCGCAACCGACGATCGTCACGGCGTCGCCCTCGCGCAGCACGCGGCTGCCGCCGATCGGGAACTCCTCATCTGGCCCGTACAGCACGGGCGTGTTCGGGCGCAGCGTGCGGAGGTAGGAGATCCCTTCGAGATCCGCCATCGCCGCGACGAGTTTCGCGGTCTGGTTCGCGTCGCAGGGATGCAGCACCGTCGAGCTGTGCACCGCGCGGATCGAGGCGATGTCCTCGAGCGCCATCTGCGACGGGCCGTCCTCGCCGATCGAGATCCCTGCGTGCGACCCCGCGAGGCACAGCGTCGCGCGCGAGATCGCCGCCATCCGGATGAAGTCGTAGGCGCGTGAGTGGAAGGCGGCGAACGACGACGCGAAGACGCGGTAGCCGCGCGCCTGGAGCCCCACCGCCGCGGCCGCCATCTGCTGCTCGGCGATGTACATCTCGAAGAACCGGTCCGGGTGCGCGTCCTTGAAGATCTCGGCGAAGGTCGAGTTCGAGACCTCGCCGTCGACCGCGACGACGTCGCCGCGCGCGGAGCCGAGCGCCGCCAGCGCGTCGCCGTAGGCCTTCCGCGTCGCGACCTCGGAGCCCACCTCGTACCGCGGCAGCTCGAGCGAGCCGGTCTCGAAGCGGTGCGGCTCGCCCGCGTCCGGCTTCGCCACGTCGACCGTGATGTTCCGCAGCCCGCCGAGCTCCTCGATCGCGGCGTCCGGGTCGTCGAGCGGCTTGCCGTGCCAGCCTTCCTCGTTCTCGACCGCCTTGACGCCCTTGCCCTTGATCGTCCGCGCGAGCACGACGGTCGGCTTTCCGCTCGTCGCGACCGCCTCGGCGTAGGCCGCATCGATCGCCTCCACGTCGTGGCCGTCGATCTCGATCGCATGCCAGCCGAACGCCTCCGCCCGGGCGCGGTAATGGTCGAGCTCCCACTCGTCCATCGTCGGGCCGCGCTGGCCCAGCCGGTTGACGTCGAAGATCGCCGTCAGGTTGTCGAGCTCGTAGTGCGACGCGTGCTGGAACGCCTCCCAGATCGACCCCTCGGCGGTCTCGCTGTCACCGCAGAGCACCCAGACGCGGTACGGCAGGCGGTCGAGCCGTACTTTCCGGCGATCGCCATCCCGACACCGATCGGCAACCCCTGCCCGAGCGAGCCCGTCGCTACGTCGACCCAGGGAATGATCGGCGTCGGGTGCCCTTCGAGCATCGAGCCGAACTGGCGGTAGGTGAGGAGCTCCTCGTCGGTGATCGCGCCCGCGGCGCGGAACATCGCGTAGAGGAGCGTGGACGCGTGCCCCTTGGAGAAGACCAGGCGGTCGTTCGTCGCCAGCGTCCGGGTTGTCCCAGTCGTAGCGCAGGTACTTCGCGAGCAGCACCGCCATCAGGTCGGCGGCGGACATCCCCGAGGTCGGATGCCCGGACTTCGCCGCGGCCGCGCAGCGCACCGAGTCGACCCGGAACTGCTGCCCGAGCTCGCGCCAGAGCTGCGTGTCGTCCATCTCGGTAACGTAGCTCCCATATGAGAGGTGGCGGTCGCGTTCGACCACCGAGGCGTCAAGCTCCGTGCACGCGTGCTCGATGAGCTTGCCGCGCTCGGTCACGACGTCGTCGACCTCGGCACCGACACCGACGCTGTCCGCATCGACTACCCGGTGAAGGCGCGCGAGGTCGGCGAGGCGATCCTCGGCGGCGAGGCCGACCGCGGCGTGCTCGTTTGCGGTTCCGGCGTCGGCGCCTCGGTCGCCGCCTGCAAGCTTCCCGGTATCCGCGCCGCGATCTGCCACGACGTCTACTCCGCCCACCAGGGCGTCGAGCACGATGACGATGAACGTGCTCTGTCTCGGCTCGGAGGTCATCGGTGCCGAGCTCGCAGCCGACCTGGTTCGCACGTTCCTCGCCGCGGAATTCGGGGGAGGAGAGCGATATCTGAAACGCCTCGAGATGATCGAGGACCTGGAAAGGAAAGCCCATGCCTGATTCCCGCCTGCACCAACTGTCCGCGCTCGGCCAGAGCGTCTGGATCGACTTTCTCTCCCGCGATCTCGTCCACCAGGGCGGACTCGCGCGGATGATGGAGGAGGACGCCGTCACGGGCGTCACCTCGAACCCGACGATCTTTCAGAAGGCGATCTCGCAGGGGTCGGCCTACGACGACCAGCTGCGCGACCTCGTCGAGCACGAGGACGACGCGAAGGAGATCTTCATCGCGCTTGCGGGCCGCGACGTCGGCGACGCCTGCGACCTGATGCGCAGCGTCTGGGACGGCGGCGCCGGCCTGCGCGGGTACGTCTCGATGGAGGTCGACCCGACCCTCGCGTATGACAGCGCCGGGACGCTCGCGGAGGCCAAGCGCCTGCACGCGCTCGTCGACAAGGCGAACCTCTACGTGAAGATCCCGGCCACGGCCGACGGGCTCGGGCCGATCGAGGAGATGATCGCGCTCGGGAAGTCGATCAACGTCACGCTGATCTTCTCGCTGGAGCGCCACCGCGAGGTGATGGAGGCCTACATCCGCGGGATCGAGCGGCTCGTCGAGGGCGGCGGCGACCCGCGGCCGGTCTCGTCGGTCGCGAGCTTCTTCGTCTCGCGTGTCGACACCGAGGCGGACAAGCGGCTCGAGGGCCACCCGGAGCTCCAGGGCAAGCTCGCGGTCGCGAACGCGAAGCTCGCGTACCAGAACTGGAAGGAGGTCTTCTCCGGCGACCGCTGGGAGGCGCTCGAGGCGAAGGGCGCATCGAAGCAGTGGTGTCTGTGGGCGTCGACCTCGACGAAGAACCCGGCCTACCGGGACGTGCTCTACGTCGAGGACCTGATCGGGAGGGAGACCGTGAACACCATGCCGGAGGAGACGATCCGCGCCTTCCAGGATCACGGTGAGGTGGCGCTGACGATCGAGCAGGATCTCGACGAGGCTCACCGGGTGTTCGAGCAGGTCGAGGCGGCAGGCGTCTCGGTCGACGACGTCACTCACACGCTCGAGGTCGAGGGCGTGCAGAAGTTCACCGACTCGTTCGAGGAGCTGCTCGACGGGATCCGCGCCAAGCGCGGCGAGCTCGTGAGCGCTTGATCCCGCCCGAGGAACTCGTCGAGCGGATCTGGGAGCGCGACCCGACCGTCTGGACGGGCCACGGACGAGGCCCAGTGGCTCGGCTGGCTGGACGAGCCGCTGCGGATGCGCCAGCGCGTCGGCGAGATCGGCGAGTTCGCGCAGGCGATCCACGGCGAGGTCGACGCGGTCGTGCTGCTCGGGATGGGCGGCTCGTCGCTCGCGCCCGAGGTGTTCCGGCGTCAATTCGCAGCTGCCGGGTTCCACGTCCTCGACACGACGCACCCGAGGGCGATCCGCCGGCTCGCCGATTCGCTCGACCTCGAGCGGACGCTGTTCGTCGTCTCCTCCAAGTCGGGCTCGACGCTCGAGACCCGCTCGCATTACGACTTCTTCTGGGAGCGCAGCAAGCGGGGCGACCGGTTCGTCGCGGTCACCGACCCAGGGTCGTCGCTGGAGGAGCTCGCGCGCTCGCGCGGCTCGCGGGTCTTCCCCGGGGAGCCGACGATCGGCGGCCGCTACTCGGCGCTGTCGATGTTCGGGCTGCTTCCCGCCGCGCTGATGTCGGTCGACCTCGGCCTGCTGCTCGACCGCGTGGAGGCGACGTTGAACGCCTGCCGCGGAGCAGGCTCGAACCCCGGCCTGGAGCTCGGCCTGGCGCTCGGGAACGCCTGGCGGGAGGGTCGCGACAAGGTCGTGTTCCCATTCGAGAACGGTCTCGGGCTCTGGCTCGAGCAGCTGCTCGCGGAGTCGACCGGCAAGGAAGGCAGGGGGCTCGTGCCCGCGCCGGGCGAGCGGCCCGACTACCCGGACCGCCAGGCGCAGAGCGTCGAGCTGGACGACCCGTACGACCTCGGCTCCGAGTTCTTCCGCTGGGAGTTCGCGACCGCGGTCGCCGGCGCGATCCTCGAGATCAACCCGTTCGACCAGCCGAACGTGCAGGAGGCGAAGGACCGAACCAATCAGATCCTTTCCGGCCAGGGCGAAGTGTCTGACACAACGACAGGTCCCGAAGGGTCGGTGGACGAGCTGGTCGCGGCCGCGCGGGACGGGGATTACATCGCCGTCCAGGCGTTCGTCGACCCGGCCGAGGAGCCGCGCCTCCAGGCGCTGATCGAGGAGATCCGCGGACAGACGAGCTGCGCAGTCACCTTCGGTCTCGGCCCGAGGTACCTGCACTCGACCGGGCAGCTCCACAAGGGCGGGGCGCCGATCGGTTGCTTCCTCCAGATCGTCGACGACACGGGGGACGAGCTGGCGATCCCGGGCAAGGACTTCGGCTTCGGCCGGCTCATCAAGGCGCAGGCTGCGGGAGACTATGCAGCGCTGAAGGAGCGCGGCCGGCCGGTCGCGCGAGTCCGACTGGAGGACATCGAATGAATCTCGGAATGGTGGGGCTGGGCCGGATGGGGGCGAACATGACGGAGCGCCTGCGAGAGCACGGCCACACCGTCGAGACCTACGCGCGCACGAACCCGGAGCGCACGGCGAACTCGCTGGTCGAGCTCGCGAGCAAGCTTCCCCAGCCGCGCGTCGTCTGGCTGATGATCCCGGCCGGCGACCCGACCGAGAACGCATTTCAGACGCTGCTCGGCCTGCTCGAGGACGGCGACGTCATCGTCGACGGTGGCAACTCGAATTTCCGCGACTCCCAGCGCCGCGCCGAGGAGGCCAAGAAGAAGAGTGTCGCGTTCCTGGACGCCGGCGTCTCCGGCGGGATCTGGGGGCTGAAGGAGGGCTACTGCGTGATGGTCGGCGGCGACGCAGCCGCCTACCAGCAGATCGCGCCGTTCATCAAGGACCTGACCGAGCCGGGCGGCCATGCCCACGTCGGCCCCGCGGGCGCGGGCCACTTCGTGAAGATGGTCCACAACGGGATCGAGTACGGGATGATGCAGTCGCTCGCCGAGGGCTTCGAGATCATGCAGGCCTCCGAGTTCCCGGTGAACCTGCACAAGACCGCGGCGCTCTGGCAGCACGGCTCTGTCGTCCGCAGCTGGCTGCTCGACCTGCTCGTCCTCGCGCTCGAGGAGGATCCGAACCTGGAGCAGATCCGCGGCTACGTCGAGGACTCGGGCGAGGGCCGCTGGACGGTGATGAGCGCGATCGACGAGAGCGTCCCCGCCCCCGCGATCACGCTCTCGCTCTTCGCCCGCTTTGCCTCGCGGCAGGACGAGTCGTTCTCCGCGAAGGTGAACGCCGCCCTGCGGAACCAGTTCGGCGGGCACGCGGTCAAGACCGTCGACGAGAAGTGACGCGAGCGGAATCCTCTGCGCGAGGGGCTGAAGCTCCCGCGCGTCCCGGCTCCCTGCGCGCTCGTCGTCTTCGGGGCCTCGGGCGACCTGACCCGCCGCAAGCTGTTCCCGGCGATCTACGCGCTGGCCGCCCGGGGCATGCTCCCCGAGCACTTCGCGATCGTCGGCGTCTCTCGCACCGAGGAGACCGATGCCGACTTCAAGGCGCGGATGAAGGAGTCGGTGCGCGAGTTCGGCCGCGACGAGCTCGACGAGAAGGTCTGGAAGCGGCTCGCCGCAGGGATGCACTACGTCGCCGCCGACGTCGCGGGCGGCGGCGGCGAGGACGCGCTGCTCGACCTGCTTGCCCAGCTCGACCGGCAACGCGGCACGGCCGGCAACCGCGTCTTCTACCTCGCCGTCCCGCCCTCGGCGTTCTCGGTCCTGATCGAGAAGCTCGGCCGCCGCCGCGGCGAGTGGAGCGGCTGGACGCGCCTGATCGTCGAGAAGCCGTTCGGCACCGACCGCGGCTCCGCGCACCGGCTGAACGACGAGGTCCACCGTTACTTCGACGAGCGCGAGATCTTCCGGATCGACCACTACCTGGGCAAGGAGACCGTCCAGAACCTGCTCGCGCTCCGGTTCGCGAACGGGATCTTCGAGCCGATCTGGAACCGCCAGTTCGTCGACCACGTCGAGATCACGGTCGCGGAATCGATCGGCATCGAGGGGCGGGCCGGGTTCTACGAGCACGCGGGGGCGATCCGGGACGTCTTCCAGAACCACCTGCTCCAGCTCGTCGCGCTGACCGCGATGGAGCCCCCGGTCGACTTCAGCGCGGAGTCGGTCCGGAACGAGAAGGTGAAGGTGCTGCGGGCGATGCGCCCGCCGCGCGGTCGCGACGTCGTGCGCGGCCAGTACGGGCCCGGCCACGTCGAGGGCGCCGCCGTGCCCGGCTACCGCGAGGAGCCCGGTGTCGATCCCCGGTCCGCAACCGAGACGTTCGTCGCCGCGAAGCTCCTGATCGACAACTGGCGCTGGGCCGGCACTCCCTTCTACGTCCGCGTCGGCAAGCGCCTGTCCAAGCGCGAGACGACGATCGCGATCCAGTTCCAGCGAGCCCCGCACCCTCCATTCGCGAAGGAGACGGCGGAGAGCATGCAACCGAACGTGCTCGTCGTCCACGTCCAGCCGGACGAGGGCGTCTCGCTCGCGATCGGGGCGAAGGTTCCCGGCCAGGGGCTGACGATCCGCACGGTGGTGATGGACTTCCTCTACGGCGCCGCCTTCCGCACGGAGCTCCCCGAGGCCTACGAGCGGCTGATCCTGGACTGCCTGCTCGGCGACGCGACTCTCTTCACGCGCGCCGACGAGGTGGACGCCCAATGGCAGCTGGTCGACGCGATCGTCGGGCGCTGGAAGCGCGAGAAGCCGGGCTTCCCCAACTACGCCGCCGGCACCTGGGGCCCGCCCGAGGCCGGCGAGCTGATCCGGCGCGAGGGACGCGAGTGGCGACGACGCTGAAGGGCGTCAGCGTGGACGAGGTCGGGCGCCGCCTCGATGCGCTGGAGGCGGACGACGGGTCCGATCAGCGGACGAGGGTTCTCACGCACATGGCCTGGGTGCCGCCCGAGTGGTCCCGGGCCGTCGCGCGCGTGATGAAAGGGCTCGGCGCGCGCGTGCCGTCCCGGACGCTGATCCTCCATCCGGACCCGCGCGCGCGCGCCGATCGCCTCGACGCCAGGATCGAGTACGAGCTCCTGCCCGGGACCGAGAAGATCTGCGCCGAGGTGGTGCACCTGTGGCTCCGCGGCGGCGCGGCGAAGGTGCCCGGGAGCATCGTCGTGTCGCTCCTGCTGCCCGACCTGCCCGCGTTCCTGCGCTGGCGGGGCAAGCCCCCGTTCGGCAAGCCCGAGTTCGAGCAGCTCGTCGAGGTCGCCGATCGGCTGATCGTCGACTCGGGCGAGTGGCCGGGTCTCCCCGGCGCCTACCGGCTGTTCACCGGGGTCTTCGAGCGCGCAGTGGTCTCCGACCTCGCCTGGGCGCGGACCTTGCCGTGGCGGGCAGGCCTGGCCGATCTGTGGCCGGGGATCAAGAAGGCACGCTCGCTCCAGGTCACGGCTCCGAAGGCGGAGGCGCTCCTGCTCGGCGGCTGGCTGCGCTCGCGGCTCGGGAAGGCTTTGGCGGTGCGCCGCACCGACGCTCGCTCACTCCGCCGCGTCGCGGTCGACGGCGAGCCGGTGCGCCCGGCCCGCCTGTCCGCCGCCTCGGCGAGTGACCTGCTCTCCGAGCAGCTCGAGGTCTACGGCCGCGACCGCGTCTACGAGGCGGCCGTGCGCGCCCTGTGACCGATGCGGCTCGGGCGGCGTATACCCGACGTGCATACAGTCGAGGTCCCGAGCTTTGCCTCCGTCGCCGAGCGGCACCTCGACGACGTCCATTCATTCCTCGTCTACTTCACGCGTGACCGGGGCCTCGCCGAGGACCTGACTGCCGAAACATTCGAGCGGGCGCTGCGCCAGTGGCAGCGCTTCGACCCCCGGCGCGGGAGCGCGCGCACCTGGCTCTGCCAGCTCGCGCGCACGACCGCCCTCGACCACTTCCGCGCCGAGCAACGCCGCCGGCGCCGCGAGCACACCTACGCGACGGACCAGCAGCCGCCCGAGGAAGGCCTCTTCGGGGGCCTGTCGCCGGCGCTGGAGAAGGCGCTCGGTGAGCTGTCGGCCGGGGAACGCGAGGTGGTCGCGCTCCGCGTGCTCCTCGACCTGGACAGCGTGGCCGCGGCGAAGGTGCTCGGGATCTCCGTCACGAACTGCAACACCCGGCTCAGCCGGGCGCTGAAAAAGCTTGAAGAGAGGATGAGTGCAGATGTCGCAGCCTGACCACGACGCGATCGTCAACGAGATCCGCTCGGCGCAGATCACCGCGTCACCCGAGCTGCGCGAGCGCGTCCGCCGGCTCGCCGCGGCCGCCCCTCCCGCCGTGCCGCCGCGGCAGAAGCGGGAGCTGCCCTGGCGCCGCTGGACGCTCGTCCTCGTCCCCGCTGCGATCGCGGTCGCGCTCGCCGCCTCGCTGGCGATCGGCCTCGCCGACTCCGGGAAGAAGAAGCACCTCTCCGCGAGCGGCGGGGCCGGCGAGGCGCAGCGCACGGAGGCCCCCCCGTCGCTTCCCTTCACCGGCCCGGCCCAGGACTCCACCGCGAATGCGGGCACGCCGTTCGGCGCGAAGGCGGCCGGGAAGGCCGGCAGCATTCCCGCGACGCAGGGCCGTGCGCAGCTGTACGACACCGAGCTGACGTTGAAGGTGAAGGACCTCTCGAGCGCGACCAAGCGCGCGCTGCTGCTCACCCGCGACTTCCACGGCTACGTGCGCAGCGTCGACTACGGCTCGGGGAGCGAACGCGGCCAGGCCTACATGACGCTGCGTGTCCCGGTCGGGAGCGTTCAGGCCGCGATCGTCAAGTTCTCGGCGCTCGGAGAGATCATCGACCAGCACGTCTCGATCAAGGACGTCCAGCCGACGCTCGACAAGCGCTTCCGGCAGATGCAGGCGATCCGCGACGCGATCGCGAAGACCCAGGCGAAGCTGGAGAGCCCGACCCTTACCGCCGACCAGCGGGCGGCCCTCGAGAACCAGCTGGTCGCACAGCGCAGGCAGCTCGTCGTCCTCCAGAAGCAGCAGGCGGCGCTCCAGCGGCTGACGAACTACGCGACCGTCGAGCTCGCGCTGCGCACGGCCGACAAGGCCGTCGTCGTGCCGCACGTGCCGAACCGGATCGAGCGGGCGCTCGACCGCGCGGGCTCGATCCTCCTCGACGAGGTCAAGGTCGTCCTCTACGTGTTGATCGTCGGCGCGCCCCTCCTCGCGCTGGCAGTCCTCGCCTTCGGCGGCGTCAGGTTCCGGCGCCGCCGGGACGAGGCGCGGTTGCTCGCTAGCGCCTGACGGGCCGCGTGACCACGCTGCCTGGATCGATCAGGAACCGAGGTTTCGTCAGCCTCAGGGGCTGAGGCGGCGACCAGGTCATCTGCTTGATCGGGCCGGGGATGTACGGGTCGATTCCGCGGACGCGGTAGTACCACTTCCCTGGAACGAGATCCTCGAGCAGGGCGGATGTCCCTGCGGTGTACAGCGGCGTTTTCGAGGCAGGGCGCCACGGGGCCTTCGTCCTGCTCCACTGCACCTCGTACGCAGTCGCTCCCGGCACAGGCTCCCAGGCGATGACAGGCGCACGGTAGAACGACGGCTGCATCGTCTGGGCGGCCACGAGGTCGCCGCGTGGGGACAAGCCGGAAACGTAGGCGCGCGTGGCCGAGGTCACGACAGGCGCCGTCGTCTTCGCAAACTGCATGACCCGGTTTGCTTCGCAGGCGTCCTGCGGCGACTGGAGGTCCAGGTACGCGGACGAGGTGGTCGTCGTGCCGGTGCTCGTGCCGCTGCCTGTGGCGGGCGGGGTCGTGGTCGTCGTGCCGCTGCTCGTGCCGCTGCCTGTGGCGGGCGGGGTTGTGGTCGTCGTGCCGGTGCTCGTGCCGGGCGTCGTGCTGGTGGTCGCGCTGCTGCTGGCCACCGGCGTCGTGACGGGTACGACCGTCCACCAGTAGCGGGCGTTCGCTCGACCGAGGTCCCACAAGTCGACGGAGGGGCCGCTCGTCGCGAACTCCGGCGGTATCGTCGACGTGCCGGCTCCCGCTGTCGTAGCCGCAACCCCAGGGGAAGGACCGGCCGGTCCCGAAGCCCCTGACGTCCCCGATGTCCCCGACGTCCCTGAGGCCTCCGTCGGTTTCACCGGCTCGCCGTCCGCAGCTGTTCCGGGTTGGAGGCCTGCGTCTGGGGCCCCGGCAATCACGACCCGGGGTGCATAGCCAGGGCTGCCGACGACGGCGCCGCTGAATACGCCGTTCACGCATTGCCGGTCAGTCGCGACGTAGACGCGGAAGAGCTGACCAGCCGCGCCGTTCGTGGCTGTGTTGCCTTCGAACGAGTATCCGGGCGTGAGGTTGTGAGGAAGTACGCTCGTATCGTCGGTGAGGATGTCCGACGCGGTCTGGACGGGCGTGAGCCATCCGGTCGACACCGGCCAGAGCGTCGATACGTAAGTCGCGCTCCATGGGCCGTACGAAACGGCCGGAAGCCCGTTCGGCATCGCGCCGTACAAGTGTCCTGACCGCGCGGACCCTCCAGTTGACGAACGGGGTGTTGAAGACGGGGGCTTGTGCCTGAGCGCTGGGGTAGTAGTCGCGTTCGTCCGCGACGTTCGCCGTCGTCCATACGAGCTTGCCGGGCGGGGTCTGTGGTTCGAACCAGACCTGATACGAGTTTGCGCCTTCCACGGGCGTCCACCGAACGAGACCGGGGCCGTCGGGAAGCTTCTCGGGCTTCCCGTCTGCCGTCCACTGCATGTTGAAGCCCCAGGGGCTGCTCCAGCGCGTGATCCCGGTGGGGGTATGGGCGCGCACGCGAATGTAGAGCGCATACGGACGGCCGGTCATCCAGGGGAGAGCGATCGGAATGGTGACAGCCGGAACACGCAAAGGCTTGGCGCGGCCGTCGGTCGACCAGACGATCGTCCTGTCGTCCATCTTCCTGCTCGTTGCGAGCTGGAAGTCGTACGAGACGGCCCCATCGTACGGCTCCCACGCAAAGGCGGGTGTGCGCGGAAAGCTCGTCCGTCCGGGGAAGTCGTCGACGCGCAAGAGAAAGCCGCGCAGACCGCTGGGCGCCACGGAAGGCGCCGACTGCGCAGCGGGCACCAACACCACCACGGCGAGCGCGAGCAGAGTGATCAGGCGGGCGAACATGGCGTCACCACGCTTTGTCGGCAGCGTGGCGCTAGCGCTTGAGCAGACTCTCGAGCAATACGCCGGCGCCCAGGACTAGAGCATCGTCGCCCTGGCGCCCGGCGATCTGGACGGAGGCCGGCAGACCGTCCTCCGCCGGGCCGCAGGGGACCGCCAAAGCAGGCGTGCCGAGCACGTTCAGCGGCCACGTCAGCAGCGTCAGCTGGCGGCGCAGGTCCCGCTCGTCCTGGTGCGCGCGGGGTGCGACGAACGGCAGCGTCGGCGTGACGAGCAGGTCGAGGCCGTCCATCGTCTCCGCGAACTGCTCGCGGTAGCGCTCACGCGCGCGGACGCCCGCCTCGTACTCCGGGTCGGTGACCTGGAGGCAGAGCTCGATCTTCGACGCGACGTTCTCGCTGTAGAGCTCGGGGTACTCGGCATAGAGCTCGCGGTGGGTGTCCGCGACCTCGCGCATGAAGACGCTCGCGGGAGTCCTCGGCGAGGGGCAGCTCGACCGGGCGGGCGCGCGGGAAGTGCGCTGCCGCCTCCTCGACACGCGCCCTGACGAGCGGTTGCGCCTCCTCCGTCCACGCGATGCCGACCTGGACGTCCTCGAGCGACTCGAGCGGGCGCGGCTCGAAGCCGGGGACGAGCGGGCGCATCATCTCGATGCACCCCTGCACGCCGCGCGCCATCGGGCCGCCATGGTCGAGGCTCGGCGCCAGCGGAAAGCAGCCCGTGAGCGAGACGAGCCCGTGCGTGGGCTTGAAGCCGACGATCCCGCAGCACGCCGCCGGGATCCGGATCGACCCGCCCGTGTCGGTGCCGAGCGCGGCCTCGACGAGCCCGGCTGCGAGCGCCGCCGCCGACCCGCCGCTCGACCCGCCCGCGATCCGGCCCGGCGCGATCGGGTTCGGGACGCTGCCGAAGTGCGGGTTCTCCGAGGTCGTCCCGTACGCGAACTCGTGCAGGTTGGTCTTGCCGACGTTCGCGTAGCCCGCCGCCTCCAGTTGCAGCACGGCCTCCGCGGTCTCTGGTCGGCACGTGCTCGGCGAAGATCGCCGATCCGTAGGTCGTCGTCAGCCCGGCGGTGTCGAACAGGTCCTTGACGCCGAGCGCGATGCCGTCGCCCGGCTGGCTCGGGCCGCGCGAGGAAGATGCCGGGAAGCGGCTCGCTCAGTCGACTGCGAGGTAGATGAACGCGATCGCGACCGTCCCGGCCGCGATCAGGCAGAAGAGGACGAAGAGCCCCCAGCCCAAGAGCATGTTCCTGCGTTCGGTCTCGGGATCGAGCATCAGGCCACCACGTCGATAGCCGCGAAGACGAAGATCAGCGCGAGGTAGAGGAGGGAGGAGTGGAAGAGGAGCGCGGCACGGCGCGGCGTCGTCTGGCGCGCGAGGCCGATCGCGAGCCAGATGAACCCGCCGCCGAGCGACAGCGCCGCGATCAGGTACACGAGCCCGACCGTCCCCCAGAGGAACGGGACGACCGTGACGGCGACCAGGACGAAGGAGTAGAGCACGATCTGGCGCACCGTCTCGCGCTCGCCGCGGACGACCGGCAGCATCGGGATCCCGGCCGCCGCGTAGTCGCGCTTGATCAGCAGCGCCAGCGCCCAGAAGTGCGGCGGCGTCCAGAAGAAGACGATCGCGAAGAGCAGCAGCGCCGGCACGGTCAGGTTGCCGGTCGCGGCGGCCCAGCCGACGAGCGGCGGCACCGCGCCCGCGGCGCCGCCGATGACGATGTTCTGCGGCGTCGAGCGCTTCAGCCAGCGGGTGTAGACGAGGACGTAGAAGAGGTTGCCGACGAGCGCCAGCGTCGCGGTCAGCACGTTGACCAGGCCGGCCAGCAGCACGTACGAGAAGGCCGAGAGCGCGAGCCCGAACTCGAGCGCGTACGCCGCCGGCACCCGGCCGGACGTGACCGGCCGCGCGCGCGTCCGCTCGCCCATCAGCGAGTCGATGTCGCGGTCGAGCACGTGGTTGAGCGCGCTCGCGCCGCCGCAGGCGAGCGCGAGGCCGACCGTCATCGCGACGAGGTCGCCGAGGGGCGGCACTCCCTGCGCGCCGACGAACATGCCGCAGATGCCGGTCAGCAGGAGCAGCGTCATGATTCGCGGCTTCGTCAGCGTCACGTAGTCGCGCCACGAGCCGACCGGGCCCGACTGCGCCGCGGTGCGCGAGCGCGGTGAGGACGAGCGTCGCGGCGAACGCTGCCGCCGCGGCCGCGAGGTGGAACCCGGGCGCAGTGACCAGCGCCGCGAGCCCGAAGAGCCCGATTGCGACCAGGGAGGGGACGACGAGTTCGCGATGGCCGAGCCACGCGGCGACGGCCACGGCGACGAGCGGCGGCAGCGCGAGCGCCGAGAGCAGCTGGTGCGCGGCGCCGAGCGACGCAGCGCCCGAGACGACCGCGAGCAGCGTCGCGCCGGATGCCGCCAGCGCGCAGAGCCGGAGCCACGGGCTACAGGTAGCCATTGCGCTCCTTCAGCCGCATGCGCAGGTCGCGCAACGGCCGCGGGCTGGACACGTACGGCAGCGGGTCCGGTGAAGTTCTCCGGCGGCGGCGGTGAGGGCGCGAACCACTCCAGCGTGTCGCCGAGCCACGGGTCGTTCCCCGCTCGCGCTCCCTTCCGCGACCGGAAGGCGTTGATGAAGAAGATCAGCACGCCGATCGCCATCACGCCGGCGCCGATCGTCGAGATCAGGTTGTAGGTCTCCCAGAGGCCGCCGTGGTCGTAGGTATAGACCCGCCGCGGCATGCCCATCAGCCCGAGCAGGTGCTGCGGGAAGAACGTCAGGTTGAAGCCGATGAACATCAGCCAGAACGTCGCCTTCCCGAGATCCTCGTTCAGCATTGCGCCCGAACATCTTCGGCCACCAGTAATGCAGCGCGGCGAAGATCGCGAACACCGACCCGCCGAACATCATGTAGTGGAAGTGCGCGACCACGAAGTACGTGTCGTGCACCTGCCAGTCGACCGGGAAGGCGGCCAGGTAGATCCCGGTCAGGCCGCCGAGGGTGAAGATCGCAATGAAGCCGAGCGCGAACAGCATCGGCGTGTCGAAGATCAGGTTCCCGCGCCAGGTTGTCGCCAGCCAGTTGAAGATCTTGACGCCGGTCGGGATCGCGACCAGCATGGTCATGATCATGAAGAAGCTCTGGAGGCCCCAGCCGAGCCCGACCGTGAACATGTGGTGCGCCCACACGAGCATCGAGATGAACGCGATCCCGACCGACGAGAACGCGACCGCCTTGTAGCCGAAGATCGGCTTGCGGGCGAACACGGGGATGATCTCCGAGATGATCCCCATCGCCGGGATGATCAGGACGTACACCTCGGGGTGCCCGAAGAACCAGAAGATGTGCTGGTAGAGCAGCGCGTTGCCGCCGTGGCTCGGTAAGAAGAAATGCGTGCCGACCTGCCGGTCGAGCAGGAGGAGCAGGAGCCCGGAGCCGATCACCGGCAGGATCACGACGAGCAGCCAGGCGTAGACCTCGATCGACCAGACGAACAGCGGCATGCGCGTCCACGTCATCCCGGGTGTGCGCATGTTGTGGATCGTCGCGATGAAGTTGATCGCGCCCGCCAGCGAGGAGACGGCGAGCAGGTGCAGCGACAGGATCCACAGGTCCTGGCCGCTCCCGCCGCTGTAGGGGTTCTCCGAGAGCGGCGGGTACGCCGTCCAGCCGGTCTTCGCCGGCCCGCCGTGCGCGAAGAAGCTCGAGTAGAGGACGATCCCGCCGAGCAGGAACATCCAGTAGGAGAAGGCGTTCAGCCGCGGGAAGGCCATGTCCCGTGCGCCGATCATCAGCGGGACGATGTAATTGCCGAGCCCGGCGAGGATCGGCACGACGACGAGGAACACCATCGTCGTGCCGTGGACCGTGAACAGCTCGTTGTAGCGGTCGCGCGTCACGAAGTGCTCGTTCGGCGTCGCGAGCTGCGCGCGCATGAACAGCGAGAGCAGGCCGCCGAGGAAGAAGAAGAAGAGGCTCGTGACCACGTAGAGGATCCCGATCCGCTTGTGGTCGACGGTCGTCAGCCACGACGCGACGCGGCCGCGCTTCCAGTCGGCGCGGTACGGCTGCGGCTGAGCCTCGGCCCTAGCCGCCACCGTAGTACTCCTTCAGGTACCGCGTCGCGGAGCGCATGGTGGTGTCGTCCCACGTCGCTCCGACCGGCGGCATCTTGTTCTTGCCGTTGCGTAGCAGGGCCTCGAGCGCCCTCGGGTCCGAGAGCACCGAGCTGCCGCGGATCTTCGGGCCGTAGTCGCCCTGGCCGGCGAGGCCGTGGCAGATCGCGCACGTGCCGACGGCGATCTCCTTCGCGACCGTCTTGTTGACCCCGGTGTGCGCGGCGAGGAAGCTCGCGTATTCGTTCGGCCGCACGACGTCGACGTAGCCGATCATGTGCGCGTGCTCGAGTCCGCAGAGCTCGGCGCAGCGGGCCTCGTACGTCCCGAGCTTCTCCGCCTTGAACCAGGTGTGGTTCGTCCGCCCGGGGATCGCGTCGATCTTCCCGCCGAGCGCCGGCACCCACCAGCTGTGGGCGACGTCGGGGCTGACGACGTCGAGCGTGACGACCCGGTTGATCGGGACGACCATGTGCTGCATCGCCACCTGGCCGTTCGGGTACTGGAACTCCCAGTAGTACTGGTGGCCGACGACCTTGATCTTCAGCTCGTTGGCGGCGTGCGCGGAGGGGACGTCCTTGATCGTCGGCAGCTTGACGAAGACGAACGCCATGATCCCGAACAGGATCAGGACGGGGACGATCGTGAACGACGTCTCCAGCTTCGTCGCGCCGTGGATCTGCGGCGCCTCCTGGTCTCGGCCGCGCTTCCCGCGCCGGAAGCGGATGATGAAGACGAGCAGCGCCGTCTCGACGAGCACGAAGATCACCCCGGTCACGATCAGGATCACCCAGTAGGTCGACCGGATCGCCTCGGCGTTCGGCGACTCCGGCTGAACCGGGCTCAGGCCGTTGCCGGCGGCGGCGCAGGCCGCGGCCACGAGGGCGACCAGAACCACGGCGGAGAGGCCCGAGACGAGGCGGCGCACGAAGGGGCATTCTATGGTGGTGGCCGAGTCGCGCGTTGCACTGCCGCAGGGCGCCGAGGGACCGATCGAGGTCTACGTGAACGGCGTCCGCCAGGAGGAGGGAAAGGACTTCGTCCGCCGGGACGGGGAGCTCCTCTTCTCGCGGCCGCTCGCCCAGGAGGGGCGACCTCGGCTTCTGGCGGTGGCTCTCGCTCTTCCTCGGCGTCGCCGGCACCTACCGCGGGCACGAGAGTGTCGACGTGGTCTACGCAGTCGACGGGAACGAGAACCGTCGGATCAGGGTTGCCTATCCTGGGGGAGGAGCCGATAGAGGCCCAGGGCAAATCATGAACAGTCGGCAGAGACAACCGCAGCAGACACGCACCGTCGCGCTCGCGCTCGAGCGGCACAACTTGCTGATCCTGCTCGTCGCCGGCGCGCTCGCGCTCGCGGCGGCGATGGGGCTCGCCGACATGGCGGGCTACAGGCGGCTCGTGGACGCCGTGCAGGACGTGGTCCCGACCTGGTTCGCCGTCTGCTTCGGCGGCCAGGTGCTCGCCTACCTCGGCTACGTGCTCGCGGTCCGCGACATCTGCCGCGTCGACGGCGGGCCGCTCCTCTCGTTCCGGCTGTCGATGCGCAGCGTCGTCGCCGGGTTCGGCGTCTTCGCCGCCACCCACGCTGCCGGCGGCTTCTCGGTCGACTACTGGACGTTCCGCCGCTCGGGCCTGCGCCGCCGCGAGGCGGTCGCGCGGGTGCTCGCGCTCGGCGCGCTCGAGTACGCCGTGCTCGCGCCCGCGGCGATGATCTGCGCGGTCGTCCTGCTCTTCGGGACCGGCGGCCACGTGCAGCACGCGATGACCTACCCCTGGCTGGCGGTCGTCCCCGGCTTCCTCTTCGCCCTCTGGATCAGCTCGCCCGAGCGCGCCAAGCGTCTCTCCGACCCCGGCGACGGCGGCCGTGTCCGCCAGTGGTTCGCGCACCTCGTCGCGGGGATCTGGAAGCTGCGGTGCCTGATGATCGCGGCCGCTCCTCCACTGGCCGGGCCTCCTCGGCGTCAGCCTCTACTGGCTCGGCGACATCGCCTGCCTCTGGGCCGCGCTGAAGATCTACAACGCGGAGATCTCGACCCCCGCGTTGATCCTCGCCTACGCGACGGGCTACGTAGCCACGCGGCGCTCGCTGCCGGCCGGGGGCGCGGGGCTGGTCGAGGTGATGATGACCTTCGCGCTCGTCTGGGTCGGCGTCCCACTCGCGCCGGCACTGCTCGGGGTCGTGACCTACCGCCTCTTCAACTTCTGGCTGCCGGTGATCCCGGCCTTTGCCGCGCTGCCCGCGGTGCGGCGGATGCGGCAGGACTTGCGCCGCGGCGAGAAGGCCTTCGAACGGCGTTAGGTCGACGCGCGGCGTGGTAGGTTCAGGGCGTGCGCCGCCTGCTCCTGCTTGCAATCCCGCTTTGCGCGCTCGCCGTGACGGCGACCGCTACCGGCCGCTCGGTCGCGAACTGCCCGACAATCAGCTCCGGGACGCTGACGATCGGTACCGACAACCCGGCATACCCGCCGTGGTTCGGCGGCAACCAGGGGCACAAGTGGAAGATCAGCGACCCGTACAGCGGCAAGGGCTACGAGTCCGCCGTCGCCTATGCGGTCGCCAAGCAGCTCGGGTATGCGCCGGCGAAGGTCAAGTGGGCGTACGTCCCCTTCGCGAAGTCGTTCGCGCCGGGCAAGAAGAGCTTCGACTTCGACATCACCCAGATCTCGTTCACGCCGGCGCGCGCGAAGGTGGTCGACTTCAGCGACTCGTACTACGACGTCAACCAGGCGATCGTCGTCCGGAACGGGACGCCGATCGCGAAGGCGAGGTCGATCTCGGGGCTGAAGCCGTACACGCTGGCAGCGCAACTGGGAACGACGAGCTACCAGTTCATCAAGTCGAAGATCGACCCGAAGAACCTCAAGGTCTACAACTCGAACGACAAGGCCGTCTTCGCGCTGAAGAACAAGCTCGTCGACGGCGTCGTCGTCGACCTGCCGACGGCGTTCTACGTCACCGCCGTCCAGGTGCCGAACTCGAAGATCCTCGGCCAGTTCGCGAGCACCACCGGCGAGCACTTTGGAATGGTCTTCCAGAAGGGCAACCCGCTCCGCGCGTGCGTGAACAAGGCGCTCGCGACGATGAAGCGGAACGGCACGCTGAAGCGGATCCAGTCGACCTGGCTCTCCAAGGTCGTCAGCGTTCCCGTCCTGAAGTAGCACCCTGACGAGCCGTCGCCGCGGTCTCCTGATCGCCGCCGTCAGCACGGTGGTGGTCTTCGGAGGGCTCGCCGCCGTGATCGTCTTCTCGCCCGGGTGGGACGAGTTTCGCAGCGCGTTCCTGAACTGGGACGTTTTCAAGGCGAGCTTCCCCGACATCGCCCACGCGTTCCTGCTGAACGTGAAGATCTTCTGCATCGCGGAGCCGATCATCCTCGTGCTCGCGCTGGCGGTCGCCGTCGTCCGTGGGCTCCCGGGGCCGGTCTTCGCTCCCCTGCGCGGGCTGGCGATCGCCTACGCGGACGTGTTCCGCGGCGTGCCGACGATCCTCGTGATCCTGATGCTCGGCTTCGGCATGCCGGCGCTCGGGCTGTCGTGGATCCCGACCTCGGAGACGTTCTGGGGGATCGTCGCGCTCGTCCTCGTTTACACCGCGTACGTCTCCGAGGTCTACCGCGCCGGGCTCGAGTCGGTCCACCCGAGCCAGGAGGCGGCCGCGCGGTCGCTCGGCCTGAGCCGCTTCCAGGGGCTTCGGTACGTGATCGTCCCGCAGGCGGTTCGGCGCGTGATCCCGCCGCTCTTGAACGACTTCATCGGGCTCCAGAAGGACACGGCGCTCGTCAGCGTGATCGGCGCGGTCGAGGCGCTCCAGCAGGCGTCGATCGAGGAGTCGGCGAGCTTCAATTTCACGCCCTACGTCGCCGCCGCGGTTCTCTTCGTCGCGATCACGATTCCGCTCACACGGTTCACGGACTACCTGATCGGCCGCGAGCGGTCGCGTCGGCAGGCGGCGGGGGTGGCCGCATGAGCCGTAGGCTCGACGCAGGCGACCAGAGAGCCGGAGGTGCCGGCTCTGCCGGCGCCGGAGCGGGTATGAGCGCGCTCGTCCTGGAGAACGTCCATAAGTCGTTCGGCGAGCAGGAGGTGCTGAAGGGCATCGACCTCGCCGTCGAGGAGCACGAGGTCGTTTGCCTGATCGGAGCCTCCGGGTCGGGGAAGTCGACGCTGCTGCGCTGCGTCAACCTGCTCGAGCCGATCGACGAGGGGCGGATCGTCGTCGACGGGCGCGAGGTCACGGCGCCGGGGGTGAACGTGAATGCGGTCCGGCGCGGGATCGGGATCGTCTTTCAGGCGTTCAATCTCTTCCCGCACATGACCGTGCTCGCGAACGTCACGCTCGGCCCGCGCAAGGCGCTGAAGCTGCCTCGCGAGGAGGCGGAGCGGGAGGCGCTCGAGCTGCTGGATCGCTTCGGCCTCGCCGGGCGGCGCGACGACTACCCGGACCGGCTGTCCGGCGGCCAGCAGCAGCGCGTCGCGATCCTGCGCGCGCTGGCGATGAGGCCGAAGCTGCTGCTGCTCGACGAGGTGACGAGCGCGCTCGACCCCGAGCTCGTCGGCGAGGTGCTCTCGCTCGTCCGCGAGCTGGCCGAGGGTGGGATGACGATGGTGGTCGCGACGCACGAGATGGCGTTCGCGCGCGAGGTCGCGAACCGGGTGTGCTTCCTCGACGCCGGGCGGATCCTCGAGAGCGGCCCGCCGGCCGAGATGTTCTCCGCGCCGAAGGAGCCGCGGACGCAGCAGTTCCTGGCGCGGATCGTGGCCGCCGGGCGCCTCTAGCGAGCCAGCGTGACCTTCGAGAGCCCGCGCGGCCGGTCGGGGTCGAGACCCTTCGCGCGCGCGACTGCGCCCGCGAAGAGCTGGCCGGCGACGACCGAGACCAGCGGCGCGAGCAGCGGCATCGGCGGCTTCGGCACCGGCAGGCGGTACTGCGCGTCGGGGATCGCGTTCGCGGCGGGGCCGCTCGCGATCAGGGTCGCTCCCGCCTCGCGGATCCGGGCTGCCGCCTCGACGACGACGTCGAGAGTCTCGTCGTCGGTCGCCACCGCCCAGACCGGGAACAGCGGATCGAGCGCCGCCACCGGGCCGTGTGCGAGGTCGGTCGCCGTCAGCGGCTCGGCCGCGATCTGGCAGGTCTCGAGGAGCTTCAGCGCGATCTCGCGCGCGGTCGCGAACTCGGGTCCTCGCCCGATCGCGAACATGCGGCCGACGGAGGCGAACGGCACCGCGATCGCGGCTGCCTCGCGCTCGAGCAGCGGCAACTCCTGCTCCAGCGCGCCGGCGATCCAGTCGAGCCCGTCAGCGACCTCGTCGCCGCGTCCGCCGAGCTCGGCTGCGAGGAGCGCGAGCGCAGCAAGGGTGTTGAGGTACGTCTTCGTTGCGGCGACGGCGTGCTCGGCGCCGGCTGCGAGCGGGAGCAGCGCGTCGGCGGCCTCTGCCAGCGCCGAACCCTCGTCGTTCGTGACCGCGACCGTGAACGCGCCGGCGCGCCGGGCGCGGGTGAGGTACTCGAGCACGTCCGGCGTGCGCCCCGACTGCGAGAGCGCGATCACGGTCGAGCCGGCGAAGTCGAGCTCGGCGCCGTAATAGACGGTCAGGCTGATCGAGTCGCGGAGTGCGGTCCGGCCGGCGAGCAGGCCGAACGCGTAGACGCCGTAGGACGCCGCGTTGTCCGAAGAGCCGTGCGCGACCATGCGGACGAGACCGCCCGGTGCGCGGGCGGCGACGTCCCTGAACTCGGCCCGATGCTCGAGCAGGCGGCGGATGGCCGCGGGCTGCTCGCGGATCTCCGCGAGGAACTGGACGCCCGGTTCCGGCGCGGGCTCAGGCTGCGACATGTGCTTCTCCTCCCACGAGCACGCGCTCGATCTCGAGTTCTTCGCTGAGGACGAGGACATCCGCCGGAGCCCCGATCGCGATCCGGCCCGTGTCGGCATCGACGACCCGCGCCGGGACGGCTGTCGCCGCGTCGAGGGCATCCTCGAGCGGCACTCCCAGCGCGTGCAGGTTTCGCACGGCGTCGATCATCGTCAGCACGCTTCCGGCCAGCACGCCGTCGTCGCGGCGGACGACTCCGTCTCGGACCTCGACGGCGATGTCGCCGAGCCGGTACGAGCCGTCTCCGCTGACCCCCGCGCCGGCAACCGCGTCGGTGACGAGCGCAAGGCGGCCGCCGGCGGCGCGCCAGACGACGCGCACCGTGTCGGGCGCGAGATGGACGAAGTCGAGGATGATCTGGACGACGACGTCCTCCCGCGCGAGCGCCGCGCCGGCGACGCCGGGGTCGCGGTGGGTGAACGGCCGCATCGCGTTGAAGAGGTGCGTCACCGTCCCGACCCCGCGGTCGAACGCCGCATTCGCCTCGTCGCCGTTGGCGTCGGTGTGCCCGGCGGAGACGGTGACGCCGCGGGCGACCAGCAGATCGACGAGCTCGAGTGCACCCGGGAGCTCCGGCGCCAGCGTGTACAGGCGCACGGGCCCGGCGGCGAGCAGCCGCTCGAGCAGTTCGGGGTCCGGGTCGCGCCGCGCGTCGGGAGGGTGCGTGCCGAGCCTCCGCGGCGAGATGAACGGTCCCTCGACGTGGGCGCCCAGGATGCGTGGCCCGCGGCCGCCCTCGCGGATCTCGCCGAGCGCGGCGATCAGCCGCTCCTCGGGCGCCGTGATCAGGGTCGGCAGGTACGCCGTCACCCCGGACTCGAGCAGAGCAGCGCCGGCGCGCTCGTACCCGGCGCTGTCGGCGTCGAGGAAGTCGACCCCGCCGAAGCCGTTCACCTGGAGGTCGACGAATCCGGGCGAGGCGATCCCGCGGCCGTTCGCCGAGGGCAGCCCGTACCCCGTGATCAGGCCGTCCTCGACCTCGACGTCGCCGGGCACGATCCGCCCGTCGACGAGCGCTGCGCGGACGCCGAGTCTCACGAGCGCTCCACCGCGCGCCGCACGATCCCGCCGGCCTCGTTCAACCTCACACGCGCGGCGGCCGCGTCCAGACCGGTCAGGAGCGAGACGATCGCAAGCTTCGCATCGCCCCCGGCGTCGGTGAGCGCCTGCTCGACCTCGCCGTTGGCCGCGCCGGTCGCCTGGGAGACGATCGACCGCGCCCGCGCCTGGAGCTTCTCGTTTGCCGGGTCGAGCCCGACCATCAGGTTCCCGTAGGTCTTCCCGAGCCGGACCATCGAGATCGTCGAGATCATGTTCAGGACGAGCTTCTGCGCCGTCCCTGCCTTCAGGCGCGTCGAGCCCGCCAGCAGCTCCGCGCCGACCGGCACCGTGACCTCATGCGCGGAGAGCGTCGCGAGCTCGGACCCGTGGACGCAGACGACGCAGCCGGTCAGCGCTCCCGCGGCTCGCGCCGCCTCGAGCGCGCCGCGGACGAACGGCGAGCGGCCGCTGGCGCTGATCCCGACCACGGCATCGGCGGCGGAGATGCCGAGCGCGATGACCCCGCGTGCGCCGGCTTCGGCGTCATCCTCTTCGGACTCCTGCTCGGTCGAGACGGCAAGCACGACGTCGCCCGCTCCGAACGTCGGGCCGCACTCGGCCGCGTCGAGGGCGGCGAGGCGCCCGGACGTGCCGGCGCCCGCGTAGACCAGGCGCCCGCCGGCTGCGAGCCGTGCGACGACGGCGTCGATCAGGGCGGCGACCTGCGTCGAGGCTCCGGCGACGGCGGTGGGGACCGTGGCGTCCGACGTGTTCATCAACTCGACGAGCTCGCGCGTGGTGCGGAGGTCGAGATCTGCGCCTGCCGCATCCCGCGCTTCGGTGCCGAGCTGGTCGAAGGCGGTCATCGTCCGAGCCAGTGTATGACAGTCGGACACAAGTGGTCAAGACCACTTCTCGAAATGTCCGAACTTGACCGTGCCGGTGGTCTGGCCAGTGGTCTTGACCACATCCTTGGTTGCCGTCATGATGGGCGACCATGACCGTGACCGCACCGAAGCAGTCAGAGGCCCGCGCGCGTGTCCTCGATCTCATCGAGCAGCTCGCGGTCGGCGAGGCGATCCCTTCCGAGCGCCAGCTCAGCCTGGACATCGGCGTCTCCAGGCTGACCGTCCGCGCCGCCCTCGACGACCTCGTCCGCGAGGGACTGCTCGTCCGACGCCGCGGCAGCGGCACGTTCGTCTCCGAGCCGAAGATCGCCCAGGAGCTGACCATGACCTCTTTCACCGAGGACATGCGCCGGCGCGGCATGGTGCCCGGCAGCCGGACGGTCGAGCTCAAGTCCCACCCCGCAGGCGCATGGTTGGGACGAATCCTTCATGTCTCGCCGTCCGAGTCGCTCGTGGTCGTCAAGCGCGTCCGGCTCGCAGACCACGAGACCATGGCGATCGAGACGCTCCACGTGCGGGCTTCGCTCGTCCCGGGGCTGTCGGCCGCCGACCTCGAGAGCCACTCCTTCTACACGCTGCTCAGTGACCGCTACGGGATCGACATCGTCGGTGGGTTGCAGACGATCGAGCCGACGGTGACCAATGAGGAGGAGTCCGAGCTCCTCGGCGTCCCTCTGCACTCGCCGGCTTTCCTCTTCGAGCGCACGACCCGCTCGCGCGAAGGCGGGATCGTCGAATACGTTCGCTCGATCTACCGCGGCGACCGCTACCGGCTCGTCACGGAGCTCAGCCGGGACGCCCGCCGTCGCTGAGTGGTCAGTACCAGGAGCAGCGTTTGTCCCATACGCGAGCGCCTGGTTGTGGGCTTGTGAAGAAAGTGGTCTTGACAAGTGACCACGATGTGTGCAAATCTCGCGCCGTGGCCAAGTGGTCTACACCAATCCGACGGCCGCTCCGCGCGCTCGTCGCAGGAGGGAGATCAACGATGAAGGCACGCATCATCGGCGCTGCCCTGCTCGTCGCAGTCCTCGCGATTGCAGCTACGAGCGCGACCGGCGCCACCAAGCATCACAACGCCAGCATCACCGTCTGGCTCCAGGTGGACGCCCAGTCGGGCTGGCCGAACGTCGTCGCGGCGGCCAACGCCGCGTTCAAGGCCAAGCACCCCGGCGTGGACGTGAACGTGCAGTACCAGAACTGGGGCACGCATCTCGGCAAGTTCGACGCCACGCTCGCGGGCGGCAACGCCCCCGACGTGATCGAGATGGGCAACACCGAGATGACGAAGTACATGGCCGCCGGAGCGTTCCAGGACCTCTCGGCCAGCAAGTCCGTCTTCGACAACTCGAACACGTGGCTCGAGGGCCTTGCGGCCTCGGGCCGGTACAACGGCAAGCTGCTCGGCGTCCCGTACTACGCCGGCTCGCGCGTCGTCACGTACCGCTCCGACCTCTTCCGCCAGGCCGGGATCCGCACCGCTCCGAAGAGCGTGGCGCAGTTCACCGCGGACGCGAAGCGGCTCGACAAGAAGTTCGGCAAGAAGGGCTTCTCGCCGGTCTATCTCGCCGGTACCGACTGGTACTTCGCGATGAGCTTCGTCTACGACTACGGCGGAAAGATCGCCACGCAGGTGAGCGGCCAGTGGAAGGGCGCACTGGACTCGCCCGCGTCGATCGCCGGCCTGACCGCGTACAAGAACTTCTTCCTGGCGTCCTCGCACGCGTCGAAGACCGGTGACGAGAACCGGCCGACGCCGTACAGCGTCTACGCCGAGGGCCTCGCCGGCTCGATGATCGGCCCCGGCTGGTTCTCCTGCTGCGTAGGCGACAAGTACAAGACGACGACGGCGCAGTTCGTGATGCCGAGCCACGTCGCCGGCAAGCCGATGCCCGGATTCCTCGGCGGCTCCGACCTCGCGGTGCCGATCGGCGGGAACAAGGCCCTGGCCGTCGACTGGATCGCCGCGTTCACGAGCACGTCTGCTCAGCGCGGGCTCCAGGCGGTCGGGAACATCCCGAACACGACCTCCCTCCTCAACACCGCAAAGGTGAACGAGCGGGCGGCCCTGCGCAGCTGGTTCGTCCCCGCTGCGAAGAACTGGGTCAACGTCGAGAACGGGAATATCCTCCGCACCATGCTGGCCCAGATCCTGACCGGCAAGCTCTCCGTCAAGCAGGCTGCTGCGACGGCGAGCGACAACATCACGTACACACTGAACCAGTAGGAACGACGATACGGGACGATGGATTCGCAAGTCCCGTCTGACGCGGCGGTTGCCGCCGGAGCGAGGTCCCTCCCGCTCCGGCGGCGCCGCCGTTCTTCGTGGGCGCCGTACGCGCTCGTCCTGCCGGTGATCGTCGCGATCGCGGTCGTCCTCGGCTATCCGATCGTCAAGCTCTTCATCCTCTCGTTTCAGCGGTACGGCCTCGTCGAGCTGATCCAGCACAAGGGAGTCTGGATCGGGCTCGACAACTACAGCTCGATCCTCCACGATCGTGTCTTCTGGGACACGGTGATCCGCACCGTCGTCTTCACGGCGGTGAACGTGACCCTGACGATCGTCCTCGGGACGCTGATGGCGCTTCTGCTCGTGAAGGTCTCGAAGGTCATCCGCCTGATGCTGATGAGTGGGCTCGTGCTCGTCTGGGCGATGCCGGTGGTCGTCGCCGTCCAGGTCTGGTACTGGATGACGAACTTCGAGAACGGGGTGCTCACCTATGTGCTCTCGCAGCTGCACCTCGTTCCCGCCAACCACGACTGGTACGCAACGCCGGCCTCGCAGCTCGCGATGGTCACGCTGCTGATCGTCTGGGGCGCGCTGCCGTTCGTGGTGATCACCGTCTACGCCGGGCTCGCGCAGGTGCCGGACGAGCTCGTCGAGGCGGCGGAGATCGACGGCGCCGGCCCGATGCGAATCTTTCGGGATGTCACCTTCCCGGTGCTGAAGCCGATCCTGCTGATCCTCACCAGCCTCTCGATCATCTGGGACTTCGGCGTCTTCGCCCAGCCGTACCTCCTGATCGGCTCGTCCCACATCGACCGGACGAACTACCTGATGGGCGTCTACGTGTTCATCGAGGGCTATGCCAAGCACGACTTCGGCCGCGGCGCGGCGATCTCGCTGCTGATGCTGCTGATGGTCGCGCTGCTGAGCGTCGTCTACGTTCGGCAGATGGTCAGAGCAGGTGACGTCGAATGAAGGCGGCGCGGACGCGCGGCAAGGCGACGCTCCCATGGAACATCCTCGGGCTGCTCGTCTTCGTGGTGATGATCTTCCCGGTCTACTGGATGTTCGCGAGCGCGTTCCAGCCGACCGACCAGCTGAACAAGCTGAAGCCGAGCTTCTTCCCGGTGCACCCGACGCTCCAGCACTTCAAGGACGCGATGGACCGTCCGTACTTCTGGAGCTCGGCTGCGAACAGCGTGATCATCGTCTCCGTCACCGTGGCGGTCTCGATCGCGCTCGCCTTTCTCGCCGCGGTCGCGCTCGCAAAGTTCCGCTTCGACGGCCGCAAGCTCTTCATCGTCGCGCTGATCGGGATTCAAATGCTCCCGCAGGTCGGTCTGATCATCCCGCTCTACGTCGTGCTCGCGAAGTACCAGCTGACCAGGGGCCAGGGCGTGTACATCGGCGTGATTCTCACGTACATGACGTTCGCGCTCCCGTTCGCCGTCTGGACGCTGCGCGGCTTTCTCCTCAACATCCCGAAGGAGCTCGAGGAGGCGGCGATGGTCGACGGCTCCAGCCGCGTCGGGGCGTTCACGAAGATCCTGCTCCCGCTCGTCGCGCCCGGCCTCGTCGCGACCGCCGTGTTCGTCTTCGTCACGAGCTGGAACGAGTTCATCTTCGCCTACGTCCTGCTCAACGACCAGTCGAAGCAGACGATCACCGTCTGGCTCTCGGACTTCTACGGCACGAGCCGGCAGATCGACTGGGGCGGGCTGATGGCCGGCTCGATCCTGGCGGCGATCCCGGTTCTGATCTTCTTCGTGATCGTCCAGCGGCGGATCTCCTTCGGGCTGACCGCCGGCGCGGTGAAAGGATGAGGAAAGGCTGATGGCAGAGATCGTCGTCGACCACGTGACCAAGGAGTTCGCCGGCAGTGTCCGTGCGCTCGACGACGTCTCGCTGACGGTGCAGGACGGCGAGTTCATCGTCCTCGTCGGCCCCTCCGGGTGCGGCAAGTCGACGCTGCTGCGGCTGATCGCCGGGCTCGAGGAGACGTCGGCCGGGACGATCTCGATCGGTGGCCGGGACGTCACGCACCTCGCGCCGCGCGCGCGGGACATCGCGATGGTCTTCCAGAACTACGCGCTCTATCCGCACATGGACGTGCGCAAGAACCTCGGCTACGGCCTGCGGGTGCGCAAGACGCCGGGGCCGGAGATCGACCGGCGCGTGAACGAGGTGGCGCGGCTGCTCGGGCTCGAGCACCTGCTCGACCGCAGGCCCGCCGCGCTCTCAGGCGGCCAGCGCCAGCGCGTGGCGATGGGGCGCGCGATCGTCCGCGAGCCCCAGGCGTTCCTGATGGACGAGCCGCTCTCGAACCTCGACGCGAAGCTGCGCGTGACGATGCGCGCCGAGCTCGCCCGGCTGCACGAGCGCCTCGGCGTGACGACGATCTACGTCACCCACGACCAGATCGAGGCGATGACGCTCGGCCAGCGGGTCGCTGTGATGCGCGACGGGGTGATCCAGCAGGTGGATTCGCCGCAGGCGCTCTACCTGCGGCCGGACAACCTCTTCGTCGCCGCCTTCATCGGCTCCCCGGCGATGAACCTCGTCGAGGCGACGATCGCGGGCGGCATCGCCTCGTTCGCGGGCTGGGAGTTGGCTCTCGACCCGGCGCGGCGCCCGGAGCGCGAGGGGCGCGTAATCCTTGGGATCAGGCCGGAGGCGTTCGAGGACGCCGCATTCGCCGATCCCGCGCTGCCGACGGTGGACGTGGACGTGCTCGTCCTCGAGGAGCTCGGCTCCGACACGCATGTGATCTTCCCGATCGACGCCCCGCGCGTGGAGGCAGAGGACCTGCGCGCAGCGGCCGACCACGAGGAGGACGCGCTGCTCGCTGACGACCGGTCGCTCTTCAACGCGCGCGTCTCGTCCCGGACGGAGGCGGCGCCCGGGCTCGCCGCTGCGGCTGGCGATCGAGCCTGCGTCGCTGTACTTCTTCGACCCCGACAGCGGCGCGAGCCTGACTCCGTGCGCGGCGGTTCCGGCGGCCGTCGCCTAGTGCCGCTCGCCGTCGTCCCGAAGCCGGTCTCGCTCGTGCCCGGGAACGGCGCGTTCGTCGTGCGGGCGTCGACGGCGGTCTCGGTCAGCCCGTCGACGCCACAGACCCGGCGTATCGCGCGAATGCTCGGCCTCACCGTCGGGCCGGGGCCGGTCTCGGTGGAGCTCGGCAAGACCGGCCTGGGACCCGAGGGCTACGAGCTGACGGTGACGCCCTCGGCGGTGAAGCTCGTAGCGGAGGAGCCGGCCGGCCTCTTCTACGGCGTCCAGACGATCCGGCAGCTGCTCGGGGCCGGAAAGCGCTTGCCGGCGGTGCGGATCCGCGACCGCCCGCGCTTCGGCTGGCGCGGCTCGATGCTCGACGTCGCGCGGCACTTCCGGCCGGTGAAGGACGTCAAGCGGTTCATCGACCTGATCGCCCTCTACAAGCTCAACCGCCTGCACCTGCACCTCTCCGACGACCAGGGCTGGCGAATCGCGATCTCGAAGTGGCCGCGGCTCGCGACGCACGGCGGTCAGACGGAGGTCGGCGGCGGGCGCGGCGGCTACTACACGCAGCGGCAGTACAGCGACATCGTCAAGTACGCGGCCGCGCGGTACGTCGAGATCGTCCCCGAGATCGACATGCCGGGACACGTCCACGCGGCGCTGTCGTCGTACCCGAAGCTGTCGTGCGACGGGAAGCCGACGCCGCTCTACACCGGGATCGACGTCGGCTTCAGCTCGCTCTGCATCGGACAAGCCGGTCACGTACGACTTCGTCTCCGACGTGATCGGCGAGCTCGCGCGGCTGACGCCGGGGCCGTTCATCCACATCGGTGGCGACGAGGCGGCCGCGACCAAGCCCGCCGACTACGTGAAGTTCGTGCGCCGCGTGCAGGCAGATCGTCGCTTCGTACGGCAAGCGGATGATCGGCTGGGAGGAGATCGGCCGCGCCCGCCTCGACCGCTCGACGGTGCTCCAGCACTGGAACCCGTCCGAGCGTTCGACGTTTACGCCGCAGGCGGCCGCGCGCGGCTCGAAGGTGATCATGTCGCCGGCCGAGCACGCCTACCTGGACATGAAATACGACGCGTCGTCGCCGATCGGGCTGAGCTGGGCGGGCTACACGAGCGTCCGCGACGCGTACGCGTGGGAGCCGACACGCGAGGTGGCCGGAGTGGGGGCGTCGGCGCTGCTCGGCGTCGAGGCGCCGCTCTGGTCGGAGACGGTGCAGTCGATGGCGGACGCGGAGTACCTCGCGTTCCCGCGGCTGATCGGGATCGCCGAGATCGCCTGGTCGCCGATGCGTGGGCGGAGCTGGGCGGAGTACCGTGGGCGTCTCGGGGCCCAGGGGCCGCTGCTGCGCGCGCTCGGCGTGAACTACTACCGCGCGCCGGAAGTGCCCTGGCAGTGACGAAAGCGTGACGAGTCACTGAAGGACAATGGCGCCCGCGGGCGGCGGCGGCTACCACGGAGGGAAACGCCAATCCCCCTCCAGATCGGAGCCCGCCCATGCACAGGATCCGCCTGCTCGTCCCGCTCGTCGCCCTTGCGCTCGTCGTCGGCGCGCCCGCGCGTGCGTCCACGTCCGGCCTCGTCGTCAGCCAGGTCTACGCCGGCGGCGGCAACAGCGGCGCGAGCTACACGAACGACTTCGTCGAGATCTTCAACGGAGGCTCGTCGGCCGCCGACCTGGCCGGCTGGTCGGTCCAGTACGCGTCCGCGGCGTCGACCTCCTGGTCGGTCACCGCCCTCGCCGGCTCGATCCAGCCGGGCCACTACTACCTCGTCCAGCTCGCTTCGTCAGGGTCGGTCGGCGCAGCGTTGCCGAGCCCGGACACGACCGGGACGACCAACATCGCCAACTCGGGCGGGAAGGTCGCGCTCGTCTCGGCCACGACCGCGCTCGCCTGCGGCGCCTCGGCCGGGAGCTGCTCGGCGGTCTCATCCGTCGTCGACCTCCTCGGGTACGGCTCGGCCACGGACTATGAGGGCTCCGGCGCCGCGCCCGGCGCTGTCCAGCACGACTGCCGCGACCCGTGCCGGCAACGGCTGCACCGATACCGGCTCCAGCTCGGCCGACTTCACCGCGATCGCCCCGTCGCCACGCAACTCCGCGACGGCGGCGGTCACGTGCTCGTCGGCTCCGCCGCCGAGCGCGAACGTCTCCGAGGACGCCGGTGTCGACGTCGACATCCAGCCGGTTCTCTCCCTGACGCTGGAGCGGCCGACGATCAGCTTCGGCACGGTCGTCGCCGGCGACACGCCCGCCGCGGTCTCCGAGCGCGTCACGGTCGTCAGCAACAACGCGACCGGCTACGCGCTCAGCGTCCACCGAACGGCGTTCACGCCTGCCGACCTGCCGCTGGCGATCTCCGGAACGGCGCCCTCCGGCGGGACGATCGGATCCGCGCTCGCGGGCGGCGCGCTCGCCGGCATCCCGATCGCGCCGGCTGCCGATCTGACGATCGGGTCGTCCGGGACGCGCAGCGCAAGCGCCGGGGACGTCTGGCCGACGAGCATCGCGTTCTCGTCGCCGATCCCGACGCTCGCTCCCGGCCACTACTCCGGGACGCTCACGTACACGCTGATCGCGCAGTGATCGCCTGCTTCGCGGTCGCCGCCTGTCTCCTCGCGCCCTCCGGGTCGGGCGCGGGGAGCGCGCGGCCGCCGGTGTCGTTGGTTGCAGCGCCTGCGCACGTCGCCCTTGCCGGTGCCGCGCGCCAGGTCGTGACGCTGACGAGCACCGGCACGCGGCCGGTCGTGGTCGAGGTGGTCAGGGCCGGTTACGGGCTCGACCTCCGCGGCCGGCCGCGGATCCTCACCCATCGCCGCTCCTGGATCAGCGTCCGCCCGCGGCGGGTGGCGATCGCGCCCGGGCGGACACGCGCACGCTGGTCGTCGCCTCGGCTCGCCGCCGCGGCGCGTCGGAGCCCGGCGACCACTCGGAGCTCGTGCTGCTGACCACGAGGCCGGTCCGGACCGCGGCGCTCGCGGTGCGCATGCGGCTGGGACTGCTCGTCGTCGTCCGGGTGCCGGGACGGATCGTCCGGCGCCTGGACGTCGTGCGCGTCCGTTTGCAGCGCCGGCTCGAGGTCCTGGTCGCCAATCGCGGCAACGTCACGGAGACGATCTCCGCGCGCTGCTTCACCGTCACCGTCCGCCGCGCGCGCCGCGTGGTCGCACGGCTGCACCCGCGCGCTCGCACGATCCTGCCCCATGCCTCCGGGCTTCTCGCCTTTCCGCTCCGGCGTGCCCGCGGCCCGGTCAGGGTCGGCGTTGCGCTCTCGCCCGGCCCACCGTGCGCGCGACCGCGGACGCGCGCCTTTGTTCTTCGGCTTTAGGCGGTAGTGCTCAGGGGAGCGCGGTCGTGTCGATGCGGCCCGGGTGGTGCGTCTCGAACGCGGCGATCTCCGCCTCGTGCTCGAGCGTCAGGCCGATGTCGTCGAGGCCGTTCAACAATCGGTGCCGGACGAACGGATCCACCTCGAAGGTGATCGAGCGCCCGTCTGCTGCGCGGATCGTCTGCTGCTCGAGGTCGATCTCGAGCTCGGTCGCACTCATCAGCCCGCGTAACTCCTCCGCCGGCAGCGCGATCGTCAGCAACCCGATCTGCGCCGCGTTGTTCGCGAAGATGTCGCCGAACGACGGGGCGACGACCGCCTCGAAGCCGTAGTCCTGCAGCGCCCAGGCCGCGTGCTCCCGGGAGGAGCCGCAGCCGAAGTTGCGGCCGGCGAGCAGGATGGTTGCGCCCGAGTACTCCGGCCGGTTGAGCTCGAAGTCGGGGTCCTTCCGCCAGTCGTAGAAGAGGAACTCGCCGTAGCCGGTGCGCTCGATCCGCTTCAGGAACTGCTTCGGGATGATCTGGTCCGTGTCGACGTCGGCGCGGTCGAGCACGGCGACGCTGCCCTCGATCCGGCGGACGGGCTTCATGCCAGCTCCCGCACGTCCACGAAGTGGCCGGACGACCGCGGCCGCGGCCGCCATCGCCGGGCTGACGAGGTGGGTCCGCCCGCCCGCGCCCTGCCGGCCCTCGAAGTTGCGGTTCGAGGTCGAGGCGCACCGCTCACCGGGTGCGAGCACGTCCGGGTTCATCCCCAGGCACATCGAGCACCCGGCGCGACGCCACTCGAAGCCGGCGCCGCTGGAACACCGCATCGAGACCCTCGTCCTCGGCCTGGCGTCGTACCGCCGCTGATCCTGGGACGACCATCGCGCGCACCGACGGGTGGACGGTCCGCCCGTCGACGACCGCCGCAGCGACGCGCAGGTCCTCGATCCGGGAGTTCGTGCACGAGCCGATGAAGACCCGGTCGATCGCGATGTCTGCGATCGGCGTTCCCGGCTCGAGCGCCATGTAGGCGAGCGCCCGCTCGGCGGTGGCCCGGTCGTCGGGGTCGACGAGGTCGGAGGGATCGGGCACGCGTCCGTCCACCGGCGCGACCATCCCCGGGTTCGTCCCCCAGGTGACCTGCGGCGCGAGCTCGGCGGACGTCGATCACGACCTCCCGGTCGAACACGGCGTCCTCGTCCGAGGGGAGCAGCCGCCACTCGTCGAGCGCCTGCTCCCAGGCGGCGCCGCTCGGGGCTCCCGGCCGTCCTTCGAGGTACGCGAAGGTGGTGTCGTCGGGCGCGACCATCCCCGCCCGCGCGCCCGCCTCGATCGACATGTTGCAGATCGTCATCCGGCCTTCCATCGAGAGCGCGCGCACGACGGGGCCGGCGTACTCGATCACGTGACCACGCCGCCGGCGACCCCGATCCGTCCGATCGTGCCCAGAATCGCGTCCTTCGCGGTCAGGCCGAGCGGCAGCTCGCCCTCGAGGGAGACGCGCATCGTCTTCGGCCGTCTCTGCGGCAGCGTCTGCGTGGCGAGGACGTGCTCGACCTCCGAGGTGCCGATCCCGAAGGCGAGCGCACCGAAGGCGCCGTGAGTGGAGGTATGGCTGTCGCCGCAGACGATCGTCATCCCGGGCTGGGTCAGGCCGAGCTCGGGGCCGATCACGTGCACGATTCCCTCGCGCCCGCTGCCGGTCGCGTACAGCGGTACGCCGAACTCGTCGCAGTTCCGGCGCAGCGCCTCGAGTTGCGTGCGGGCGAGCGGATCGGTGATCGGTCCGTCGACCGTCGGGACGTTGTGGTCCATGGTCGCCACCGAGAGGTCCGGGCGACGAACGGGCCGGCTGGCAAGCCGCAGGCCCTCGAAGGCCTGGGGCGAGGTGACCTCGTGGATCAGATGCAGATCGACATACAGCAGCGCCGGCTCGCCCGCGGGCTCGCGGACGACGTGCGCCTCCCAGACCCGTTCGAACAGCGTCTTCACGTCAGTCGGGCGACCTCGTGCTCGCAGCGCGCGCAGTACGTGACCGCTGCGCCGTGTCGTTTGCCGCCCGCGATCGGAAGAGGCTGCGGGCAGCTGCAGTAGTAGCCGGGGTACAGGTCTGCGAGGTCCGGCGTCGGGGGGAGTGACGGATCGGCCTGGATTGTCTGTTGGGTGTACACGCTCTGACCTCCGTTCCTTCGCTGTGAGTAGCTCCGCCGGGTGTTTCAGCTAGCCGGCGGGGACGGAGGGGAACGGAGCGCCGGCTAGCGCACAAAGGCGAACGCGAAAAGGAAGCCGAGGAGTCGGCCATGTGAGCTCGAGTTCGCGATCGCGTGCTGCACGGCGGCTTCAAACAGTAAAGTGGCGGCGAGGCTGCGTCAAACGGGCGAAAGAGTGGCAGTGCGCGAGCAGATCGAGCAGGAGGCGCGGGCTGCCCGCGAGGCGGCGGCGCGGCTGAACGACGACGCGGTCGCGGACGCGCTTGCGCGCGGCGGCCTGCGATCCTGCGCGAGCGGCGGGCGCGACGTGCTCGCGGCGAACGCCGCCGACGTCGAGGCCGCGCGGGCAGCTCGACGAGGGCGACGCTCGACCGGCTGCGCCTCGACGACGCGCGCCTCGACGCGCTCGTCGCGCAGATGGAGGCGACCGCCGCGCTCGAGCCGCTCGAGCGCGAGATCGGCACGCGCGACGCTCGCGAACGGCCTGCGTCGTCCACGAGCGGCGGATCCCGATCGGGACCGTCGGCGCGAACTTCGAGGCGCGGCCGAACGTCGCGCTCGACGTCGCGGGGCAGCTGCTGAAGAGCCTGAACGCGGCCGTGCTGCGCACCGGCGGCGCGGCGCTGCGCACCGTCACGGTGCTCGTCGACGACGTGCTGCGTCCCGCGCTCGATCGGGCCGGGCTGCCGCCGGCCGCGGTCGGGCTCGTGCGCTCGGCCGATCGCGAGGGCGCGCGCGTCCTCGTCTCGATGCCCTCGCTCGTGCCGCTCGTGATCCTGCGCGGCAGCGGGCCGAGCACGGCGGAGCTGGCCGGGCTCGCGGCCGAGAACGGCGTCCGCACGCTCGCCCACGCCGAGGGCGGCGGCGTGCTCTACGTCCACGCGGCCGCCGTCCCGGGAGAAGGCGCTCGCGCTCGTCGAGGCGAGCCTCGACCGGCTCGGCGTCTGCAACCGGCTCAACCTCGCGCTCGTCGACCGCGGGCGCGCAGGCGCTGCTCGAGCCGCTCCTCGACGCTGTTCCGCTCGCACGGCCTGGAGGTGCGCGGCGAGGGCGGCGCAGCCGCTCGACGCGCCGCTCGGCCACGAGTGGGCGAGCGACCCGGAGCGCGTCGCGACCGTGACGGTCGCCCTCGTCGACGGGCTCGACGAGGCGTTGCGGATCGCGAACGACGAGACGTCCGGGCTCGCGGCGGGGATCGTCACCGAGGACGCGCGACGCGGCCGAGCGCTTCCTCGACGGCTACCGCGGCACCGCCGGCTTCTGGCACGCGCCGACGCGGTTCACCGACGGCTTCGAGCTGACCGGCGCGCCCGAGACCGGGATCAACGTCGACGGCGTTCCCGGCCCGCGCGGCCCGGTCACGTACCGCGACCTCTGGCTGCGCCAGTACCGCGTCGTCGGCGACGGGACGCAGCGCCGGTGACGCCGTCGTCGTCAAGCTGGGGTCGAGCCTCGTCGCCGGGCCGGGCGGGACGGTCGCGGCGCTCGCTGCTGCGCGCGCGCGGCGCGAGATCCGCACGATCGTCGAGGGCGGCGAGCCGGTCTGCGTCGTCTCGTCCGGCGCGATCGCGCTCGGGCTGCCGCGGCTCGGTCTCGACCGCCGGCCGCGGAACGTCGCTCGGCTCCAGGCCGCCTCCGCGCTCGGCCAGGCGCGGCTCCAGGCGGCGTGGGACGACGCGCTCGCGCCGCTCGGCCCGCGGCCCAGGTACTGCTCACGGCTGCGGACGTCGGCGACCGCACGACGTACGTCAACGCCCGCAGCGCGCTGACCGCGCTGTTCAAGCTCGGCGCGGTGCCGGTCGTGAACGAGAACGACGCGACCGCCACCGACGAGATCACCTTCGGCGACAACGACGCGCTCGCCGCGCAGGTCGCCGTGCTCGCTCCGCGCCCGCCTGCTCGTCCTGCTGACGGAGGTGGACGGGCGTCTACTCGCGCACCCCGGGCACGCCGGGCGCCGAGCTGATCGCCGAAGGGGCGCGCGCGGCGAGGCCGCGCTCGGCGAGACGAGCCCGCTCGGGCGCGGCGGCATGCGGAGCAAGGTCCTCGCCGCCGAGCTCGCCGCCGCCGCCGGCATCCCGACCGTGATCGCCGGCGGGCAGCGGCGAGTCGGTGCTGGAGCCGATCCTCGCCGGCGAGCCGCGCGGCACCCGCTTCGCCGCGGCCGAGCGGAGCGAGCCGGCGTTCAAGCTCTGGCTGCGCTTCGGCAAGCCGGTGCGCGGCCGCATCGCCGTCGACGCCGGCGCGCGCCGCGCGCTGGTCGAGGACGGCGCCAGCCTCCTCGGCGTCGGGGTCGTCTCCTGCGAGGGCGGCTTCGAGGCGGGCGACGCGGTCGAGCTCGTCGGCCCGGACGGGCTCGCGTTCGCGAAGGGCATCGCGTCCGTGCCGGCGCGGGAAGCGGCGAAGCGAGGCGTGGAGGCGGTGCACCGCGACCGCCTGGTTGTCCTCTAGCCCGTGTTCCTCAGCGCGGCCGCGATTCCCGCGATCGAGCGCAGGAGCGGCCGCCGGACGCGCTCGCTCTCGTCGCCGGCGCGGTAGCGGCGTAGCAACTCGACCTGGATCGCGTTCATCGGGTCGACGTACGGGTTGCGGAGGGCGATCGAACGCTGGACGACCGGGTGGCGGTCGAGCAGCGCCTTCGCCTCGACGATCTCGAGCACGGAGGCGACCGCCTGCTCGTGCTCGGCCGCGATCGCGGCGAACATTCGCTTCGGCTCTGCTTCGTCGGGGACGAGCGGGAGGTAGCCGTGCGCGATCTCGAGGCTCGACTTCGCGAGCGTCATCTCCAGGTTCTCGACCAGCGAGCGGAAGAACGGGAACGAGCGGTAGAGCCGGCGGAGCTGCCGGACCGGGGCATCGGCGAGCGCCGTGCCGCAGCCGAACCACGCCGGGAGCAGGCAGCGGTTCTGCGTCCACGAGAACACCCAGGGGATCGCGCGGAGGGATTGCAGGAGGTCCTCGCCCGCCGGGCCGTCGCGACGGGCGGGAGCCGAGCGCGAGCATCGAGACCTCGTCGATCGGCGTGAAGGCGCGGAAGAAGCGCGGAAACACGGTTTCCTCCCAGACGAAGGCGCGGTAGGTGGCATGGGCGCGTTGCGAGAGCTCGGCCCAGCGTCTCGTGCGCGCCGGGCGGCGCAGCGCTGCTGCGGGAACGCGGCGAGCAGCGTCGCCGCGAGCGCCGCCTCCAGGTTGCGGTAGGCGAGTCCCGGCAGGCCGTACTTGAAGGAGATCGTCTCGCCCTGCTCGGTGATCTTGAGCCGACCGGGTGGGTGACTCTGAGGCTGGGCCAGGATCGCCGCGTGAGTCGGGCCGCCGCCGCGACCGGCGCTGCCGCCGCGGCCGTGGAAGATCGTCAGCTCGAGCCGCCGCCGCTTCGCCACCTTCGCGAGCTCCTCCTGCGCGCGGTAGATCTCCCATTGCGCGGTCAGGTAGCCGCCGTCCTTGCCCGAGTCCGAGTAGCCGACCATCACCTCGAGGCGGCGGCCGCGCCGTTCGACCAGGCGTGCGAAGCTCCGGTCGGCGAGCAGCTCCTCGACCACCCGCGGGGCCGCGCGAAGGTCGTCGATCGTCTCGAACAGCGGCACCAGCGAGAGCCGCGCGCCCGCGTCGCGCGCGAGTGCGAGCGCCGCGTTGACGTCCGCGGCCGACGCCGTCCCGGAGATCACGAGCGAGTCGAGCGCTTCCTCGCCGTGGCGCTCCTGGACGTGCGCCGCGGCGGCGAACGTCTTCCGGGTGCGAGCCGTCGGCCGAGCCAGCTCCCGTGCATGCAAGCGCACGTCGAGCTTCGCGAGGTGGAACCCGAACAGCTCGACGCGCCGGCGCAGTGACGCGAGCCGCCCGTCGGCGAGGCGCGCGCCCCGGTTCGCGCGCAGGCTGCGATCGACGAGCTCGAGGTCGGCGAGGAGCTCGGCAGGTGAGCCGTAGCCGTCTTCGCGCCCTGCCAGCGTCTCGCCGAGCCGTTGCCAGACGAACGAGAGCTTGCGGCGGTACGGCTCGTCCTCGTTCGTCCGCTCGATCCGCGCTGCGTACGTCGGCATCGCGCGCTCGTCCCTGGCGATCGAGCGGCGGAGCTCGGGCGAGACCTCGACCAATGTGTCGGCGACGCCGAGGTACGTCGCCAGCTCGCGCACCTCGGTTCGGTACCGACCGAGGACGAGAGCGCGGGCCCGAGCCACCGCCTCCTCGATCGTCCGCGGCCCCGCCGCAGGGTTGCCGTCCTGGTCGCCTCCGATCCAGCTCCCGAAGCGGAGCGGCGCGACCGCCGCCGGCAGCCGCTTCGCGGAGGTCGGCGACGAGCTCGGGCGCGACGTCGAGCAGGCTCGTCTCGAAGAACCAGAGCCCGTGGCGGATCTCGTCGACGACGCGCGGACGGTGCGAGCGCACCTCGTCGGTCTGCCACAGGGCGGTCACCTCCTCGGCGATCGCGGCAAGAGCCGCCTCCCGACCCGAACGGTGGAGTGCCGGGTCGTCGAGCCGGTCGAGCAGCCGGTCGAGCCGCAGCTGCGCGGCGAGCACGGTACGCCGCGTCGCCTCGGTCGGGTGGGCCGTCAACACGAGCTCGAGCGAGAGCCGGCGCCCGGCGGCGGCCAGTTGCCGCGCGCTCACGTCCGCCCGCTCCAACCGCGAGAACGCCTCCGCGAGCGACTCCCGGGGGACGCGCTGCTCGTGCTCGTACTCGCGCCGCCGCCGCAGCCGGTGGTGCTGCTCGGCGAGGTTCGCGAGCTGGAAGTACATCGAGAAGGCGCGCAGCACCTCGCCTTGCCGCTCCAGCGCCAGCGACGCCACGGCGTCGGCCAGCCGCGAGCGCGCGGCCGCCGAGCCGCTCGCCCGCGCGCGCCGCGACAGCTCGCGGATGCGCTCCTCGTCATGGAGGAGACCCTTGCCGCCCTGCTCGACCAGCACCCGGCCGAGCGTCTCGCCGAGCAGGCGGACGTCGCGACGGAGCGCCGCCTCCGGTGGAAGCGTCATGTCTGCAGCTTGAGGGATTCGCCGCGTCAGCGAGCGGCGGAGGCGGCGACCGGCAGCGGAGCGGGGCGGATCGGGTTCGTCCCGATCTCGATCGCCTCGCCTTCCGCGGCCGAGCGGAGGATGCTTCGGGCGACGTCGACGACGTGCAGGCCGAGCTGACCGGTTGCGCGATGCTCGCGCCCCTCGGCGATCGCCTCGGCCATGTCGGCGAGCCCGATCCCGCGCGCCTCGCGCGCCCGCCTCGACGAGTACGAGACCTTCTTCCAGTCGCTCCGCCCGCGGCGCATCCGTAGTTGCCCCTTGAAGGCGTTCGGGTCGGGGAGCGAGAGGTCACCGGCGGTCCCGTGGACGAAGAAGTCGCAGACGTAGCGGTCGGTCGCGTCGAAGCTCGCGACGAGGCTTGCCGTCATGCCGCCGTCGAGCTCCATCGTCGCCGAGGTGTGCGTCGGCGTCCGCACCGGGAACTCCTCGCCGGCACGCGGCCCGACCATGATCCGCCGCTCCGGCCGGTGCATCGACGCGAACCCGGCCACGCGCCGGATCGGGCCGAGCAGCGCGACGATCGCCGAGATGTAGTACGGGCCCATGTCGAGCAGCGGTCCGGCTCCGTCCTGGAAGAACTGCTCCGGGCTCGGGTGCCACGCGTCCGCTCCGCCGAGGAGCATCGCCGCGGAGACGGCGAGCGGCTCGCCGATCGTGCCCTGGTCGATCAGCTCGCGGGCGGCCTGGTAGGCGCCGCCGAGGAAGATGTCCGGCGCGCAGCCGATCCGGAGGCCACGCCGGTCGGCCTCCTCGAGGAGCTCCGTCGCCTCGCCGACCTCCAGCCCGAGCGGCTTCTCCGTGTAGACGTGCTTACCGGCTGCCAGCGCGGCGCGCGTCACGCCGGCGTGCTCCGACGACGGGGTCAGGTTGAGGACGACGTCGATGCCCGGGTCGGCGAGTAGATCCTCGACGGGAAGCGCGGTCAGCTCGTGCTCCGCGGCGAGCTCCTCGGCCGCAGCCGGCAGTACGTCCGCACACGCGACAATGTCGAAGGCGTCGAACGCCGAGGAGTTGTCGGCGTAGTGCTTGCTGATCACGCCGCAGCCGACGATCCCGACGTTCATGCCGCCATCCCGAGCATCCCTGTCAGCGCCGCGAACGATCGCTCCGCGGCGTCGATCGTCGACCCCTCGGCCTCGTCCTGCTCGACCAGCAGCCATTCGACGCCCGCCGCGACCGCCGCCGGGGCGAGCCGGTCGTAGCCGACCGCCCCGTCGCCGACCGGACGGAACTCCCTGCCCTCGCGCGAGGCGATGTCCTTGACGTGGACGATCGGGCACCTGTCGCGGACGCGGATGAGGAGGGCGGGAACGTCCACGCCCGCGTACCAGGCCCAGCCGAGATCGAGCTCGATCCAGAGCTCGGACGGCAGCTCGTCGAAGAAGGTCGTGCCGGAGGAGAGGGGGCGGAGCTCGGCGTCGTGGTTGTGGAACCCGAGCTCGAGCCCCTGCTCGCGGGCGGCGGCGGCGAGGTCGCCGATGTGCGCCGCGAGGCCCGGCGTCTCGAGCGTCGCCGGGTCGAGCCAGCTGAGCGCAAGCCGGCGCCAGCCGAGTACGCGGCTCTCCTCAGCCAGCTCGGGCAGCCGGGTCTCGATCACGTCCAGCCCCGCGTGCCGAGATACGGCGACGAGGCCGAGCTCGTCGAGCCAACCGCGGACGGCGGCCGCCTCGTGGCCGTGCAGGTCGAAGATCTCCACGCCCTCGTAGCCCATCGCGGCCACCGAGCGGAGCACGCCCTCGAAGTCGCGCGCGCACTCGTCGCGCACGCTGTAGAGCATCAGGCCGATGCGTGCCATGGCTCCGGGGCGGTGACGTGACATCGGGCGCTCTGGTGCGGGCGCGCCTCGAGGAGCGCCGGCGGCTCCTGGTGACAGCGTTCGATTGCAAGCGGGCAGCGGGCGACGAACCGGCAGCCGACGGTTTCCGCGGTGACGACGTGGTCGGCCGGCCGACGCTCGACGCGCTGCAGGTCCAGGCCTTCGGCGGGATCCGGGACCGACGAGAGGAGGAGACGCGTGTACGGGTGAAGCGGGTTCTGCAGCACCTCTTCCGTCGGCCCGCGCTCGACGATCTGACCTGCGAACATCACGAGCATCTCGTCGGCGACGTACCGCGCGCTGGCGAGATCGTGCGTGACGTACAGCAGCGCGAGCTCGCGCTCCTCCTTCAGCTTCAGCATCAGGTTCAGGATCCCGATCCGGATCGAGACGTCGAGCATGCTGGTCGGTTCGTCCGCGAGGACGACCTTCGGCTCGACGGCCAGCGCGCGGGCGATCGCGACGCGCTGGCGTTGGCCGCCGGAGAGCTCGTACGGGTACTTGGCGGCGATCTGCTCGGGCGGCACGAGACCGACCGTCCGGAGAAGCTCGTGGACCCGCTCCTCGACCTGCGCGCGCGGGACGATCCGATGGATCCGCAGCGGCCGTTCGAGATGGTGCCGGATCGTCTTCACCGGGTTCAGCGACCCGAACGGATCCTGGAAGATCATCTGCACCTGCGACCGGTAGCGCAGCAGTCCTCGCCCTCGCAGCCCACCCGAGACGTCGGCACCCTCGAAGAGGACGGTGCCCGCTGTGGGATCGTGCAGCCGCGCGATCAGGCGCGCGACCGTCGTCTTGCCGCTGCCGCTCTCGCCGACGAGCGCGGTGATCGTGCCCGGCCGGAGCTCGAAAGAGACGTCGTCTGCCGCGTTGACGAACGCGCGGCGGTCCCCGCCGCCGAGCGGGAAGCGCTTCGTCAGGCCGCGGACCTCGAGCGTCGCACTCACGATTCGTCTCCCGCGACGAGGTGGCACGCGACCCGGTGTCCCGGCTCGATCTCGCGGAGCACCGGACGCTCCGTCGTCTGCCGCACGTAGAGCAGCGACTCGTCGCGCACGCAATGGGGGCAGCGCGGATGGAAGCGGCAGCCGGCCGGCGGGTTGGCGAGGTCCGGAGGCGCCCCCGGGATTCCGGTCAGCCTGGTCAGCGGGCCGTGCAGAGGCGGGAACGAGCGGAGCAACCCCTGGGTGTACGGATGCCGCGGGTTCGCGGCCAGCTCGGCGGCGGCGGCGGTCTCGACCAGTTCGCCCGCGTACATGATCGCCACGCGGTCGGCGAGCGAGAGCAGGAGCGACAGGTCGTGCGTGATGAAGAGCACGGAGAAGCCGAGCTCCTGCTTCAGCTGCCTGAGCTGCTGCAGGATCTCTCGCTGCACGACGACGTCGAGCGCGGTCGTCGGCTCGTCCAGGATGACGAGCTCGGGCTTCAGGGCGAGCGCCATCGCGATGATCACGCGCTGCCGCATCCCGCCGGAAAGCTGGTGGGGGTACGAGCGGACGCGGCGGGGGTCGATCCCGACGAGCTCGAGCAGGTTCCCGGCGTTTGCGAGTGCGCGCCGCTTCGAGACGGGCTCGTGCGCCTTCATCATGTCGACGAACTGGTCGCCGACCCGCATCACGGGGTTGAGCGAATTCATCGCGCTCTGGAAGACCATCGAGACGTTTCGCCAGCGGTAGCGGCGCAGTTCCTCGTCGGTCTTGCCGTTCAGCTCCTCGCCCTGGAAGACGATGCTGCCGCCGGCGATACACGCGGGCGGGCGCAGGATCTGCATCACCGCGTTGGCGATCGTGCTCTTGCCGCAGCCCGACTCGCCGGCCAGGCCGACGATCTCGCCGACGGCGATCTCGAGGTCGACGCCGTCGACGGCCCGGGCGACTTTATCGCCGAGACGGTACTCGACCGTGAGCTTGCGGAGCTCGAGCAGGGCCGGAGCCCGCGTGGCAGGGGCAGACGGCGCCTGGGCCATGGACTCGGTGGCGATCACGCCCCCTCCGCGCGCACCACGGCGCGACCGCCGACGAGCGCAGCGACCATGCGCCTGGTCAGGCCGTGGCCGGTGTGCTCAGCCCGCAGCCGCGGATTGCTGAGCTCGTCGATCCCGGCCAGGATCAGCACGAGCCCGAGGACGGTCAGCGCGAGTGCGGCACCCGGGAAGAAGAACGGCCACCACTCGCCCTGGAGCACCGTCGAGTTCGTCTGCGCCCAGTAGAGGGTCACGCCCCAGCTCGTCTTCGACTGGTCGCCGAGGCCGAGGAACTCGAGGCCTGCGTCGGTGAGCAGGGCGATGTAGAAGACGAGCACGAAGGCGGCCGCGATCCGGCTGATCATGTTCGGCATCAGCTCGCCGAAGACGATCCGGGGCGTCGACTCGCCGGAGACCTTGGCGGCCTGGATGAAGTCCCGGTTCTTGAGCGAGAGGGTCTGCCCGCGCAGGATCCGTGCCTCGAAGGCCCAGAGGACAAGTGCAAGGATTGTGACCATCGTCCACATGCCGCGCGAGCCGAGGTAGCCGGAGATGACGATCAGGAGTGGAATCGCCGGGATCGTCAGGAAGACGTTGATCAGGAAGTTGATGACGTCGTCGACAAGCCCCCCGCAGTACCCGGCGGTGATCCCGAGGATCGCCGCCAGGGCCGTCGCCAGCAGGCCAGCTGCGAGGCCGAGCAACAGCGAGCGCCTCGCGCCGACGGCCACCTGCGAGAAGATGTCGCTCCCCTGGTCGGTGGTGCCGAACAGGTGATGCCACGAGGGCGCCTGCCGGGCGTCGGTGATGCTGAAGCCGTTCGGGTCGCTCACCGAGATCAGCGGCGCGATCAGAGCGACGATCACGATCGAGCCGACGATCAAGATCCCGATCCGCGACTTCGGGTTGTGGAGGAGGAGCACGAGCCAGTCGGGCGCGTGGAAGCGCCGCCGGCTCCGGGCGCGGGATGGCGCGACGACCGGGAGATCGAGGACGGTGGGCTCGAGCTGCGACATCAGCCGGTCCGCAGCCGTGGGTCGAGGACGAGGTTGAGCACGTCCATGATCAGATTCGCGAGGATCACCGCGATGGACAGGACGACGAGGAGTGCCTGCGCGAGCGGGTAGTCGTGACCGAGGACGGCCTGCTGGAGCGTCAGGCCTGCGCCCGGGTAGCTGAAAACGTACTCGACGAAGACGAGCCCGCCGACGGCGGCCGCGAAGAGTGGCGCGAAGCCGTTCAGCGGCGGGAGGATCGCGTTCCGGCCCGCGTACCGCGTCATCACCCGGCGGTCGCGCAGGCCCTTAGCGTGCGCCATCGCCACGTAGTCCTCGCTGATCGTGTTGATCATCACGGTGCGCATGTTCAGCACCCAGCCGCCCGTGAAGGCGAGCATGATCACGAGGATCGGCAGCTGGGCGTGGCGGAACGTGCTGGCGAGGAAGGCCCAGCTGAAGCTGGGGGTGAGCCCGGTGTCGTAGGCGTGCTGGATCGGGAACCAGTGCAGCTGAAGGCCGAAGAAGTAGAGGCCGAGCAACGCGGTGAAGAACGCCGGCAGAGCGCCGAGGGCGAGGAATGCCGGCGCGACGACGTTGTCGACGACGCGGCCTCGGCGCCACGCGGCGACCATCCCGATCACCGTGCCGAGGACGAACGAGAGCAGGAACGCGAAGCCGACCAGGAAGATCGAGTAGGGGAGCGTCCGGCCGACGACCTCGGAGACCGGGGTCGGGTAGTTCGACGTGGAGATCCCGAAGTCGAACTGGACGACGTGGCCCAGGTAGACGATGTAGTCGTGCAAGATCGAGTGGTTGCCGCCCCCGAGGAGTGCCTGGTAGGTCTGGATCAGCCCGGGGTCGCCGGCGAGCTGAGCCGAGTTCAGGTGCTGAAGCAGGCCGGCGAGCGGGCTCCCGGGCATCAGGCGCGGGAGCAGGAAGTTGATCGTCAGCGCGACCCAGATCGCGAAGACATAGAAGACAAGGCGGCGGGCGAACCAGCGCATGTCGGTTCGGAGGAGCGTAACCGGCGGGCGGAGACGAGGCCCCGCCCGCCGGAACGGCTGCTCGACTAGCGCCCCGCTTTCCCGCCGGGGCAGACGGTGGTGAACAGGAGGATGTTGTCGGGGTTCGTGGTGAAGATCGGGTCGGCGTAGAAGTTCTTCGCGGTCGGGAAGCAGTGGAAGTACTTCGTCGAGTACGTCGACCACCGTGCTCCGATCACCACCGGGATGATCGGCAAGTCTTGCAGGAAGAGCTTCTGTAGCGCCGTTGCGGACGCCCGCTGCTTGGCCGAAATCAGCGAGTTCTTCCATACGTTGAGCGGGGGCGTCCCCTTGACGTCGTAGAAGTGATGCCAGTTCCCGGTCGGGGACCCATCCTGCCCCGAGGGGATGTAGGCGTTCTGCGACAGGTTGGCGTAGAAGTAGCCGAACGGCGAGCCGCGCGACGCGACCTGCCAGAGGAGCGTCGGGTTCTTCGTCGAGAACGCGTTCGGGAACCAGGAGCCCCAGTCGGGCTCGAGCTTCACCTGCGAGTCGATGCCGATGTCGCGGAAGTTCTTCGTGATGATCTGGTTCGAGGCGACCCAGTCCGACCAACCCGAGATCACGTGGATGTTGAGGCTGACCGAGTTGCCCTTCGGGTCGAGCAGGCTGTTGCCCTTGTACGTGAACCCGTTGTCCGTGAGCATCTTCTTCGCGGCCGCCGGGCTGTAGGTCGCCATCTGCTTCGCCTGCGCCTTCACCGCCGGGTCGGTCACCCACTGCGGAAAGAGGCCGCTCAGCCCGAGCGCGTCGGCCGGTGGCTCGTAGCCGTACTCACCGAGCTTCCAGACCGTGACCCGGTCGATCGCGAGGCTGAGCGCCTTGCGGAAGGCCGGGAGGCTGTACGGGTACTGCGTGTTGTCGAAGACGAGCGAGATCGGGTAGTCGGCGTTCGAGTAGAAGGCGTGGTAGTGCGCCGGGTCCTTGGCCTCGTACGCCTTCTCGACGTTCGGGACGAAGTTGTGCGTCCAGTCGACCGAGCCGTTCTGGATCAGCGCCAGGGCAGCGTCGTTGGAGGACGCCTGCACGTACTCGAGGCACGGGATCTTCGGCAGCCCGGCCTGCCAGTAGTGCGGGTTCTTGCCGAGAACGTAGTCCTGGGACGTGAAGCGGGCGATCTGGTTGAACGGGCCCGATCCGACCGGCCTCGGATTCGTGAAGGTTGCGGGCTCCTTCACCTTCGACCAGATGTGCTGCGGGACCACGAACTGGCGATTCAGGATCGCCGGGATGAACTGCGAGTCCGCCGTCTTCAGCGTCATCGCAACGGCATACCGCCCCACGGCCCTGATCGAGGCGACGTTGTTGCCCGTCCCGACGAGGCCGATGCGGTCCATCGTCTTGTCCTGCCGGCCGGCGGTCAGGCTGTAGACGACGTCGGCGGAGGTGAGCGGCTTGCCGTCCGACCACTTCGCGTTCTTCGCGAGGTTGAGCCTGAGGGTCTTGTTGCCGTTCGACCACGTCCAGCTGCGGGCGAGCCACGGGACCGTCCTGCTCCCGCCGGCCGGCGTGACGATCAGCGGCTCGTAGAACGCACCCTGGGCGATCGAGTTGCTCGGCAGTCCGCCGCCTGCATACGGGTTGAAGTTCCGCGTGAACACGGGGTCGCCGGAGCCGGTCATGACTAGGCACTTGTGCCCGGCCGAGGCCGAGGCTGCGGCGCCGATCTTGGCCGGCCGCGCGCTTGCGCTCTGCACGAGCAACGCGACCGCGAGGGCCCCGGCCAGACCGAGAGCACCGGCTGTCCGGAGGGCGAGAGGAACGGAGCGAGCTGGGCTCTTCATTTGACCTTCCTTTCGTGAGTGGTGCGGACGAGCCAACTCTGACGCTTGTTCCGGTAACGGTTAACACGTTGTTACGGCGAAGTCAAGCGGTTGCCGAAGAAAAATTCCTTGAGCTGAGCGGCAAACGCCGTAACCGTTACCGGTTATGTTGTGCTTGAATACGACGGATGGCGCGGAACGACGGCAACGGCGACCAGACGAGGGCGACGATCCGCGAGATCGCCCACGCGGCCGGCGTCTCGATCGCCACGGTCTCGCGCGTGATCAACGGCCGGCCCGACGTCTCGCCGCAGACCCGCGAGGTCGTGCTCCGGGTCGTGCGCGAGCACGGCTTCAGCACGAACCGAAACGCGCGGGCGCTCTCGGGCGGGCGGACCGGGCTCGTCGGCGTGACGCTGCCGATCCTCGAGGCGGGGTACTTCGCCGTGATCGTCTCGGGTACGGCGGAGGCGCTCTACGAGCACGACATGCGGATCGTCCTCTGTCCCACCCTCCACCAGCACGAGCGCGAGGTGACGCTGCTCGACCGCCTGATGCACGGCACGACCGACGGCGCAGTCCTGATGCTGCCGGAGGAGTCGAACGCGGAGCTGCGGGCACTCCAGGAGACCGGCTACCCGTTCGTCGTCGTCGACCCGCGCGTGCGACTCGACCAGGGGATCCCGGCTGTCTCGGCCTCGAACGCGTCCGGCGCCCGCGCCGCCGTCGAGCACCTGCTCTCGCTCGGGCACAGACGGATCGGCGCGATCCTCGGCCCTCCCGACTGGATGGCCACCACCGAGCGCTTGAACGGCTACCGCTCGGCGCTTGCCGCCGCCGGCGTCCTACCCGCGCCCGATCACGTCGTCGAGTCCGACTTCTCGATCGAGAGCGGCGAGGCGGCGGCCGCCTCGCTGCTCGACCTGCCCGAACGGCCGACCGCGATCTTCGGCTTCAACGACAACGTCTCGATCGGCGTACTGCGCGCCGCCGAAGCGCGCGGGCTCACCGTTCCGGACGATCTCTCGGTCGTCGGCTTCGACGACTCCGAGCAGTCCGGGCTCGTCACTCCGGCGCTGACCACCGTCCGCCAGCCGCTCGCCGAGATGGGGCGGATGGCGGTCAGCCTGCTCCTGCGGCTGCTCGACCGCCAGCGCGTCGAGACGATGAACATCGAGCTCGCGACGCGGCTCGTCGTCCGCGAGTCGACGGCCGCGCCGGTGACCGCGGCCGCGTCCGCCTAGGCCGGCTCGGTCTCCGGCTCCGGCACCGCGCGGTGCATCAGGCTGCGCAGCTCGCGGCCGACGACCTCGATCCGCTCGTCCGCCGCCTGCTCGCGCAGCTCCTTCAACCGCGGCTCGCCGGTGTTCATCTGCTCGATCCACTCGTGCGCGAACGTGCCCTCGCGGATGTCGGAGAGCAGCTTGCGCATGTTCTCGCGGACGTGGTCGTCGATCACCTGCGGCCCGCGGGTGAGGTCGCCGTACTCGGCGGTGTCCGAGATCGAGAAGCGCATCCCGGCAAGCCCGCCCTCGTAGATCAGGTCGACGATCAGCTTCAGCTCGTGGAGGCACTCGTAGTAGGCGACCTCGGGCTGGTACCCCGCCTCGACGAGCGTCTCGAAGCCGAGCCGGATCAGTTCGGTGACGCCGCCGCAGAGCACGGCCTGCTCGCCGAACAGGTCGCTCTCGGTCTCCTCGACGAACGTGGTCTCGATCACGCCTGCGCGCGTCGCGCCGATCCCCGCGGCGTACGCCAGAGCGAGCTGGAGCGCCTCACCGCTCGCGTCCTGGGCGACGGCGACGAGGGCCGGCGTCCCGTACCCCTCGGTGAAGAGGCGCCGGACGATGTGCCCGGGGCCTTTCGGCGCGACCATGATCACGTCGTGCCCGGCGGGCGGCTGGATCCGCCCGTAGTGCACGTTGAACCCGTGCGCGAAGAGGACGGCGGCGCCGTCGGCGAGGTTCGGGGCCACGTCCGCGTCGTAGACGGCCGGCTGCACCTGGTCGGGAAGGAGCATCGAGACGACCTGCGCGGCGCGCACGGCGTCGGCGACGGTGGCGACGGAGAGACCCGCTTCCTCCGCTGCGCCCCAGGAGGCGCTGCCCTCGCGGAGACCGACCTCGACCTCGACCCCGGAGTCGTGGAGGTTGAGGGCGTGCGCATGGCCCTGGCTGCCGTAGCCGACGACTGCGACCTTTCCCTGGAGGCGGCTGAGGTCGCCGCTGCGGTGAACCGTTGCCATCGAAGCTCCCTTCCTAGACGTTGGCTCTCTGAAGCCGTGGGTTGCGGCGCGACGCCCGGCGCAGGCCGACGCGGCCGGTGCGGACGAGCTCGCGGATACCGTGCGGGCGGACGAGCTCCTCGAAGGAGTCGAGCTCCTCGGGCTCGCCGATCACCTCGAAGACGATGCTCTCGGGCCCGACATCGGCGACCCGGGCGTTGAAGACGTCGGTCAGCGCCAGCAGCTCGGCGCGCCGCTCCGGCGACGCCGAGATCGTGATCAGCGCCAGCTCGCGCTCGACGGCGTCGCCGGGCTCGAGCTCCCGCACGCGCAGGACGTTGACGAGCTTGTGCATTTGCTTCTCGATCTGCTCGAGCGGCTGCTGGTCGCAGTTGACGCGGAGCGTGATGCAGGAAACGTCGGGCCGCTCGGTCGGGCCGACGGCGAGGCTCTCGATGTTGAACCCGCGGCGCGCGAACAGCTGGCACACGCGCACCAGCGCGCCGGGCTTGTCCTCGACGAGCACGCTCAGCGTGTGGATCACGCGGCGCTCACCGGCTGGGCCGCGGGCTCCTCGTACTCGACCATCTCCAGCGCCGCCGCGCCGGCCGGGATCATCGGGAAGCACTGCTCCATCGGGTCGACGCGGGCGTCGACGACCGCCGTCTGGCCGGAGGCGAGCGCGTCGGCAAGCGCGGTCTCGAGCTCGTCAGCGTCGGTCGCCGTGAAGCCGAGCCCGCCGTAGGCGCGCGCGAGCGCGGCGTAGTCGGGGACGGCGTGGGTCAGGTGCACGTGCGAGTGGCGCTCGTCGAAGAACATCGTCTGCCACTGCTGCACCATCCCGAGGTAGCCGTTGTTGACGATCACGGTCACGATCGGCAGGTCTTCGAGCACGGCGGTCGCGAGCTCCTGGCTCGTCATCTGGAAGCAGCCGTCGCCGTCCACGCAGACGACGGTCGCGTCCGGCCTTGCGGCCTTCGCGCCGATCGCCGCCGGGATCCCGTAGCCCATCGTCCCGAGCCCGCCCGAGGTGATGAACGACCGCGGCACGTCGCAGCGGAGGTACTGCATCGCCCACATCTGGTGCTGGCCGACCCCGGTGGTGAAGACGACGTCGTCTCGGCCGGCGGTCAGCCGCTGAAGCGTCTCGACGACGCGCTGGGGCTTGAGCAGGTCGCCGCTGCCGTAGCGGAGCGGGAACTCCTCGCGCCACGCCTCGAGCTGGCGTAGCCACGGACCGGTCTGGGGCCCGTCCTCCACGCGCAGCTGCGCGGCGAGGTCCCCGAGCACCTGCTTGAGCGGCCCCACGACCGGCACGTCCGCGTGCCGCAGCTTCGAGATCTCCGCCGCGTCGATGTCGAGGTGGACGACGGTCGCGCCCGGCGCGAACGCCGAGAGCTTCCCCGTCACGCGGTCGTCGAAGCGGGCGCCGACGGCAACCAGCAGGTCGCACGTGTTCATCGCCAGGTTCGACCACTTCGGGCCGTGCATCCCGGGCCAGCCGAAGTGGAGCTCGTGGCTCTCCGGGAACGCGCCCTTCGCCATCAGGGTCGTGATCACCGGGATCCGGCCGACCTCGGCGAGCTCGAGCAGCTCGGCGCAGGCGTCGGCGTTCAGCGTGCCGCCGCCGACGTAGAGCACGGGCCGCTCGGCGGCGGCGATCTGTCGGGCCGCTTCGGCGATCTGCCGCGGGTGTCCGCGGACCGGCGGCCGCCAGCCCGGCAGGTCGACCTCGTCCGGGTAGCTGAAGTCGATCTCCGCCTCCTGGATGTCGCGCGGAATGTCCACGAGCACGGGCCCGCACCGGCCGGTCCGGGCGATGTGGAACGCCGCCTTGATCACGTGCGGGATCTCCTCGACGTCCTGCACGAGCCACGAGTGCTTCACGATCGGCGTCGTGACGCCGACGATGTCGCACTCCTGGAACGCGTCGGTGCCGATCAGGTGGCTGCGCACCTGGCCGGTGATGCAGACGAGCGGAGTCGAGTCCATCCAGGCGTCGGCGATCGGGGTGACGAGGTTCGTCGCGCCGGGCCCCGAGGTGGCGAAGGCGACGCCGGCCCGCCCGGATGCCCGTGCGTAGCCCTCCGCCATGTGCCCGGCGCCCTGTTCGTGGCGCGCGAGCACGTGGCGGAGCGTCGTGCCCTGGGCGAGGGCGTCGTAGATCGGCAGGATCGCGCCGCCCGGCAGGCCGAAGACGACGTCGACGCCTTCGGCCTCGAGCGAGCGCAGGACTGCGTCCGCTCCCGTCATCCGACGAATTCCACGTCCGTGCGGGTCTGCGGCATCATCGCGAGCACGGCGTCGTTGAAGTCTCGCGTCGTCGACGCCGGGCCGTCCCCGTGGACGTCGGCGGTGCGCCAGCCGTCGGCGAGCGCATGCGAGACCGCCCGCTCGAGCGTCCTGCCCGCGGCCCGCTCGCCGAGCCCTTCGGAGAGCATCAGCGAGGCCGCCAGCAGCATCCCGCTCGGGTTCGCGACGCCCTGCCCGGCGATGTCGGGCGCCGAGCCGTGCGTCGGCCCGAAGACGCCGGGGCCGGTCGGCGAGAGCCGGCCGGAGGCGACGATCCGCGTCCCGTTCCGTGACGCGGCGGCGAGGTCGGAGACGACCTCCGCGAACACGGACTGCGTGACGATCACGCAGAACCGGTGCGGCGAGTCCATCAGGTCGGGCAGAGCGCGGCTGGGCGTCGCCCCCTCGACGTGCACGCCCGGGTGCCGCTCCGCCTCGTGCGCGACCAGCTCCTCCCAGGCTCGACCCTCCCCGACAGCGCTCAGGCGCGCGCGGCGCGAGCGCGCGAGCTCGAAAGCGCGCGCGACCGCAAACGCATCGGCGTCCTCGGTCAACGGGCTGACGATCGCCAGGTCGCCGTCGGGGAGCCTGACGCGCTGGACGCGCCAGGTCAGGTCGAGCTCGGCCTTGACGCCTTCGAGCGCCGGCTCGCGGGTGAGCGCGACGAGGACGGCGTCCGACTCGCGGCACGCCGCACGCGTCTCCGCCGGCAGCGGGTGGCCGTAGCGGCTGACCGCCTCACCGGCGAACGGGGCGTGGACCTCGTCCACGTGGAAGCCGTGAAGTCGGCCGGCCTCCGCGACGGCGCGACTCGCCTCCGCCATCAGCTCGGGGCCGATGCCGTCCCCACTCAGACAGGCAACGGTGTAGCTCTTCATGCGGCCGGCACCTCCTCGAAGACGTCGTAAAGGGTGACCGCCTGCCGCTCGTCGGCCAGGCGCTTGAACCGCTGGAATGCGGCGCGGAGCTCGTCGTCGTCGAGCTCGATGCCCGCGTCGGCGCACGCACGCGCGAACGCGTGGCGGCCGGAGTGCTTGCCGAGCGGCAGGGTCATGGTCAGCCCCAGCTCGGTCGGGTCGATGATCTGGTAGGTCGCTGTGTCCTTGAGCATCCCGTCCTGGTGGATGCCCGCCTCGTGCGCGAAGGCGTTCGCGCCGACGATCGCCTTGTTGCGCTGGACGGCGTAGCCGGTCAGCCGCGAGACGAGCGCCGAGGACCGGCCGATCTCGGCGACGTCGACGCCGAGCTCGACGCCGAACTCCGGGCCGCGGACGCGCAGCGCCATCACGACCTCCTCGAGCGCTGCGTTGCCTGCCCGCTCGCCGATCCCGTTGACCGTGCACTCGACCTGCCGTGCTCCTGCGGCCACGCCCGCGAGCGTGTTCGCGGTCGCGAGCCCGAGGTCGTCGTGGCAGTGGACGGAGAGCGTCACCTTGTCGAGCTCCGGGCAGCGGGCCTTCACCTCGGCCAGGAACGCCGCGTACTCGGCGGGCAGGCAGTACCCGACCGTGTCCGGCAGGTTGACCGTGGTCGCCCCGGCCTCGATCGCCGCCCGGCAGACCTCCGCCAGGAAGCCGGGATCCGACCGGGTCGCGTCCTCGGCCGAGAACTCGACCTCGTCCACGCGCCCGTGCGCATACGCCACCGCTGCCCGCGCCTGCTCCAGGACTTCCGCGGGCTCGAGGCGGAGCTTTCGCTCCATGTGGATCGGGCTGGTCGCGATGAACGTGTGCAGCCGCGTGCGGTGCGCGCCGCCGACCGCTTCGATCGCGGCGTCGACGTCATCGCGGCTCGTCCGCGCGAGCGAGGCGACCGTTGCCTTCCGCGCCACCCGCGCAACTGCCCTGATCCCCTCGAAGTCACCGGGCGAGGAGATCGCAAAGCCCGCCTCGATCACGTCGACGCCGAGCCGCTCGAGCTGCTCCGCGATCTCCGCTTTCTCGTGCGGCTGAAGCGCGATGCCGGGCGACTGCTCGCCGTCTCGAAGCGTGGTGTCGAAGATTGTGATCCTGCGTGTCACCTTGCGTACCTCCTCTGCGGCCCCGTACAAAGGCCGCACTAGTCCTGTGATTCGGTGGACGTCTGCGCCGGCCGGCGCGTAGGCACGCAACTCCCCCTAGAGGGGGAGAATGACGAGAATCGAAACGAGGCCGTCTACGGCCCGCGGAAAGAGGTGCGCGATTCCTCGTCATCGTCGAACGAGTGTGCGGGGCGCGGTCGCGGCAGTCAAGGGGGTTCTGCACTTTCCGGCGAACTCGGTTTGACTCCACGGGTTTTGGGCGCTTTACTTTCTGTAGCCGATGCACCGCGCCGACGAGAATCTGTTTTCGATTTTTTCGATTATTCTCGTCGCGCGCGCGCTCAAGGCCGTTCGCTAGTCGGCACTCAGCTCCACCGCCTCCCGCCGACTAGCTGACATAGACGAGGCGGACTCACTTTTCAGCGAGCGAAAGGAAAGCCTCGTGTACCCCTGCACAACCACTCACAGGCAGGCACCGCCATGAGATCCGGGCCCCGCGGAGACGGCCTCGTCTGGACCCCGGAGACGATCCTGTACGCGCTCCACCTCTGGGTGCGCCGCCACGGGCGCCCGCCGGCGGCGCGCGAGTGGGACCGCGCCGGCGAGGACCATCCCTCACGCCAGACCGTCCAGCGCGTCTTCGGACGCTGGAACCGCGCGATCCACGCGGCCGGGCACCACCCCCGCCAGCCGGGCGAGCGCCGCGACCGCCACCACGGCGGGCTGCGCGATGCGAACGGCCGCTTCCTGTCGCCACAGGGCGAAAGCGCATAGTGCATCGAGAGGACACAGGGCAGTTCGGGCCGTTGGTCGAGCGTGACGCCTGCGGGATCGGCTTCGTCGCCGATGCCCACGGCCGCGCTTCGCGCGAGATCGTCGACTGCCTGCTCGAGGGGCTGCACAACGTGCGGCACCGGGGCGCGACCGCCGCCGACCGCAAGACAGGCGACGGAGCGGGCGTGCTGCTGCCGCTCCCGGCCGGAAGCCCGGGCGTGGCGATGGTCTTCCTGCGGGACGAGTCTGCCCGGGAGGCGATCGAGGACGCCTGCCGCGCCGAGGGGCTCGAGCCGCTCGAGTGGCGGGAGGTTCCCGTCGAGCGCGACGCCCTCGGCGAGAGCGCACTCGCGACGATGCCGCGCATCGAGCACTGCTACATCTCCGGGTGGCGACGAGACCGCCGCCTTCCGCGCCCGCCGCCGCGCCGAGCGGACTCCGGGCGCCTATATCGCCTCGCTCTCGTTCCGGACGGTCACCTACAAGGCGCTCTGCGCGGCCGAGGAGCTCGCGCGGTTCTACCCGGACCTGAGCGATCCCGAGCTCGCCGTTCCGTTCGGGATCTTCCACCAGCGCTTCTCGACGAACACGGCGCCGTCCTGGGAGCGCGCGCAGCCGTTCCGCCTGCTCTGCCACAACGGCGAGATCAACGCGATCCAGGGCAACGTCAACTGGATGCGCGCCCGCGAGGGCAACTTCGGCTCCGAGGACGACGAGCTGCTCCACCCGGTGATCGACGAGTCCGGCTCCGACTCCGCCATGCTCGACAACGCGCTCGAGCTGCTCGTCCGGCACGGCCGCGACGTGCGCCACGCGCTGACGATGCTCGTGCCGGAGGCGTGGGAAGGGAACGACGAGCTCCCGCCGCGGCTGCGCGACTACTACCGCTACCACTCGCTGCTCGTCGAGCCGTGGGACGGGCCGGCCGGCCTCGTCTTCACGGACGGGCGCGTGGTCGGCGCGGCCCTCGACCGCAACGGGCTGCGGCCCTTGCGCTACGCCGTCGTGCGCGGACGGCCTCGTCGTCTGCTGCTCCGAGGCCGGCGCGGTCGACCTCTCGGGCCGCGGCCCGGTGCAAGCGCGGGCGGCTCGGCCCGGGCCAGATCGTCGCCGTCGACCCGGAACAGGGCTTCCAGGGGAGCGCCGTGATCAAGCGCGAGCTCGCCGAGCGCCGCCCGTACGGCCGCTGGCTCGCCGACGGGCTGCTGACCGGGAGCAACGGCACGCCCGTGGCGGCGCCGGAGAGCGACCTGACCGCGCGTCAGGCCCGCTTCGGCTACACGCGCGAGGACGTGAGCGTGATCCTGCGGCCGATCGCCGGCCGCGGGCACGAGCCGACCTCTTCGATGGGCGACGACACAGCGTTGCCGCCGCTCGCCGGGCGGGCGCGGCCCCTCTACACGTACTTCCGGCAGCGCTTTGCCCAGGTCACGAACCCGCCGATCGACCATCTCCGCGAGCGCCACCAGTTTTCGCTGCGGACGATTCTCGGCGGTCGCGCGACGCTGCTGACCGAAGGGCCGGAGACCGCCCGCGGGACCGAGTTCGAGAGCTTCTTCCTTTACCCGGGCGCGCTCGAGTCGCTCGGCTACACGCGCCTCGAGGCGACGTTCGTCTCCGACCTGCACGGCGCCTGCGTACGGCTCGCGGACGAGGCCGAGGCGTCGGTGCGCGCCGGACGAACTGCGCTCGTGATCTCGGACACCGGTGACGGCACGCCGGTTCCGATGCTGATGGCGGTCGGCGCCGTCCACCACCGACTCGTCGCGCGCGGTCTGCGGACGCTCGCCACGCTCGTTGCCGAGACCGACGAGGCGCGCGAGGCACACCACCTCGCCTGCCTGCTCGGCTACGGCGCGGAGGCGGTCTGTCCGCGGCTCGCGCTCGAGACGGTGGCCGCGCTCGCCCAGGCGGACAAGGTGGGCGGCGACCGGCCTCCCCCGGACGAGGCCCAGCGGCGCTTCCGCTCGGCAGTCGAGGAGGCCGTCCTCAAGATCATGTCCAAGATGGGCATCGCCGACGTCGCGGCGTACTGCGGCGCCCAGATCTTCGACATCGTCGGGCTCGCGCCCGAGGTGGTCGAGCTCTGCTTCCCCGGGACGCACTCGCCGGTCGGAGGGGTGGGCTTCGCCGAGCTCGAGCGAGAGGCGCTCGACCGGGCGGCGGCGACCCGCCTGGAGAGCCCGGGCTACGTCAAGTACCGCAAGGGCGGCGAGCCGCACGAGACCAATGCGGACGTCGTCGAGGCTGCACACGAACTCCGGCTCGCCGTCCGGAACGAGCGTCGAGACAGGTACGAGCGCTTCGCGGAGCTCGTCGATTCACGCCGACCCATGGAGCTCCGCGACCTGCTCGAGCTCGTTCCGGCGGCCGAGCCGGTGCCGCTGGACGAGGTCGAACCGGCCGAGTCGATCGTCCAGCGGTTCTCGGCCGGGGGTATGTCCCACGGCGCCCTCTCGGCCGAGGCGCACCAGACGATCGCGATCGCGTTCAACAACCTGCGCGCCCGCTCGAACTGCGGCGAGGGCGGGGAAGACCCCGCGCGCTTCCGCACCGAGCGCAACTCGCGGATCAAGCAGGTCGCCTCCGGCCGCTTCGGTGTCACGCCGGAGTACGCGGCCTTCGCCGACGAGCTCCAGATCAAGATCGCCCAGGGCTCGAAGCCCGGCGAAGGCGGCCAGCTCCCAGGGCACAAGGTCTCGGCGGAGATCGCGCGGCTCCGGCACACGACGCCGGGCGTGGCGCTGATTTCGCCGCCGCCGCACCACGACATCTACTCGATCGAGGACCTCGCGCAGCTGATCTTCGACCTCCGCCAGGTCAACCCGACCGCGAAGATCTCCGTCAAGCTCGTGGCCGAGAGCGGCGTCGGTCTCGTCGCCAGCGGCGTCGTCAAGGCGCTCGCCGACGTCGTCCACATCGCCGGCTCCGACGGCGGCACCGGGGCGAGCCCGCTCTCGTCGATCAAGAACGCGGGGCTACCGTGGGAGCTCGGGCTGGCCGAGACACAGACGTCACTGGTCGAGAACGGCCTGCGCGGGCGCGTCCGGCTGCGCGCCGACGGCGGGGTGAAGACGGGCCGTGACGTCGTGCTCGCCGCGCTGCTCGGCGCCGACGAGGTCAGCTTCGGCACCGCGCTGCTCCTCGCCGAGGGCTGCCTGATGGTGCGCTCGTGCCATCTCGACACCTGTCCGGTCGGGATCGCCACCCAGCGGCCGGAGCTGCGCGCGAAGTACGCGGCGACACCGGAGCAGGTCGAGACCTACCTGCTCTACGTCGCCGGGCACGCGCGCGAGTTGCTCGCATCGCTTGGTCTGCGCTCTTTCGAGGAGGCCGTCGGCCGCACCGACCTGCTGCAGCGCCGGGAGACCGGCGATGCGCGGGCCGAGGCGCTCGACCTGGCGCCGCTGCTCGACTCGCCGGTCGGCCGGTACACGGGCGAGCCGATGCCGGTTGCCGGCGGCGGCGAGCTCGGCCAGCGGCTCGCGGCCGACGCCGAGCCCGCGCTCGACGGGCCGGCGATCGTGGAGCCCATCTACGAGATTTCGACGTGGGACCGCTCGGTCGGCGCCCGCCTGGGCGGGCAGATCGGCCGGCGCTTCGGCGCGGAGTCGCCTCCGGGCCGCATCCGCGCTCGCTTCACGGGCTCCGCGGGCCAGAGCTTCGGCGCGTTCCTCTCTGCGGGCGTCGCGCTCGACCTGGTCGGCGAGGCGAACGATTACGTCGGCAAGGGAATGGGCGGCGGCCGCATCGCGATCCGCCCGCCCGAGGGAGATCGAGAGCACGCCGTGCTGCTCGGCAACACCGTTCTCTACGGGGCGACCGGCGGTGAGCTCTTCTGCGCCGGGCGCGCCGGTGAGCGCTTCGCCGTCCGGAACTCCGGCGCGGTGGCGGTCGTCGAGGGAATCGGCGACAACGGCTGCGAGTACATGACGAACGGGACGGTCGTCGTCCTCGGCGAGGTCGGCCGCAACTTCGGCGCCGGAATGAGCGGCGGCGACGCGTTCGTCTACGACCCCGCCGGGACGCTGCCTGTCCGCCTGAGCGACGACCTCGTCGGAATGTCACGCGTCCACGCGGATGCCGAGCTGCGCTACCTCGTCGAGCGGCAGGTGCGCTACACGGGCTCCGACCTCGCCACCGCGCTGCTCGGGGTCTGGGAGCACGCGCTCGGCGAGTTCTGGCACGTGACGCCGAAGGCGAACGTCGCCACGATCGAGGACGCGCACGAAGGGACCGGCTCGAGCGCGGTCGAGGAGGGCGAGGAGGCGACGGCCGGCTAGTAGCGGTCGTGACGCCGCACCCAGTACTGCGGCGGCTTGCCCTCCTCGTCTCGCCCACCCGGCGTGAGGTCGAGGTAGTTGTAGGCGGTGTTGACGAGGTCGATGCCGCGCGCGTAGGCCGAGTAGGTGTGGAAGACCGACCCGGCATCGTCTTTGCAGAAGACGCTCATTCCCTCGCGGTCGGCCAGACCGGGGGCGATCGTCCCGTAGTTGTAGACGGGCTCGTCCCGCTGCGCCGGCTCGAAGTAGACGCCCAGGTCCGCGTTGAAGTCGCTTCCGCCCGACGAGAGCCACTTGAAGCTCCAGCCCATGCGCTCCCGATAGGCGGCGAGCTTGGCGTAGGGGGCCCGCGAGACGGCGACCATCGTCGTGTCACGCGCGTTCAGGTGGACGATCACCGGATCGAAGCTGTCCGCCCAGAACGAGCAGTGCGGGCAACCCTCGTCGTCCTCGGGGTCGAACATGAAGTGGTAGACGATCAGCTGGCCGCGCCCGGCGAAGAGGTCGATGAGTGTCTCCTTCCCGTCGGCGCCGTCGAAGGCGTACTCGTGCTCGACCGCCTCCCAGGGCAGCTCGCGGCGGCGCCGGCTGATCTCGTCGCGGCGGCGCGTGAACTCCTTCTCCTCGGCGAGCAGGGCGGCGCGGGCCTCGACCCACGCCTCGTGCTGGACGACCTCGTGCGTCATCTCTCCTCCTCTCTTCCGGCTACTTCGGCCAGCAGCTCGATGCGGCCCGGCCACCCGTCGGCGAGGATCGCGCCGATCGCCGGCTCGATCTCGCCCTCGTGGGTCAGTCGCAGGCGCGTTCCGCTGCTCTCCGGCGCGAGCTCGAAGGTCACGCGGCTCCGCGGATTGCCGTCGTTCGACGACCACGCCCACACCATCCGGCGGGGCGGGTCGAGCTCGAGCACCTCGGCGTCGATCCAGCCGGTCGGCGACAGGTGCTCGGTCTGCAATCTGAACTGCGCGCCGACCTCCGGCCGGAAGTCGCCGGTCGCCATCAGCCAGGCAGAAATCGTCACCGGGTCGGTCAGCGCCCGCCAGACACGCTCCGGCGGGTGCGGCAGGAACTCGTCGAGCGCAACGTCGAGTCTCATCGGTCGAGCCGGTGTCTCAGCCGGCCGAGCCGCTCCTGCCAGAACGCCTCGTACTCGGCGGTCCAGTCGTGCACGACGCGGAGCGGCGCCGCATCGACGCGGTAGATCCGCTGCCGGCCGGCCTGCCGCCGGCTGACGACGCCTGCATCGAGCAGCACGTGCAGGTGCTGCGAGACGAGCGGGTAAGAGAGGCCCGTTTCCGCCACCAGGCCTCCGACCGGCTGCTCGCCCCCGCGGAGGAGGTCGAGCAGCCGGCGGCGGTTTTCCTCGGCGATCGCGTGGAACGGATCGGCGCTTGCGGCCGCGGCCGGCACAGCCGCATGATATTTAAGCGGTCACTTGAATGTCAATCTCGACCGGTTCGCTCCAGCCGCGCGCACTGCTCGGCGAGGCGCTTCCCGGCGGCCGCGCAGCGCTCCACCGCGGCCTTCCCGCAGAGCCGCCAGGTACCGCCGCCCAGAACTCCCGCTTCGGCATAGGTGATACAGCCTGTTTCGGGCGGTTGCTCGCCACCGGGGAGGGCGATCCCGGCCGCGGTGCCGGCGACGGCGAGCGTCGCGAGCAGGACGAGGACGCGCCGGTCGCGCCGCCCGACCCGCCGCCGCAGACGGCTCGCCTCGGCCGGCATCGCTAGAACCGAACCGCCACGCCTCGGGGGAGGACGATCACCGGGCAGCGGGTGAGCTCGATCAGGTACTCGGCGGCCGCGCTGATCGTCACCCGCCCGGCGGGAGTGCCGGGCTTCGAGCCGACGACGATCAGGTCGACTTCGGCGGTCGCCCGCGGCGCGACCTCGGCCCCGAACCGCGCCGCGATCGCCTCCGCCGTCTCGAGGGCGGACGGGTCGCCGTCCTCGCCGACGGCCGCGACCGTGCGGACGGCGTAGCCGTTGTCGTCGTGAAAGCCGGCCGGCGCGATCCCGAGCGCGATCGGCCCGCCGTCGAGCAGGCGGCGGGCCGAGGCCTGCGGGTCGACGTGGCCCGGTGTCGTCCGGTACTCGGAGCCGAACACGATCATCGTTCGCTCCGCTCTCGAGCGCGAGGTCGCGGAGCCCGTCAGGCGTCGAGCCGCTGACGACGACATGGCGCGGGGTGCTCGGGGCGCCCAGGTCGAGCGCCCCGGACTCCAGCAGCTCCTCCGCCTCGTGCTCGGCGAGCTGCTCGCGCGCGGCCTCGCTCTCGTGCGCGTGGCGTACGTAGGCGAGCTCCAGCCGTGCCCCCGTGCGCGCGAGCAGCTTTCCGAACTCGAGCGCGTCGCGGTCGTAGTCGCTTCCGTCGTAGGAGACGATGATCTTCGGCGCCATCTAGCTGCCGCTCTCTGCCCCGGCGACGCCGCTGAGCGGCGCCGGCGAAGGCGGGATCCCGGACGGGAACCCGAGCGACGGGATGTCGGAGGGATAGACCTCGTGGCCGTGCACCGCGAGGTCGCCCATCTCCATGTCCTCGTCGCTCATCCGCAGCGGGACGAACAGGCCGACCAGCTTGAGCAGGACGAACGTGCCGACCGCGCAGAAGACGATCACCCAGAGCGCGGTCGAGCGCCTGCCACTTGAGCAGGTGCGCGCTGCCCGCGACGGAGAAGCCCGGGACGACCTGCATCGACCGAGTCTGGCGAGCACGCCGACGAGCAGGCCGCCGATCAGGCCCGGCGAAGCCGTGCGTGTACACGACCCCGAGCGTGTCGTCCACGTTCCGGAAAGGCCGGAGCAGCGCCAGGTAGTTGTAGGCGACATAGACGATCGACGAGGCGATCGCGCCGAGTCAGCGATCGCACCCCAGCCGGTGACGAAGCCGGCCGCGGGCGTGATCGCGACGAGGCCGACGATCATCCCGTTGACGCTGCCGAGCAGCGACGGCTTGCGGCCGGTGGCGTAGTCCCAGCCGACCCAGACGAGGAACGCGACCGCGGTGGCGAGGTTCGTGTTCAGCACGGCCGACGGAGGCGTCCGCGCCGGCGTTATACGGGTCGCCGCCGTTGAAGCCGTTCCAGCCGAGCCAGAGCAGGCCGGCGCCGAGCGCGACCATCGCCAGGTTGTTCGGCGCGTCGATCTCGCGGTCTCGTGCGAGGCGCGGGCCGATCACCCACGCGGCGACGAAGCCGGAGACGCCGGCGGAGAGGTGGATCACGTAGCCGCCGCTGAAGTCGACCGCGCCGTGCTGGGCGAACCAGCCGCCGCCCCAGATCAGGAAGGCGTTGACGGTGTAGATCAGGCTCGACCCAGAGCGACGACGAACGGGATCCAGGCCTTGAAGTTCACGCGCCCGAGCACCGAGCCGAGCATCAGGATCGGCGTGATCGCCGCGAAGACGAACTGGAAGTAGACGAGCGAGGACTTCGGGAAGTCGAGGACGCCGGCGGCGCCGAGGTTCGGGATCTTCGCCTGGCCCTGGAGATCCGCGTGGCCGAGCACGCTGCCGGGCTTGCCGACCAGGTTGTGCCAGAAGCTGTCGCTCGCTCCGAGCGAGACCGGGTGACCGAAGGCCATCTCGAAGCCGTAGAGCACCCAGACGACCAGCACGAGCGCGAAGGCGACGAACGCCAGCATCATGCTGTTCACGGACCAGCGCTTCTGCATCACGCCGCCGTAGAGGACGACGAGGCCCGGAACACTCATCAGCCCGACGAGCGTCGCCGCGGTCAGCTGCCAGGCGTTGTCACCGGGGTTCAGCCATTCCGGATATAGCATGGGGTCTCCTTTCCGTTGCCGAAAGAGCCCCAGCCTTCGCGTGCAAAAGAAAAAGGCCCAGGACTCGAAAGTCCCGAGGCCTCGTTGCCCCTACGTGGCGGCGACGGCGCCGCTACGCCTCCGGAGGGTGCCAGCGCATGCGGACGGCGTCCAGTTTGTTGTGCACTTAGGGCAAACCCCCCGTCCGGGTGATGCGCTCGCCCCCCTTTTGGGCGATTGCTACCTCGGTGGAACTCGTGCTCGGCGAGAACGCCTCGATAGCAGACCGTAGGCGGCCGGCCGCGCTGCGCGGCCTGTTCCCTCCGCGGACGGCGCCCGTCATCCTGCCCGTTTGCGTGGCGGCCGCGGCCGTCGTCGGGCTTGCGCTCGCGCAGGGCGGCGCCTCGCACCTGGCCGGCCCGGCGGCGGCGCTGCTGCTGGCCGCAACGCTGGCCGAGGCGTTCCCGGTCCCGATCGAGCGCGTCGCGGCCGGCGCGACGTCGTTCGCGAACGTCTTCATCGCCGCCACGGCGGTCGTCTACGGCTGGCAGACGGCAGTGCTCGTCGGGGCGAGCTCGATGCTGGCCGTGGAGCTCTACCGGCGGACGCCGGCCGTTCGCATCGCCTACAACAGCGCGCTGTACGCGCTCGCCGCAGCGGCCGCGGGGCTCGGGGTCGAGCCCCTCCCCGATCGCTTCAAGACCGGGCTGCTCGCATCGCTCTGTTTCTACGCCGTCGACGTGATCCTGCTGGCTGCGGTGCTCGCTCGAATCCGTAGCGAGCGCTACCTGTCGGTCGCCCGCAGCTTCTTCCTCTCGACGCTGTCGCCGTTCGTTGTGATGGCGGCGGTCACCGGCGTCCTCGTCCAGCTCTGGCAGCAGTCGCCCTGGTGGAGCCTGCTGCTCGTGCCTCCGCTGTTCGCGATCGGGATGCACCAGCGCTCGCTGCTCGAGACCGTGCGGCGCCAGCGCGAGCTCGACACGCTCAAGGACGAGTTCATCGCCGTGATCTCCCATGAGCTCCGGACGCCGCTGGCTTCGGTGTACGGCGCCGCCGTCACGCTCGAGGAGCGTGAACTCGACGAGGAGATGCGGTGGCGCCTTCTGGGGGTGATCCGGCGCGAGAGCGGACGTCTCGCGACCGTCGTCAACGACGTCCTCTGGGCGAGTCGGCTGGAGGCGAAGAAGACGAGGCCCGAGCCGGAATGGTGCGACACGGGCTTGCTCGTCAACGAGGCGGTGGCCAGGGCCGCCGAGATCTCGCCCCAGAACGTCTCGATCGTCGCCGAGGCCGACTCTGCGGTGGCCCGGGTCGATCCGGCGCAGCTCCGCATGGTCCTCGCCAACCTGATCGACAACGCCGTCAAGTACTCGCCCCAGGGCGGGACGGTCGATGTTCGGGTCGAGCAGAGCAACGGGCACATTCGCTTCTTCGTCTCGGACGAGGGGATCGGCGTTCCCGAAGCGGAGCGGGAACGGATTTTCGACAAGTTCATCAGGCTCGACCCGGAGATGAGCCGCGGAATCGGCGGCACCGGGCTCGGGCTCTACATCTGCCGGGAGCTCGTCGGCCAGATGGGTGGAAGTATCTGGGTGTCGGCAAACCAGCCGCGGGGCTCGACGTTCACGTTCGAGATCCCGTCGGCGGAAGGAGGAACAGAGGCATGAAGCAGAGGGTGAAGATCGCAGTCGTCGTCGTGCTCGCAGCCGGACTGGCAGCGGGTGGGGCGGCCTGGAAGTGGCGGGCGCCCACGATCAAGATCAAGTCGAGCCCGTCGTACCAGATCGCGGGTTGGTCGTGGGGTGACCATTCGCACCCGAACAGCCACGGCAACGGTGTCGGCAACGTTGGTGGTGTCGGTGCCTAGCGGCCGCGACGGGTGACGACGAACGACTCGTCGTTGAACCAGAGGCCGTTGTACTTCTGCAGCACGTCCTGAACGGTCGGGAGGTACGAGCCGTCCTGGAGGACTGACTCCAGGCGCTCGTCCTCGATCTGGTTGACGTAGATGATCGCGTTCCAGGCGGCGAAGAGCGTCGACGTGCCGATGCGGTCGCCGATCTCCGAGGGCAGCGTGTGCATCTGGTAGCGGAACAGCGACTCGGTATCCGAGGGCGGTGTCAGCTCGAATCCGCCGGCGAGCGGCCGAGCTGCTCCTCGAGTGCTGCCAGTAGCTCCTGGCGCCGGACCTGGAAGGGGTTCTCGTCCGGCCAGATCCTCTGCACCACCTCGAGCGCCGGGTCTTCCCCGTAGGACTGGATCGCGAGCAGCTTCCCTCCGGGGCCGAGGCTGCGCACGAGCGGCGCGAGGACCTTCTCGGCCTTGAACGACGCCGGCATTCGCGCTCGCCACGGCTGCGAGGCGAGGACGAAGTCGTAGTCGCGAGGCGGCCGGCCCGGTGCCGGGATCACAGCGTCGAGCAGAAACTCGTAGTCCGCGCGATAGATCACGAGGACCGACGGCCGAACGTAGGTGGGGTTGCCCGTCTGCGGACTCGGTTTCGCCTGCCAGCCGTGGTCGAGCACCGGTCCGAGCGCCTCGATCTGCTCGTCGAACTCGGCCGCCGACCTGCCCGAGAGCCGGACCTCGTGCCAGTTGAGGCTCTCGGCCAGCGCGGGATCGCCCGGCATGAGGCCAGGGGCATCCGCGTAGCTCAGGTTGGTGATCACGAGCACCGTCGCCGGGTGCTCGTGAAAGCGATCGGGCATCTTCTCGAGGCCGAGCCTCACGTCCTCGAGGCTGATCTCCTTGGCCACGGCCAGCAACGGCACGGTCGGGAAGAAGCGATGCACGTTCCGGATCAGCCGGACGAGCACCGTGGCGTCGCCCATACCGGCGTCGAAGAGCCGTAGCGCCGGCGGTGTCGGCTGCAACCTGCTCACGACCTCGGACGCGCGCGCTGCGACGACGGCCTTCTCGTTGCACGTGTTCACGAACGCCAGGTACTTCTGCCGGTTGTCGTAGAACCGGAAAGGCGTCGCTGTTGCTTTTCTTGCGTGTCGTCGCCACGACGCGCCGAGTCTAGGCCTTCTTGGCCAGGTGGCGTTCAGGAGTAGGACAGGTGGTGACCGGCGCCGCCGGTCTCTTGACTCCTGACAGCACGCTTGTAACTCCGGCGACACCGCGCAGATCGTGCTGGTCAGGACGAACCCGGGCTACGCGCCCAACCCGGGCCACGCCGGCACCGGAACGGTCGTCGCCCGGCTCTGCTGACGCAGGTCTGATCGACCGCGATCGGGGGCTCGCTCGCGCGGGCCCCCGATCCACGGACCGGCGTGACCAGCGAGACGCAATCTCCTACTCACCGCACGCTGCTGACGACGAAGCGGATGTCGGTCGGGTTCGCGGGGTCGGGATTCGCGGTCGCGAACGCCGCGTAGGCGCTGCCGCCCTGGACGACGAGGCCCGTGTAGTCGCCGAGGAACAGGCCCGGCGGGACGAGGATCGTCGGATCGCCCGCCAGGAGAGGCGCGTCGGCGAGAGTGAACGACGGGCCGAGCGGCCGGCGCCGGAACGTCCTGGCGCGGTCAGTCGAGGTGGCCAGGAAGAGCTGCGTGGTGTCGGGCCCAACGCGGTAGTAGGTGACCGCCACGACCCCTCGGTCGGCCGCCACGACGGGCACGATGCCGGTCGCAGTGCCGGCGTCGACGCGGCGCGGGCTCGTCCAGGTCAGGCCGGCGTTCATGGACGCGGCGAAAGCGATCTGGTCGGTGCGCCCGGAGCTGAAGCGGGAGTCCTGCCACGCCGCGTAGAGCGCGCCGGTTGCGGCGTCGATCGCGAACGAGGGAACGCCCGGGCGGATGATCTTCCCGCTCGCCGGGTCGCGCAGCCGGCCGCCGGCCGTATGGAAGGCCGTGATTCGGCGCGGCTTCGACCAGGTCCGGCCGCCGTCATCCGAGCGCTGGACGAGCAGCTGCGATAGGTGCTCGATTCCCGGCCCGGGGAAGCCGCCGGCCTGCCAGTAGGCCAGGTGGTACAGCCGCGGGCGCGCGCGGTCGACGAGGATCACGCTGGCGACGTCACCCGCGTCCGCCGAGTGGCGAAGCACGAGCGTGGGCCGGCCCCACCTCTTGCCGCCGTCGTGCGTGACGCTGAGCATCGTGTCGCTCTCGATCGGCGGCCCGTCGGGCCGGGTCAGGTAGCGCTGCCACACCGCGTAGGCGGTCCCGGACTTGCGGGGATCGGCCGTCACCGTCGGCTTGTCCGTGAGAAACCCGTCGCTGTTGGTCGCGATCACCGTCGGCGGCGACCAGTCCTTGCCGTGGTCGCCGGAGGAGGAGACGGCGACCCCGCGCCCGATCGAGATCGCGTACACACGACCGTCGCCCCCGATCGACACCCACGGGTCGCTCGCCCGTGGCCAGTTCGTGGTCGTCCCTTCCGCGCACGCGCTGAAGGGCTGCGTCGCCCGGGTCCAGCTCCGCCCGCCGTCGGCCGAAGCGGCCGAGACGAGCCCGCGCGCAGCGCCGGTCGAGAAGCGATCCTGCTGGTAGGCGGCAACCGCGTACTTCGCGGCCGCCGGGTCGACGGCCAGCGACGGCTCGACCTCCGCCTCGGCGAACAGCCCGTCGGTACCGCCGCGCGAGCAGCCGGCGAACGGGCTCGGCCCGGAGATCGTCGTTGCGACGGGTGTCGCAGCACCAGCAGAGACGGCGACCAGCAACGCAAGGACGGCGGCGGGGGCTGCTGCTCCTGTTCCAAAGCCGGGCCTCTTCATCCTCGATCGATATGACGCCGGAACGCGCTCGGGACCTGGCGCCGCCTTGCAGATTCGCCGGGTCCTCGTTCAACACTGACGGAGTTCTTGCGGCATGACGAAAGAGGTTCGGGGTGAAGCGCTTCGTTCGAAGCAAGAGCAAGACGCTCTCGGCGGCTCTGGCTGTGGCTGTCCTCGCCGGGAGGCGGACTACGCGCCGGGGCGCACGAGCGGCTTGTACTTGATCCGGTGCGGCTCGAGCGCGTCCGCGCCGCGTGTCTCCTTTACCCAGGCGGCGTACTCCTCCCAGCTGCCCTCGAACCACGTCACCTGCGAGTCGCCTTCGAAGGCGAGGATGTGCGTGGCGATGCGGTCGAGGAACCAGCGGTCGTGCGAGATGACGACGGCGCAGCCCGCGAACTCGAGCAGCGCGTCCTCCAGTGCGCGCAACGTGTCGACGTCGAGGTCGTTCGTCGGCTCGTCGAGCAGCAACAGGTTGCCGCCGCTCCGCAGCAGCTTCGCGAGGTGCACGCGGTTTCGCTCGCCGCCGGAGAGGTCACTGACCCGCTTCTGCTGGTCTGCGCCCTTGAAGTTGAACCAGGAGACGTACTGACGCGAGTTCACCTCGCGGGATCCGAGCTCGATCGAGTCGTGCCCGCCCGAGATCTCCTTCCACACCGAGCTCGACGGCGTCAGGTCGGCACGCGCCTGGTCGACGTAGGCGATCTCGACCGTGTCCCCCACCCGCAACGCGCCGGCATCGGGGGCCTCGTCGCCGACGATCATCCGGAAGAGCGTCGTCTTGCCCGCGCCGTTCGGCCCGACGACGCCGACGATCCCGCCGGGCGGCAGCGAAAACGACACGTCCTCGAACAGCATCCTGTCTCCGAACCCCTTCGCGAGGCCGTCGGCTGCGACGACGAGGTCGCCGAGGCGCTGTCCTGCGGGGATGTGGATCTCGACGCGGTCGAGCTTGACGCTCTTCTCCTCGGCGAGGAGCTGCTCGTACGCCGAGACGCGCGCCTTCGACTTCGCGTGACGCGCCTTCGGCGATGCCCGCACCCATTCCAGCTCCCGCGCGAGTGCGCGGCGGCGCGCCGACTCCTGCTTCTCCTCCCCGGCGAGCCGGGCCTGCTTCTGCTCCAGCCAGCCCGAGTAGTTCGCCTCGTACGGGATGCCTTTGCCGCGGTCGAGCTCGAGAATCCAACCCGCGACGTTGTCGAGGAAGTAGCGGTCGTGCGTGACCGCGACGACGGTTCCCGCGTAGTCGGCGAGGAAGCGCTCGAGCCACGCGACCGACTCGGCGTCGAGATGGTTCGTGGGCTCGTCGAGCAGCAACAGATCCGGCGACGACAGCAGCAGGCGTGCGAGCGCAACTCGGCGGCGCTCGCCGCCGGAGAGCGACGTGACGTCCCGGTCGCCGTCCGGTAAACGCAGGGCGTCCATCGCGCGTTCGATCGTCGCGTCGAGCGACCACGCGTCGGCGCGGTCGATCTGCTCCTGCACCTTCGCCTGATCGGCGATCAGCGCATCGAAGTCGGCGTCCGGCTCCGCGAATGCGGCGGAGATCTCCTCGAAGCGCGTCAGGAGATCACGCAGGCGGCGGACGCCGTCCTCGACGTTCTCGCGCACGTCCTTTTCCGGGTCGAGCTGTGGCTCCTGCTCGATCAGCCCTGCGGTCGCGCCCGCCGCGAGCTCCGCACTGCCGGACGACGTTTCCTCGCGTCCCGCCATGATCCGGAGGAGCGTCGACTTGCCGGCGCCGTTCGGCCCGAGCACTCCGATCTTCGCCCCCGGCAGGAACGCGAGCGTGATGTCGTCGAGCACCTTGCGCTCCGCGCCGTAGAACTTCGAGGCGCGGATCATCGTGAAGATGTAGTCGGCCACCGACGGCGAGCCTAGCGAGATGCCTCCGGCAAGAATCGAACTTGCGCACGCTGCTTGGGAAGACGCGTGCAGTGAAGAGCCGACCGTGCACGGCATCCGCCCCTCCGCCGCATCGCTAGTCCGGGGTGCTCGCCGGTATGTCCCCAGTGAGTCGAGCAGGGCTCGACACGATTGCGACTGCTGCGGCGGCCTTGTCGACGCCGGCGGACGTCCTCGCGCTGCTGGAGACGAGCAAGCAGGGGCTCACGTCGGACGAGGTCAAGCACCGCATCGTCGTTCGGCCAATTGCGCCAGTCCGGCCGGCGCACGAGCGGCGTGTGTGCACCGGCTTGCGTCTGCCTGGAGCCACCACCACTCCCTGGCCGACATCTTCCACAAACACGCTGGGTGAGCGTGCACCTCATCGCACCCGGCGCTTCCGGAGTTGTGCGCCTAGAGGCCTTTCACACTCCTGCGTTGGTGCAGAGCAGAGCGTCGTCTCCGGGACAGTGCGGATGTCAATCGACACCCGGAAACCCTGGAGTCGAGAGCACGCGCCCGTCGGACAGGATCGTCAGCGCCTGGTAGCCGCGTTGCGGCAACCGGGCCGTCCAGTCGACGGCACGAGGCCCGCCCATCGCGAACGCAGCGGTCGCGTACGCGTCGGCGATCGCGAGCTCGGGGCCGGTGATCGTGACCGAGAGGATCCCGCTCGGCGTCTCGCGCGTGCGCGGGTCGAAGATGTGCCCCCCGCGCGCGTACTCGGCGGAGGTGGCGATGCGCCAGATCGGTCGTCTCGATTACCTTCGCCACGCGGTCGTGCTCGAGCGGGTGCTCGATGCCGACCCGCCACGTCGATTCCGGAACCGCCCGCCCGCGGAGCCTGATGTCGCCGCCGGCGTTGATCGCGTAGTTACGCAGGCCGCTCGCGTCGAGGATCGCCGCGCCGCGGTCGACGGCCCAGCCCTTCACGAGCCCGGACGGGTCGAGCGTGTGCCCGGACGCGGCGCGCGCGTCGAAGTAGCCGTCAGTCTCCGCGCGGAGTTCCTCACAGCGTGCGAGCACCGACCTGACGTCTGTATGGGCATCCGCGAGCGCGAGCTCGCCGCGGTTCAGCCGGCCGATCTCGCTGTCGTCCTTGAACGTGCTGAAGGTTGCGTCCACCCATGTGGAACCAGTCGAACAGCTCGTCGAGGATGCCCGCCGCGCCGGCTCGTCGTCGCGGACATCGACCACGATCGGCATGCCCATGATCTGCTCGACGCGACGCAGGCCGGGCAGGTCGGCGACCGTCAATTCCTCTTCGCCTGCGCTACCGCGGCCTGGAGCGACTGCAGGAACGCCTCGCTCGTGTAGGTCGCGCCGGAGACCATGTCGACGTTCGCGCTCTGCGCCTGGAGGAACTCCTGGCGGAGGTACGGCAGCGATTGCGACATGATGTACTGGGAGCGGCCGGTGTGGTAGGTGTAGCCGCCGCCGAGATTGATGTACCGGCGGGTGACCCGCTTCCTCTTGCCGGTAATGGTCGTCGTCTTCCGGACGGTGATCGTGACCTGGACCGTGCCCCATCGGTCGGCGTTCACGGTCGGCCCCTTGAACGTCTGCGTCACCACGCGCTTGATCGGCCTGACGCTGATCCTTGCCGGCGCCGACGCGGTAGCTGCTTCCTGGGCGACCGGGAGGAGCAGGGCCCCGGTGGCGACTACTGTTGCGACTCGTCTGTGCATCGCTCTCCTCGGGTTCAGAGCGCGAAGCGCTCGGCGTGGACGTGGCGGCGGGGCACTCCGGCCGCGCGGACGTGGCGGACCGCGACGTCGGCCATCGCCGGCGGCCCACAAACGTAGACCTCGCGCCCCGCGATGTCCGGGACGAGCGCCCTGAGGTGGGCGGGGGAGAGCAGGCGCTCTCCGCCGGGCGCGGCATGGTCGCCGACGACGTAGTGCAGCTCGATGGCGCGTGACCGCGCGAGCTCGTCCAGCTCGGAGCGGAAGACGAGGTCGTCTTCCGAGATCGCGCGGTACACGGCGACGACGTCGCCGCGAGCTTCCTCGAGCAGCGCGCGTACAGGCGTGATCCCGATCCCGCCGGCGATCAGCAGCGCTTGCTCGCGGCTGCGTGTCGCGTCGGTGAAGAGTCCAAAAGGCCCTTCGGCGAGCACGCGAGTGCCAACGCGAATCCGTCGGAGACCGGCGCTGTGGTCGCCGAGCGCCTTGACCGTGATCCGGAAAGACCGGCCGTCCGGCGCCGCGGAGAGCGAGAACGGGTGAGCGGTCCACCAGTAGCCGGGCGCGAGGAAGCGCCAGAGGAAGAACTGTCCAGGGCGCGCCCGCAGACGCTCGAGCCCGCGCCCGGTGATCAAGAGCGAGGCGACGCCGGGCCCCTCTTCGTGGATCGCGGTCACGCGGAGGCGATAGCGGAACGCCTGGACGAGTGGCGCGACCACCCGGAAGCCGAGGAGCAGGGCGAGCGTGGCGAGGTACAGCGAGCGCCAGTAGTCCGCGGCAGTGGTGTCCAGCACGAGTTCGTTCCCGGTCGGAATCTGGTGGAACCACGCGAGCGCGATCCCCGCGTAGGCGAGCAGGTGGACGGTGTACCACCACTCGTAGCGAAGCCGCCGCCGGACGATCACGACCGATGTGGCGACGACCGCGATCAGCAGCCCGGTGCCGACGGTGGCGGTGATCATCCCCGGGTAGATCCCACCGCCGAGCATGGTCGAGATCTCCCGGCCGATCGAGACGCGGTCCATCAGCGCGTAGCCCCAGACGCTGAACAGGACGTGGAGGACGACGAGGTCGATCGTCGCGTGCCCGTTCCAGCGGTGCCACACGGTCAGCCGGTCGAATCCGACCAGGCGCTCGAGTGCGCGGCAGTCGCGCGAGCAGGATCACCTGGATCAGAGCCAGGTAGGCGCTGAGCAGGCCGGTGATCCGGGCGACACTGGTCAGCGCCTCACCGGTCGTCTTGACATGGAGGTTGTTGCCGTGCACCCAGAGCCAGACGATCACGACGGCGTTCGCGAGCACGATTGCCCACACGAGGACGAGCCCGAGCGTACGGCGCCGCGCGACGTTCGTCGCGGCGATGCGCCCGCGGGCAGCCTCGGCCGGGCCCGAGGCAAGCTCGGGCACAGAAGTGAAGTCGCTCATCGAGGCGTGTATCGCAGCACGGCAATCTGAATGTTCGATGAAAGCCCCGTCCCCGGCGAATGCTCCCGGCAAGAATCGAACTTGCGCACGCGGTTTGGGAAACCAAGCAACGGGCCAATACCACAGCGGTGCCACGGGGAGTGAGATATCTGCTGCGGCAGTTCACCGCGACGGCTGTCAGAGAGCACCTTCGATCCCAGATCGAGGACGCTGAGGGCGCGCCCGAACTGACGAAGAACGAGATCGCTTTGGTGCAGTTTGTCCGCAAAGGGCCGTTCGACTGGGACGACTACCTGGCCAGGCGTTCTGGAACCAGCTGAGCTGCCGCCAGTCGAGACGCTCGTGTGAGCTGTCGAGTCGTGCCTGCAGCCATCACTTTGGGAGTAACCCCGGCGAGAATCGATGCGCCAGTCAGCCCTGGTCACGCGGGCTGGGCGGGCTCGGGCGGAGAGCGGCCGCGGCGGCCAAGTAGGGCTCTGGGCCGCTCCGCTACGCCAAGAACGGCCAGAGCTTGCGCTCAGGTCCGAGATCCCCCGGCAACGTCTGACCTTGACCTGTAGGCGGTGGTGGTGGAGTCTCCGCTGTCCACCACCGGAAGGGGGTACACCGTCGCGTACGCCTTCGGCGGGTTCGAGCAGCCGGTGGACGGAAGCGGGCCGAACACGGTCAACTCCGGCCAGGCCGTGCCGCTCAAGTTCACGGTCAGCGACGGGAGTCACCGACCTGACTTCGGTGTCCGTCACCGTGGCCGACGACGGTTGCGACCTCGGCTCGACGCCGGACCTGGCCTCCGAGCAGTCCGCCAACGGCGGCCTGCTGAACCTCGGCGGCGGTTCGTACTCATGGGTCTGGAAGACCCCGAAGTCGTACGCGAAGTCGTGCAAGACGCTGAGCCTCGACCTGGGCGACGGCGTCCCCCGCACGGCGGACTTCCGCTTCGTCAAGTAACGCTCTATTCGTGGAGGGGCCGCTCGGCGGCCCCGCCACGAAGGTCGTCAGGACACGGGGGGTCGGCAACCTGACGCTCAGGGGACTTAGTGATGCCCCCGGCAAGAATCGAACTTGCGCACGCGGTTTAGGAAACCGCTGCTCTATCCACTGAGCTACGGGGGCCCGGGGCGCTCACGATAGCCGACGTTTCGCGGGCCTCCTGGACGGCTGCGCCGACTCGACCGGCGTCCAATCCAGATGGTCCACGGTCCGGATCGCCGAGGTCGCAGGACCGGGGCGATGGTCGATCAGCGTGTCGCGCTGCCCGGCGTGCGGGGGTACTGCCGCAGTTCGACGGCGGCCCCGCCATCGCCTCTGCAGAACGTGTTCGAGCCGGAAAATTGCCCGCCGACCGGTGAGCTCTGCGGCAGAGTACGTCCGTGGTCACGCGGGTCTTCCCGAGCCGTTCCGTTCCCAGCTGGTCGCTCGGCGAGCCGAGGTTGCGCCGGACGGCGTCGCGCTCCTCGGGCCTGGACGTCCGGACGTCACCAACGCGCGCCTGCAGGACCACACCGTCTCCGTGGTGGCGCGCCTAAGGTCCGCCGGGGCTCCGCCCGAACGACTGCGTCGCCGTCGTGCTCCCGAACGGGCCGGAGGACCTCGCGGGGGCGTTCCTCGCGATCGCCTGCGGAGCCGCCGCGCGCCGCTCAACCCGGCGTACACGCGAGCGGAGCTCGAGTTCTACCTCGACGATCTCGATGCCGGGCGCTCGTCGTCGGAGCAGGCGCGACTCGCCCGCGAGGGCTGGCCGCCGAGCGCGGCGCCCGGTGCTCGAGCTGCGCCGATGGGGACGGTGCGCCTTCAGGCCGCTCGCGCCGTCCGGCGACGTCGGCGCCCCGGCCGCGACGACGTCGCGCTCGTGCTGCACACGTCCGGGACGACGGCGCGGCCGAAGCTCGTGCCGCTGACGCACGCAACCTCTGCGCGTCGGCGCGCAACATCGCCGCGGACGCTGGAGCTCGGCGGCGCGACCGCTGCCTGAACGTGATGCCGCTCTTCCACATCCACGGGCTCGTCGGCGGCGCTGCTCGCGTCGCTCGTGCGCCGGCGGCGAGCGTCGGTCTGCACGCCCGGCTTCCACGCGCCGCGGTTCCTCGACTGGCTCGACGAGCTCGCGCCGACGTGGTACACGGCCGTGCCGACGATGCACCAGGCCGTGCTCGCGCGCGTCCGAGCGCGACGGGAGCCGCTCGCGCGCCACCGGCTGCGCTTCGTCCGCTCGTCGTCGGCGCTCGCTGCCGCCGCCGCGTGCTCGACGGGCTCGAGGAGGCCTTCGGCGTGCCCGGTGATCGAGGCGTACGGCATGACCGAGGCCGCGCATCAGATGGCGAGCAACCCGCTCCCGCCCGGCGACGCGGAAGCCGGGCTCGGTCGGGCCGGCCGCCGGGCCCGAGATCGCGATCCTCGACGAGGACGGGCCGTGCTGTCCCGGCGCGGGCGAGATCGGCGAGGTCGTGATCCGCGGCGCCGAACGTGTTCTCGGGCTACGAGGACAACCCCGAGGCGAACGAGGCCGCGTTCGTCGACGGCTGGTTCCGGACCGGCGACCAGGGCTACCTCGACGAGGACGGCTACCTGTTCCTCACGGGCGGCTCAAGGAGATCATCAACCGCGGCGGCGAGAAGATCTCGCCGCGCGAGGTCGACGAGGTGCTGCTCGCGCCACCCGGCCGTCGCGCAGGCGGTCACGTTCGCGGTCCCGGACCCGCGGCTGGGTGAGGAGGTCGGCGCGGCGGTCGTGCTGCGCGCGGGCGCGCGACGCGACCGAGCGCGAGCTGCAGCGAATTCGTCGGCGCGCGGCTTGCGCCGACTTCAAGGTGCCGCGCCGCATCGTCGTCGTCGACGAGATCCCGAAGGGGCCGACCGGCAAGCTGCAGCGCATCGGCCTGGCCGAGCGGCTCGGGCTCGGCGAGACGGACGCGGCCGGCTGCGGCGTCCGTCGAGCCGCGCACCGAGCTCGAACGCGAGCTCGCGCAGCTCTGGGCGGGAGATCCTCGACGTCGAGCGGCGTCGGCGCCGACGACGACTTCTTCGCCCTCGGCGGCGACTCGATCCTCGCCGTGCCGAGCTGATCGCGACGTTGCGCGTGCGGTACGGACGCCCGCGGCTGCCCCTGACCACGCTGGTGTGGGCGCCGACGGTGACACAGCTGGCGGCGGAGCTCGCGGGCGACGAGGAGGACGCGCCGCTATCGCCTGCCGTTCCGGTCCGGCGGGAGGGGAGCCGCCCGCCGTTCTTCTTCGTGCACGGGCTCGACGGCGAGATCGTCGGCTTCGGGACGCTCGCCCACCGCCTCGGTCCCGACCAGCCGTTCTACGCGATCCGCGCCCGCGGCGTCGACGGGGAGGACAAGCCCCACGAGAGCCTCGAGGAGATGGTGTCCGACTACGTCGACTCCGTCCGGGCCGTCGCAGCCGGCGCGGGCCTTATTACCTGGGCGGCGTCTGCCTGGGTGCCTCCGTCGCCGTCGAGATGGCGAAGCGGCTCGACGCCGCCGGCGAGGAGGTTGCGGCTCCTTGCTCTCGTCGACCCGCGGGTGACCGTCGCGAAGGGGCCGACCTACCTCGGCTGGCAGCTCCGGTCTCGGCGGCCGGAAGGTCGTGCAGGGCGACTACGGCTGGCGGCTCGTCCTGCCGTACAGGCAGGAGGAGATCTGGGGGGCGGTGGCCCGCGAGCTGCGCAGTCGCTTCACGTCTCTCGATCGCCGCGAGCCTGCCGAGCGTGAGTTCGAGGAGCGAGTCCGGGCGGTCCGGCGCACGCTCGTCCCCTCGACGATCCGCGGCCGGGTGAACGTCTACGTGACCCTCGACTGGCCGCTCCGGGAGTGGTTCTGGGAGCCGCTCGTCGAGGGCGAGCTGGTCCTGGAGGAGATCCCGTACAGGCACATGGCGGTCCTGCGCTCGCCCGGGGTCGATGTGCTGGCGCGGCGCCTCGGCCCGGCCCTTCGCGCCGCGCAGGAGTCGACGACGTGACGAGTGTGTCGCTCGGAGCCGGGGAGGTGCACGTGTGGGCGGTCGACCTCGAGGGCCAGGGCGCCGCGAACCCACACGCTGCTCTGCGGCGGCTTCTCGGCCGCTACCTCGGGGAAGAGCCGGACGCGATCGGCTTCGTTCGCGGGCCCGGCGGGAAGCCTGAGCTCGCCAAATCCTGGTCGCGGCTGAGGTTCAACCTCTCGCACTCGGGCTCGCTGGCTCTCGTCGCGCTGGCAGGCGACCGCGAGGTCGGAGTCGACGTCGAGAGGCTCGATCCCGCGCGTGCCTCGGCGGTGATCGTCGACGCCGTCTTCTCGCCGCGAGAGGCATCGATCCTCCGGCCGCTGCGCGAACCTGCGCGGACGCGCGCCTTCTTCTCGTGCTGGACGCGGAAGGAGGCGTGCGCCAAGGCGACGGGCGAGGGCGTGGCGGCGCTGGAGCGGCTCGACGTGCTCGGCAGGCGCCGGGTCGAGGGCCTGCGGCTCTGCGACCTGGATGTCGGCGACGGCTACGCCGCCGCGCTCGCGGTGGCGGGTCGTGCGCCGAAGGTACGGCTCTTCCGGCTCGGCTCAGAGGCGTCGGTCGCTGCGGGCGACGGACCTCCGCGCTCCGAGCGCGAGGCGTCCCGGCGGCGAGCGGAGGACCGCGTGGAACACGCCGCGTGACTTGAGCGCGAACGTGATGCGCCCGTCCCACGAGGCTATGCCTGCCCGGCGCAGCTCGTAGAGGTCCCAGCCGCCCTTCGTGTCGGCCGTCACCGCACAGAGGTAGCCCGCCTGCTCGGCCGCGGCGGGGCAGGCGGCCGAGTAGCGGCCGTACGGGTAGGCGAAGGTCTCCACGGGCCGGCCGGTCAGGTCCTCGAGCGCCCGCTTCGAGCCGGCGAGCTCGCGGAACGCCTCCTCCGCGGTCGCGTCCGAGAGGTCCCGGTGCTCGAACGTGTGCGAGCCGATCTCGATGAAGGGGAAACGCGCGACCTTTCGGAGATCCTCCTCCGACATGAACCGTACGCCCGCCTTGCGCGCCAGCCAGGGATACGGCCGGCCGAGGAGACCGGGGCAGACGAAGAGCGTCGCGGGGACTCCCAGCTTCTCCAGCAGCTGCGGCAGGAGCGTGGCGTTGTCGGCGGTGCCGTCGTCGAACGTGAGCGCGCACACTCCTGCGGGCGGGCCGGAGGCGCGCAGGCGGTGCGCGAACTCGGACAGGGTGACGAACTCGTAGCCGCGTCCGAGCAGGCCGTTCACCTGGGCACCGAAGCGCTCCGGGGTGACGGCGAGGTGGATCGGATCGTGCTCTCGCGCGATCGCGCCGAGGCAGTGGTATTCGAGTACGAGGGGATTGCCGGTCGACGGCACGGGTGCGCAGTCTAGGCGCGCCCTCGCGATCTTCCACCCGGTAGCTCCCTGCGCTGCCCGCGCATACGATCAGCGGAAAGCGGCCCAAGTTCTCGACCCGATGCTCCCACAGTGGACATTGCCACCGCCGCACGCGCCGATTCCCCACGCGTTCTCCAGGTGCTCCCGCATCCGGGCGGGGGAGGCGAGACCTACGTCAACGCACTCGAGCGCATGGACGGGTACCCCTTCGACCGACGCTACCTCGTCCGGCGGCCGACGCTGGCGGCGCTCGGCCCGCTGGCCGTGCGTGCCCCGGGGATCAACCTGGAGCTGCGGCGCTCCGTAGTTGGCCACGTGCATGGTGAGGTCGCCGCGCTGGCCTGCCTGCCGGGCCTGGCGGCAGGCCCGTCGCTCGTCACGCTCCACGGGCTGAACCTCCTCCGGCGGCTCGGCGGCGTGCGGGGACTGTGCGCGTCGCTCAACCTTCGCCTGATCGTCCGCGCTGCGAGCAGGACGATCTGTGTCTCACACGCGGAGCGCGACCAGGTGGTCGAAGCTGTCGGTCCGCGCGCGCCGCCGGTCGCGTCGTGACGATTCAGAACGGGGTCGACGTGCCGCCGCTCCCGACTCCGGGCGAGCGTGCTGCAGCACGCGCTGAGCTGGGCCTGCCGGCGACAGCTTCGGTGGTCGTCTCCGTAGGTGCGTTCTGGGAGCCGAAGGATCCGGTGACGACGGCGCGGGCCGCGGTCGCGGCGAGCGGCAGCGTGCCTCTCGTGCTCCTCTTCGTCGGCGACGGGCCACTGCGCAGGCAGGTGGAGCAGGTGTCTCGCGGCGCCGAGCCGGTCGTCCGGCTGCTCGGCACCCGCAGCGACGTCGGCCGGGTGCTGGCCGCGTCCGACTTCTTCGTGCTCTCGTCGCAGCGCGAGGGCCTGCCGTTCTCGGTGCTCGAGGCGATGGCGATGGGGCTTGCCCCGATCGTGTCCGACGTCCCCGGGTGCGTCGAGGCGGTCGGCGAGACGGGGATCATCGTGCCGCGGGGTGACAGCGACGCGCTCGCCGAGGCGTTTCGTCGTCTGGGGACGAGCCCGGCGGAGCGCGAGGGGCTCGGCGCGCAGGCTCGGGAGCGCGCCGCCCGTCACTTCCCCGTCGAGCGGATGGTGGAGCAGACGAGGCAGCTCTACGACGAGGTCCTCGCGGAGCGGGCTTAGGAGACCGCTGCTCTATCCACTGAGCTACGGGGGTCCGCCGGGCCACTGTAGCGCCGCTCCTAGCGCATCAACATCCCGCCGTTGATGTCATAGGTCGCGCCGGTGACGAAGCCCGCCTCGTCGCTCGCGAGGTAGGCGACGAGCGCGGCGACCTCCTCTGGCCGGCCCAGGCGGCCGACCGGAATCGTCTTCACCATCGCCTCGATCGTCTCGGCGGGGACGGCCGCGACGCTCGGGCCCTCGATCGCGGCGGGTGCGATTGCGTTCACGGTGACGCCGGACGAGGCGAGCTCGCTCGCGGCGAAGCGCGTGATGGCGACGATGCCGGCCTTCGACGCCGCGTAGTGGACGCCGTTCACGCTCGCGCCGCGCTGGCCGGCGATCGAGGCGAGGTTGACGATCCGGCCGCCGCCGCGCTCGCGCATGTGCAGTCCGGCCACGCGGCACCCGAAGTACGTCCCGCGCAGGTTGGTCGTCGATCACGTCATCCCACTCGGACTGGTCGATCTCGAAGAAGGACCGGGCAATCGTCAGCGCGGCGTTGTTCACCCAGACGTCGACGCCGCCGTAACGGTCGACCGCCGTTGCGAGGCACGCCTCGACCGAGTCGAGGTCGCGGATGTCGAGCTCGACCCCGAGCGAGCCGGTGGCCGCTGCCGCAGCCTCCGCACCCTGGCGTCGAGGTCGGCGTAGACGACGTCGTAGCCGTCGCCGGCGAGCCGGTCGGCGATCGCCTGACCGAGTCCTCGTGCAGCTCCGGTGACGACGGCGACGCGACCCACTAGACCGCGTCCAGCCCGACGTAGTTCTCGGCCAGCGAGCGCGCCGCGGCCTCCGACGTCGTCACGTACCTGAGCTGCGACAGGCGCAGGCGCCAGTCGAACGGGTTCTCCTCGGGCGGGCGGTGGAGCATCGTCGTCATCCACCACGAGAAGTGCTCGGCTCGCCAGACCCGGCGGAGGCAGCGCTCCGAGTACGTGTCGAGCGCCCCGTCGTTGCCCGAGCGATACCAGTCCGTGATCGCCTCGGCGAGGAGGCGGACATCGCGGATCGCGAGGTTCAGGCCCTTCGCCCCGGTCGGGGGAACGATGTGCGCGGCGTCGCCGGCCAGGAACAGGCGGCCGTACTGCATCGGCTCGACGACGTAGCTGCGCATCCCGGTGACGCCCTTCTCCAGCACCGGGCCCTCCTCGAGCGTCCAGCCCTCGAGCCCGACGCGCAGCTGGAGCTCGGCCCAGATCTGCTCGTCCGACCAGCGCTCGACGTCCTCGTCCGGAGCGCACTGGATGTAGTAGCGCGAGAGCTCGGGGCCCGCAGCGACAGGAGCGCGAAGCCGCGCTCGTGCGCGGAGTAGACGAGCTCGTCGATCGACGGCGCGACCGCAGCCAGGATCCCGAGCCAGCCGAACGGGTACTCACGCGAGAACTCCGTCAGCACGCCGGCGGGGATGCTCGGCCGGCAGACGCCGTGGAAGCCGTCGCAGCCGGCGATCACGTCGCACTCGAGCTCCTGCGCCCTGCCGTCGTGGGCGAACGTCACCCGGGGCCGGTCGGTGTCGAGATCCGAGACGGCGACGTCGGAGACCTCGAACAGCAACGGCCGCCCGGTCCCGAGCCGGGCGGCGATCAGGTCCTTGACCACCTCGGTCTGGCCGTAGATCACGATCCCCTTGCCGACGAGCTCGTCGAACGGCGATCCGGTGCCGCTCGCCGTCGAACTGGAGCTCGATCCCGTGGTGGACGATCCCTTCGCGCTGCATCCGCTCGCCCACGCCGGCCTCGGCCAGCAGGTCGGCGACGCCCTGTTCGAGCACTCCCGCCCGGATCCGCGCCTCGACGTACTCGCGGCTCCGGTCCTCGAGCACGACCGAGTCGATCCCCTCCAGGTGCAGGAGGTGCGCGAGCATGAGGCCCGCTGGGCCGGCGCCGACGATGCCGACCTGGGTGCGCATCAGCCTTCGTCGAGGACGCGCTGGGCGATCGCGAACGCCGAGTTCGCCGCGGGGACGCCGCAGTAGACGGCCGTCTGGAGCAAGACCTCCTTGATCTCGTCCGGCGTCAGGCCGTTGCGGAGCGCGGCGCGGACGTGCATGGGCAGCTCGTGGTCACGGCCGAGCGCGACGAGCGCGGTCAGCGTGATGCAGCTGCGCGTCTTCCGGTCGAGCCCGGGCCGCGCCCAGATCTCGCCCCAGGCGTACCGCGTGATCAAGTCCTGGAAGTCGGCGGTGAACTCGGTCGTCCGTTCGATCGCGCCGTCGACGTGCTCGTCGCCGAGCACCTCCCGGCGGACCTTCATGCCGCGGTCATACTGCTCGTCGCTCATGGCTGTAGATGATCGAGCACCGCGCGGTTGAACGCCTCGGGCTGCTCGACGTTGACGAGGTGCGCGGCGCCGGAGATGACGGCCAGGCGTGCCTCGGGAATTCCTTCCGCGATCGCTTCCGCCTGCTCGGGCGGCGTTGCGGGGTCCTCCGCTCCGACGACGACGAGCGTCGGCGCCGAGATCCCGATCAGCTCGGAGCGGAAGTCCCAGACGGCGAGTGCGTTGCAGCAGGCGATGTAGCCCTCTGCGGGTGTCGAGGCGAGGGTCTCCTGGTACGGCGCAGTCCCCGCGAAGCCCGGCGTGAACCAGCGCGCCATCGTCGCCTCTGCCACCGGGCCCATCCCCTCGGCCTCGACCTGCGCCGCGCGCTCGGTCCATCGCTCCGGCGGTCCGAAGTAGGCCGACGTCCCCGCGAGCACGAGCCGGTCGATCCGCCCCGGCGCGTGCGCGCCGAGCCACTGTCCGACCGCGCCGCCGAGCGACAGGCCGCAGAACGACACGCGCCTGAGCCCGAGCTCGTCCAGCAGCGCGGCCAGCTCGCGGCCGAGCTGCTCGACCGTGTAGGGCGCCGGCGGCACGTCCGACCGGCCGTGCCCGAGCTGGTCGTAGCGGAGCATCCGGAACGCGGGGGTGAAGGCGGGCACCTGCGGGTCCCAGAGCTCGAGCGTCGTCCCGAGCGAGTTCGAGAACACGACGACGGGCGCGCCCTCCGGTCCGTCGAAGCGGTGGTGCAAGGTCACGACTGCTCCCGGTAGTGGGCGAGCGCGCGGTCGACGAGCGCCTCGGCCGCGCCCGTGTCGTCGCCGGCGACGTTCTCGGCCATCCGCTCGGCGTCCACCTGCAGCCCCTCGAGCGAGCGCCGGGCCGCTGCAGCCGCGCCGCCGGTGAACGCGAGGGCGGCCGAGAGCGCCGGCCACTCGGCCTGCCAGGCACCGGCCGCGCGCTCGTGCTCGTACTCGCCGCCCAGCAGCAGGCCGGCGTTCGCGTGCGCGAGCCGCGCGCACGCGCGCGCGAGCACGGCCGCCGCCGGGTTCCGCTTGTGCGGCATCGACGACGAGCCGCCCGGATTCGACTCCGCTACCTCGCCGACCTCGGTCTGCGCGAGCAGCGCGACATCGAGGCCGACCTTGCCGCACTCGGCCGCCGCTCCGTCCAGCGCCGCGGCGAGCTCACGCACCGGCCCACGATGCACGTGCCACGGCACGACCGGCTCCGGCAACCCGACCGCGGTGGCGAACCGAGCGGTCAGCTCCGGGTCGAGCGTCCCCGCCGACCCGCCGAGCTGTGCGGGCAGAACGACCGTCGCCAACCGCCGCCGCGCGTCGGCGAGCCCGACCAGCCAGCCGGCAGCCTTCAGCCCGAAGGTCGTCGGCCGGGCCTCCTGGAGCAGCGTTCGCGCGATCATCGGCGTCGAGCGGTGCGTCTCCGCCAGGCCGGCGCACGCCGCGCACACCCCGTCGAGGTCGGCCAGGATCAACTCGCGGGCGCGCGAGGAGACCAGCATCGCCGCGGTGTCGAGGATGTCCTGGCTCGTCGCCGGGCCGTGCGCGTCCGGCTCGCGCTCGCGCAGCGCCCGCGCGAGCGGCACGACCGGGCTCGCGTCGGCCCGGCCCTCCTCGCACAGCGCCTCGATGTCGTACTCGGCCGGGTCGAAGATGTCCTCGTCCGGGCCGAGCGCGCGCTCGGCGTCGAGCATCGCCCGCAGCCACGCCTGGTCGGAGACCGCCTCGCGGAGCGGCCCCGGCACGTACAGCGCCGCGAAGGTGGTCAATGCGCGAAGAAGACGGTTCCGCCCTGCATCCGGATGTCGAACCGTAGAGCGCCGCCCTCCTCCGTGGCAACCAGCGTCGCGCGATCGTCGTCGTCGAGTCCGGAGAGCACGGGGTCGGTCTCGTTGGCGGCCTCGTCCGGGAAGTAGACCCGCGTCAGCTGGTGCCGGAGCAAGCCGCGCGCGAAGACGTACACGTCGAGGCGTGGCGCTTCGCCCGGCAGCGCGTCCGGTTTCGTCAGGACGAACGAAAAGCGGCCCTCGGCGTCGGAGCCGCTGCGGCCCCAGCGCCCGCCGGCCGGATCCCACGCCTCGACCATCCCGTCGGAGATCGGCTCGTCCTGGCCGTCCAGCAGGCGCCCGACGAGCCGGATCGCCGCCGGGTCGTTCAGGTCGGCGAGCTCGTTCTGGGGCGAGCGCGAGAGGCCGATCGTGTAGAACGGGCCGACGGTCTGCGAGGGTGTCTTCACGCGCTCTCGAGCGGGGTCGTGCCGCGGCCGCGGCCGAGGACGATGTCCCACCGGTAGCCGAGCGCCCACTCGGGCTGCGTCGTCTCGATGTCGAAGCTCGCGATCATCAGCTCGCGCGCTTGCGGGTCGCGGACGGCGTGCGCGATCGGGTCGAGCTCGAGCAGCGGGTCGCCGGGGAAGTACATCTGCGTGACGAGCCGCTGCGTGAACAGGCGCCCGAAGACGGAGAAGTGGATGTGCTGCGGGCGCCAGGCGTTCTCGTGGTTTCCCCACGGATAGGCGCCGGGCTTGATCGTCACGAACTGCCAGCCGCCCTCGCTGTCCGTGAGGCAGCGGCCCGCGCCCGAGAAGTTCGGGTCGAGCGGGGCCGGGTGCTGGTCGACCTCGTGCCGGTAGCGCCCGCCCGCGTTCGCCTGCCAGATCTCGATCAGCGAATTCGGGATCCCGCGGCCGTCCTCGTCGAGCAGCCGGCCGGTGACGATGATCCGCTCGCCGAGCGGCTCGCCGTCGTGCTGGCGGGTGAGGTCGTTGTCGAGCTCGCCGAGCGCGTCCTCGCCGAAGACCGGCCCGTCGAGCGAGTGGAACTCCTCCGGGAGCGTGACGAGCGGCCGGTCGGGGGCGCGCCAGCGGGTCGAGCGGTAGCCCGGGTAGTCGACCTGGACCTCGGGCCCGAGGCTCGGGTCGTCCGGAAGGACGATCTCGGTGTCGATCTCCGTGGCCATCAGTCGCGCCCCTTGGTGCGCAATCCTCGCAGCGCCGTCAACTCGGCGTCGCTCGGTGCCTCGGTCTCGCGTACGTCGTCCGCGACCCGGAGCTCCCAGCCGGTCGCCGCGGTGACGTCCTCGACCGGCACGCCCGGGTGGTGGGCGACGAGGGTGAGCTCGCCGTCGCGCGGCTCCAGCACGCCGAGGTCGGTGATCACCGTCTTCACGTTGTCGCCGAGGCTGGTCGCGAAGTCGAGCTGCTCGACGAACGCCCGCGGCGTGTGGCGCAGCATCACGAACACCTCGCGCGCGCCGAGGGCGCTCTCGGGCGCGCCGCCGCCGCCGGGCAGGCGGACCGTCGGCGAGTCGTAGTCGCCGATCACGGTGCTGTTCAGGTTCCCGTGCCGGTCGATCTGCGCGGCGCCGAGGAAGGAGACGTCGATTCGCTCGCCCTGGAGCCAGTACGCGAACAGCTCCGGCACGGAGACGACGGTGTCCGCTGTCTCGGCCAGCTCGCCGTCGCCGATCGAGAGCGGCAGCTCGACGGGCTTCGCGCCGATCGTCCCGCTCTCGTAGATCAGCACGGTGCGCGGCGCGTGCGTGTGCCGCGCCAGGTTGGCGGCGAGGCTCGGCAACCCGATCCCGACGAAGCAGACCAGGCCGTCGCGCAGCCGGCGCGCGGCCTCGACCGCCATCATCTCGTCGGCGGTGAAGCCGTTGTGGTTCACGCCGGGGCGGCCTCCGCGGCCAGGCTGGCGCGATACTCGCCGACGTCCGCGGTGCCGAGCACGTGCTGCTCGATCCACGCCTGGAACCGGTCGCGGTCGCGGCTGATCTCGTCCCAGGCGACGTAGAAGTCGTTGTCGCGCTCGTAGTAGCCGTGCGCGTACGAGGGGTGCGCGCCGAGCGGGGCGAGTGCGACGGCGTCGATCACCCACGACGGGAGGACGACGGCGCCGGGCCGCGGCTCCAGCTCGTCGACGATCTCCTCGACCGTCACGATCGACCGCGCGGAGGCGAGCACCGCCTCCTTCTGCACGCCGGTGATCCCCCAGAGCTGGACGTTGCCCTGCCGGTCGGCCTGCTGCGCGTGGACGATCGCGACGTCCGGGCGGAGCGCAGGCACGGCGGCGAGCTCCTCGCCGGTGAACGGGCAGGTCACGAACGCGACCCGGGTGTGGGCGGGGAGGTCACCGCCCCGGTAGCCGCGCAGCACGCCGAAGGGGAGGTTGGCGGCGCCGGCCGCCCAGGCGGCGGCGAGGCCGGCGTGGGAGTGCTCCTCGAGCTCGAGCGGGACCGGCCAGTCGTGCTCGACCGCATCCCGGAACCGGTGCAGCGACCCGACCCCGGGGTTTCCGCCCCAGGAGAAGACGAGCTTGCGCGCGGCGCCGACCCCGATCAGCTGGTCGTAGATCAGGTCCGGCGTCATCCGGATCAGCGTCAGGTCGCGCCGTCCCTGCCGGATCAGCTCGTGCCCCGCGGCCTGGGGAATGAGGTGCGTGAACCCTTCGAGGGCGACGGCATCTCCGTCGCGAACGAGCTCGGCGACCGCCTCGTCCAGGGGTATGACCCGCGTCACCGTGCCAACCTAAGCTGGCTTTTATCACCTGTCAAGACAGTGTTCTAATATGCGGACGATGGTAGAGGCGGCGGTCCAAGAGCCTCGGAAAGCGCGCGCTCCGAGGCTTCTCGAGGCCTCCGTTGCGATCATCTCCGTGCTCGCCGCCCTCGCGCTGTGGGAGCTGATCTCGCGCACCGAGGTGATCTCGCAACGCGACCTGCCGGCGATGAGCGACACGTTCCAGGCGCTCTGGTCGTTGATGCAGACCGGCGACTTCTGGACGGCGTTCGGCGAGACGGTGCGAGGGTGGGCGATCGGTCTCGGGCTCGCGATCGTGCTCGCGGTGCCGATCGGGATCGCGCTCGGCTCGAGCGACTTCGCCGCCACGGCCTTTCGCGTCCCGATCGAGTTCCTGCGGCCGATCCCGTCGGCGGCGCTGATCCCGCTGCTCTTCCTGACGCTGGGCACGAACCTGAAGAGCGAGATCTTCCTCGCCACCTTCGGCGCCTTCTGGCCGCTGCTCGTGCAGACGATGTACGGGGTCCGCGACGTCGATCCGATCGCGACCGACACCGCGCGATCCTTCCGGGTCGGGAAGCTCGAGCGCCTCTACCGGGTGACGCTGCCGAGCGCCCTGCCGTACATCTTCACGGGCATCCGCATCGCCTCGGCCGTCGCGCTGATCCTCGCCTTCACCGCCGAGCTCTTCATGGGCACCGGCGGGCTCGGCGTCGCGATGAACGTCGCCGAGACCTTCGGGCTGAACGACCAGATCTACGCGCTTGCGCTGGCGACCGGCTTCCTCGGGGTCGCGATCCACTTCGCGGTCTCGGCCGTCGAGCGGCGCGTCCTGCGCTGGCACCCGTCGCGGCGGAAGGCGACGGCATGAGGCGTAGGCTCGACGGAGCCGTCAAGGAGCGGAGGTGCCGGCTTTGCCGGCGCCGGAGCGGGAATTGAGCCCCAGGCTGTACCGCACGGCGAAGATCGCGGCCGAGATCGCGGTGCCGATCGCGCTCGTCGCCGCCTGGCAGCTCTACACCGTGGAGCGTGACGACCCGAAGTTCCCGCGGCCGACGACGATCATCGTCGAGTTCCGCAAGCTCTGGCTCTTCTCCCAGTTCGACACGCACATCGCCCCGAGCCTGGAGCGGATCGCGCTCGGGTTCTCGATCGCGGTCATCCTCGGCGTCGCACTCGGCATCCCGCTCGGGCTCTCCCGCCTCGGCCGGAGCGCGGCGATGCCGCACATCGAGTACTGGCGCGCGATCCCGCCGCCGGCGCTGCTGCCGATCTCGATCCTCCTGCTGCACTCGATCGGAGACCGGCAGAAGGTCTCGTTCATCGCGTTCTTCTGCATCTTCCCCGTGCTGCTGAACACGATCGACGGCGTGCGCGGGATCGAACCGACGCTGATCGAGACGGCACGGTCGTTCCGGGTGCCGCCGCACGAACAGATCCGGCGCATCGTCTTCCCGGCGGCGCTGCCGCAGATCTTCGCGGGCATGCGGACGAGCCTTGCCCTGGCCGTGATCGTGATGGTGCTCAGCGAGTACTTCGCGAGCACGAACGGCGTCGGCTACGTGCTCCTGATCTCGAAGAACACCTTTCAGTTCCTGCCGATGTGGGCTGCGATCCTGCTGATCGGCGTGCTCGGGTACCTGCTCAACCTCCTCTTCCTCCTCGTCGAGCGGCACGTGCTCGCCTGGCATCGCGGCTGGCGCGCCGCCACCCCCCTGTAGATGCTCGAGATCAGGAACCTCGGCAAGACCTACGGCACCGGGGCGACCGCGACCCACGCGGTCGGCGACGTCACGTTCTCGATCGAGGAGGGCGAGTTCCTTTGCGTCGTCGGGCCTTCGGGCTGCGGGAAGACGACGCTGCTCAAGTGCGTCGCCGGCCTCCTGCGGCCCTCGTCGGGTGAGGTGGTGCTGCGCGGATCGCGGGTGACGGAGCCGCCCGACCAGATGGCGCTCGTTTTCCAGGAGTACAGCCGTTCGCTGATGCCGTGGCTGTCCGTCCGCAACAACGTCCTCTTGCCGCTGCGCCACAAGCAGCTCGAGTAGAAGCGAGCGCGACGCGCTCGTCGAGGAGTCGCTCGGTGCCGTCGGCCTGGTCCGCTTCATGGACCGCTACCCGTGGCAGCTCTCGGGCGGAATGCAGCAGCGGGTCGCGATCGCCCGCGCGCTCGCCTACCAGCCCTCGATCCTGCTGATGGACGAGCCGTTTGCCTCGGTCGACGCGCAGACCCGCGGCGATCTCGAGGACCTCGTGCTGCGGGTGCGCGACGAGTTCGGGATCACGATCCTGTTCGTCACGCACGACATCGACGAGTCCGTGTACCTCTCCGACCGGATCGTCGTGCTGACGCACTCGCCGACCGAGGTCAAGGAGGTGATCCCCGTCGGGCTGCCGCGGCCGCGCGACCAGATCGCGACGAAGGAGCTGCCCGAGTTCGCGCGGTTGCGCGCGCACGTGTACCGGCTGATCAAGCGCGAGCAGGAGGTCGAGCCCGTGAAGCTCGGTCGAGCCCGCTGTCCCGCTATCCGGAACGGACGTTTGAAAAGTCGATCAGACCCGGTCAGAATCGCCGCGCCGGACACTTTCACGGTCAGGAGGGATGGGATGAGAGTGACGAGGACGCGCCGGAGGCTTGCCCTGGCGGTCGTCGCGGCGGGCGCCGTCTTGCTCATGGCGGTCGGGTCGGCCAGCAGTGCCCACAAGCGCGCACTGGCGACGATCACGCTCGACGGACTGCCGATCGCAAACGGGTTCCCGCTCGACATCGGGATCGCCCAGGGCTTCTTCGCGAAGCGCGGGATCGAGATCAAGAAGACCGTTTTCCAGAGTGGCAACGACATCGTGTTGGCGATGGCCAACCACCAGGGCGACATCGGCTACATCGGCTGGGTGCCGGCGATCATCGCCCGATCGAGTGGGATCCCGGTCGTGACCGTCTCGGCGAGCGACGTGGAGGCGACATCGATCGCCGACAACTGGCAGAACGTCCTGGTCAAGGGCGACGGCCCGATCAAGACACCGAAGGACCTGGAGGGTAAGACGATTGCCGGCAATGCGCTCAAGGGCGTCTGCGAGATCGTCATCCGGGCGGCGCTCAGCAAGCTCGGTGTCGACAATTCGAAGGTCAAGTTCGTCGCGATCCCGTTCCCGGCGATGCGCGCCGCCTTGAACGCCGGCCAGGTCGACGCGATCTGCGCGCCGGAACCCTTCATGACCCAGGGTCTGACTCTGGACGGCGACCGGATCATCGTCGCGCCGGGGCCGACACTGGGCCAGTACTGGCCGAACGGCACGTACGTCGCGCTCCAGGACTGGGTGCAGAAGAACCCAGGGCTCGCCAAGGGGTTCCACGACGCGATGGCGGAGTCGCTTGCCTACGCGCAGGCGCACCCGGAGGCGGTTCGGGCGTTGCTTCCGGCCGCGATCAGGAACATCCGGCTGCCCGTGTGGAGCTCGCTGATCGACCGCCGCCAACTGGTGGAGCTCGCGAAGTACGCCAAAGAGTTCGGCGCGATCACGACCCTGCCGAACATCGCGGCGCTCGTGCCGGCGTCGATCGCCACCGGCCTCACGATCCAGGGCACCGTCAGCGGCAGGGCGATCTCGATGAAGCTCGACGGCAAGCCGTTCAAGTCGCTGAACGCGGGTAGCTACACGTTCGTGGTCTCCGACCAGTCGGCCAGGCAGAACTTCCACCTCAAAGGCCCGGGCCTGAACAAGACCACCGGGACGCGGCAGGTGGGCCGGCTGAGCTTCACGACGAAGCTCGGTAAAGGCGTCTACACCTACTCGAGCGACGCGAACCCGTCGCTGAAGGGATCCTTCCGGGTCAGCTGAGCAGGCGAATCTCGAGTGTGGGCGCGCGGGCCAGAGGGGCTCGCGCGCCCACTGCGGTCCTCCCACTTATCGAGACGCTCTTCTACTATGCGGGTCATGGCGACCCGCGAGAGCACGCAGACGGGCTCGGGCCAGTCCCAGTCTCTGGAACGCGGGCTGGCGATTCTCTCCGCGTTCAAGCCGGCGACGCCCGAGCTCGGGATCAGCGAGCTCGCGCGCGTGCTCGGGCTGACGCGCAGCACGTCGCACCGCTACGTCGCGACGCTCGCGCGCCTCGGGTACCTCCAACAGAACCCGCAGTCGCGCAAGTACCGCCTCGGCCCGAAGGTGCTCGACCTCGGGTTCTCGGCGATCAACTCGATGGAGCTCCGGCAGATCGCGGCCACCCATCTGCAGCAGCTCTCGGACGAGACCGGCCACACCGTCAACATGGCGATCCTCGACGGCACCGACATCGTCTACATCGAGCGCTGTCGGAGCTCCCAGCAGGGGCAACGCGAGATCGACCTCAACCTCCACGTCGGCTCGCGGCTGCCCGCGTACTGCACGTCGATGGGGAAGGTGCTCCTGGCCGGCCTGCCCGAGCCGGAGCTCGCGGCGGTGCTCGACCAGGTGCAGTTCCAGCAGCGCGGGCCGAACACGTTGACCGAGCGGAAGGCACTGGCCGACGCGCTGGCGGCCGTGCGTGACGCAGGGATCGCGGTCAACAACGAGGAGCTCGCCTACGGCCTGCGCTCGATCGCCGTTCCGGTGCGGGACCGCTCCGGAGTCGTCGCCGCGGCGATCAACCTCGCCGTCCACCGCTCGCTCGTCTCGATGGAGGATCTCGTCATCCGGCTCAGCCCGGCGCTGAAGCGCACCGCGAACGAGATCTCGGCGCGGGTCGGCTACCGCCCGGCCGTGGCCTGAGCCCTGGGACAGGCCTCCGGCCTGTCCCACCTCAGAGGAGGTCGAGCAGCTCGGCGACGCCGCCGACGATCGCATCCGGGCGGTGCGTCGCCGGGATGCCGCCGAGCTCCAGGCGGCCCGTGATCCCGCTCGCGACCAGGACCGTGCGCGCGCCGCCCATCCGGCCCAGGCGGACATCCATCGTCAGGTCGTCGCCGATCATCGCGATCTCGTGCGCCGGGACGCGGAGGCGCTCCTCGATTGTCCGCCACGCCGCCTTCGAAGGCTTGCCGACGATCACCGGCCGCGTGCTCGACGCCTTGGCGATCGCGGCCGTGGTCATGGCGCCGCGGCTGAGGATCGGGCCGTTCGCGCCGGCGTACGCGGGCGCGTAGCTCGCGGTCAGGAGCCGTGCGCCGCCGATCACTGCCCGGGCCGCGCGCTCGAGCAGCTCGAAGTCCACGGTGTCGGCGTGGGCGACGAACACGGCGTCGACCGGTCCGTCGGCGCCGGCGAGCCGCATGCCCTCCTCGAGCATGAAGTCGCGCGCTGCATCCGTTGCGAATACGCAGGACCGGCCCTTCGGCGCGGCGCATCCGCAGGTATGCCTGGACGCTGCGCAGCGGCGTGAGCATCTCGTCGTCGGCGATGTCGAGCCCGGCGTCGCGGAGGCCTTGCGCGAACCACGCCGGCGACTCGTGGCTGCCGTTTGTGAAGATCGCCAGCTGCCGGCCCGACTCCCGGATCCTCGCCAGTACCTCGACCGCGCCCGGCTGGACGTGCACCTCGTCGCCCGCCCGGTGAACGAGCGTCCCGTCCACGTCGAGCACGAACCCCTTGACGCTGTCGAGCATCAGCGGCGCCACTCCACCGTTCTGTCGTCGGCGGCGACCCGTACGTGCGAGACCGACTCGCGCGTCGCCACCTCCTTCAGGAGCGTCGCGACCGGGCTTCGCGCACGACGGTTCGCGACCATCGCGTCCACCTGCTCCTCCGGCATCGTCAGCCGGAGCAGCAGCTCCTCGTCAGAGATCCGGTCGCCGAACCGGCGCCGGGCTCCCTCGAGCTGAAGCGGCTCCAGGTCGCGTAGCGCGTCGGCGCGCGGGCGGGAGAGCACGCGATCCGCCACCTCCTCCGACCACGGCGCAGCCGGATCGCCGTAGTGGCCGAGGAAGTAGCGGATGATCTCGTCCGGGACGTTCGCCCAGCGCTCGCCGTCCATCACGTTCCGCACCGCCTGCGTGGCGACGAGCTGGGAGACCGGCGTGACGATGATCGGGTAGCCCATCTCCGCTCTGACGCGGCCGACCTCCTCCAGCACCTCGTCGAAGAGCTCCGGCCGCCGCTGCTCGTCGAGCATGCGCTTGGTCGTCGAGACCATCCCGCCGGCGAGCTGGTGGCGGTAGTAGGTGGCGTCGAACTCCTGCGGCTGGCCGACGGGGAGACCCTTCTCGCTGCCCAGCCTCCGGAAGTACTTCGTCATCGCCGCGAGCGCCTCCACGTCGAGCTCGTGCGAGAACCCCTCGGCCTCCAGGTTGCGGAGGGTCGTGTCGGCAGCGGGGTTCGACGTCCCGCGGGCGAGCGGCTCGACCGCCGTGTGCAGCACCTGGAACCCGGCCTTCAGTCCCTCCATGTAGACGAACGGCGCAAGGCCGATCGTGCAGTGGCTGTGCAGCTCGGCCGCGCGATCGCCGGCGGCGGCCAGGAAGTGCGGAGCCAGCTCGCGCACCGCATCCGCCGTCAGCAGCCCGCCGGGATCCTTGAGGTACAGCCGGTCCATGTCCTCGCAGTCCGCGAGCGCGGCCGCACGCTCGGCGTAGTACTCGTGCGTGTGCACCTCGCTGACCGAGTAGGTCAGTCCGACGACGATCTCCTCGACTCCCTCCTCGCGCGCCATCCGCGCGGCGGCCTTCAGGCGGTCCGGGTCGTTGGTCGGGTCGGCGAACTGGAAGCGGCGGATGCCGTTGCTGACGACGCACCGGAACGAGAGGCGCATCAGGTCCTCGTCGCACGGGACCCAGGAGATGAAGCGCATCCCCGTCGTGATGTAGCTGAGCGGGGTGTTCGGCATCGCCGCGCGCACGAGGCGGAGGCGCTCCCACGGGTCTTCCTGGTGAAAGCGCACCGCCACCGCCATGTGCGTGCTGGAGCTGAAGTCCATCGCGTGGAACCCGACCCGGTCGATCGTCGGCGCGATCGAGACGATGTCGTCGGTGGTCAGGCCGGTGGCGCTCCAGAGGCTCTGGTTGCCGTCGCGCGTCGTCGTGTCGACGATCGCGATGGTCTTGCCGGTGGGCTTCGGGCGCGGCCGCGGAGCCGGTCGCGGCTCGAGTGCCTGACGGACGTAGAGGGAGAAGGCCTCCGTCTCGAGCTCGAGCTCCTCGTCCTCCGCCTCGTCGATCAGCCGCAGGATCTCGCGGACATCGTCGTCGCTCAGCGGCATCAGCGCCGGTCGCCTGCGCCGAAGGCGTCCATCACGAGCGAGATCGCCGACCCGGAGACGGCGGGCGCATCGCGCTCGGCGGTCACGGGCCGTGTCTGAAGCGTGTGCAGTCGGCCGGTGCCGCGCTCGATCGCCCACTCGACGTCCTGATGACAGCCGAAGTGGCGCTCGATCCGCTTCGCGACCCCGACGAGCTCTGCAAGCCGGTCTTCGTGGAGGCAGGCGGCGTTGCGCCGGTCGGCCGGCACCTCGACCCGGGCCGTGCCTCGGCCACCGGGGTCGACGACGTACTCGATCTCCTTCGCGTTGATCGACAGGCGGACGATCTCGCCGGTGACCTTGCTGACGAGGTAGTCGTCCGGGTTCGTCTCGCCGCCGACGACCGCGAGCCCGAGGCCCCAGCTCGCGTTGACGGCGACCATGCTGGGGTCGCCGCTGACGGGGTTGCAGGTGAACATGACGCCGGAGACCTCCGCGTCGACCATCTTCTGGACGGTGACGCCCATCGCCGCGTCGGTGGCGCCGAGATGCGCTCGGTAGGCGACCGCCCGCTCCGTGTTCAGGCTCGCCCAGCAGTTGAGCACCGCCTCGCACAGCTCGTCGATCCCGCGGACCCAGAGGTACGTCTCCGCCGCCCCCGCGTACGACGCCTCCTGGCTGTCCTCGCCGAGCGCGCTCGAGCGGACGGCGACCGCCGGCTCGCCTAGCTCGGCGTAGCGGGAGACGATCTCCTCGCGCAGCTCCAACGGCACGACCGACCCGAACTCGCGGTTGGCGCTCGCAGCGATCGCGAACCCGGGCGGCACCGGGATCTCGGCGGCGAGCAGCTCGCCGAGGTTCGCGCTCTTGCCGCCGAACTCGGCGGCGTCGTCCCGCCGCAGCTCCGCCAGCAGCCGGGTCCGGCCCATGCCTAGTCGAGGATCGTGACGACGCCGGTCGTGCCGTCCACCCGGATCGTCTGGCCGGTACGGATCTGCGCCGTCGCCCGGCCGGTGCCGACGACGGCGGGGAGCCCGTACTCGCGGCACACGATCGCGGCGTGCGACATCACGCCGCCGATGTCGGTGACGACCCCGATCACCTTCGGGAAGATCGGCGCCCACGCGGGCGAGGTGATCGGGCAGACGAGGATCTCGCCGTTCGCGCACATCGGCGATCTGGTCGAAGGTGATCACGACGCGCGCGGGGCCCTCGACGGCTCCGGGGGCCGCCGCGGCGCCCGTCAGCTCCGTGCCGCCCTCCTCGGCGCGCGCCCACTCCTGGACGCGCTGCGTGGTCACGCCCCAGAGCATGATCACTGCCGGGTCGGTGATCGCCTCGGGCGTCGCCCCGATCGCCGGCGGCGGCGTCCACTCGCCCAGCTTGCGCAGCAGCTCGCGCCGCCGGGCGACGATCGGCGGCCAGTGATGCGGCCCGAGCGGGGTGCCTCCGGTCGCCCAGGTGAGGAGCAGCTCGTCGAGCGCTCCGGCCACCTCGTGGCGGCCGAGCTGGAACACGTCCTCCTGGTCCTCGAGGAAGCCGTGCCTCGCGAGCAGCGCGCCGAACTCGCGCACCTTGTTCCACCAGCGAGTCAGGAACCAGTAGTCGCAGAAGAACTTGTGCTCCTCGACGAACGGGAAGACCGTCCGCGAGAGGCTCAAAAGGTTTTCAAAAGCAGGGCGCGCCTCGTCGGTGAGCAGCGCGCCGTACTCCTCGGCGAGCCGGTCGCGCTCGGCGCGGATCGCCTCGGTCGGGCGCTCGACCTCCTCGCCGGCCTTCAGCGCCGCGACGTAGCCGATCAGCGACGCATAGGGGATCGCCGGGTCGTCGAGCCAGCTGCGGTAGAAGTGGTAGAGGCCGTCGCCGGTCGCCATGTTGAACCAGGGATCCTTGGTGCGCTCGAGGTCCTCGAGCCACGCTTTGCCCTCGTCGCTCTTCGCCAGCTCGGCCTCGATCTCGTCCGGGGTGCGGCCCTCGGCGAACGCGCCGTCGACGCCGGTCTCGAGCGCCAGTCGCGCGAGGCGGCGGAGCTCCGCGTCGGGCCGGAAGAGCAGCACGTCGATGCCCGCGACCATCTGGGCGATGTGCTGGTCGGGGATGTCGGGCAGGTTCTGCTTGCACAGGTCGGCGAAGGTCAGGTACGCGCCGTACCCGAGCAGCAGGAACTCGAAGTGGTGCTGCCACATCAGGTCGCCGCAGCGCAGCGTGCGCTGGTAGGCGTCGAGCACCTCGACGTACCTGGTGTTCTTGTCGTCCCGCTCCATCACCTCGTCGGGCTCGTACTCGGGGAGGTCGGGCACCGGGAGGTTGGTGATCTCCTCGATCAGCACCTCCATCTTCTTCTTGAAGCCCTCGTAGAGGTCGTTCCAGTTCTCGAAGTAGTGGCCCGCGCGGCGCTGGAAGAAGGTCGCCCGCTCGGCGATCTTCTCCGGGTCGGTGACCGGGTTGCCGGAGATGTAGACGTAGCCGTTGACGATCCGGTAGTCGATCCCCATCGCCACCGGCAGCGCGAAGAAGCGGTTCTGCCACTCGCCGAGCGCCTGGTAGGGAGCGTCGATGCACTGGACGTCGAACGCCGGCATCGGCACCGGAAAGTGCATCGAGTTCCAGAACCAGAAGCGGTTCTCGTCGACCTCGCGCCGGCCCTCGGCAAAGAGCGCGTGGTACGGGTACATCTCCTCCCAGCCCTCGCACCCCGGTGGGGTCTCGATCTCGTAGGGGCTCGGGAACGCGCTCGTCTTTGCAGGCGCGGCCATAGGCCTTGTATATACAACCGGGATGAGAGCCGTTCGGCAACACGTACTCGGCGGGCCGGAGGTGCTGGTCGTCGAGGACCTCCCGCGGCCCGAGCCTGGGCCGACCGAGGTGCTCGTGCGCGTCGCCGCGGCGGGCGTGAACCCGGTCGACTGGAAGGTGCGGACGCACGGCGGGATCCCCGCCGAGCTGCCCTTCACGGTCGGCTGGGACGTCGCCGGGGTGGTGGAGGAGATCGGGGTCGGCGTCACGTGGCTCTCGCCGGGCGATCGCGTCTTCGGGATGCCGCGCTTCCCGCGGGAGGCCGCCTGCTACGCGGAGTTCGTTTCCTCGCCGTCACGGCACCTGGCGCGGATCCCGGAAGGGTGGTCGGACGTCGAGGCGGCCGCCGTCCCGCTCGCGGGGCTGACCGCGTGGCAGGCGCTGGCCGACACCTGCGGCGTGCGCGAGGGGTCACGCGTGCTCGTGCTCGGCGCGGCCGGCGGCGTCGGGCACCTGGCGGTGCAGATCGCGAGGGCGCGCGGCGCGTGGGTCGCCGGGACGTCGAGCGTCGAGAAGCACGACTTCCTGCGCGGGCTCGGGGTCGACGAGCCGCTGGACAAGAACGGCGAGCTCGCGGTCGAGGTGGACGCCGTGCTCGACGCGGTCGGCGGCGAGGCCGGGCTGCCGGCGTTGCCGGCGCTGCGCGACGGCGGGACGCTCGTCACGCTGTCCACGTCCGCCGTCCCGGCCTTGCAGGAGGCAGCCGCCGGGCGAGTGCGGGTGGCGGGGATCCTCGTCGAGCCGGACCGCCTCGGCCTGGAGGGCCTGGCGGCGATCGGGCTGAAGCCGCACGTCGACGCGACGTTCCCGCTCGAGGAAGCGGCGCGCGCGCACGAGCTCGGCGAGCAGGGCCGCACCCGTGGGAAGATCGTCCTGACGATCTGATGGCGCGCTACGTCCTCGTCCACGGAGCCTTCGGCGGCGCCTGGTGCTGGGAGCCGGTGGTTCCCGCGCTCGAGGCCGCCGGGCACACCGTCGTCGCGATCGACCTGCCCGGCGGCGGCGACGACCGGACGCCGCTCGAGGAGATCACGCTTGCGAGCTGCGCCGCCCGCGTCTGCGAGGCGCTGACCGAGCCCTCGATCCTGGTCGGCTACAGCATGGGCGGCGTCGTGATCACCCAGGCGGCGAACGACCGCCCCGAGAACGTCGAGCAGCTGGTCTTCGTCTGCGCCTTCATGCCGGCGAACGGCCAGAGCCTCCTCGACATCACGAAGCTGCCCGAAGGCGCCGGCGACCAGATCCAGGCCAACGTCGTCGTCTCGGGCGACCCGCCGGTGGCGGGGCTGGGCGACGAGGCGGCCGCGTTCGCGATCTACCAGCGGTGCACGCCGGAGCAGCAGGCGTGGGCGATTCCGCAGCGGCGGGACCAGGCGGTGGCGCCGTTCGCCACGCCCGTCCAGGTGGACGACGAGCTGCTCGCGCGGATCCCGCGCTCGTTCGTCCTCACGCTGGACGACAACGCGTTCACGACCGCTCTCCAGCGGCGGATGATCGCCGAGCACCCGTGCGTGACCGTGGTCGAGCTCGACTGCGACCACGCCCCGTACCTATCCGCGACGGACGAGCTCGCGGACGCGCTGCTCTCGTTCGCCGGCTAGCCGGCAGTCAGCTCAGGATCGTCACGAGCCCGCGTCGGCGTCGAGGCGGATGACGTCCCCCGTCTTGATCCGCTTCGTCCCGGTGCCGGTGCCGACGACGGCCGGCAGGCCGTACTCGCGGGCGACGATCGCGGCGTGGCACATCACACCGCCGATGTCCAGAACGGCGCCGGCGATCGTGCCGAAGACGGGCGTCCAGCTCGTCGAGGTGGTCGGCGCGACGAGGATCTCCCCCTCGAGGAGCGTGCCGGCATCCGTGGAGTCGAGGATCACGCGCGCACGGCCCTCGACGAGTCCGGGTGAGGCCGTGATCCCGATCAGCGGCTCGATCCCCCGTCCTCCGACGACAGCCAATCCTCGAGGCGCTCGGGCGTGATGCCCCAGAGCATTACCGTGAGCGGCTCGGTGATCTCCTCGGGTACCGGCCCGAGCGCGGGCGGCGGCGACCACCGCCTCATCGCCTCGTAGATCTCTGCGCGCCGCGCCACGATCGTCGGCCAGTGCGACGGTCCGTACGCCGCCGCCGCGCCGCTGCTCCAGGCGAGCCGGAGGTCCTCGAGGGCGGAGCGGACCTCGTCGTGGCGGAGGAGGAAGACGTCCTCGCCGTCGGCCAGGAACGAGTGCGTCGCGAGCAGGGCGCCGAACTCGCGCACCTTGTTCCAGAAGATCGTCAGGTACCGGTGGTCGACGTAGAAATTGTGGTTCTCGACGTACGGGAACACGATCCTGGCGAGCTGCAGGCTCGCGTCGAAGGCCGCGCGCTGCGCCTCGGGCAGCAGCTCGCGGTGCTCGGCGGTGATCCGCTCGCGCTCCGCCAGGATCGCCGCCTGCGGACGTGCGATGTCCTCGCCGGCGGCGAGCCGCCCGATGTACGCCCCGATCGTCATGATCGGGAACGTCGGGTCGTCGATCCACGAGCGGTGGTGGTGGTAGAAGAGGCCGATCCCGCAGGAGAAGTAGAACCAGGGTTCCTTGGTCGCCTCGTAGTCGGCCAACCACCGTGCCCCGGCCTCGCTACCCCCGAGGGCGGCGCGGAGCTCGGTCTCGGTCCGGGCGCCGCGGACGAGCTCGCCGATTCCCAGCTCGCGCGCGAAGGCCGCCAGCCGTCTGAGCTCGTCGTCCGGGCGTAGGACGAGAACGTCGATCCCGGCGACCATGCTCGCCAGCGTGCGGTCCTTGATCCCCGGGAACACGCTCCGGCAGAGCTCGTAGAACGCGAGGTAGGCGCCGTAGCCGAGGTTGAGCAGCTCGAAGTGATAGTGGAGGATCCGGTCGAGCCCCTCGAGCAGCCGGTCGTAGGCGAGCGAGCAGCAGATGGCTCGTGCCGAAGCCGCGTCCCGCGGTAACGATCGACTCGTCCTCGTACTCCGGTAGCGCGGGCACGTCGAGCGCACGGAGCGAACGCGTCTCGGCCTCGACCTTCTCCACCCAGCTGTCGTAGAGCTCATGCCAGTGCTCGTAGTAGTAGCCGCCGCGTTCCTTGAAGAGCTCCGTCCGGCGGGCGAGCGTCGCTTCGTCGGTGACGGAGGTTGGACTGTCGTAGACGTAGCCGTTCAGGATGCGGAACTCGACGCCGAGCGAGGGCGGGACGGCGAACAGGCGTGCGCTCGCCTGGTTGAGCGCAGCCACCGTCCACTCGAAGACCAGCGCACCGAACGGGTACAGCGGCTCTGGCGCGTGCAGCGCCTCCTGGAACCAGAAGCGCCCCTCCTCGAAGGGACGGCGGGCCTCGCCGAACCGGATGTGGGGTGCGTACAGCTCCTCCCACCCCTCGCAGCCGGGTGCAGCGGGGATCTCGAACGGGCTGGGGAAGCGCCGGGGGGTCATCGCGATCGTGGGGAAGCGGCATCTTCTCACGCCGCCTCGCCGCCGCAGGAGGGGAGAGGAGGTCCTCTCCCCTCCTGGCGGAGACGAGGTTACGGCTGCCCGGCGGCTCCGGCCGCGAGCTGGGCGAACGTCAGGTTCATGATCGCCTGCGTGTACTTGCGGGTCTGCGGGCTCATCGAGGCGAGCACCGCCTCGCATGGTCGGGCCGTGCTGGGGAGCCGGGAGGGCGTAGCCGAGCCCGAGCGCGCCGGCCGCGAGCCGGGCCGGCGTGAGCGACATGATCGACGGCACGCTCGGGGCAGCGCCCGTGTCGAGCGTCGCGTGCGGCGAGCACGGGAAGCGGGTTGGCGACCTGCTGAGCCTGAGCCTTGCCCGAGCTCGCGGAGCCGCCGTCGAAGGCGAGCGCGGTCACGGCCCAGGTGACCACGGCGGCCAGCGCGGCAATCCCCGCGACCAGGCCGAAGAAGCGACCGCGCTTGATCTCGACGGTCGCTGGGATGGACGGAGTAGACGCTCATCTCTGCTCCTTTCGGATGAAGGGTCACTGCGGTGACGATCCGGTCGAACGGGAGCCCCGCCTGCCTGTTCACCTCGGCGACGGCATCCGCCGAGGGCCCTTCGAACTGGCAGAAGCAGGCTTCGTCCCGCAGCACGATGGTCGAGCCGAGGTAGCGAACGTTCCCGGCGTCGCCGGCTCCGGCGTTCGAGGGCTCGAGCCGGGAGAGCCCGCTCAGCAGGTCCGAGCGGTGGAGGCCGGGGAGGTATCGCTCGACGACGTAGACCATGCGCCCAAGCTAGGGCTCAGGGTCGGGGCCCCGAAACCCGGGAAACCCTAGGTTTGGGCAGCCGCTCCCCCGGCATTGGCCGGGGTGCCCTGAGGGGGCGTGAGGCGCGCCGCGAGCCCGGCGCGGCGGACGTCGAGCTTGCGGTAGACGTGGGAGAGGTGGGCCTCGACGGTGCTGAGCCCCATGTAGAGCTCGGCGGCGATCTCCTTGTTGGAACGACCCAGGGCGGCAAGCTCGGCGACGCGGCGCTCGGTCTCGGTGAGCGCCTCGGAGGCGGGCGTGCGGCCGCTTATCCGTTTCAGCTCGGCCCGGGCCTTCTCGGCCCAAAGACGGGCGCCGAGCGTGTCGAAGAGAGCGAGCGCCTGTTCGAGCGCTTCCCGGGCGGCCTTCTTCTGCTGGTTCTGGCGTCTGACAGTGCCGAGGCCGAGGAGCGTGCGGGCACGCTCGAGCGGGAACCGCTCGGCGTCGGCGAGCGAGCGTTCGAACGCCTCGAAGGCCTCCTCCGGCCTACCTTCGGCGGCGGATAGCAGCCCGCGGCAGCGCAGCGCTCCGGCCCTCGCCAGGGGGCTGGCGAGCTGCTCTGCGCTGCCTGCGAAGCGCTCGAGGTAGTTGCGCGCGCGCTCCAGCTCGCCAAGCGCGACCAGCGTTTCGATGGTGTCGGCCCAGACCGTCAGCGTCGGATCGTTCATCTCCCCGGCGGCCAGGAGTTGGGGGAGCTCGCGCAGACTTTCGGCGGCGAGACCGAAGTTCCCGAGCATGAGCTCGAGACGACCGAGCACGGCTTCGATGAGGATCGTGTACAGCCTGATCGAAGTCCGAGAGTAGGAGAGGGCCTCTTCGGCTGTGAACCGGGCCTCCTCGACGAGACCGAGATCGGTCTCGATCAGCGCCTTGGCCCGGCCGGCCCACGCACTGGGCATGCGGATGCCGCGTCTGGACGGTGAGCTCGTAAGCGGCAGTCGCGTGCGCGAGCGCCAGCTGCCAGCTACCGGCGAGCCACTCGACCAGGACGAGCGGCCAGAGGGTCATCTCCCGGCTCACTTCGTCGCCTCGTTCCTGTGCCTCCGCCTCGAACTGCTCCAGGACCTCGCGGGCTCCGGTCGAGGTCGCCCATCAACATCAGCCGCCGCCCGAACACGTAACGCGGGCTGAGGTTCCATTCGAGCTTGAGCACGAGTTGCTCCTCGATCTCGAGCCCACGTTCGAGCAGGCCCGGCGTGACCTCCGCGTAGTACTGCTCGGCCAGGCCCGCATAGGCGATCGTCTCGGCGAGGAGGAGCGGGATCGCCGGCCCGCTCGGCCCGTGCCACCGCTTCGCGGATGTCGGTCAGCGCAGCGTCGGCATCGGCCTCGATCAGGTGATGGCCCGCGCGAACGGCGAGAATCCGGGAGCTGCGGGCCTCGTCGCCCCGGATTCGGCCAGCGCCTCATTGATCTGCTGGAGCAGCTCGGCCGTACTTCCCTGCTGCGTGAGCGCCAGCTCGAAGAGGACGTCGGAACGCTCGATGCCCGAGGGCGCCTCGTGCTTCAGCTCTTGCAGGATCGCAATCGCCTGGTCGGCGATCGCCCGCGCAGCCGGACCAGGCGCGCGGCGCGCAGCCGGCGCCGGCGTGCCTCTGCGGGATCGTCGGGCGTCAGCTCCGCGGCGAGCTCGTACAGCTCGGCCCCCGCCGCCGGCGGCGCCGCGACCTGCTGCGCTGCTCGGCGGCCAGCTCGAGCTCCTCGGCAACGGATGCATCGGGCCCGTCGGCGGCGAGCGCGAGGTGGCGGGCCCGCTCCTCGACGTCCGACACTGCATCCGCCAGCGCTCCGTGCACGGCGCGCCGCTTCCAGACCGGCGCGCGCTCGTAGCAGATCGACGCGAGCAAGAGGATGTGTGAAGCGCACGGACGAGTCGTCGAGCTCGACGACGGCCTCCTGCGCCGCCGCCTCCAGTGCCTCGAGCACGCGATCGCGCTCTCCGTACGTCGATGTCAGCAGCTCGACGGTCGGCCGGGCGAGCGCGGCGACGAGGAGCAGGACGTCGAGCGTCTCCCCGGGAAGGCGGGCGAGGCGGCTGCCGAGCAGCTCGTGGAGGCTTTCCGGAACGCGGAGCGCCTGGCCCGGGGCCGGCCGCGTGTTCGTCCGCACGAGCTCACGGCCCAGCTCGAGCGCGAAGAAGGGGTTTCCGGCGGTCGCCTCCTGCACGCGCACGAGCTCTGGGCGGGTCAGCTCGAGCCCGAGCCGCTCCTCGAGCAGCCGGTGGACGGCTGCGAGGCTGAGCGGACCGACGCGTCAGCTGATCGCGTCGCGGGAGCGAGCGCTCGAGATCGACCGGGCTCTCGAGCTCCGGAGCCAGTCTGAGAGTTGCAAGGAACGCCGACCGGCTCGTCGCGAAGCCGCCGAAGAGCGATCTGGATCGCCCCCGCCGAGGCCGGGTCGAGCCACTGCACGTCGTCCAGCGCGACGAGCACCGGGCTCCGCTCGGCCATCGCGCGCAGCACGTCCAGGACAGCGAGCCCGATCGCGTGCTGGTCGAGCGCTGTCTCGCCCGGCTCGGCAAGGAGCAATGCGACCTCCAGCGCCCGCCGGCGTGGCGGCGCGAGCGAGGGCGCAACCTCGTCGAAGACCGGCGTGAGCAGCTCGGAGAGCCCGGCGAACGACAGTGGACGCCTCGGCCTCGGACCCGCGGCAGACAAGCACGCGGCCGATGCGGCGGCCGGCCTCGCCCACGCCCGTGTCCCAGAGGATCGTCTTGCCGATTCCCGCCTCGCCGGAGAGGAGGAGGGCGCGCGGTCCTTCCTCGATCCCGGCGAGGAACGCCTCGAGCAGGTCGAGCTCGTCCTCGCGCCCGATGAGGGGGGTGCGCGCACGGGACTTCCGATTGTGACGGAGCGGCGCGCGCGGGGCGGGCAGGGGCAGGGCGGCGAGAGCCGCCTCGCCTAAATGCCTAGGCCGTCGCCTTCTCCCGCCACGAGCCCTTCCCGTACCCGGTGCGGACGACCTCCGAGTACGGGCACGGGCTGACGGTCGCGCGGATCTCGACCTGCCGGTGGCGCTCGACCACCGGCTTCGCGGAGCCGCCGTTCTCCTCGCCCCAGACCAGGGTGACCTCGGTGCCGGTCTCGACGTCCGAGTTGACGACTCCGAGCGAGAGCATCGAGCGCTCGTTGAAGCTATACCCGGAGAAGGTCGAGACGCCGACCTGCTCGCCGTCGAGCAGCAGCTTGTCGTTCGGCCAGGTCGCGTAGTTCGAGAGCGGCAGGTCGATGTACTTCGCCGGGTCGCCCTTCTCGAACAGCGTCTGCATCGCGGCGGCGACGTCCTCGCCGTTCCACGCGAGCGTGACCTTGCGGCGCGGGCCCTCGGCGTCCATGGCCTCGAGCGCCTCGCGGCCGATGAAGTCGTGGTCGAACTTCACGAACCCCCAGTAGCCGAGGTCGTGCGGCGTCAGGTAGTAGTCCGAGATGTCGTCGGAGTAGAAGGAGCCGCCGAGCGAGCCGGTCGCCTCGTAGCCGTTGGCCGGCAGCCACTCGCGGTACGCCTTCATGTCGTCGCCGGTGAAGACGGCCGGCAGCGGGCACGGGATCCACCCGGACTCGAGCGTGTTCGTCGCGTAGACGCGCGAGCCGACCTGCTTCAGGCCGAACTCCTCGCCGGCCTCGACGATCGCCGCGCGCACGTCCTCGGCCTCGTCCCACGGCCCGAAGAGCTCGCGGCCCGGGACGCCCGACATGCCGTGGTGGAGGGCGCGCACGGTGTGCCCGGCGATCGTGATCTCGCCCATGTTGAAGAACTTGATCTCGGGCAGCGGCCCGCCGGTCACCTTCTCCAGCACCTGCATCGCGTTCGGCCCCTGGACCTGGAAGCGGTAGAGCTTCCGCTTGCCGGTCGGGTTGGCGGCGGTGCGCTCGTCGCGGTCGAAGGTCACGTCGTAGTCGCCGGTCTCGCCGTGGTACTGCACCCAGTTGTGCGCCGAGGGGCGCCCGACGATGCTGACCTTGTTCTCGTCGAGGTAGAAGAGGATCGCGTCGCCGATCACGTAGCCCTGCGGGTTGCAGACGACGAGCTGCTTGGCCTTGTCGACGGCGAAGTTCTCGAAGCTGTTGACCGCGAGGTCGGAGAGCAGCCGGATCACGTCCGGGCCCTCGACGTAGAGGTCGGTCATGTGGTGCGACTGGTCGAAGAGCGCGGCAGTCTCGCGCCACGCGACCTGCTCCTCGCGCCAGTTCGAGAACTCGGCGGCGACCTTCGGGTAGACGTACGGCCCGATCTGCGAGTTCCGGGCCATCTCGGCGGCGCTGCCTGCGGCCGCGAGCTTCTGTTCGAGCGATGTGGGCGTCATGTCGGGGTGACCTCCTTCTGGGCCTCGGGGGCCATGCTAGTTCGCTTGCCGCGCTCCCAGTTCCAGGTGTCCAGGAGCCTGTTGAAGGTGAAGTAGTGGAATCCGTCGATCACGTCGGCGTGCGGGGCGAGGGCGTCGTAGAGGGCGTCGGCGGAGCCGGAGAGGCGGAAGAACCGGCGTAGGCCCCGCTGCTTGCGCAGGTACCGGAGGGACGGGCCGACGCCGACCTTGACCGAGATCTCCAGCAGACGCCTCGGGTCGACGATCCCCGGCATGCCGACGATCACGGGCAGGTCGATCTGCCGGGCGAAGCGCAGGATCGGTCGGGCTGGAAGCAGAGCTGCGTCGTGAGGTAGTCGGCGTAGGGGAGCTTCTGCTCGAGCGCGTCGGCGAGCTTCGCCGGAGTCGATCAGCGGGTGGCCCTCCGGATAGCCGGCGATCCCGAGCGTGCGCGGGCGGTTCGGGTGCTCGTGGATCACGGGCAGGAGCTGGACGGCGGACGAGTACTCGCCGAGCGGCTCGGTGGCGTCGCCGCCGACCACGAACGCGTCGTCGATCCCCGTGTCGGCCATTCGTCCGAGCAGTTCGTCCAGATGCGCGCGGTCGCGCACCATCCGCGAGCAGAGGTGGATGGTGACGTCGTGGCCGATCGCCCGGAGCTGCGTCCCGATCTCGACCGACAGGTCCGGCCCGTGCCTCGGGCGAGCACGTGACGGTCAGCCGGACGTGCTCGGGTAGCTCGGCGGCCTGTTCGACTCCGGCGCCGAAGGGCAGGATCTCGAAGCGCGAGTTCATTAGCCCCCGGCGACCGGCGGCGTCCCGTAGGTGTGGAAGCTCTCGACGGTCTGCACGCCCCAGAACTGACCGCGGGCGCGCTCCTCGGCCGTCCACGTGATCGGCTCGAAGTCGGGGTCGAAGACGAAGTAGCCGCCGGTCGTCACCTCGATCCGGTTGCCGCCGGGCTCGAAGCCGTAGAGGAAGAACCCTTGCGCGACGCCGTGCTTCGACGGTGCGGCCTCGACCGGCACGTCGTTGTCGACGAACAGGTCGGCTGCGCGCAGGCACTCCTCGCGTGTGTCGACCCAGAAGGCGAGGTGGTGGAGCCGCCCGCGCGCGCCGTAGTGGTCGGCGACGTAGATCAGCTCGTGGGCGGCGATCGAGAGGCTGAGCCAGGCGCCCTGCTCGGTGCCGTCGTCGAGCTCGATCCGCTCGTAGAGCCGGTAGCCGAGGAGCTCCTGGACGAACTCGCGGGACGCGCGGACGTCGGCGGCGAGGACGTTCACGTGGTCGAGCCGCTTCACGCACGCGCCGCGGCCGGTGTATTTCTGCGGCTGGTTGCGCCACGACGGCTTCAGGTGCTCGGGCGCGACGTACCGCTCGGCCTCGTAGAACAGCTCGAACCGGTGCCCGTCGGGGTCCTCGAACCGGTACGCGGGCCCGTGTCCGACGTCGCCGTCGATCCAGCCGCGGCCGAGGCCGGTCTCCTCGATCGCCGCGACGCGGCGCTCGAGCGCCTCGGGGCTCCAGGTGCGGAGCCCGACGTGACCGAGACCTGACGTCTCCGACTCGGTCAGCTTCAGGCTGTAGCGCAGGTAATCGCCCCAGCCGCGCAGGTAGACCGACTGCCCCTCGCGCGCCTCCTCCTCCATCCCGAGCACGTCGGCGAAGAAGCGCAGGCTCTCCTCCGGTTTCGGCGTCAGCAGCTCGGCGTGCCCGATCCGGGCGACCTCGTGGAGCGGCGTCACTTCTCCACCAGGGCGCGGAGCCCGTCCAGGTCATAGGAAAGCGCGCCGCCCTCGAGCTTCGCGCGCTTCTCGACCTCGCGCTCGGCGCGCTCACACGCCGCGGCCAGCACCTCCTCGACGCGCTCCTGCTCGACGACGGCGACGCCGTCCGTGTCGAGGACGACCGCGTCGCCCTGCCGGATCGTCGCGCCGCCGACGACGACCGGCTCGCCGATCGCGCCCGGCACCTTCTTGTCCGCGCCGCTGACGCGGACCCAGTGCGCCCAGACCGGGACGCCGACCTCACGCAGCTCCTCGACGTCGCGAACGGCGGCGTCGACGAGGATCGCCGCGACGCCGCGACCCCTCGCCTGCGTCGCCAGCAGCTCACCGACGAGGGCGACCGGGCGCGGTTCCGGCATGGTCAGCACCAGCACCTCGCCGGGCTCGGCCTCCGCGATCGCGGCGTGCACCATCAGGTTGTCGTCCTGCCCGCAGCGGACCGTCCGCGCCGGGCCTGCCGCGCGCGAGCCGGGGATCACCTGCACGAGGTCGAGGTCGACCACCTGCGAGCGGGCGGCTGCCTCGTGCACCGTCGCCGAGCCGAGGCGGGCGAGCTCGTCCCAGCTCATAGCCCCTCCACCACCTGAGGCGTCACGCGCTGGAACGCCTCCGCGAACTGGATCGCGGAGTTGCCGGACGACCGGCGCGCGTGGTTGCCGCGCCGGGTCGCCAGCGCGTCGTAGTACGCGGCCAGCGGAGCCTGCGCTCCCATCTCCGCCATCGCCGCGCGCTTCTGCTCGATCACGGCTGTGATGTCGAGGAAGACCGTCGGCGTGAAGTTGCAGAGCTCCGGCTGGTGCGGCTCGAAGAGCAGGAGCTCGGGCGGCTGGAACGGGCCGCCGAAGGCGCTTGCGGTCCCTGCGCCGGCGGCCAGCGCGCGCGCCCGCTCGACCGCGCCGTACGCCTCCGCGTGATCCGGGTTGAACGGATCGCGGTCGGTGTGCGTTAGCAGCACGTCCGGCGCGAAGTCGCGGATCCGCGCGGCGAGTGCTGTGAGTCCGGCCCGGTCGACCTCGAGGGGGTAGTCGCCGAGATCGAGGCACTCGAACGTCGCGCCGAGCGCCGCCGCGGCGCGCTCCGCCTCGCCCGCGCGGACCTCCTTGACGCGCTCGACGGTCATGCCGGGCTCTTTCCAGAGCTCGCCCGACTCGCCCTGCTCGCCGTAGGAGAGGGCGAGCACGTGTGCCGTGCCCCCGGCCGAGCTCGTGACCGCGATCGCGCCGCCGGCGCGCCAGACGAAGTCGGCCGAGTGCGCCCCGACGACGAGCATGCGGCGGCTCACGAGTCGCCCGCCAGCCGCCGGGACTGCCCGACGACCATCTCGTGGATTTCGTCGTCGCCGAACCCCGCGCCGAGCAGGTGGTCGGCCCAGAGCGCGAGCCCGTCCTCGACCTCGGGGTAGTCGGGGTTGCCGAAGTCGCTGGAGAAGTAGTTGTGCCCCTCGGTCGCACGCACGCCGTCGAAGACGTGCTCGAAGGTCGTCTTGCCGCTGTGCGGCGTGCTCAGGCAGCGCTCGAGCAGACAGCCCTTCTCGGCCAGGGCGACCTGCTCCTCGATCGAGAAGTTCTGCGCCGGGAACTCGGGATGCGTGACGACGATCGTCTCCACTCCTTCTTCGAGCGCGCCGTCGACGACCGCGAAGATGTCCTCGCGGCCGAGGTGTCCGGTCGCGAGGATCAGCCCGTGGCGCGCGATCGCCCGGAGCACCGCCCGCGTCTCCGGGAGCAGCGAGCCGTCGTCCGCCCGCACGAGCACGGGCTCGACCGAGAAACCGAGGCCGCGCAGCTCGTGCTGGAGCTTGGCCCAGAGCGGCACCTTGTCGCCGGGTTTCGGCTCGGTCCGGCCCGCCGTCTCCGCCGGCGAGTCGACCGTCGGCAGCCAGACGATCTTCGCGCCCTCGCGCGCCGCGATCTCGACCGCCAGCGCATTCATTCCGCCGACCGCCCAGTTCAGCGTGATCGTCCCGATCGCGCGCACGCCCGGGACGAGCCCGGAGACGATCTGCGCGCGCTCGGCGGTCGAGGTGTAGTGCGACTTCAGCCCGAACCCGGCCAGGCCGGCCTCGGCGAACCGGTGGGCGAGCGTGACGTCGTCGACGATGCGCGCCGGCACGTCGGGCGCGACGTGGATGTGCAGGTCGTACCCGCCCCGCACCAGCTCCCGCGCGCGGTCGCTCGGCACTACACGCTCTCCTTCGCGATGTCCCCGAGCAGCGCGGCGCTCGCCTCGGCGATCCGCGGCTCGATCCCGAGCTCGAGCAGCAGGTCGCGCGCCGCCTCCATCTCGTCCACGCGCCTGACCGCGTGCGCCTGGCTGCCGACGAGCAGCCGGTCGAGCAGGGGCCGCCCGATCACCGCGGCGATCTCCTGCTTCAGCCACTCGGCGTGGCCGACGGTCTCGGCGGCGCGGACGCTCTCGATCGCGGAGGCGGCGAGGCCCTTCATGAAGACGGAGCGGAGGAGCTTCAGCGTCGCCGCGTCGCCGGCGCGCGCGGAGACGACGTCGACCGGCATGCCGAGCGGGCCGAGTGCCTCCGCGAAGGCCTGCGCGGCCCCGCCGGACGCGAGCGCCGGCGTATTCAGCCCGCGGACCGGCACCGGCCCGAGCAGGGCGACGTCGGCGAACCGCTGCTTCGCCGACCAGCTCCGCGACCTCGCGCTTCAGCGCCGGCGCCGCGGTGTTCAGGTCGGCGTACAGGGCCTGCTGGCCAAGCGTCGCACGTGCCGCCTCAGGCCGCCTCGACGGCGTCCCGCGCGGAGTTGACGCTGAGCACGACGTCGCTGCCGGCGACCGCTTCCTCCGGCGCGCCGCCGTCTGCGGGTCGTAGCCGCGCACCTCGGCGCCGGCCGCGGTCAGGTCGGCGGCGAGCCTGCTGCCGGCCTCGCCGAGCCCGAGCACTGCGACGGTCAGCCCGGGCAAGGCGTCAGAGCTGCTCGAGGGCCTGGCGCGTCAAGCACCTGCGCGAGATGAGCGCGGTACTCGGCGCTTCCGCTCACGTCGGTCGGCGGCTCCGCTCCCTCGGCCGCGCGCGCCGCGGCGTCGGCAGGCGGGGCGCCGTCGGCGAGAGCCTGCTCCACGGCGCGGGCGCGCAGCGGAGTTCCGCCCATCCCGGCGAGCCCGATGTTCACGTCGCCGTTCACGCGGGCGGCCGCGACCCCGACTGTCGCCCAGTCCTGCGCCCGGCGCACGTGTTTCAGATAGACGCCGCCGTCGACCTTGGGGACGCGCATCTCCGTCAGGAGCTCCTGCTGCCCGAGCGCCGTCTCGAACGGGCCGGTGAAGAACTCCGCCCCGGGGATCGTCCGCTCGCCGTCGGGCCCGCGGGCGACGAAGTCCGCGTCGAGCGTGAGCAGGATCGTGCCGAGGTCCGACGCCGGGTCACCGTGCGAGACGGAGCCGCCGATCGTCCCGCGATGGCGCACCTGCGGGTCGCCGACCTCACCGGCGACATGGGCGATCAGCGGGACGCCCTTGGTCAGCACCGGGTCGCCTGCGAGGTCGCAGTGGCGGCTGAGCGCGCCGATCGCGATCCGGTCTCCGTCCTCGCGGACGTAGCGCAGGTCGTCGAGTCGCCCGATGTCGACGAGCAGCGACGGCCGCGCGAACCGCAGGCGCAGCAGCGGGATCAGGGAGTGCCCACCGGCCAGCAGCTTCGCGTCCTCGCGGCCGAGCAGCTCGATCGCCTCCTCGACCGAGCCGGCGCGCGCGTACTCGAAGGCAGGCGGGATCACTTCGCCGCCTTCGCGGCCGACTGCACCGCGAGGAGGATGTTGTGGTAGCCGGTGCAGCGGCAGAGGTTGCCCTCGAGCCCGAGCCGGATCTCCTCCTCCGACGGGTTCGGGCTCTCCTTCAGCAGCGACACCGTCGCCATCACGAAGCCCGGCGTGCAGAAGCCGCACTGGAGCGCGTGGTTCTCGTGGAAGGCCTGCTGGACGGGATGCAGCGCGCCGTCGCCGGCGAGGCCCTCGATCGTCGTCACGTCGCTGCCGTCCGCCTGCACCGCGAGGACGGTGCACGACTTCACGGACTCGCCGTCGATCAGCACCGTGCAGGAGCCGCAGGAAGACGTGTCGCAGCCGACGTTCGTCCCCTTGAGGCCGAGGTTGTCGCGCAGGAAGTAGGCGAGCAGCAGGCGAGGCTCGACGTCCGCCTCGTGCAGCTCCCCGTTGACGGTGATCGCAATCTTCATGCTTTCGCCTCCTGGAGCGCACGCCAGACGTTCTCGCCGTTCGCCGGCATCGCGACGTGCTTCACGCCGTAGTGCGAGAGCGCGTCGATGACCGCGTTGTAGACCGCAGGTGTCGAGCCGATCGTCCCGGACTCGCCGATGCCCTTCGCGCCGAGCGGGTTCGCCGGCGTCGGGGTCTCCATGAAGATCGACTCCCACGACGGAAGCTCGGCCGGCCGACGGGAAGGCGTACCCGACCAGGTTCCCGGTCAGCGGCGTGCCGTCCTCGGCGAAGGTGTAGTGCTCGTACAGCGCCTGCGAGACGCCCATCGCGACGCCGCCGTGCACCTGGCCCTCGGCGAGCAGCGGGTTGACGAGCGTGCCCGCGTCGTCCACGCAAACCATCTTCTGGAGGTCGACCGCGCCGGTCTCGGTATCGACCTCGACCACGGCGACGTGGGTGCCGAACGGGAAGGTCGGCGCCCCCTGCCACTCGCTGCTCGCCTTCAGCTCACCCATTCGGTCGTCCCCGGCGGCGCGCGTCGCGAGCTCCTCCCAGGAGAGCGACGGGTCGGCTGTCCCCGCGACATGGAAGCGGCCGAGCCCCGTGTCGAGCACCACGTCGGCGGGGTTCGCCTCCAGGTAGTCGGCGACCAGCTGCTTCGCCTGCTCGACGACGGTGTTCGCCGCCTCGCGCGATGCCGTGCCGCCGATCTGCACCGACTTCGACCCGTACGTGCCGGTGCCGGACGCGATCTCGTCGGTGTCGCCCTTGTGGACAGTGACCTTCTCGAGCGGGAGCCCGAGCCGCTCGGCGACGATCATCGCGAAGGACGTCTCGTGCCCCTGGCCGTGCGAGAACGAGCCGGTGCGGACGATCGCTCCCCCGTCCGCGGTGATCTCGACCTCGCCGAGCTCGGCCTCGCCGAGCGGGTTGGTGATCTCCACGTAGGAGGAGAGGCCGATCCCGAGCTGCTTCGTCCCGCCCTCGTCGCGCCGCCGCTTCTGCTCGGCTCGGAGGTCGTCATAGCCTGCCGAACGCAGCGCCAGGTCGAGGGCGCCCGGATAGTCGCCCGAGTCGTACCCCGCGCCGGTGGGGGTCGTGTGCGGGAACTCGGTGACGTAGTTGAGCCTGCGCACCTCCGCCGGGTCCATGCCGATCTCCATGGCAAACCGGTCGATCGCGTACTCGATCGCCTGGATCGCCTCCGGCCGGCCGGCGCCGCGCAGCGCCGAGATGTGCGTCGTGTTCGTGACGACCGTCGTCCCCTCGGCCTCGACGCGGGGGATCGCGTACACGCCGCTCGACATCAGCTGGGTCAGGTTCGCGAGGAACGCGCCGAGCGTCGGATAGGAGCCGCAGTCCGCGAGCACGTCGAGCTTGTAGGCGAGCACCTTCCCGTCCTTCGTGCCGCCGATCGTGAAGTTCAGCTCCATCGCGCGACCGTGGGGGAGTGCGAGCATCGACTCGCTGCGGGTCTCGGTCCAGCGAACGGGGCCGCCGAGCTTGCGGGCGAGCCAGGCGACGAGAATGTCCTCCATCAGGCCGCCGACGGACATGATCTTCGCGCCGAAGGCGCCGCCGACGTCCGGGGCGATGACGCGCACCTGGGACGGCTCCAGCCCGAGCACCCCCGCGAGCGCGTCCCGGTCGCCGTGCGGAGCCTGCGTGCAGAGCCAGGCGGTCAGCTTGCCGTCCTCGAACGTGGCCGCGATCGAGCGCGGCTCCAGCGGGCACGGCGCCATCCGCTGGCTGAGAAGCGTGTCGGAGACGACGACGTCGCAGCCGTCGAAGAGGTCCTCGGCGTGCGCGGCCGGCTCCGTGTGGGCGGCGACGTTCGTGCCCGCGTCGGGGAAGAGCAGCGTCTCGTCCTTCAGCGCCTCGTGCGGGTCGATCACGACCGGCAGTGGGTCATAGTCGACCATCACGAGCTCGGCCGCGTCGGCCCCGGTCGCGCGGTCGTCGCTGACGACGACGGCGAGGATCTCGCCGACGAAGCGGACGACGTCGCTCGCGATCACGGGGCGGCCCATCTGCGTGTTCAGGCCGGGGAGCGGCACCGGCCCGTACGGCGGCAGGTCGATGTCCGCGGCAGTGAACACCTGCACGCCGGGGAGCGCCGCGGCGGCGCTCGTGTCGATCCCGTTGATCTTCGCGTGGGCGAGCAGCGAGCGGACGAACGTGATCTGCTTCGCGCCCTCGAGCACGACGTTCTCGACGTACTGGCCCTTGCCGCGCAGGAACCGGTCGTCCTCGGTGCGCAGCACCCGGTTGCCGAGGATGCTCACCGCGCGAGCCTAACGGTCACTGCGCCGCGAGTCGAGACAAGTGTCCGAATAGTGGAACACGTCCTCACGCGGGCACCGGCGCCTCTCCGACCGCCTGCTGGACGGCCGTGACGATCTTCGCCGCGTCCGGAATCAGGTACGCCTCCATCGGCTCGCTGTAGGGGACGGTCGCGTCCAGCGCGCAGACGAGCTGCACCGGCCCCTTCAGGGACGAGAACCCCTCGGATGCGACCTCGGCCGCGATCACCGCCGCCGCCGAGCCGTGCCGCGTCGACTGGTCGGCGACCACGAGCCGGCCGGTCTTCTCGACCGAGGCGAGGATCGTCGCGAGATCGAGCGGCGCCAGCGTTCGCGGATCGATCACCTCCGCGCTCACGCCCTCGGCCGCCAGCTGGTCGGCCGCCTCCAGTGCGCGACCGAGCATCCAGCCGAGCGCGACGATCGTCACGTCGCTGCCCTCGCGGACGACGTTCGCCCGGCCGAGCGGAACGACGTGTTCGCCCTCCGGGACGTCGCCGTGCTCGAGGGTGAGCAGGTAGTGGTGGAAGAAGACGACCGGGTTGTCGTCGCGGATCGAGGCCGTCATCAGGCCCTTCGCGTCGGCGGGCGTCGCCGGGATCGCGACCTTCAGCCCGGGAACGCCCATGAACATCCCGTAGATCGTCCCGGTGTGCTGGCCGGCCCAGCCGGCCGTGAACCCGTAGCCCGCCTGCAGCACGAGCGGCACCTTCACCTGCCCGGCCGACATGTAGTGGAAGCGGTTCGCCTCGTTCACGACCTGGTCCATCGCGACGAGCATGAACTCCGCCATGTAGAGCTGGACGACCGGCCGGTAGCCGGCGATCGCGGCGCCGATCGCCATCCCGATCTCCGCCGTCTCGGAAATCGGCGTCACGCGCACGCGGTCGGAGCCGAATGCCTTCAGGAACGGGTCGTCGTCGTGGGTGGCGATGTTCTGGCCGATGTAGAGGACGGTCTCGTCGCGCTCCATCTCCTGGTGGATCGCCTCGCCGATCGCGGCGATGTACGGAAGCTCGCGTGCCATGGCTCGCCCTCCTAGGCGTAGACGTAGTCGGTGGCTGCCTCGGCCGGCGGGAACGGGCTGTCGAGCCCGAACTGCACCGCCGCCTCCATCTCTGCGCTGACTTCCTCGGCGAGCCGGTCGGCGTCCTCGGTAGTCAGCGTCCCGTCCTGGATCAGCCGGGCGCGGAACCGCGGCACCGGGTCGCCGCGCTTCGCCGCCTCGTACTCCTCGACGTTGCCGAAGATCGTGATCGCCTCGTGCTCGGGGAAGTGAAGCGGCACCCCGGGCGGGGCGATGATGTTCCCGTGCGCCGAGAGGCGGTAGACGAGCGACTCGACGAACGTCGGGCCGTCGCCGCCGCGGGCGCGCTCGACCGCCGCGGAGACCACGTCGTGGACCGCGACCGGGTCGCCGCCGTCCACCGTCTCGCCCGGCATCGAGTACGCCTTCGCCTTGACCGCCAGCGGCTCGCCGGCAGCGGCGTTCGCATCCTCCTGCTCGACCCGGGTGTAGACGTTGTAGGAGTTGTTCTCCATCACGAACACGATCGGGAGCTTCCAGAGCGAGGCGATGTTCAGCGACTCGTGGAACGCGCCCTGCTTCGACGCCCCGTCGCCGAAGAAGCTGAGCACGACCTGGCCCTGCCCGCGGATCTGCGCCGCGTAGGCCGCGCCGCAGGCGTGCGGGATCCCCTGGCCGACGATCCCGGACGTGCCGAGAAAGCCGCGGCTCGGGGTCGACCAGGTGCATCGAGCCGCCGTACCCGCCGCAGAGGCCGTCCTTGCGGCCGTAGATCTCGGCCATCATCGCCTTCGGGTCGGTGCCGAGCGCGATCGGGTACCCGTGGCAGCGGTAGGTCGTCAGGAGCTGGTCGCCGTCGCGCAGCGCGGCGAGCGAGCCGACGATCGACGCCTCGGCGCCGTCGGCCAGGTGCGTGTGGCCGCGGATCACGCCGGGGTGGTCCTCGAATGTCCGCTTCACGCGCTCCTCGAACTCGCGGATCCGGAGCATCTGGGTGAACATCCAGGTCAGCCGCTCGCCGTCGAGATCAGGCACTGGGGCTCCTTTCGTGCTCGGGTGAGCCAATCTACCGCGCCGCCGTCGGCGCCGACAACCGCGTACGAACCGTGCGCGGATCATCAACTCGGCCAAGCCGAATGTGCGCTCTTTGCGAAGAGCGGAGGGCCGGAGCGCGCGAAGATCGCTCCTCAGGGCCGGTGCGCGGCCGGTTGCCGGGCGGCCAGAACGCAAGAAGGAGGCTTGAACGGGCATGAGGTCTCGAGAGAAAACCAGGCTCGTGCGGCTCGGCATCATCGCCGGAGTCGTCGGGGTCACACTCGCCGTCGCGGTGCCCCTTGCGGTCGGGCGCGACGGGGCAGGAGGCCCAGTCACCAACTACCGCGTCTATGTCGGCGCGAAGGCGGTTCGTGCGAACCCGAAGCTGTCGCCGGTCGTGATCGGCGCGATCAACACGCAGGGCGGCCAGGTCCTGATCGGGCCGGGCTGGACGAACGGGATCAAGACCGCCGTCCAGTACGTGAACAGGTACCTCGGCGGCGTGCAGGGCCACCCGCTCGTCGTCAGCTACTGCTTCACGACCTCCGCTGAGGAGGAAGGCACGAAGTGCGGCCAGAAATTCGCGAACGCCCGGGCGATCAAGGTCGTCGAGTTCGGCGCGGTCGCGGTCGGCAACCAGTCGTTCTACGCCGCACTGGGCAACAAGCCGGTCGTGGGCGGCGTGATGCTGCTGCCGCCGGACGGCCAGCGGAAGCTCAACTTCGCGCTCTTCGGGACGAACGACTCGGTGCTCGGGCCGTGGGGCACCCTCGGCAAGGTCTACCTGCACGCGAAGACCGCGTCGGTCGTCTACGTCCAGATCCCCGGGATCGACCACGGTGCGCAGGTCGAGAAGCAAAGCCTCGAGGCGGCCGGGATCAAGACGACGCTCGTCGGCTTCCCGCCGACCGCAACCGACCTGACGGGACCGCTGACGGCGGCGGGTGCGCAGAACGCCGACATGATCGTCCCCCAGTCGAACGCGGGCGGGTGCGTCAACCTCGCCAAGGCGCTCGCAGTCTCTCGGCAAGAGCGGCACACCTGTCGTCTCCAACCCGCTCTGCCTCGACCCGGCCGTGCCGGCCGGTCTCGGCGGTGACCTGCCGAAGTGGATCTACGGCATCGCCTCGTCGCTCGGCTTCGACACCACCGACCCGGGGGTGCCGCCGTTCCTCCGCGGCCTGAAGGCGGTCGGGCAGCCGAAGCTCGCCGCCGACGCCTGGGTGATCGTCGCCTGGGGTCAGATCCTGACCACCGTGAAGCTGATGAACCAGATCGGCGTCAACAGGGTCACCTCGGCCAACTTCGCGGCGAAGATCCGGGCATTCAGGGGCCCCCAGGCGCTCGGCGCGCCGAGCCTCCAGTGCGCGAAATACCCGACGGAGCCGGCGGCCTGCAACGACCAGACCCAGTTCTTCCAGTACCTCGGTGCGGGGAAGTTCAAGCGCGTCACCCCGTTCCTGCGGCCGCCGCCGACCTTCAAGCTCGACTGAAGCAACCTCCTCCCTCGTCAGGCGGGGCCGCGACAGCGGCCCCGCCTCTCAGGGGTGACTGACGACATGGACTGGCAGCAGATCGTCCTCTTCGGGATCCTCGGCCTCGGGGCGGGGTCGCTGATCGCGGGCATCGCCGTCGGGATCGTCGTCACGTTCCGCGGCTCCGGGATCATCAACCTGGCGACGGGGGCGGTCGCGATGGTCGCGGGCTACTCGTACTGGTCGCTGAAGACTGGGACCTACGGTGTGCACATGCCGACGGCGGCGGCGCTCGTGATCACCGCCCTCGTTCTGCTGGTGATCGGGCTCGGGATCGAGTTCGCGGTCTACCGGCCGCTGCGAACGGCGGCGCCGCTCGCCAAGCTCGCAGCCTCGCTCGGACTGCTGCTCGTCGCGCAGGCTGCGGTCTCACTGGCCTTCGGCATCGGGACGAAGCCCCAGCCGCCGGTCCTCCCGGGCGGCACCGTCACGGTGTTCGGCTCCAACGTGCCGATCGACCGCTTCATCCTCCCGGGGATCGTTCTCGCCGCGACGCTCGTGCTCTCGCTCTCCTACCGGCTGACGAGGTTCGGGCTGGCGACGCGGGCCGCCTCCGAGAACGAAATCGCGGCGATGCTGATGGGCCTCTCGCCGAACAGGCTCGCGCTGGCCAGCACGCTGCTCGGGACGTTCCTCGCGGGCGCCCTGGGCGTGCTCGCCGCCTCGATCGTGCAGCTCGACCCCAAGGCGCTCCCGCTCCAGGTCGTCCCGGCGCTGACGGCCGCCCTCTTCGCCCGGTTCACGTCGTTCTGGATCGCCTGCCTGGTCGGCCTGGCGATCGGGATGTTCGAGAACATCCTCTACTACCTTCAGGTCCAGAGCTGGTTCCCGACCGACAGGTTCGCGGTCGCGCTGCCGGGAATCCAGCCCCTCTTCGTGTTCCTCCTGATGGTGGTCGCGATGTTCGTGCGCGGGACGAGCCTGCCGAGCCGCGGCGAGCTCGTCGAGCAGCGGCTGCCCTACGCGCCGCGGGCGAAGCGGCTCTGGCAGCCGGCGCTGCTCGGGACGGCCGCGGCAGTCGTCGCCCTGATCGTCTTCCCCTACGACTTCCGCCAGGCCCTGATCCTGTCGCTGCTGGCGACGATCATGTGCCTCTCCGTCGTCGTGATCACCGGCTTCGTCGGCCAGATCTCGGTCGTGCAGCTGGCCCTCGCCGGCATCTCCGGCTTCATCATCTCCCACCTCGCCACGGATCACGGGGTCGGCTTCCCAGAGGGGATGCTGATCGGTGCCTGCGGCGCAACCGTGTTCGGCGTCCTGATCGGTTTCTCCGCCCTGCGCGTGCGCGGGGTGAGCCTGGCGGTGATCACCCTGGCCGCCGCGGTCGCGATCGAGCAGTTCGGCTTCCTCAACGCGAGGTGGGGCGGCGGAACCGCCTCTTCGCCGGTTCCGGAGCCGAAGCTCGGGCTCGATCTCGGTCCGACCGGGCCCTTCCGCGGGATCGACGGAAAGATCCCGAGCCCCGTGTTCGGCTTCTTCGTCCTCGGCGCGGTCGTCCTGATCGGGCTCTACGTCGCGAACCTGCGCCGCTCGAGCCTCGGCCAGCGGATGCTCGCCGTCCGCTCGAACGAGCGGGCTGCAGCCGCCGCGGGGATCGACGTCCGCAACGTCAAGCTGGCCGCGTTCGGGATCAGCTCGTTCATCGCAGGCATCAGCGGCGCGCTCTACGGCTACAACTTCAGCTCGGTCTCCGTTGACCGCTTCTCCGCGCTGACCGCTCTCAGCCTGATCGCTCTCGCCTATGTCGGCGGGATCACGATGGTCTCGGGAGCGGTCGTCGCCGGCCTGATCTCCGTCGAGGCACTGTTCCCGTACGCGCTCGAGAAGTGGTTCGGGGTCTCCGGGAACTACGCACTGCTTTTCGCGGGCCTCGCCCTGATCGTCACCCTGATCCAGAACCCGGACGGGGTGGCCGGCGCCACCTGGCGCAAGCGGCACGCGAAGAAACAGGCGCGAGCGCGCGCCGAGGCGGCGCCGGAGGCGGCTGCGTGACCGCGGCGGGTTGCTCTTCGGCGCACAAGGGAGGAAGATTCACCGGGGACGCCCATGCTGCTGATCGATACGGCCACGGTCCCGGCCTCACAACGGCTGGATTTCTGGTCGGAGTCGTCCTCCGAAGCCTATTTGCCGGTCCAGATCCGGTGCCCGGACGGGGAGGAGTTCCGCGCGAGGATGTGGGGCTGGGAGCTCGGGCCGCTCAGCCTCTTCCGGATCTCGGCGGCGCCGAACACGATGATGCGGACCTCGCGCGCGATCGCAACCGCGGACCCGGAGTGCCTGCACCTCTCGGTCGTTCTCCGCGGCCGGATCAATGCGGCGCAGGAGGGGCGCACGGGGGTCGCCCGCAGCGGGGACGTGATCAGCTACGAGACCTCCCATCCGGTGATCTTCCGGGCGGACCAGCCGTACGAGTCGCTGGTCGTGCGAGTCCCGAAGCACCTGCTCGGGCGGGACGAGGCGCAGATCACGGGGCTGACGGCGGTCGGGATCTCGGGGTCGGAGGGCCTGCCGCGCGCGGCAGTCGCGTTCTTCCGCAGCCTGGTCGTGGGGCTGGAGGACGGGACGGTCACGCCGGAGGACGCGCCCAACACGGTGGACTGCGTGCTCGACCTCGTCCGCGGCGTGTACTCCGCGCCGGCGCGCACGCAGACGCCCACCAGGCCGCGCTCGCGGGCCGAGGCCCTGCTGAACGCGCAGTCGTTCATCGAGGCGAACCTCGGCGACCCGGACCTCGATCCGGCGGAGATCGCCCGGGCGAGCTTCGTCTCGACGCGCTACTTGCACAAGCTCTTCGAGTCGGAGGGCACGAGCGTCTGCCGCTGGATTCGCATCTCGCGGCTGGAGCACTGCCGCCGCGACCTGCTCGACCCGTCGCTCCGCCACGAGACGATTCTCGTGATCGCCAGCCGCTGGGGCCTGCCCGGCCCGCAGCACTTCAGCCGCCTCTTCCGCTCGGCCTACGGCTGCTCGCCGAGCGAGCTCCGGCGCAAAGCGGCCTGAGCTCCGCGGCTGGAAGCGGCGTCGGCAAAGCCGCCGCCGCCCGGCCGAAAACTTGGGGCGGGGACGCGTGAGCGTCCTCGCGGCCACCGGGATCTCGGTCAGCTTCGGCGGCGTGCACGCCGTCGTCGACGTCGGCCTCGAGGTCGGCGAGGGAAGGCTCGTCGGCCTGATCGGCCCGAACGGCGCCGGCAAGACGACGTTCATCGACGCGATCAGCGGCTTCGTCCGCTCCCGGGGGAGCGTCCAGCTCGACGGGCACGACCTGACCCGGCTGCCGCCGCACGCCCGGGCGCGACGCGGGCTCGCGCGGACGTGGCAGTCGATCGAGCTCTTCGACGACCTCTCCGTCCGCGAGAACCTCTTCGTCGCCTCGCACCGGCCCTCGGTCTGGCGGACGATCTGGGAGACGGTCTCGCGGCCCGATCCCGGCACGGGGGAGATCGGCCCGGCGCTGGAGCTGCTCGGGCTCGAGTCGGTCGCCGACGCGATGCCGAACGAGCTCTCGCAAGGGCAGCGCAAGCTCGTCGGGATCGCGCGGGCGCTGGTCGCGAAGCCACGACTGGTCTGCCTCGACGAGCCGGCCGCGGGCCTCGACACGCACGAGAGCGAGGAGCTCGGCCGGCGGCTGAGGAGCCTCGCCGACTCCGGCCAGGCGATGCTGCTCGTCGACCACGACATGGGCCTCGTGCTCGGGATCTGCGACGAGGTGACCGTGCTCGAGTTCGGCAAGGTGATCGCCCGCGGCCCGGCGGACGCGGTCCGGCGGGACGAGGCGGTGATCACCGCGTACCTCGGCAGCGCGGGCTCCGAGCTGGCGGAGGAGGTCGAGGATGCCTGAGGCCGTGCTCGCGCTCGAGGGCCTGACCGCGGGCTACGACGAGGCCGCCGTGATCCGGGACCTCGACGTGACCGTCGGGCCCGGCGAGGTGGTCGCGCTGCTGGGCGCGAACGGTGCGGGCAAGACGACTACGCTCCGCGCCGTCTCCGGGCTGGTCAAGCCGATGAACGGTCGGGTGCTGTTCGGCGGCGACGATCTGGTGCGGACGTCGCCGAGCGCCCGCGCGCGGGCCGGGATCGCGCACGTGCCGGAGGGACGCGGCCTCTTCTACGGGCTGACGGTCGCCGAGCACTTCCGGCTCGCGCCGCGCAACGAGGAGCTCGACGAGGAGCTCGCCTACGAGTACTTCCCGAAGCTGGCGGAGCTCCAGAAGCGCCGCGTCGGCCTGCTCTCCGGCGGCGAGCAGCAGATGCTCGCCGTCGCCCGTGCGCTCGCCCGGAAGCCGAAGCTGCTGCTCCTCGACGAGCTCAGCCTCGGTCTCGCGCCGGTGATCGTCGAGTGGCTGCTCCCGGTGGTGCGGCAGTTCGCCCAGGAGCAGAAGTGCGCGGTGCTGCTCGTCGAGCAGCACGTGCACCTGGCACTCGAGGTCGCAGACCGCGGCTACGTCCTTTCCCACGGCCGGATCGTGCTCGAGAACGATGCGAAGCACCTGCGGGCCGACAAGCACCTGTTGATCGCGAGCTACCTCGGCGAGCACGTCGCCGAAGAAGGAGGCGCACCATGAGCAAGCGGAGCCTGGAAGACCTGCTCGGCAGCGTCCCGAGCCCCGTCGAGCTGCTGCGCAACTCGCAGGCGGGGCCGAACGTCTACCCCGGCGTCCCCGCCGAGTACACGAACTGGCGTGACGAGCAGACGGCGTGGCAGCAGACGTGCGTGCTCTTCAACCAGTCGTTCCACATGGCCGACCTCGCAGTCGAGGGGCCGGACGCGGAGGCGCTGCTCTCACAGCTCGCGGTCAACAGCTTCGAGAACTTCACCGTCGACAAGGCGAAGCACTTCGTGCCCTGCACGCCGGAGGGCTACGTGATCGGGGACGTGATCCTCTTCCACCTCGGCGAGAATTCGTACAACCTCGTCGGTCGCGCGCCGGCGCTGAACTGGATCACCTACCACGCGGAGACGGGCGGGTACGACGTCCGGCTCGAGCTCGACCAGCGGACCGCGCTCCGGACCGACGGGCGCCGGCGCTCCTACCGGTTCCAGGTGCAGGGCCCGAACGCGATGGCCGTGATCGAGCGCGCGCTGGGCGGGTCGGCCCCGGAGCTGAAGTTCTTCAACATGACCGCGGTCACGATCGGCGGCAAGGCCCGTACGCGCCCTGCGGCACGGGATGGTCGGCCAGCCTGGCTGGGAGCTCTTCGGCCCGTGGGACGACGAGCCGGCGGTCCACGAGGCGCTCCTCGAGGCGGGGGAGGAGTACGGCATGCGCCAGGTCGGCGGACGGGCGTACTCGTCGAACACGCTCGAGTCGGGCTGGATCCCCTCGCCGCTGCCGGCCGTCTACACCGGCGACTCGCTGCAGGCCTACCGCGAGTGGCTGCCGGCCGAGGGCTACGAAGGCAGGGCTTCGATCGGCGGCAGCTTCGACTCGGCCGACATCGAGGACTACTACCTCACGCCCTGGGATCTCGGCTACGGGAGCTACGTCAAGTTCGACCACGACTTCATCGGGCGCGAGGCGCTCGAGGAGATCGCCGACGGCGAGCACCGGCAGAAGGTCACGCTCGCCCTGGACGACGATGACGTCACCGCGACGATCGGGACGATGTTCGGCAAGGGCGAGCGGGCGAAGTTCGTGGACTGGCCGTCTGCGGTCTACTGCATGCACCCCTTCGACCGCGTCACGGCCGACGGCGAGACGGTGGGCCTCTCGACCTGGATCGGCTACAGCGCGAACGAGGGGAAGATGCTCACGCTGGCGATGCTCGATCCCGAGCACGCCGAGCCGGGGACCGAGGTGACGCTCGTCTGGGGCGAGCCCGACGGCGGGTCGACGAAGCCGACCGTCGAGCCGCACGTCCAGACCGAGATCCGGGCGACGGTCAGCCCCGTGCCGTACGTGGAGGTGGTGCGGAAGTCGTACCGGGCGACGAAGGTTAACTACTGCGAGCTGCGCGCGGGTGGTCTCGGCGGCGCGGTCGAAGATCTCGCCGATCGGCAGCGCGCGGAGCTTCTGCGAGAGCACCTCGACGCCCCACGGCTCGGCGTAGCCGGCGTCGCGGACGGCGGCAACGTACTCGCGGATCGGGAACTCGCCCTCGCCGGGGAGCTCGCGGTGGTTGATCGTCTCGTCGACGGGGTCGGGCATGTTCCGGTAGTGGCCGTCGCTGAGCTCGACCCAGCCGAGGTGGCGGGCCGGGACGGAACGCAGGTCGTCGGGCGCGATCCCGAGCTTCGACATGTGCCAGGTGTCGATCGCGAGCCCGCCGTTCGGCGCGTCGGCGCCCTCGACGATCGCGAGCGCCGTCTCCAGGTCCTGGACGTTGACGTCGGGCGGCATGAACTCGTACACGACCTTCGCGTCGTGATGCTCGGCGGCGTCCGCGCAGAGCTCGCCGTAGGCCTCGGTCAGGCGGCCGAGGTCGCACGGCGTGCCGGGGATGTTCCCGACCTTGACGTGGTGCGCCGGCAGCGCCGCAGCGGCCTCCCAGAGGCGGGCGCGCAGCTCGTCGCTCTGCGCGCGCCGCTCGTCGCCGGGATCGATGAACCACTCCCAGAGGAACTCGAGCTCCACGTGGCGCAGGCCGTACTCGTCGAAGAGCGCGGCGACCTCGTCGAGCGTGCGGGTCTCGAGGACGTGCTCGAGGTCGGCGTGCCAGAGGCCGATCCCGCTGAAGCCGACGCGGGCCGCGTGCTCGCAGCGGTCGCGCAGGTCGAAGAGGCTCCACTCGCGGCCGTAGTGGACGTCGACCGGCCCCGAGGTCGTCCAGTACAGGCCGAGAACGTCGTCTGCCACCCGCGGAAGCTAACTGTTGGACAGCCATTCCGACAAGTGGGATAGTTGCCGCGTGGCCGACTACGTGATCGTCGGTGCGGGCTCCGCCGGATGCGTGCTCGCGGCGCGGCTCACCGAGGACCCGAACGTGACGGTCCGCGTGCTGGAGGCGGGCGGCCCCGACACCGAGGCCGCGATCCATGTGCCGGCGATGTTCCCGCTGGCGTTCAAGTCCGACCTCGACTGGGACCTGCTGGGCGAGGCCGAGCCCGGTCTCGGGGGGCGGCGGCTCTACCTGCCGCGCGGCAAGGTGATCGGCGGCTCGAGCTCGATCAACGCGATGATCTACCTGCGCGGCAACCGGCTCGACTACGACGACTGGGCGGCCGGCGGCGCGACGGGGTGGAGCTACGACGAGGTGCTCCCGTACTTCAAGCGCTCCGAGGACAACGAGCGCGGCGAGAACGAGTTCCACGGCGTCGGCGGACCGCTCGCCGTCTCCGACAGCCGCTCCATGAGCCCGCTGATCGAAGCCCAGCTCGAGGCGGCGGTGCAGGCGGGCTACGAGCTGATCGACGACCTGAACGTCGATCGGCCCGAGGGCGTGTCGCGGTTCCAGCTCACGCAGAGAAACGGCCTGCGGTGCAGCGCCGCCGACGCGTTCCTCCACCCGGCCGAGGACCGGCCGAACCTCGAGGTCACCTCCGGCGTCTTCGTCGAGCGGATCGAGTTCGAGGGCAACCGCGCCGTCGGCGTCCAGCTCGTGAAGGACGGCGTCCGCGAGACCGTGCGCGCCGAGCGCGAGGTGATCGTCTCCGCCGGCGCCTACCAGTCGCCCGTGCTGCTGATGCTCTCGGGCATCGGCCCGCGCGACCAGCTGGAGCCGTTCGGGATCCCGGTGCTCCAGGACCTGCCCGTCGGCCACAACCTCCAGGACCACGCCATGGTCAACGTCAACTTCCTCACCGACCAGCCGGGACTGCACGGGATCTTCACGCCCGAGAACTTCGCGCTGCTCGAGAGCGAGGGCCGGGGGCCGCTGACCTCGAACTACCCGGAGGCGGGCGGCTTCTTCCGCTCGCGCCCGGACGTGCCGGCGCCGGACGTCGAGTTCCACTTTGCCGCCGCGCCGTTCTTCGACGAGGGCCTCTCGCCGCCGCCCGACAACGGCTACGCGTTCGGCCCGGTGATCATCAAGCCGACCTCGCGCGGCAAGGTCGGCCTGCGCACGCCGATGCCGGGCTCGAAGCCGACGGTGCTCTGCAACTTCCTGACCACCGACGAGGACCGTGCGGCGGTGCTCGCGGGCGTGCGGATCGCGCTCGAGATCGCCCGGCAGCCGGCGCTGGAGGCCATCGCGCGCGAGCCGCTCAGCGTCCCCGACTCGGACTCGGACGAGGACATCTTCGACTGGGTTACGCGCTCGTGCCAGACCGTCTACCACCCGACCTCGACGTGCTCGATCGGCGCGGTCGTCGACCCCGAGCTACGGGTCTACGGCGTCGAGGGGCTGCGGGTCGTGGATGCGTCGGTGATGCCGACGATCACGCGCGGGAACACGCACGCGCCGACGCTGATGATCGCCGAGAAGGCCTCGGACCTGATCCTCGGCAAGCCGGCCCTAGGCCGTATTCAGGTCGACCGCGGCGCGAACGAGCGCCTTGAACGCCTGCTCGTCGATCTCTTCGCCTTCGCGGAAGTCGATCGCGCGCCTGACGTTGCCTTCCAGGCTCGAGTTGAACAGGCCCGAAGGGTCTGCCAGCGACGCGCCCTTGGCGAAGGTCGTCTTCACCACGCTCTTGTAGGTCTCGCCGGTGCAGATGATCCCGTCGTGGTACCAGGTGGGAGTCCCCCTCCACTTCCACTCCTCGACCACGTCCGGGTCGGCTTCCTTGATCAGCGCACGGATCCTGGCGAGCGTCTCGCCGCGCCAGTCGTCCAGCTCCCTGATCCGCTCGTCGATCAACTCGGACGGGTTCGTCACGACATCTCTAATACCAAATCGGTGCGATCAGGCCGCCCGGGTTGCAGAGAGAGGGCGGACGAGACGATCTTCCTCTTCAGGCCAGAGCGCAATCAGGAGAAGCAGCTGGCTCAGTCTTTCGTTGCCCAGGGCGGCCTCGAGGCGCTCGATCGGCGATGGCGCCTGCAGCCGATCGAGCCGGGCAAGGTCGGCGAGTAGGCGCGTCTCCGCTCTTCGGGTTTGGCTTTCGCGAGTCTGGACAGCATCTTCATGCCCCCTTTCGTTGTGCGCGTCTTGATCAGCCGTATCGGTCGACGCCGAGCAAGACCGCGAATGGCCGTTTGACGCAGGTAGACATAGATTTCGCGCCCCGAATCTCGGCGAGCCAGAACCTAGTTTCTGCCGAGAATCCCCCATCTGGGCGAGCGGATGGCACGGCGAATCACTCACCCGAGGCATGAGGCGCGCGCGTCGCCGCGTAGGCGACGACCGGCTCGATCGAGGCCGGGTTCGCCAGCGCATCGGGGCTGACGACCTCGGCCGCCGGGACGCCGGTGAGGATGCGCTTGACCGGCAGCTCGAGCTTCTTGCCGGTCAGCGTCTGCGGGATCACCGGCAGCGCGACGATCGTGTCGGGCGTGTGGCGCGGGGAGAGCGAGTCGCGCAGCGCGCCGGCGATCCGCTTCCGCATCGCGTCGTCGAGCTCCAGTCCTTCGCGCAGGACGACGAACAGGATCAGCTCGTCCGCCTCCTCCAGGTGGACGACGAGCGCGTCGAGGACCTCGTCCAGCTCCTCGAGCACGGAGTAGAACTCGCTCGTCCCGAGGCGGACGCCGCCGCGGTTCAGCGTCGCGTCCGAGCGGCCCGTGATCACGGAGCTGCCGCGCTCGGTGAACATGATCCAGTCGCCGTGGCGCCAGATCCCGGGGTAGACGTCGAAGTACGCCGCCCGGTAGCGCGCACCGTCGGGGTCGTTCCAGAAGCTGACCGCCATCGAGGGCATCGGCTGCCGGATCACGAGCTCGCCGAGCTCGCCGACGACCTCGCGGCCGTCGGGGTCGAACGAGGCGGTGTCCACCGCGAGGCAGCGGCCGGCGATCTCGCCCGCGTAGACCGGGATCAGCGGGTTGCCCTGGACGATCCCGGTGCAGACGTCGGTGCCGCCGCTGCCGTTGATCAGCAGCACGCTCGGGTCGAGCTGCTCGTAGAACCACTCGAAGCCGTCCACCGGCAGCGGTGACCCCGCGACCCCGACCGACTTCAGCGACGACAGGTCGTAGCGCCGCCCCGGCTCGATCCCGGCCTTGCGGCACGCGAGGGCGAAGGCCGGGCTCGCGCCCATCATCGTCGGCCGCGTCTCCTCGGCCAGCCGCCACTGGAAACCGAGGTCGGGGTAGCCCGGATTGCCGTCGATCATCACGATCGAGGCGCGCAGGAGCAGCGTCGAGACGAGCGCGTTCCACATCATCCAGGCCGTCGTCGTGAACCAGAGCAGGCGGTCGCCCGGCTGGACGTCCCAGCCGAGGCCGTGGTTCTTCATGTGCTCGATCAGCATCCCGCCGTGGCCGTGGACGATCGCCTTCGGCAGGCCGGTCGTGCCCGACGAGAAGAGGACGTAGAGCGGGTGGTCGAACGGCAGCGAGGCGAACTCGAGCGGCGCCTCCTCGGCCATCAGCTCGTCCCACGACGTCGAGTCGGGGATCCGCTCCCCGGCATAGGGGACCTCGACGACGGTCTCGATGCTCGACAGCCGGCTGCGGATCTCGGCGACCTGCTCGTGCCGCTGGACGAGCTTGTCGCCCCAGCGGTAGCCGCCGACGGTGAGCAGGAGCTTCGGTCGCCAGCTGGCCGAGCCGGTCGATCACGCTGCGCACGCCGAACTCCGGCGGGCACGTCGCCCAGATCGCGCCGAGGCTCGCGGCGGCGAGGAAGGCGACGAGCGTCTCGGGGATGTTCGGCAGGTAGGCGACGACGCGGTCGCCCGGCCCGATCCCGAGCCGCTGGAGCCCGGCCCGCGCGCGTGCGACCTGCTCGCGGAGGTCGCCGAAGGTGAGCTCGAACGGTTCGCGCGTCTGCGAGTACGCGACGACCGCGACGGCGTCCGTGTCCTCGTCGCGGCCGAGCATGTGCTCGGCGTAGTTCAGCCGCGCGCCCGGGAACCACTCGGCGCCGGGCATCTCGCGCGAGCCGAGCACCCGCTGGTACGGCACGTGCGCGCGGATCCCGAACCAGTCCCAGAGCGACGCCCAGAATCCCTCCAGGTCCGTGACCGACCAGCGGTGGAGCTCGTCGTAGTCGGCGAACCCGCGGTCGAGCCAGGTGAGGTAGCGGCCGGCCACGGTGCTCTCCCGCCAGTCGGCGGGCGGCCGCCAGATCGCCTCGCCCTGGGTCAGCCATCAGCCGGCCTGCACGAGCGTGCCGCCGTCGATCAGGTAGGCGCCGCCGGTCATGAAGCTCGACGCCGGCGAGGCGAGCAGGAGCACGAGGCCCTTCAGCTCCTCGGGCTCCGCCATGCGGCCGAGCGGCACCGTCTTCGACCACATCCGCTCCAGCTCGGGCGTCGGGCTCTCGGTCACGCCGCCGCCGATCCGGGTGCCCTTGAACGGGCCGGGGCAGATCGCGTTCACGAGCACGCCGTGCGGGGCGAGCTCGAGCGCCGCGTGCCGGACGATGTTCAGGACGGCCGCCTTGCTCGCGGCGTAGCCGTAACAGACGGCCGGCTCGGGCTTGAGGCCCGCCGCGGAGGACGTGACGACGATCCGTCCCGAGCCCTGGCGCTTCATCACCGCGGCCGCGTGCTTCATCGTGAACAGCACCCCGCTCAGGTTGATCCCGAGCACGCGATCCCAGTCGGCCGGCTCGACCGTGTCGAGGGTCTGGCCGTCCTCGACCCCGAACCCCGGCACCGACGCGATCCCGGCGTTCGCGAAGACGACGTCGAGCCCGCCCTCGGCGGCGACGACGTCGTCGACCAGCGCGCGCACCTGCTCCTCGTCCGAGACGTCGGCGACGAAGGAGCGGGCGGCGCCGCCGAGCCCCGCCGTCACGGACTCGAGGCGCTCCGCGTCGACGTCCGCGAGCGTGACGTGCGCGCCGCAATCGGCGAGCACCTCCGCCATCGCGAAGCCGAGGCCGGAGGCGGCGCCGGTGACGATCGCGCGGACGCCGCGGACGTCGAAGAGCCGCTCCTGGATGCTCATGGGACGAGCACCGCGCGCCCGGTGATCTCGCCGTCGCGCAGCGCGTCGAGCACGTCGTTGACGGCTTCGAGCGGGTGGGTCTCGGTGCGCAGCTTCACGTCGCCGCTCGCGTGGAGCTGGAGCAGCTCCCAGAGGTCGATCCAGCTGCCGACGAGGTTGCCGGCGATCGCCGTCTCGCCGACGACCATCGCCACCGACGGCACCGTGATCACGCCGCCGTAGCCGATCGTCGAGTAGAGGCCGCCGCGGGCGAGCATCTCCACGCCGGCGGCGTGGGTCGCGTCGGTCGCCACCAGGTCGACCACGACGTCCGCGCCGGCGCCGTTCGTCGCCTCGCGGACGTCGGCGGCGTCGGTGAGCACCTCGTCCGCGCCGAACTCCTTCGCCAGCATCCGCCGCCGCGCGTCGGTGTCGATCCCGATCACCGCGCCGCCGCCGAGCACCTTCAACAGCTGGAGCGCGATGTGCCCGACGCCGCCGACGCCGATCACGACCGAGGTCGTTCCGGGGGCGAGGCGCGGGAGGAGCTTCTTGATCGCGTGGTAGGCGGTGATGCCGGCGTCGGAATGCGGGGCGACCGCGGCGGGCTCGATCCCGGGCGGCAGCTTGATCAGCGAGCGCTCGTCGACGAGCACGTAGTCGGCGAAACCGCCGTCGCGCGTCAGGCCGGTGAACTGGTGGCGCTCGCAGTGCATGTCGATGCCGCGGCGGCACGCGACGCAGAGGCCGCAGCTGTACGCGGGATAGACCAGGACTGCGTCGCCGGGCGCGGCGGTGGTCACGTCGTCGCCGACCGCGTGCACCCAGCCCGCGTTCTCGTGTCCGAGGACGACCGGCGGCTTCAGGCCCGCCGGCTCCATCAGGCCTTCCTGCGCGTGCAGGTCGGTCGCGCAGACGCCGGCGCCGCCGATCTTCACGACGACGTCACGCGGAGCGACGGGCTCCGGCTCAGGACGCTCGATCAGCTCGAGCGGTTGGTGGTACTCGGCGAGGAGCGCGGCTCTCATGCGGCGAGATGGTCGGCGAGCCGGGTCGCGAGGGCCATGATCGTCAGCGAAGGGTTGACCGAGAGCGTGCGCGGGATCAGCGAGCTGTCGCCGACGTAGAGGCCCTCGACGCCGTGCACCTTGCCGTTGCGGTCGGTGGCGGAGCGCTCGGGGTCGTCGCCCATCCGGCAGGACCCCTGGACGTGCGTCGAGGCGATGCCCGTCCAGCAGATCTCCCGCGCGCCCGCGGCCTCGGAGCACCTGCTTGCTGAACTCGAGGGCCGCGTCCAGCCGGCCGAGCTCGCGCTCGTTGAAGGCGAGGTCGAAGCGCTCGTGGCCGTTCTCGTCGACGACCACGGACGCGGTGTTCTCGTCGTTCACCATCGCCAGCACGCCGTTCCAGTGGCGGAACTTCCGCACGGCGTCGGTGAGGCGCGGCCCCCACATCGGGCCGTGCTCGTCGCGGAGCGTGGTCGCGAACGCGATCGGGTCCTGGATCGTGGAGGCCTCGATCACGAAGCCGCCGTCCTCGTCGTGCTGGTGCCCCATGAAGTGCGAGGAGATCGGGTAGGTGATGTGCGCGTCCTGCGGCTCGTCGAACAGTCCGTAGACGAGGCGGACGGGGTGGAGCCCGAGGAACTTCCCGATCGCCGGCGCGTCGAGGCCCGAACGCCTGAGGATCTGCGGGGTGTTCAGCGCGCCGCCGGCGACCACGACCGTGTCGGCGTGGACGGTCTCGCCGCCGACCTCGACTCCGGTCGCGCGGCCGCCCTCGATCACCACCCGGTCGACGTGCGAGTTCGCGCCGGAGTTCGAGCAGGCCGCGCGCCCAGGCGTCGGCGATGTAGGTGTTCCCGGTCGACTTGCCGGCGTTCGTCGGGCAGCCCTGGAGGCACGAGCCGCAGTGCATGCAGTTGCCGTCGGTGTACGAGGTGACGGCTTCGAGCTCGTAGCCGAGCGCGCGGAACCCCGCCTCGATCGTGTGCACGCAGGGCTGCCAGTCGCTGCGCTCGCGCACGCCCAGGCGCCGCTCGACCCGCTCGTAGTACGGCTCCAGCTCGGCGAGCGAGAACGGCGCCGAGCCGTCGCTCGTCAGACCCGGTCTCCGGATGCCACTTCGCCACGTCCTTCTCGTGGGCCCGCAGCGCCACCTTCGTGTTGATCGTCGTCGTCCCGCCGACGCACCGGCCGGCGAGGAACGCGACGACGTCGCCGTCCGGGAGGAAGCCGAAGCGGATCGGCCACCAGAACTCGTGCGTCGCCTTCGCCTCCCAGCGGTCGAAGTCGACGGCGGTCAGGTGCGGGCCGGCCTCGAGCAGCAGGACGTCGCTGGCCGCGCTCGGCGAGCTCGCCGGCGACGACGCCGCCGCCGGCGCCCGACCCCACCACGATCACGTCGAAGCGGTCCTTCATGCGATCCCCAGGTAAGACCAGTCCTTGCGCAGGCGCCGCGCGGCCGGCGGGTCGAAGCCGATCTCCGCCCAGGCGCCTTCCACGTCGCGGCCCAGCTCGACGAAGTCGGAGTAGAAGGCCTCGATCGCAAGGGCGCGGACGAAGGCGAACTCCGGCGTGCGCTCGTTCGCCGCGAGCGTCTCGGCCGAGGCCGGCGTCAGGGCGTCGATCGACGCGAGCGCGATGTCCTGCACCGGCGGCGGCATCCGGTCGAGGAGCGCGTCGATGTAGACCACCGGCCCGACCCGCGCCGACCCCGGCACGATCAGCTCGCAGAGCGCCTCCAGGGCGACGGCCCGCTGCTCGTCGAGAACCTTCATCGGTCGAGATTCTCTCCCGAGAGCCATCGCTTCCCGCTCGCGTAGAGCGCCTCGACCTCGGGCCCGGTCAGGCCCGGCATGTCGCGCTTCACCTCGAACCCGAGGCCGGTCTGGAGGTACGCGAGATGCCGGTACCCGACCGGGAACGAGTCCAGCAGCGCCCGGTCGAGCTTCGGCGCCGCGGACGGGTCGACCGGGATGATCCGGTCGGATTCGTAGATCGGCTGGCGCAGGACGATCCCCCACCGGCCGTCCCGCCGCTCGAGGAAGTCGTAGAAGCGGCCGGTGCAGACGACGTCGCACTCGACGCCCTCGACCGGCGCGCGCTGGGTGATCGTCATCTTGACCTGCGAGACCGCGCGCGCGTACGACACCTCGACCGACATCCCGCCCAGGAAATGGAGGATCCGCGCGCCGCGCTCGAACGCCTCGCGGCTGGCCTGGATGAAGTCGTCGCAGCTCCCCTGGAACCAGGTCGCCATCATCCGCCCGTCGTCGTGCCAGACCGTCCGGAACCGCTCCCAGTCGCCCGCGTCGCGCCAGACGACCCAGTTCTCGACGACCCGCCGGATCGCCGCCTCGTCAGTCGGCATCTTCGAGCAGCTCCGCGGCGTCGCGACGCTCGCGCAGCAGGTAGGCGGAGTGCAGGCGCTCGGGGTGCTCGCGCAGCTCCTGCGCCGTGCCGTGATGGACGATCCGCCCGCCTTCGATCACGTAGGCGCTCTCGGCGAGCGCGAGCGCCACGTGCACGAACTGCTCGATCAGCAGCACCCCGACCCCGTCCGCGGCGGCACTCTCCAGCGCCGGCATCAGGCGCTGGACGACGACCGGCGCGAGGCCCAGGGACAGCTCGTCGACCAGCATGAACTTCGGCCGCGAGACGAGCGCCTGCGCGAGCACGACCATCTGCTGCTCGCCGCCGGAGAGCGTGCGGGCGACGGCGTCCCACCGCGTCTCCAGGAGGGGGAAGAGCTCGAGCGCGTACTCGATCCCCTTCTTCGCGTCGTCCCGCGAGAGCGCATACGTCGCGACGCGCATGTTGTCCTCGACCGTCAGCTCCGAGAGGAGGCGGCGGCCCTCCGGCACGATCGCGACTCCCGCCGCCCGGATCTGCTCCGGCCGCAGGCGGGTGAGCGCCGTTCCGTTCAGCGTGACGGCGCCGGCGCTCGGGCGCAGGACGCCGCCGACCGCGAGCACCATCGTCGACTTGCCGGCGCCGTTCGGGCCGAGCAGGGTCGTCACCGCGCCGGGCGCGATCTCGAGCGAGATCCCGTGCAGGACCGGGTGGCCCCCGCGCGAGACCGTCAGCCCCTCGATCTTCAGCGTCTCGCTCAGATCTTCTCCTCCGTGCCGAGGTAGGCCCGCATCACGTGCTCGTCGCGCAGCACCTCCGCGGTCGGGCCGGACGCGATCAGCTTGCCGAAGTCGATCACCGCGGTCGTCCCGCAGCAAGCCGAGACCAGGCTCATGTCGTGGTCGACGAGGATGGTCAGGGCGCCGAACTCGCCGGGGATCTTCTGGATCACCTCGCCGAGGTGGCCGGTCTCCTCCTCCGGGAGGCCGGCCGCGGGCTCGTCGAGCAGGACGAGGCGCGGTTGCGCCGACGACGGCTCGGGCGACCTCGACGAGCCTCCGCTCGCGCGCGCCCAGGACGCCCACCTTCGACTTCGGGGAGGCCTGGAGGCCGACGAACTCGATCGCCGCCAGGACGTCGGCGCGTCGTGAGCTCCGCTTCGCGCCCGAGTGCTCGTGGATCATCGCGACGTTGTCGTAGACGGACAGCTTCTCGATCGCCATCTCGGTCTGGAACGTGCGGCGCAGGCCCCAGCGGGCACGGCGGTAGTCGGCCATCTTCAGCAGGTTCTCGCCGAAGGCCGTGACCGAGCCGGCCGCGGGCTTCACGAATCCGCTCAGCACGTTGAAGAACGTCGTCTTCCCGGCGCCGTTCGGCCCGATCAGCCCGCAGGTGCCGCTCTCGAAGACGAGCGAGACCCCGTCGATCGGGGTGACGCCTCCGAAGCGGACGGTCAGGTTTTCGATCTGGAGCACGGCTCAGTCCTGGATGAAGGCGGCGAGGATCGGGGACAGGATGACGACCAGCAGGCCGAGGAGCGGCGAGGTCGTGACGAGGAAGACGATGCCGAGGATCAGCGCGAGGATGCTGCCGATCCCGAGCGCAGCCTGGCGGGTCACGCGGCACCTTCCGGGTGATCAGGCGCCCGAGGTTGGCCATGTCCTTCGGGAACTGCTCGATCAGGCCGCCGGGCGCGGTCAGCAGCACCTGGAGCAGCCCGGCGCCGAAGACGGTGAGCAGGAAGTTGGCGTTCACGCCCCACTGCGCCTGGAACAGGAACGGGAGCAGCTGATTGAAGGCCCCGGCGATGACCGCACCCCAGAGGCTGAAGATCCCGCCGATCAGCGCCGTCGCCGCCAGCGTCAGCGAGTCCTGGGTCTGGAAGGTGATCGCGCGCGGGACGCCGACCTGTGCGGCGAGGAGGCAGCCGGCGACCCCGGTCATGAAGGACGCGAGCGCGAAGGCCCACAGCTTGTAGAGCGTGATGTTCACGCCCGCCGCCAGCGCCGCCGGCTCGCTCTCGCGGATCGAGGCCCAGGCGCGGCCGGGTTTCACGGAGATGTGGACGAGCGCGAGCAGGAAGAGGATCGTGCAGACGATCACCGTGTAGCGGTAATACGCGGTGTCGCTCCCCGCCCAGGAGGGCCTGCGGACCGGCGGCGTCTCGGTCGTCAGCGCGCCGGTCAGAGAACGACCGGTGAAGCCGCCGCCGCCGTTCGGGAAGTCGATCGACGGAGATGACGACCGTGATCGCGCCGGCGAACATCAGCGTGATCAGCGCGAAGTAGAGGCCGGAGAGCCGTAGGGCGGGCAGGCCGACGAGGACGCCGATCACGCACGTGATGCCGCCGGCGGCGAGGAGCAGGATCGGGAACGGAAGCCCGGTCTCGTACGACAGCCGGGTGCCGACCCAGATGCCGATCGTCAACAGCGCGACCTGGCCGAGCGAGATCATCCCGACCCGGCCGTAGAGGAGGCCGAAGCCGGCGGCGGCGACCGAGTAGATCGCCACGCTCGTGAAGGTCGTGATCCAGTCGGCCCCGACGAAGGCGGGGATCGCGAAGATGACGAACGCGAGCAGCCGCCGCGATCACGACCGCCCGCACGAGGAGCCCCCGGTCGACGTTGCGCACGGCCTGGAGCGTGGCAGCGGTCTCCCCGCTCGGCTGCCGGAGTCGTGCTCACGCGCTACGTGGTCGGTCCGCGAGATCGAGACGACGCGGCGGCGCGACAGGTAGAGCAGCGCGATGATCGCGAGCACGAACGGCGCCGCTTCGCGGTACTTCGAGATCTCGCGCCAGAACCGAGATCCGACGCCGCCATCGGGGCGAGCACCGACGCGGACACGCCGACGGCGAGGCCGCCGAAGAGCGTCCACCAGAGCGACCGCAGCCGGCCGATCAGCGCGGCGGCGAGCGAAGCGATAACGAGGAAGGTGAGGGCGGAGTAGTCCAGCGAGGTGAGCAGGTCGGGGAGGATCAGCCCGGCCATCCCGCAGAAGAGCCCGGAGCCGAACCAGGCCGCCGCCTCGACCCGGCGCACCGGGACGCCGAGCATCGCCGTCGATCTCTCGGTCGTTCGCCATCGCCCGCATCGCCGTGCCGAGCTTCGTCACGCGGAGGAAGACGGCTCACGCCGGCGGTGATCGCGAAGGCAAGCCCGATCGCGATGATCTGGGTCAGGCTGACCGAGGTCTTGAGGATCGTCGTAGTGGTGCGTCGAGCTCGGCAGCGGCAGGAACCGGGCGAAGGCGCCGCCGGCCGGAGCCCGCCAGGCCATCAGCCCGAGCAGGATCAGCGCGAGCCCGAGCGTTCCCATCATCTTCACGAGCGGATCGCGGCGTGCGAAGGCGGGGCCGAAGACCATGCCGTACGCGAGGTTGAGGACCCCGCCGAAGAGCACGCAGATCGTGTACGCGAGCCAGTGCGGCCAGCTCGTGTGCTGGACGAGGTAGTAGGCGATCAGGGCGCCGGCGGCTCCGATGGCGCCGAACGCGATGTTCAGCACCCCCGTCGCCCGGTACAGCACCACCAGCCCGACGCCCTGCAGCGCATACACGCCGCCGAACGCCAGGCCGATGACGATGAACGGCTTCAGCAGCTGCCAGTCGACGCCGAAGATGGCGAAGCCCAGCGTCTGCGTCATACGGAGCCTCCGGGCACCCTGATCGTCATACCGTCGTTCGTCTATCTCCTAGCCGGTGTTCAGCTTGAACTTCTTCTCGAACGCGCGAGTCTGCGCGATCGCCGCGTCGACGGGCGCGAAGTTGGTGCAGCCTGTCCTTCACGACGACGTCCTGTTCTTGTAGTCGACGATGATGTTCGTGTTGTTCGGGATGTGGAACGGGAGCTTCCCGACGTAGAACGGCTTGCAGAGGATGTCCGACTTCTGGTTCTTCAGTGCGACCACGGCGCGTTGTAGGACCTCGCGGTGATCGGGCCCTTGATGCTGAGCAGGGCGTTGATGGCGAACTTCCCGGCCAGGAAGCCCATCTGCGCGAACGCCTGTGGGGCGATCTGGTGGCGTACTTCGACAGGATCTGGAACATCAGAGCCGAGTCTGGGCCGACCTACGGGTCGACGTTCGAGAACTCTTGTTGATCCAGAGGTGGCCGTCGAAGGCCTGCGGGAACTGGCTCGACATCGAACGTGTTCGCGATCGGCGTCGACGAGCCCCACTTGACCTTGACGACGAGGTCGTTGTCGATCGCGGCCTTCATGAACGCCGGCGCCGTGTCCGGCGTGAAGTCGAGCAGGATGCCGCCGCCTTCGCCGGCGAACTGGTACATCTGGAGGAGCTGCGAGGTCGCATCCGTGACCGGCAGGTGGGTCGGGAAGATCTTGACCGGGATGCCGCGCCGCCTTGCCGAGATTCGCCGGCCCCGCCGTCCGCGTATGCGGAGATGGTGTCTCGGTGAGGCGATCGCGAGCTTCTTGATGCCCGCCTTGACTAGCGCCTGCGACGGCGCCGACATTGCAGTAGCGCGGGCCCGAGTTGACCTCGGCGAACGACGGGGTGCGAGTAGCACTCGGCCTGGACGCCGGCGCCGATGACGACGTAGCCCTTGCTCTTGTAGTACTTCCAGTTCGTCCCGCACTCGGCGAAGCTCGTGTTGCCGACGACGCCGACGACCTTGTCGCTCTGGATCAGCTTCCGAGCGAGTGCGGCCTCCTGGGCCGGGTTCAGCTGCTCGCTGTAGAGGGTGTACTTGATCGGACGGCCGTGGATGCCGCCGTTGTCGTTGACGCAGTCGAAGTACGCCTTGGCGACCTTGCCGATCGTGGTGAAGTCGACGCCCGGGATCAGCATCGTCGATCCCGCCGAGCTTGATCGGCGCGCCCGTGGCCTTCTTGCCGTTGCCGAGTCCGCACTTGCCGCGGCGGCGGAGCCGGTGCCGACCTTCGTCGCCGTCGAGCCGGTGGCCGCGACGATCGCGATCGTCACCGCGGTGAGATCAGTGCCACGGGGACTGCGGCGAACCGTGCCCTCCGTTGCATCATCCCTCCTCCTTCTTTTGGTTCAGCAGTCGCTGAAGCTGGCTTTCAAAGGCATCTCGCAGGGAGTCCGAGCGGGATGCCACCTTGAGCGATCCAACACGATCAGCGGCGCGTATGCAAGACGCCGTTCCGGATGCCGGGATACGTCGTTCCGTCACGGGCGTGAAGGTCGGGCGTCGGTGCGACGACGACGTCGAGGAGCAGCGGCGTCGTGCTCTCGTGCCAGCGCAGGGCACCGCCTCGTCGAGCGCGGCCGATCAGCTCGCCGTGCGTCGTGATGCGCTGCGCCGGGCAGCCGAAGCCGCGCGCGATCGCCGCCACCTCGACGTCGCCGAACCCCGGCCACGGCCCCGCGCCTCCGCCCGCCTTCTCCGCGAGCCGGTCCATGACCACGTAGCCCCCGTTCGAGAGCACGACCCAGAGCGGGCCGACGCCGTACTGGACGGCGCTCCAGCCGGCATGGACGCCGTAGAGCGCCGACCCGTCGCCGGCGACGGCGACGACCGGCCGGTCGGGAAGCGCCATCTTCACCCCGGCCGCGGCGGGGAGGGCGAAGCCGAGCCCGCCCTGCGCGGCGCTCAGGTAGCCGAGCGGCTCGCGGGCAGGGAGGCGTTCGTGGATGTCCGGCCGGTCGACGGGCGCCTCCTCGATCACGACCGCGTTCCGCGGCAGGCGCTCGGCCAGCGCGGCGAGGACATGGCTCGCGGTCAGCGGCTCGCCGGCGGCGGGCGGGGCCGGGGCGGCCGGGGCCGCGCGCGGATCGGGCGGCGGAGTCTCTCGCTGGGGGACGGCGGCGGCCAGCTCCCCGATCACGGGCGCGATCGGGGCGAGCACGCTCAGCTCCGCCGGGCTGCGGTGCACCTCGTCCGGGTCGTCGCCCACGACGGCGATCCGCGTGCCCGGGCTCGGTGAATCGCCCCGCGACGAAACCGGTCTGCCGGAAGGCCGGAGCGCCCACGACGAGCACCGCGTCGTAGGGGGCGAGCTGGCCCCGAAGCCGGGCGCGGTCGGAGGAGAGCACTCCCTGGTAGGCAGGGTGATCCTGCGGGAAGCCTGCCCGCCCGCCGAACGCCTCCTGGAAGACGGGCGCGCGGAGCTTCTCGGCGAGCTCGACGAGCGCCGCCCACGTCGCCGGGTCGTCCGCGCCGGCGCCGACGACGAGCGCCGGCCGCTCGGCGGCGGCGAGGAAGGAGGCGAGGGCGTCCACCGTCTCGGGGTCGGTGCCGCCCGCGCGCAGCACCGGGCCTCCGGCGGCGGCGGGCTCGCGCTCCTCGTCGGCGGGCTCGCGCCAGTCGCCCATCGGCACGATCACGAGGGCCGGTCCCCGGCGCGTCGCGGCCGAGTGGTAGGCGCGCTCGATCGCGGCCGGCACGTCGTGCGCGGCGGCCGGGGTCTCGACCGACACGGGGTATGTGCCCGCCAGCCCGTCCAGGCGGCCGGCCAGGAACGGCTCGTAGGCGAGGTGCCGCCGGTCCTGCTGGCCGACGACGACGACCAGCGGGGCGCGGTTGACACGCGCGGTCGCAAGGCCGCTCACGCCCGTGCCGAGCCCAGCCGTCGTGTGCAGCAGGACCAGCGCCGGCTCGCCCCGGGCGATCGCGTAGCCGCTCGCCATCCCGACCACCGTGCCCTCGTGCAGGCCGAGGACGAAGCGCAGGTCGTCGGGCAGTCCGGTCAGGAACGGGACCTCGGTCGAGCCCGGATTGGCGAACATCGTCGTCAGTCCGCGGCGGCGGAAGAGGTCGAAGGTTGCGTCGCGGACGAGCCGGGCCACCGGCCGTGTATACCACGCGTCGTGAACCCCGCCGACCTCGGCGTGATCGATGCGGCGGCCGCCCTCGCCAGCCGTCAGCTGTCCTCCCGGGAACTCACGGAAGCCTGCCTCGACCGGATCGCAGAGCGGGACGGCACTCACAGCCACGACGGCGACCCCGCCTCGATCAACGCCTGGGTGCGCGTGTACGAGGACGACGCGCGCGCCGCCGCCGCTGCGGCCGACGAGCGGCTCGCCCGCGGCGAGGCTCCGCTGCTGTGCGGCGTGCCGGTCGGGTTGAAGGATCTCTACGCGGTCGCAGGGAAGCCGCTGACCGCATCGAGCCCGGTGCTGGCCGACGTGCCCGAGCGGGACTGCGACGTCTGGGCGAGACTGCGCGCGGAGGGGATGGTGCTCCTCGGCCACCTGCACACGCACGAGTTCGCCTGCGGCGGGACGACCGACCAGGTCGGCAATCCGTGGGCGCTCGAGCGGTCGGCTGGCGGCTCGAGCGGCGGGTCGAGCGCGGCGCTCGCATCGCGGCAGGTGGCGGCGGCGACCGGTACCGACACGGCAGGCTCGCTCCGGATCCCCTCGTCGGAGTGCGGGACGTCGACGATCAAGCCGACGCACGGGCTCGTCTCGCAGCGCGGCATCGTCCCGCTGGCGCCGACATTCGACCACCCAGGGCCGATGACTCGCGCAGTGCGCGACTGCGAGCCGCTGCTGGCCGCGATGGCCGGCATCGATGCGCCGCCCGCGCGCCGACCGCTTCGACCGCTGGACCGTCTCCCCGCGGATCGCCGACCTCGACCCCGACGTGGCCGAGGGCTTCGAGCGCGCCCTCGCCGCGCTTCCCGGCGAGCGGATCGATCCGCCGCCTCCCAGTGGTCCGGCTCGACGTGCTCGCCGAGTTCTTCGACCTCGTCCTCACCGAGTGGCTGGTGTGGCACCGGCGGTTCGACGGCCGCTGGGGCGAATACCGCTACTCGAACCGCGCACGGCTCGAGCACGCCGTGGAGCGGGCGATGACCGCCGAGGAGTACGTGGCGAGCCAGGACGGGCGCAGGGAGGACGGCGCCGTCTGGCGCGACTGGCTCGCCGAGCACCGGCTCGACGCGATCGTCGAGCCGACCCTGCCGATCGTCGCCCCCATCCGCGGTCGAGGCTACGAGGAGCCGTACGGCGACCTCGACGATCTCTCGTTGACGTACTACTGGGACTGGACGGGCTTCCCGGTGGTCGCGCTCCCCTCAGGGGTCGGAAGCCGCAGCGGCCTGCCGGTGAGCGTGTCGCTGGTCGGCGCCCCCGGCGCCGAGTGGGACTTGCTCGGGTGGGGCGCCGCGCTCCAGGACGGGCTCGGTACGGTCTCGCCGCCATGATCGATCTCGCCGCAGTTCAGGCCATCGACGTCCACGTCCACACGGAGAGCACGCGGGACGGCCACGACCCGATGCCGCCCGTGCTCCGCGACGCCGCCAAGCGGTACTTCAAGAGCGACGAGCCGTTGCCGACCGTCGACGACGTCGCGGCGTATTACCGCGAGCGCGGGCTGGCCTGTGTCCTGTTCACCGTCGACTGGGAGTCGAAGAGCGGGATCCCCCCGATCCCGAACGAGGAGATCCTCGACGCCGCCGCAAAGAACCCGGACGTGGTCATCCCGTTCGTCAGCGTGGATCCGGCGCGGCCGGACGCGGTCGAGCGGGCCCGCGCGCTGGCGGCGGCCGGCGCGCGCGGGTTCAAGTTCCACCCGAACCTCCAGGCGTTCTTCCCGGACGACCGCGCGGTCTACCCGCTGTACGAGGTGATCGCCGAGGCAGGCGTGCCGGCGCTCTTCCATTCCGGGCACAGCGGGATCGGGACCGGCGTGCCGGGCGGCGGCGGGTTGCGGCTCAAGTACTCGAACCCGATGTGCCTGGACGACGTCGCCGCCGATTTCCCGGAGCTCCAGATCGTGCTCGCGCACCCGTCGTTCCCGTGGCAGGACGAGGCGATCTCGATCTGTCTGCACAAGGAAAACGTGTGGATCGACCTCTCGGGGTGGTCGCCGAAGTACTTCCCGCCGCAGCTCGTCCAGTACGCGAACACCCAGCTGAAGAACAAGGTGCTGTTCGGGTCCGACTTCCCGCTGATCACGCCGGAGCGGTGGCTGGCCGACTTCGCGGAGGCGCCGTTCAAGGACGAGGTGCGCCCGCTGGTGCTGAAGGAGAACGCGGCCCGCCTGCTCGGGCTCGGCTGATCGCATGCCGGGCACGATCGTCTTCATCCCGGCCTGGAACGAGGAGCAGAACCTGCCTGCGGTGCTCGACGAGCTGCGGGCCGGGCTGCCCGACGCCGACGTGCTGGTCGTCGACGACGGCTCGACCGACGGAACCGCCGAGATCGCGCGCGGGCACGGGGCGGAGGTGCTCTCCTTCGGCGAGAACCGCGGTCTGCGGGCCGGGATCGCGGCCGGGTATGCGTACGCCGGGGAGCACGGCTACGCCTTCGCGGGCCGCGTGGACGCCGACGGACAGCACCCGGTGGCCGAGCTCGCGCGGCTCCTCGAGATCGTCAAGGCGGAGCAGGCGGACGTCGCGGTCGGCTCGCGCTTTGCCTCGGGGTCCGGGTACGCGGAGTACCGCTATGCGCCGAGCGCGAGCCGTCGGTTCGGGACCGCCCTGCTGCGGCGGGGGATGAAAGCTGCGCTGGGCCGGCCCTTCCTGGACGCGACGAGCGGGATGTACGCGGTCAACTCGCGGGCGATGCCGATCCTCGCGGAGCCGTACGAGAGCGGAGCGCCGGAGGTCGAGTCGCTGCTCCGCCTCGAGGAGGCCGGGCTGGTCGTGGTCGAGGTGCCCGTGGACATGCGCGAGCGCGCGAGCGGCGAGTCGAAGCTGCGCGGCGGGAAGGCGGTTCAGCTCGTCGCCACTGTGGCCGGCACGCTCGTCATGTACGGCGTCTGGCGGCGGCTCCGCCGGCGATGACGCGCGTGGTCGCCGTCTGCGGCTATTCCGACGGCCGCGAGACGGGGCTGCACCCGATCTGCGAGCGGCGGCTGAGGCTGGCGGAGCGGGAGGCTGCGCCGGACGACGTCGTCCTGCTCACGGGCTGGGCGAGGCACGCGGATGCGACGGCGGAGGCCGAGCTGATGTCGCAATCGTGGCGGGGCTCGTGCGCTCGGTTGTACGTCGACGGCGATGCGCGCTCGACGCTCGGAAACGTCGCCGCTGCCGCCGCGCTCGCCCGCGAGGCTGGGCGCAAAGGAGGTGCTGTTGGTCACGTCGAGCTGGCATGCGCGCCGTGCCGGGGCGCTGCTCCGTGCGGTGCTGGCGGGATCAGGCCGCAGCGTCGTGGTCGCGACGACCGACGAGCGTGCCTCGCTCGCCACCCGCCTGCGCGAGCTCGTTTGCTTGCTGGGTGTTCCGCTCGCTGCGCTCAGGCGCGGCTAGAGCTCGAGCAGGGCCGGCGCAAGCCGGCGCAGCGCGTCGAGGTCGAGCTCGCCCGACGGAAGCGTCTGGATGCAGACGTGATCGGCACCCGCGTCGAGGTGGGCCTTCACTCGCTCGCGGATCGCGTCCTCGTCGCCCCAGGCGACGACCGCGTCCTGGAGCCGTTCGCTGCCGCCGTTGTCGAGATCGGCCTCGTCGAACCCGAGCCGGAGCATGTTGTTCCGGTAGTTCGGCGCAGTCATGTAGAAGGCGACGTGCTCGCGGATCAGCTCGCGCGCGTGCGATTCGTCGTCGGTGAGGATCACCGCCTGCTCGGGAGCGAGCAGCTTTCCCGCGCCGAGCCGCTCCCTCGCCTGTGCGGTGTGCTCGACCGGGACAAAGTACGGGTGCGCGCCGTCCGTGCGGTCGCGGGCGAGGTCGAGCATCTTCGGCCCGAGCGCGGCGAGCACGACCGGCACACGGTCCGGCGGCTCGGGGCCGTGGTAGAGCGCCGTGTCCATCGCGTCCAGGTACTCGCGCATGGTCGTGAGTGGCGGGCCGTACGTCTGGCCGCGAAGCTCGACCGCATGCTGGTGACTGCAGCCGAGGCCGAGCACGAAGCGGCCGGGGTACGCCTCGCCGAGGGTGTTGGCGCCCGCGCGCGTCGCCGAGGGATCGCGGGCGTAGACGTTCGTGATCCCAGTCGCGACGACGAGGTCCTGTGTCCAGCCGAGGGCGAGCGCGGAGGCCGAGAGGTTCTCCCGCGAGAACGCCTCGCCGACCCAGATCGCGGAGTAACCGAGCGCCTCGACCTCGGGTAGCGCCTTGCGCAGCTCCTCGGCGGGCAGGTTAGCCACGCCCGAGCTCCAGACACCGATGCGGCCGATGCGTTCGAGGGCGGTCGTCACGGGGGCACTGTACTCGGCGGTGCGCCTCCCAGTAGGCTTGGCGCGAGATGGCGCTGAAAGGGCTCGCCGGCAAGGTCGCGGTCGTCACCGGCGCAGCCGGAGGCATCGGGGAAGGCGTTGCGCGGCGGCTCGCCGAGGAGGGTGCGAGCGTCGTCGTCGTCGACATCCAGGGCGAGCAGGCGCGGGCGGTGGCCGGCTCCCTCGGGGAATCCGCGATCGCCGTCGAGGCGGACGTCTCCGTCGAAGAAGGCGTCGAGCACTACACGAGCGATGCGCTGGAGCGCTTCGGACGCATCGACCTCTACCACCTGAACGCCGCGATCTCGGGCTCGTTCGCGCCCTTCGCGGACGTGACGACCGAGGACTGGGACCGGACGATCGCGGTCGACCTGACCAGCGTCTTCCTCGGCCTGCGCGCCGCGCTCCGGCAGTTCGAAGCGCAGGGAAGCGGTGGGGCGATCGTGACCACCTCGTCGATGGCCGGGCTGCAGGGCAGCGACGCCCTCGTCCCGTATACGGCCGCGAAGCACGCCGTGATCGGCCTGACGCGCTGCGCCGCGCTCGCCGGCGCGCCGCTCGGCGTACGGGTCAACTGCGTCGCGCCGGGGATGATCATGACCCCGCTCTGGGACGACTTCACGCGTGCGATCGGCGAGGAGAACGCTGCGGCGGCCCAGCGGGTCCTCGAGGGCGCCGCGATCCCGCTCGGGCGCTTCGGGACGCCCGAGGAGGCAGGCGGGCTCGTCGCCTTCCTGCTCAGCGACGACGCCTCGTACGTCTCCGGCGACATCATCCCGCTCGCCGGCGGCGCCAACGCGGACAACTTCGTCAGGGGCGCCGTCCGCGCCGCGGCTTTGTCCCAGCCGTCCCAATAAACGGAACACGACATTGACAGCTCGAACGCGGCCCGTTTAGGGTCGCCGCACTGTACGTCGAACCGCGGAGCGGCCTTGTGGAGGGGTCCGCGACCCGGGTGCGATCGGCCGGACGCTCGGGCTCTTCCAGAGGGCGCAACGACGGAGGCAAAGGAGGGACCCTTGCGCCCACGCAGGATCACGCAGTCCGCCCGGCGGCGGCTCGCGCTCGCCGCTCTCGCCCTGATCACGCTGGTCGGGGCCGTTGTCACAGCTGTCGCCACGGCGTCGACCACGACGTCCAACGCTCTGCCGCCCGCGCAGGTTCTGAATTACCAGCTCTATGCCGGGGGCAAGGGCAAGGCGAACCCGAAGCTGTCGCCGGTCGTCCTTGGCTGGATCAACGGCCAGGGCGGTCCGCCGAACTTCAACTTCCCGCAGTCGACCCGCGTCGTCGAGGCAGGCGTGAGGATGGTCAACAACGAGCTCGGCGGCATCCACGGCCACCCGGTGAAGTTGAACGAGTGCTTCATCGCCCAGGCCGAGGAGGAAGGCGTGAGGTGCGGCCAGCAGATGGTGAACGACCGGGCCGTGAAGCTGATCCTCACCGGCGGGGTCTTTGTCGGCAACGCGTCGATCTACGCGACCGTCAAGGGAACGAAGGCGTACATCGGCGTCGTCGGCTCTCCCCCAATCGATACGAAGGCCAAGAACGCTTTCTTCCTCAACGGCAGCCAGACGAGCGTGCTTGGGCCGTTCGGGACGTTTACGAAGCGATTCCTGCCGAAAGTGAAGACGGTGACGATCGTGTACCCGAACCAGCCCGGCGCGGACACGGCGGCGTTCTCCCTCAGAACGGCGATGCAGAAGGTCGGAGTCAAGGTGACGATGATCGCCACGCCGCAGCTTGCGACCGACCTGCTGGGGCCGGCTACCCAGGCGAGCTCGTCCGACATGATCATTCCGGCCCTGGGCTTCACGGACTGTGTGCCCTTCGCGCGGGCCCTGGACCAGATCCACTACACGAAGCCGGTGCTCTCGACGCCGCTCTGCACCTTCATCCCCAAGGCGGCCTATGCAGGCGGCGACCTGCCGAAGTGGACCTACGGCATCGCTCAGACCCTCGTGAACCTGCCGGGCCCGCAGTCCAGGCTCTACCTCAAGAAGGGCCTGCAGTACGGCACGACTGTCAACGACATGCTGTGGGTCTTCGCGGAGGGTGCCTGGGAGGAGCTGCTCGCAACGGTGAAGATCGCCAACTCGATCCCGTTCGCCAAGCTCAGCGCGGCGACCATGATCGCAGGGTTCAAGGCCTTCCGGGGCCCGCTGATCCTGGGCGCGCCCAATGTCGCCTGCGGGAAGATCTCGCCCGCGGAGCCGGCGACATGCGGCAACCAGACGCAGTTCTACAACTACACGGGCAAGGGCCTGTGGAAGGCGGCTTCTACCTGGCTGAGTCCTCCGGGGCAGTAATACCCCGGACCGATGGATCGTGGGCCCGGCGTACGCCGGGCCCACGAGACCCCGTGAGAGAGTAGGAACGAGTGGAGAACGTCGTCCTCTTTGCCGCGCTGGGGCTTGGCGCGGGCGCGCTGATCGCGAGCATCGCGCTCGGCGTCGTCCTCATCTACCGCGGCTCGGGCGTCATCAACGTCGCCACCGGCGCGATCGCGATGACCGGTGCCTACCTGTTCTGGGCGTTCAAGACCGGCTTCTTCGGCTTCCACCTCTCGTCCACGCCGGCGTTTCTCCTGATGCTCGTGAGCATGGCCGGCCTCGGCGTCCTGATCGAGCTCACGATCTTCACCCCGCTCCGCAACACGGCACCGCTTGCCAAGCTGGCCGCGTCCCTGGGGCTCCTGCTCGTGCTGGATGCCGGGATGATCGTGATCTTCGGCAACAGCCAGAAGTCTGCGCCGTCGATCCTGCCGTCGGACACGGTGACGATCTTCGGCCGGGTCGTGCCGGTCGACCGCTTCTGGCTTGCGGGGATCGTCGTGATCGTCGCGGCGGTGCTGGCTGCCCTGTATCGATGGACACCGTTCGGCCTGTCGACCAGGGCGGCGTCGGAGGACGAGGTCTCTGCGATGCTCGTCGGCCTATCGCCCACGCGGCTCGCGGTCGTGAACACGAGCCTGGCGAGTGTCGTCGCGGCCGGGCTCGGCGTCCTGGTCGCGCCGCTGATCGCGCTGGACGCACAGACGCTCTCCTTCCAGGTCGTCCCCGCTCTCGGCGCCGCGCTCCTGGCAGGCTTCACCTCGTTCTTCATCGCGTGTTTCGCCGGCCTCGGAATCGGCATGATGGAGTCGCTGCTCGTCTACTGGGGGACCCAGAGCTGGTTCCCGACGGATCGCGGGGGTGCCCCGCTCCGGGGCGTGGCTGAGCTGTTCGTGTTTCTCGTCATCGTCCTGGCCCTCTTCCTGCGTGGGGCCAACCTGCCCGGCCGCGGAGAGCTCGTCGAGAAGCGGCTTCCGGTGGTGCCCCGGCCCGACCGACTGCTCAGGCCGGCCGGTTTGATGGCGGTTGCCGGCGTCGCCGCGCTGATCTTCTTCCCGTACGACTTTCGCCAGGCGCTGATCAACTCGATGCTGGGCGTCGTCATCTGTCTCTCTCTGGTCGTCATCGTCGGCTTCGTCGGACAGATCTCCGTGGTGCAGCTCGCGCTCGCCGGTGTCGCCGGCTTCACCATGTCTCACCTGACGACCGACGTCGGCGGCGTCTGGGCGAAGTTCCCCATTTCCCTCCTGATCGGGGCCTCGGTCGCGACGATCGTCGGATTGCTGATCGCCGTCTCGGCTCTGCGGGTGAGAGGCGTGAGCCTCGCGGTGGTCACGCTCGCGGCCGCCGTCGCGCTCGAGCAGTTCGGTTTCTTGAACTCGCGCTGGGGAGGTGGCGACCAGGGCTCACCTGTCGCCCAGCCGCATCTCGGCGGTCTCAACCTGAGCCCCGATTCGTCCTTCAGGGGGGTGACCGGCGGATTGCCCAGCCCCGTTTTCGGCTTCCTCGTTCTCGGCGCGACGATCCTGCTCGGCCTGCTGGTCGCGAACGTTCGGCGCTCGAGCCTCGGTCAACGGATGCTCGCCGTCCGCTCCAACGAGCGCGCGGCGGCGGCGGCCGGTATCAACATCCGGAACACGAAGCTCGTCGGCTTCGGCATCGCGGCCTTCGTCGCCGGGATGGCCGGGGCGCTGTACGCGTACAACTTCGGCTCGGTCAGCTACAGCCGCTTCGGAGCGGTCGCGGCGCTCGGGCCTGATCGCGTTTGCCTACTTCGGCGGCATCACGATGGTCTCCGGCGCCGTGATCGCCGGGATCGGCGCGACCGAGGGGCTCTTCCCTCACGCCTTCGACAAATGGCTCGGCCTATCGGGAAACTGGGCGTTGCTCGTCGGCGGCTTCGCGCTGATCATCACGCTGATCGTCAACCCCGAGGGAATTGCCGGCACGGGCTGGAAGAAGCAGCAGCAGAAGAAGAAGCGGCGGGCCGCCGGACCGGCGCCGTCGCGCCGGTTCATGCCGCGTCTCTCCCGCGCGGCGGGAAAGGAGGCGCCGTGACCGCCGTTCTCGCCGCCAAGGGAATCTCCGTCTCGTTCGGCGGGCTGCGGGCGGTCGACGACGTCGACCTCGAGGTCGGCGCGGGTCAGCTCGTCGGCCTGATCGGCCCGAACGGGGCGGGGAAGACGACCTTCATCGACGCGATCTCGGGCTTCGTGCCCTACCGCGGCAGCGTCGAGCTCGACGGGGAGGCGCTGGACGGCCTCCGCGCGCACGTTCGCGCGCGACGGGGACTGGCGCGGACGTGGCAATCCATCGAGCTCTTCGACGACCTGACCGTGGGCGAGAACCTCGCTGTCGCCTCGTACCGGCCGTCTACCTGGTCGACGGTGAAGGAGGTCCTCTCGCGACCGGTCGCCTCGACCGACGCCGTCGAGGAGGCGCTGTCGCTGCTGGGCCTCGAGGCGCAGGTGAACGAGATGCCTTCCGACCTCACGCAGGGGCAGCGGAAGCTGGTCGGGGTCGCCCGAACACTTGCGGCGCAGCCGCGGCTCCTCTGCCTGGACGAACCCGCGGCCGGGCTCGACTCGCACGAGAGCGAGGAGCTCGGGCGCCGCCTCAAGGAGGTGGCCCTCGCGGGCCAGGCCATGCTGCTCGTCGACCACGACATGGGGCTCGTGCTCTCGATCTCCGACTACGTGGTCGTGCTCGAGTTCGGAAAGGTGATCGCCGCAGGGCACGCCCGAGGCTGTGCGCCGCGACCCGCGGGTGGTCGAGGCGTATCTCGGCAGCGCCGCCGCCGAGATCGAGGCGGAGATCGGCTCCCGGCATGAGCGACCTGTCCTGGCGCTCGAGGGCCTGACGGCCGGCTACGACCAGGCGGCCGTCGTCCGCGACCTCGACCTGACGGTCGGGGCGGGCGAGGTGGTTGCGCTGCTGGGCCCGAACGGGGCCGGCAAGACGACGACGCTGAGAGTGATTTCCGGGATCGTCCGCCCGATGCAGGGCCGGATCACCTTCGACGGCGAAGATCTCAGGCGTGTCTCCCCGACCGGGCGGGCGCGGCGGGGGATCGCGCACGTGCCCGAGGGTCGCGGCATCTTCTTCGGGCTGACCGTCGCCGAGCACTTCCGTCTCGCCCGGCGCAGCGGGCACATCGACGAGGAGATCGCGTTCGAGCACTTCCCGCTGCTCCGGGAGCTGAAGTCGAGGCGCGCCGGCCTGCTCTCGGGCGGCGAGCAGCAGATGCTGGCCGTCGGCCGCGCGCTCGCCCGCAAGCCGCGGCTGCTCCTCCTCGACGAGCTCAGCCTCGGGCTTGCGCCGGTGATCGTCGAGGTCTTGCTCCCGGTCGTGCGCGAGCACGCGCAGAGCACCGGCTGTGCCGTCCTGCTGGTCGAGCAGCACGTGCAGCTCGCGCTCGAGGTCGCCGACCGTGGGTACGTGCTCTCGCACGGCGCAGATCGTCCTGCAGGACAGGGCCGAGGTGCTGCGCGCGGACCGCCAGCTCCTTACGGCAAGCTACCTCGGTGAGCAGCAGGTGCCGGTCGGCGAGGCGAGTGCCGCCGGCGGGAAGGAGTAACGCATGAGCGTCGCGACGAAGACCCAGCCCAAGCTCGCGGTCCTGAACCCGGAGGGCTACCCGCCCAAGGTCGACGCGCGTGGGATGGCCCCGGCGCTCGAGACCCTTCAGGGGAAGAACCTGTTCCTGATCGACGTCGGGTTCGAGAACTCGGATCAGTTCGTCAAGCAGTTGCACGGCTGGCTCGAGGAGCACGAGCCGGGCATCCGGACGGAGGTGGTGCGCTGGCGCGACCAGCACCAACCCGATCCGGAGCTGTGCGAGCGGATCGCGGCGGAGGGGGACGCGGCGATCATCGGCGTCGGCACCTGACCGGGCTGCGCGCCGGAGGTCTCCGGCCACATGATCGACCTGGAGTCGAAGTACGGGGTGCCGACGGTGGCGGTCCACGTGCACGTGTTCGCCCGCCTCGTCGACAGCACCGCGCGCACGAACGGGATGCCCCGCGCGCGGCAGGCGTTCGTCCCGGCGCCGATGTTCAATCAGCCGCCGGCGGTGGTGCGCGGCTACGTCGAGGGGGACGACGCGGTCCACGGCGGGCCGTTCATGCGGCGCGTGTTCGACCTGCTCACCCGCCCGCTCGCGGACGAGGACCTGCGAGGCGCGGGCTGGGATCGCTCGACCCCGCGGCTGCTCGAGCCGGACACGGAGGAGAACCTCCAGCAGCTATTCCGCGACAGCCACTGGACGGACTATCTGCCGATCGTGCTGCCGACCGAGGAGCGGGTCGAGGCGATGCTGGCGGGGACGAGCCGGGCGCCGGACGAGGTGGTCGGGAAGCACCGCCCCACGATCGGCATGGAGCTCTGGCAGTCGACGGTGGAGAAGGTGGCGGTGAACGCGGTGATGGCGGGCGCGGCGCCGGAGCACTTCCCGGTGATCCTGGCCGCGTGCGCGAGCGGCGACACCGGCCGCCAGAGCAGCATGTCCTCGATGGGGAGCATGGTCGTCGTCAACGGGCCGATCCGGAGCGAGATCGGGATGAACTCGGGAATCGGCGCGATGGGCCCGTACAACTACGCCAACTCCGCGATCGGCCGCGCGTTCGGGCTCGCCTCCCAGAACCTCCAGGGCGGCTCGGTGCCCGGAGTCTCCTACGGCGGCTCGCAGGGCTGCAACCTCTCCTACAACTGCTGCACCTTCGCCGAGAACGAGGAGCGCAGCCCGTTCCGCCCGTTCCACGTCGATCGCGGCCACCCGCCCGACGAGAGCACGGTCACGGTCTTCTACGTGTGGGGCAGCGTCTGGTCGGAGCACCTGCGCACGTACTGGCCCGAGAAGCTGAAGGCGATGATGTCCGGGCTCGAGCCGCTCGAAGGAGCGCTGTTCGTGCTCGACCCGATCGTCGCGCGCGAGTTCTGCGACCAGGGCCTCGACTCGCGGGAGAAGATCGCCCAGTGGGTCTTCGAGAACGTGCGGATTCCCGCACGCCGCTACTGGGACCACATCATGCTGAACATGGTCCACGAGCTCGTCGAGGGCGGCGTCGAGCCCTGGGCGAGCCTCGCCAGGGCCGAGCCCGACGAGCTGATCCCGCTCTTCCAGCCCTTCGGCGTGAACGTCGTCGTCGCCGGGGGCGAGACGAACGGGCACTTCAGTATCTTCCAGGGAGCGCAGATGCCCCCCGCGTTCCGGTCCGATCCGACCCTGCCGCTCGTGGCGCCGATCGATCCCTGGCGCTGATGGCGACCGCGGTCGGAACGAAGCTGACCGTCCTCAATCCGGAGGGCTACCCGCCACGGGTCGACGCCCGCGGAATGGCACCCGCGCTCGAGACGCTGCAGGGGAAGCGCGTGTTCCTCGTCGACGTCGGCTTCGAGAACTCCGACAACTTCATGCGCCAGCTGCACGGTTGGTTCGAGGAGCACGAGCCCGGCATCCGGACGGAGGTCGTGCGGATGCGGGACCAGCATCAACCCGACCCGGAGCTGTACGGGCGGATCTCGGCGGAGGGGGACGCCGCGATCATCGGCGTCGGCACCTGACCGGGCTGCGCGCCGGAGGTCTCCGGCCACATGATCGAGATGGAGGCGGAGCACGGGATTCCGACCGTCGCCTTGCACGTGAGGGTGTTCGCGCCGCTCGTCGCGTCCGTGGCGAGGGCGAAGGGGATGCCGAACGGGCGGCAGGCCTTCGTCCCAGTGCCGATGTTCAACCAGCCGGCGGCCGTGCTGCGCGCGTACGTCGAGGGCGACGACCCCATCCACGGCGGGCCGTTCATGGCTCGGGTCTTCGACCTGCTCACCCGCCCGCTCTCGGACGAGGACCTGCGCGGGAGCGGCTGGGACCGCTCGACGCCCCGGCTGGTCGAGCCGGACACCGAGGAGAACCTGCACGAGCTCTTCCGCGAGAACCACTGGACCGACTATCTGCCGATCGTGCTGCCGACGGAGGAGCGCGTGGAGGCGATGCTGGCCGGGACGAGCCGCTCGCCGGACGAGTTCGTCGGCAAGCATCGGCCGACGATCGGAATGGAGTACTGGGAGTCGACGGTCGAGAAGGTGGCGGTGAACGCGGTGATGGCGGGCGCGGCGCCGGAGCACTTCCCGGTGATCCTCGCCCTCGCGTCGACCGGCGACACCGGCCGTCAGTCGAGCATGTCCTCGATGGGCAACATGATCGTCGTCAACGGCCCGATCCGGAACGAGATCGGAATGAACTGCGGGATCGGCGCGCTCGGACCGTACAACTACGCCAACTCGGCGATCGGCCGCGCGTTCGGCCTGCTCTCCCAGAACCTCCAGGGCGGTTCCGTGCCGGGCCTCACCTACAACGGCTCGCAGGGCAACAACTTCTCCTACAACTGCAACACGTTCGCCGAGAACGAGGAGGCGAGCCCGTGGGAGCCCTACCACGTCCAGTACGGGTTCGGGCCCGAGGAGAGCGCGGTCACGGTCTTCTACGTGTGGGGGAACGTCTGGTCCGAGCATCTGCGCACCTACTGGGAGGAGAAGCTGAAGGCGATGCTCGTCGGGCTCGAGCCGTCGATGGGCGTGACGTTCGTCCTCGACCCGATCGTCGCCCGCGAGTTCGTCGAGCGCGGCTTCGACACCAAGGAAAAGCTCGCCGAGTGGGTCCACGAGAACGCGCGGATCCCGGCCGGCCGCTACTGGGACCACATCATGCTGAACATGATCCGCGAGGTGGTCGAGGCCGGAATCGAGCCGTTCGCGAGCTACAGCAAGGCGCCGCCGGAGGAGCTGATCCCGATCTTCGAGACGAATCGGATCAACGTCGTCGTCGCCGGCGGCCAGACGAACGGCCACTTCAGCATCTTCATGGGCTCGCCGATGCGGGCGAAGTTCCGCAGCATGCCGGGCCCGACCGTCTCCGTCGACGCGTGGCGCTAGGGCCGATGCAGGACGTCGAGGGCAAAGTCGCTTTCATCACCGGTGGTGCGAGCGGGGTCGGCCTCGGGATGGCAAAGGCCTTCTCAGGCGCAGGGATGAAGGTCGTGATCGCGGACATCCGGCAGGAGCACCTGGACGAGGCGATGGCATCGCTGGAGGGCGGGGATGTCCACCCCGTTAGGGTCGACGTCACCGACCGCGCCGGGATGGCTGCGGCCGCCGACGAGGCCGAGCGCGTCTTCGGGAAGGTGCACGTGATCTGCAACAACGCCGGGATCAACCTCTTCAACGACATCACCTCGGCCACCTACCAGGACTGGGACTGGGTACTCGGCGTGAACCTCGGCGGCGTGATCAACGGCGTCGTCACCTTCGTGCCCCGGATCAAGGCGCACGGGGAGGGTGGCCACGTCGTCAACACCGCGTCGATGGCGTCGTTCCTCGCCGGGCCGGGCGCCGGCATCTACACGGCCGCAAAGTTCGGCGTGCGCGGGATCAGCGAGGCGCTGCGCTACAGCCTGCCCCAGCATGGGATCGGCGTCTCGGTCGTCTGCCCCGGGCTCGTCGAGAGCAAGATCTACAAGAGCGACGAGGTGCGGCCGACCGAGCTCTCGACCGACGTCACGCCCGCCGACGCCGACTTCATGGCGATCCTGCCGCAGGTCCATACCCACGGCATGTCGGGTGACGAGGTCGGCGAGAAGACGCTACGGGCGATCCGGCGCGGCGACTTCTACGTCCTCACGCACCCGGAGTTCCGCGAGGAGCTGCAGGAGACCTTCGACGAGGTGCTCGCCTCTCTCCCCGACGAGGAGGCGCCCGCCGGCCGGCTGGAGGTCGAGGCGATGCGACGCTCGGGGAAAGCCCAGGCGCAGGAGTTCTGGCGCTAGCGGCTCGCGAGGTACCGGTGCGCGGCGATCGCCGCGGTTGCGCCGTCGCCTGCGGCGCTGACCGCCTGGCCGGCCGAGTCGGCGCGAACGTCGCCGGCTGCGAACAGCCCGGGTAGCTCGGTCCGCATCCACGTGTCCGTCGCGACGCAGCCGCGCTCGTCGAGCGCGACGACGCCGGCGAGGAGCTCGGTGTTCGGGACGCGGCCAGCATGCACGAAGACGGCCGCGACTGCGACCGTCGACGACTCGTCGCTCGCGAGGTCGCGCACGCGGACGCCGTCGACGCGGCCGTCCCCGAGGATCTCCTCGACGACGGTCCGGTGCCGGACCTCGACGTGGGCGCTCTCGGCCACCCGCCGGGCATACGTCTCTTGCCCGGTGAACGCATCCCCCTCGTTGATCAGCACGACCCGGACGTCATGGCCGCCGAGCTCCAGCGTCTCGAGGAGCGCGGAGTCGCCCCCGCCGACCATCGCCACCTCCGAGCCGCGGAAGAGCGGCCCGTCGCAGCTCGCGCAGTGGCTGATCCCCTTGCCGGCGAGCTCCGTCTCGCCCGGGACGTCGAGCAGCCGCGGCCTCGTCCCTGTGGCGACGATCAGCGCTCCGGCGGCGAGCTCGCGGCCGTCGGTCTGGACCGCCCAGTCGGCGCCGCGGCGCTCGATTTTCGTCGCCTCGGCCGGCTCGACCGTGGCGCCCGCGGCGACCGCCTGCTCCTGGAGGCGAGGCCCGAAGTCGAAGCCGGGGATCCCCTCGGGGGAGCCGGGCCAGTCCTCGATCCGCTCGGTGTTCAGGATCGCGCCGCCCATCCCGAGCGGGTCGAGCAGGACGGTGCTCCGGCCCTGGCGCGCGGCGAACAGCCCCGCCGTCAGCCCGGCCGGCCCGCCGCCGAGAACGGCGATGTCGTAATCCACTAGCTCCAGACCCGGCGCGCGACGTCGCCGACCAGCCGCAGCTTCGCCTCCTGCTCCTCGAGGCTCATCGTGCGGGCGATCTCGCCGGACGCGAAGCCGCACTGCGGACTGAGCGCGAGCCGGTCGAGCGGAACGTACTCGGTCGCCTCCTCGATGCGGGCCACGATTGCCTCCGGGTCCTCGAGCGTGCCGTCCTTCGTCGTCACGAGCCCGAGCACGACGTGATGGTGAGGGAGGACGTCGCCGAGGGGAGCGAACGTGCCCGCGCGGTCGCTGTCGTACTCGAGCAGCAGCCGGTCGACGTTCTTCAGGCGTGGGAAAACGTCCTTGGAGATCGCCTCGTACCCGCCGGCGGCTGCCCACATGCCGCCGGGCGCGTTGCCGCGGCAGATGTGCATCGCGCGCGTGACCCCGGTCAGGCCGTCGAAGACCATGCTGTCGAACTCCGCGTCGGCGACGAGCTCGTGCGCCATGTCGTGGCCGTGCTCTTCGAACGTCGCCCGGTTGACCGGATCGATGTGCCACTGTGCGTAGTTGGGCGCGTCGATCTGGACGTAGTCGCAGCCGAGCTCGACCAGGCGGTCGATGACGTGCTCCCGCAGGAGGCGCGCGACGTCGGCGATGAAGTCGTCGGAGGTGGGGTAGGCGCCGGCCGAGTGCTCCGGGTGCCAGTAGATCCGGTGCCAGCTCGGCGCCGGGATCGTGTACTTGGCGCGGGCGTTGGCATTCGCCTTCACGAACGTGAACTCGTCGCCGACGATGTCGCGGTCGACCTCCAGGCGGCGGGTGACGAACGGCTCCAGGGGTCCGAGAGCGGACGTGTCGGCCGGCTCGCCGTCGCTCGTCTTCCAGAGCCCGCGCCAGCCGGAGTCGGCCTCGAGGAACTCGAAGCCCTTGACGGGCGCGGTGAAGAGCGGGTCCTCGAAGATCGGGATCAGCGCGATCCACCCGTTGCGGCGGTACTCGCCGTCGGTGATCGCCTCGATCCCCGCGCTCTCCTGGAGCGCGATTGCCTCCAGCACCGCCCGGTCCTCCGCGGCGCGCACCTCGCCCGCGTCGACCGTGCCGCCCCGCGCGCCGTCGCGTGCCTCGCGCAGATACTCGGGCCGCAGCAGGCTGCCGACGACGTCCGCACGCGGCACCAGCACCTCCACCTCGTTCGCCATGCGCCTCCTCCGGGTCGTAACGGCTTCGCCGAGCCTATCGCGCGACGGCGAAAGAACGGTTACTCTCCCGTAAGCGGCCCGCGGCCATTCGACGCCGCTTGCCGTTCTATCACTCGTCGGTGTCGTTCCGGGGGCCTGCGGTGTCGTTCCGGGAGAGACGCAAGGGCAGAGCCACCCTACCGGGGCTGCCGCCGGGAAGAACTCTTCTCGGAGTAGCGCTCGGCGCCGTTGGGCTGCTCGCCTCTCCCGCGATGGCGAGAGCAGGCAATGCGCCTGTCACCGACGCAAGAACGGTCCGGACGTGCGTCAGTCTCGTGACCGGCGATGTCCGGGTGATCAAGGTCTCTCCGACCGATCTGCCGTGGGCCGACGGGAAGAATCCGCAGGGCTGCGCGAAGGAAGACGAGCTGGAACTTGTCTGGAACCTTGGCGGCGGTGGGGGCGGGGCACAACCGGCGGGACCGGCCCGCCCGGCCCGACCGGCCCAACAGGTCCCCCAGGCACGACGGGCGCGACTGGCCCGACCGGCCCAACGGCTCCCGCAGGTTCCGGCGCGACAGGCGCCACCGGCCCGACCGGTGCAGCCGGGGCGACGGGTGCTCGGGGCGCGACCGGGGGGCGACGGGTGCTCGGGGCGCGACCGGTGCAACGGGTGCGGCAGGCGCGACCGGAGTCGACAGGGGCGACTGGAGTGACGGGGGCGACTGGACCTACCGGGCTTCGGGTCCGACCGGCGCCAGCGGCCCGACCGGTGCGACGGGGGCGACCGGAGCTAGCGGGCTCCGGGGCCCGACGGGCCCCACCGGCCCGACCGGTGTAGCTGGTGCGACTGGTGCAACGGGTGCGGCAGGCGCGACCGGAGTGACAGGGGCGACTGGAGTGACAGGGGCGATTGGACCTACCGGGCTTCGGGGTCCGACCGGCGCCAGCGGCCCGACCGGTGCGACGGGGGCGACCGGAGCTAGCGGGCTCCGGGGCCCGACGGGCCCCACCGGCCCGACCGGTGTAGCTGGTGCGACTGGTGCAACGGGTGCAGCAGGCGCGACCGGAGTGACAGGGGCGACTGGAGTGACAGGGGCGACTGGACCTACCGGTCTCCGGGGGCCGACCGGCCCGACCGGCCCGATCGGCCCGACCGGACCCACCGGTCTCCGGGGCCCGACGGGCCCCACCGGCCCGACCGGTGTAGCTGGTGCGACTGGCGCCACGGGTGCAGCTGGTGCGACTGGCGCCACGGGTGCCAGCAGGCGCGACCGGAGCGATCGGACCCACCGGTCTCCGGGGGCCGACAGGCCCGACCGGCCCGACCGGCCCGACCGGCCCGACCGGAGCGACCGGAGCGACCGGTCTCCGGGGGCCGACCGGCCCGACCGGCCCGACCGGCCCGACCGGTCTCCGGGGGCCGACAGGCGCCGCCGGCCCGACCGGCGCGACCGGCGCCGACTGGGCCTGTGTCGCTGAGCGGTCAGCTCGTCAGAGTGGACTCCACAGGCGGCGCCGCCGTGGCTCAGCGCACCGTAACCTGCCCGGACGGGTTCCCGAACGTTGTGTCCGGCGGCTACTCGAACGTCGACATGCCCATCTTCGGCGGCCCCACCCTCAATCAAGTCACCGCATCCTTCCCGGTCGGCATCGGCCCGGTCCCCCGGGGCGCGTGGACGGTGACGCTCCAGTTCGCAGAGTCGTGGACGGCGTATGCAATCTGCTCGAGGTAGCACGGCGCGACCGGGCAGATGGCTCCGATCTTGAGGATCGCCCGTAGCCACCGGTAGGCGCGCTCCGCGAGCATGAGCCTCTTCGTCCCCTGGCTCGCTTCACGCTAACGAGTACAGTCAATGCCATGTCGGGAGAGCTCGCGGAGCTGCTGCGGGCGCGGTCGGGCGAGACGCTTGACCTGCACGCCGAGTACGTCAATCCGCAGATGGTCCGGGTATTGCGGACGATCGGATTCGACCGCGACTGGGCGCGCACCGAGGGCGCCTACCTCTACGACGCTGACGGCGAGCGGTACCTCGACTGGCTCGGCGGCTTCGGAATGTTCAACGTCGGGCGGAACAACCCGCGTGTCCGCGACTGGCTGGCCGAGGCGATGGAGCTCCAGACGCCGAACGCACCGCAGATGGGCGTCTCGCCGGTGACGCCGCTCCTCGCCGAGGAGCTCGTCCGCCGCGCGCCCGCCTCGATCGGCAAGGCGCTGTTCACGAACAGCGGCGCCGAGGCGGTCGAAGCGGCGTTGAAGCTCGGCCGCGCGGCGACGAAGCGCGAGCGGATCGTCTGCGTCGAGCATGCGTTCCACGGCCTCACGCTCGGGTCGCTCTCCGTCAACGGCGAGGCGGCGTTCACCGACCGCTTCGGCCCGTACCTACCCGCGATCGCGCGCGTGCCCTTCGACGATCTCGACGCGCTCGAGCGCGAGCTCCAGCGCGAGGACGTCGCGATCTTCATCGTCGAGCCGATCCTCGGCAAAGGCGTGATCCTTCCCTCGGACGGCTACCTCGCCGGTGCGCAGGAGCTCTGCCGGCGCTACGGCACGCTCTTCTGCCTCGACGAGGTGCAGACCGGCTTCGGCCGCACCGGCCGAATGTTCGCGGCCGAGCACTGGGGGCTCGAGCCCGACCTGATGCCGGTCGCGAAGTCGCTCTCGGGCGGATACGTCCCCGTCGGCGCGCTGCTGATGAGCGATGCGGTCTACGACGCCGTCTTCGACTCGCTCGAGCACGCGTTCAGCCACGGCTCGACGTTTGCGCCGAACGACTACGCGAGCGTTGCCGGCCTCGCGACCCTGCGCGAGCTCGACGACCGGCAGCTGGTCGACGAGTCACGGCGCCTCGGCGAGCTTCTCCTCGAGCGCACCCGGCAGCTGGTCGAGCGGTACGAGGTGGCGAAGGATGTCCGCGGGCTCGGGCTGATGTGGGCGATCGAGTTCGGCGAGCCCGACTCGGGGAGCAAGACATGGCGCGTGCTCGAGCGGATGCAGCCCGGGATCTTCGCCCAGCTCGTCGTCGTGCCTCTGTTCTCCGACCACCGGATCCTCAGCCAGGTCGCCGGGCACAAGGTGAACATCGTCAAGGGCCTGCCGCCGCTGACGATCACGGAGGAGGACGTCGACTGGTTCGCGACCGCCCTCGACGAGGTCGTCGGCGAGGCGCAGAAGATGGGCCGGGCGATGACGAGCTTCGCGATCCGCGCCGCGCGTGCGGGTCGCGGCCGCAAGAAGGCCGCTACAGCTCGCTGACCTCCGCGTGGCGTTCGGCGATGCAGCCGGTCGCCCAGCGCTCTGCGATCGTCACCAGCCGTCCGGCGAGCTCGCCGACCTGGAAGTCGTCGACCGGAAGCGTTGCCGCTCGGAACCTCGATCCGCACCTGGTGCACCTCGGCCTCGCTCTCGGGGCCGAACTCGTAGCGGTTCTCGGAGGAGATCTCGGCCGTCCCGATCTCGGGCAGGAGGGCGCTGCCGAGCTCCTCGATCTCCGCCTGGGTCGCCTCGCGGCCGGCGAAGATCCCGAAGTTGACGCGGATCTCGAGGCCCGGCTGCTCGGGCGCGCGCACTGGGAATGCGAGCAGACTGCTCATCTCCTTACTCTGCCCCGCCTCGGACAACCCCTAACCCTCCCGTGGTGACCAGCGAAACGTCCGCGTCGCGAGGATAACGCCCCCGATCCCCCACGCGGCGACGACCGCGGCCGATTCCCAGCTCGACCAGATCGTCTCGTTGCGGAGCACGACGTCGCGCATCAGCCGGATGAAGTACGTGAGCGGCAGGATCTCCGCGATCACCTCCAGGAAGCGCGGGAAGGCATGCGGCGACCAGAACGCGCCGGCGAGGAAAGCCGCCGGCAGGTAGATCGCGTTCACCACCGCGGACGAGCCCTCGCCGGAGCGGATCGCGCCCGTGAGCGCGATCCCCAGCGCCGCGAACGAGAGCGCGCCGAGGAGGAGCGACAGGATCACCGAGGCCCAGTGCTCCGGGAAGGGCACGTCGAACATCACCCGCCCCAGCACGATCAGCGCCGCGGCCTCGACCGCGAAGACGAGCACGGTCGAGGCGATCACCCCGGCGAGATACACGGCCGGCGGCAGCGGCGTCGCGCGTAGCCGCTTGAGGATCCCGTTCTCGCGCCGGATGACGATCACGATCGCGAGCCCGGCGAACGCGGTGGAGGCGACTCCGTACCCGAGCACTCCGGCGAGCAGGTACGCGGAGCTCTTGACGTTGTGCTCCGACTTGATCCGGTCGCTCCCGTAGACCGAGCCGAGCAGGATGAAGAGCACGATCGGGAAGAGGAAGGTGAAGAAGGCGAGCTCGCGGCTGCGCCAGTACAGGCGCTGCTCGCCCCGCAACTGGTGGAGGAAGAGGCTCACTCCTGCGTCTCCTCGGTCAGCGCGAGGTAGACCTCCTCGAGCGACGGGCGCCGGACCGAGAGCCCCTCGAGCTCGTGCCCCTGTGCCAGCGCCTCCGCGGTCAGCTCGTGCAGCACCCGCGTCGGCTCGTGGGTGGAGACCAGGATCTCCTCGCCGTTGCGGCGGTAGCGGATCTCGGTCGCCGGCGCCGCGCCCGACAGCTCCTCCGGCCGCCCGATCGCGACGATCGCGCCCTCGCGCAGGACGGCGACCCGGTCGGAGAGCTGCTCGGCCTCGTCCAGGTAGTGGGTCGTCAGCAGGATCGTCTTGCCGAGCGTCCGGAGCGAGCGGATCACGTCCCAGGCCGCCCGGCGCGCCGCCGGGTCGAAGCCGGTCGTGGGCTCGTCGAGGAAGAGCACCTCGGGGTCGCCGATCAGGCCGAGGCCGAGATCGAGCCGCCGCTGCTGTCCGCCCGAGAGCGTTCGCACTCTGGCGTCGCGCTTCTCCGCCAGGCCGACGACCTCGATCACCTGGCCGACGTCACGCGGCCGCTCGTAGTAGCCGGCGAAGAGCTCGAGGTGCTCGGTCACCGTCAGATTCGGATACAGGGCCCCGGACTGGAGCACGACGCCGATTCGCTGCCGCCAGTCTGGGCCGGCGTGCGCGGGATCCTGTCCAAGGACGGTGACCTGCCCGCCGTCGCGCGTCCGGTAGCCCTCGAGGATCTCGACGGTCGTCGTCTTGCCGGCGCCGTTCGGCCCGAGCAGGCCGAAGACCTCGCCGGTCTCGATCTCGAAATCGATCCCCCGCACCGCCTCGTAGGCGCCGTACGACTTGTGCAGGCCGGTGACGCTGATCGCCGGCGAGCCGGCGGTCACAGCTCGAGCACCGCGAGGCCGCCGGGCGGGAACGCCGGCGGCGGCGCGCCGCTCAGCTCCGCCGCGATCTCGCCGCAGTCCGGCTGGTGGCCGACGACCACCACCGCGGCTCCACGGGCCGCGACGACGTCGCGGAGGTCGTCCACGGTCGCCCCGGGCGCGAGACGTTCGTCGGCCTCGGGCTCGCAGCGCAGCGCGCGGCCGAGCTCGGCAGCGGTCTCGCGCGCCCGGAGGAGGGGGCTGGAGAGCACGGCATCGGCGCGGACGCCGTCGGCGGCGAGGCGGGCGCCCAGCGCCCGTGCGGTCTCCCGGCCGGCGGCCGTCAACGGGCGCAAGTCGTCGGGCTCGCCCGGTGCGGCCTCCGCGTGGCGTACGAGGTAGAGGCGCAACGGCCTCGCAAATCTACCGTTCGGCCGCGACCGGGGGCGTCAGGGTGTAGACGCGATCGTCCAGGTGGATCCGCACCGAGCTGAGCTCGTACTCGGTCAACCAGCCGTCGACCCGGTCGAGGACGTCGACAATCGACCGGTCGGCGTTGCCGACCAGCGACACGCGGACTTCGAAGCCCTCGAGGCTGCCCTGCAGCTCCGTCGGATAGGCCGACAGGCGCTGGATCAGGGCGTGGGCAAGGTACTCGGTCGGGGCCTCCACTCTCAGCGGTTCGGGCAAGACCCTCTCCCTTCTTCGTCGCCAAACGGCAGACGGGCGGGATCTCGGCCCTGAGCAGCCGATACTAGGGCGGGGGTGTTGCCGTGTCTAGACTCGCCGCGTGGCCGCCTTCCGCTACGTCGTCTGCGACGTCTTCACCGACACGCCGCTGGCCGGAAACCAGCTGGCGGTCTTCACCGACGCTCGCGAGCTCGACGAGTCTCGGCTGCAGCCGCTCGCGCGCGAGATCAACTTCTCGGAGACGGTGTTCGTCTACCCGGCGTCGGGAGACGCGCACGCGCGGATCCGGATCTTCACGCCCGAGGTGGAGGTGCCGTTCGCAGGCCACCCGACGCTCGGCACGGCCTTCGTCCTCGGCGGGCCGCTCCAGCTCGAGGTGATCAGGCTCGAGACCGGGCGCGGGATCGTGCCCGTTCTGCTCGAGCGGGAAGGCGCTCGGATCGTCTTCGGGCGGATGGAGCAGCCCATCCCGACCGTCGAGCCATACGCGGACGAGGCCGGCCTGCTCGCCGCACTCGGCGTCGCCCGTTCCGAGCTCCCGGTCGAGGTGTACGACAACGGACTGCACCACGTGTTCGTCACGCTGGGCTCCGAGGAGGAGGTGGCGGCGCTGAAGCCCGACCTCGGGCGGCTGGCCGACGACGACGAGCTGCTCGGCGTCAACACGATCGCAGGCTCGGGGGCCCGGTGGAAGACGCGGATGTTCGTGCCCGGCGGTGCGATCGCAGAGGACCCGGCGACGGGCTCGGCCGCGGGGCCGCTCGCGCTCCACGTCGCGCGGCACGGGCGGATCGCCTTCGGCGACGAGATCGAGATCACCCAGGGCGTCGAGATCGGCCGGCCGTCGACGCTCTACGCGCGCGTGGACGGAAGCGCGGAGCAGGTCGAGCGGGTCGAGGTGGGCGGCGTCGGCGGTCATCGTCGCGCGCGGCGAGTTCAGGCTCTAGAGCGACAGCCCCTGGATCTCCGGGAGCTCGAGCGCGAGACTGCTCCAGAACCGGCCTCCGTCGCGCGAGAGATAGAGCCTGTTCCGGGCGGCGTAGAGCACGACGTCGGGGTCGTCGGCGGAGATCGCGACCGCGCGGCCGGCGGGCAGGCCGCGGCCGGCGTCCCGCCAGGTGCGGCCGGCGTCGTGCGAGACCATCAGCGGCGGCTTCGCGTCGACGACGGCGATCGACGGTCGAGCCGGCCGCGGCGGCGTCCACCACCCGTGGGAGCGAGACCGGAGGCCGCTCGGCGGGCTCGATCGTGCGGGCCGGGTCGAGCTCGAGCACCGTCTCGTCCTCGAGGTCGACGACGGCGAGACCGTCCGCGGTCTGCACGTGAGCGATCACGAGGCGCGTCCTGCCAGGACGTCGGCGACGAGCGCGGCCGCTCGCCTGGCCGCGGCGGTGGGCGCGGCGCCCGCGCTGCGGGCAGCGAGGTAGGTCGCCGCGAACGCGTCACCCGCGCCGGTCGGGTCGCGGGCCTCGACGCGCCGCGAGCGGACGAGTTCGGCGACCCCATCGTGGTAGACGATGCAGCCGCGCGAGCCGAGCGTGACCACGATCTCTGGCACGCCGAGCCTCGCCAGCGCGCGCTCGTCGTAGCCGTCGACGAGCATCGCCGCCTCGTCGTCGGCGATCTTCAGGATCGACACGAAGCGGAGAACCTCCGGGTCGTAGGCGCCGTCGGGCTCCAGCAGCCCCGTACGTGCCGGCCGGACGAGACCCTGGCCGTCGAACGAGACGCGCCGGCCCCGCGCGAGCGCGGCGAGGGTCTCCGCCGGGAAGTCGCTGCGCGAGAGCGGGGCGACGTGCACCCAGCTCGCGCGGACCTGCACCTCCTCCGGAGTCCACGGATCGGCGATCGCGTCGACCAGCATCCGCCGGTGCTCGCCCTCGTAGTCGATCGTGAAGGCTGCGGTCGCGGTCGAGTCGCGCCAGTGAACGGGAAAGCCGAGTCCGGTGAGCCGGGGCAGGACCTGCGGCCGGTCGTGAGCGGCGCACTTCGCGACGACCACGGCGCGGACGCCGAGGGCGCGCAGCCCGCGGGCGCAGTAGTACGGCCCGCCCCCGATCCGCGGAGGCCCGCCCTCGATCCGGTCGAGCGAGACCGAGCCGAGGACCGCGACGCTCACGACGGTGCGGAGGGCGAGCCGCCCGAGCAGGAGCACGAGTCCGACCGCGGCGACGACTCCGACAGCGTGCAGCGCCACTCCGCCGCCGGCCGGGATCGCCGCGAACGCGAGCACGAGCGTCCCCAGGGTTACGGCCGCGACCGCAAGTGCGGCGATCACGATCACGCGGAAGAGGGCGAGCTCGCGGGTCCCGGGCGCGCGGCGCTCCATCGCCGTGAACGCCAACTCGGCGACGACGAGGAAGCCGGCCCCGTAGAGCGGCGCGCGCTGGTCGACCGTTCCGCCGCGGACGAGGAAGAACCCGGCGTACTCCGCGCCGAGGAGCAACAGTCCGAGGACTGCGAGACGCGGACGCCGGAGGGCGCAGGCGATCGCGAGCGCTGCCGTCGCGGCCGCGCCGCCGGCGCCGAGCAGGCCGCGGAGCCGTTCGGCGTCGAGGGCGGCGTAGGCGGCGAGCGCGGCCGCGCCGAGCGCGGTCGCCGCGGTCAGCGTCAGACGCGCGCGAGCCTGGCGTGGCGCCTGAATGCCGTCACCTCCTCGATCGGTGCCGCGAGCGGCTCGCCGTCGCGCCACTCCGCGACCGGCACGCCCGCGGCGGCGTACTCGGCGCGCAACGCGTCGCGCTGGAGCCTCCACAGCCGGTACGCGACGTCGCGTGACCGCCCGCGGCCCGGCTCGACGAACGGCAGGGGCGAGACTTCGACGACCGCGAGGTCGAACCGGCGGGCGCGCAGATCGAGCAGCGCCCCGACCGCGCGCTCGTCGAGCAGCGGCGTGATCGCGATCACGAGCGCCTCCGGCGGCAGCGTCCGCACGGGGACGATGTCGATCGACTTCCACGCGTAGCTGAGCAGGATCCTCGTGTCGAGCAGCGCGTCGATGATGCGGTAGAGCTGTGTCGCGCCCGTCCCGGGGAGGAGCCAGCGGAGCGTGCCGCCGAAGGAGACGAGGCCGACGCGGTCGCGCCGGCGAAGGTACCGCTCGGTGAGCGCGGAGGCCGCCCGAACGGCCGGCTCGATCGTCCCGTGGGCTCCGCGGCGCGCCTCCGCGAAGCTGTCGAGGAAGATCACGACGTCGGCGTTCCGCTCCGGGTGCTGCTCGTTCACCCAGAGGTCGCCGCGGCGAGCGCTGACCCGCCAGTTCACGCGTCGCATCCGGTCGCCGAACACGAACGGCCTCAGGTCGGCGAACTCGATTCCCTCCCCTTTGCGGCGGGAGAGCTCGTCCCCGCTGAAGAGCTGGGTCTCCGCCGGGCGGAGCAGGTGAGGCAGCGCCTCCGGCCGCGGGTAGACCCGTAGGGACATGTCGGGGGACTGTCCCTGGGTCTGGCTCGTCCAGACGAACATGCCGAAGAAGTCGCGCGCGCGGACGTGGATGTCGCGGAGGTCGAAGACACCCCAGCGCTCGGGCCGCAGGCGCAGGTCGAGCGTCGCCGGCTTGCGCGCCGACACATAGGTCGCGGTCGGGTTCCGGCCTTCGACGAGGGAGAGCGCGGGCGGGACGACGAGCAGCACCTCCGCCCGCAGGACGGTGTGCTTCGCGCTCAGCCCGAGCTCGACTCCGACCTCGTCGCCCTCGAGCAGGCGGTCGCGCTCGAGCATGCTCTCGACTTCGACCCGCGGATCGGCGGCGAGGACGAGCGCGGCCCCGAGTACCGCCAGGAACGGAAGTGCGATCGCGGCGAGCTCGGGCCGGCCCGTGACGAGGGCGGCGAGCAGCCCGAGGCCGCCGAGGGTGGCATAGGCGCCGAGCTTGGGGGAGGCGGCCCGGGTCACCCGGCGCGGCGGACGTCCTCGGCCGGAGGCGTCGGCACCGTCTCCAGCTGCTCCTGCACGACGTCCTCCGGCCGGATGCGCTGCACCCAGAGCTCGGGCTTGAGCGAGAGCCGGTGAGCGAGCGCGGGGCCGGCGATCGCCTTGACGTCGTCCGGAACCACGAAGTCGCGGCCGTCGAGCACCGCGTTCGCCCGTGCGAGCTTGAGGATCGCGAGGCTGCCGCGCGGGCTCGCGCCGACCTGGACGCTGCGGCTCTCGCGCGTCGCGCGGACGACGTCGACGATGTAGTAGCCGACGCTCGGCGCGACGTGGACGTCCTCGAGCGCCTGTTGCATCGCGACCAGCGTCTCGCCGTCGACCACCGTCCGCAGCTCGACGTCGTCCGTCCGGCGTTCGCGCCGCCGGTCGAGCACGGCGAGCTCGTCGTCGCGTTCCGGGTAGCCGACGCTCATCCGCAGCAGGAAGCGGTCGAGCTGCGCTTCCGGCAGCGGGATACGTGCCCTCGTACTCGATCGGGTTCTGCGTGGCCAGCACGAGGAACGGCCGGTCGAGCCGCCGCGTCTGGCCCTCGGTCGTCACCTGCCGCTCCTGCATCGCCTCCAGCAGGGCGGCCTGCGTCTTCGGTGGGGCGCGGTTGATCTCGTCGGCGAGGAGAAGGTTGGCGAAGATCGGCCCGGGCCGGAACTCGAACGACGCGGAGCGCTGGTCGAAGATCGAGGAGCCCGTCACATCCGAGGGCATCAGGTCCGGCGTGAACTGGATGCGGGAGAAGCCGAGGTCGGCGACCTGCGCGAACGACCGCGCGATCAGCGTCTTCGCCAGGCCTGGGTAGTCCTCGATCAGGACGTGACCGTCGGCGAGGAGCCCGAGCAGGACGAGCCGCAGCGCCCCGCGCTTGCCGACGACCGCTCGGGACAGCTCGTCGAGCAGGGCGTTCGAGTGCTCGGCGACCTCGGTCAGGTTCACAGGCGCTCCAGGGCGTCGGCGACGGCCGCGATCGCGGGCAGGCTCCGGGCGCGCGCGGTCGGGTCGGGTCGCGGCCGGTCCGGGCGGAGGACGTCCCACGCGGCCGGGCCGAGCGCGGCGCCCGCCTCCTCCGGGGAGGCCTCGAGGTCGATGCCGCGAAGGCGGAGCTTCGCCTGCGCGATCCGCCGCAGCTGCGGCCGCAGGCGGAAATAGAGGTCGAATTCGGACTCTGCGCCCATCGCGACGAGCTTCTCCAGGTCGGCGAGATTCTTCGGGCGTTCGTCGGTGCGCGTGGGCGGGGGCTCGTCGATCGGCGACGGCTGCTCGGCGGGCAGCCTGCTCGACGGTCGCCCGGAGGGCCGCGAGAACGGCAAGCCCGCCCGCCGCGAGGAACCAGATGTCGATGACGAGCCCGCGCTCGCCCGGGAGCGCGAACAGCAGCGCGATCGCCGCGAGCAGGCTGACGCCGATCCAGGCGAGGAGAGCCTTCACACCGGCGCCAGTTCTGCCACTGCCTTTGCCGCCCGGAGCTCGTCGCGGAGCGCCGCCAGCGCGTCGATCGCCTCTTCCTTCATCCCGCTGTCGACGTCGTGCGGACTGAACTTCGCCTCTTCGAAGAGCGCGGTCAGCCGCTCGACGGAGCGGGCGCCGGCGCCGACGGCCGGCAGGGCGCGCGCCAGGTACTCGCGCGGCGCCTCCGCCTTCCGGCGCGCGAGGCCCTCGTAGGCGAGCGCACCTTCCATGCGCGCGTAGGCCGCGATCACGGCGCGCCGTGCATCCGGCTCGTCACGCAGGTCGTCGAGCGAGTCGCCGAGGGCTGCGATCAGCGCGTCGGAGGCCGCTCCTTCGCCGAGCACCTTCTTCGGCGTCCGGCGGCGGATCAGGATCCAGGCAGCCGCGCCGAGGCCGATGAGGACGATGCCGCCGACCACTGCGACCGGCGCCCAGTCGAAGTGCGCAGGGCTGCCGCCGACGGGGCGGTGCTTCTCGGTCGACGCGCCGCCGGCCGGCTTCAGCGGCCGGCTCCCGACATTCGCCCGGTGCAGCGAGGAGGCGAGCGCGAAGACGACCGCGAGGAACACCGCAACCGTGAGGAGCGTGCGCCACCAGCTCGAGCGGGGCGGCGCGGTCCACCCGCCGCCCTGGTGCGCGGTCACGACCAGGTAGATGCCGGCGATCACCGCCGCGGCGAACGTGACGCCGAGGAGGAGGAGCAGGTACTCGAGCAGCCAGTCGGTGGAGACGGTGCGCGTCGAGCCGCCGCCCGGGCCGTGGGCCCGGCTTGCGAGAGCGACGATCGCGGTCAGTCCGAGGAGCGCTCCCCCGACCGCGACCGCCCGGCGCGAGAGGCCGCTGCGCATCGCGCAATCGTATGGTTTCTAGCTCTCGGCGAAGGCGGGCCGCGGCCGGCGGGCCAGCACGCCCGCGAGCGCCGCGAGCGCGAACGCCGCGACGAAGCTCGGGATCGACGCGCTGATGTCGTACGGCGGCGTGTCGTGGTGGATGAAGTCGAGCCACCAGCTCGGGCCGTTCGGGTAGAGCCACTGGTAGAGGGCGAAGCCGGCGAGCCACGCGCCGATCTGCGCCGGCCGCACCGCGGGCGCGGCGAAGAAGCGGTCGGCGCCGTACCGCATGCCGGAGAGCAGCCAGTCGGCGATCAGGACGCCGAGCAGGGGCACGAAGAACGAGCCGAGCAGGAGGAGGAACGCCTGGTAGCTGCGCAGGTCGATCCAGAGCGCGCCGCCGGTCGCGACGGCGGACGAGACGAGGATCAGTAACCGCTGCGAGACCTCGGGGAACAGGTTCTGGAGCGAGACCGCGGCCGAATACGTGTTCGCGAACGCCTCGTCGGTCTCGTCCACCGTCAGCGCGAGCAGCGCGAGCGCGGCGGCGGCACCGCCGCCGGCGATCGCGACCAGGATCAGCTCCGGGTGGTCGGGGTCGAGCCCGCGGGAGAGGACGAGCACGGAGCCGAAGCCGAACTGGAAGAGCGTCGGCAGGAAGTAGCCGACTCCGACCCCGAAGAACGCGCTGCGCCGGTCGCGCGAGAAGCGCGTGTAGTCGGCGACGAGCGGCGCCCAGGAAACGGTCACCGCGATCACGATGTCGACCGCGGCCCAGAACGAGCCGTGGTGGCCCTTGCCCGACCAGACGTCGTGGCCGCCGGCCCCGTCGAGGATCCACCAGGTCAGGTAGGCGAGCGACGCGGCGACGGCCCAGATCGCGAGCTTGCGGACGTAGCGGCGGACGAAGCCGATCGGCCCGAGCAGCGCGAGCACCATCGTCAGCGCGCCGAAGAGCAGCGTCCAGAACCAGGTCGCCTCGAACCCGAACAGCTTGTCGCAGAGCAGGCCGGCGGCCTTCGCGATCACGATCAACTCGAAGATCGCCCAGCCGAAGCACTGCAGCACGTTCAGGACCGTCGCGAGGTACGAGCCGCGGTGGCCGAGCGGCGCCCGCTGGAGCACCATTGCCGGCACGCGTCCGTCTGCGCCGATCGTCCCCGCGACCGCGAGCAGCAGGTTTCCGATCACGCCGCCGACGAGCGTGGCGAGCAGCGCCTTGCCGAGCGAGAGGTCGAAGAACCCGGGGAGGACGAGGACGAGCAGCGAGATCCCGAGGTTCGTCCAGAGCAGCAGCGTGTCCACCGGCCCGAGCACGCGGAGCCGGTCCGGAACGGGCTCGATTCCCCACGAGGGCGCTTCTCTCGCCAACTACCTCACTCCCTTCGCCGGTGCGAACCGGATCAGGTTCTACGGGTGTCATCTCAGCCTGGACCTGCCAGGCACCCCGGTGGCGCGCAGTCTAGGGGACAGGCCTCGGCCTGAGCCGGCATGCAGCTGCCGGTGCCTGGCGGTGATAGGTTCCGCCAGGCAATGCCTATGCAACGACACTACACCGCTGCCGAGGCTGCCCGCGCGCTGGGAATCAGCCTCGACACCCTGCGGCGCTGGGACCGGGCAGGCCGGATCAAGACCGAGCGCGACTCCGCCAACCGCCGGCTCGTCCCCGCGAGCGAGGTCGCGCGGCTGCGCGGTGTGGAGGGCGAGCAGATGAGCGCGCGCAACCATTTCCGCGGCGTCGTCCGGGAAGTGAAGATCGAGGGCCTGCTCGCGCAGGTCGAGCTCGACGTCACCGAGCCCGCGCGGGTGGTCGCGATCATCACGCGCGACGCGGCCGAGGAGCTCGGCCTGACGTCCGGGATGCCCGCCTCGGCGGTCGTCAAGGCGACCTCGGTGATGGTCGAGCTGCGAGCGTAGGCTGATGAGGCGCGCGGCGTTCACGGTCTTCAGCACGGTCGCGACCGTGCTCGCGCTCGGGTTTCTGCTGCTGCCGGTCCTGGCGATCTTCCTGCGCGTCTCGCCGGGTGAGCTGCTCGGGAAGCTGGATGACAGCGTCGTCCGCGACGCGCTCGTCGTCACCGCGGTCACGAACGGGATCGCATTCGGGATCACGCTGCTCGTCGGGACGCCGGCGGCGTACTTGCTCGCGACGCGGCGGTTCCCGGGCCGTCCTCTCGTGGTCACGCTCTGCGAGCTCCCGCTCGTGCTGCCCCCGGCGGTCGCCGGGATCGGGCTCCTCGCAGCCTTCGGGCGTCTCGGGTTGCTCGGCGGCACGCTCGACACGCTCGGCGTCCGGATCGGCTTCACCCAGGCGGCCGTCGTGCTCGCGATCCTGTTCGTCGCCGGGCCGTTCTACCTCCGGCCTGCGATCGCCGCCTTCGAGGCGGTCGACCCGACGCTGCTCGCCGCGGCCCGCACGCTCGGCGCCGGCCCGGGGCGCACGTTCGCGCGCGTCGCGCTCCCGCTCGCCGGCGGCGGCCTGAGCGCAGCTGCCGCCCTCTCGCTCGCCCGCGGGATCGGCGAGTTCGGCGCGACGATCATGTTCGCGGGCAGCCTCCAGGGCGTGACCCAGACGCTCTCGCTCGCGATCTACCGGCAGTTCGACGTCGACTTCACGCAGGCGCTCGCGATGGGCGCGCTGCTCGTCGTGCTCAGCGCGGCCGTCCTGCTCGCGATCAAGTTGGTGCCGACATGGCGGCGCTCGTCCTCGACGTCGTCTGCCCTCTTCGCTCCTTCGAGCTCGAGCTAGCGCTCGAGGTCGGGCGCGAGACCTTCGCGCTGGTCGGGCCGTCGGGGGCGGGCAAGACGACCGCGCTGCGCGCGATCGCCGGCCTCGTCCGGCCGGAGCCGGGGGCGGATCGTGCTCGGGGACGAGGTGCTGTTCGACTCCGAGCGCGGCGTGGATCGGCCGCCGGAGGAGCGGCGGGTCGGGCTGGTCTTCCAGGAGTACGCGCTCTTCCCGCACCTTTCGGTCGAGGCGAACGTCGGCTTCGGCGGCCGCGACCGCGTGCACGAGCTGCTCGAGCGGTTCGGGATCGCGCACCTGGCGCGGGCGCGGCCCGGGGAGCTCTCCGGCGGCGAGCGCCAGCGGGTCGCGCTCGCCCGGGCGCTCGCTCGCGACCCCGCGGTGCTGCTGCTCGACGAGCCGATGGCCGCGCTCGACGCGCACACGCGCGCGGGGGTGCGCGCCGAGCTCCAGGAGCTGCTGCGCGAGCTCGGCCTGCCGACGATCCTCGTCACCCATGACTTCGAGGATGCCGCCGCGCTCGCCGACCGGGTCGGCGTTCTCTCCGAGGGCCACGTCCTCCAGCTGGGCACTCCGGACGAGCTCGTCGCCGCGCCCGCCGACGCCTTCGTCGCCGGGTTCACCGGCGGGAATCTGCTCCACGGCTTCGCGCGCTCGGCCCGCGACGGGCTGACGGAGGTGGTGCTCGACGGAGGCGCGGTCATCTTCTCGACCGACCGCGGCGAGGGCCGGGTCGGTGTCGTCGTCTACCCGTGGGAGGTGTCGATCGCGCCGGCCGAGTCGGTGCCCGCGGACTCGGCGCTGAACCACGTCAGCGCGTCCGATCTCGTCCCTGGTCACGATCGGTAACCGCGTGCGGGTCCGGGTCGGCCCGCTCGTCGGCGAGGTCACCGCCGCATCGGCGGAGCGCCTCGCACTCGAGCGCGGCCGGCTCGTCGTCGCCTCGTTCAAGGCGACCGGCGCGCGGCTCGTTCCACTGCGCGACGCCTGACACGCCTCGAACGCGCGACGGCTACAGCATCGGAATCTGTCTGAGGATCGTCGGCTCGATCCGGTCGAGGATCCTCAGCAGGCTCGGGCCGGTGACCGTGATCCCGTGGTTTCGCAGACCGATCACCGCCTCGTTCGGGTTCGGCTCGGCGGCGAGCAGCTCGGCGACGCTGACGGCGAGCTCCTCGGTGCCGCACGGGTAGTTGACGTCGGTGGCGACGATGTCCTCCATCCACGCGTGCACGTGGAGGATCGCGCCGACGCCCGGATGCGCCTGGTAGATCATCCAGTGCTCGATCGCGTCGACCGACACGCGGCGCGGCTCGACGTCCGGCGGGACGCTGAGCACGATCCGGCCGTTCTCCTGGTCGTAGTTCGAGACCAGCAGGATGTCGCGGCCCGGGATCTCGAGATGGGACTTGTCGACGCCGCTCGCGCTCATCCAGAACCGGCGCTCGTCTTTGCGCTGCGAGAGGTTGCCGTAGGACAGGCCGCCGATCCCGTAGAGGCGCTTGACGTGGCGCAGCTCCTGCTCGCTGAGCAGGTCCTCGATCGGGAACGGCGAGGGGAGGAGGTCGAGGTCGCCCATCCGGGCGCCCGCCGCGATGATCTCCTCCGTAACCTCGTCGCCGCGCCAGAGCTCGGGCTCGAGGTCGGTGAGGAACTCGTTGTCGATCACGAGCCGGGAGCGCGCGAGCGGGAGCAGCCGCTCGACGACCGCGGCGGCAAGCGCCTCCTCGCCCTGCTCCGCGCTGTCCCCGTAATGGCCGCGCTCCATCGTCGTGAACCAGGCGCCTTCACCCGGGACGTAGCAGAGCGCGATGTTCGCGAGCGCGCGCACGAGCATCGGGTAGTCCTCGGGCAGCGAGTGGCTCTCGCGCTCGTACAGCCCGACCACGAATGTCCCCCGCGACCGGCGCCTGAACGGCTTCGGGTCGGCCTCGTCGACGACGTTGATCACGAGGTCGGCGGCGTTGCCGTCGTCGGTCTCGACGAGGTCGGCGCGGCCGAGCGCGTTCCTGAGCAGCTCGGCGAACCGGCCGAGCGGCTCCGTCTTCGCACGGCCGACGACCGCGAACGTCGCAGTGCCGGTGGTCGGGCGCGGCGAGATCCGGCTGGTTGCACTCATCTAGACCGCCTCCGCGAGGACGACGCCCAGGATCGGCAGGGCGAGAGTAAGCGTAAACGACGTCCACCCTACGAGCACGAGCGGCCGCCGGCTCACCTGCTCGCGGCCCTCGCGGATCTCCTTCGCGAGCCGCGGGCCGAGCACGAAGTCGTGCAGGTAGGCGAAGACGAGCAGCGCCACGAAGATGCCCATCTTGACGCCGAAGACGGCCTTCGCGCCGGCGTCCGACGCCGGGCAGCACATGCGACGCAAGCGGGATTCCGGTCGAGACCAGCACGATGAGGGCGCTCCAGCCGATCGGGCGCCAGCGGCGGCCGAGCGTCCGCATCGCCACCTGGCGGGGTTCCCCGGCGAGCATCCGGATGGCCGGGACGGCGATGAAGGTGAGCGCGATCGTCCCGCCGACCCAGACGGTTGCGGCGAGGACATGGACGACGACGAAGACGACCTCGAGCCAGTGCGGCATAGCCCTTCACTCTGTCACGACAATGCAGGGGTGCAACGCGAGGACTGGAACCGCAAGCACGGCGAGGGTGGTCTGCTCTTCGGGGCCGAGCCGAACCGCTTTCTCGTCGACGAGGTCGGGGACCTCGAGCCGGGCCGTGCGCTCGACGTCGCCTGCGGCTCCGGCCGGAACGCCGTCTGGCTTGCCTTTCGCGGCTGGCGGGTCACGGGCGTCGACTTCTCCGGCGTCGCGCTCGACCAGGCGCGGGAGCTCGCAGCGGAGCGCGGGGTGGAGGTCGATTGGGTCGAGGCCGACCTGCTCGGGTGGCGCCCGTTCGACGCGGCATTCGACCTGATCGCCGTGCTCTACCTCCAGCTTCCGGCGGAGCAGCTCGCGGCGGTGCTGCGCCGGGCCGCCGAGGGGCTCGCACCGGGCGGGACGCTGCTCGTCGTCGGCCACCACAGCGACAACCTCGAGCACGGCTACGGCGGCCCGAAGGACCCGCGCGTTCTGTTCACGCCGGAGCAGGTGGCGGAGTCGCTTGCCGGCCTACGGATCGAGAAGGCCGACGCAGTGCTGCGCCCGGTCGAGGGCGAGCGGGACGCGATCGACGCGCTCGTGCGGGCCACTCGCCTCTGACGTGCGCGTCGTCGCGCGGGTTCGATGACCTTGCCGTAGGCCGCTAGGGCGAACAGGCCTCGCCGCGACCTGCAGCGCCGCCGGGCAAGCGCCCGAGCAGCTCGACGAGCGTCTCGAGCTCCTCCGCGGAGAACTGGTCGTCGATCAGCTCGCGTACCTGGGCGACGTGTGACCGGCCCGCCGCCTCGAGGTGGTCGCGTCCCTCGTCGGTCAGCACCGCGTAGGTGACCCGGGCGTCCGTGCTGCACGAGCCCTTCGTCACCCAGCCGTCGCGCTCGAGGCCGTCGAGCAGTCGCGTGACCCCCGACGGCGTGAGCAGCAGCTGCTCGGCGAGGTCGACGCGGCGCATCGCCCCGTCTTCGGCGTGGGCGAGCGTGAGCAGGCACTGGTAGTCGGTGATCGACAGGCCGTGGTCGGTCAGCAGTCGCGCGCTCAGTTCGCGGGTCAGCGCGGCGTGCGCGCGCATCAGCCGAGCGAAGGCGTCCACGCTCCGAGGTGTTTGAGTGCTCAATACTTGACTGGTCACGTTTATTTGCTACAGTTGTTTGCGTTCGCAAGTAATCGTAGCGGAACAGGAGGACAGAAGGATGAGCACGATCACGACAGAGCAGGCGATTCCCACCGGCACCTGGACGCTCGACAGGGTCCACTCGAGCGTCGGCTACGCGGTCCGGCACAGCGGCGTCTCGCTCTTCAAGGGGACCGTCGACGCGTTCGACGCCGAACTCTCCGACGGCGCGATCCGCGGCAGCGCTGACGTCTCGAGCATCACCGTGAACGACGAGAACCTGCAGGGGCACCTGCTCTCGCCGGACTTCTTCGACGTCGAGCGCACCCCGCGCGTCTTCTTCGAGTCGACCTCGATCCGCCGCGACGGCGACGAGCTGACCGTCGAGGGCGAGCTCGAGATCCGCGGCGTGAGGCAGCCGATCACACTGACCGGCACGATCGCCGGCCCCGTCGCCGGCCCCGCGGGCGAGAAGATCGGCCTGACGCTCGAGACGGTGATCGACCGGACGAGCTTCGGCATGGACTGGAACATGGAGCTGCCGGGCGGCGGCTTCATCCTCGACAACGAGGTCACGCTGACCGCGAACCTCGAGCTGGGGAAGGCGCAGGCGTAACGATGCGCATCCTCGGGATCTCAGGGAGCCTGCGGCGCGACTCGCACAACCGCAGGCTCCTGCTCGAGGCCGCCGGGCTCTTCGCGGTCGGCACCGAGCTCGAGCTGTTCAACGGCCTGAAGGCGGTACCGCCCTACGACGAGGACGACGATCGCGCCGACGAGGCCGATCCGGCCGTGTCGGAGTTGCGCGACGCGATCGCACGAGCCGACGCCGTCCTGTTCGCGACGCCGGAGTACAACTCGTCCGTCCCCGGCCAGCTGAAGAACGCGATCGACTGGGCATCGCGCCCACGCGGGGCGGCTGTCCTGCTCGGGAAGCCGGTCGCCGTGATCGGCGCAAGCACCGGTTCCTTCGGCGGCGTCTGGGCGCAGGCCGAGCTGAAGAAGATCCTCCGCACGGCCGGCGCCCGGTTGGTCGACGGCGAGGTCGCAGTCCCGCGGGCGCACGTTCGCCTCGAGGAGGACGGACGGCTGCTCGACGAGGAGCTCGCGGAGCGGCTCGCCGCGCTGGTCGACGAGCTCGTCGAGCAGGCGCAGCCGGTTCGAGTCGCGGCCTAGAGACCCGGAAGCTGTGCGAGGTCGCCGCGCGCCGCGCGCGCCGCCTCCTCGCTCTGGGCTCCGTCGAGCGCGCGGCGCAGGTCGAGCAGGTAGTACGAGAGGTCGACGTTCGTCAGGTCGATCCCCATCCCCTCGATCGCGCACTCGCCATGCTCCCAGAACGAGCACCAGCCCCGCGGGCACTCCTCGTCGTTCCCGATCACGCCGCTCAGCGTGCAGAGCTTTTCCATGGCGGTAGCTTGGAACGTCAGCCGCGCTCGACCATCGGTGCGGTCCCGGATTGCGCCTGCGGTCTTCCCGCAGCGCGGCGGAGCCGCTCGGCGGACGCAATCGCGAGCAGCGCGAGGATCGCGTCACTCGCCAGACACCACTGGCAGATCGCGTCGATCACGGCGACCTGGATCACGATCAGGTAGACGCCGAAGGCAAGGCCCGCGAGCACGATCGCCGCGCCGATCGCGGCCGCCTCGACGCGCGCCGAGAGCGCCGTCACGAAGACAGCGAGGTACGCGGCGAGCCCGAGCACCGCGACCGGGATGCCGGCCGCCTTCGCGTACTTCGAGTGCTGCACGGTCTCGCAACCGCCCGTCGTGCAGGCGAGCTGCGTGTCGGTGTACCGCGCATAGACGAGATAGGCGGCGACTCCCGCACCGGCGAGTGCCAGCGCGGCGATCACGCCGCGCAGCGTGCGGTCGCTCATTTCGTCAGCGAATCGAGCGTCGGCCGGAACCCGTCCGGCGTCAGCGCGGTCACGTTGACGTGCTCGAGCGTCCCGCCCGTCTTCCCGGCGAAGAACGTCGGAGTCTGGTTGACGCTCGCGTTCTGCGCCTGCTGATCGGCGGCTCCGAGCGCGTTCGTCACGGCCGGCGAGCTCATGTCGGCCAGCATCTTCTCGGTGTCGAAGCCGGGGATCGAAGCGGCGGTCGACCGGAGCAGGTCGTCGGTGACCCAGCCTGCGTTCTCGGCGCCCTGGTTCCGGTAGAGGAGGTGCAGGTACTGCCAGAGACGGCCCTGGAGACCCGCGGCGTAGACGGCGCGCAGGGCCTTCTCCGAGTCGGGCCCGATGAAGTGCATGCCCGAGAAGACGAACTTGGCCTTGCCCGTGCGGACGTACTGCTCGACCAGACCCGGCAGCGCCTCCGTCGTATAGGCCTGGCAGTACGGGCACTGGAGGTCGGCGAACTCGACCATTGTCACCGGGGCGCTGGGCTTGCCGAGGACGTTCAGCCGCTGGGGAATGCCCTTGAAAAGCGCAATCGTGTCCGTGGCGCCGGGCACCTTCGCCGGCCGGGGCTCGGCGGCGCCACCCGTGTTGTGCTCGACGGTCGCCGTCGGCGTCGGGGCGGAAGTGGTCGCCGCGGTCTTCGAGTCGCTCGACCCGACGACGCTGACGGCGATCAGGACGACGGCGATCGTGGCTGCCGCCGCTCCGACCGCGCCGAACAAAACCCGCCTGTTCCGGAGGTGGTCTTTCACCGGGCTCACGCTAGCGCCTCTCAGTCGTCGATCGTCTCGAGAGGCTGGACCGCATGCAGCCGGACGAAGCCGCAGTTCGTGCAGACGAACGGAATCGCCTGGAACGACGGCTCGTCGGGCGCGGTCACCTCTGTCAGGCGATCTCCGCCGGCCCAGCCGTCGTGTCCGCACATCGGACAGGGGGCGCTGGCCCTGACGTTGACTACTGCCCTGATCGCATCTACGGCAATGCTCATGGGCTCAGGCTGCCGCCGCGGCCGAGCGGCTACATCCGTGAGAACCCGCAACGCTGCTCAGTGATCGGCATGATTCCGCCCGTGGCGGAGACCATGACCGCGCTGCGAAAGTCGGCGGCCGAGCCCGGGCTGCGGCTCGAGGAGATCCCCGTTCCGGTGCCGGCGGCGGACGAGGTGCTCGTCGAGGTCGAGACGGCGAGTGTGTGCGGCACCGACCTGCACATCTACGGCTGGGACGAGTGGTCGCAGGGCAGGATCAAGCCGCCGCTGACGCTCGGGCACGAGTTCGCCGGGACGGTCGTCGACCGGGGTGAGCGCGTCCAGAACGTGGCCGTCGGCGACTATGTCTCGGCCGAGAGCCACGTCACCTGCGGCATGTGCTTCCAGTGCCGCACCGGCCATGCGCACATGTGCGAGCGCACGCGCATTCTCGGGGTCGACCGCGACGGCGCCTTCGCCCGCTACGTCGTCGTGCCGGAGACGGTGATCTGGCGGAACGACCGCTCGAAGCTGCCGCCCGAGATCGCGACTCTCCAGGAGCCGTTCGGCAACGCCGTCTTCGCGACCAGCGAGCAGGACCTCGCCGGCCGCTCGGTCGTGGTGCTCGGCTGCGGGCCGATCGGACTGTTCACGATCGGGATCGCGCGGGCTTCGGGCGCCGCGGTCGTGATGGCGGCCGACCGGACGCCCTTCCGGCTCGGGCTCGCCGAGACGATGGGCGCGAGCGCTGTGGTCAACGTGGACGAGACGCCGGACACGGTCGCCTGGTTCCTCGATCATCACGACGGCTACGGCTTCGACGTCGTCTTCGAGATGTCGGGCTCACCGCGCGCGATCGCCGATGCGTTCCGGATCGCCCGCAACGGCGGCCGCGTCATCCTCTTCGGGATCCCCTCGCGGCCGGTCGAGATCGACGTTGCCGAGTCGCTGATCTTCAAGAACCTGAACGTGCTCGCGCTCAACGGGCGGAAGATCTTCGAGACCTGGTATCGGACGCGGTGGCTGCTGGAGAGCGGCGTCGTCGACCTCCGGCCGTTGATCACCAAGGAGCTGCCGCTCGAGGAATACGAGGAGGCGTTCGCGCTGCTCTCGGCGGGGGAGGCATGCAAGATCGTCGTCTACCCGGGCGGGCGCGCGCCGTCGCCGGCGGCGGCGGAGCGCGAGCGTGAGCGCGTCCCGCTCGAGGGGCGGTGGCAGCACAGATGACGAGTGTCCTGGACTCGCGCCTCCGCGCCGAGCTCGACGCGCTCCGCGAGGCCGGCACTTACAAGCGCTTCAACACGCTCTGCTCGCCGCAGGGGCCGCTGGTCGAGATGGAAGGCCGCGGCGAAGTGCTCGTCCTCTCCTCGAACAACTACCTCGGCCTCGCCGACCGGCCGGAGGTGATCGAGGCGGGAATCGAGGGGCTGCGCAAGTACGGCGCGGGCACCGCGTCCGTGCGCTTCATCTGCGGCACGTTCGAGCCGCACCTCGAGCTGGAGCGCGAGCTCGCCGACCTCGTCGGCACCGAGGCGTCGCTCACCTACGTGTCGTGCTGGAACGCGAACGAGGCCGCGATCCCGAGCCTGACCGACGAGAACACGGTGATCCTCTCCGACGAGCTGAACCACGCGTCGATCATCGATGCGGTCCGGCTCGCGAAGCCTGCGCGCAAGGCGGTCTACAAGCACTCCGACCTGGACTCCCTGCGCGAGCAGCTCACCTCGCTGGAGCCGGGGCAGCGCGCGCTCGTGATCACCGACGGCGTCTTCTCGATGGAGGGCGACCTCGCGAAGCTGCCGGAGATCGTCGAGCTCGTGCGGGAGCACGACGCGACGCTCGTGGTGGACGACTCGCACGGCACCGGGGTCGTCGGCGACACCGGCCGCGGCGTCGCGGAGCACTACGGCCTGCTCGGCGAGATCGACGTCATCACCTCGACGCTCGGCAAGGCGCTCGGCGGAGCTGCCGGCGGTTTTGTCGCCGCGAGCGAAGAGGTGTGCGACGTCCTCGCCCAGCGCTCGAGGCCGCAGCTCTTCTCGAATGCCCTGCCGCCGACGGTCGCGTGCTCGGCCCTCGAGGCGGTGCGGGTGGTGCGCCGCGAGCCGGAGCTCGTCGCCAAGCTGCACCGCCAGACCGAGCAGTTCCGCGAGCGGCTGCGGGCAATCGGGTTCAAGCCGCTCGACGGCGAGGCGGCGATCGTGCCGATCATCGTCGGCGAGACCGCGTTTGCGATCGAGTTCTCGCGGCGACTCCTCGAGGAAGGGGTCTTCGTCACCGGGTTCGGCTTCCCGGTGGTGCCGGAAGGGACGGCGCGCGTGCGAGTTCAGATGTCAGCAGCGATCGAGGAGGAGCACATGGACAGGGCCCTGGCGGCGTTCGAGCAGGTCGGTCGCGACCTGGAGCTGATCTGATGGCGGCTCGCGTACAAGGTCGCGCAGCCTCGACGACCTCGACTACTGGGGCTACAAGGAGACGCAGACCGGCCGGGTGCGGCACGAGCTCGGGATCACCGCCTTCGGCGTCAACTCCTGGCTCGGCCCGAACGTGGGCGACCGCGTCATCCCCGAGCACGCGGAGGACCAGGAGGGCGACCAGGACGAGCTCTACGTCGTCGTGCGGGCCGGGCGCGGTTCGAGGTCGGCGGCGACACGGTCGACGCGCCGCAGGGCACGCTCGTCTACGTCCCGGCCGGGCCGAACCGGCGGACCGCATTCGCCGAGGAGGCGGGGACGATGGTGCTCGCGATCGGCGCGACCGCCGGGAAGGCGTTCGAGGCCCACGGCTGGGAGCACTGGGGGCCGTACCACGACCTCTGGCGGCGGGCGACTACGAGGGCGTGGTCGCGAAGGGCAGCGAGCAGATCGAGGCGAACCCGTACGCGATGCCGCTCTACAACCTCGCCTGCTGCGAGAGCCTCGCCGGGCATTCGAGGACGCGATCAAGCATCTCGGCATGGCGATCGAGCGCGTGGGAGGGCGGTCGCGACCTGGCCCGCACGGACTCCGACTTCGACGCGATCCGCGACGAGCCCGGTTTCCGCGAGCTCGTCGGCTGATCAGGCTCTCAGCAGGCCTTGGCTGCGCGCCGCGGCGAGGGCTTCGATCTGCGAGTGCGCGCCGAACTCGATCAGGATCGCCCGGATGTGATTCCTGACCGTCGGGACGCTGATCCCGAGTCGCGCAGCGATCGCCCTGGTGGCGAGGCCGGCGCGATCAGCTCGAGCACCTCGTGCTGGCGAGGGGTCAGGTCGATTCCGTCCGGGATCTGCTCCTGATCCGTCTCGCCGGCGGGATGCATGACGTGCAGGAACTGCCGCTCGCCGTCGCGCTCGACCGCGATCGTCGACAGCACCACGCGGCGGCCTCCGCTCTGCGTCCTGACGACGAGCTCGCGGCAGCGGACGGGCCAGCCCTCACGCGCAAGGCGCGCTCCGGAGCAGCCCGCGTGGCAGATCAGGGTGCCGTCCGGGTCGTGGCCGCCGAGCACGTCCCAGCAGGGTCGCCCGACGGCGTCGGCGGCCGCGACGCCAGTCAGCTCTTCCGCGCCCGGGTTCCACTGCCGGACGATCAGGTCGTCGTCGAACACGAAGAGTCCGTCGCCGGTCTTGAAGGCGTCCTTCATGGTCACAGCCTCGGCCACCGGCGTGGAGGTGGCATCCGCGATCTCCCTGATCACAATTGCCCATCTCCCGCGGCGCGCGCCGGTGCATCCTCCACTCGTATGCAGTCGAGGGTTCTCGTCGAGCACACCGATCCGTGGGCAGGCCGGGCGATCGCGCACGCGCTGCACGGCGCCGGCTTTGCCGTCGCGACTTGCCCTGGACCTCGCCTGCAGGAGCCGTGTCCAGTGCTGCGCGGCGAGGAGTGTGCGCTCGCGCGGCGCGCCGACGTGATCGTCTCTTGCCTCCGCGAGCACGTCGACGGCCGCGCGATCGCCGCGTGCCTGCGCGTCCAGCATCCGCGCACGCCCCTTCTGAGAGCCGTCGAGCCCGAGACGGCAGTGGCAGACGTCCTCGGCGCCCTCGGGCACTAGCCCATCGTCCAGACTCCCCGGAGTGGGAGACCCGGCGGTTCGAGTCAGCGGTCTTCGCGTCCGCCGTGGGGGCGCGGTCGTCCTCGACGGCGTCTCCCTCGAGGTCGGCCACGGGTCGGTCACGGGCCTGCTCGGGCCGAGCGGCTCTGGCAAGTCGACCTTGATCCGCGCGATCGTGGGCGTGCAGGTCGTCGAGGGCGGCGAGGTCGTCGTCCTCGGCCGGCCGGCCGGGTCGCGCGAGCTGCGGAGCCGGGTCGGCTACGTGACCCAGGCGCCGTCCGTCTACGGCGATCTGACCGTCCGGGAGAATCTCGGCTACTTCGCGCGCATTCTGGGCGTCGGGGCGGAGCGCATCGAGGAGGTGCTCGACGAGGTCGACCTGCGTCCACAGGCGAGGCAGCGGGTCGACCGGCTTTCCGGTGGCCAGCGCGCACGCGTTTCACTCGGAACGGCGCTCCTCAACCGGCCCGAGTTGCTCGTTCTGGACGAGCCGACGGTCGGGCTCGATCCGGTGCTGCGCCGCGACCTCTGGCGGCTGTTCCACTCGCTCGCCGAAGACGGATCGACGTTGCTCGTCTCCAGTCATGTCATGGACGAGGCAGAGCGGTGCGACTCGCTGCTGCTGCTCCGCAACGGCGGTCTGCTCGCATCTCTCACTCCTGACGACCTCCGCGCGCGGACCGGGAAGCAGGATCTCGAGGACGCGTTTCTCGCCCTGGCGGAGGAGGCATGAGTCTTCGGATCGCAGCCGCGACGGCCGCGAGGGTCCTTCGCCAGTTGCGGCACGATCCGAGGACGATCGCGCTCGTCCTCGTCGTGCCGGCGGTTCTCGTCACGCTCGTCAAGTACGTCTTCGCGGGCTCGTCCGTGTTCGACCGGATCGGCGGCCCGTTGCTCGGTGTCTTTCCGCTGATCACGATGTTCCTGGTCACCTCGATCACGATGCTGCGCGAGCGGACGTCGGGGACGCTGGAGCGGCTGATGACGATGCCGCTCGCGAAGATCGACCTCCTCGCGGGCTACGCGGGTGCGTTCGCGCTGCTCGCAGCCGTCCAATCGGTCCTGGTCTCCTCCGTCGCCTTCTGGGCGCTCGGCCTCCACATCGCCGGCGCGAAGTGGGCGGTGTTCCTGCTCGCGCTGGCGAACGCGCTGCTGGGCACGTCGCTCGGCCTCTTCGTCAGCGCGTTTGCGCGCACGGAGTTCCAGGCGGTGCAGTTCCTGCCGGCCTTCATCTTCCCGCAGCTGCTGCTCTGCGGGCTGCTCGCGCCGCGGGACCACATGACCCGCGCGCTCGAGCTCGTGTCGTGGGCGATGCCCCTGACGTACGCGTACGACGCCCTCGACCGGACGGTCAGCGCGGTCTACGGCGCGCGCCTGGCGGTCGACGTGGCGGTCGTCCTCGCTCTCGCCGGGCTCGCGCTCGGCGCAGGCGCGGCGACGCTGCGCCGGCGGACACCCTAGGCGGCGCCCCGGCATGAGCTGTTCTGCTGATGCCGCTGGAGGCTACGCGTGCGAGGATTGCCTTGCTGAAAGGAGGAAGCCATGCGCTCACGCACGCTGCTCCTCACGGTTCTCGTGGCGGCACTCGCATTGCCGGCCGCCGTCGGGGCGTCGGCTCCGCCCGGCTCGAGCTATGCCTGGCAACAGCCGGGGTGTGCTCCGGTCTCGAACGCCTTCGCCCAGCCTCCGGCCTGGATCCCGATCGCGCCCGCGGTCGTGGTTTCACCTGGGTCGGAATACGCCTGGGTGCAGCCCGGCTGCGCTCCTGTGACCACGCCCCACGCGCAACCGCCCGCGTGGATCCCCACCGGGTAGAGAAGACGACGGTCTTCAGCCGAGCAGCCGGCGAACGTGCCGGGCGATCACCAGCTCCTCGCGCGCGGGCACGACGTGCACGTGCGCGTCGAGGAAGGCGAGCCGTTCCGCCACCGCACTCCGCACGTCTTCACGGTGCTCGCCGATCCCGCCGCTGAAGGCGATCACGTCGACGCCGCCGAGCACGGAGGCCATCGCGGCCACCGCCTTCGCGACGTGGTACGCGAAGTAGGCGACGACCCACGGATCGTCAAGGCCGCCGAGGGCCGTCAGACCGGACTCCTCGTTCAGCGTGTGGTCGAGCTCGTCGACGGTGCGGCCGCTACGGAGCAGGTAGAGCAGGGCGCCCGGATCGAGCGAGCCCGAGCGGGTCACCATCGGCACGCCCTCGAGCGGGGTGAGGCCCATCGTCGTGTCGAGGGAGCGGCCGTCCCGCACGGCGGTCACGGAGCAGCCCCCGCCGAGGTGGCACACGACGAGCCGCGGCGCCGAGATTTGCTCGACGACCGACTCGACGGCGAGCCCGTGGAAGCCGTGCCGGACGATCTCCGGCCACGGCACCGCGTACCGGCGCGCCTCGTCGGCCATCCCCGCGTGGAACCACGAGTCGGAGACGGCGACGTGAGGGACGGTCGGTAACGCGGCCCGAGCCTCGTCGATCGCCGCCAGAGCCGGCCGGTTGTGCAGCGGCGCGATCTCGGCGCCCTGCTCGACATGGCGAATCACCGAGCCGTCGATCAACGCCGCCTCGACGACGAGCTCGCCGAGGTGGACGATCCGGTGGCCGACTGCGTCGCACGGTACGTCGAACGACTCGACCTCCCTCGCCTCGTCTCCCGAGACGAGGTGCAGCTTCAGGCTCGTCGAGCCCGGCGTTTACGACCAGGACGTCCAGGTCCAGTCCCGCACGTCGGGGCGATCCTCGCCGTGTTCCCGTGTGTAGGCGCGACAGCGCAGGCGCTCGTCCTCCATCTCCTGGCGGACGTGGGCGGCCCGCACGGCGAGGCCGGGTACGCGGTCGATCGCGTCGATCACGAGGTGGAAGCGGTCGAGGTCGTTGAGCATGACCATGTCGAACGGGGTCGTGGTCGTGCCCTCCTCCTTGTAGCCACGCACGTGCAGGTTGTCGTGGTTCGTGCGCCGGTAGGTGAGCCGGTGGATCAGCCACGGGTAGCCGTGGTAGGCGAAGACGACCGGCCGGTCGCGCGTGAACAGCGAGTCGAACTCGCTGTCCGGCAGCCCGTGCGGGTGCTCGCTCTCCGGCTGGAGCCGCATCAGGTCGACGACGTTGACGACGCGCACCTTCACGTCGGGCAGCCGTTCGCGCAGGATCGAAACTGCGGCGAGCGTCTCGAGCGTCGGCACGTCGCCGGCGCACGCCATGACGACGTCCGGCTCACCGCCTTCGTCGTTCGAGGCCCACTCCCAGATCCCGAGCCCGCGCGTGCAGTGGACGATCGCGTCTTCCATCGGCAGGAAGTCGGGTGCAGGCTGCTTGCCCGCGACGATCACGTTTACGTAGTGCCGGCTGCGCAGGCAGTGGTCGGCCACGGAGAGGAGCGTGTTCGCGTCCGGCGGCAGGTAGACCCGGATCACCTCCGCCTTCTTGTTCACGACGTGGTCGATGAAGCCGGGGTCCTGGTGCGAGAACCCGTTGTGGTCTTGGCGCCAGACGTGCGAGCTGAGCAGGTAGTTGAGCGACGCGATCGGCGGCCGCCACGGGATGTCGCGCGTGACCTTCAGCCACTTCGCATGCTGGTTGAACATCGAGTCGATGATGTGGATGAAGGCCTCGTAACAGTTGAAGAGCCCGTGCCTGCCGGTCAGCAGGTAGCCCTCGAGCCAGCCCTGGCAGAGATGCTCCGAGAGCACCTCCATCACGCGGCCGTCCGGCGCGAGGCCCTCGTCCGTCGGCTCGATCTCTGCCTCCCATGCGCGAGCAGTCGCCTCGAAGACGGCGCCCAGGCGGTTGGAGGCGGTCTCGTCGGGGCCGAAGAGGCGGAAGTTCTCCGGGTTGCGGACGATCACGTCCCGGAGGAAGGTGCCGAGCACGCGAGTGGCCTCGGTCGAGCCCGTGCACGGTGACTTCACGTCGACCGCGTAGTCGCGGAAGTCCGGGAGGACGAGGTCGCGGTGGACGCCGCCGTTCGCGTGCGGGCTCGCGCTCATCCGCAGCTCGCCCTCCGGCGCCAGCGCGGCCAGCTCCGGCACGAGCACGCCGCGCTCGTCGAAGAGCTCTTCCGGCCGGTAGCTGCGCATCCACTCCTCGAGCAGCTGGACGTGAGCCTTGTTGCCGCGGACATCCGACATCGGCACCTGGTGCGAGCGCCACGTGCCCTCGACGGGCTTGCCGTCGACCTCCTTCGGCCCGGTCCAGCCCTTCGGCGTGCGCAGGACGATCATCGGCCAGCGCGGCCGGCCGGTCGCCTGGCCCGCGCGCGCCGCCTGCTGGATCCGGGAGATGTCGTCGAGCGCGTCGTCGAGCGCGGCCGCGAAGTCCTGGTGGACGGCCTCGGGGTCGTCGCCGGTGACGAGCAGCGGCCGGTGGCCGTAGCCCTCGAAGAGCGACACGAGCTCGTGCTCGGGGATGCGCGCGAGCACGGTCGGGTTCGCGATCTTGTAGCCGTTCAGATGCAAGACGGGGAGGACGGCGCCGTCCGTCGCCGGGTTCAGGAACTTGTTCGAGTGCCAGCTCGCCGCCAGCGGCCCGGTCTCTGCCTCCCCGTCGCCGACGACGCAGCAGACGAGCAGGTCGGGGTTGTCGTAGGCGGCGCCGTACGCGTGCGCAAGCGCGTACCCGAGCTCGCCGCCTTCGTGGATCGAGCCGGGTGTCTCGGGCGCGGCGTGGCTCGGAATCCCGCCCGGAAACGAGAACTGGCGGAAGAGCTCGCGCAGACCGTCCTCGCCCGGGCCGACGTTCGGGTAGAGCTCGGAGTACGTGCCCTCGAGGTACGCGTTCGCGACGATTCCCGGCCCGCCGTGACCCGGCCCGGTGACGTAGATCGCATGCAGCTGCCGGGCGCGGATCGCGCGGTTCAGATGCACCCAGATCAGGTTCAGCCCGGGCGTCGTCCCGAAGTGCCCGAGCAGGCGAGGCTTCACGTGCTCGGAGCGCAGCGGCTCGCGGAGCAGCGGGTTGTCGAGCAGGTAGATCTGCCCGACCGACAGATAGTTCGCCGCGCGCCAGTAGGCGTCGAGCAGGCGAAGGTCCTCCTGGGTGAGCGCGGCTGCGGTCATCTGGGCGGAGTTCAGCAGATTCGCGGCAGCGGGTCGCCGACGAGCATGTCGACGATGCGACTTCCGCCGAGCGCCGTGTCGAGGAGGACGAGCCCTTCCGGCTCCGCGAGGAGCTCTCCGATGATCGCCGCGTCGGCGCCGAGAGGGTCGGCCCGCAGCGCCGCAAGGGCTGTGTCGGCAGCCTCCGGGGCGACGACGGCGACGAGCTTGCCCTCGTTGGCGACGTAGAGCGGATCGATGCCGAGGATCTCGGCCGCGCCGGCGACCTCGGGGCGGACCGGGATCGCCTGCTCGTTCACCCGGACGCCGAGTCGCGTCGTCTGCGCGAACTCGTTCAGCGTCGTTGCCAGGCCGCCGCGGGTCGGGTCGCGCATCCAGCGCAGCGCCGGGCCGAGCTCCCAGAGCGCCGCGGCGAGCTCGTGGACGGGCGCGGTGTCGCTCTCCAGCGAGGTCTCGAGGCGGAGGTCACCCCGCGCGACCAGCACCGCGAAGCCGTGATCCCCGAGCGTCCCGGAGACGAGCACGCGGTCGCCCGGCTGCGGTTTTCCGAACGTCGCCCGCATCCGGCCGACGCCTGCGGTCGTGACGAAGAGGCCGTCCGCGCTCCCGCGCTCGACCACCTTCGTGTCGCCGGCGACGACCGCGACGCCTGCCCGCTCCGCCGCCCGCGCCATCGAGCGTGCGACTCGGCGGAGGTCGTCGAGCGGGAAGCCCTCCTCGATCACGAACCCGGCCGAGAGCCAGAGCGGCTCGGCGCCCGCGACGGCGAGGTCGTTCACGGTTCCGTTGACGGCGAGCTCGCCGATGTCGCCTCCCGGGAAGAAGAGCGGCTTGACGACGTACGAGTCGGTCGTGAACGCGAGCCCGTCCGCCACCGCCGCGTCTCCGAGCTCCTCCAGCAGCGGGTTGCGCAGCTCCTCGAGGAAGAGCTGCTCCACCAGCATGTGGGTCGCCTTGCCGCCGGAGCCGTGCGCGAGCGTGATCAGCTCGTCACGGAGCTTCGTCACGCGACGCGGCGGCGGCCGTAGCTGTAGTAGGCCGCGCACGCGCCCTCGCTCGAGACCATGCAGGTCCCGAGCGGACGCTCCGGCGTGCAGGCCGTCCCGAACACCTTGCACTCCCACGGCTTGATCGCTCCGACGAGCACCTCTCCACACTGGCACGACTTCGGATCGGCGACCTCCACGCCCGGGAGGGCGTAGCGCACCTCGGCGTCCCAGTCGGCGAAGGCCTCCCTGAGCTTCAGCGCGCTCCACGGGATCGAGCCGAGCCCGCGCCACTCGAACGTCTCGCGGGGCTCCATCGTTTCGTCGATCGCCGCGATCGCGCGCGGGTTCCCCTCGGGTCGCACGACCCGGGTGTACTGGTTCTCCAGCTCGCACCGGCCCGCCGCGCGCTGGCGAAGGATCATCGCCGTCGACTCGAGGATGTCGAGCGGCTCGAACGCCGAGACGACGACTTGCTTCCGGTAGTCCTCGGGGATGAAGCGGTAGGGATCCGTCCCGATCACCGTCGAGACGTGCCCGGGCGCGATGAAGGCGTCGATGCGTGTCCCCGGCGTGTCGAGGATCGCCCGCAGGGGCGGCACGATCGTCACGTGGTTCGAAAACGCGGAGAAGTTGCGGACGCCGGCTGCGCGCGCGCGGAGGAGCGTCACCGCCGTTGCCGGCGCGGTCGTCTCGAAGCCGATCGCAAAGAAGACGACCTCGCGGCCGGGCTCGGCCTGCGCGATCGCCAGCGCGTCGAGCGGCGAGTAGACCGTGCGGACGTCGGCGCCGCGGGCCTTCGCCTCGAGCAGCGTCCCGCGGCCGCCGGGGACGCGCAGCATGTCGCCGAAGGTCGTGAAGATGACGTTCGGGCGCTCGGCGAGCGAGATCGCGTCGTCGACCCTCCCCATCGGGATCACGCAGACCGGGCAGCCCGGGCCGTGCAGGTACTCGACCTCGTCCGGAAGCAGATCCTCGAGGCCGTGCTTGGCGATCGCGTGAGTGTGCCCGCCGCAAACCTCCATGATCCGCACGTTCTCGCCGCCGCGCGCGAGCGCCGCGATCTCGCGAGCGAGACGCTGGGCGAGCGCGCCGTCCCTGTACTCGTCGATGTACTTCAAGGCTCCCGCTCCCGCTCCGGCGCCAAGCCGGCGCCTCCGCTCTCGGTCGCCTCCGTCGAGCCTACGGCGACTTTCCTGATCGCGATTCCGGCGTGGCAGAGGAGCACGTCGCCGCGTGCGACCGGCGCCACCAGCTCGATCGCCACGGACTCGCGGGCGCCTTCGACCTCGACGACCGCCGTGTCGCCCGCGACCTCGACCACCTGCGCCTCGACGGCGACGTCGCCGCAGGTGTGGCAGGTCTCGCGGCTTACCACTCGATCTCCTCGAGCAGGGCGAGCGTGCGCGCGGCCTCCTCCTCGTCGATCGTGTGCAGCGCGAACCCGACGTGGACGAGCACCCAGTCGCCGACCTCGCGCCTCCGGGACGAGCACGGTCGACACCTCGCGTCGCACGCCCGAGACCTCCGCGTTCGCAAGCCCCGGCTCGATCACCTCGACCAGCTGCGCCGGGATGGCAAGGCACATGGTCAGCCGATCCTATGTGCGGCGACCGCGGCCTGCCCGAAACTGATCCCGCCGTCGTTGGGCGGTACGAGCCGGTGCGTGAGGACGCGGAAGCCGGCTGCCTCGAGCCGCCGGCGGGTCGAGTCGAGCAGCCGGAGGTTCTGGAACGTGCCGCCGGAGAGGACGACGGTCTCGGCTCTCGCCGCCTCGACACACGCGGCCGCGGCCGAGGCGGCGACGGTCTCGTGGAAGGAAGCGGCGATCCAGCCGGGATCGGCACCCCGCTCGAGCGCGGAGTGACAGGTCGTCACCAGCTCGGTCGCGGCGCCGAACCGCCACGCCCAGGGCTCGGCCGGCGTGTCGCCGGCGAGCTGCTCGAGCTCGATCGCCGCCTGGCCCTCGTAGCTGATCCGGTCGCGCACGCCGAGGACGGCAGCGACCGCATCGAACAGGCGGCCCATCCCGGACGAGAGCGGCGCGTTCGCCTTCAGGCTCTCGCGCACGACGTGCCAGCGCTCCCACGGCACGGGCAGGCCGGCCGCTTCGAGGTGGGCCGCGGCAACGCGCCACGGCTCCCGGATCGCCGCCTCGCCGCCGGGCAGCGGCACCGGGTCGAGCCAGGCGAGCCGTTCGAAGCTCTCGAGGTCGCAGTGGAGCAGTTCGCCGCCCCAGATCGTCCCGTCCGTGCCGAACCCCGTGCCGTCGAAGACGAGCGCGAGCGCCGGGCCCTCCTCGCCGTGCTCGGCGAGGCACGCTGCCGCATGCGCGTGGTGGTGCTGGACGCCGACGAGCGGAAGGCCCTGCTCCTTCGCCCACTTCGTCGAGAGGTACTCCGGGTGGAGGTCATGGGCGACCGCCTCGGGCTCGACGCCGAGCATCTCGAGGTAGAGCCGGAGGTCGTCGCGGAAGGCGTCGTACGCGGCGGGGGAATCGAGGTCGCCGAGGTGGGCGGAGAGGTAGGCGCCCTCCTGGGTCACGACGCAGAACGTGCTCTTCAGCTCGGCGCCGGCGGCGACGAGGGGGCGCTCGGAGACGAGCCGAAGCGCCTGCGGGACGAAGCCCCGTGAACGCCGGATCGGGAAGTGGCGGCGGACGACCGAGTCCTCGCAGCGGCGGTGGATGGGACGGTCGTTGGCGAGGAAGGCGTCGGCGATCCCGTCCAGCCGCTCGCGGGCCTCGTCGTCGCGGAAGGCGATCGGCTCGTCGGAGCGATTGCCGCTCGTCATCACGAGCGGCCGGCCGAGGTCGCCGCAAAGGAGGTGGTGGAGCGGGGTGTAGGGGAGCATCAAGCCGAGCCAGGGGTTCCCCGGCGCGACCGACTCCGCAACGCTCGCGTCTGGGCGGCGCCGAACGAGGACGATCGGCCGCCGCACGTCCTCCAGGAGCGCTCGCTCCTCGGCGTCGATCACCGCGAGCGCGTCCGGGTCGGCGGTCATCACGGCGAACGGCTTCTCCTCGCGGTGCTTGCGCTCCCGCAGTCGCGCCACCGCGCTCTCGTTCAGTCGCGTCGCAGGCGAGGTGGTAGCCGCCGAGGCCCTTGACCGCGAGGATCCCGCCGCCGCGGAGCAACGCGACCGCGTCCTCGAGCGGCATTGAGAGCCGAGGGCCGCAGGCCGGGCACGCGACCGGTTCGGCGTGGAAGCGGCGATCATCGGGATCCTCGTACTCGCGCCGGCAGTCCGGGCACATCGGGAAGCCGGCCATGGTCGTGTTCGGGCGGTCGTACGGCACCGAGCGGACGATCGTGAACCGCGGGCCGCAGTTGGTGCAGTTGACGAACGGGTAGCGGTAGCGCCGGTCCGCCGGGTCGAAGAGGTCGCGAAGACAGTCGTCGCAGGTGGCGACATCGGCCGGGATGGCGGCGGAGCGACCGGATGGGACGCTCGCGAGGATCCGGAACGTCGTCTCGCCCAGCGGCTCGATCGCCTCCACCGTCAGTGACTCGACGCGTGCGAGCGGCGGGGCGCCGCCGACGAGCTCTGCCGCGAAGCGGTCGAGCCCGCTTCCCTCGGCCTCGATCAGGACGCCTTCGCCGTCGTTCAGGACCCAGCCCGCGACGCCCGTCTCGCGTGCGAGGCGGTGCACGAACGGCCGGAACCCGACTCCCTGCACGACCCCGCGCGCACGGAACCGCCGTCTCTCACGCACGGGGTGAAGGCCTGGGGAACCCACCGGGGGAGCATGCCCCAAGATGCACTAACCTCACGTCGGTGGCGCCCCGGACACCGCCGTGGCAAAGCCGCAGCCGCGATCAGTCGTCCTGCGGATGCCACCGGTCTGCGCCGCGGCGAGGCTGTTCGAGATGACCCGAGTGCTCGAGCTGGATGGGCTCGACGCGCTGATCGGCGCGCTGTCGAGCCGCGGCTACGACGTGGTCGGTCCGACCGTCCGCGACGGCGCGATCGTCTACGACGAGATCGAGTCCGCATCCGACCTCCCCGCCGGCTGGACGGACGTCCAGGACGGCGGCACCTACCGGCTGAAGCGCCGCGACGACGACGCGCGCTTTGGTTTCGCCGTCGGCCCGACCTCCTGGAAGCGGTTTCTCTTCCCGCCGCGCCTGCTGCTCTGGCGCGCGAGACAGGCGAACCCGGACGCCGACCTCGAGGTCGAGGAGGAGGCGCTTCCTTCGAGGCCGCTTGCGTTCGTCGGCGTCCGCGCCTGCGAGCTCGCGGCGATCGCGATCCAGGACAGAGTGTTCGTAGGCGGCCGATACGTCGACCGCGACTACGCGGCGAGGCGGGAGAACGTGCTGCTCGTCGCCGTCAACTGCCACGAGCCGGGCGGGACCTGCTTCTGCGTCTCGATGGACACGGGCCCGCACGTGCGCGAGCGCTACGACTACGACCTCGTGCTGACCGAGCTGCTGGACGGCGGCCACCGCTTCCTGGTCGAGGCCGGCAGCGAGCGCGGCGCCGAGATCGTCGCCGAGCTCGGCGGCGCCGAAGCGACCGAGGATGACCGTCGCGCACAGGTGCCCAGGCGGCGGACGCGGCCGGCCGGATGGGCCGCTCGCTCGACACCCGTGACATCCGTGACCTGCTCGTCGACAACCTCGAGCATCCGCGCTGGGACGAGGTTGCCGAGCGCTGCCTGACGTGCGGAAACTGCACTCTCGCCTGCCCGACCTGCTTCTGCTCCGCGGTCGAGGACGCCAACGACCTCGACGGCTCTGCGGAGCGGCACCGGGTCTGGGACTCGTGCTTCTCCCAGGAGTACTCGTACATCCACGGCGGCAGCGTCCGACAGACGGCAAAGGCGCGCTACCGCCAGTGGCTGACGCACAAGCTGGGCACCTGGCACGACCAGTTCGGCAGCTCGGGGTGCGTCGGCTGCGGCCGCTGCATCACCTGGTGCCCCGTCGCCATCGACATCACGGAGGAGGTCGCCGCGATCCGTGCGACGGCCGGAGAGGAGCACGCATGAAGACGCTCGACGCCGAGCTCGCGCAGAGCCCGGTCTTTCGAGGCTTGACCGCGGCGCAGCTGGAGCTGATCGCGGGCTGCGGCCAGAACACCGGGTTCGAGGCGGGCGACTACCTGTTCCGCGAGGGCGGCCAGGCGGACACCTTCTATCTGCTGCGACACGGGCGTGTGCAGCTCGAGATCTTTGCCCCGGGCCGCGGCGCCGTCACCATCCAGACCGTCGACGACGGTGACGTCGTCGGCTGGTCGTGGCTCTTCCCGCCCTACCGGTGGCACTTCGACGCACGCGCGCTCGACTCCGTGCGCGCGGTGGCATTCGACGGCGCCTGCCTGCGGCGCAAGTGCCAAGAGGACCACAGCCTCGGCTTCGAGTTGCTCGGTCGCTTCTCGCCCGTGATGCTCGAGCGGCTCCAGGCCACCCGCATGCAGCTCCTGGACGTCTATGGCAACGGCGGTCGCTGAGCCGCGCGGGGCCATGGCCCCGCGCCCCTTTCGCGTCGAGCGGAGGGCACGGGAGACCCACGACACGTGGACGCTCTCGCTGGCGCCCGTGCAGGGCGAGCCGCTGGACGTTGCGCCGGGCCAGTTCACGATGCTGTACGCCTTCGGCGTCGGCGAGGTGCCGATCTCGGTCAGCGCGGCACCGCTCGTGCAGACGATTCGCGCAGTCGGTCCCGTCACCCGCGCGCTGTGCGCGGCGAGGCCCGGCACGGTGATCGGCGTCCGCGGGCCGTTCGGGACGCACTGGCCGGTGGACGAGGCGAAGGGCAACGATCTCGTGATCGTCGCCGGCGGCGTTGGCCTGCCGCCCGTGCGCCCCGCGCTCCACTTCGCGCTCGAGCACCGCGCCGACTTCGGGCGCGTGATCCTCCTCTACGGTGCCCGCACGCCGGAGGACATCGTCTTCCGCAAGGAGATCGAGCGCTGGCGCTCACGGATGGACGTCGAGGTGGACGTGACCGTGGATGCTGCCGGCGGCGACTGGCGGGGCAAGGTCGGCGTCGTCACGACGCTGATCCCGCGTGCCGGAATCGATCCCGACTCGACGGCGGCGTTCGTCGTCGGCCCCGAGATCATGATGCGCTTCACCGCCCGGGCGCTCGCTGATGCAGGGCTTCCTCCGGACAGCATCTGGATCTCGATGGAGCGCTCGATGAAGTGCGGGGTCGCGCTGTGCGGCCACTGCCAGTTCGGGCCGTCGCTGATCTGCCGCGACGGCGCCGTCTACCCCTACCCGGCGATCGAGCCCTTCCTGACGGTGCGGGAGCTATGAAGAAGCCGAAGCTCGCCGTCTGGAAGTTCTCGTCGTGCGACGGGTGCCAGCTCTCGCTGCTCGACTGCGAGGACGAGCTGCTCGAGGTCGCGGGCGCGGTGGAGATCGCCTACTTCCTCGAGGCGACCAGCGCGACCGTCCGCGGGCCGTACGACGTATCGCTCGTCGAAGGGCTCGATCACGACGCCGCACGACGCGGAGCGGATCCAGGAGGTGCGGCGAAAGTCCCGGGCCCTGATCACGATCGGCGCCTGCGCCACCTCGGGCGGGATCCAGGCGCTCCGGAACTTCGCGGACGTGAACGACTTCGTCTCGATCGTCTACGCCTCGCCCGAGTACATCTCCACGCTCGCCACCTCGACCGGGATCGCCGACCACGTGGCGGTCGACTTCGAGCTGCGCGGCTGCCCGATCGACAAGCGCCAGCTGCTCGAGGTCGTCGCGGCGTTCCTCCACGGCCGCCGGCCCAACGTGCCCGGGTACTCCGTGTGCATGGAGTGCAAGCGGCGAGGGACGACCTGCGTCACCGTCGCGCACGGCACTCCCTGCCTCGGCCCGGTCACGCAGGCCGGCTGCGGCGCGATCTGCCCCTCGTACGCGCGCGGCTGCTACGGCTGCTTCGGGCCGATGGAGACGCCGAACACGGTCTCGCTCTCGAAGCGCCTGCGCGTGCTGGGGATGAGCGACCCCTCGCTCGTCCGCGTCTTCCGCACGTTCAACGCGAACGCGCCCGAGTTCAAGGAGGCGAGCAACGTCGATGGCTAGGACGAAGACGCTCCGGACCGACTACCTCGCCCGCGTCGAGGGCGAGGGGGCGATGCTGGTGAAGATCCGCGACGGCAAGGCCGTCGACGTGAAGCTCCGCATCTACGAGCCGCCCCGCTTCTTCGAGGCGCTCCTGCGCGGCCGCCACTTCACGGAGGCCCCTGACATCACCGCCCGGATCTGCGGGATCTGCCCGGTCGCGTACCAGACCTCGAGCGTGAACGCGATGGAGGACGCCTGCGGGGTCGACGTCGGCCCGCAGATCCGCGCGCTCCGCCGACTTCTCTACTGCGGCGAGTGGATCGAGAGCCACGCGCTCCACGTCTTCATGCTCCACGCGCCCGACTTCCTCGGGTATGCGAGCGCAATCGAGCTGGCGAAGGACCACCGCGAACTGGTCGAGCGCGCGCTGCACATGAAGAAGACCGGCAACGAGGTGATGCGCGTCGTGGGCGGCCGCGAGGTGCACCCGATCAACGTCAGAGTGGGCGGCTTCTACCGGGCGCCGACGAAGAGGGAGCTGGCACCGCTCGTCGCCGAACTCGAGCGCGCGCGCGAGTTCGCGCTCGAGACCGTCCGCTTCACGGCCGGGCTCGACTTTCCGGCGTTCGAGCAGGACTATGAGCTCGTCGCCCTCTCCGAGCCGGGCGCCTACGCTGTCGAGGACGGGCGGCTGATCTCGAACCGCGGCCTCGACATCCCGGTCTCCGAGTACGAGCAGCACTTCGTCGAGGAGCACGTCGAGTGGTCGAACGCACTGCACTCGCACACGGTCGCCGGGGGGAACTACCTGGTCGGTCCGCTGGCGCGCTGGGCGCTCTCCGGAGACCGCCTGACGCCGCTCGCCCGCGAGGCGGCCGCGGAGGCAGGGCTGACGCGCGACGAGCGCAACCCGTTTCGGACGATCCTCGTCCGCTCCGTGGAGCTCGTCTTCGCCGCCGAGGAGGCGCTCCGGCTGATCGCCGAGTACGAGCCCCCAGACCCGCCGTTCGTCGAGGTCGTCCCGCGGGCCGGTGTCGGGTACGGCTGCAGCGAGGCGCCTCGCGGCATCTGCTGGCACCGCTACGAGATCGACGACGAGGGCACGATCCTCGACGCAAAGATCATTCCGCCGACCTCGCAGAACCAGGCGACGATCGAGTCCGACCTGGGCGGGGTGGTAGAGCGCTACGTCGACCTCCCGGACGACCAGCTCTCGCTCCGCTGCGAGCAGTCGATCCGCAACTACGACCCATGCATCTCCTGCGCGACCCACTTCCTGAAGCTGGAGGTGGACCGCGCGTGACCGTGATCGGCCTCGGCAACGAGTGGCGCGGCGACGACGGGGTCGGGCTCGAGGTCGCGCGCCGGGTCGGCGGCCGCGTGCTCGAGGGTGAGCCGATCGCGCTCGTCGACGTGCTCGACGGCGAGGACGAGGTCGTGCTCGTGGACGCGGTCTCCTCGGGGGCGCGAGCCGGGGACGGTGTTCCGGCTCGAGGCCGGGGCCGAGCCGCTGCCGTCGCAGCTGTTCGGCGCATCCTCGACGCATGCCCTCGGGCTCGCGGAGGCGGTCGAGCTCGCCCGCTCGCTCGGGCGGCTGCCGCAGCGGGTTGTCGTCTACGGGATCGAGGGCGCGGAGTTTCGCGTTCGGCAAGGGGCTGAGCGCGCCGTCGCGGCTGCGGCCGGGCGGTCGTCGAGGAGGTGGTGTCGTGCACGAGAAGCATCTGACCGAGGATCTCGTTCGGCGGATCGAGGCGATCGCCGCCGCCGAGGGCGGTGGCCGCGTCACCCGCATCCGCGTCCGGCTGGGCGCGCTCTCGCACTTCACGCCGGAGCACTTTCGCGAGCACTTCGACGATTCGGCAGCCGGCACGGTCGCCGAGGGCGCCGACGTCGAGGCCGAGCTCGCGACCGATCCCACCGCGCCGGACGCGCAGGGGGTCTGCTGGAGTCGATCGACATCGAAAGCGAGGAACCATGAACGCAATTCCCAAGACCTACGACTTCCCGGTCGGCGTCCGCTGGGTCGCCGGCAAGCGGACGGTCGTCTCCGTCGCCGGCAAGGACGACCTCCAGGTCGCGACCCCGCCGGAGTTCAGGGGCGGCGTCGAGGGCGTGTGGAGCCCCGAAGACCTGTTCGTCGGCTCCATCGCCTCCTGCTTCGCCGTCACCCTCGCCGGCATCGCCGACCCGCCGCGGGATCCCGATCGAGAGCCTGACCGTCGACGGCGACGGCATCGTGACGCAGCGGCAAGGACGGGCGCTTCGGCTTCTCGGAGGTCGTCCTCCACGTCCAGCTCGCGACCTATCCGGAGTTCGAGCAGGAGGCCGTCGAGGCCGCGCACGCGGCCGAGCTCGGGTGCCTCGTCGCCTGCGTCCGTCGATCTGCCCGGTGCGCCTCGACGCTGACGATCCGGACGTCGACGCCCCTGGAGCGCGTCGTGATGAGCGCCGCGCACCCATCTGCATCGTTCTCGTCCACGCTGCGCGTCCGGCTCGCGAACGAGCCTGGGACGTTCGCGCGGCTTGCCGAGGCGATCGGCGAGGCCGGCGGCCTACTCGGCGCGATCGATCTCGTCCGCGCCGAGCGCGGGACGAAGATCCGCGACGTCACCGTGCTCGCGAACGACGCCGAGCACATGGGGCGCATCGCCGAGGCCGTGCACGAGCTCGACGGGATCGAGGTCGTGAACGTCTCCGACCGGACGTTCCTGATGCACCTCGGCGGCAAGATCGAGGTCGCGCTCAAGGCACCGCTGAAGACGCGAGACGACCTGTCGATGGCCTACACGCCGGGCGTCGCGCGCGTCTCCGCGGCGATCGCCGCCGACCCGGAGAAGGTCTGGAACCTGACGATCAAGCAGCACACCGTCGCCGTGGTCAGTGACGGGACGGCCGTGCTCGGTCTCGGCGACATCGGCCCCGAGGCCGCGCTCCCGGTGATGGAGGGCAAGGCGATGCTGTTCAAGGAGTTCGGCGGCGTCGATGCCTTCCCCATCTGTCTCGCGACGACGGATCCGGACGAGATCGTCGCCGTGGTGAAGGCGATCGCGCCGGTGTTCGGCGGGATCAACCTCGAGGACATCTCGGCGCCGCGCTGCTTCGAGATCGAGGCCCGGCTACGACGGGAGCTCGACATCCCGGTCTTCCACGACGATCAGCACGGCACGGCGATCGTCACGCTGGCCGCGCTGAAGAACGCGGTCGAGGTCGTAGGCAAGCGGATCGAGGACCTCCGGGTCGTCGTCACGGGGGTCGGCGCGGCCGGCGTTGCAGTGACGAAGATGCTGCTTGCCGCCGGAGTCACGGACGTGGTCGGCTGTGACCGCGAGGGCATCGTGCATGCCGGGCGGCCCGGACTCTCTGCCGTCAAGGCGGGGTACGCCGGGCTCACGAACCCGCGGGGCCTGACCGGGGCCGCCGACGAAGCACTCGCCGGTGCGGACGTGTTCATCGGGCTCTCCCAGCCCGGCGCCGTGTCGGTCGAGGGCATCCGCTCGATGGCCGACGGCGCGATCGTCTTCGCGATGGCGAACCCCACGCCCGAAGTGCTCCCCGAGGAGATCGAGGACTGCGTCGCCGTGATCGGGACGGGCCGCTCGGACTACCCGAATCAGATCAACAACGTGCTCGCCTTCCCGGGCGTGTTCCGGGGGGCGCTGGACGTCCGCGCGTCCGAGATCGACGAGCGGATGAAGCTCGCGGCCGCCCAGGCGATCGCCGCGGTCGTGAAGCCCGACGAGCTCGAGCCGGACTACGTGATCCCGAGCGTCTTCAACCGAGAGGTCGCGCCGCTCGTGGCCGAGGCCGTCGCCGAGGCGGCCGAGGCGTCGGGCGTGGCGCGGCGGCGGAGGGGGGTGCCGGCGGCCGTCTGAGCCGGGCGCTGGTCAGTCCCGAAAGACGGGGTCGAGCAGGTCGCCGAGGTCGGGAACGACGACGTCCGCGCCTGCGTCGTGCAGCGTCTGCACGCCGTGCCGGTCGACGCCGATGATGAATCCCGCTCCTGCCGTCCGGGCCGCCGCGACGCCGGCGGGAAGCGTCTCGAAGACCGCGACCTCCTGGGGGTTGACCTGGAGCCGCCGGCACGCGAAGAGCAGGACGTCCGGCGCCGGTTTCCACTCGAGACCCTCGTGCTCGACGACCCGGCCGTCGACGCACATCTGGACCAGATGCGCGAGCCCGGCGCGCTGGAGGATCGCCGGCGTGTTGGCGCTGGCAGAGATCACCGCGCGGTCGAGTCCTGCCTCGCATGCGGTCTCCAGGTAGGCGGCGGCGCCTTCCAGGACGGCCATCGGCTCCTGGTCCAGATGGCGGTGGAAGAGCGCGCCCTTGCGATTCGCGAGCCCGTGCACCGTGTGGACCCCGGGGCTGTCGTCCGGCGCTCCTTCCGGAAGATGGATCGCGCGGCTGTCGAGGAACGCGTGGATACCGGCCAGCCGAGGCTTGCCGTGGATCAGGCCGTAGTAGTCCTTTGCGAGATCGAAGTAGCGGGTCTCGAACCGGTGGCCGGTCTCCTCGGCGCGTTCGCGGATCAGGCGGTCGAGAGTGTCTCGCCACGCCGCCGCGTGTATGGGGGCACTGCCGGTGAGGACGCCGTCGAGATCGAACAGGCACGCGCGGGTCCCCGCGGGCAGCCCGAGTGCCCGGGTGGTCGCGGGCGGTGCAGACAGCGGGCGGCGAAACCGAACGTGCTCGTCACGGGCGATCGCGTCGAGGAGCTTCGAGACTGCGTCGCGCTCGACCGCCAGCTCGTGCGAACGCACGGCGAGCTCGCCGCGAGGGAGGCTCCCGTCCCCGCAGTGGCCCGCGGCGGCCAAGGCCGCGCCCGCGGCGTCGAAGGAGTTGCGCCAGCGGGTGGGGAGCGTCTCGAGCGAGCCGTTCGAAGTTGCGATTGCGCTCATCTGCTTCCTCCGCGACCAGTCTCGTCCCTCGGGAGGTGCAGGGCATCGGGGGGAACCCGCAGGCGCAGTCAGGACTTACGCCGTGGAGGCGGCTTCTTCGTCCAGCACCGCGATCGCCTCGCGGTATGCCCGGTCGGCGTCCTCGGCCGAGTCGCCGACCGCGGTCATCCCGATCCAGCCGCCCTCGGCGAGCGCGGCCATCATGTGGAAGACGACCCCGGTCTGCCGCGCCTGGTCGAAGTGGAGCCCGTGGCGGGCGGCGATGTCGAACAGGTCGTCGGGGGTCAGGTCCCGGTACGCCGGGTACTCGACGTGGTCGCTCGCGACGAAGTACTTCTCCTGGCCGCTCGGCGCCGTGAAGACGGCCCGCTCCGGGTCGTACGTGCCGTCGGTCAGGAACTGGAGCGTCAGGAACGGGTGCGTCGTGCCGCCCTTGCGCAGGTTGATCTCGATCGCGTACGGGCTCCCAGGCGCCGTTCCGCCGCACGGCGACGAAGTCGAGCGCGAACCGGCCGATCACGCCTTCCGTCGCGAGGCGCGCGCCGATCTTCGCCGCCTCCGCGCGTGATCTGCGGCGCGTACTCGGGGTCGGCGGGGAACCGGCAGCCGAGGAACGTCTGGCCGCTCGGCCCGCCGAGCAGCTGGTCGTGCGTCGAGAGCAGCTCGACCTCGCCGAGCGGCGTGACGCGCAGCTGGACGCTCGGGCTGCCGGAACTCGTCGCCCGCGATCCGCTCCTCGACGACGCCCCCCGCTCGACGCGAGCTTCGCCAGGTAGTGCGTCGAGGGTCATCCCGTCGCTCTCGAAGCGCCATCGCCGCGGATGCGCTCCTCGATCGCGCTCGCTCGCCGTCGCCGCCCGGCGCGGGCAGGCCGCTCAGATCGACGATCGCGTTGCCCTCGCCCGACACGCCCTCGTTCAGCTTCACGAGCACCTGCTCGATCTCCGGCTCGCTCCGCGCGCATCGAGACGATCGCGCCGACGACGTCGTCGACGGACGCGAGGTCCTCGACGCCCGAGCGGATGCGGCACGCCCTCCTCGGCGAAGAGCCGGCGGCAGCCGCTCTTCGTCCCGAGGGGGAAGTGCTTCGGGTCGGCGCCGTACATCGGGATGCCGAGCGCGCACCGCGAGGTCGCGCTCGAGCTCGGTCGTGTTGTACGGGACGAGGTGCGCGCGGTCCGGGTCGGGGATCAGCGCGCGGATGCGTCCGGATCAGCCGCGGCCGCTCGAGCAGCTTCTCGGTCAGCGGCCGCGACGAGCCGTCGAGCGGCGAGACGAGGAAGAGGCGCTTCCGCGCGTGGCTCGGGATCACGCCCGGCAGCAGGTCGAGGTAGTAGTCGATCGACGCTCGGGAGGATCGGCTGCGAGGTGACGTAGATGAGCCGGGCCCGCGGCTGCCGGAGCAGGAGCAGCAGGAAGAGGAAGCGCTCCTCGTAGGCCTGCATCGTCGCGCCGCGCCGGTCGCCGATGTCGACGTCGAGCGACGGGACGACGACGATCGTCTGCTCGTCCTGGTTCAGCGCGCTCGATCGACTTCCAGAGCGGGACGAGGCGCTCCTGGAGCTCGTCGAAGGTCGGCGCCGGCATCGCGCGCGATTATCGCGCCGGCCGAGAGTGCCTGCGTGACCCCAAGCGCGTCGAGGTCGGGTCCGGTGAGGAGGCCGGGAGCTCAGGCTGCGGCGTGCCGCGGGCTCAAGCCGCCGCGAGCGCCGCCGTCGCCGCGCGTCCGATGATCGGTGCAAGCAGCTCCGCGAGGGCAGGCGTGCCGATCTCCTCGAGCTCGTAGCTCGCCCGGCGGATCGGGTGGCGAGAGCGGATCACGTGTGCGAGGTCGATCGGGGTTCCTGTGACGACGACGTCCGGGTCGGCGGCATCGATCGTCCTCTCGAGGTCGTGGAGCTGCTCGGGCGAGTATCCCATGGCCGGGAGAACGGACCCGATGTGCGGGTACCGGTCGAAGGTCTCGGCCAGCGAGCCGACCGCGTAGTCGCGCGGGTCGACGATCAGGCCGGCGCCACCGCGCTGCGCTGCGACGAAACCGGCGCCGTGCGGCATGCCGCCGTGGGTGATCGTCGGGCCGTCCTCGACGACGAGGACGGCGGCCGCCGACGAGCGAAGGCCCGTGGGTCAGGGTGACGGGAGAGTTGGCGCGCACGACCGCGGCGCTCGGGTTGAGCAGCGCGACGTCGGCGAGCACGTGCTCGAGGGCCGCCGGGCTCGCGCTGTCGACCTTGTTGACCACGACGACGTCCGCGAGGCGGAGGTTCGCCTCCCCCGGGTGGTAGTGGAGCTCGTGCCCGGCGCGCAGCGGGTCGACGACGACGACGTGCAGATCGGGCTTGAAGAACGGGAGGTCGTTGTTGCCCCCGTCCCAGATGATCACGTCCGCCTCCGCCTCCGCGCGCGCGAGGATCTCGGCGTAGTCGACGCCGGCGTAGACGACCATCCCGGCCGCGACGGGCGCCTCGTACTCCTCGCGCTCCTCGAGCGTCGGCTGCGCGGCGTCGATGTCGGCGGGCGTCGCGAAGCGCTGGACGCGCATCCGCTCGAGGTCGCCGTAGGGCATCGGGTGGCGAACGAGCACGACGCGCAGCCCGGCGTCGAGCAGGATCTCCGCCGATGCGGCGGCTCGTCTGGCTCTTGCCGCTGCCCGTCCGCACCGCGCACACCGACGACGACCGGCTTCGTCGCCCCGAGCATCGTCCGGTCGGGGCCGAGGAGCCGGAAGTCGGCGCCGGCGGCAAGCGCGCGCGAGGCGATGTGCATCACCTCGTCGTGGGAGAGATCGGAGTACGACAGCACGACCTCGTCCACGCCCTCCGCGCGAATCAGCTCCTCGAGCTCCGCCTCGGGGCGGATCGGGATCCCGTCCGGGTAGAGCAGCCCCGCGAGCGACGCCGGGTAGCGCCGGTCGTCGATCCCGGGGATCTGCGCCGCCGTGAAGGCGACCACGTGGTGCTCGGGGTCGTCACGGAAGACGACGTTGAAGTCGTGGAAGTCGCGGCCGCCCGCGCCGACGATCAGGACGCGACGCACGCGGCCTCCTCGCAGCGCTCGAGCAGCGCGGCCCAGTCGTCGTCCACGCGCCGCTGGACCTCGGCCAGCACCTCTGCCGCTTCGGCCGTGAACAGGTGCGCGAAGCGCTTCTGCGGGCGCAGCCAGTCGGCCACCGGCAGCAGCCGCTCCGGCCGGTAGGTGAGCCGCCAGCGGCCCTCGTCGACCTCGTACAGCGGCCAGACGCAGCTCTCGACCGCGCCGTCGACGAGCGACGGGGAGAGCTTTGCGTCATGGCCCCAGCCGAGCGGGCAGTCGGCCAGCACGTTCAGAAACGCCGGGCCGTCCGCCTTCCCCGCGAGCGCGGCTTTCCGGCTCAGGTCCTGCCAGTGTGGCCCGGCCGCGGACTGCGCGACGTAGGGGATCTTGTGTGCGGCGGCGATCGCGGTCAGGTCCTTGCGCTGCTGGAGCTTGCCGAACGAGACCGTCGCCGGCCGGCGTCGTCGTCGTCGCTGCGCCGAAGGGAGTCGCGCCGGAGCGCTGGATCCCCGTGTTCATGTAGGCCTGGTTGTCGTAGCAGACGAAGACGAAGCGGTGGCCGCGCTCGAGCGCCCCGGAGAGCGCCTGGAGGCCGATGTCGTACGTGCCGCCGTCACCGGCGAACGCGACGATCGTCAGCTCGTCCTCCTGCGGGAGACCGCCGCGGCGGCGCAGCGCGCGATACGCGCTCTCGACTCCGCTCGCGGCGGCGGCCGCGTTCTCGAACGCGACGTGCAGCCACGGAACGTTCCAGGCCGTGGTCGGGTAGCGCGTCGTCGCGACCTCGAGGCAGCCGGTCGCGCTGACGACCACCTTCGGCCCTTCGATCGAGTCGAGCACGGTGCGGACGACCATCGGGATCCCGCAGCCCTGGCAGAGCGAGTGGCCGCTGCGGAGCGGCGGCGTCCCGGCCTCGGTGCGGACGAGTGTCTTCAGGCGGGGCATGTCACGCTCCTGACGCCGACGTAGTGGGGGGCGCGTGCCGTCGAGGAGCGGCGCGGATGTCGGCCGGGTGGAGGTCGCGGCCGCCGAGCCCGTAGACATGACTGCGAAGCGCAGGCGGATCCGGCAGGAGCGCCGCGGCGACCTCGGCGAACAGAGGCGGCGCCCCGCCGGGCGAGTCCGCCCGGTCGAGCACGACGACGGTCTCGATGCCGGCGAGCAGCACACGGGCCGCCTCGGCCGGGAACGGCCGGAACGAGCAGATCTTCAGCAGGCCGACGGCCTCGCCCTCGGTGCGCAGCTCGTCGACCACGTCCTTCGCCGTGCCGGCGCTGGAGCCGAGGCAGACGAGCGCGGTCTTCGCGTCGTCGAGCCGGTAGGCCTCGAACGGGCCGTACGACCGGCGGCTGAGCTCTTCGTACTCGACGCAGAGCTCGGCGAAGATCTCCAGCGCGACCTGGATCGCCTCGGTCTGCGCGCGGCGCAGCTCGAAGTAGTAGTCGGGCATCGCGAACGGGCCCTGCGTGGTGACGCGCTCGAGGTCGAGAAGCGCGTGCGGGATCCGGTACTCGCCGACGAACGCACGCACGGCGTCGTCGTCGAGCGGGGTGACCGGCTCGGCGGAGTGGGTGATCGTGAAGCCGTCGAGGCAGACCAGGACGGGAAGGAGCACCTCCGGGTGCTCGGCGAGCCGCGGTGCGATCACGGTCAGGTCGTACGCCTCCTGCGCGTTCTCGGCGAAGAGCTGGATCACGCCGGAGTCCCGGATCAGCATCGAGTCGGAGTGGTCGCAGTGGATGTTGATCGGGCCGGAGAGAGCGCGGTTCCCGAGCGCCATCACGACCGGCGCGCGCATCGAGGCGGCGATGTAGACGATCTCCGCCATCAGCGCGAGCCCCTGCGAGGACGTCGCGGTCATCGTCCGCGCGCCGGCGAGCGCGGCCGCGACGGCGGCGCTCATCGCCGAGTGCTCGGACTCGACGTCGACGAGCTCTCCGTGGGCGCGCCCGTCGGCGACCGCCTTCGCGAAGGTCTGGATGATCGGCGTCTGCGGCGTGATCGGGTAGACGGGGACGACGTCCGGGTCGACCTGCCGCATCGCCTCGGCGACGGCCTCGCCGCCCGTCAGGAGCTGCGCGTGCGCGAGGTCAACTCTTCATCGGGCACCATCTCGATCGCGCCGGTGGGGCAGACGACGGCGCACAGCTCGCAGCCCTTGCAGTAGTCGAGCGCGAAGCCCGCGAAGGCAGTTCCGTCGAGCTCGATCGCCGAGTCCGGGCAGTAGAGCCAGCAGAGCAGGCAGTCCACGCAGAGCTCGAGGTCGACGGCGGGCTTGAGCCCGGTGCGCCAGCCACCCGTCCTCGGCTGCTCGGCCTCGTCGCGGACGACGACGCCGCCGGGCCGGAGCTCCGTCCAGGCGTTCAGGCCGCCCATCGCTGCTCCTTCACCGCCGCGTAGCCGCCCTCGAGGGCCGAATGCAGCTCCGCCGGGTCGGTCTTCCCGCCGAGCACCTCGACGGCGGCCTCCGCCAGACGGTCGAGCTCGGCTCGCCGAGCGCAGCCGCGAGCGCGCCGAGCATCACCATGTTCACGCCCTTGGCCCCACCGATCGAGTCCGCCGGGATGCACAGCGCCCCCTCCAGCGGGCTGCTCCGAGTTGACGAGGAAGAGCGCATCCGCGGGTGGGTCGGCGAGCGGCGCGAGCGACGGCTCGAGGACGACGACCGCGTCCGGCTCCTCGACAGAGTCGTGGCGCCGGATCGGCCGGTCGTCGAAGCGCGTGTACGCGCGCATGGGTGCGCCGCGCCGCTCCGGCCCGTACTCGGGAAATGCCTGGACACTCTTGCCCTCGCGCAGCAGCGCAACCGCGAGGAGTTGGGCGGCCGTCTTCGCGCCCTGGCCTGCTCGCGCGTGCCAGCGAATCTCCTTCATCGGGACCCTCTGCAGGTCGTCGTCGACGGTGCGAGCCACGAGCTTGCCCTGGCGAACCGCTTCCACGACCGTCGCGCCGCCGTTGGTGGCGTCGCCGGCCGCATACACCCAGGGCTCCGACGTTCTCCCGTTCAGCGGGTCGGCCCAGAGGCGACCCTTCGCGTCGAGCAGGCGGTCGCCCAGCCATTCGGCGGGCTCCTCGCGCGGCTCCTGCCCGATCGCCTTGATCGCCGTCTCGCACGGGATCACGTGCTCGCTGCCGGGAACCGGCTCGGGACGTGCTCGTCCACTCTCGTCCGGCTCGCCGAGTTCCATGCGCACGCACTCGACGCCCTCGAGCCAGGTCCGTCCGAGGAACCGGACGGGGCTCGTGAGCAGGCGGATCTCGACGCCTTCCGAGCGCGCCTGCTCGACCTCGTGCGGGTACGCCGGCATCTCGGCCTCGGTTCGGCGGTAGAGAAGCGTGACGGTCTCGGCGCCGAGCCGGACCGACTCGATCGCCACGTCGATCGCCGTGTTGCCGCCGCCGATCACGGCCACGCGCCGGCCGACCCGCGGCGGCTTACCGGTCTTGATCCTCTCGATGAACGGCAGCGAGTCCCACACTCCGTCGAGGTCGTCGCCCATGATAGTGCACCCGGAGTCCGGCCCCATCCCGACCGCGAGTACAACCGCGTCGTAAGTCGCGCCGCAAGCGTTTGCAGGCGCGCCGGCCCGATGTGCCAGCCGAGGACGAGCCGCGCGCCCAGGGCACGGATGAGCGCGGCCTCGCCCGGGAGAGGGTCCCGCAACTCGCGGTACGGCGCGATCGCGTACCGCACGAGGCCGCCCACTTCTTGCCGCTCGTCGAAGACCGTGACGGAGTGGCCGCGCGCGGCGAGCTCGCCGGCGCAGGCGAGGCCGGCAGGCCCGGCGCCGACGACGGCAACGCGGAAACCGGTCGCGCGGCACGCGGCGACGCAATGCTGCGGGCTCGACGAGCCCGACATCGGCGGCGTGGCGCTGGAGCCGCCCGATCTCGATCGGCCGTCGCCCCTCGTGGGCGAGCACGCAGGCGCCCTCGCAGAGGAGCTCCGTCGGGCAGACCCGCGCGCACGTGCCGCCGAGGAGGTTCTCGGCGAAGATCAGCTCGGCGGCGTGCGCAGGGTCGCCCTCCGCGATCGCCGTCACGAAACCGGGGACGTCGACGTCCGCGGGGCAGGCGACCGTGCAGGGCGCGGGAGCGTGGGCGCCGCCGCACTCGAGGCAGCGGTTCGCCTCGACCCGCGCCTCGTCGGCGCCGAGCGGCGGCTTCAGCTCGTCGAAGAGGGCGGCCGTCGTCACCGAACCGTCACTCGCTCGGGCTTCCCCGTCAGCGGCTCGAAACGAGCCTGGAAGAAGCGCAGGTGCTCGGGGGCGTACGTTATCCGCAGCCCCGGCACGGACTCGCGGCCGGCGTAGACCTGCGCGACGATCTCGGCGACGTAGTCGAGATGCTCCTGGGTGTAGACGCGGCGGGGGAGGGTCAGCCGCACGAGCTCGAGCCCCTCGTAGGGCTCATCCCCGTGCTGTCCCGAGACGATTCCGCGCTCCATCGTGCGGACGCCGCCGGCGAGGTAGATCGCGGCGGCGAGCGACTGCGCCGGAAAGTCGGAGTACGAGAGGTGAGGCAGGAAGCGCTTGGCGTCGAGGAAGACGGCGTGCGCCCCGAAGGGGACGACGATCGGCACGTCCGCCTCCTGGAGCAGGCGGCCGAGATACGCGACCTGGTCGACGTAGTGGCGGACGATCTGCTCGTCTGCCGACTCCGGGATCCCCTGAGCGAGCGCCTCCATGTCATGACCTGCCATCCCGCCGTAGTGCGGGAAGCCCTCGTAGACGACGACGAGCTCCCGTGCCCGCTCGGCGAGCGAGTCGTCGTTCAGCGCGAGGAACCCGCCGATCGGGACGAAATGGTCCTTCTTCGAGGAGAAGATCGCGCCGTCGGAGAGCGAGGCGAGCTCGCGGATCACGGCTGGGAGCGGCACGCCGGCGTAGCCAGGCTCGCGGTCCTTGACGAAGACCGCGTTCTCGGAGATCCGGGTTGCGTCGAGCACGAACGGCACCTGGTACCGCCGGGTGAGCGCGCGGACGGCGGCGACGTTGTCGACCGAGAACGGCTGGCCGCCGGCCATGTTCAGACACGCTCCTGGCGGACGAACGCAACGCCGTCGGGGTTCTCGGCGAGCACCCCCTCGAGCGCGTCCAGGTCGATGTTCCCCTTGAACGGGGAATCGGCCTCCGGGTCGTGCGCCTCGGGCACGGAGACGTCGTGCCAGATCCCGCCGGCGAGCTCGACGTGCGCGCGCGAGGTCGTGAAGTACAGGTTGGACGGCACGAGCTGCCCCGGCCGGACGAGGATCCGCGCGAGCAGGTGCTCCGCGCCGCGGCCCTGGTGCGTGGGGATCACGTGGCGGTAGCCGTAGACGTCGCGCACGGCCGCCTCCAGGCGGAAGAAGCTCCGCGAGCCCGCGTACGCCTCGTCGCCGAGCTCCATCGCCGCCCGCTGCTCCTGTGAGAGCGCCGACGTGCCGCTGTCGGTCAGCAGGTCGATGTAGACGTCCTCGGAGCG
>CAVZWR010000007.1:0-13965 GCA_963779025.1 uncultured Actinomycetes bacterium
GCGTGATCCCGGTGCGCTGCATCGGATGACCTCTATCAGACTTTGTCGGGTCGGAGCCCAGGCATCGCGCGTGAGGCGCTGAGCTCGCACGGCTTGCCGAATGGAACGGCTCCGGCGATCATTCCGTCATGGCACAAGTCGAGCTCGACCTCCGGTCGGGCGCAGCTGGCGGGCTACTCGAGCGGGGCACCGAGCTCGCAAGACTGTGCGACTGTGTCGACGCGATCGAGCACGGTGCCGCCGGCCGCGTGGTCCTGCTCGGCGGCGAGGCCGGCGTCGGCAAGACCGCGCTCGTCGAGGCCCTGGCCGCCGCGCGCCCCGAAGCGAGGATCGTCCGGGGCGAGTGTGAGCCGCTGTTCGCGCCGCCCGCGCTCGGCCCACTGCTCGGGATCGCCGAGGAGGTGGGTGGCACTCTGAAGGCGCTCGTCGACGACGGTGCGATGCCGCACCAGATCGCGGGCGCACTGCTCTCCGAGGTGGGGGCCGGCGGAGTCACCCTGTTCGTGCTCGAGGACCTGCACTGGGCCGACGAGGCGACGCTCGATGTTTTCCGCGTGTTCGCTCGAAGGATCGAGACAGTGCCGTGCCTGCTCGTCGCGACGTACCGCGACGAGGCGCTCGCGGGTGCCGGCCGCCTGCGGATCGTGCTGGGGGAGCTCGCGACGGCGCGCGCCGTCGATCGGATGCGACTCCCGGGTCTGTCGGAGGCGGCCGTCGTCGCGCTCTCCGAGCCCTACGGCGTCGACGCCCATGAGCTCTACCGCAAGACCAACGGCAACCCGTTCTTCGTCGTCGAGGTGCTGGCCGCCGGCTCCGATGCAATCCCGGAGACGGTGCGGGATGCTGTCCTCGCCCGGGCGGCACGGCTGGGCGCGGAGGCGCGCGCGCTCCTCGATGCGGTTGCAGTCACGCCGCCCGTCACCGACCTCTGGCTGCTGCGCGCGCTCACTCCTGAGCAGGAAGAGCACCTCGATGAGTGCCTCGCCTCGGGGATGCTGCGCTCGGAGCCTCGCGGCGTCGCCTTTCGCCACGACCTGGCCCGGATGGCCGTCGAGGAGGAGGTCGCTCCGCTGCGCCGGGAGGAGCTGCACCGGCGCGCCCTGGCCGCGCTCGCCGATCCACCTGCGGGGTCGCTCGACCTCGCGCGAGTCGCCCACCATGCCGAGGCCGCCGGCGATGCGGCGGCGGTGCTCCGTTATGCGCCCGCCGCGGCCGCGCGTGCAGCCTCGCTCGGCGCGCACCGCGAGGCTGCGGCGCAGTACGCACGCGCCCTGCGCTTCGGCGACGAGCTCTCGTCGGGCGAGCGCGCCCAGCTGCTGGAGCGCCGATCGCGAGAGTGCTATCTGACCGACGAGATCGACGAGGCGATCGTGACGGGCGAGGCCGGGCTGGAGCTGCGCCGGGCCGCGGGGGAGCGGCTGGAAGAGGGCGAGGCGCTGCGCTGGCTCTCCGAGATCCTCTGGTGCCCGGGCCGGACGCTCGAGGCCGAGCGGATGGCGAGGGACTCCGTGGCTCTCCTGGAGACGCTGCCGGAGGGACCGGAGCTCTCTTCCGCCTACACCGTGCTCGGCTCCCACTGCGCAACGGCCGGCAGGCATGAGGAGGCGATCGCGTGGGCCGGAAACGGACTCGCGCTCGCACACAGGCTCAGCGACACGAAGAGGGCGATCCAGGCGCGCAGGGTGATCGGCGTCCGGATGCTCGATCGCGGCGACCCGAAACCGATGGAGGAAGCACTCGAGATCGCGCAAGCGAAAGGAGATCCCGCGGATGTGGGCATCCTGTACACGTCGCTCGTCGGCGCCGCGATCAACGGACGCCGCTACGACGTGGCCCGTCGGTACCTGGACGCCGCGATCGCCTTCGTCGAGGAGCACGGGCTCGAGCTGTACCGCTACTACATGCTCTCGTACCGCGCGCGCCTGCTCCTCGTGGACGGCCGCTGGGACGAGGCGGCCGAGGCTGCCGCCGACGTCCTGCGCATCCGCCGCGATTCGATCGCGCCGCATGTGTTCGCGCTGGGCGTGCTCGGCCTCGTGCGGGCGCGGCGCGGCGATCCGGGGGCGCAGGCGCTCCTCGATGAGGCGTGGGCTCTCTCGGAGCCGACCGGCGAGCCGTGCCGGTTGGGGCCCGCAGCCGTCGCGCGCGCCGAGGCTGCCTGGCTCGCAGGCGACTCCGAGGCGGTTGCCGCGGCGACCGACGACGCGCTCGCGCTCGCGATCGAGCGCAGCGACCTGTTGCTCACCGGGGAGCTCGAGGTCTGGCGGTGGCGGGCGGGCCTGCCGCGGACGACGCCGGACGCCGTCGAGCCCGAGGCGCTCAACGACTACGAACGGGCGCTCGCGTGGATGGACTCGGGGGAGGAGCAGAAGCTTCGCCGCGCGCTCGACGAGCTCCAGCGGCTCGGCGCCGCTCCGGCGGCGGCGCTGGTCGCACGGCGGCTGCGCAAGCTCGGCATCCGCGGCCTCCCGCGCGGCCCCCGGCCGGCGACCCGCGAGAACCCGGCCGGCTTGACGCGGCGCGAGCTCGAGGTGCTCGGCCTCGTAACGGAGGGGCTTAGGGACTCCGAGATCGCCGCCCGGCTCGTCCTGTCCGAGCGGACGGTCGGTCACCACGTTCGCGCGATCCTGAGGAAGCTGGGCGTGCGCAACCGGACCGAGGCCTGCGGCGAAGCCGCGCGGCTCGGGCTCGTCCCGGAAAGATAGGTACCGGCGCTCGCCCAAGCTAGGTAGTCGCGCCGATGCCCGCGCGGCGGGCTGCTCCTACCGTCGAGGTCGCATGTCATCGCAATGCAACCCGAAGGGGGAAACCCGATGCGCAAGCTGATCTCGCTCGCGCTGGTCGTTGCAGTCGCCGGCTCTGTCGCAGCGCTGGCGACCGGCGGCACGAGCCGGAAAGCCGTCAAGGCCGCCCCGGCCGCGCCGCTCGCGACGTCGCTCGCGGCGGCTCGCCTGGCCACCGCGAAGTACGTGACCAACCTGGCAAGGGCGAAGGCGGACGGCTACAAGGTCATCACCCAGATGATCCCGAACATGGGCTGGCACTTTCTGAACCCGAAGGTGACCGGGTTCGACGTGACCAAGCCTGCAATCCTCGTCTACGAGAAGCGTGGCGGGACGTGGACGCTCGGCGCGCTCGAGTGGGTGTTCCCGTCGATGCCGAAGGCGCCGCCGCTCCCGGGCGCGAAGTACGGCGCGTTCGGCGCAGCGTGCCACTACGCCGACGGGACGTTCACGCCGGCCACCTCGCAGGACGCCTGCCCGAAGACGAGCCCGCAGAGCGGCGCGGCGTTCGGATTCTGGCATCCGGACCTCGTGACGATGCACGTCTGGCTCTGGTACGCGAACCCCTCCGGCCTCTACTCGGGGACGAACCCGCTCGTCACGCCGTTCAACAACGGCTAGGAGCCGTGATGCCGCGCTACGTCGTCGAGCGAACGTTCAGGAACGGCCTGCCGATCCCGGCCGGCCGAGACGGAGCCGAGCTGTGCCTCGCTCACGTGGGCCGGAATGCCGAGGAGGGCGTGACATGGATTCACTCCTACGTGAGCGACGGCGGGGAGCGGACGTACTGCATCTACGAGGGCCCGAGCCCGGAGGCGATCAGGAAGGCCGCGTCGCACAATCGACTGCCGGTCGACCGGATCACCGAGGTTCGCATTCTCGACCCATACCTCCGCGTCTGACCTCGTCAGACGGCGGTGGAGCAGCGCAAGGCGCCCGGGCAACCGGGCGCCTTCGCGTGCGACGATGCGGCCGTGGCGGTCAACATCCGGACGTCAGATGCTCTTCTCTAGGTTCACAATTGTGCGCAGGAGGTAGGCGGCGCCTCAATTCGCCCAGAAGGAGGTTCCGATGAGCTCCGATCAGACAGCGGCCCGGGAAGAGGAGATGGCGCTGGCGGAGAAGCTGCCTCAGGCCGACGCGAGCTCCCTCGTCGACCGCGAGGTGCTGGAGGCGCAGGTGCAGGACATGTACCGCCAGGTGGCGAGGGGGGAGGATGCTCAGCTCCACTTCGCCGTCGGTCGGGGCCTCGCGCTGCGCGTCGGCTATCCGAGCGAGCTGCTCGACTCGATCCCCGAGGAGGCTCTGGCCTCCTTCGCCGGGGTCGGGTACCACCTCGACCTCGCGAAGCTCTCGCCGGGCGAGCATGTGCTCGATCTCGGCTCGGGCTCCGGGACCGATGTGTTCTGCGCCGCCGTCCAGGTCGGCCCGACCGGGCGCGTCGCCGGGGTCGACTTCACGGACGAGCAGATCGAGAAGGCAACTCGCCTGCGAGACCGCGACGGCTTCACGCAGGTCGAGTTCGCCGAGGCGAGCATCGACGCGCTGCCGTTCGAGGACGCGACCTTCGACGTTGTGATCTCGAACGGCGTGATCAACCTCTCGCCGATCAAGCAGAAGGTCTTCGCCGAGGCCGCGCGCGTGCTGCGGCCGGGCGGGCGGCTTGCGCTCGCCGACATCGTCAGCGGCAAGGCGCTCAGGGAGCGCACGAGGCGCAACGTGGAGCTCTGGGCGGCGTGTATCGCCGGCGCGATCCCTCGCAAGAACTACGTGGAGGCGCTCGAGGCCGCCGGCTTCCGCATCGACGACCTTCGGGTCAACGACTACGAGTTCATCTCCGATCGCGCCCTCGATGCGTGCAGCACCTACGGCGTCGAGAGCATCTCGCTGGCCGCCTCTCGCGCCTAGAGGTTGCTGCGGATCTCGCGCTTCAGCGCGGCGATTGCCCTGTCGTCGCGCTTGTAGAACGTCCACCCGGCCATCCGCTTCGAGGTGACGAGGCCGGCGCGGGCGAGCGCCTTCAGGTGTGCGGTTGCGGTCGGCTGCGCGACGCCGAGCTTGTCTGCGATGAAGATCACGCAGACGCCGTCCTCGACCAGGTCGCCGTCCCGCTGTGGCGGGAAGTGCGCCCGCGGATCCTTCAGCCACTCGAGGATCTGGAGCCGCTTCGGGCTCGCGAGCGCGCCGAACGTCTCCGAGTCGAACATCAGTGCACGCGGTAGTGCCCGCGGGCGACGACGACGGCGGTGCCGCCGACCTCCGCCCTGTCGGGGCCGTGCGCGCGGGCGTGCAGCACCGACGGCCGCCCGATCTCGGCGCCCTGGTGGATCTCGATCGCGGTGCCGAAGGGAACGACGCCGTGGCGGCCCAGGTGGACGGCGAGCGGCCCGGCGGCCGAGCCGGTCGCCGGGTCCTCGACGACGCCGAGCGCGGGGCCGAACATCCGCGTCTTCCAGCGCGTGCCGGAGCCGGCGAAGCAGTTCATGCCGAGGCGCTCGTGTTCTGCGAGCGCGGCGAGGTCGGGGTCGAGCGCGGCCACCGCGGCCTCGTCCGGGAGTTGGACGAAGACGTGGTTCGGGCCGTTCACGTAGACCTCGACCGGGAGCAGCGAGCGCTCGAGGCCGAGCGCGGCGAGCACCTCGTCGGCCCGGTCGTACGGCTTGTTCGGGAAGGGCGGCTGCTCCATCCAGCCGAAGGCGACTCGGCCGTCCTTGCGCTCGAGCCGGATCGGGACGACGCCGTTCGCGGTCTCGAGCTCGACCTCGTCGAGGCCGAGCGCCTCGCCGACCACGAACGACGCCCCGAGCACCGGGTGCCCGGCGAACGGGAGCTCGAGCCCGGGCGTGAAGATTCGGATCCGCGCGTCGCCGCCGGCCTCGGGCGGGAGGAAGAAGATCGTCTCGGAGACGTTCAGCTCGCGGGCGATGCGCTGCATCTGCTCGCCGGAGAACGGCTCTCCATCCGGGAACACACCGAGCTGGTTCCCCTCGAGCGGGGTGTCGGTGAAGACATCGAGGACGTAGTAGGGGTGGAGATCGCCCGCGGGCTCGAGCTCGACCTTCATCACGCTGCTCCTTCGCTGTGATGGAATATAGCTATGTGACTATACAGAGGAGGGACGGTGCCCGACTACAAGATCAACCTCGAGGACAAGTTCGGCTCGCTCGCGCTGATCGACGTCGGCGCGGAGGCGGCCGCGGTCGGCGACGAGTGGGTCAACCAGACCCTGACCACCGTGAACGACTCGGTCGTCCGGCTCGGCGTCGTCGAGGGCGAGTTCCACTGGCACAAGCACGACCGAGAGGACGAGTTCTTCCTCGTGCTCGAGGGCGAGTTGGAGATCGAGGTCGAGGGCCGCGAGCCGTTCGTGCTCGGGCCCCAGCAGGGCGTGACGATCCCGCGCGGGGTCATGCACCGTCCGGTCGCGAAGAAGCGGACGGTGATCCTGATGGTCGAGCCGGCAACGGTTCAGCCGACGGGCGACTAGAGGTACGGCGCGACCGGGTGCGGCTCCCGGTCGCGCCGATGCTGGTTCGTGCTACTGGGGCTGCGGGACGATGCGGATGTAGGGCTTCGGCGATTCCCACTCGCCGAAGATCTCCTTGGCCTCGTCGTTCGAGACGGAGCCGGCGATGATCACGTCCTCGCCCTGCTGCCAGTTCACCGGCGTCGCGACGCGGTGCTTCGCGGTCAGCTGGAGCGAGTCGATCACGCGCAGCACCTCGTCGAAGTTCCGGCCGGTCGTCATCGGGTAGACGAGGACGAGCTTGACCTTCTTGTCCGGGCCGATCACGAAGACGTTGCGGACGGTCTGGTTGTCCGCCGGCGTGCGGGCCTTGGCGTCGCCCTCGACGTCCGCGGGCAGCATGTCGTACATCTTCGCGACGCGGAAGTCGTCGTCGCCGATGATCGGGTAGTTGGGCGCGGTGCCCTGGGTCTCCTCGATGTCCTTCGCCCAGCCCTCGTGGTCGCCGGTCGAGTCGACCGAGAGCCCGATGATCTTGACGTTCCGCTTGTCGAACTCGGGCTTGATCTTCGCCATGTAGCCGAGCTCGGTCGTGCAGACGGGGGTGAAGTCCTTCGGGTGCGAGAAGAGGACAACCCACGAGTCGCCGCCCCACTCGTGGAAGTCGATCTCGCCCTCCGTGCTCTGCGCCGTGAAGTTCGGCGCGTCAGAGCCGATTGTCAGTGCCATGTTGCCTCCTTATTGATGCGCTTCCGCCACTATACAAATGAAAGCTATGCCGACCGATTCGAGTCTAACTCGGTGAACGCGCGCTCGAAGGTCGAGCGAGGGTGCGCGCCGAGAACGAGCATCCGCTGGTCGAGCACGAAGGCGGGAACACCCGTAACGCCGGCCGCGACGGCCTGGGCGGTGGAGGCGTGGACGAGGTCCAGATAGGCGTCGCTCTCGAGGATCTCGTCCGCTCCGTCGAGGCCGACGTCTGTGGCGAGGGCGCGTAGGACTTCCGGGTCGCCGATGTTCTGCCCTTCGGCCCAGTAGGCGTCCATCAGCCGTGCGTGTAGCGAGTCGAAGAGCCCCTCGGCTCTCGCGTGCTCGGCCAGTCGGAGCGCCTTCATCGAGTTGGCGCGAATCGACGGCGGGTTGTAGGTCAGGCCCAGCTCGGCGAAGCGGGCGTCCATCTCACCGGTCGACGGCGGCCGCGGCACACCCTCGGGCGGGTACTCGGGGTGCAGGTCGAACGGCGCCCAGGTGATCTCCGCCCCGAACCGCTCGCGCATCCAGTCGGCCAGCCCCTGGCCGATGCGGCAGAACGGTCAGATGTAGTCGGACCAGATGAGCACGTCGCGGGCGATGGTGGAGAATAGGCGGACACTTCGAAAGGGGGGAGCGATGAAGATCGTCGTTGTCGTCCTGGTCGCGCTCGCCGCCTGCGCCTCTGCCTCGGCCGGCGGCTGGAGCTCGAGCGTCCCGTTCACGAACACCGTCGCGTCGACGCCGGTGAAGGGCGGTGGCTATCCGGTGCCCGCGGGTCGGACGCGCCCGTACCGGGCACGTGCCGGCTGGGCGACTACAACTCGAACCGCTCCGAGTCCTGGATCGCGGTCAAGCCCGGCACCGAGGACCTCGTCGGTGCCTCGAAGTTCTTCTTCGAGAAATGGAGCACGTTTTACGACTTTCACCTCGGCTCGTACACGATCCCGAACGGCACGCCGGCCGGCAACGCACACGTCACGGGCTACGACTGCGTCTCGACCGGCACGCAGGAGATGCCGCCGAGCTGGACGAACAACACCGACCCGAACGTCGACTTCGACTCCCAGGGTCGCGCCTACCAGGCGACGCTGCCGTTCAACGCGTACTGGGTGAACCTGCACCCGAACGGCGCGGTCGGGGTCGTCTATTCGGACGACCTGGGGCGGACGTGGACGGTCGGCAACGGCGGGCAGTTGCTCGACCACCTCTCCAACTCGTCGTCGCTCACCCTGGGCGACGTCGTCGACAAGCAGTGGCTGGCCGTGAACCACTCGTCGGTCAGCCCCTACCGCGACCACGTGTACGTGATGTGGGCGATCTTCAACGGGCAGAGCACGGTCGAGATCTACTTCTCGAAGTCGACCGACCGCGGCCAGACGTTCTCCGCGCCGGTGCAGGATCACTCCGCCGAACGACCTCGGCCCGGCGAACACCTACATCTACCCGTCGGTCGACGCGGCGGGGAACCTGTACGCGTCCGTGGCCAGCTTCAAGAAGGCGACCTCCACCGATGCGGAGCTCTGGGTCGCGAAGTCCACCGACGACGGCAACTCGTTCACGTGGTTCGACACGGGCGCGCATTCGACCGGCACGCCCGGCCCCGACCTGCCGAACACGACCTTCCGGGACGGGATCCTGGAGAACTTCGCAGCCAGCCCGACCTATCCCGGCCACCTCTACCTCACCTACGAGGACTGGGACGGGACGCAGATCGACACCAAGTTCACGCAGTCGACCGACGGCGGCGGGCACCTGGTCGGCGCCGGTCGTCGTCAACGACAACGTCGACGCCGGCGGCGCGACCGATCAGTTCCAGCCGTCCGTGGCGGCGGGCCCGGCGGGCGCGGTCGGGGTCGCGTTCTACGACCGCCGGCTGGCGTGTCCGTCGGACAGGAGCGTCCGCCCGGAGGACGTCGGCCGGACGAACTTCTGCATCGACGTCTCGCTGCAGGCGTACAAGGACGGCGGCGCCGGGGCAGCGCCGGTCGGCGGCAACATGCGGATCTCCCAGTACACGTGGGACCCGATGGAGCCGGCCCAGCACGTCGGCGGCATCGGCCAGATCGCCTGCGCATCGCATGCTGACCCGTGCCTGGAGCGCGCTTTCATCGGCGACTACTTCGGCCTCGCGATCTCGGCGGGGAACGTCTACGCGCTGTCGGTCTCGACCCACTACCCGTCGAGGGTGAGGGCCGACGAGGGCGGTTTCGTCTTCTACCAGCAGCAGGTGCTGGCGAAGGTACCGCGCTCCGGGTTCGGGGCAGGCTTCTAGCGCCCGTCGTAGACGAGTTGGGTGCCGCGTCCCGCCAGCACCGCGGCGGGACGCGGCAACGCGTTGTAGTTGCTCGCCATCGCGAGCGTGTACGCACCGGTTCCGGGGACGACCAGGAGGTCGCCGCGGTGCGGTTCCGGTAGCTCCGTCCGCTCGATCAGGACGTCCCCGCTCTCGCAGTGCTTGCCGCACACCGCGAAGACGCCCGCCGCAGGCTCCTCGGCCCGGTTTGCCAGCAGCGCCGAATACCTGGCGCCGTAGAGAGCCGGGCGCGGGTTGTCCGACATGCCGCCGTCGATCGCGACCCAGGTCGTCGGCCCACTCCGCTTGACGACGCCGACGCGGTAGAGCGTGACGCCGGCGCGACCGACGAGCGAGCGGCCGGGCTCGAAGATCAGTTGCGGCCGGGCGAGGTTCTGCACCGACCACGCATGGGCGACGCGTTCCGTCAGCACCCGCGCATAGTCCTCAGGGCTCGGCGGCGCAGCCTCGTCGAGTGTGTAGCGGATCCCCAGGCCGCCGCCGAGGTTGAGGATCCGGGGCGCCCACCCTTGATCCGCCGAGAGCTCGGCGCAGAACCCGGCGAGCCACTCGACGGCCATCCGCGCCGGCGCGTCGTCTACCAGCTGCGAGCCCAGATGCACGTGGAGTCCGAGCATGTCCAGGCCCGCAGCCCGCGCCCGTCCGAGGACGTCCGCTGCGTCGTCGGGCGGCACGCCGAACTTCGAGCCGATCTGACCCGTCTGGATCGCGGCGTGCGCGCCCGCTTCGATCCCGGGCGTCACGCGGAGGAGGACGCGCTTGACACCGAACTCGACGCAGCGCTCGACCTCGCCCGGCTCGTCCATCACCACCAGCCAGACGTCGGCAGCGGCCGCCGCCTGCAGCTCCTCGTCCGACTTGTTGTTGCCGTGGACGACCAGCCGCGACGCCGGTACCTCCGCGGCCTGCGCGTACCGCAGCTCGCCGAGGGTCGAGACGTCCGCGCCGATGCCCTCATCCGCCAGCACCCGCATCAGGGCGGCATTCGGGAATGCCTTCGTGCCGTACACGACCACCGCGTCTCCGGCGCCCGCCCGCCACGCCCGCGCGGACGCTCGCACGGTTTCCTCGCAGTAGACGACGAGCGGCGTTCCGTATTCCTCGGCCAGTTCGACCGTCGAGACGCCGCCGATCCACAGCACGCCGTCGCGAATCTCCGCGGTATCTGGGAAGAGCTCCAGCACTGCGCTAGGATTGAACACGTGCGGCAGCTGCTCGCATAGACCAGGAGGCAACGCGGTACGGCCGCGGCGCCCTCCCACGGCCTCTCGCATGAGAGGCTTTTTTGTACCCATGGACAGATACGAGCCCAAGCAGATCGAAGAGAAGTGGCAGCAGGTGTGGGAGGACGCGCGGGCGTTCTACACGCCGAACCCGCCCGCGGGCGAGGAGCCCGAGAACCACTGGTACCAGCTCGAGATGCTCCCGTACCCGTCGGGGACGCTGCACATGGGGCACGTCCTCAACTACACGATGGGCGACGTCCTCACGCACTTCCGCCGCCGGCAGGGCTGGATGGTCATGCGCCCGATGGGCTGGGACTCGTTCGGACTGCCCGCCGAGAACGCCGCGATCCGCGAGGGCGGCCACCCGAAGGAGATCGTCGAGCGGAACATCAAGGAGATCCGCGCCCAGATGAGGCGGATCGGCTGGGTGATCGACTGGGACCGCGAGATCTCGGCGCATCACCCTGGGTTCTACCGGTGGACCCAGTGGCTGTTCCTGCGCTTCTTCGAGCGTGGGCTCGCCTACCGCAAGGCGGCGCCGGTGAACTGGTGCCCGAACGACCAGACCGTCGTCGCCAACGAGTACGTGATCGACGGGCACTGCGAGCGCTGCGGTGCGGTGGTCGAGGCGCGCAACCTCGAGCAGTGGTTCATGAAGATCACCGCCTACGCGGACGAGCTGCTCCGGTTCGAGGGCGCCGACTGGCCCGAGCGCACGATGACGATCCAGCGCAACTGGATCGGCCGCAGCGAAGGCGCCGAGATCATCTTTCGCGTCGAGGAGCTCGACCGCGACATCGAGGTCTTCACGACGCGGCCGGACACGCTGTACGGCGCGACGTACTTCGTCGTCGCGCCCGAGCACCCGTTCGTCGAGGAGTTCGGCACCGACGAGGTCAAGGAGTACGCGCGCCACACCGCCGCCAAGCGCGGCGAGGAGCGCGCGACCGAGGAGGAGAAGACGGGCGTCTTCACCGGCCATTACGCGACGAATCCGGTGAACGGGGAGAAGCTCCCGATCTGGGTCGCCGACTACGTGCTGATGGACTACGGCACCGGCGCGATCATGGCCGTGCCGGCGCACGACGAGCGCGACCTCCTGTTCGCCGAGACCTTCGACCTGCCGGTCGTCCAGGTGATCGACGACGACGGGCGGCTGGTCAGCTCGCAGGAGTTCGACGGCCTGCCGTTCGAGGAGGCGAAGCAGGCGATCGTCGAGAAGCTGCGCGGCGAAGGGAAGGGGGCGCCCGCGGTGAGCTATCGCCTCCGCGACTGGTCGATGTCCCGCCAGCGCTACTGGGGCTGCCCGATCCCGATCGTCCACTGCCCGACGTGCGGCCCGGTCGCCGTCCCCGACGACCAGTTGCCGGTGCTATTGCCAGAGGTCGAGGACTACCGGCCGAAGGGCGTGCCCCCGCTCGCCAGCAACAAGGAGTGGCTCAACACCGAGTGCCCCCAGTGCGGCGGCCCGGCCGAGCGCGAGGCCGACACGATGGACACGTTCGTCGACTCGTCCTGGTACTTCCTGCGCTACGCCGACCCGCGCAACGAGGAGTCACCGTTCGACCGCCGCGTTGTCGACTACTGGGCGCCGATCTCGCACTACATCGGCGGGATCGACCACGCGACCGGCCACCTGCTCTACTCGCGCTTCTTCGTCAAGGTGATGAACGAGATGGGCATGCTCGGCTTCCGCGAGCCGTTCGCCCGCCTCTACCACCAGGGCTGGGTGCAGATGGGCGGCTCGAAGATGTCGAAGTCGAAGGGCAACGTCTCCGGCCCGGACGAGCTCGTCGAGGCCTACGGCGCCGACGCGGTGCGCCTCAACATCCTGTTCATGGGTCCCGCCGACCAGGACATGGAGTGGACGGAAGCCGGGATCGAGGGGATGAGCCGGTTCGTGCGGCGGCTGTGGCGCGTCGTCAACGAGGTCGCCGAGCAGGCGCCCGCGGAGGCGGAAGGGCCGCTCCGCCGCCGCGCCCACGAGACGATCCAGCGCGTCGGCGACGACCTCGACCGGCGCATGCAGTTCCACACGCCGATCTCGGCGGTGATGGAGCTGGTCAACGACCTGGCCGACTCGCCCGGCGCCCCGGGCGCGCGCTTCGCCGCCGAGACGGCCGTCTCGCTGCTCCAGCCCTGGGCTCCGCATGTGACCGAGGAGCTGTGGCAGCGGCTCGGCCACGAGCGCCTGTGGGAGCAGCCGTGGCCCGAGGCCGACCCGGCCCTGCTCGCCCGCGATACCTTTCAGCTCGTCGTCCAGGTCAACGGCAAGGTCCGGGACCGCATGGAGGTCGCCGCAGACCTTCCGGAGGAGGAGCTGGTCGAGCGCGCCAAGGGCTCCGCGAAAGTGCAGGCGCACCTGGACGGCAAGGAGATCCGGCAGACGATCGTCGTGCCGGGCAAGCTCGTCAATCTGGTCGTCGGATAGCGACGGACTGGGCGCGTAAGCGTCTTGGCTTCGCGCACGGCAGCTGACAAGCTGTGGCGATGACGTCGGGTGTCCCGGCATGATTGAAGCGGGCCGAGAGCACCTCGGCTGGGTGGTCCACGAGTCAGGCCGCCCGGGTGCTGATCACTCTGTCCTTCTGCTTCCCGGAGCGCTCTGTAGCGCATCCTTCTACGACGACCTTCTCGCAGAGCCGACTATTCGCGACGCGTCGGTCCGGTTCGTCGCCACAACTCTGCCGGGTTTTGGTGCCACCACACCCCCGGCTGATCTGCGCATTGAGGGCTACGCGAAGCTCGCGTCTGAGCTCGCTTCGGATCTCGGCTGCGATGTCGTCGTCGGTCACAGCTTGGGCGCGAACGTCGCCATCGAGATGACGTCATCCGGCGAGTTTTTGGGCCCCGTGGTACTCCTCTCGCCGAGCTTTTCGCGGAAGGATGAGTCGATGTTTCCGCGTGTCCTCGATCGCTTGAGCCGCGTCCTCGGCCACCTGCCCTATGCGCTGACGCTGAAGATGGTCGGCCCTGCGATGAAGAGCAGCCTCCCGCCGGCTCGACGCGATGCCTTGACGCGCGAACTGAAGAACAACGATCCCCGCTTCCTTCGTCGCCAGACACATCTGTATCTCGCCTACCTCGATCGCCACGGCTCACTCGCACAACGATTCTGCGATTCGCGGAGGCCCGCATGGGTCGTATACGGCGAGCATGACGACGTCGGCATCACCCCCGACGAGCGAGACGTGCTCGAGGCCGCCCCGCACGTGCGCCTCGTCGAGATTCCAGACGCCGGGCACTTCACTCTGAACCAGAAGCCGCGCGAGGTTGCAGCGCTTGTTCTCGCAGCAGTGACGAGCGCGGCGGCGGACTGAGTCGTCGCATCCCACGAGCTGCGTGACGGTAGAGGCTCGTCGGGGCGAGCGTGCTATCCCTGCGCCGCTCAGGCCGTGATACAAGCCTCTCATGCCTGCTGCT
>CAVZWR010000008.1:0-123590 GCA_963779025.1 uncultured Actinomycetes bacterium
ACTCGAGCACCTTCAGCCTGGAGGCCCGGCGAGCCGGGATGATCGCGGCGAGCAGGCCCGCCGAGATCGCGACCCAGACGAAGTACACGAGCAGCTGCCCGGGATCGCGAACGAGACGCCCTGGCCGGAGAGCGCCTTCGTCACCATCCAGGCGAGGAAGATCCCGAGCGGCAGCCCGAGCGCCGCGCCGATGAGCGCGGTGACGATGCTCTCGCCGCGGACCATCCGCCGGGCCTGGCGACGGGTCATCCCGACCGCGCGCAGCATCCCGAGCTCGCGCGTCCGCTCGTACACCGCGAGGACGAGCGTGTTGACCATCCCGAACAGGCTGACGACCACCGAGAGCGCGAGCAGCACGTAGAGCAGGGTCAGGATCGTGTTCGAGGTCCTTGGCCTGCGTCGTCGACCGAGCTCGTCGCGGGTCGCGACCTTCGCGTCGGGGAAGGCCGCCAGCGCCGCTTCAGCGAGGCCGTCTGGACGCCGGCGGTCGCGCCCGGCGCGTTCACGAACGTGTAGAGGTTCTTCGGCCGCGGGAAGGCCGAGTCGAACGCCTTCTGCGAGATCGCGATCGCGCCGAGCAGCGGGTCGATCTGCGAACTTCGGCGGGTGTAGATCCCGCGGACAACGTGCGAGCGCTTCGTGCCGGCGGGGTTGACGATCGTGACCGGTCGCCGACGCCGAGGTCGTGGTCCTCGGCGAAGCCACTTCTGCAGGACGATCGCGCCGTCCCGAGTCGAGCGGGCGAGCGCGGCGTCCGAGCCCTCGCTCCAGTCGAAGTGGTAGACGGCGGCGATGGTCGCCGGGTCGATCCCGTCGACGCGCACCTCGTCGCCCGCGACCAGGCCCTGCTCCTGCCGGACGCTCGAGGCCACGCCCACGCCGGGAGCGGCCGCGGCCGCGTCGCCCGCCGCGCGGGAGAGCGGATCCCAGCCGTTCTTCGAGGTGACGACGTAGTCGGCCGAGACCTGGTGCCGAGGCGGCCGTGCGGACGAGTCGAGCAGGCCGGCGCCGAGCGCCGCGACGAAGGTGACCAGCGCGAGGCCGATCATCAGGGCCGCCGCGGTGGAGGCCGTGCGGGCGGGGTTGCGGATCGCGTTCTCGCGGGCGAGCGCGCCGGACGCGCCGCCGAGCCGCGCGAACGGCCAGCCGACCACCGCGGCGAGCGGCCGGACGAGCCGCGACGAGATCATCGCCGACGCCGACGAACAGCGCCGAGCATGCCGACCGCCGAGCGACAGGAGCCGCGGTGCCGGTCGCGACGCCGTCGGCGAACAGCCCGTAGCCGAGCAGCGCGAGCGAGAGCCGATGCTGACGAGCGGCGACGACCGGCGGTCAGGCGCGAAGCGGCCGCGCGGCAGCGTCGCGCCCTCGCGAACGGCGGCGATCGGCGGCACCCGCGTCGCGCGGATCGCCGGGGCGATCGCTGGCGAGCAGGGTGACGAGGGTGCCGAGCGACCAGCGAGACGACGACCGTGCGCGTCTCGAAGACCGTGCCGGCCTGCGGCAGGTCGAGGCCCGAGCGCGCTGAAGCGGCGCCGAGCCCCTTGGCGAGGCCGAAGCCGAGGCGCGAGCCCGACCACCGAGGCGGCGAGGCCGATGATGCAGCCCTCGAGCGATCACCGAGCGCAGCACCTGCCGCCGCGAGGCGCCGAGCGTGCGCAGCGTCGCCAGCTCGCGCGAGCGCTGGGCGACGGTGATCGAGAGCGTGTTGAAGATGACGAACGCGCCGACGAACAGCGCGACGCCGCCGAACGCGAGCAGGAAGTAGTGGATGAACTTGATGAACTCCGCGATGTCCTTCGCCGCCGCCTTCGCCTGCTCGTCGCCGGTCTGCACCTCCGCGTGCGGCGGGCAGCAGCGGCTCGATCTCGCGCGCGAGCGTGCTCCGGCGAGACGCCGGGCCTCGCGGCGACCGGGATCGGCGTCGAAGCCGTTCTTGCCGAGCAGCTGCTGGGCCGTCGGGATGTCGAAGACCGCGACGTCGCGCCGCCGAGGGAGTCGACGGCGCCGAACCGCGCGATGCCCGGTGATGCGTGAAGCTGCGGATCGGGCCCTGCGACGGCGACGCCGATCCGGTCGCCGACGGCGAAGTGCCGCTGCTTCGGCGGTGCCCGAGTCGATCACGATCTCGTCCGGCCCGGCGGCCCAGCGGCCGTCGGTCAGGGTCAGCGGGTTGAAGCGCGCCGGGGCCGGGTCGAGGCCGAAGCCGAAGCGTCGGGTTGCCGCTCGTGCCGAGCGGCTTGCCGTCGCGTCCGATCAGCTTGCCGTGGTCGGCGCTGCCGGTGAGGTCGACAGATCTGGCCGGTCGCCGGCTGGCACGCCGTCGAGGCGCGCTGCACCTTGGCGAGCAGCGCGGCGGGGACGGTCGGCGGCGCCGCTCTGCGCGAAGGAGACGACCGACTTGCCGGTGATCACGGCGACGGTGTTCTGTGTACGAGCCGGCGAAGATCTGGTCGAAGGCCGACTTGATCGTGTCGGTGAGGACGAGCGTGCCGCTGATCATGGCGACGCCGAGCACGATCGCCAGCGCCGTGAGCAGCGCGCGGAGCTTGCGCTCCGCGAGGCCCTTGAGGGCGACCCAGGTCATCGCCGGCTCACCTCCTCGACCGCCGCGAGCACCTCGGCCGCGGTGGAGCGGCCGACGTCCTGGACGATCTGGCCGTCGGCGAGGAACACGATGCGGTCGGCGATCGTCGCCGCGCGCGCGTCGTGGGTGACCATGACGAGTGGTCTGGCCGTAGTCCTCGACCGACTCGCGCAGCAGCTCGAGGATCTCGGCGCCGGTGCGGGAGTCGAGGTTGCCGGTCGGCTCGTCGGCGAAGATGACCGTCGGCCGGGTGAGGAGCGCGCGGGCGATGGCGACGCGCTGCTGCTGGCCGCCGGAGAGCTCGGCGGGCGGTGCTGCGGCGGTCGGCGAGCCCGACGCGGCGCGATGAGCTCGTCCAGCCACGCCTGGTCCGGCTTCTCGCCGGCGATCGCGAGCGGGAGCGTGATGTTCTCCTCGGCCGTCGAGCATCGGGAGCAGGTTGAAGAACTGGAAGACGAACCCGATGTGCCTGCGGCGCAGCTTCGTGAGCGTCGTTGTCGCCGAGCTCGTGATCTCGATGCCGCCGATCCGACCGCGCCCGGAGGTGGGCCGGTCGAGGCCGGCGAGGATGTGCATCAGCGTCGACTTGCCGGAGCCCGACGGGCCCATCACGGCGGTGAGCTCGCCGCGGGCGACCGTCAGCGTAGACGCCGCGGAGGGCGTCGACGGCGGTGTCGCCCTCGCCGTAGCGGCGGCGGAGCTCGGTCGCGGCGACGACGGCCGGGCGGCCGGGCTGTCCGCGATCTAGGGCTTGCGTATGCGAGTGCTGCGTTCAAGGTCTCCTCCTTCATGTCGTATCCATGATGCGCCGAGTCTGCGGCGGCGCGGCCGGGCGGGTATCGAGACAGCCGGCGTCTTGCGGTGCGGCTGGCAACCCGAACGAGCAGGGACAGGCCCCTTGGGGCCTGTCCCTGCATGCCGCGCGGTAGGCAGGCGGTCTACGCCGGGAGGATCGGGTGGTTCGCCCGGATCAGGTTGTCCGGGTCGTACGCGCCGCTTCACCTGGCGGAGCTTCCGGTAGGTGTGCGGCGTGTAGAAGCGCGCCGGGTCGGTGTGCTCCTCGGTGAAGTTCAGGTACTGGCGGCCGTTCTCGTAGGGAGCGAACGCCTCGGCGTGCGCGGCGATCGCGGCGCGGTGCGCCTGGTAGCCCGCGTCGTCCATGACGATCCCGACGCCGAAGGTCAGGAAGTCGGCGTCGAAGGTCGCCAGGGCGCCGTTGCCGGGCTTCGGCCGGTGCAGCTCCCCGCCCAGGTGGCGGATCTCGGACGAGACGAGCCCCGAGCTCGAACCCGGGCCGGCCGCGGCGACGAAGCGGTCGATCGCCTCGGCGTCGAGCTTGCCGAGCATGTGGCCCGCGCCGGTGTACGGCACCGGCGTCGGCGGATCCATGTGCAGCTCCGACAGGCCGACCGGCTCGACCATCGCGAAGGTGTCCATCGCCGGGCCGAGGTCGCGGAGCGGCTTCATCAGGTCGCGGCCGCTGGCCTCGTCGCCGGTGTAGATGCCCTCGACGATCACGAACTTCTGGCCGCGGAGGTGCTCCGGCAGCTCGGGCATCGGCGGGAACTGGAGGATCCGGCCGACCGAGGTCATCTCGTCCGGCACCGTCTCCGTCCACTCGCGCCACGCGTGCAGCACCTCGGACGAGCGCTCCCACGGGAAGAAGAGCACGCCGGCGTAGATGTCGGGGATCACGTACAGCTGCACCTCGAGCGCGGTGACGATCCCGAAGTTGCCGCCGCCGCCGCGGAGCGCCCAGAACAGGTCGGGCTCGTTCTCGTGGTCGACGCGGCGGAGCTCGCCGTCGGCGGTGACGAGCTCGATCGCCGTCACGCTGTTCGTGGACAGGCCCAGCTTGCGGGCGTACCAGCCGACTCCGCCGCCGAGCGAGTAGCCGGCGACGCTGACGTCGGGGGTCGATCCGTGCAGCGCGACCAGCCCGAGGTCGGACGCCTGCGGGACGACGTTGCCCCACTTCGCGCCGGAGCGGACGCGAGCGATGCGCCGCTCGACGTCGATCTCGACGCCCTGCATCGCGTCGGTCTTGACGAGGATCATCTGGTCGAGCGCATCGCCCAGCGGCTCGGCATTGTGGCCGGTGCGCTGCGCGGTCACCTGCATCCCCTGCGCCCGGGCGAACTCGACGATCCTGATCACGTCCTGCTCGTCGGCCGGGACCGCGGTCAGCGCCGGCTCCTGGCGGACGGTGAGGTTGAAGGCCTGCGTCGCGGCGTCCCAACCGTCCCCACCCGGCTCGATCACGGCGCCTTTGACGCGGCGGCGCAGTGCCTCGAGGGCGGGAACCGGAGCGAAGCGGCGGCGCTGGGTTCCTGCGATATGTGCGGTTGCCTGGCTCACGATTCCTCCTCGGATTGACTGATCGGAGTCTGCGTCGCTGCGGATCGCGCGGGAATCGAGGCAGCAGGCGTTTCGAGGTTCGGATAACCGCACCGATGCGCCGCCGGGCCGTGCCACCGAAGGTGCGAAAGCCGGCGCGAAATCCGCACAGACGCGTGCGGGTTTCCTCGATAGCCTCGGCCCCGAGGGAAAGGGGTTGACACCCCCACCCTCAGGGTGGGGGTTGCATCCGCGCGGGGCCGAAGCCGGCTGGAGGCAGCCGCTAGGCGCGCAGGTACGCGAGCACGGCGAGCACGCGGCGGTGGTGCTCCGAGTCGGCGCCGAGGCGGAGCTTTCCGAAGATCGAGGTCACGTGCTTCTCGACCGCGCGCTCGGTCACGACCAGCCGCTCGGCGATCGCCGCGTTCGACAGCCCCTCGGCCATCAGCTCGAGCACCTGCCGCTCCCGGGGAGTGAGCTGGTCGATCGGATCGTCTTGCCGGCGCCGCCCGACGAGCTGCGAGACGACCGACGGGTCGAGCGCGGACCCGCCCTCGCCGACGCGCTTGACCGCCGCGACGAACTCCGGGATGTCGGCGACGCGGTCCTTGAGCAGGTAGCCGACGCCCTCGGCGCTCTCGGACAGGAGCTCGAGCGCGTAGGCGGGCTCGAGGTACTGCGAGAGCACGAGCACGGCGGTCTCCGGATGCTTCTCGCGGATCTCCTTCGCCGCCTGCAGACCCTCGTCGGTCTGCGTCGGCGGCATGCGGATGTCGACGATCGCGACGTCCGGCTTGTACGAGCGCACCTTCAGCATCAGCTCGTCCGCCGTCCCGGCCTGGCCGACGACCTCGATCCCAGCGTCGTCGAGCAGCCGCGCGATCCCCTCGCGCAGGAGCACGGAATCCTCGGCGACGACGACGCGCATCCTCGTCTCGTTCGACGTCGAGGGCCCGGTTCTTCCGCCGCTCTCGATGCGAAGCGGCGGGAACTCCTCGCGCAGGCCCTCGCCGACCAGCTGGTAGACGCGCTCCGGTGTCTGAAGGCCCTTGAAGTGGTGCTCGCCGAGATCTCGCGCGTCCGCATCGGCCAGGTCACGCGTACGTGCGGAGAGCAGCACCTGCCCGCCGTGGCCCGCCGAGGCAATCCGCGCAACGCGGTGCACGTCCACTCCGACATAGCCGGAGCCCTGGACGGCCGGCTCGCCCGAATGGAGACCCATCCGTACCTCGACCACACCGGCCGCCGGCCACTCGTGGGCCGCAAGCGAGCGCTGGGCCTGAAGGGCGGTCTCGACCGCCCGGCCGGCGTCGGCGAACACGAACAGGAACTCGTCTCCGCGACAGTCGAGCTCTGTGCCCTCCGCCTGGGCAACCACGTCGCGCAGCAGCGCGCGGTGATCCTCGAGCACGACGGGATAGGCGTCGCCGAGCCGCTCGACGAGCTCGGTCGAGCCCTGGATGTCGGTGAACAGGAAGGTGACCGTGCCGGTCGGAAGGGCCATCGGAGCCAGCTTACGACGCGGCGAGGGGGATCACCGCGCGCACCTTCGTGCCGCCGCCCGCCGCGCTTTCCACGGCGAGCTGCCCGTTCAGCGCCTCGACGCGGTCGGCGAGGCCGCGGAGGCCCGAGCCGAGGGCCGGATCGGCGCCGCCGATGCCGTCGTCCGCGACCTCGACGACGACGCGCCCGTCGTTCCGCTCGGCGCTGACGCGCACGGCGGTCGCCTCGGCGTACTTCGCGACGTTCGTCAGTGCCTCCGCGACGACGTAATAGGCAGCCGCCTCGACCGGCCCGGGCAAGCGGTCCTCGAGGTTGGTCGACAGCTCGACCGGCAAGCGGCGTACGGGTGGCGAGCGCCTCCAGGGCGGCGGCCAGTCCGCGGTCGGTGAGCACGGCGGGATGGATCCCGCGGGCAAGCTCCCGGAGCTCCGCGATCGCATGCGTCAGCTCCTCCCCGGCTGCGGTGAGGATCTCGTTCGCGCCGTCGGGGTCGCCGCCGAGCTTGGCCTGCGCGAGCCGCAGCGCGAGCGAGAGCGAGACCAGCCGCTGCTGCGCGCCGTCGTGGAGGTTGCGCTCGAGCCGCTGCCGCGCGTCGTCCGCGGCCTCGACGATGCGCGAGCGCGAGGCGCGAAGCTCGGCTTCCTGCGCCTTGCGCTCGGTGATGTCGGTCCCGCAGACGACGAACTTGCCGCTCTGCTCCCCGAGCGGACGCAGCCACCAGGCGACGATTCGCCATTGGCCGCTGCTGCCGATCCAGGCGGTCTCGTGCTCGAGGCTGACCCCGCTCTCGACCTGCTCCTCGAACGCCTCCTTCACCTCGGGGACGAGCTCCGGCGGCGCGACGAGGTCCCAGAACGGCCTGCCCGATCGCATCCGGGTCGTCGTAGCCGGTCAGCTCGCGGAATGCGTAGTTCGTGCCCTCGGGGGCGACGGTGCCGTCGCTTTCGACGATCACGAGCAGGCTGGGCGTCGCCCGGCCCACTGCCGACAGGAAGTCACGCTGGGTCTCGAGCTCCCTGCGCTGGCCGACGAGTTCGGTCAGGTCCTGGCCGCAGATCAGGAAGCGCAGACTCCCGTCGCCGTCGCGCACCCGCTGCGAGGTCGCGCGGATCACGCAGGCGGCGGCCGTCGCGCGCCACCCACTCGGCCTCGTCGGTCAGCTGGTCGGCGCCCGCGTTCATCATCCGGCAGTAGGCCCGCGCGCCCGGCCTGTTCTCCTCGGGGAGAAAGACATCCCACCACGGCTTCCCTCGCACGGTGTCGTCGTCCCGGATCCCGAACAGACGCTCGGTCTGGTCGTTGAAGCGGACGATCCCGCCGCCCGGGTCGATGAGCAGGAAGATCACGGGCGCGACGTTGACGACCGCGCGCGTGAAATCCTGCTCTCGCTGCACGGCCTCGAGGCGCAGAGACAGCTCGTCCTCGAGGCGCCGGCGATCGGTGAAGTCGCGGACGATCACGACCATCTCGTCCTCGCCGGCCGGCACGAGCCGGGCCTCGAAGTCGCGTGGCTCGCCGTCGATGATCAGGCGGTATTCCGTCCGCCGTACGTCCTTCCCGGGCGCGGCGAGCAGCTCCAGGAACCGCTCGGCGATGTCCGGTGGCAGGAAGTCCTGCACGGCTCTGGCCGATCAGCTGCTCGCGGGGCATGATCAGCTGGGACGGGTCGCCCTGCACCTCGAGATAGGTGCCGTCGCGCGCGATCCGGAACATCAGGTCGGGGATCGCGCCGAGCAGGGCGCGGCTGCGCGCCTCGCTCCGCCGGAGCGCCTGGACCCCGCGATCCCTCTGGATCGCGAGCCGGGCGGTGGAGACGACCTCGTCGAGGAGTGCCTGCCTGTGCCTGAGCGCCGCGTCGTGCACGAGCGCGGCCAGCGGGCGGCCGTCGTCGGTGTCGATGCGGGTGGTCACCCGGCGCGCCGTGTCCGGCACGATCTCCGCGGGGTTGCCGCGCGCGTCGACGTAGCCGCTCGTCTCGTCGAGCCAACTGAGGAACTGGAGCGTGGGGTCGCCGAGCACCGAGCGCAGCCCTGCCTCGGCCTCCTCGGGCGTCGGCTCGTCCGGCACCTCACGCAGGAGGCGCGGCCCCGCCCGGTAGAGCCTGGACTGGAGCAGTCCGGCGAGGAAGAACAGCGGGACGGCGCCGACGGCGATGAAGGCGACGACGCCCAGGACGTTCCCGGCCGAGTTGGAGACGCTGCGGACGAGGAAGAGCGCAGTGACGAGCGCCGTTGCGACGCCGCCGGAGAGATACACGGGTCCGAGCTCGCGCCGCTGCGCCGGGGTCGCACGCCGCCACCGCCGGACGAGCAGCACGATCACGCCCACGAAGATCACGAAGCCGACGACGGTGAAGATCGCCTGGAGCACGTTGGCGGTCTGTGGGTGGTCGGCGACGAGGATCGGATTGTCGGGGCAGCCCTTGCAGTCGTCGAACTCGCGCTTGAAGATCGCAGGGAGCGCGTCGGCAAGGAAGGCCGTGATCCAGAGGCCCGCGATCATTCGTCGCTCCAGGCGCGAGCCGAGCCGCCCCTCCGGGTAGGCGAGGATCAGGTGGACGAACCCGGCCAGGAAGAGCGACCCGAAGATCGAGGCGAGCCCGAGCACCCAGCCCGAGTTGGCCTCCCAGAAGCTATTGATGAACCAGAGGAAGCTGACGAGCAGGAGGAGCAGGCCCGTGCCGTTGTCCGGCCGGACCATGCGCGCGATCACCCCGCTCACTCCGAAGATGACCCCGATCACCGTCAGGACGACGGCCTGCACGGCGGGGTTCGCCTCGTGGTTGCTGCGCGCGGCGAGCACAGCGCCGAGCGTCGCCAGCCCGATCAGCGCCGGGATCATCCCGAGCCACAGCCTGTCCCTGGTGAGCGTCACTTCATGAGCGCTGCAACCGCGGCACCCGTGAGCTCGTGCTTCGGGAGGAAGCCGCGTGCGCCACTGCCGTCGACGAGCGAGCCGTAGTCCGTCAGCTCGCGGCTGGACACGAGGACGACGTTGGGGCCGTTCCCGTCAGAAGTCAGCCGCTTGGCGACCTCGAAGCCGTCGATATCCGGCAACTGGACATCGAGGAGGACGATGTCCGGGTGCAGCCGCTCGGCCGCCTCGATCGCCGACTCCCCGTCCTCAGCCTCGCCGACGATCTCATACCCCTCCGCCTCGAGCAATGCATGAGCGCTGGAGCGAAAGCTCGGGTGGTCGTCGACGATCAGGACTGTGGTCACGCGCTCATGGTGGCACAGCCCCAGGAAACCGGCCATACGGCTAGCCACACCATTTCAAAGCGGGAAAGCCGGCGCGAGCCGTGGAAATGAGCCAAATCTGACCCAGACGGGTCATAGGTTCGGCCGCACGCCGGCTGCTAGTCGTCGAACGCCAGCGGCTCGGCCCGGCGTGGCATCAGGAGCTGCCCGATGAGCCCGAGCACCGCGACCGCGACGAGCGCCCAGAAGACCCAGTGCACGGCGTCGAAGAGAGCGCTGCGCGTGTAGGCGATGACGTCCTCGGCCTGATGCCGGCGCGTGAACGAGATCGAGGCCGCATCGATCGCGTCCGGGAGCCGACCCGCCAACGCTGCGGGCGGGTTGCGAAACCGATCGGCGAGGACCGCGTTCGCGATGCTCCCGAACACCGCGATCCCGACGGCGCTCCCGAGCGTGCGAATGAACATGTTGCTTCCTGTGACAACGCCACGCCGGTTCCAACCCACGACCGACTGAACTGCGACCACGGTCGACACCGAGGTGAAGCCCAACCCGATCCCGGTGACGAAGCTCGCGAGCGCCACGCGCCAGAGCCCCGAGTCCTCCTGCACGAACACCGCCAACAGCAGGCAGCCCGCGATCGTGAAGAGGCCGCCGATGATCGCCGTCAGCCGGTAGTCGATCCGCAGGTAAACCCGGGGCGATGCCGTGGCCGCGATCGGCCAGCCGACCGTCATCGCTCCCATCGCGAGGCCGGCCAGGACGGCGCCGTAGCCGAGGACGCCCTGCGCGTAGGTCGGCACGTAGGAGGACTGGCCGATCAGGATTGCGCCGATCGCCAGACCGGCGAGGTTTGCCGCGACGAGGATCCGGCGCCGGAAGACCCACGGGGGCAGGATCGGCTCCGGGACTCGCCGCTCGATCACCACGAAGACCGGCAGCAGAATCGCCGAGCCCGCGAGGAGCGTAAGGCTCTGGGGTGACGACCAAGACCAGGCGACTCCGCCTTCGAGCAACGCGAGGATCAGCATCGAGAGGGCGGCGGTGAGCACAGCCGCGCCGGCTACGTCGATCCGATGGCGACGACGCTCGACGTGCTCATGGAGGTAGCGGTGAATGAGCGCGACTGCCGCGAACCCGAGCGGGATGTTGATGAAGAAGATCCCGCGCCACGTCCAGTACTCGGCGAACAGGCCGCCGACCAGAGGACCGAGGACCGCGGTCACGCCCCACACGCTCGAGACGTAGCCCTGGATCCGGCCGCGCTGCGCCGGCTCGTAGAGGTCGCCGACGATCGTCGTCGTCATCGGGAGGATCGCGCCTGCCCCGACCCCCTGCACGCCGCGGAAGACGATCAACGCGACCATGCTCCAGGCGACGCCGCAGAGCACCGAGCCGACGAGGAAGACCCCGATCCCGAACAGCAGCACCGGCTTCCGGCCGAAGACGTCGGCGAGGCGCCCGTAGATCGGCACGAGCACGGCCTGCGCGAGCAGGTAGATCGAGAAGAGCCAGGGAAACTGGTGGAACCCACCGAGATCGCCGACGATCTGGGGGACAGCGGTCGCGACGATCGTGGCGTCGACCGCTGCCAGGCTGATCGCGAGCAGCAGCGCCGCGACGACCAGCTTGCGCGCGCCGGGCGCGACCTCCTCGGTCAAAGGCCGAGACGCTCGAGCATCGCCTCGTCGCGGCGCCAGCGCGGCGAACCTTCACGTGGAGGTCGAGGAAGACCGATCGGCCGAGGAGCGCCTCGATCTCCGGGCGCGCCTCGGTGCCGATCTGGCGCACCATCGAGCCGCCCTTGCCGACCAGGATCTGCTTCTGCGAGTCGGTCTCGACGTAGAGCGCCGCGCGGACGGCCTTCTCCTCCAACTCCTCGACCTCGACCGAGATCGCGTGGGGCACCTCCTCACGAGTCAACCGAAGTGCCTTTTCGCGAATCAGCTCAGCAATTTGGGCCTCGTTCGAAAGGTCGGTTCGCTGGTCGGGCGGGAAGTAGAGCGGCCCCTCCGGCAGCAGGCCGACCAGCTCCTCGCGAAGCTCGGCGACGCCGTCGCCCGTCTTCGCGCTGACCGGATGCAGCGCGTGGAAGTCCCCGAGCGCGGACCCGGTCTGCATCTGCGAGGCGATGTGCCCGCCCTTCAGGCGGTCGACCTTGTTCACCGCGATCACGACCGGGACACCGAGGCCGAAGACACGCTGCGCGATGAAGCGGTCGCCCGCGCCGATCCGGTCGCGGGCGTCGAGGACGAAAAGGACGGCGTCGACGTCCTCGAACGAGGCATCGACCGTGCGCTGCATGTGCTCGGTCAGCGGGTCGCGCGGGCGCTGGAAGCCGGGCAGGTCGGCGAGCACGAGCTGGTAGTCGTCCCCGTTCGCGATTCCGAAGATGCGGCGGCGCGTGGTCTGGGGCTTGTCGGAGACGATCGCGACCTTCCCGCCGCAGAGCGCATTGACGAGCGTGGACTTCCCCACGTTCGGCCGCCCGGCGACGGCGACGAAGCCCGACTTCATTCCCGCTCCGGCGCCGGCGAAGCCGGCGCTCCGCTCCTTGTCGAGCCCGTCGAGCCTACGCTCAAAGGACGAACGTGTCCGGCAGCAGCTCGTCCGGCGTGTAGTCGACGAGCTCGCCGTCGTTATTCGCGAAGACGACTCGGTCGACCTTGAACTCGATGTGCCACTGGCGGCAGCCGCCGCAGGGCGAGGCGTTGATCACGATCAGGTCGAAGTCGCCCGGCCTGTAGCCGGCGGTGACCGCGGTCACGTACGCGGTCTTCTCGCCGCAGACGCCGAGGGGGTACGCGGCGTTCTCGACGTTGACGCCGTCGAACAGCGTCCCGTCGCGTGCCCGCAGCACGGCACCGACGAGGAAGTTCGAGTACGGCGCGTAGGCGCGCTTCGAGATCTCCAGCGTTCGCTCGTACAGCTCCCGGTCGGTGTCGTCGATCACGCGAACACCTGGAAGACGAGCAGCGTCACGCCGGCGCCGAGCAGCCCGCCGTACACGACCTCGATTGCCGAGTGGATGCCGGTCTCGATCCGGCTGTAGGCAACGAGCGAGGCCACGCCGAGCATGATCATCGAAATCAGGAAGCGGTGCTCCGTCGGGTCGAGCATCTGGGTGACGGCCATCCACGCCGCGAAGGCGACCGCCGCATGGCCGGAGGGCAGCCCGCCTCGCAGCGGCGTGCCGCGGCCCGTCAGCGCCTTCGTCGCGATCACGAGGATGACGACGATCGCGAGCGCGATGATCGTCAGCTTCGCAGGCGCATCGCGAAGCCGGTCGACGATGTTGTCGCCCGACTCCTGCACCTGCCCGGAGAAGACGAGGTAGCCGACCGCGACCGCGTTGAGCGAAGCGATCAGGACGGCGCCGGCGGCGATGTCCTTCGCCAGCTTGGCGAGCGGGTCGAACGAGCTGGTCGCAACGTCGATCGCCGCCTCGATCGCCGAGTTGATCATCTCCGCGATCAGGACGAACGCGATCGAGATCAGCAGGACGATCAGCTCGATCCGCGAGACACCGAGGACGAGCGCGAGCACGAGCACCACGACCGCGGCGAGGAAGTGCAGCCGCATGTTCCGGTGCGTCCGGAGCACGTGAATGATCCCCTCGACCGCGTAGTTGAAGCTCGCGATCAGCGAGATGCGGCGGCGGCCAGCGCCGGGCAGGAGCGCGCCCTGGCCGCTGCCGTTCCCGCGCAGCCGCTCCCACAGCGGGGGCCTGCGGACGTTCATTCCGCGTACGCCTCCTCCCGCGCCTCCATATCCGGCCCGTGTTCGTAGCCGAGCAGGTGGAGCAGCCCGTGCGCGAGCGGGCGGCGCCAGGCGTCGCCGACCACCGCCGGGCAGAGCACGACGTCGCCGAGCTGGCGAGGCACCTCGGCCGGGAGCGGGTCGCGGCCGTCGATCGGGAACGAGAGCACGTCGGTCGCCTCGTCGATACCCAGGTGGTCGCGCTTCAGTGCGCGGCTCTCCTCCGGCGCGACGAACGCGATCCCGAGCTCGGCTTCCTCGATCCCCTCGCCGGCGAGGACTCGACGGGCGAGGTCGGCGGCGGCTTCTCCCTCGACGTCCACCCCGCTGCGGTTCGCGACCTCGACCTCGATCACCGGCGGCGCTGCGTGCCCGTCGCCTCTGCGTGCTCCCGGTAGGCCTCGACGATCCGCTGGACGAGCTTGTGCCGGACGACGTCCTTGTTGCTGAAGGTGATGAAGGCGATCCCGTCGATCGATCCGAGCACGTTCTGCACGGTGATCAGGCCCGACGCCTGGTCCTGCGGAAGGTCGATCTGGGTGACGTCGCCGGTGACGACGATCCTCGAGCCGAACCCGAGCCGCGTGAGAAACATCTGCATCTGCTCCGGGGTCGTATTCTGCGCCTCGTCCAGGATGATGAAGGAGTCGTTCAGCGTGCGGCCGCGCATGAACGCGAGCGGCGCGACCTCGATTGCGCCCTTCTCCATGTAGGTCGTCAGCCGGTCGGCGTCGAGCATGTCGTAGAGCGCGTCGTAGAGCGGGCGTAGGTACGGATCGACCTTGGCGAGCAGGTCGCCGGGGAGGAAGCCGAGCCGCTCGCCGGCTTCCACCGCGGGGCGCGTGAGGATGATGCGGCCGACCTCGCGCTCGGCGAGCGCGGCGACCGCGAGCGCCATCGCCAGGTAGGTCTTGCCCGTGCCTGCAGGGCCGACGCCGAACGTGATCGTGTGCGAGCGGATCGCGTCGACGTAGTACTTCTGGTTGACCGTCTTCGGCGCGATCTTCTTGCCGCGGTGGCGCCAGACGACGTCCTCGAAGACGTCGCGGATGTCCTCGGCCTGGTCGAGCGCGCCGAGCACGGCGTCGACGGTCGACGGGCCGATCTCGTGGCCACCCTCGACGAGCTCGACGAGCTCGTCGACCACGGCCCGCGCCTCGGCGACGCGCGGAGTCGTCGCCCTCGAGCGTCAGCTGGTTTCCGCGCAGACGGATGGTGCAATGGAGCCGCTCGCGCAGCGCTTCGAGCACGCCGTCCCCGACGCCCGCCAGCTCGGCGGCGACGTCGTTCGAGATCGAGAGAACTTCCTGCAACGGGGACAGTGTAGGCGGGGGCGTGGCGCTCGGCCGTTCGGTTCCCTGTGGAGAGAACGCCACACTCTCGGCACGCGCCCGCGACCCGCGCAGGACGGTTCCGGGACTATGCTCGCCGCGGGGAGGAGGCTGGGCACGCCGGCCGCGACAAACCGGCCCTGACACGAGGGGGCGTGTCCGAAAGGGTCAGGCTGGGCGAGCTTCGGCCGTCGGCGCTCAGGCGAGCTTCTCGCGGACGATCTGGCTGACCGCAGAACCGTCGGCACGACCGGCGATCTGGGGCATCACGTCGGCCATGACTCGCCCCAGGTCACGCATCGAGGTCGCCCCCACCTCGGCGATCGCGTCGTCGACGATGCGTTCGAGATCGTCCTCGGAGAGCGGCTCGGGCATGAACTCCTCGAGCACCGCGAGCTCGGCCTCTCCGACCGCGGCCTGCTCCTCTCGGCCTGCAGCCCGGAACGCCTCGGCCGACTCCAGCCGCCGCTTACGCTCGCGCTGGAGCACCTGCAGCTCCTCGTCGTCGTCAGCGTGCGCTGGAGCTCTTTCTCCGCCGAGCGCAGGCTGGAGAGGATCAGCCGCAGCGCATCGCGACGCGTTGTCCCGCTCCTTCATCGCGGCCGTCAGGTCCGCCTCCATCCGCGCGATCAGGCTCATCGGCCGGTCTCCGGCCGATGAGCGGGGAGGGTCCGAGGGAAACCGGGAGGTTCCCCTGGAAATCGGCCTCTGGAGAAGGGGTCCGTGGGGGAAACATGGTTTCCCCCACGGAGCAAGCCGAAGGCGAGCGACGCTCACGCCGGAATCCCGTGGAAGCGGCCGCCGAGGACGTGCCAGTGGAGATGGAAGACGGTCTGCCCCGCACCCGCGCCGCAGAAGATCATCAGGCGGTACTCGTCGAGGCCGGCCTGCCTCGCCGTCTCGGCGACGAAGTCGAGCATCCGCTTGTCCTCGCCGGCGTCGAGCTCGCCGACGTCGCGGAACGTCTCGATGTGCTGCTCCGGGATGACGAGCAGGTGAACGTCGGCCTTCGGGTTGATGTCCTCGATCGCGAGGAGCCCGTCGCCGCGGTTGACGACCGTCGCCGGCAGCTCGCCGGCGTGGATCTTGCAGAAGATGCAGTCCGGGTCACGCAGCAAGGATCCCCTCCTCCGACACCGCCGCACCGCGAACTCTGACGAGCTCGCCAACCGGAGCGTCGACGAGCCACGGCGAGTAGTCGTCGCCGTAGCCGCGGCCCGGGCGGTCGACGAGGACGACGTCCTCGGCACCGACCTTCTCGCGCCAGCGGCGCACGCACGCGTCGTGCGAGAGCGCGCGCAGCCGGGCGCTCCGCTCCTTCTTCACCTGCTTCGGCACCGTGTCCGCCGCAGCGGTCGCCGTCCCCGGCCGCGGCGAGTACGGGAAGACGTGCACCTTGGTCGCGCCCGCCTCCTCCACGACGCGCAGGGTGTTCTCGAACGCGCCGTCGTCCTCGGCCGGGAAGCCGACGATCACGTCCGTCGTCAGGTTGAAGTCGCCGGCCGCCGCGACCCGGCGCAGGTACGTCCGCGAGTCGTACCGTCGCGCCATCGCGCGCAGCACGTAGTCGTCGCCGGACTGGAGCGGCACGTGCAGATGACGCGAGACCGTCGGCGTCTCGCGCAGCGCGTCGAGCAGCGGTTCGGTCAGGTGGTTGACCTCGATCGACGACAGCCGCAGGCGCGCGAGCCCCGGCGTGGCGCCCGCCTCCCGCACCAGCCGCACCAGGTCGTAGCCGGCCTCGCGGTCGCGGTAGCAGCCGAGGTTGATCCCGGTGAGAACGACCTCGAGGTGACCCTGGTCGACACGCCGGCGGACCTCGGCGAGCACCGCTGCCGCGCGCCGGCTGCGCGAGGCCCCGCGCACGAGCGGGATCACGCAGAAGTTGCACGAGAAGCTGCAGCCGTCCTGCACCTTGACGAACGCACGGACGCGGTCGAGCCGCGCCCCGCCCTGGACGCAGCCGATCGCGCCGACGTCGCCGGCGACGAACGCCGGCGTCTCCTCGCTCGAGCGCGCGACCACGACCACGTTCTCCGGGAGCCCGGCGAAGGCGTCGGCCGAGAGGTTCGCGCCGCAGCCGGTCACGTAGACCCGGCCGTGCGTCCGCGCGGCACGCGACGCGGCGTGGCGCGACTTCCGCAGCGCCTCGTGCGTCACGCAGCACGTGTTGATCACGGCGACGTCTGCGGCGCCGTCCTGCTCCGCGTGACCGTCGGCGAGCAGCACCTCGCGCAGCGCATGCGCGTCCGCGTGCGAGACCTTGCAGCCCAGGAAATCGACCGAGAAGGTCGCCATGCGCGGACCTTACTTCGTCCGGATATGCAGGTCGGCCGCCCAGCCCTCGGCCTCGCGGCGGGCCTCGTGCCGGTAGCCGGGATACTCCGGCGACTCCCAGACGAGATAACCGGAAGTAATAAGGCGTGTGCACTCGAGCCGCTCGGCAACGGCGCCGTCGTGTTCGAGAGAGACGTTCATCACCGCGCAGTCCGCGGCGGGAAGCGGATCCGACAGCGCGTCGGCGATCGACGCCGCAACGGTGACGCCGTTCACGCCCGCGTTGGCGTTCGTCGCCTCGATCGCCTGCGGGTCGACATCGACCGCGTGCACCGGGTCGAACCCGAGCTTCGCGGCCGCGATCGCCAGCACCCCCGAGCCGCAGCCGACGTCCAGCAGGCTCCCTCGCGGCTGGTCGAGCAGCAGCTCGAGGCAGAGCCGTGTCGTCCCGTGGCTCCCGGTGCCGAAGGCGCGGCCGGGGTCGATCACGACCGCGATCGCGTCCCCGTCCGGCTCCTCCCACGGCGGCCCCACCCACAGCGGCCCGATCCGCACCGGCCGGTGGAATGCGCGCCAGCGGTCCTCCCACCCCTCCTCGACATCGTCCGACCGGGCGCCGCCGAACGCCGCCCAGAGCCGCTCCTCGCCGGCGGGGTCGGTGTAGGCGGCGAGCTCGACGCCGCCTTTATGGTCGACCTCCTCGAATCCCTCCGGAAAGAGCTCGATCATGATCGCGCGCGCGCGCTCGGCCTGGGCCGCCGGCACCGTGACCGACACGCGGGCAAGCGTCAGCGGAATGCGCTCTTCAGCTTGTCGAAGAACCCCTCGTCCTCGTCCGACCGGTACGTCGTCTCGTCGACGTGCTGTTCGAACTCCTCGAGCAGCTGTCGCTGCTCGTCGCTCAGCCGCGTCGGAACCGCGACGTTGACGAGCAGCCGAAGGTCGCCGTGGCCGCGGCCCTGGAGCACCGGCATCCCGCGCCCGCGCAGCACACGCACCTCCCCGGGCTGCGTTCCCGGGTCGAGGTCGAGCTCGAGCTCGCCGTCCAGCGTCGGGACGGCGACCTTCCCGCCGAGCGCTGCCTGCGTCATCGTCAGGTCGACCGTCGCGAACAGGTCGTTGCCCTCGCGGACGAAGCGCGGGTCCGGCCTGACGCGCACAAGCACGTACAGATCGCCGGCCAGGGCGCCGAGCTCGCCCGCATGGCCCTCGCCGCCGATCCGGATCCGCTGGCCGTCGTGGATGCCGGGCGGCACCTCGACCGTGAGCGAGCGCTCCCGCACGACGCGACCGGCACCGTCGCACGTCTTGCACGGGTGCTCGATCACTCGCCCGCTGCCGCCGCAGCGGCCGCACGCATGGGTGCGCACGAACTGGCCGAAGACCGTGTTCGAGACCTCCTGGAGACGGCCGCTGCCGCCGCAGGTTGGGCACGTGACGGGCTCGGTGCCCGGACTCCGCGCCGGAGCCGTCGCACGTCGCGCAGGCGACGGCGACCTGGAACGGCACCTCGCGCGCGATCCCGACGCGCGGCCTCGACCAGCTCGATCTCCATCTCCGCCGCGACATCCGCGCCGCGGGCGGCGCGGCGCTGCCGGCCCGCGAGACCGAAGAGGTCGTCGCCGAAGAACGCGGAGAAGAGGTCGCCGAGCGTGCCGAAGTCGAAACTCGTCGGCGCGAAGCCCCGGCTGCGCAGGCCCGCGTGGCCGAAGCGGTCGTAGAGCTCGCGGCGCTCCGGGTTCGGAGAGCACCTCGTACGCCTCGACCACTTCCTTGAAGCGCTCCTCGGCGTCGGGCTCCTCGGACACGTCGGGGTGCAGCTCCCGCGCGATCGTCCGGAACGCCTTCTTGATCTCCACATCGGTCGCTGTGCGCGAGACGCCGAGCAGCTCGTAGTAGTCGCGCTCCGTCGTCGCCACGTCAGTTCTCTCCGTAGATCACTTCGGCGAAGCGGGAGAGCTCCGAGGCGGCCGAGCGAACCGTGCGGATCGCCTTGTCGTAGTCCATGCGCGTCGGGCCGATCAGACTGACCGCCCCGAGCGTGCGGTTCGCGATTCCATAGGCCGCGCCGACGAGCGCGAGGTCGTGAAGAGCCGGGTTCGCGAGCTCGTCACCGACACGGACGAAGGGCCGGCGCGGGTCGAGTGCCTCGGCGAGCACGTCGAGGAGAACGCGGCGGCGCTCGAGCAGGTCGATCAGCGAGCGGTACGAGCCGAGCTCCTGGTCGCGTACATCGTCCAGGAGGCCGGCGGCGCCGCCGACGTAGACCCGCTGCTCCTCGCCGGCCGCCTCGGTGAACACGGGCGCGAGCACCGCGAGGAACTCGCGCTCGGCGGGGTAGAGGCCGGGATCCTCGAGCCGCCGGCGGAGCTGGCTGCTGCCGAGCGAGAGTCCCGCGAGCTGCTCGTTCAGGTACTGCGCTGCCCAGTGCGCGAGCCCGGCGTCGACCGGCGCGTCGAACGCGTACGCGCGCTTGGTCACGCCGCCGGTCGAGGTGATCACGACCACCATCACGATCTGCGGCTGGAGCATGAGCACCTCGACGTGTCGGACGGTCGCGGCCTGGAGCGGAGGCGCGGACACGAGTGCGATCAGCCGCGTCACCTGCGAGAGCGTCTCCGTCGTCGCCTGCAGGGCGGACTCCACCTCGCTCCGCGCCTCGCCCAGGTCGAGCGGGAAGCTCGCCGGCCGCGGCAGCTGCCGCTCCAGCAGCCGGTCGACGTAGTAGCGGTAACCGCGGTCGGTCGGCACACGGCCGGCCGACGTGTGTGGGTGCGTGAGCAGGCCGAGGCGTTCGAGCTCGGCGAGCTCGTTGCGCACGGTCGCCGACGAGACACGCATCCCCGCCCGCTCGACGAGATTCTTCGATCCAACCGGCTGGCCGGTGGCGACGTACTCCTCGACGACGCGGATCAGGATCTCGCGCTGGCGCTCACTGAGGTCAGGGCCTGGTGCGATCACGCTCAAATGCTAGGCCAGGAGGTCGGCGGTGACACCGCCGCCGAGAAAACGGCCCCGCTCGGTGAGCAGCAGCGTCTCGTCTCCGTTCACGCCGGTTCGCTCCGCGAGGCCCAGCCGCTCCAGCCGCTCGAGCGCGTCGCGGTCGAGCGCACCGTCCAGCCCGGCGAGCGGCAAGGGCTCGTCGAGCCGGAGCCCGAGCAGCAGCCGCTCCGCGCGCCGGACGCCGTCGTCGAGCGGCTCCAGCTCCCGCTCGGGACGGCGGTCCCCGGCCAGAGCAGCGATGTAGGCCGCAAGACGAGGCGTGTTCCGCCGCCGCAGGCCGTCGATCGTCGAGACGGCGCCGATCCCGAGCCCGAGGTAGTCCCGCCCGAGCCAGTAGCCGAGGTTGTGCCGCGCGCGCAGGTCGCGCTCGTCCTCGAGTCGGCAGAAGTTCGCCGTCTCGTACCAGCGGTAACCGGCCGCGATCAGCGTCTCGACGACTCGCTCGAAGTAGGTCTCCATCGAGTCGGCCTGGCGCTCGAGCTCCTCCCCGTGCGCGTGGGTGAAGCGCGTGCCGGGTTTCGCCTCGAGCTCGTAGCAGGACAGGTGCTCGGGAGCGAGCGCGAGCGCATCTGCGAGGTCGGCGTCGAGGTCGGCGGGGCTCTGACCCGGGATCCCGTAGACGAGATCGAGGGAGATGTTGTCAAAACCGGCATCGCGAAGAACGTACACGGCGCGCCTGACGTCCTCGGGCTGCGCGCCCCGCTCCAGCACCTCCAGCAGCGGACGCTGGAACGTCTGCGCGCCCAAAGACACACGGTTGACACGGTTTCGTGACAGGAGCGCGGCCAGCTCAGGCGTCACCGTCTCCGGGTTCGCCTCGACCGTGACCTCGTCGGCGTCCGGCAGGGCGGCGAGCAGGCGCTCCAGCGCGGCCGGCTCGGTGAACGTCGGCGTGCCCCCGCCGAGAAAGACGGTCTCGACGCGCGGTGCGAGCACGCCGCGCTCCAGCTCGAGCTCGGCGAGGAGCGCGTCGACATAGGCGCCATGCTGATCGCGCCGCCCGACCGCGGTGACGAAGTCGCAGTACCCGCAGCGGTGCGCGCAGAACGGCAGGTGGACGTAGAGATGGCGGACGCCGCTTTTGTCTCTCACGCCACCCTCCGTGGCCGCGGCACCAGCTCACCCGCGCAGTTCGGGCAGACGTGCTCCATCGCCTCCGCGCACTCGACGCAGAACGTGCACTCGTAGGAGCAGATCGCCGCCGGGCCGTTCGGCTCCAGCGCCGTCCCGCACCGCTCGCAGACGCCTCTCATCTCGAGCGCCACTACTTCTTCTCCTGATCGAGGTTGAGCACGGCGAGGAACGCCTCCTGCGGCACCTCGACCGAGCCGACCTGCTTCATCCGCTTCTTGCCCTTCTTCTGCTGCTCGAGCAGCTTCCGCTTGCGCGAGATGTCGCCGCCGTAGCACTTCGCGAGCACGTCCTTGCGCTTCGCCTTCACCGTCTCGCGGGCGATCACGCGCGACCCGATCGCGGCCTGGATCGGGACGTCGAAGAACTGCCGCGGGATCTCCTTCTGCAGCCGCTCGACCAGCGCGCGGCCGCGGCCGTACGCGGAGTCGCGGTGGATGACGAGAGACAAGGCATCGACCGGCTCCCCTGCGATCAGCACGTCGACGCGCGTCAGATCGCCGGGCTTGAACCCCGTGTAGTCGTAGTCGAAGCTCGCGTAGCCGCGCGTCCGCGACTTCAGCTGGTCGTAGTAGTCGAGGACGATCTCGCCCAGCGGCAGGTCGTAGAGCAGCAGTACCCGCCCCTCGGAGAGGTACTCCATGTGGTCGAAGCTCCCGCGCCGCTCGTTGTTCAGCTCCATCACGGCGCCGACACCGTCCTTCGGGACGATGATCGAGGCGCGGACGTACGGCTCCTCGACCTGCTCGATCTCGCGCGGCATCTCCGACGGGTTGTGCACCTCCACCTCCTCGCCGGTCTTCGTCGTGACGCGGTAGGCGACGTTCGGCGCGGTGACGAGCAGGTCGAGATCGAACTCGCGCTCGAGCCGCTCGCGCACGATCTCCATGTGCAGCAGGCCGAGGAACCCGCAGCGGAAGCCGAACCCGAGCGCCTGCGAGGTCTCCGGCTCGTAGAAGAGCGAGCCGTCGTTCAGCTTCAGCCGCTCGAGCGCGTCCCGGAGCTCCGGGTACTGGTCGGAGTCGGTCGGGAACAGGCCCGCGAAGACCATCGGCTTGACGTCCTTGTAGCCGGGCAGCGCCTCGGCGGCCGGCCGCGCGCGAGTGGTCAGCGTGTCGCCGACGCGCAGCCGCGAGACGTCCTTCAGCCCGGTGACGACGTAACCGACCTCGCCGGCGGTCAGCTCCCTGACCGGCCGCATCGTCGGCGACATGAAGCCGAGCTCCTCGGCGTCGAACTCCGTGCCCTGCGCCATCGCCCGCATCCCGTCGCCCTTCCGGAACACGCCGTCGACCACGCGCACGAAGGCGACCACGCCGCGGTACTGGTCATACGACGAGTCGAAGACGAGCGCCCGCGGCGGCGCGGCCGGATCTCCGGCAGGCGCCGGGATCCGCTCGACGACAGCGTCGAGCACCTCCGCAACGCCGTCGCCGGTCTTCGCCGAGATCGGCAGCACGTGGTCGGGCGTGTCGCCCACGAGCTCGGCGATCTCCTTCGCGGTCGCCTCCGCATCTGCCTGCGGCAGGTCGATCTTGTTGGCGACAGGGACGATCTCGAGGTCGTTCTCGATCGCGAGGTAGGCGTTGGCGACGGTCTGCGCCTGGATCCCCTGCGCCGCGTCGACGACGAGCAGAGCGCCCTCGCACGCCTGGAGCGAGCGCGAGACCTCATAGGTGAAGTCGACGTGCCCGGGGGTGTCGATCAGGTTCAGCTCGTGGCCCTTCCACATCACGCGGACGGCCTGCGCCTTGATCGTGATCCCACGCTCGCGCTCGAGTTCCATCGAGTCGAGCAGCTGCTCGCGCATCTCGCGGCCCGTCACGGTCTCGGTCACCTCGAGAATGCGATCGGCGAGCGTCGACTTGCCGTGATCGATGTGCGCGATGATCGAGAAGTTGCGGATCTTGCCCTGGTCCATCGCGTTGAGCGTAGCGAGGGCGCGCGCCCTCACCCGCTCGCGATGAAGACGAGGAACTCGTCGTCCGGGGTCGCCTCGGCCCCGGTGTAGGCGCCCTCCACGCGTATCGATCCGAACCCGGCGCGCTCGAGCATCAGCACGAGCTCGTCGCGGAAGTACATCCGCAGTCGAAAGGCGATGTTCTTCCTCTGCGACGAGATCGCCTCCCACTCGCTTCCCGGCTCGGAGGACGAGTTGCGCCGACTGGTCGAGCGGATCGAGCGCGAGGATGCGGCCCTGGAGCGCGTACTCGGTGCCGTCGTCGGCCGTGCGCCACTCGAACTCGGGCGGAGACCAGTCCGTCGGCAGCTCCTCGCGACCCGGCTTCGTCCAGCGAGCCCAGGTTCGCGGATTCGAGTACGGCACCTGGTTGTCGAGCAAGAGCGTTCCGCCGGGCTGGAGCGCGGCGCGCAGGCGGCGCAGCGCCTCGGTGTCCTGCGCGCGTGTGCTCCCGAGGCCGAAGACGCCGCAGACGACGATCGACCCGTAGCGCCGCGGCGGATCGAGGCCGTGCAGGGGCTGGACGAACAGCGCGGGCTCGAAGCCCTCGCGGCGCGCCCGTTCCCGGCAGAGCGCGACCATGTCGGCGGAGGCGTCGCAGCCGTCGACGTCGATGCCGGCCTGGAGCCAGGGGACCAGTAGCCGGCCGGTTCCGCAGCCGGCGTCGAGCACCGGCTGCGCGTGCTCGACTTGCCGCCTGAAGTACTCGATCTCCGGGCCGTCGGTGTTGAAGTTCGCCCACCACTCGGCGACGAGCCCGTAGTGCCATGTCTGCGTCGTCTCCACGCTCTCCTTTGCGATGATCTCAGCGATGGGCGAGCAGGGCTACGCGACCGCGACGATCGCCGGGCTCGCGCTGCCGGACGGCTGGTCGCCGATCCGGCGCACGCTCGGGATCAGGCTTCTGGGCCGCGTCTGTCGGCGGCGCGGCCCTCGCCTTCGATCCGGTGCACGACGAGAGCTCCGAGCACGAGGAGCTCTCCCCAGAGTCTTTCCGCCGCGGCACGCGACGCTGGCGTCGCTCGAACAACCTCCCTGCGCAGGAGGCGCGCTCGGGACAACCCGAAGCGCTCGAGCATCTCGCCTGGCGGCGTTCGAGGAACGGCCCGATCTGTCGGCGGAGACTCATGTTCGCCGGGCGACGACTGGTCATGCGCAGAGCCCTGCGGTGCGAGTCGAGCCGCATCAGGCGGTGCGGGAGGCCGTCCTCCTCGACCTCCCGCACGTACCGGAACCCCGCCTTCTCGAAGGCACGCCACGAGCGGCGGTTCGCCTCCTCGACGGTGGCGATCACGGCGGGCGCGGTGATCACGTCGCGCGCGAACTCGGACAGGATCCGAGGGCCGATCCCCTGGCCGATCAGCTCTTCCTCGCCGATCAGGATGTCGACGCCGGCGACGCCCTCGCCGACCTGGACGATCGCCTCCCACTCCGGGTAGTCGGAGACGAGGTACGTCTGGATCATCCCGACCGGGCGGCCGTCTACCACGATCAGGTAGTGGTCGGTCGGCTCGCGGCCCTCGAGCGCGGCGCGGTACTCGGCGAGCGACTCGGCGATGTCGTCGCGCCACCAGCGTGCGACGTGGTCGCGGCGGAGCCACTCCTCGACGCGAGGAAGGTCGGCTGCGGTCAGCGGCCGGAACTCGATCACCCTGCGCGGCGGCGCAGCGAGAGCAGCGTGTCGAGCTCGCGCACGCCGAGCAGCCTGCAGCCGACGAGGTAGGTACCGACGCCGGCGGCGATCGCCACGAGCAACGAGACGAGCGCGGCGACGAACGACCCGCCGAGCGCGGCGTGGAGCCCGGCCCAGATGCCGTAGGAGACGCCGGCGAGCGCGGCGCTCGCCAGGAGGATCAACCCGAACGAGTGCCTGGTGTCCGTCAGGTCGAGGCGCCCGAGCCGCCGGCGCAGCAGGACGATCAGCGCCGCGGTGCCCGCGATGTTGACGATCGAGGTCGCCAGCGGCAGCCCCCAGATGCCAAGCGAGTAGAAGGCGCCGTCGAGCGCCGCGTTCAGGCCGAGGTTGGCGAGCGCGACCCAGGTCGGGATCCAGGGCGACTGCAGGGAGAAGAAGGCGCGGTTCAGCATCAGCATGAAGCCGTTGAAGGCGAGCCCGAGTGAGAACGCGGCGAGTGCGGCTGCGGTCGAGGGCGTCTGCGCGGCGGTGAAGTCGCCGCGCTGGTAGACGACCCGGACGATCGGCTCGGCGAGGACGGCGCAGAGCACACTCGCCGGGACGAGCATGAACGCGATCTGGCGGATGCCGCTCGAGACCGTGCGCCGGAAGCCGTCCATGTCCGCCCGCGAGGCGAGCCTGGCGAGCGACGGGAAGAGCACCGTCGCGACCGCGACCGAGAACATCCCCTGCGGGAGCATGTAGAGCCGGAAGGCGGCGTTGATCGCGCTGGGCGCGTGGAACTTGTCGATCAGCCGGGCGGCGAAGAACGTGTCGACGACCGCGTTGAAGTTGATCAGTCCGAGCCCGATCGTGATCGGGACCATCAGGACGAGCGTCCGGCGGACGGCGGGGTCCTTCCAGTCGATCACGACCTGCAGATGGCCGTCGCGTCCGCGCAGCCAGGGCAGCGGCAGCAGGAACTGGATGATCGTCGCGACCAGGATCGAGAAGGCGTAGACGTAGAGCTCGTCCGTGCGCGTGTCCGCCCGCGGGACGCCGATCACGAGCCCGACGATGATCGCGATGTTCCAGAAGACCGGCGTCAGCGCGGGGACGCTGAAGTGGTCGTAGCTGTTCAGGATTCCGACGACGATCCCGGAGAGCCCGAGCAGGACGACGATCGGGAAGAGGATCCGGGAGAGGTCGACTGCGAGCGAGCCGTAGCCGAACGCGCTCATGATCCACGGCGAGATCAACATGAAGAAGGCGGTAAGCCCGCCGAGGCCGAGCAGGACGAGCCAGAAGAGGCTGGAGGCGACGCGCCACGCGCGCTTGCGCTCGCCCTTCTCGAGCAGGTCGCTGAAGACCGGGACGAAGGCGGACGAGAGGGCGGCGTCGGCGACGAGCGCGCGCAGCGTGTTCGGGATCAGGAACGCGACCTCGAACGCGTTGATCGCGCCGACGGTGCCGAAGTAGTAGCGGGCGACGACCTCGCGGACGAGCCCGAGGACGCGGGAGAGGCCGGTGGCGGCCGCGAAGACCGCGGTCGAGCGGGCGAGCCGCCGGTTGTGGCCGGCGTCCGCCGGGGCGACGGCCTCCTCTTGCGTCGTCACGCCGTGAGCATAGGGAGCGGGCCTGTTGCTACCATCTTGCCGCCCGCAATGCGGGCCTTTTCACGCTATGCCGAACATCAAGCAACAGAAGAAGCGCGTCCGCACCGCTGAGCGCGAGCGGGCCGAGAACATCCGCTTCCGCTCGACGGTCAAGACGCTGACGAAGCGCCTGGCCGCCGCGGTCGAGGAGGGCGACGCGGAGAAGGTCGCGGCCGAGCACCTCGCCCTCGTGCGGATGGTCGACAAGGCCGCCTCGCAGGGCGCGCTGCACGCGAACACCGCCGCGCGGAAGAAGGCGCAGGCCGCCCGCCTCGTCGCCGGCTCCGCTTCGTAGCGACGCTCCTTGCGGGATGCTCAGGCGCGCCGGGCGCGTAAAGCGCCAGCGCGTCACGTCCCGGGGGAACTCGCTCCAGCCGAAGGCCACGAGCGGCCGCATCACCCACAGCCCGCCGCGATCCCACTGCTCGGGCGTCGGCCGGTACTCCCAGCGGGTGTCCCCGTACTTCGCGGTGAACGCCGCGGCCAGGCGCTCGGCCAGCGGACGCTCCGGGCCGGCCGCGTCCTCGGCGCGCCCCTCGAGGATGACGACCTCATCGCCGCTCTCGAGGTGGACGGTCATCTCGGGGTTCTCGGCGAGATTGCGCGCGCGGCGCGTCGCCGGGCTGCCCTCGAAGTAGAGGGCGCCGTCGAGCCAGACCGCCCAGGCGGGCATGGCGTGCGGCCGGCCGTCGGGCCGGGTCGTCGCGAACCAGTAGTTGAGTGCGGCTTCGAGCCGACCGGTCGCCCAACTCCAGGGCAGCAGGCCCTCGTCCGTCTCCGGCACGCCGTAGCCCTGCGGCATCACCGGCCGCCCCGCCCGCGGCTCGCGGGTCAGCCTTCTGCCTTCGTGATCGCGACCAGCGTGCGTTGGAGCTCGAGCTCCGGCGGCAGACGGCTCCCGCCCTTCAGCGCGAGATCGAGGTCGGCCAGGCGGACGATCGCGTCGTGCAACTCGTCGACCGAGAAGTTCCGGGACTGCGCAAACGCCTTCTCGGCGGCGAAGGGGTGCATCTTCAGCTCTCCGGCGGCCTCCCGCGGGCGGACGCCGGCCAGATCGAGGTTCTGGCAGGACTGCACGCGGCGCACGTGCGCCGCCAGCCGCCCGACGAGCATGTAGGCCTCGCCCGAGCGGGCCGAGCGCTCGAGGATCGACTCGCAGGCGCCGAGCACCGCGCCGACGTCGCGGCGGCCCCAGGCGTCGGTGAGGACGAAGGGCGGAACGTCGGCCCGCGCGGCGACGAGCAGCTCGACCTCGTCCTGGCCGATCTGGTCGTGTCCGGCCCAGACCGAGAGCTTCTCGATCTCGCTGGAGAGCTCTTGCAGGTTGTCGCCGACGAGCTCGATCAGAGCGCGCGTGGCGTCGGCCGTCGCCTTGGCGCCGTGGCGCGCGAACTGCTCGCCGACCCACTTCGGCAGCTCTCGCTTCGAGACCTCGTAGACCAGGACGTCGCCCTTCTTGGCCAGGGCCTTCGCCAGCGGCGAGTCCTTGCGCAGCCCGTCGCCGACGAGCGCGAGCACGGTCTCCGGGGCGGGCGCCGCCAGGTACTCGCCGACGGCTTTTGCGTCGGCGGCCTTCCAGCGCTCGACCTCGTCGACGAGCACGAGCCGCCCTCCGGCCGCGAACAGGCCCATCGCATTGCAGGCGGCGACCGCGTCGTCGCCGGTGGCGTCGCTCGCCGAGAGCCGCTCGATCGCGTCCTCGCCGAAGCGCTCGCGCAGCCGGCGGAGCGCGCGCTCGATCTTCGGCCGGTCGCTGCCGGTGAGCAGGTAGGCCGGCTTGAGCTCGTCCGCCACGCGCGGCAAGCATAGTCAGCGCCCCTGCCGGCTCAGGTGGAGCTTCCCGGCCCCGGCCGCGCAGAGCAGCAGGAGCCCGATCGCAGCCGGCGTCGACGAGACCGAGGCGCCCGGGAGCCCGGCGATCAGGTGGGCGCACCACACCAGGTAGGCGGCTAGCCAGCCGTTCACGGCGGCGATCAGAGCGGCGAAACCGGTCGAGACCGGCGCGGCTACGGCTGCGGCGAAAGAGAGGCCGAGCAGCGGCGCAACGACCGGCGCGGCAAGCGCGTTCGCGGGCACGGAGTAGACCGGGATGCGCCCGAACTCGAGCCAGAGGATCGGCGCGGTCGCGACGCCGCAGGCGAGCGAGACGGCGAGCACCTCGGGCAGCCCGGGCGGAAGCGGGTAGCCCGCGAACCAGTCTTTCGCGAGCGGGACGGCGACGAAGATCGCGACAACCGCCGCGAACGAGAGCTGGAAGCCGGCGTCGAGCAGGTTGTAGGGGCTCCAGGCGAGCAGCAGGAGCGCGCCGACGAGCAGGAAGTGCCAGCGGTCGCGCTGCCGGGCCGACAGCCAGGCGATCGACCCGAGCGCACCGGCGATCCCCGCCCGGATCACGGACGGCTGCGCGCCGACAGCGAGCACGTACGAGGCGATCCCCGCCAGCGCGCCCAGCTCCCCGATCCACCGTGGAATGCGCAGGAGCCAGGCCAGCCCCAGCACGCATGCGGCGACGAAGATCACGTTCTGGCCGCTGACCGCCAGCAGGTGGTAGAGCCCCGAAACGCGGAAGTCCGTGCGCAGGCCGGTCGACAGGTCCTGGTCCTCGCCGAGGACGATCCCTTCCAGGACCGCGCGTCGTTCTCCCGCGAGCCCGGGCGCCACTCCGCGCGCGAGCCAGCTCCGAACCCGGTCGGCGTAGCCGCCGATCCCGCCGCGCCGCCCAACGAGCCGCCAGTCGCGAGCGAGGACGACGACGTGGACGCCGTGGCGGCGGAGCCACGTCCGCTCGTCGAAGCCCTTCGACGCGGGCCGCGGGAGGCGGAGCCGTGCGCGGAGAGCGATGATCGCGCCCTGAGGCGGCGAGCGGCCGACGGGGAGGTCGAGCATCACGGGCTCGCGGAGCCCGACCGCGCCGAACCGCGTCAGGGTGGCCGGAACGCGCAGCTCGAACTCGCCGCCGCGCGCGGGACCCGTGACCACCGCGAGCGCGGGAGCAGCCTCCCCGACCCGTGGAAGCAGCACGCTGGAGTCGAGAGCGTCGAGGCGCGCGCTGCCCCACCACCAGCCACCGAGCGCGAGCGCGACCGAGAGCAACGCCACCCGTGCGATCGGCGCCGCTGCGAACACGCAGCCGGCGACCGCGAGGAGCGCGAGCGCGACAACGGCGAGGCCGCGGCCGCGCACCCCGTTCGAGGCGGCGAGTCCCACGCAGGCTGCGCCGGCGAGGAGATACGGATAGTTCCGCAGTGCCCACTCGCCGGCCCGATGGCTGATCGGGACAGGCCGGAACCCGTCCCACGGCTCGCTCATGGCACCACCAGCCCGCGCAGTTGCTCCACCCGCGACGGGCCCGATGCCCGGGACCTCGTCGAGCTCGTCGACACTGCGAAAGGCGCCGTGCGCGGTGCGGTACTCGACGATCTTCTCCGCCGTGACCGGGCCGATCCCGGGCAGCGAGTCGAGCTGCTCGGCCGTCGCGACGCTCAGCTGCACCGGGCCGGCCGGCGCGGCGCTGCCCACCCCGTCGACCGGTGCGCCCTGCGCGGCCGCGACCGCCACGGGCAGCCGCGCGGGGACGACGAGCTGCTCGCCGTCCGCAACCGGGAGCAGCGAGGTTGACGCCTGCGGGGTCGGCGCGCCGCGTCAACCCACCGGCCTGCGAGACGGCGTCGGCGACTCGCGAGCCGGTCGGGACTCGGTACAGCCCGGGCCGGTGGACGGCGCCGACCACGTAGACGACCAGCTTCGGGGATGGCGTGGGCGCACGCGCAGACCCGGCCTCTGCAGAGCCGACGATCGGCCGTTCGAGCGCCGCCGGCGCCGACGGCCCGTGGAGGAGGAAGCGCGAGCCGACCAGCACGACGACCGCGACGACCAGCAACCCCGCCAGCACCCGCCGCTTCGTCAGCACGATCTCGTACATGTCGTCCAGTGTGGCAACGAAGTCGTCACGCGCGCGTGACCGATTCGTGCCGAAACTGCTGCTTTACACCCGCCTCACACCTCGCCGGGCACCATGTCCCCATGCACCTGATCGCGACGCTCGCGATCGTGGCCAGCGGCCTCCACGGCATCGTGATGAAAGGCCCGACGCAACCCGTCTGCCGCGCCGGCCAGCCGTGCAGCGCTCCCGCCCAGGTCACGCTCGCTCTTCCGCCGCACCGGGCCGACCCCGCACCTCTACCGCACGCGCTCCACCACCACCGGCGCCTACCGGATCACCCTTCCCGCCGGCTACTACACGGTCACGACCGCGGAGAAGATCGGGATCACGCGCAACATCCGCCCGCAGCGCGTCCACGTCCGCGCCGGCCACCAGGACGCGCTGAACTTCCACATCGACACCGGAATCCGCTAGCCCTACGCTAAGAGGCGTGCCTTCGAGCCACGCCTTCGCGATCTATATCCCCGCAGCGCTGATCCTGCTCGCGATCCCCGGCCCCGCCGTGCTCTACATCATCGCGACGAGCGTCGAGGGTGGCCGCCGCCACGGCCTGCTCTCGGTCGCAGGCGTCCACGTCGGCTCGCTCGTCCACGTCGCCGCCGCCTGCGCCGGCCTCTCTGCGCTGATCGTCTCGTCGGCGATCGCGTTCTCGACGGTCAAGTACGTCGGCGCCGCGTACCTCGTCTTCATCGGGATCAAGAAGTGGCTCGAGAAGGACGACCTGCCCGGATCTGCCCGCGCGCCCACCCCGCAGCGGCGCGCGCGTCTTCACGCAGGGCGTCGTCGTCAACGTCCTGAACCCGAAGACCGCGCTCTTCTTCCTCGCCTTCCTGCCGCAGTTCGTCGACCGCGACCGGACGGTCTGGACGCAGATCGCGGTGCTCGGCCTCGTCTGGGTCGTGCTCGGCCTGCTCTCCGACGGCGCCTACGCGCTCGCGGGCGGGACGATCGGCGGCTTCATCCGCCGGCGCCGCAAGATGGTTCGAATTGCCTCGGGCGGGATATTCATAGGGCTGGGCGCAGTCGCCGCCTCGAGCTGATGAGCCACACCAAGGCCAATCTCCGCGACGTCGAGGATTCGGCGCCGAAGTTCGACATGCCGGCCGAGATGCAGGCCCGCTTCGCGCGCAGCGCGATCGAGGGCGAGACGCTCGGGCTCTCGCTCTTCACGCTCGCACCCGGGCTTCCGGATTCCGTTCGGCCACAAGCACGCGACCCAGGAAGAGGTCTACGTCGTGGTCAAGGGCTCGGCGCGCGTCAAGGTCGACGACGAGGTCGTCGAGCTCGGCGAGTGGGACGCGATCCGCTTCGGCAAGGACACGATGCGGAACATGGAGGCGGGGCCCGAGGGCTGCGAGTACCTCGCGTTCGGCGCCGGCGACGATCCGACGGAGGCCGAGATGGCACCCGGCTGGTGGAGCGAGTAGGCTCGCGCGTTCAGCTTCTGGGTCGCCAGGCGGACGAGCGCCTCGGTCTCGCGTGCCATCGCCTTCATCGCCTCCTGCGGCGCGCGGCGTTCGGCCCGAGCGGAGGGTCGTCCGCATGCGCGGCGAGCAGCTCCGCCTTGGTCACGAACGGCTGCGCGGCGAGCTCGGCGAGCGTGCGCACCGGGCCGAGGCGGTCGCGGTAGAACGGCGAGCCGGCGCGGACGCGCTCGATCTGCAACGGCAGCCGCTCCTCCTGCAGCGCCAGCTGCTCCGCCAACGAGCGCCGTTCGACCGAGTCACCGCATGATTGTGTCGCCTAGCGCGAAGTACGGCCGCGGCGTATGGTTGGCCGGTGCGTATTCCCCCCCGCGTTCTAGGAATTGTCGCGCTTGCCGTGACGCTCACGGTCGGCGGTGCCGTGCCGGCAGGTGCAGCCGGGCCGAGCGCGGGCGCGGCGGGCCTCGGCGACCGGCTCAACCCTGGCATCGGGAACGGCGGCTACGACGTCCGAGCTACGACCTGCACCTCCGTTACGCGACCAGCGGACCCCGCGCAGGCAATGCGACGGCGACGAGACGATCGTCGCCCGGGCGACGCAGTCGCTTTCGCAGTTCAACCTCGACTTCGGAGGCAAGAGCATCGGAACGGTGGCCGTCAACGGAAACGCCGCCGCCTTCAAGCGCATCGGCGAGGAGTTGATCGTCACGCCCGCAAGCCCGATCGGCAGCGGCTCGACCTTCACGGTGCGGATCACCGGCTTCACGGCCGCCCCGACGAAGATCACCGTGCCAACGTCCACTCGACCGCCTTCTTCGTCACGCCCGACGGGTCGGCGACGGCTGCGCAGCCCTACGACGCACACCTTATCTACCCATGTAACGACCACCCGCGCGACAAGGCGACCTTCACCTTCACCTTCGACGTGCCGTCCGGGCGCGATGCCGTTGCAAACGGAGTCGAGACGAGTCGCGTGACGCGCAACGGCCGGACGATCTGGAGCTACCGGATGGCACAGCCGATGGCGACCGAGCTCACACAGCTCGCCGTCGGCGACTGGGATCTCGGGCCCCGTACCGCCACGGCGGCGTCGTGATTCGCGACGTCACGGCGCCGAGCATCACCGCGGCGATCCAACCGGGGCTCGCCCCGACGGTCCGCCCAACTGGACTACATGGAGTCGCGGGTCGGGTCGTATCCCTTCGACACGTACGGGACGCTGGTCGTCGACGCACCAGTCGGGTGTCTCGGCTCGAGACGCAGACGATCACGTTGACGCAATTCGACCTGTTCACCCGGTACGGCCAGGATGTCTGGGATCCGAGCCAGCTGCACGAGCTGTCGCACATGTGGTTCGGAGACAGCGTGTCTCCCTACTCGTGGAGCGATCTATGGCTGAACGAGGGGCATGCAAGCTGGTACGAGTTCGCCTACGCCGAAGATCACGGCCAACTGAGTCGCCGACACGGAGGGCGGGTATCCGGATCCGCAGGGGTATGCGACGCTCGACGAGCTGATGCGCGCGACCTACGCGCACGGCGACGAGTGGCGCAAGAAGTCAGGGCCTGTGGCGCTGCCCGAAAAGCGGTGATGTCCTCAAGCTCTTCAGCCTCCAGGTGTACCACGGCGGTGCACTGGTCCTGTACGCGCTCCGGCAGAAGATCGGGCGGTTGGCGTTCGAGCAGCTCGAGCGCAGCGTGGGTCCAGCGCAACCGCGGCGGAGTAGGCGAGCACCGACGACTTCATCGCCCTCGCGACGCAGGTCAGCGGGGCCAAGCGGACGTGGCCCCGTTCCTCCGTGAGTGGCTATACGCCGAGAAGACGCCGCCGATGCCCGGCCACCCGGACTGGACGGTGAACCCGGTCGGGAGCATCACGACGACTTCGACCGAGCCCGTGCACGGCCACCACGCCTACCAGCCCTAGCCGACCGGCGCCGCCTGGTTCGTGTAGCCGACCGACGCGAGCGCCTCCGCGATCTCGTCGAGGATCGCGGGGTCGTCGATCGTCGCCGGCACGCTGTACTCCTCTCCGTCGGCGATCCGCCGCATCGTCCCGCGCAGGATCTTCCCGGAGCGGGTCTTCGGCAGCCGCTTCACGACCGCCGCGGTCTTGAACACGGCGACCGGGCCGATCTGCTCGCGAACCAGGGCGACCAGCTCCGCGGCGATGTCCTCGTGCGGCCGCTCGACGCCCGCCTTCAGCACGACGAGCCCGACCGGCACCTGACCCTTCGAGCGAGTCGGCCACGCCCAGCACCGCGCACTCGGCCACGTCGTCGTGCGACGCGAGCACCTCCTCGATCGCGCCGGTCGAGAGCCGGTGCGCGGCGACCTTGATGATGTCGTCGTCGCGGGCCATCACGAAGACGTAGCCGTCCTCGTCGATGAACCCGGCGTCGGCGGTCTTGTAGTAGCCCGGGAACGCGGCGAGGTACGCCTCGCGATAGCGCTCCTCCGCGTTCCAGAGCGTCGGCGAGGCCCCGGGTGGCATCGGCAGCTTCACGACCAGCGAGCCGATCTCGCCCGCGTCCGCCTCCACCCCGCTCTCGTCCAGCACCCGCACGTCCCACCCGGGCACCGGCCGGGTCGGCGAGCCCGCCTTCACCGGCAGCTGCTCGATCCCCATGCAGTTCGCGACGATCGGCCACCCGGTCTCCGTCTGCCACCAGTGGTCGATCACCGGCACGCGGAGCTTCTGCTCGGCCCAGTGCAGCGTCTCCGGGTCGCAGCGCTCCCCTGCCAGGAACAACGTGCGAAAGGCCGAGAGGTCGTAGCGTCCGATGTGCTCGCCCTCCGGATCCTGCTGCCGGATCCCGCGGAACGCCGTCGGCGCGGTGAACAGCGTCTCGACGCCGTGCTCCGCGATCACCCGCCAGAACGCGCCGGCGTCCGGCGTCCCGACCGGCTTCCCCTCGTAGAGCACCGTCGTGCAGCCGTGGAGGAGCGGCGCGTAGACGATGTACGAGTGCCCGACGACCCAGCCGACGTCGGACGCGGCCCAGTAGACCTCGCCCGGCTGGACGTCATAGATGTTCGGCATCGACCACGCGAGCGCGACCGCGTGGCCGCCGGCGTCGCGGACGATCCCCTTCGGCTGGCCGGTCGTGCCGGAGGTGTAGAGGATGTAGAGCGGGTCGGTCGCCTCGACCGAGACGCACTCCGCCGGCTCCGCGCCGGCGACCGCCTCCGACCACGCAACGTCCCGCCCGGGGACGAGCTCCGCCTCGAGCGTCGGCCGCTGGAGGACGATGCAGCGCTCCGGCTTGTGCGCCGCCAGGTCGATCGCCGCATCGAGCAGCGGCTTGTAGGCGACCACGCGGTCGGGCTCGATCCCGCACGAGGCGGTGACGATCACCTTCGGCGCGGCGTCGTCGATGCGCGTTGCGAGCTCGCCGGAGGCGAACCCGCCGAAGACGACGGAGTGGACCGCGCCGAGCCGCGCGCACGCGAGCATCGAGATCAGCGCCTCGGGGACCATCGGCATGTAGAGGATCACCCGGTCGCCGCGCTCGACCCCGTTCGCGCGGAGAGCGCCCGCGAACAGCGCGACCTCGTCCCGGAGCTCCGCGTAGGTGTAGGTGCGCTTCGTGCCGGTGACCGGCGAGTCGTAGATCAGGGCGGGCTGGTCGGCGCGGCCGCGCTCGACGTGCCGGTCGAGCGCGTTGTACGCGGTGTTCAGCCGGCCGCCGGTGAACCAGCGGTAGAACGGCGCGCGCGAGTCATCGAGGATCCGCGCGGGCGGCTCGTCCCAGTCGATCGCCTCCGCAGCCTCGCGCCAGAACTCCTCCGGCTGCTCGAGCGAGCGCCCGTAGACCTCGTCGTACCGCCGCACACGCGAAGCCTACTTCGCGGCAAGTAGCCTCGACCGCGTGCGCCGCCTGCTCCCGTTCGTGTGCGTCGTGGTCGTCGTCGACACGATGCTGTACGCGGCGCTGACGCCGCTGCTGCCTCACTTCCGGCGGGAGTTCGACCTCTCGAAGGCCGGGGTGGGCGTCCTCGCCGCCGGCTTCGCGATCGGCGTCCTGCTGGCCGCCGTGCCCGGCGGGATCGTCGCGTCGCGTTTCGGCGCCCGCGTCGCGGTGATCGGCGGGCTGACGCTCGTGACGCTCGCGAGCGTCGGCGTCGCGCTCGCCGACAGCTTCGGCCTCCTTTTCGGCGCGCGGTTCGTCCAGGGCATCGGCTCCTCGATCACGTGGGCGGGTGCGCTCTCCTGGCTCGCGCTCGCGACCCCGAGCGAGCGGCGCGGGCGGACGATGGGGACGGCGATCGGCGCAGCCGTGTTCGGTGCGCTGCTCGGGCCCGTGATCGGCGCCGGCGCGAGCGCGATCGGCGTGCGCGCCGCGTTCTCGACCGTCGCCGGCGTCTGCGTCGTGCTGATCGCGCTGGTCTTCTGGTTCGACCCGCCACCGCCCGAGCGCCAGCCGGCGCGCGCGATCCTCGGCGCGTTCCGGAACAGCGAGTTCCTCCGCGGGCTCTGGGTGACGACCCTGCCGGCCCTGCTGTTCGGGACGCTGATCGTGCTCGCGACCCTCGCGCTCGACGGACACGGCTTCTCCGCCGCCGAGATCGGCGCGGTCTGGATCGTCGCGACGGGAATCGAGAGCGCGATCAACCCCGTGCTCGGCCGGATCACCGACCGGCTCGGCCCGATGGCGCCGATCCGCTTCGCGCTGGCGGGGTCGATCGTCGTCTCGATGGGCCTCGCCGTGACCGAGAACCCGTGGGTGCTCGTGCCGCTCGTCCTCGCTCGCCGCGATCGCCTTCGGCGGCTTCTACGCGCCGGGGATGACGATGCTCTCGCACGCGGCCGAGGGGATGGGCCTCGCGCAGGCGCTCAGCTTCGGAGTGATGAACGCCGCCTGGGCGATCGGGAACGCGGTCGGCCCGGCGGCGGGCGGCGGGCTCGCCCAGCTCACCCGCGACGCCGTGCCCTACCTCGTCTGCGCGGGACTCTGCGCGGCGACGCTCGCGACGTTCCGCGTCCGGGGCGCGCTGGTCAGCTCACCGTGACGACGTACCGGACCGCCCGGTAGGCCTTCGCCGTCTCGCCGCGCGTCTCGGCGACGGTCACCGCCGTGTGGCCGCGGCCGACCGCCTTGAAGACGAGCACGACCGTCGAGCCGACCTCGCCCTCGCTCACCTGGCGCAGCACTCGCGAGTCGAACGCCCGGGCGATGCGCCAGACGTAACCGCCTGCCCGCCGCGGCAGGGCGATCGAGACGAGCTGGCTGCGGGTCGTCGTGACCCGCGTCACCTTCGCGGCCGGCAGTGGGCCGACCGGCGGGGCGCTCGCGAGGGCGGTACTCGCGAGAACGCCCGTCGAGGCAGAGAACGGCGAGAGCGCGCACGACCACCGTTCTAGTCGAGATCGCCGACCGCGTGCGGCCGCGAACGCCGCCTCGGGCCGGCGCTGCGGGATCAGAAAGCCGACGAGCAGCCCGACGACGAGCACGCCCGCACAGAGCGCGAACGCGAGCGTGTAGCCGTGCTCGGTCGGGATGTCGCTGCCGGCGACGACGGTGCCGGCGATCAGCGACGCGGTCGCGGCACCGCCGAACGAGCCGCCGACGGTCCGCGTGACCGTGTTCATCCCGGTCGCGACGCCGGTCTCGGCGGGGCCGACGTTCTCGATGATCAGGTTCGCCATCGCCGCGAACGCGAGCCCGACGCCGCTGCCGAGCAGCGCGCCGGCGACGAACACCTCCCACTTCTGGTCGTGCGCGAACGCCATCACCAGGAACGACAGCAACGCGAGCGCGGCGCCGGCGAGGAGCGGCGGCTTCGAGCCGAATCGCTTCTCGAGCCGGCCGGTCTGCGAGCCGACGATGAGCATCGCCATCGTCGAGGGGAGCATGAAGAGGCCGGCGCCCGTCACCGACGCGTTGAACCCGTAGCCCTCGCCGTCCGTCTCGACGAACTGCGGCAGCAGGAAGAACGTCGCGTACATCCCGAAGCCGAGCAGCAGCGCGACGACGTTCGTCGTCCAGACCCCGCGCAGCCGCATCATCCGCATGTCGACGAGCGGCTGCCGCGAGCGAGTCTCCACCCGCACCCAGAGCGCGAGCAGGACCGCCCCGGCGGCGATGCACCCGAGCGTCTTCGCCGACAGCCAGTGCCACGAGCTCGTCTGGCTGACCGCCACCAGGACGAGCACGAGCCCGGAGCTCATCAGGATCGCCGCGAGCCAGTTGACCTGGCCCGGCACGCGCACCGGGGACTCCGGGATGAAGAGGTGCGTGAGCACGGTCGCCGCGACGATCGGGATCAGCGGCAGCCAGAAGAGGTAGTGGTAGGAGAGGTTGTCCGCGATCGGCCCGGCGAGCACGAACCCCAGGCCCGCCCCCACGCCGAGCAGCGCCGACATCAGCCCGATCCCGCCCGCGACCCGCTCCCGCGGGAACTCGTCGCGGATGATCCCGAACGCGAGCGGGAAGATCCCGCCGGCGGCGCCCTGGATCACGCGCCCGACGAGCATCACCGCGAGCGACCCTGCGATCGCCGTGACCAGCGTCCCGACGCAGAGCAGCGCCAGCACCAGCACGAGCAGCCGCTCCTTGCCGTACATGTCGCCGAGCCGGCCGATGATCGGCGTCGCGACGGACGCGCTCACGCAGGTAGGCGGTCAGCACCCAGCTGACCGCGCTCTCGGAGACGCCGAGCGAGTGCTGGATGTCCTGCAGCGCCGGCACCACGAGCGACTGCATCAGGGCATACGACGTTCCCCCGAGGACGAGGACGGCGAAGATGCGGTCCGGGTTGCGGCGTTCCTGGGCGACCTGCTCGACGCTAGCTGAGCGGCGTCAGTCCAGGCCGAACCAGCGGGCGCGGCGGCTGGAGCCGAAGTGCTTCTTCTCGGCGACGAGCTCCTCCGATGCCGCGTGGTACGTCCCGGTCGGCTTCGGCCCGGAGAAGAAGTCGACGTCGACGCGGCCGACCCGGCCTGCGCCGAACTCGATGTAACAGGAGCCGGTGCCGTCGTAGTGCGCGGCCGGCTCTGCGCCGGCGATCTCGGCGAGGAGGGCGTGGGCGACGACGCTCGCCTGGCGCTCGGCGAAGACACCTGCCTTCGGAGTGCCGACGGTGGCGACGTCACCGACGGCATAGACGCCCGGGTACTTCGTGGCGAGCGTCTTCCCGTCGACCGGGATGTAGCCGTTCTCGGCCATCCCGCTCTCCTGGACGACGTCGGGAGCGCGGTGCTTCGGCACGCCGAGGAAGAGGTCGAACGACTGCGTCGAGCCGTCGTCGAGCACGGCCTTGCCGTCCTCGATGGAACTGACCCGCACTCCCGGCACCCACTCGATCCCGCGCTCCGCGAAGGCCTCGAGCAGCGCAGCGGAGGTGTCGGGCGAGGGCGGCACCGGCGTGTCGAACGGCATCACGACCGCGATCTCGCAGTCGTCGCGGACGCCGCGCGCCGTCAGGTGGTCGTGCAGCAGCAGCGCGCACTCGCTCGGCGCGGGCGGGCACTTGAACGGCGCGTCGCAGACGCCGACGACCGCTCGGCCGCTCGTGAAGTCCGGGAGCACCTCGCGCGAGCCGCGCCGCGCCGGCGACGGAGTAGAACTCGTTCGCCTCGCGCGAGCCCGGGCGTGTGCTCGAAGTCGTAGTCGGCGCCGAGCGCGACGACGAGGAAGTCGCCCGCGTAGGTGCCGCCGTCGGTGGTCGCGCTCTTCCGCTCGGGGTCGATCGCCGTGACGCGTTCCTGCACGAAGCGCACGCCGGGCTTCGAGATCGCGCTGTACGGCAGCCGCACCGCGTCGAGCCCGGTCCGCCCGAACATCACGTCCAGCTTCGAGTAGCCGAAGACGAACGCGTCGCCCGCGTCGATCAGCGTCAGGTCGAGCTCGTCGCCGAGCGCGTCGGAGAGCGTGGTCGCGAGCTCGAGCCCGCCGAAGCCCGCTCCGAGGACGACGATGCGAGCGGCGGGCATGAGAGCTTGTATCACCCGCAGCGTCAGCACGCTCAACCTGGTTTTGGTGGCAGGGCTCGTTGCCGTAGATCCGGCATAGCCCGTACTTGGCGCCGTGAATGACCGGCGATGCGGTCGACCATGGCGTCGGCGGCCGCGAGACCCGCCGCGATCTGGTCGTGGCCGGGCTGGCCCAACACGACCCCGGTGATCGTCGTCCGCTTGCCGTCGATCCAGCGGATGGCCCGGAAGGCGAAGCAGCCGCCGGCCGCGGCGGTCGAGCCGGTCTTGACGCCGACAAACCCGTTGTGCCCGAGCAATGTGTTGGTGTTGTGCACGGTGCCGGCGACCGGCAGCGTCGCGCTCGGTGTGGCGACGATGCTCGCGAACACCGGCAGGCGCATGGCCCGATCGACAATGCGCACCTGGTCGGCGGCAGTCGACACGGTTGCGTCGTCGTAGCCGCTCGGGTCGGTGTAGCGGGTGTGGGTCATGCCCAGCGACCGTGCGGTGGCATTCATCCGGGCGACAAACCGGTCCACCGAGCCGGCGTCCCATCGCGCCAGAACCGCGGCGATGTTGTTCGCCGACGGCAGCAGCAGTGCCTGCAGCGCCTGCCGTTCGGTCAATTGCTCTCCGGCGGCGATGGACACGACCGACTCCTGCTGTCCGCGCCGGCGGTCGGTGTCGGCGACATCGGCGTCGGTGAGCGTGATCGTCGGGCCGTCCTGGCCGGGCCGTAGCGGGTGGTCACGGAGCACGAGATAGGCCGTCATCACCTTCGCGACGCTGGCGATCGCAGCCGCGTGCTGGTTCGGGCCGGCTTGGACCTGCGACTGTCCTGTTTGGACGAACGCGGCTTGGCCATCTGCCGGCCACACCGTGCTGGGCAGCGCTTCGCCGAGCGCACCACGGTGCTCACTGCGAAGGACGTCGATGGGTGATGCGGCCGTCGAGGACGAGGACGCCAGCAACTGGTAGCCGAGGGCTGCGGCGATCGCCGCGATGACGACCAGCAGGCCGGCGACACGGATCCTGCGAATCCGAATCCGACGGGTCGTTGTTCGTGCTGGTTCGCGGTAGGTCATGCCGCCATTCAAGGCAGCGTGGTGTTGCCAGCACGTATGCGGTTTTCGATATGCCGACGATATGCGCCGGCTCGTAGCATCGGAGCATGCGTGTGTTGATCGTCGAGGACGAGCCCTACATGGCGGAAGCCATCCGCGATGGCCTACGCCTGGAAGCGATCGCGGCAGACATCGCAGGTGACGGCGACACCGCTCTGGAGCTGCTGAGCGTCAACGCCTACGACATCGCCGTCCTCGACCGAGACATTCCCGGGCCCTACCGGCGACGAGATCGCCGAACGCATCGTCGCCTCCGGCAGCGGCATGCCGATCCTCATGCTCACCGCTGCCGACCGTCTCGACGACAAGGCCACCGGGTTCGAGCTCGGCGCCGACGACTACCTCACGAAGCCGTTCGAGCTCCGAGAGCTCGTGCTCCGTCTCAGAGCGCTCGACCGCAGGCGCGCCCACAACAGGCCGCCCGTGCGAGAGATCGCAGGTCTGCGGCTGGATCCGTTCCGCCGAGAGGTCTACCGCGACGGCCGCTACGTCGCGCTGACCAGGAAGCAGTTCGCAGTGCTCGAAGTCCTCGTCGCTGCCGAAGGCGGTGTCGTCAGCGCCGAAGAGCTCCTGGCGCGAGCGTGGGACGAGAACGCAGACCCGTTCACCAACGCCGTGCGCATCACGGTCTCGGGACTGCGCAAACGCCTCGGCGAACCCTGGATCATCGCCACCGTGGCCGGCGCCGGCTACCGCATCGACACGCAACCAGACACCGGGCGCTGAGGGAGGAGAGCGTGGATAGAGCCCCTGGTTTGAGCGTTCGCCTCAAGCTCACCCTCAGCTACGCCGGCTTCCTCATGCTCGCAGGTGCCGTGCTGCTCGCCGTCGGGTACTTCTCCCTTTCGCGTGGTGTGCACCCTGGTGTGATCTTCGTGGTGCGCAGCCACGCCGACCTCCTGCGCGCTTTCGCTCCGACCGCGGCCATCGTGATGGCGTTCCTGCTGGTGTTCGGTCTGTGGGAGGGTGGCTTCTCGCCGGCCGCATGCTCGCCCCCCTGACGCGCATCACAGACGCCACACGCATGGCCGCGAACGGGTCGCTCTCCCACCGAATCCAGTTGGAGGGCCGCAGAGACGAGTTCCGCGAGCTCGCCGACGCCTTCGACACCATGCTCGCGCGGCTCGAAGCACACGTCGCCGAACAGCAGAGATTCGCAGCCAACGCCTCCCACGAACTGCGCACCCCGCTGGCGATCACGCAGACACTTCTCGACGTGGCCCGCAACGATCCGAACCGCGACACCGGCGAGCTCGTCGACCGCCTCCACGCCGTCAACACCCGAGCGATCGACCTCACCGAAGCACTGCTCCTGCTCAGCCGCGCCGACCAACGGTCCTTCACCCGAGAACACGTCGACCTGTCCCTCATAGCGGAAGAAGCCACTGAAACGCTCCTCCCCCTCGCAGAAAAACGCGGCCTCACCATCGAGACCTCCGGCGACATGACCCCCACCATCGGCTCACACGCGCTCCTGCTGCAGCTGACCACGAACCTCGTGCACAACGCGATCGTCCACAACCTGCCCGAACAGGGCACCGTGTGGGTCACGACCAGCGTTCACCCCGAGAGTGTGGTGCTCACCGTCGAGAACACCGGCGAGAAGCTCACCCCACAGTTCGTTGCCACGCTTGCCGAGCCGTTTCTTCGCGGCACCGAACGCATACGCACCGACCACGCAGGTGTCGGCCTCGGCCTGGCAATCGTCAAGAGCATCACCCAAGCACACGACGGAACCCTCACCCTCACCCCCCGGGCCGCCGGCGGGCTCCGCGTCACGGTGCAACTACCCGCCGCGCCACAGTGGAAGAGGTTCAAAAGGGTCTGTCTGTCACTAGCCGACGACGAGATTCACGAGCTTGCCCGGCACGACGATCGTCTGCCGGATCTCCTTGCCGTCCAGGTGCGCCTGCACCTTCGCGGAGCCCTTGGCGCGCTCGACCAGCTCCTCCTCCGGGAGGTCGGCGGCGACCTCCATGCGGTCGCGGACCTTGCCGTTGACCTGGACGACGAGCTGGAAGGTCTCGCGGGCGAGCAGGGCCGGGTCGGCCTCGGGCCACGGCTGCTCCCAGAGGCGCTCGTGGCCGAGCCGCTGCCACAGCTCCTCGGTCACGTGCGGCGCCCAGGGCTGGAGCAGCGAGACCGCGGTCTCGGCGGCGAAGCGCGCGCCGGGGGCGTCGGGCGAGTCGGCCAGGTCGTTGACCAGCTCCATCACCGCCGAGATCGGCGTGTGGAACTGCATGCGCCGGTCGAGGTCGTCGCTGACGCGCTGCGATCGTCTCGTGGGCGCTGCGCGCAGCGGCCCGTCGCCCGTCGCCGCGGGCGCCTGCTCGGCGACCTCGTTGACGAGCGCGCCACAGCCGCCGCACGAACCGGCTCATCCCCTCGATCCCGGCGTCCGTCCACTCCATGTCCTGGTCGGCGGGGCCCATGAAGAGGATGTAGAGGCGCACCGCATCGGCGCCGTAGGCCTCGACGAGCTCGTCCGGGCCGGAGACGTTGCCCTTCGACTTCGACATCTTCGAGCCGCCCATCTGCACCCAGCCCTGGTGGTAGAGGCGCGCGAACGGCTCGCGGAAGCCGACGCAGGCCCAGCTCGTTCATCACCTTGACGAAGAAGCGCGAGTAGAGCAGGTGGCCGGTCGCGTGGTCGATCCCGCCGATGTAGTGCGAGATCGGCGCCCAGTAGTCGACGACGCGGCGGTCGAACGGCGACTCCTCGTTGTGCGGGTCGGCGTAGCGCAGGAAGTACCAGGACGAGTCGACGAACGTGTCCATCGTGTCGGCCTCGCGCTCGGCCGGGCCGCCGCACTGGGGGCACTCGGTGTTGCAGCCACTCCTTGTTGCTGGCGAGCGGCGGCACGCCCTTCGGCCGGTAGTCCTCGACCTCGGGCAGCAGCACCGGCAGCTGGTCGTCCGGGACGGGGACGGCGCCGCACGTCGCGCAGTGGACGATCGGGATCGGGCAGCCCCAGTAGCGCTGGCGGGACAACCCCCAGTCGCGGAGGCGGTAGCTGACACGGCGGGCGCGCCCTGCCCTTCGTCGCGCAGCTACTCGACGATCGCCTTCTTCGCCTCCTCGGACGGCAGGCCGTCGAACTCGCGCGAGTTGACGAGCCGGCCGTCGTCGTCGATCACCTGCGACGATCGGCAGGTCGAAGGTCTCGGCGAACTCGAGGTCGCGCTCGTCGTGCGCGGGCACGGCCATGATCGCGCCGGTGCCGTAGTCCATCAGCACGTAGTCGGCGACCCAGATCGGGAGCTGCTCGCCGTTCACCGGATTCGTCGCGTAGTGGCCGGTGAAGACGCCGGTCTTCTCCTCCTCGGTCGCGCGCTCCTCGCCGCGCTTGGCGGCCGTGCGCGCGCGCGTACTCCTCGACCTCGTCGCGTGCCGAACTCGCTCGACGAGCGGGTGCTCGGGCGCGAGCGACGAAGAAGGTCGCGCCGTACAGCGTGTCCGGCCGCGTCGTGAAGACCGCGATGTCGCGGTCGAGCTCCTCGATCGCGGAAGATGATCTCGGCGCCCTCGCTGCGGCCGATCCAGTTGCGCTGGATCGTCATCGTGCGCTCGGGCCAGTCGGCGCCCTCGAAGTCGCGAGCAGCTCGTCCGCGTAGGCGGTGATCTTCATGAACCACTGCTCGAGGTTGCGCGCCTCGACCAGGGTGCCGCAGCGCTCGCAGCGCCCGTCGATCACGTACTCGTTCGCGAGCACGGTCTGGTCGTTCGGGCACCAGTTCACCGGCGCCGCCTTGCGGTAGGCGAGCCCGCGCTCGAAGAAGCGCAGGAACAGCCACTGGGTCCACCGGTAGAACTCGGGTCGTGATGCGCCGAGATCTCGCGATCCCAGTCGATCGCCCAGCCGATCCGCTTCATCTGGTCGCGGATCTCCGCGATGTTCCGCTCGACGATCTCGCGCGGGTGGCCGCCCTCGCGGATCGCGGCGTTCTCGGCGGGCAGGCCGAACGAGTCCCAGCCCATCGGGCGCAGGACCATCCAGCCGCTGCCGGCGGCGGAAGTGCGTGAGGACGTCGCCCATCGTGTAGTTGAGGACGTGGCCCATGTGCAGCGTCCCCGACGGGTACGGGAGCATCTCGAGCTGGTACCAGTGGTTCGTCGGGCTCCTCGCCCGCGGCGCGGGTTCGGCGTGTAGAACGCCCGCGCGTCCTCCCAGACCCGCTGCCACTTCGCTTCGATTTGCTGTGGGCTCGTATCTGTCCATGGGTACAAAAAAGCCTCTCAGATGAGAGGCCGTGGGGAGCTGGCGCGGCGTCGCCGCGTCGCCTCCTGCTCTATGCGAGAAGCTTCACCACGTGAGCCATTCTAGCGACCTGCTCCCGCTGTTCCCAGACACGGCCGAGATCCGCGACGGCGTGCTTGGATCGGCGGCTGCTCGACGGTCGAGCTCGCGGAGGAGCACGGGACGCCGCTCGTCGTGTACTGCGAGGAGACGATCCGGAACGCGGCGCGCGCGTGGCGGCGGCGGCGCCGGACGCGGGACGGTCGTCTACGGACGAAGGCGTTCCCGAACGTCGCCGATCATGAAGATCCTCGGGAGGAAGGCATCGGCGCGGACGTCTCGACGCTCGGCGAGATGAAGTACGCGCGAGGCCGCGGGGATCCCGCCGGCGTCGCTGGGTCGTCACGGCAACAACAAGTCGGACGAGGAGCTGCGGTTCGCGGCCGAGAGGACGCGTGGCTCGTCGTGATGGACGAGCCGGGCGAGGTCGAGCGGTGCGTCGAATTCGGGGTGAAGCGGGTGCTGCTACGGATCACGCCGGGCATCGAGGCGGACACGCACGAGAAGATCATGACGGGGCATCTAGGGTCGAAGTTCGGTGTGCTGCCGAGGACGCGCTGGACGTGATCGCGGCGCGCCCGGGCCGCAGGGCTCGAGATGCTCGGGCTGCACGTCCACCTCGGGTCGCAGCTCGTGGACGACGAGGCGGCGCGGGTGCTCGTCGACCGGCTGGCGGCGTTCTGCGCGCGAGCTGCGCGCCGAGCTCGGCTGGACGCCGCAGATCGCTCGACCTCGGCGGCGGGCTCGGCATCCGGTACACGCGCGGACGAACCCGGCCCGCCGATCCGACGATTACGCGCGCACGCTTGTCCAGCCGGTCGAGCACGCCTGGTCGCTGCCGGACTGCCGCGCCGCGATCGTGTTCGAGCCGGGGCGCTCGCTCGTCGGCCGCGCCGGGTGCACCCTGTACCGCGTCGGCGTCGTCAAGCGACAGCGGCCAGACGACGTGGGTCGCGGTCGACGGCGGCATGTCGGACAATCCCCGCCCGGCGCTCTACGGCGCGCGCTACTCGGCGCTGCTCGCCAACCGGGCCGACGAGCCGCCGGACGGCGACTTCGCCGTCTGCGGCAAGCACTGCGAGAGCGGAGACGTCCTGATCGAGCGAGACCGAGCTGGCGGATCCCGCACCGCGGCGACCTGCTCGCGGTTCCGGCGACCGGCGCGTACACGCTCGCGATGGCGTCGAACTACAACGCCGTCTCGCGTCCGCGGCGCGCTCGTCCGCGGCGGCGAGTCGTCGTGGTGCGAGCGGCGGGAACCTCGGCGACTCCGACACGGCGGCGGCCTGATGGCGCACGACGTCCTGCTCTGGTCGGACTACATCTGACCGTTCTGCCGCATCGGCCAGGGCCTGGCCGACTGGATGCGGAGAGCGGTACGGCGCCGAGATCACTGGGCGCCGTTCGACCTGCACCCCGAGTATCCGCCCGAGGGCGTGCCGCGAGCCGCCGTCGACCGGAGATGGAGGCTGCGCGGTTCGCCGAGAGCGGGCTCGTCTACAACCCGCCGCCGATTCGCGCGAACTCGCTGAAGGCGCTCCGGCTCGGCGGAGCACGCGCGCGCGCACGGGCTCTTCGCGCAGATGCACGCGCGGCTGATGGACGCCTACTGGGCCGAGGCGCAGAACATCGGCGACCCGGACGTGCTGCGCGCCCTCGCCGAGGAGGTCGGCCTCGAAGGGAGCCGACGAGATCCTCGAGAGCGACGCCTATCTCGATGTCGTCCACGCCTCGACGGCGCAGGCCGTTGCGGCCGGCGTCACCGGCGTTCCCGCCTTCGTGCTCGACCGGCGGATGCTCGTCCTCGGCGCGCACCCACGTACGACGTTCGAGCGCGCCTTCGCCCAGTTAGACTCGGGGCGGTCGGCATAACTTTCCTTTGTATAGTGATGTGGTACGCACCAAAAGGAGGCATATGGCACTGACAATCGGCTCGGACGCACCGAACTTCACCGCCCAGACCACGAGGGCGAGATCAACTTCCACGAGTGGGTCGGCGACTCCTGGGCCGTCCTGTTCTCGCACCCGAAGGACTTCACCCCCGTCTGCACGACCGAGCTCGGCTACATGGCGAAGATCAAGCCCGAGTTCGACAAGCGCGAACGTGAAGATCATCGGCCTGTCGGTCGACTCGACAGGCGAGCACGAGGAGTGGGCCGAAGGACATCGAGGAGACGCAGGGCGCTGCGCCCAACTACCCGATCATCGGCGACGCACGACTTCAACGTCTCGAAGCTGTACGGCATGCTGCCGGCGGACGTCTCCGGGGACGCGGCCGACGCGCACACCGGCCGACAACCAGACCGTCCGCAACGTCTTCGTGATCGGCCCGGACAAGAAGGTCAAGCTGGTCCTCGTCTACCCGATGACGACCGGCCGCAACTTCGACGAGGTCCTGCGCGTGATCGACTCGCTCCAGCTGACCGCGAAGCACAAGGTCTCGACGCCGGTGAACTGGAAGCAGGGCGAGGACGTGATCATCGCCGGCTCCGTCTCGAACGACGAGGCGAAGGAGATCTTCGGCGAGCTGGGAGGAGCCGAAGCCGTACATCCGCATCGTGCCGCAGCCGCAGTAGCGTGAACCGGCATCGGCGCGACCGGGAGTCCGCACCCGGTCGCGCCGTACCTGGAGTCCCTAGTCGCCCGTCGGCTGGACCGTCGCCGGCTCGACCATCAGGATCACCGTCCGCTTCTTCGCGACGGGCGGTGCATGACCCCGCGCGGGATCGTCACGCCCTGGTGGGGCCCGAGCGCGAACGGCTCGCGGCCCTCGACCTCGATCTCCAGCTCGCCCTCGAGCACGAGGAAGAACTCGTCCTCGCGGTCGTGCTTGTGCCAGTGGAACTCGCCTTCGACGACACCGAGCCGGACCACCGAGTCGTTCACGGTCGTCAGGGTCTGGTTACCCACTCGTCGCCGACCGCGGCCGCCTCGGCGCCGACGTCGATCAGCGCCAGCGAGCCGAACTTGTCCTCCAGGTTGATCTTGTAGTCGGGCACAGCGCCTCCTCTGTATAGTCACATAGCTATATTCCATCACAGCGAAGGAGCTGCGTGATGAAGGTCGAGCTCGAGCTCCCGGGCGAGCTCCACCCCTACTACGTCCTCGACGTCTTCACCGACACGCCGCTCGAGGGGAACCAGCTCGGCGTGTTCCCGGACGGGCAGCCGTTCTCCGACGAGCAGATGCAGCGGATCGCCCGTGAGCTGAACGTCTCCGAGACGATCTTCCTCCTCCCGCCCGAGCGCGGCGGCGACGCGCGCATGCGGATCTTCACGCCCGGGCGTCGAGCTGCCGTTCGCCGGGCACCCGATCCTCGGGGCGGCCTTCGTCGTCGGCGAAGCTCTGGGCCTGCGACGAGGTGCGAGCTCGAGACGCGTAACGGCGTCGTCCCGCTCCGGCTCGAGCGCACGGACGGCCGGGTCGTCTTCGGCTGGATGGAGCAGCCGCCGCTTCCCGTGCGAGCCCTACGAGCGGGCCGACGGAGCTGCTCGCCGCGCTCGGCGTCGAGGAGTCGCTGCTCCCGGTCGAGGTCTACGAGAACGGCCCGCGTCACGTCTACGTCCGGCTCCCGACGAGGACGCGGTCGCGGCGCTCGGCCCGACCTCGCCGCACTCGCCGGCCACGAGCGCGTCGGCGCAACTGCTTCGCCGGCTCCGGCACGCAGTGGAAGACGCGGATGTTCGCCCCGCGTTCGGCGTCGCCGAGGACCCGGCGACCGGCTCGGCCGCCGGCCCGCTCGCGGTGCACCTCGGCCGCCACGGCGTCGTCCCCTTCGGGCACGACGATCGAGATCCGCCAGGGCGCCGAGATCGGCCGGCCGTCGGTGCTCCACGCCCGCGCCGCACGGCGCGGACAAGGCGGAGGTCGGGCGGCTCCGCGGTCGTCGTCGCGCGCGGGCAGTACCGCGTGGCGTGATGTTCGACTCCGAGACGTTCGGCGCGCTCGCGAGCCCGAAGCGGCTGCAGATCCTCGAGTGGCTGAAGGATCCGCGCGGCGCATTTCCCGCCGCAGCGCGACGGCGACCTCGTCGAGGACGGCGTCTGCGTGATCTTCATCGCCGACAAGCTCGGCGTCGCCCAGCCGACCGCGACCGCGCACCTGAAGGCGCTCGCCCGCGCGGGCCTCGTCACCTCGAAGCGGATGGCCGGGTGGACGTTCTACAAGCGCGACGAGAAGGCGATCGCCGCGCTCAAGCGCGAGATCCGCAGCAACCTCTGATAGACACGCAGGGTGCAGCGCACCGGGATCGCGCCGGAGGAATTCGCCGCGCGCCGCGAGCGATTGCTCGACCACGCCGGCACCACGGTCGTGCTCTTCGACCAGGCGTACATCCAGTACTACACCGGCTTCAACTTCCTCTCGAACGAGCGGCCGGTCGTGGTCGTCGTCGGCGACGAGCTGACCGCGTTCGTCCCGCGGTTCGAGGTCGAGCGCACCGAGGAAGAGGGCCATTTCGACCGGATCGAGTCGTACCCGGAGTACCCCGGGCCCGAGCACCCGATGACGATCCTCGCGCGGGCCCTGCCGAAGACACCGCTCGCCGCCGACCAGGACGGGTACCCCGGGATCCTCGGCTACGAGGGGCCGGCGCTCTCCGAGGTGACCGGCTCGGCGGTGCAGACCCTGCAGCCCTTCATCGAGGGCCAGATGCGGATCAAGTCGCCCGCCGAGGTCGAGCTGATCCGCCAGAGCGCGCGCTGGTGCGAGCACGCCCACCGGCTCCTCCAGCAGTACTCGGTCGCCGGCGCGACCGAGGCCGAGGCCAGCCTCAGGGCAGGCCAGGAGGCGACCCTCGCGATGCTGAAAGAGCTCGGCCCGGACTACGCCGGCCAGCTCGGCTCACAGGACGGCGCGACCGCCGGCTACCGCGGCCAGATCGGCCGCCGCTCCGCCTGGGCCCACGCGGTCGCGCACAACATCACCTTCCAGCCCGGCGACATGCTCGTCTCGGAGACAGCCGCGCCGTTCTGGGGCTACAACGCCGAGCTCGAGCGTGGGATGGTCGTCGGCGAGCCGTCCGACGAGCAGCGCGAGCTGCACCGCCACACGGTCGAGGCGCAACAAGCAGCCTTCGACGCCTTCGAAACCGCGAAGACCTGCGCGGACGTAGACAACGCTGTGCTCGCCTACCTCGACGACAACGGCATCCGCGACCTCTGGCGCCAGCACACCGGCCACGGGATCGGCCTGCGCAACCACGAGGCGCCCTTTCTCGACGTCGGCGACCACACGCCGCTCGAGCCCGGGATGGTCTTCACGATCGAGCCGGGTGTCTACAAAGAGGGACTTGGTGGCTTTCGCCACTCGGATACAGTTCTCGTAACCGGGACGGGAATCGAGATCCTCACCGACTACCCGCACGACCTCGCGAGTCTGACCATTTTGGGCTAGCGCCTTTTTAAGGCGCTTTTCAGGAAAGTCTGGCCCAATATGGAATACCGAACGAGCGTTCGGCGTTGAAGAAGGCAGACCGAGAAAAGGAGTTGAGCTACCCCCTGAACACTGACATCACCACGATTATCGAGCAGGACGACCGCGAGCGCGAGGAGGAAGGTCTCGACCTTTCCTTCGACGCGGCTGCCGGCGGCGTCGACACGCTCAACCTGTTCATGAATCAGCTCGGCAACTACAAGCTGCTCACCGCAGCCGAGGAGGTCGAGCTCGCCAAGAAGATCGAGCGCGGCGACCGCGCGGCGAAGGAGCGCATGATCAACTCGAACCTGCGCCTCGTCGTCCATGTCGCGCGCCGGTACATGGGCCAGGGCGTCTCCCTCGGCGACCTGATCCAGGAGGGCGTGATCGGCCTCAACCGCGCCGTCGAGAAGTTCGACTGGCGGAAGGGCTTCAAGTTCTCGACCTACGCGACCTGGTGGATCCGCCAGGCCTGCCAGCGCGCGGTCGCGAACCAGTCGAAGACGATCCGCATCCCGGTGCACGTCGACGAGCGCCGCCGGAAGCTGTCGCGCGAGCGGCAGAAGTTCGAGGCCGCCCACGGCCGCGAGCCGACGGTCGAGGAGCTCGCGAAGGCCGCCGGGCTCGAGCTCGTCCACACCCAGGAGGCGCTCGAGGCGGTCGAGGCGAACGTCTCGCTCAACCGGCCGATCGGCGACGACGGCGACGGCGAGCTGGCCGATCTGCTCGCCGACTTCGAGAGCGTCGATCCGATGGAGGAGGCCGACACGAACCTGCGCGACCACGGCGTCCGCCAGGCGCTCGAGGTCCTCCCCGAGCGCGAGCGCCGCGTGATCGAGCTCCGGTTCGGTTTCGACGGCGAGGAGCAGCGCTCGCTGGAGGCGATCGGCAAGGAGCTCGGCCTGACGCGCGAGCGCGTCCGCCAGCTGGAGGCGAACGCCTTCCAGAAGCTCGCCGGCAAGCTCGAAGGCCTGATCGAGGCCGACGGCGACGACCTCGCCGCCTCGGCCTGATCTGCTCTAGGTAGTCAGCGCGCCCGCGACGATCTCGTCGCGCGGCGCGCTGCGCCCCTCGGCGAGCAGTTCCTCGACCCGGCTTTCGCCGAGCGCCTCGACGAGGCGCGCATGCGTCGCCTTGTAGTCCGTTTCCTCGTCGCCGCCGAGCGGGACGCCGATCTCGTCCAGAATCGCCAGTGACGCGCCGATAGCCGTCGGCGAGCTCCGGCTCGGCCAGCTCCGAGCGCCCTGGAGGCAGTACGCGCTCACCTCCTTGTCGAGCCGATCCGAGGGCTGCCGACCTCCGCGGTCTGAGCCGCCGCCTTGATCGTGTCCGGCCAAGTGTCACTCACCGCGACCGTGCGCGTCGCCGCAGCTTCGCTGGGCTGTGTACCTCCTCCTGGAGGCAGCCGCCGCCTGGTAGTCGCCTCGCATGGCCCGGTGCCCGACGTTCAGAGCACGATGCTGCGCCTGACCGTCGGTCGTGCTTTCGTGAGAGGTCGGAGCCGACTCCTCGTACGGCCCGCCGCGTGCTGCTCCCTTCGTAGATCGCCACCTATCCCAGCTCCGCGACGCACGCCCTCCTCGACCTCGCCGCCGGCCTGCGCGAAACAGATCCACGGCGAGCCACGAAGGGCGACCGCCGTCACTCCTTTGCGCCGGTACTTCTTGTCCACGAAGATGCAGGTGATCCGGTAGTCGGGCGGTCTGTCGAGAGCGGCCTCGTACTCCTTGCGGTGGTGGATGTTCGGCAGTTCCTCCGGGCTGCCGTACTGGCACCACGCCACTGCCTCATCGCCGTCGAACACCAGCGCAGCGTGTGCGCGGCCCTCCTCGACCAACCGCTCCTTGAGTGCGCGGTTGCCCTCGGCAGTGAACGTCTTCTCGGCATGGAAGGTGTGGAACCAGGTGCACCAACAGCCACCGAACACACCGTTGTGCCGCTCGACGAGCCGCGCGAATGCGTCCCAGGTAGTCGCATCGAGCGGCTTGACCACATAGTCCGTCATGTCTCGCGCTTCAGCCGGCGGCCGCGGAGACCGATTCCTCCGCGACCGGCTTCGTGTCGTCCGCGACCGCGCCGTCGTGGAGCTCGATCCGGTGGTCGGCCATCTCGATCAGCGGCGGGTCGTGCGTCGCGACCACGACCGACACGCCGCGCTCGTCGACCAGGCGGCGCAGGAGGCCCATGATCGTCTTCGCGCGGCCGGAGTCGAGCTGCGCGGTCGGCTCGTCGGCGATCAGGAGCCGCGGCTCGTTCGCGAGCGCGCGCGCGATCGCGACCCGCTGCTGCTCGCCGCCCGAGAGCTCCTGCGGGCGATGGTTCATCCGGTCGGCGAGGTCGACGAGCCGGAGCAGCTCGCGCACCCTCGCCCCCCGCTCCTCCGGGTCGACCTTGCGCAGGCGAAGCGGCACCTCGACGTTCTCGGCGGCGCTGAGGATCGGAATCAGGCCAAAGGCCTGGAAGACGAAGCCGACCGTGTCGCGGCGGTACTCGACGAGCTCGGACTCCGGCAGCGCCGCGACATCGGTCCCGTCCACGAAGACGGAGCCCGAGGTCGGGCGGTCGAGGCCGCCGATCATGTTCAGGAACGTCGTCTTCCCCGAGCCCGAGCGGCCGTGGACGACGCACAGCTCCTGCGGCCGCATCGCGACCGAGACGTCCTGCAGCGCGTGCACGGTCTCCGCGCCCCGGTACTCCTTGGTCACGCCGACGAGGCGGACGAGCGGCTCAGTCATCGCCGTCCTCCGGGCGGATCGAGATGTGGTCGGGCTCGAGCGCGAGGCGCACCCGGCGCTCGAGTGAAAGCGCATCGACGTAGTCACGCGGCAGCTGCAGCCGGCCCGCGCGGTCGAGCACCGCCAGCTCCTCGGAGACGAGCTCCTCGCCCTGGAGGCGCCGCAGCGTCTCCGTCGCCGTGCGGCCGTCGCGGATCCCGATCGTCCGCTCGACCTGCTCCGAGACCAGCGGGTCGTGCGTCAGCACGACGACCGTCACCCCCAGCTCGTGGGAGACCGCCTGCAGCGTCTCGAACAGGTGCGCCGAGTTCTCGGAGTCGAGCTCGCCGGTCGGCTCGTCCGCGAGCAGCACGCTGGGGTTGTTCGAGAGCGCGATCGCGACCGCGACGCGCTGCTGCTCGCCGCCCGAGAGTGCGTCCGGCCGGTGATGCGCGCGCCCGCCCAGCCCCACGAGCTCGAGCAGCGACCGCACGCGCCCGGCGCGATCCGAGCGACCCACGCCCTCGAGCGTCATCGGCAGCTCGACGTTCTCGGCGGCGGTCAGGTACGGGAGCAGGTTGCGCGAGGTCTGCTGCCAGACGAAGCCGACTACCCGCCGGCGGTACAGCGTGCGCTCCCCCTCGGAGAGCGAGGCCAGGTCGCGCCCGTCGACCTCGACCCGGCCGGCGGTCGGCACGTCCACGCCGCCGAGGATGTTCTGGAGGGTCGACTTCCCGCTCCCGGAGGCGCCGACGATCGCGACCAGCTCGCCGGACTCGACGGCCAGGTCGAGACCCTGGAGCGCAACGACCTCCAGGTCGGCGACCTTGTAGATCTTGACCAGGTTCTCGCAGAGGATCATCGGTTCTGCCATCAGCGTTCTCCGATCCGTAGCACTTGGTCGAGCCGGGCGCGCCGCATCCGGACGCCTGCCACGATGACGAAGACCATCGCGAGCGCCGCCACCCCGACCGCGAACAGCACGGGCGCGAGCCACGGTACCGCGATCGGGTTGGAACCGCTCCCGGTGTAGAAGGCCAGGTCGAGCCCAGGCTCGACGAGGTACGGGATCGCGATCCCGAGCCCGATCCCGAGCACGAGCGCCGTGACGACGAAGGGCGCGAGCTCGACCGCGGCAAGCAGAACGCCCTCCCGCTGCGAGCCGCCCATCGTCCGGACGAGCGCGAGGTCGCGGGCGCGCGAGCGCGCGGCGATCAGCGCCATCAGCGCGAGCGCGACTGCAGCGAAGACGGCGGCCAGGACGATCGTCGCCCGGAAGCCGCGCTTGACGCTCGAGGCGAGCGGGGATGCGCCCAACGCGTGCACGATCGTCGCGCGCGAGTGGACGGCGGCGCCCGCCGGCACGAGCTTGCCGACCTCGTCCGCGCTCGCGCCGCGGACGTAGATCCGGTTCGGCGCGACGACCCCGCCGGCATTCTTGACCGCGGCCAGCGAGACGATCGCGAACGGCGTGCCGAGCGGGACGCCGGGGAACTCGTCCTTCGTCGCGGTCGAGGTCGCGAGCAGGCTGATCGCCTCCCCGGGCAGGGTGCTCTGGAAGTTGCCGCCGCCCGGGAAGTCGCTGGAGACGAGCGCCGGAACCTGGTTCGGGATCGGCGGCAACTCGCGGATCGACTTCGGCAGCTTCACGGCGGCCGGCGTGCCGGCGACGATGTGCTCGTAGGCGTCCGGATCGAGCGCGAGCAGGACGGTCGCCTGCGCGCCCCGGCCGACGCCCGCGTCCTGCACGTACGCCGGCGCGACGTCCCCGACTGCGGCGAGCTTCTTGACCAGTCCGTTCGACAGCGTTCCGTCCGGCGCGGCATCGACCCGCAGATCGGCGCCGATCGCATGCCAGCTCGAGCGGTCCTGTCCGGCCGCGAGGGTCCGGGCCATCGCTGCCGCGAAGGTCGCAATCGCGAGCGCGAGGACGAGCACGATCAGCGGCAGCGCGGTCGCCCCGGGCTGCCGCGCCGCTCTGCTCAGCCCGAGGTGCAACGGCAGGCCCCGCCCACGCCGGGCAACTCGGGCCAGCGCGGCGAGCGGCAGCGGGTAGACCCGCAGCGCGAGGATTCCGCAGGCGAGGCCGAGCAGCACTGGGACGCCGGCGAGATAGGGATCGAAGCCGCCGGTGTCCTCGTGGCCGAGCCCGCGCCGGCGCAGCAGGTAGACCCCGAGACCCGCACCGACGACGACGAGCCCCTCGACCGCCAGCCGCCGCGCCGACGGCCGTCCCGTGACCACGTCCTCGCGCGCCCGCGCGCCGAGCGGCCGCCGGGCCGTCCCCGCGATCGCCAGCACCGGCAACAGCACCGTCGCCGCGACGATCGCGAACGCCAGCCAGCCCGACAGCGAGCTTCCCCGGCCGTCGACCAGGAGCACGGCGAGGCCCCATCCCAGCAGCGCGGCCGGGGCCGAGATCAGGAACGACTCCGCCGCCTGGGCCGCGAGCAGGTGATGAGGCGACGCGCCGCGGGTTCGCGACAGCTCGGTCTCGTTCCGCCTCCGGTCGTAGGACAGCGCGGCGAGCAGCCCGAGGCACGCGAGCGCACAGGCGAAGAGCCCGATCGCGGCGACCGCGAGCAGCGTCTCGGCCTGCGAGCGCTTCTGGCGGTACTCGTTCAGCACCGGCGACAGCGCGACCTGGACCTGCCGGTCGAGCTGGGTCGTGCCCGAGAACTCGGACTGGAGCTGCGCGAGGGTGGCGGTCAGCGCCCCGATGTTCTGCGCCTCGACGCGGTCGGGCCGCACCAGATAGTGCGAGTCGTAGTTCAGGAGCAGCGGCCGCGTCGCCGCGAGCATGGTCTTGTAGCCCGCGTCGGAGATCAACGCCTGCGCGAAGACGTTGTTCTGGTCGAGGCTCTGCGACTGCCTGATAATCGGCGTGCCGAGGTTCGTGTCACCGAACCAGAACGCGTCGTCGGGATGGTCGACGGCGAAGAGCCCGGTCACGTGGATGGCCAGAGGCAGCTCGTCGCGGATCGGCACGAGCTGCACCGCGGGATCCTGGAGCTCCGGGGTGAAGACGGCGCGGTCGCCGAGCTTCAGCCGCAGGGCCCGCGCGGTCGCGGTCGAGAGGGCCACCTCGACGAGCGGCACCGACCGGGTCTTCGGCAGGCCGGGGATCGGCGGCGCCGAGCGGTTCAGGAGGACTGGCTGCGAGACCGGCGCCTGGACGCGCTCGGTCGAACCCCCGGGGAACCGGCCGGAGACGAGCCGGACGTGGGGGCGGACGCCGGGCTGGTGACGAAGGGTCACGTAGCGGAAGGTTCCGTTCGACGTGCCCGTCGGGCTCCGGTCCGCCTCGAGGATGAAGAGCGGCGAGGTGACGACGAAGCCCTCGCGGTCGAGCAGCGCGCGCAGCGAGGCGGGCAGCACCTGCTGGGCCGCTTCGGCATGGGCGTTGACCCGGCCGTCCGGAATGCGGGCGGTGTCGGTCACGCGCACCTGCCGCGCCGGGCCGGCGGCGTGCTCGACCGCAAACCGCAGCCCGTCGTCGGCGAACTGGTTGAAGAGCCGCGGCAGCGCCGCGAACAGGAACGTCGCCCCCGCGACGAGCACGAACATCGTGAGCGCGGACATCGGCTCGAGCCGGAGGCGGCGCAGGAAGAGCGTCAGCCCGCCGGCGAGCGCGGAGGCGGCATGCCGTGACGGGCGCGGGAGCGTCGTGACGCTCACGTCCCGATCGCCTCCTCCCCCCGCCGCAGCGCCGGCGCGAGCCGCAGCCGGTTCACCATCCGCAGCTGGAACGCCGCAATCGCCGCGAGCGCGACCACGAGCGCGAGCTCGAGCCAGAGGATCGTCTGCCACGGGATCGCCAGCCGCACGGGCGGGACAGGCGTCGCCCCGGATGCGCCGAGCGCGACGTACGGGAGCACGAGCCCGGAGACCAGCAGGCCGAGCGCGGTTCCGCCGACGAGCGAGAGCACGACCACCACCCCGCTCTCGATCCCGATCCCGCCGGAGAGCTGCCGACGCCTGAGCCCGAGCGAGCGGAGCACCGCGAACTCGAGCGTGCGCTGCCGCGCGGCAGCCGTCGCGCTCGCTCCGAAGCCGACCGCGGCAAAGGCAGCCGCGGCGGCGAACCCGAGCGCGAGCGCGCCGATCACGCCCAGCGGGACGGCGTCCTCGAGCAGCGCGTGCTCGCCTTCGGCGCGCGAGACGACGTCGATGCTCCGGAACGGCGCCGCGCGCAGCCGGTGGGCAATCGCGGTCGAGTCGTCCCCGGTGCGCAGCCACCACGTCGACGGCTCGACGACATGCCCCTCGTCGGTGAGTGAGAAGTCGAGGTACGTCGGGAGGTCGACGATCACCGCGGGCGTGTCCGGGTCGAGCGTCGGGAAGCGCTTGAACGTGCCGGCGATCCGCACCCGGTGCGTCCCGCCGGTCAGCGACAGCGGCACGACCTGGCCGACCTCCGTGTTGCTGCCCTCGAGGAAGCTCTCGCTGACGATCGCCGGAGACACCCTCGGGAGATCGTCCTTGCCCGGGCGCAGGAAGAACTGCGCGGTCGGCGCCCGGCTGAAGATCTGGCCGACGTTGAAGACGAACGAGCCGGTATCGACCACGGTGCGCACGGATCCGGGCGTCGGGGTCAGGGCATGTGCGGCGGGTGAGTCGAGCGGCAGTGGGAAGCCGTTCGAGTACGCGCGCCACGGCGCAGCGTGTCCGATCGGCACCTGCCGCCAGCCGCCGTTCGGGCCCGCGACCTCGAGCGTACGCAGGTCGAGGGTCGCACGACGCGCTGCCAGCGGCGGCACGAACAGGTCGAGCTCGACGCCGACGATCGAGAGCGGGTAGCGCGGCAGCGCCGGCGCCCCGGAGGGGAGCCGATGGGCGAGGTCGAGCACGAACCGCTTCGGCGCGCCCTGCGCGATCCCCTGGAGCCGGTAGAGATACAGCAGCCCGTCGCCGTCCTGGAGGTAGAGGAAGACGGACGGATTGGGGATGTACGACGGGACTCCTTGCGGCAACTTCACCGTCGACGGCGGGATCGTCAGCCCGACCGTAAGCGCGACCCGCGCCGGGCGGCCGGGCAGAGCGACGGAGGCCAGCCGGCCGCGCCCCTCGGCGAGGGAACGCATGAGCTCGGCGAAGGAGCTGGAGGAGAAGTCGCCACGCGGCTCGACGATTCCCGACGCACGGGCGGCGTCGAGCGCGAGCAGGTTGCCGGTCGCGCCCCCCGCTGCGGCGAAGTCGAACGAGTCGGTCACGGCCGGCAGGGCGGCTGTCGCGCCGAGCGCGCGATAGCTCGAGCCGAGGTCGATCGTCGGCGGCGCGCCACCCCGCTCGCTCGGATCGACGAGCACGTCCGCGCCGGCGGCGTACGCGGCCTGATCGACCTGGGAGCGGTGCCACGTCTCGCTGTAAGTCGCGGCGAACACGCCAATCGCGACCGCGAGCACGAGCAGCAGGATCGAGCGGGAATAGCCACGCGGCCGGCGGGCGACCTGGCGGAAGCCCAGCGCAGCGACGACGCCCCGGGTCCCGCCCATCAGCCGCTCGACGAGCGAGGCGACGAGCGGCACCAGCCGCAGCGAGAGCAGCGCGCCCGCGACCAGGAGCAGGGCCGGCGCGGCGACCAGGAACGGGTCGATCCCGAGCCCGCCGCGGTTGTCGACCAGCACGCCGTGATAGCGCCGGAGCTGCCAGTAGCCGATCAGCGCGAGCACAACCAGGATCAGGTCGAGCCGCATCCGCTGCGCGAGGCCGGCGACGTCGAGCCGGCGACGGTCACGCGCGATCACGACGCCGCGCGCGCGCAGCGCGGGCAGCGTCAGGCCGGCGATGCAGACCGCCCCGGCGGCGACGGCGAGCGCGTACGCGGACGCCGTCACCTTCGGGTCGAGGTGCAGCCCGATGTCCGCAAGCGGCCCGACCCAGTTGAGGATGTGCAACCCCGCCGCGGCCAGCCACGGGGCGACGATCACGGCCGGGATCGAGATCAGCGCCGCCTCGACGAAGGCCATCCGCACGATCTGCCCGGTGCTGGCGCCGCGCAGGCGGAGGCTCTCGGTCGCGACCAGGCGTCGGTCGAGCAGCAGGGCGGTCGTGAAGAGCAGTCCGTAAAGCGCGAGCAGCGCGACCTGGATCGAGGGGACGAGCACGCCCGCCCGGGCAGCGTGGAGCGAGTGGGCTGCGGCGGCGAGGATCCCCGGCAGCCCCGTCTCGACCGAGATCTGCTCGCCCGAGCTGCGCCCCTGGTTGAGCCGGCCGGGCAGCCGTTGGAGCGCGCGCCGCAGGTCTTCGCCCTGCCCGGTCGTCAGTCCCCGGAAGCTCGGCTCGAGCCGCCAGCGCAGCTCGGCGCCCTGGAGGCCGAGCGAGAGGAACGAGCGCCTCGTCGTGACGAGCGGCCCGAGCTCGCCGGCATCCGCGCCGGTCGTCGCGAGCGGCTCCTCCCACCAGTACGCCGACGACGGGTGGTCGACCCGGTAGATCCCCGCGACCCGCGCCGACACGTGCGGCCCGCCGGCAAGCCGGCTCTGCGCGTCGACGGTGTCGCCGACGTGGAGGCGGAGCGCCGCGGCGGCGGGGGCCGGGACGACGACCTCGCCGTCGCGCGGCCAGCGCCCGGCGACGAGGCTCGCGTGGTCGCGGATCCCGTCGAAGAACCCGAAGACGACGACGCGTCCGGCTGCATTGAAGGGCTCGGACTCACCGCTCCGGTAGACGGGCGCGCCGTCGACCGGCGCGAGCGCAGCCTGCGTCAGCTTCGTCACCTGCGAGTCGAGCGCCGCTTCGCCGCCACCCGAGACCGGCGCGGTCGCCTCGAGGTTCGCCTCCGTCACAGGCGCCCGCGCGAGCCGCTCGCGCAGCCCGCTCTGCCCGACTGCGTTGACGTAGATCGGGATCGCGGCGACGAGCGTCGCGCCGAAGAGGACGACGAAGAACGCCGCGGCGAGGACGACGCGGTCGGCAAGGGCGCGCTTCAGGACCATGCTCACGGCAAGCGATACGACGAAATTGCGGTAGTTTGGTTTGGTCTTGCGTCCGCCGAATCATCTGGGATGATGGAGGCCAGAGGTTCTCACGCTACTGAGGAGGGTCAATGCTTCGCCGTACGCTGATACTCACTCTCACCCTCGCCGCCGTGTTTGCCGTCACCGGAGTCAGCGGCGCGTCGGCCAAACCGAGCTTTGAATTCTTCTTCGTGCTCTTTCCGATTCCGCAACTCACCTTTACGCAGGACCCGATCGACATGTGGTGCAAGGCCAAGCAGGAGTCCGACGGCACGGTCGAGATCCACTGCCACAACTCCGCGAAATTCGGCCCCATCTTCAACAGCGTGAACCCGCACCCGCCGAAGGACGAGAAGATCTTCCGCCTGCCGCTCGCGGTTGACAAGCTCCCCAACTTCCTTCAGCACATCCGCCTCTGGTACGCGGTGTGGCCCGACGGTTCGGTCACGGCGGACCTGATCCTTGGCAACCTCTAGGGAGAAGAAGACCGCCTAGCCCGCGACCGTCAGCGGGCCGGTGAAGATCGACCAGTGGGTCCCGGTCCAGCGCTCGAGAGCGACCTGCTGGATCGGGAACCCGTCGGTCGCGCTCGTCCTGACGACGATCCCGGGGATCGCGAACGGGTTGTTCGCCTCGTTCAGCGAACGCGCGGCCGCCATCAGCCCCGCGCGGGTCGGGTTCTTCCCCGCCTTGCGGAGCGCGTCCACGAGCGTGAACGCCGACGCCATGCCGGCGACGTAGTAGCCGTTCCGGAGATCGTTCGCGCCCGCCGCGCGCATGATCCTCTGGAACAGGGCGATCCCGGGGTCCTTCGCCCAGCGCGGGTCGCTCGGGTCCTTGAAGAAGACGATCGAGATCGCGCCCTTGACGACCCTCGCCGCGCCGGTCAGCCCGGCGAGCGTCATCAGGGAGCTCGAGCTCGCGACCGCGTTCACGTAGACCTGCGGGCGCCAGCCGAGCTTCGCCGCCTGCGAGCTCGGCCTGGATCGCGAACTTGCCGAACGCGAAGACCATGAAGACGGTCGCCTTCGTCGCGCGCAGCTCGGCGACCTGTGAGCTGACGTCGGGCGCGGTCGAGTCGTAGCCGACCGCCTTCGCGAGCTGCGCCTTCTTCGCGCCGAGCCCTCGCTTGAACCCGGCGAGCAGGTCGTTCCCGTACTCGTCGTCCTGGTAGAGGACGGCGATCTTCGCGCGCGGCTTCGTCTTCAGCACGTTGCGCGCGAGCACGATCCCCTCGGTCTGGTAGCTCGGGATGTAGCCGATCGTCCACGGGTAGCGCCTGGAGTCGCGCCCCCACGTCGTCGCGCCGCTCGCGACGAAGAGCTGCGGCACCTTCGACTGGTTGAGGAAGTCGCGGACCGCCAGGTTGTTCGACGTGCCGAGCGAGTTGAAGATCGCGAAGACGTGGTCCTGCTGGACGAGCTGGCGGACGGCCTGGACCGTCCGCGGCGGGTCGTAGCCGTCGTCGAGCACCTTGTAGTCGATCTTCCGCCCGTTCACGCCGCCGCGGTCGTTGACGTAGTCGAAGTAGGCGTCGGCGCCCTTCGCGACCGCGGCCGGCGGCGACGCCTCGCCGGAGAGCGGCGCCGTGCCGCCGATCAGGATCGAGCCGTCGCTGACGCCCGGATCGGCAGCCGAGCCCGCGAGCGCGACCGGCGCGCAGACGAGCGCGAGCACGATCAGGATGCCCGCGGCCGCCTCGTCCCACATGCGCCCGATCGTCTGCGCGCGCAGCGGCGGCTCCCGCGGGCCCGAGGCATAGGAGGCGGTCACGGCCGGCGGAGCGTAACCCGTATCCGCCGGGCCGGTCGACCGTTGTTCTCCCGGCAGCCTCGAACCGGGAGGAAGAAACAATGCGCAAGCTGAAGCTCCTGACATCCTCGCCGCGCTCGCCGTCGTCGCACTCGCACTCGGGCTCGGCGTCACCTCGGCGCAGTCGGACGTGGTCACGAACGCCAAGCACTTCTTCTGGTCGCAGGACCAGAGCACCCCGACGCCCGACCAGCTCGCGAGCGACATCATCTACCACGGCGGCAACGCCGGTCCGGGCGCGGTCGGCGTCCTGACCAAGCCGTACGCGTACCTCATCTGCTGGGGCACCGAGTGGAAGGACGGCTTCAAGACCGCCGACACGGACGGGAAGCTCTTCTCCTCGAAGACGCTTCAGACCTACCTGAACTCCTTCATGCAGGGCGTCGGCGGCAGCTCGTTCCACGCGGTCCAGACGCAGTACTGCCGCGGCATCCTCGCCGGCTCGACGAGCTGCGCCGGCGACCCGGCCGCGGAGTACATCACCAACCCGAAGACCCAGTACAAGGGCACCTGGATCGATCCGATGCCCGTCCCCGACGCGATCATCGGCAACGGGATGGCCGAGAACCTGGTCGACGACCCGATCGCCACCGAGGCGTCAGCGGGCGGCGGCCCACTTCGGCGACTACAACCCGAACGCCGTCTTCATCATCATGGTGCCGCCTCGCCCCGTCGCGACCGGGCAGCCGGCGTACTGCGGGTACCACACGCAGACGACCAGCATCAACGGGCTCGGCAACCCGTCCCGGATCCAGTACGCGTTCATCCCGTGGCAGAACACCGACTGGCCGGGCCTCGGCCAGGGCTGCGGCCTCCACACCGTCAACGCCAAGTCGAACAGCTTCGGCAACGGGATCTTCGACTCGTGGAGCATCGTCGTCGGCCACGAGTACGAGGAGGCCGTCACCGACCCGGACAACTTCTTCGCCGTCCAGGACGGCTGGAACGACGCGCAGACCTCCGAGAACTCCGACAAGTGCGCCTGGACGAAGCTGAAGAACGCGAAGTTCGGCTCGCACGTCTTCGCGGTGCAGCCGAACTGGTGCAACGTGGACTTCGACGCGGGCGGCGACGGCTGTCCGACGCCGTACTAGAGCGCGAACGAGTGGAAACGGCGAGGCCGCTTCGGCGGGCCTCGCACTGTTCGGAATCCGATTCGCTCCGGCGAGCGTAAGAACGACCAAATGAGAAAGCCGGTCGCTGTCCTTGCTGCACTCGTCCTCACCGGCCTCGGCCTGAGCTCCGCGTTCTTGCTCACGAACTCCGGCGCGGTCGGCGCCGCGACCTACACCTACCCGACCAAGCCGCCCCCGCAGAAGACGACCACGCAAAGCGGCGGAGGAGGCGGCGACGGGACCTCGACGACGACGGCAGAGCCCGAGACGACGACGGTCGAGACCACGACGACGGTTCCGACCTCGACGGAGCAGACGACCACGGTCGTGTCGACGGCGACGCCCGCGCTGCGCGTGTCGGCGCGCGTGCGCATGCGGAGCAACACCAAGCTCCACGTGACGCTGCTCGTCGACCAGGGCGGGATGACGCTGTATCACTTCACGCGCGAGCGCGCCCGGCATGTGCTCTGCGTCGGCGGGTGCGCGTCGGTCTGGCCGCCGCTGCTTGCGTCGGCGGGCCTGCGGCCGCTGGCGGGGCTCGGGATCAACCGCCTCAAGCTCGGCACGATCCGGCGTCCGGACGGCCAGCTCCAGGTCACGTACGCCGGCTTCGCGCTGTACCGCTTCTCGGGCGACGCGAAGCCGGGCGACACCAAGGGCCAGGGCTTTGGGAAGCTCTGGTTCGCGGTGCGGCCCTCCGGCCTGCTCGTCCGGCCCTAGCGGCGCAGCGCCGGAAGGCGCCGCGCGAGGCCGACGATCCCGGACGGCAGCAGGATCATCACCGCGATCAGCACGGCGCCGAAGATCACGTCGGGCGCGGACTTCGAGATGTCCTGCGCGTGCACCGGCAGGAACTCGATCAGCGCGGCGCCGAATGGGATGCCCCAGAGCGAGCCGAGGCCCGAGGCGACCGCTCCGACGACGAGGAAGATCGAGAGCGTGACGGGGTAGGTGTCCGGGTTGACGAACGCGACGGTGATCGCGAGCAGTGACCCGGCGACGCCGGCGTAGAAGGCCGACACGCCGAAGGCGAGCGTCTTGTAGACGGCGAGGCTGACGCCGGAGGAGGCGGCCGCGACCTCGGAGTCGCGCAGCGCCCGGAAGGCGCGGCCCGAGCTTGCCCGCTGAGGAGCAGCCAGGCGGCGGCGAGGCCGATCAGCGCGACGATCCAGTTCAGGTAGTAGAGCCAGTCGTTGCGTGCGCAGCGGCAGCGCCTTGCCGGTGACGCCGCCGGTGAAGCCCGAGTACTCCTTCAGCACCGCCGGCGTGGCGACGGCGATCGGCGAAGGTGGCGAGCGCGAGATACATGCCGGAGAGGCGCAGGGCCGGGATCCCGAACAGGAGCCCCGCCGCGCCGGCGACGAGGCCGGCGAGCGGGATCGTGGCGATCTCCGAGACGCCGTGGTCGACGGTCAGGATCGCGGTCGTGTAGCCGCCGATCGCCATGAACGCGCCGTGGCCGAGCGAGATCTGGCCGGTGTAGCCGGTGAGGATGTTCAGGCCGGTGATCGCGACGAAGTAGATCGCGACGAGCGCGAACTGGTAGCGCTGGAAGCTGTCGAGCGCGAGCGGGACGAGGGCGACCGCGGCGACGAACACGGCGACCGCGCCGACCTGGAGGAGGCGTTTGCCGCGCGGGGTCATCACCTTGCGGGTGGCCACGCGGCCGAAGAGGCCCCTGCGGCCGGAAGAGGAGGACGACGAGGATGATCGCGAGCCCGGCGACGAGCCGCATCTGGCCGCCGAGGTCGATGCCCCAGAAGTCGACGTAGGTGCCGATCAGGTTGAGGACCGACGCCGAGCGCGAGCCCGCCGACGACGGCGCCGATCGGGCTGTCGAGCCCGCCGAGCACGGCGGCGGCGAGGGCGTAGAGCAGGACGCCGAGCATCATGTTCGGGTCGAGGAACGCGGTCGGCGCGGTCATCATCCCGGCGAGGGCGCCGAGCACGGCGGCGAGGCCCCAGCCGAGCGCGAGCATCCAGGAGACGCGGACGCCGAGGAGCCGGCTCGCGTCGGGGGCGACCGCCGCGGCGCGCATCCCGAGGCCGACCTTCGTGAACCGGAAGAGCAGGTAGAGCAGCGCGACCGCCCCGAGCGTGACGCCGATCACGCCGAACTCCTGGATCGAGAAGGCGACGCCGCCGATCGTGATCGGCCGAGTCGAGAACGCGCTCGGGAAGGTCTTCGTCTCGTTCCCCCAGATCCAGCCGGTCAGGCCGTTCGAGCGCGATCAGCCCCCCGAGCGTGACCATCACGATCGTCAGCACGGACGCGCGCTCGATCGGCCGGATCAACGTCCGCTCGATCGAGACCCCGCCGAGGAACGAGAGCCCGAGCGTGAGGAAGAACGCGCCCCAGTACGGCATCCCCCACTCCAGCAACTGCCACGCGATGAACGTCGAGAACGTCGCCATCTCGCCCTGCGCGAAGTTGATCACCCGCGTCGAGCGGTAGATCAGCACGATCGCGAGCGCGAGGCTCGCGTAGATCCCGCCCGTGGCCAGCCCGCTGACGACCTGCTGCGAGAACTCGGCCATCAGTAGCCCAGGTAGCTGCGGCGGACGGACTCGTTCTCGCGCAGGACGGCGCTCTCGCCGGCGAGGACGACGCGGCCGACCTCGAGGACGCACGCCTCGTGGCAGGTGCGGAGCGCGAGCGTGGCGTTCTGCTCGACGACCAGGACGGTGAGGCCCTCCTGCTCGTTCAGCCGCTCCAGGGTCTCGAAGATCTCACGGACGACGAGCGGCGCAAGGCCGAGCGACGGCTCGTCGAGCATCAGCAGGCGCGGTCGCGCCAGCAACGCCCGGCCGAGCGCCAGCATCTGCTGCTCGCCGCCCGAGAGCGTTCCGGCGCGCTGGCCGAGACGCTCGGCGAGCCGGCGGAACGCGCCAAGCACTCGCTCGCGCTCGCCCTTCGACACACCTCTCCGCGTGTACGCGCCGAGGCGAAGGTTCTCCTCGACCGTCAGCTCGTCCGACGATCCCGCGGCCCTCGGGGACGTGCGCGACTCCCAGCCGCGCAATCGCCTCCGGCGCCGACCGCGTGATCCGGCGGCCGTCGAAGCACGACCTCGCCCGACTTGCGCACGGTGTTCGAGATCGCCCGCAGCGTGGTCGTCTTGCCGGCTCCGTTCGCTCCCAGGACCGCGACCATCTCGTCCCTCGGGCACGGCGAGCGAGACGCCGTGCAGCGCCTTCACGGCGCCGTATCGCGCCTCGACGTTCTCGAGCTCGAGCAGCGCCACTACTCGGCGTGCGCCCAGGTACGCCTCGATCACCGCGGGATCGCGCTGCACCTCGGCCGGCGTCCCCGCTGCGATCTTCCTCCCGAAGTCGAGGACGTGCACGCGGTCGGAGACACTCATCACGAGGTTCATGTGGTGCTCGACGATCAAGATCGTCAAGTCGAAGTCCCTGCGCGTCCGGACGATGAACGCGCCGAGCTGGTCGACCTCGTCGTGCGAGAGCCCGCCCGCCGGCTCGTCGAGCAACAGCAGCTTCGGCGCCGACGCCAGCGCCCGCGCCGTCTCCACTCGCTTCAGCGTCCCGTACGGGAGCGAGCCGGCTGCCCGCTCGGCGACGTCTCCCAGCCCGACGTAGGCGAGCACCTCGTCGGCGCTTCGCGACCCCACCCGCGCGTGTGTCCCGACCAGGACGTTCTCGCGCACGGTCATCGTCTCGAACAGCTCGAGATTCTGGAACGTACGGGCGATCCCGCGGCGCACGACCCCGTGCGGCGGCGTGGAGAGCAATGACTCGCCCTCGAAGTCGAGCCCGCCTGAGTCGGGCCGGTACAGCCGCGTGATCACGTTGAACGCGGTCGTCTTCCCTGCGCCGTTCGGCCCGATCAGGCCGACGATCTCGCCCTCGTCGGCGTCGAACGAGACGTCGTCGAGGGCGACGATCCCCCCGAACCGGCGGGTGAGCCCCTTCACCTCGAGCAACGGCACCGAAGTACCTTAAGCTCGCGAAGGACGAAGTGGAAACGCGCGAAGTCGTGATCGTGGGGGGCGGCGCAATGGGCGCGAGCGTCGCATGGCACCTGCGCGAGCTCGGCGTCTCCGACGTCGTCCTGCTCGAGCGCGACTCGCTCGCGGCCGGCTCGACGAGCCGCTCCGCCGGCGGGATCCGCACGCAGTTCTCCGACGAACTGAACATCCGGATCGCACTCCGCTCGCTGGGGGAGTTCGAGCGTATGGACGGGATCGAGCTGCGCCAGTACGGGTATCTGTTCCTGCTCGACCGACCCGAGGACGTGGCGGTCTTCCAGGACGCTCTCGCGCTCCAGCATCGGCTCGGCGTCCCCTCTCGCGAGCTCTCGATCGGCGAGGCGCTCGCGATCGTCCCGCAGCTCGACCCGGAGGGCCTGCTCAGCGCCACGTACTGCGAACTCGACGGGTACGCGTCGCCCGAGTCGGTCGTGCAGTGGTACGCGCGCGGCATCGACGTCCGCCAGGGCTGCGAGGTGACGGGCATCCGGGTCGAGGGCGGACGCATCGCCGGCGTCGAGACGACGAAGGGGGATTTCGCGTGCGGCACGGTCGTCTGCTGTGCCGGCAAGTGGTCGAACGAGATCGCGGCGATGGCCGGCTTCGAGCTGCCGGTCGAGGGCGAGCAGCGGCACATGTGGTTCTGCCCCGAGGACGGTGGGCTTCCCGAGCGCCTGCCCCTGACCATCGACTTCACCACCTCGTTCTACTTCCACCGCGAGGGGCCCGGGCTCGTCTTCGGCGGGAAGGAGGCGTCGCTCGAGGAGGTCGCCGAGCACGCCGTGCGCCGGCTTCCGGTGCTCGTCGACCTGCCGGTGCAGTCGTCGTGGTGGGGCTACTACGAGATGAGCCCCGACCACAACGCGCTGGTCGGCCGCGCAGTCGGATCCGGAGGGCCTCTTCTACGCGACCGGCTTCTCCGGCCACGGCTTCCAGCAGGCGCCGGCGGTCGGCGAGTACGTCGCCGAGCTCATCGCCGGCCACGAGCCGACGCTCGACCTCTCGGCGTTCGACGCGGCGCGTTTCGAACGCGGCGTGTCCAGGCCCGAAGCCGTCGTGATCTAGATCTGCGCCGGGTCCGTGACGGGCGCCTGGCAGGCGAAGCGCTCGCAGACGTAGAGCGTCGACTTGCCGTCGACCCGCACCTTCCCCGCGAGCAGGGGCACCTCGTCGCTGGGCCCGAACGCGACCACTGCGTTCGGCTCGAACGGCGCCAGCGCCGCGCGCGCGAGCTCGTCGTCCGGCGATCCGATGATCGCCAGCTCCCGTGGCGGCGAGAGGTAGAGGTCGAGCGCGCACAGTGCCCAACCGAACGCCGACGGCACCCGCCCGAGCGCGGTGTGCATGAGCCGCAGCACGCCGACCGCGTGCCGCTCGAGCTCGTCGTCGCCGTAGATCCGGGAAAGCCGCAGTAGCACGTGCGCGAGCATCGAGTTCCCCGAGGGCACGGGGTTGTCGTCGAGGTCCTTCTTCCGAGCGACCAGCTGCTCCGCGTCGTGGGCAGTCATGTAGAAGCCGCCGCGCGTCTCGTCCGCGAAGAGCTCCACCCCCAGCCGCGCCAGCCGGTTCGCCTCCTCGAGCCAGCGCAGGTCGCCGGTCGCGACGTGCAGCTCGATCAGTCCGTGCGCGACGTCGGCGTAGTCCTCGAGGTACCCGGGGATCGACGCGCGCCCGTTGCGCCACGTTCGGAAGAGCCGGCCGTCCGGCGCTGAGAGCTCGCCCAGCAGGAAGTCTCCGAGCCGCACCGCCGCCTGCAGCAACTCTTCGCTCGACAGGCGGCGCCCGGCCTCCGCGAGCGCAGCAAGTGCGAGCCCGTTCCAGGCGGCAATCGCCTTGTCGTCGCGCGCCGGCTGCGGGCGTTGCGAGCGCTCCTCGAGCAGCCGCGCACGCAGCGCCGGGTCGAGCTCGCCGCGGATGATCGAGCGCCCGTGCTCGAAGGGCTCGAGCAGCTCCGCGGGCACACCCTCGTCGAGCGTCCATGTATAGGTCAGGCCCTCGACCCCGTCGGTATCGGCGTCCTGCGACGAGGCGAACCCGCCGCCGGGAAGCGCGAGATCGCGGAGCAGGTACTCGCAGGTCTCCTCCACGACCCGGCGGTAGCGCTCCTCCCCGGTCACGACCCACGCATGCAGGTAGGCGGGAACGAGCAACGTGTTGTCGTAGAGCATCTTCTCGAAGTGCGGGACGAGCCAGCGCTCGTCGACGGAGTAGCGGTGGAAGCCGCCGCCGACGAGGTCGTACATGCCGCCCGCCGCCATCGCGTCGAGCGTCTTGGCCACCGGGTCGAGCTCGCCCCGGCGGAGCAGGAATTCCAGCGTGGACGCGGGCGGGAACTTCGGCGCGCCCCCGAACCCACCCCACCGGGGGTCGAAGCTGCGGCCCAGGTTGCGCGCGGCGTCGCCGAGCATGGAATCGGTCAGCGGCTCGTTCGAGGGGGCGAGCTCGGCGGAGTCGCGCACCGCCGCGACGAGCTGGCGCGCGGACTGCGCGACCTCGGTGCGCCGCTCGCGGTAGGCCTGCGCGACCGCCTCCAGAACCTGCCGGAAGCTCGGCAGCCCATGCCGCGGCGCGGGCGGGAAATAGGTGCCGCCGAAGAAAGGCTCGCCCTCGGGCGTCAGGAACACCGTCATCGGCCAGCCGCCGTGGCCGGTCAGCGCGACGACCGCATCCATGTACACGGCGTCGAGGTCGGGCCGCTCCTCCCTGTCGACCTTGACGTTCACGAAGTGCTCGTTCATCAGCGCCGCGGTCTCGGCGTCCTCGAAGGACTCGTGCTCCATCACGTGGCACCAGTGGCAGGCGGCGTAGCCGATCGACAGCAGGATCGGCCGGTCTTCACCGCGCGCACGCGAGAGCGCGTCCTCACCCCACGGGTACCAGTCGACCGGGTTCTCGGCGTGCTGGAGGAGGTACGGGCTCGTCTCGTCGGCGAGGCGGTTCACCCCGAGACGATAATCGCGGCCATGCCGTTCGCGCCTCTCGCCGGCGTCCGGGTCGTGGACGTCACGACCTCGTACGCCGGCCCGACCTGCACGCAGCTGCTTGGATCGCTCGGCGCGGACGTGATCAAGGTCGAGCCGCCGTCGGGCGACGAGGCACGGCTGTGGGGACCGCCGTTCGTCGGCGGGCTAGGAGCGCTGTTCGTCGTCGTCAACTCGGGCAAACGCTCGCTCGCGCTCGACCTTCGCCGCGGCCGCGAGGTGATGACGCGCCTCGTCGACGGCGCCGACGTCGTCGTCCAGAGCCTGCGCCCCGGGCTCGCCGCGGAGCTCGGCTTCGGCGCGGAGGAGATGCGGTCGCGGAAGCCCGAGCTCGTCTACTGCACGATCTCGTCCTACGGGCGCACCGGGCCAAAGCGCGACCTGCCCGGGTACGACCCGCTGCTCCAGGCAGCGAGCGGGGTGATCTCCGTGACCGGCGAGCCGGGCAGCACGGGCGTCCGGGTCGGCGTCTCGCTGATCGACCACGCGACCGGGATGTACGCCGCATTTTCGATCCTGGCCGCGCTGAAGCAGGGCGGCGGGCACACGCTCGACGTCTCGCTCTGGGAGACCGCGCTCGCGTACGTCTCGTACCACCTGGTCGGGGCGATGGAGACCGGCGCCGTGCCGACGCCGCAGGGGACGGGCTTCCACGCAATCGCCCCGTACCAGGTCTTCCCGGCGGCGGACGGTGGGCTGATGATCACGGCCGCGAACGACGGGATCTTCCGGCGACTCGTCGAGGCGATCGGCTTGCCGGAGCTCGCGGACGACCCCCGCTTCGCTACGAATCCCGATCGCGTGGCGAACCGGCCGGCTCTCACCGAAGCGATCTCGGCGCGACTTCGCGAGGACACGCGCGCGGCCTGGATGGAGAGGCTCGTCGCGGCGAGCGTGCCCGCGGCGCCCGTCCAGGACGTCGGCGAGCTCGCCGCCGATCCGCAGCTCGAGGCGACCGGCATTCTTCGGCAACTCGGTGAGTTCACGACGCTCGGGCCGGCGTTCTCGGTCGACGGTGAACGGCCCGCCTACCGCTCGCCCCCGCCGGCGCTCGGCGCCCAGTCGGCCGAGATCCTGGCCGAGGCGGGTTACTCCGAGCAGGAGATCTCGGCCATGGCTGCCGAGGGCATCATCCGAGTGGCGTAGGGCAAGGCGCCGTCTTCGGCGCGGGCGCCTCGCGCGTCCTCCGCGCTAGCGGATGATCTTCGGCGGGACGATCTTCCCGGCGACGATCTGGGCCTGGATGCGGTTCAGCGCGGCGACCTCGGCCCTGGGCACCCGCGGGCTGATCTTCCCCAGCCCGACGCCGCCGTCCTCGAGGCCGTAGACGGCATTGCCGCCGTGGAACCGTCCATCCGCGACCGACTTGATCGCGAGGAAGACCGCCCGGTCGACCTTCTTCGTCGCGCTCGTGAGGATGTGGGCGCCGAGGAACGACTGGTCCGAGTCGACGCCGATCCCCCAGACCTTCTGCTCCCGGGCCGCGTCGAGCGCGCCGAGGCCGCAGCCGCCGGCGACGGCGAACACCGCGACCGAGCCTGCCGCGATCTGGTTGAGCGCGATCGCCTTGCACTTCGCCTGGTCGTTGAAGTCCTGGGAGTAGCTGTTGACCGTCGGTCACGCGCGGGTTCGCGCGCTTCGCGCCCGCCTGGTAGCCGGCGACGAAGCGGTCGACGGGGGGCTGCTTCTCGCCCGCGACCGAGCTGACCACGTCGCGCCCGGGAAGGCGCTTCGTCTCGAGCCCGGCGAGGTACCCGGCGAGGTAGCCGACCTGCTCCTCGTGAAAGAGCAGGCCGAGGACGTTCTTCGGCTTGCCGGCGAGGTCGCCGTTGGCGACGTCGACGATCGCGAAGCGCGTCTTCGGGAACCGCTTGGCGACGGCGCCCATCGCGCCGATCTCCGTGTAACCGACGCCGAGGACGAGGTCGTAGCCCTGCCGCGCGAACGAGGCGAGGTTCGGGATGTAGTCCGCGGGCGAGCGCGACTCGGCGACGCGGATGTGGACGCCGAGGCGCTTCTGCGCCTGGAGCATGCCGACGTAGGCGAGGTGGTTGAAGCCGCGGTCGTTGAGGCCGCCGACGTCGGTGACCATCCCGATCTTCAGCGTGGATGCACCGGATGCCGCCTGGCCCCCGGCCCCGCTCGCGAGCAACGCCAACGCACACGCAACAACGATCCAGCGCTTCATCCCAACTCCTCCGGTAGTTTACGACTGTGGAGCGAAAACCTCGCCGCCAGATTACCAGTCAGGCCCACGAGACCGTCGCGGTCGTCCTCCAGGTGCGTGACGGCACACTCCAGGTTCTGCTCTGGCGCCGCGCACGCCCGCCCGCGGAGGGCCGCTGGGCGCTCCCCGGCGGCGACTCTCGGCCCGGGCGAGAAGCTCGAGCCTTCCATCCGCCGCCACCTCGCGGCGAAGGTGGACGTCCGCGAGCTCTCGCACCTCGAGCAGCTGGAGACGCGCGCCGATCCGCGAACGGGCCGCGTGACCACGGCCTACCTGGGCCTCGTCCGCACCGGGCTCGACCCGGCCGTGCCCGGAGACACGCGCTGGCATCCCGGTCGCGAGCCCTCCGCCGACCGCCTTCGACCACGGTGCATTCGCGCTCGCCGGACGTGAGCGACTGCGCGCCAAGCTCTCCTACACGAACATCGGCTTCGCGCTCGCGCCCGAGGCGTTCACCATCTCGGAGCTACGAGACCTCTACGTGGCCGCGCTCGGCCACGAGGTCTCGGCGACGAACCTCCAGCGCGTCCTGCTGCGCCGGGGAGTGCTCGTCCCGACCGGCGAGCAGCGGGTGTCCGGCCGCGCCGGCGGGCGACCCGCGGCCGTCTACCGGTTCGGCTCGGAGCGCCTCGAGATCACCGACCAGTTCGCCGTGCTGCGCCCGCCCGGGGCTAGACCTGACTGTCCCCCTCGACGCCTACCAGCCGCGGCGCAGCAGGACGATCGACCGCGCCTCGACCGTCACCTCGGCGCGGGCGGCGAAGTTGCGCTCGCCCTCCCCGATGTCCGGCTCGGCGGTCGAGAGCTCGAGCTTCCACCGCTGACCGAACCGCCGCGGCGGCAGCAGGAACGTCACCGGCTCGTGGTGGGAGTTGAACAGGATCAGAAACGACTCGTCGGTGACGTGGTCGCCCTGGCGGGTGCGCGCCGGGATCTCGTCGCCGTTCAGGAACAGCCCGATCGACCGGAGCTCGCCGTCGCCCCAGTCGCGGCGCGTCATCTTGCGGCCGTCCGCCCGGAACCACCAGCTGTCCGGCAGGCCCGACCCGAGCGGCGAGTCGCCCGTCAGGAACTGCGTCCGCCGGAAGACAGGGTGGGCGGCCCGGAAGTGGAGCAGCTGTCGCGTGAACCGGAGCAGCCGCTCCTGACGCTCGTCGAGCTCCCAGTGGAACCACGAGATCTCGTTGTCCTGGCAGTAGGCGTTGTTGTTCCCGTGCTGCGTACGCGCGAACTCGTCGCCCCCGAGCAGCATCGGCACGCCCTGTGAGAGGAAGAGCGTCGTCAGGAAGTTCCGCATCTGCCGCTCGCGCAGGCGGTTGACCTCGGCCTCCTCGGTCGGGCCCTCGACGCCGCAGTTCCAGCTGCGGTTGTCGTCGGTGCCGTCGCGGTTGTCCTCGAGGTTCGCCTCGTTGTGCTTGTCGTTGTAGGAGACGAGGTCGTTGAGCGTGAAGCCGTCGTGCGCGGTGACGAAGTTGATCGACGCGCCCGGCTTGCGGCCGTCCGACTGGTAGAGGTCGCTGGAGCCGGTGAAGCGCTGCGCGAACTCGGCGAGGCCGCACTCGCCCCGCCAGAAGTCGCGGACGCAGTCGCGGTAGAGCCCGTTCCACTCCGCCCAGAGGATCGGGAAGTTCCCCACCTGGTACCCGCCCGGGCCGACGTCCCACGGCTCCGCGATCAGCTTCACCTGCGATAGCACCGGGTCCTGGTGGATCGTGTCGAAGAACGTCGACAGGCGGTCGACGTCGTAGAACTCGCGCGCGAGCGCGGCCGCGAGGTCGAAGCGGAAGCCGTCGACGTGGCAGTCGATCACGAAGTAGCGGAGCGAGTCCATGATCAGCCGGAGCACGCTCGGGTGCGTCGGGTTCAGCGAGTTGCCCGTGCCGGTGAAGTCCATGAAGTAGCGCGGCTCGTCCGGCATCAGCCGGTAGTAGGACGCGTTGTCGACCCCTTTGAACGCGAGCATCGGCCCGAGGTGGTTGCCCTCGGCGGTGTGGTTGTAGACCACGTCGAGGATCACCTCGATGCCGGCCCGGTGGAGCGCCTTGACCATCCCCTTGAACTCGCGCACCTGCTCGCCCGTGCCGCCCCGTGGCCGAGTAGAGCGCATGCGGCGCGAGGTAGCCGATCGAGCTGTACCCCCAGTAGTTCGTCAGGCCCTTCTCGACCAGGTGGTGCTCGTCGACGATGTGGTGGACGGGGAGCAGCTCGACCGCGGTGATGCCGAGGGAACGGAAGTAGGCGATCGAGTCCTCGGAGGCGAGGCCCGCGTAGGTGCCGCGCAGGTCCTCACGGACGCCGGGGTGGAGCCTGGTGAAGCCCTTGACGTGCGACTCGTAGATGACCGTCTCGTGCCAGGGCGTGTTCGGCGGCTCGTCTCCCTCCCAGTCGAACGCCGGGTCGATGACGACGCACTTGGGGATCGCGGCCGCGTCGTCCTCGTCGTCGGCCTCGAGGTCCGCGTCCTCGCCGCGCGGGGACGTAGGGGAGGACGCTGGCCGCATCCCAGTCGACCGGCCCCTCGATCGCCTTCGCGTAGGGGTCGATCAGCAGCTTGTGGGAGTTGAAACGGTGCCCGGACTCGGGCGCCCAGGGACCGTGGACGCGGTAGGCGTAGCGCTGGCCCGGTCCGACCTCGGGCAGGTAGCCGTGCCAGTTGAACGCGGTGCGCTCGGTCAGCGGCACGCTCGTCTCGTTGTCGTCGCCGTCGAAGAGGCAGAGCTCGACGTGCTCGGCGTGCTCGGAGAAGATCGAGAAGTTCGTCCCCTCGCCGTCCCAGGTCGCCCCGAGGGGAAAGGGGCGCCCGGGCCAGGCCCTCACTCGGCCAGCTCCACCGTCTTCGCCGCGAAGTCGACGACGAGCGTCGCGTTGCCGCGCCGCATCGTCAGCGACTGCCCATCGGTCTGCACTCGCACGTCGCGCGGCAGCCTACGTCGGAGCGCGAGCAGCCTGCGGTAGTGGTCACGCATCCCGGCTGCTCTCGCGGCGAGAAGCTTCGAGCGCTCGAAGGTCTCGGGATCCTGCGGGTCGGGCACGTCGCTCGCGGGAGAACGCCGCGTAGGCCGCGAACTCCCTCTTCCGGCCCTTCACGCGTCGCCTCGGCGAAGTCAGGGGTCCTGTGTGGTCGGCAGAAGAACCGGAACGGGTTGGGCTCGCCGTATTCCTCGCCCATGAAGAGCAGCGGCGTCTGCGCGGCGAAGAGGACGACCGCGGAGGCGAGGCGCAGCAGCTCGGGCGGCAGGCGGTCGCCGAACGCGCGGTTGCCGACCTGGTCGTGGTTCTGCGCGCAGACGACGTGCCGCTCGGGCGGCCGGCGGCCGAGCTCGGCCGCGACGTCCTCGACCGAGCCGTACGGCTCGTAGTAGCCGTCCCGCTCGCCGGTGAGCAGCGCGTGCAACGCATGGTGGAGCCCGTCCGCCCAGCGGGCGTCGTGCCCCCACTCCTCGATCGGCCGGTCGTCGTCGACCGAGGTCTCGGAGATCACGAGCGCCCGCGGCGAGCCCGCGTGGACGCGGTCGGCGAGCTCGGCGAGCACGTGGCGCGGTGAGTCGTCGTAGATCGCGTGGACCGCGTCGAGCCGTAGCCCGTCGATCCCGTACTCCTCGACCCACATGCACGCGTTCTGGATCGCCCACTCGCGGGCGCCCCACTCCCGGAAGTCGAGCGCGTCTCCCCAGAAGGTCTCGTGACGGTCGGTCACGTACGGGCCGAAGGCCGTGATCGCCGGGGAGCCCGGCCCGAGATGGTTGTAGACGACGTCGAGGATCACGCCCAGCCCCTCGCGATGCGCCGCCTCGACCAGCCGCGCGAGCCCGTCGGGCCCGCCGTAGGCGGGATGCGGCGCGTACGCGTAGAGGCCGTCGTAGCCCCATCCGCGCTCGCCCGGGAAGGTCGCGACCGGCATCAGCTCGACCGCCGTGACGCCGAGCTCGCGCAGCTCGGGCAGGAAGGGCACGACTCCGTCGAACGTCCCCTCCGGCGAGAACGTCCCGACGTGGAGCTCGTAGATCACGAGCTCCTCGAGCGAGAGGCCACGCCGGACAGCCGAAGGCAGCTCGACGATTCGTGACGGGCCCTCGTTCCCCCGGGGCTGGAAGCGCGAGCAGGGATCCGGCAGCGCCCGGCCCCCGTCGAGGACGTACAGGTAGTCGTCGCCCGGGCTCGCGCGAAGGACGCCGGCGAAGACCCCGTTCGCCTCGCCCTCGAGCGCGTGACTCTCGTCGCCGATGCGGACGTCGACCGGCGCGCGCTCGGCGCCCAGACGCGGAACCGGACGTTTCCGCCCGGCTCCGGGATCGCACCGAGTCCCCTCACGGACGCGAGGCTATCTGCGGGCGGGCTCCTCGTTTTCGGCCAACTCCTGGTCGAACGCCGCCTGTAGCTCACGCAGGACCTGCTGGATCTCGGCGGCGGCCCGCGGCAGCCTCTCCTCGAGCGAGTCGACCGCGCGGCGGAGGTTCTTACCGGCGCGTTGCCAGGCTCGCCGCCCCTCCGGCGTCAGCCGAAGCAGGAACGACCTGCCGTCCTGCGGGTTCGTCACCCGCTCGACGAACCCGAGCTCGATGTTCCGCGTCGCGCGGAAGAGCACGGTGCTGAGCGAGAGGCCGAACTCGCGGGAGATCGCTGTCGGCGTCACGGGCTCGCGCCCGCCGACGATCGAGACGAAGGCGAAGTCCTCCGGCTCGATTCCGGTCCCGGCGCAGGCGAGATCGACCACCTGGCCGGACTTGTGGAAGGCGGCATACAGGTCGAGGAGCAGCGACCGCTCGATCACGCTCTCAGTGTGGCAGGTTTGACGGATACCACAACCTTGCGGTATAAACACAATCTTGCGGTACGGTCTTGCTCGTCCTGCTCCTGGCCGCGGCCGCGGCAGCTCCCTCCTCTGCCGCGGCGGCGCGGCCCGTGCTCTCCCAGCCGTACGACCTGCTGCCCCTCGAGAACGGAAGGTTCCTCGTCACCGACTTGCCGGGAAACGCCGTCTACGAGCTCGACCCCGTCCGGAAGACCGGCCGCCTCGTCGCGCGGATCGACCAGGCTCGCGAGCTCTTTCCACTCCCGGACGGGCGGGTGCTCGTCAGCTCGGGCGCGCGGGTGCTCGCGCTGAACCTGCGGACACACAGGACGACCCTCTATGCGACTGCGCGGAACTACCTGCTCGGGATCGCGCTCGCGCCGGACGGGTGGCTCTACGGCAGCGAGAACGTCCTCGGCAGCGAGCAGACCACCCTCGTCCGGATCCGAGGCGGCACGCGCGAGGTACTCGGCGAGTTCCACGGCGTCCACGGCATCCTCGTCACCGCGGACGGCCTGATCCTGAGCGAGTCGTACGGGGGCCGGGTGCTCCACTTCGCCCCGGAGACGAAGGCGACCGAGGTGCTGGCTTCGGGGCTGAAGAACCCGAGCTTTACGCTCCCCGCGGCGGGCGGCGGGTACTACGTCAGCGAGTTCTTCGGCGCCCGCGTCGCGCACCTCTGGCCGGACGGGCATGTGACGACCGTGGCCCCGGTCGTCAAGCCGGGCCCGATCGAGTTCGACTCGTTGCATCGTGTGGTCGGCGTCACGCAGAGCGGGACGACGCTGTTCCGAATCGTCCGCGGCCGGGCGCGAAGCCTCTACCCGTAGTGGCGTCCGCCGCGGCCGCGACACTCGGGCCGTGATTCGCGAGGAACTGCGGCGACTCCGCCGCGTGCGAAAAGCACCACAGGACGCTGCTTGCACGCCTGACGATCGCGCTCTGCCTGACGGTGGTCGCGGACGCGATCGGGGCCTTTGCGATCTGGGGGTTCGAGCGCCACGCGCGCGGAACCGAGATCCACGACCTCGGCGATGCGTTCTTCTTCACAACCGTCCAACTGCTGACCGTTTCCTCGCAGCTCAAGAACCCGCTGACGACCGGCGGACGCGTGGTCGACGTCCTGCTGGAGCTATGGGCGATCGCGGTCGTGACAGCCGTCGCCGGCTCGTTCTCGTCGTTCTTCCACGACGTCGACCGCCCTAGGCGGGCGCGAGCCAAACAACGCCGAGCGGCGGGAGCGTGACCTCGGCCGAGTAGGGCTGGTCGTGCCAGGGCTTCTTCTCCGCGGCGACGCCGCCCATGTTCCCCAAGCCGGAGCCGCCGTAGAGCTCTGAATCGGTGTTGACGAGCTCGCGCCAGCGGCCGGGGCGGGGCAGCCCGATCCGGTAGCCCGTTCGCGGCAGCGGCGAGAAGTTGCAGGCGCAGACGAGCTGCCGCTCGCCGTCCTTCGAGAGCCGCATGAACACGAGCACGTTCGCGGCGGCGTCGTTGGGCTCCAGCCAGCGGAAGCCGGCGGGCTCGAAGTCGACCTCCCACAGGGCGGGCTCGTCGCGGTAGTGCAGGTTCAGGTCGCGGACGAGCGACTGGATGCCGGCGTGCTCCGGCCGTTCGAGCAGGTGCCAGTCGAGCGAGCCGTCCGAGCGCCACTCGCGCTCCTGGCCGAGCTCGCCGCCCATGAACAGCAGCTTCTTGCCGGGGTGAGCCCACATGTACGCGTACAGCGCGCGCAGGTTCGCCCGCTGCTGCCACGGGTCGCCGGGCATCTTCGCGAGCAGCGAGCCCTTGCCGTGCACGACCTCGTCGTGCGAGAGGGGCAACACGAAGTTCTCCGAGAACGCGTAGACGAGGCTGAAGGTGAGCTGGTGATGGTGGTAGCGGCGATGGACCGGGTCGCGCTGGAAGTAGGCCAGCGTGTCGTGCATCCAGCCCATGTTCCACTTGAGCCCGAAGCCGAGCCCGCCGAGGTGCACCGGCCGCGAGACGCCCGGCCACGCCGTCGACTCCTCAGCCGCCATCAGCAGACCCGGCTCACGGCCGTGCGCGACCTCGTTCAGCTGCTTCAGGAAGGCGATCGCGTCGAGGTCCTCGTTCCCGCCGTGGACGTTCGGGACCCACTCGCCGGCCTTGCGCGAGTAGTCGAGGTAGAGCATCGAGGCGACGGCGTCGACCCGCAGGCCGTCGGCGTGGTACTCGCGCAGCCAGTGCAGCGCGCTCGCGAGCAGGAAGTTCCTCACCTCGTTGCGCCCGAAGTTGAAGACCAGCGTCCCCCAGTCCGGGTGCTCGGCACGTCGCGGGTCCGCGTGCTCGTACAGGGCCGTGCCGTCGAAGCGCGCGAGCGCCCAGTCGTCCTTCGGGAAGTGCGCGGGGACCCAGTCGAGGATCACGCCGATCCCCGCCTGGTGGAGCCGGTCGACGAACGCGCGAAAGTCGTCCGGCGGACCGAAGCGCGCGGTCGGCGCGCAGAAGCCCGTCACCTGGTAGCCCCATGACGGCGCGTACGGATGCTCCATCACCGGCAACAGCTCGACGTGCGTGAAGCCCATGTAGGTGGCGTACTCCGCGAGCTCCTCGGCGGCCTCGAGGTAAGTGAGCGGCCGGCTGCCCTCGGCCGGATTGAGGCGCCACGACCCGAGGTGCACCTCGTAGACCGAGACCGGGCCGTTCAGGGGCTCCGACCCGCGCCGCCGCGCGAGCCAGGCGTCGTCGCCCCACTCGTGCTTCGGCCTGAAGACGACGGACGCGTTGGCGGGCGGCTTCTCCGTGCGGAACGCGAGCGGGTCGGCCTTCAGCCGCAGCTTCCCCTCGCGCGTCCGGAGCTCGAACTTGTAGCGCGCGCCCTCCTCCGTGCCCGGGACGAACAGCTCCCAGATCCCGGAGGAGCCGAGCGAGCGCATCGGGTGCAGACGGCCGTCCCAGCCGTTGAAGTCGCCGACCACGCTGACCGAGGCGGCGTTCGGCGCCCAGACCGCGAACGCGACGCCGCGCGACGCCGTTCAGCTCGCGCGCGTGCGCGCCGAGCCGCTCGTACAGCTCTTCGTGGCGGCCCTCGGCGGCGAGGTGGATGTCGAGGTCGCCGAGCGTGGGCAGGAACGAGTACGGGTCGCGCAGCCGGTAGGTGTCGCCGGCCGGGTAGCGCACCTCCAGCTCGTAGTCGAGCGGCAGCTGCGCGCCCGGAATCGTTCCTTCGAAGACCCCGCCGCTGTTTCGCGGCTGGAGCTCGACGTCCATCGGCAGCACGCGCACCGACTCGGCGTCGGGCCGGTACGCCCGGATCACGACACCGCCCTTCGCCGGGTGCGCGCCGAGGACGGAGTGCGGGTCGGCGAGCTCGTAGGGCGGACGGTTCACGGCGCGACCGGCTCCTCCAGCATCCGCAGGATCCCCGCCACCGGGATCGGCAGCCAGTCCGGGCGCATCGAGAGCTCGTAGCGGAGCTCGTACACCGCCTTCTCGAGCTCGAAGACGGCGAGCAGCTTCTCGAACTGCTCCCGTCCCGCCGGGACGATCTCCGGATCGACGGTCTCGAGATAGCCGTCGAGGAACTCGGCGCGAGCGCGCTCCTCCCAGCCGGGCGGCGCCTCCGAGCCGCGCAGGAAGGCGACTGCGGAGGTGGCGTAGGCGAACGAGCGCAGCATCCCGGCGACGTCACGGAGCGGCGAGCGCTTTCGCCGCCGCTCCGCGAGCGAGCGCGCCGGTTCACCCTCGAAGTCGAGGATCACCCACCCCGCACCTTCAGTCGCGAGCGTCTGGCCGAGGTGGAGGTCGCCGTGGTTGCGGATCGTCTTGGCGGTCGTGCCGGCGTGTGCCAGCCGGCGCAGGCGGTCGCGGATCTCCTCGCCGCGCCCCATGATCGGCTCGAGCGCAGGTAGGTCGTCCGGCAGCGAAAGGAAGAGCTGGTCGATCTCCTCGTCCACGCTCGCGGTCAGCAGGCCGAGCGCCTCGAGGCTCGGCGTCTCCGGGCAGAAGTTCGGGTCGTTCGCGTCGGAGGCGAGCGCCGCGTGCATCGACCCGGTCACCTCGCCGAGCCCGCGAAGACGGCCGAGAAAGCGGTCGGGCTCCTCGGCCAGCTCGTCCAGGGCCAGCTCCCAGCCGTCGGTCGCGTTCGGGACGAACGCCTGGAGGATCCCGAGCGTCGCCTCCAGCGGCGGGCCGACGTATGCGTACCACCCGCCGAGCGGCGGAATGTTCTCGAAGCCGTGCTCGGTGAGGAAGCGGAGCATCTCCAGGTCCGGGTTCGTCCCCGGCTCGAGGCGGCGGAAGGCCTTCAGGAAGAGCGCGTCGTCGAACACGACCGAGCTGTTCGATTGCTCGGCGTCGATCAGCCGCGCCTCGGTCAGCTCCGAGCCGAGGCCGGCGAACCCCTCGACGTGCTCGAAGACGATGGTCCCCTCGCCCGCTGGTGCGCTGCGGCTTGCCGGTCCGGATCAGGTGGACGAGCTCCCGCGCGACCGCGGGCTCCGCCAGGCCATCCAGCGTCTCCCCGGAGACCAGCTGGTAGACGTCGTGCGTCCCCTCCGGGAAGACGATCTCGACCAGCGCGAGCGTCAGGCCGGGCAGCTCCACCTGGTCGACGACGCCTGCTCCGGCGACCTCGCGCCCCTTCGACCCGTACCAGCGCTGGTCGGTGACGTACTCGATCAGCCCGTCCTGGGTCAGCCCGCGCAGCCCGGTCACGAGACGTCCTTCCTGAGCCGGAACCAGAACCAGCCCCGCGGCGCGAGCGTCAGCAGGTACGGCCACTCGCCGATCGGCGGGAACTTCGTCCGCCCGAGCATCTCCTCCGGCACGTAGCCGTCGAACTCGGAGAGGTCGAGCTCGACCGCCTGCGCCGAGCGGGCGAGGTTGTGCACGCAGAGGATGACGTCGTCCGCGTAGCGGCGGATGTGCGCGAAGACGCGCGGGTTCTGGGGGCGGAGCGGCTCGTACGTCCCGAGCCCGAAGACCGGGTGCTCCTTGCGCAGCGCGATGAAGCGGTGCAGCCAGCGCAGCAGCGAGGTCGGCGTGCGGAGCTCGGCCTCGACGTTGACGGCCTGGAAGCCGTAGACCGGGTCCATCAGCGGCGGCAGGTAGAGCTGGGCGAAGTCGGCGCGCGAGAAGCCGCCGTTCCGATCGCCAGTCCACTGCATCGGCGTGCGGACGCCGTCGCGGTCGCCGAGGTAGACGTTGTCGCCCATCCCGATCTCGTCGCCGTAGTAGAGGACAGGCGCGCCGGGCAGCGAGAAGAGGATCGCGTGCATCAGCTCGATCTCGTCGCGGCCGTTGTCGAGCAGGGGCGCGAGGCGCCGGCGGATGCCGAGATTCAGCTTCATCCGGGGATCCTTCGCGTACTCGGAGTACATGTAGTCGCGCTCCTCGTCCGCAACCATCTCCAGCGTCAGCTCGTCGTGGTTGCGGAGGAAGAGTCCCCACTGCGCGTTGTCCGGAATCGGCGGGGTGTGATCGAGGATCTCGATGATCGGCCGCGCCTCCTCGCGCCTGAGCGCCATGAACATCCGCGGCATCACCGGGAAGTGGAAGGCCATGTGGCACTCGTCGCCGTCGCCGAAGTACTCGACCACGTCCTCCGGCCACTGGTTGGCCTCGGCCAGCAGCACGCGGTCGGGGTAGCGCGCGTCGATCTCCGCGCGGACGCGCCTCAGGTACTCGTGCGTCTCCGGGAGGTTCTCGCCGCTCGTGCCCTCGCGCTCGAAGAGGTACGGGACTGCGTCGAGGCGGAAGCCGTCAATCCCGAGGTCGAGCCAGAAGCGGAGCACGTTCAGCATCGCCTCCTGCACCTCGGGGTTGTCGTAGTTCAGGTCCGGCTGGTGTGAGAAGAAGCGGTGCCAGTAGTACTGACCGGCCACCGGGTCCCACGTCCAGTTCGACGGCTCGGTGTCGATGAAGATGATCCGCGCGTCGAGGTAGCGCTGGTCGGTGTCCGACCAGACGTACCAGTCGCGCTTCGGCGAGTCCGGGCTCGAGCGCGACTCCTGGAACCACGGGTGCTCGTTCGAGGTGTGGTTCATGACCAGGTCCGCGATCACGCGCATCCCGCGCTGGTGAGCCGCCTCCACGAACGACTTGAAGTCGTCCACCGTCCCGTAGTCCTCGTGGATCACAAAGAAGTCGGCGATGTCGTAGCCGCCGTCCCGCAGCGGCGAGATGTACATCGGCAGCAGCCAGATGCAGTCGATCCCGAGCCACTGGAGGTAGTCGAGCTTCTCGATCAGCCCCCGGAAGTCGCCCGCGCCGTCGTCGTTGCCGTCGAAGAAGCCGCGGATGTGGATCTCGTAGAAGACCGCGCGCTTGAACCACAGCGGGTCGGATTCGAACCAGTGCCCGGGCTCACTCATCGGGTTTCCACGCGCAGCACGTGCGCCTGCCCCGGCCCGAGACGTACGTAGTTGCGGCCGATCCGCCAGTGGAAGTCCAGGCCGGTGAGCAGCTCGGTGGCGCCGTAGGCCGGCGGCAGCCCGAGCCGCACCGGCACGGTGACGACACCTTCGTGCTCGACTCGCGGGTCCAGGTTCACGCACACGAGCACGACGTTCCCATCGGCGCGCTTCGCATACGCGAGCAGCTGCTCGTTCTCGGTTTCGAGGAAGTCGACGTTGTCGAGCCGCTGGAGGGCGAGGTTCTCGCGGCGGATCGTGTTCAGCCGCTTCACCAGCGGCAGGAGCGGCCCGTCGAGCTTCCGCTTCTTCACCTCGTACTTCTCGGAGTCGAGGTACTCCTCGCTGCCCTCGCGCAGCGGCACGTTCTCGAAGTGCTCGTAGCCGGAGTAGATCCCGTAGCTCGGCGACAGCGTCGCCGCGAGCACGAGCCTCGCCTCGAACGCAGCCTGCCCGCCGCGCTGGAGGTATTCGTGGAGGATGTCCGGCGTGTTCGCGAAGAAGTTCGGCCGGAAGAACTGCGGCAGGGTCGAGTGCGTCAGCTCCGTCATGTACTCGATCAGCTCAGTCTTCATGTTCTTCCAGGTGAAGTAGGTGTAGGACTGGCTGAATCCCGCCTTCGCGAGCGCGGCCATCACCGGCGGCCTCGTGAACGCCTCCGCGAGAAACACCACCGTCGGATCGACCGCCCGCACCTCCGCGATCAGCCACTCCCAGAACGACAGCGGCTTGGTGTGCGGGTTGTCGACGCGGTACACCGTGACGCCGTGCGAGACCCAGTGCAGGACAACGTCCCGCAGCGCCGCCCACAACCCCTGCCAGTCCTCGCTGTCGAAGTTGACGTTGTAGATGTCCTGGTAGCGCTTCGGCGGGTTCTCGGCGTACTTCAGCGTCCCGTCCGGGCGCCGGTGGAACCACTCCGGATGCTCTTTCAGCCACGGGTGGTCGGGCGAGCACTGGATCGCGAAGTCGAGCGCGATCTCGAGCCCCAGCTTGCGTGCGCGGGAGACCAGGCGATCGAAGTCCTCGATCGACCCCAGCTCGGGACTGACGGCGGTGTGGCCACCCTGCTTCCCGCCGATCGCCCACGGGCTGCCCGGATCGACCTTCGTCGCCTCGAGGGAGTTGTTCCGGCCCTTGCGGTTCGTCTTGCCGATCGGGTGGATCGGCGGGAAGTAGACGACGTCGAAGCCCAGGGCGGCGAGCTCCGGCAGCACCTTCTCGACGCCCTTGAACCCGCCCCACGAGCGTGGAAAGAGCTCGTACCAGGCCCCGAAGCGCGCGAGCGCGCGGTCGGCGTCGACCTCGACCGAGCGAACGAGCCGGGTCGGCTCGGAGCGGTCGCGCTCGGTCGACGCAAGACCAGCCGCGACGTCGAGCTTCCGCACCTTCAGCAGCGCAGCGCCTTCCTGTAGCTCGCTCGCGAGGTCGGTCTGTCCCGCCTCGACCTTCCTGCGCAGCTCGTCGCGCCACGACTCGAACCGGTCGACCCAGGCCTCGATCGTGAACTCCCAGCGTCCGCAGCGGTCGACGTGGAAGGCGCCTGTCCAGCGGTCGGGCTGGTCCTCGACCTTCCGCATCTCGACCTCTTCCCACTGCGAGGAGTCCGGCGCGCGGTAGCGGATCGCGGCGCCGAGCAGCTCGTGGCCGTCGCGGAAGATCGTCGCCCAGACCTCGACCTCGTCGCCGACGGAGCGCTTGACCGGGTAGCGGCCGCAGTCGAGCTGCGGCCAGACGTCCTCGATCTGGATACGGGGTGGCTTCGTCTGGGGAAGGGGCATCGCGTACGGTCAGCTTTCAGCGAAGGGCGAGCCTGAAACGCTATGCGCAATCCGAGATCGAGCGGTGTGTTGTTGCACGTGTCGTCCCTGCCGGGCGGAAAGCTCGGCCGGGAGGCGTTCCGCTTCGTCGACTGGCTGGTCGAGGCGGGGCAGTCCTGGTGGGCGCTGCTGCCGCTCGGGCCGCCGGACTGGGCCGGCTCGCCGTATTCGTCGTCGTCCGCCTTCGCCGCCCACCACGGATACCTGGAGAAGCCGCGCGCGCGGGTGACCGCCTCCGAGCTGGAGGATTTCGTCCGACGCGAGCACTACTGGGCCGGTGACTGGGAGGCATTCGCGGGCGCCGAGTTCGCTTCCCGACCAGGTCAGGTTCGACCGAGAATGGAGCGCGCTCCGCCGCTACGCCGCCGACCGCGGCGTGCGGATGTTCGGGGACATCCCGATCTACGTCGCCGCGCGCGGGGCCGACGTCGAAGCGCATCCGGAGCTCTTCCAGGAAGGCGTGATCGCCGGCGCGCCGCCGGACGCCCTGAGCTCGGTCGGCCAGCTGTGGGGCAACCCGCTCTACGACTGGCGGGCGCTGCGGGCCCAGGGCTACCGCTGGTGGGTCGAGCGGCTCCGCCGGACGTTCGAGCTCTACGACCTCGCCCGCATCGACCACTTCCGCGGCTTCGTCTCCTACTGGTCGGTGCCGGAGGGCAACCGGACCGCGAAGCGCGGCCACTGGCGGCGCGGCCCGGGCGCCGAGCTCTTCCGCACGGCCAGAGCGCGAGCTCGGGCGGCTTCCGCTCGTCGCCGAGGACCTCGGCCTGATCACACCCGCCGTCCACCGGCTCCGCGACGAGCTCGGGATCCCCGGGATGGTGGTGATGCAATTCGGCTACGAGGGGCCTGCATCGAATATCCACCGCCTCGAGAACCACCCCCGCCGCGCCGTCGTCTACGCCGGCACGCACGACTGCGACACCGCGCTCGGCTGGTGGCGGTCTCTCTCGCGCCGGGCGCGGGCCCGGACAAGCCTGCCGGGCAAGGAGCCCCACTGGGAGCTGAACGAGGCAGCACTCTCCTCGCGGGCCGAGCTCGCGATCCTCCAGGCGCAGGACATTCTCGGCCTCGGCACCGAGGCGCGGATGAACATGCCCGGGACGAGCAAAGGGAACTGGGGCTGGCAGCTCCGGCCGGGGCAACTGACCCGAGCCCACGCGGAGCGGCTACGCGGGCTGACAGAGCGGCACCGCCGTTTGCCGGGCTGACGCGCGGGGCAAGTTGTCCACATGAAGTTTCGGCACTACCGAGGCAAGGTGCCACCAAATTTCGCGCACCCGGCCGAGGAGGAGCTCGCGGAGCTCCTCGACGAGGAAGGGATCCCGTGGGAGTACGAGCCGCACACTTTCCCGCTCGAGCGCGGGCCCGACGGCACGGTGCACCAGGCGATCACGCCCGACTTCTACCTCCCCGTGGCCGACGCCTACATCGAGTGCACGGTGATGAAGCAGTCGAACGTCAACAAGAAGAACCAGAAGGTGCGGAAGCTGCGCGAGCGCTACGGCGAAGTCGTCACGGTGCTGTACCGGCGGGACTTCCGGCGGCTCCGTGAGAAGTACCACGCCGACCGCCGAACCTGATCGTTCTCGCCGTGGCCTACTTCGGCAGCGCCTCGAACTTGTAGCCGACGCCGTAGCGCGTCTGGATGAAGGTGTGCGTCGCTCCCGGGCGGTCGAGCTTCTCGCGCAGCTTCTTCACGAACACGTCCACCGTCCGGTCGCGGTGCGTCTCGCGGCGGCCCCAGAGCCGCTGGAGCAGCTCGTCGCGTGAGACCACTCGGCCGTCCTCGAGTGCGAGCGCGTAGAGGAGCCGGAACTCGGTCGGCGTCAGGTCGGCGCTCTCACCGGCGACGTACGCCTGCACCTCGCGCGGGTCGATGCGCAGCTCTTCTGCCTCGATCGCCTCCCCGCGCGGCGCCTCCGTCGGACGTACCCCACGCCGGGCGGCGGCGCGCACGCGCGCGACGAGCTCCTTCATCGAGAACGGCTTGACCAGGTAGTCGTCGGCGCCGATCTCGAGCGCGTGTACCCGGTCGTGCTCGGTCCCCCGCGCCGAGACGACGACGATCGGCGTCCCGATTCCCTCCGCGCGTGCGGTCTCGATCACACTCCAGCCGTCGCGCTCCGGGAGCATCAGGTCGAGGACTACGACGTCCGGGTTCTCGTAACGGAGCCGGGCCAGCCCCTGGTCGCCCTTGGAGACGACGATCGGCTCGAAGCCCTCGGCCGTGAGGTGCGTCGTCATCCCCTACGCGGGGCACGAGCACCATATGCACGTCCGCTTCCCGCGACTCGGAACGTAGATCGGCCCGTTGCGCGGGATTGATGGCGCCGACGCCAGCCTGCCTCTGAATACCGCAGGCGCGTAGCTACTTCGGGACGAGGCTCGAACTTGTAACCGACGCCGTAGCGCGTCTGGATGAAGCTGTGCCTGGCCCCTGGGCGGTCGAGCTTCTCGCGCAGCTTCTTCACGAACACGTCCACCGTCCGGTCGCGGTGCGTCTCGCGCCGGCCCCACAGCCGCTGCAGCAGCTCGTCGCGTGAGACCACACGGCCGTCCTCGAGCGCAAGCGCGTAGAGGAGCCGGAACTCGGTCGGCGTCAGGTCGGCGCTCTCACCGGCGACGTACGCCTGCACCTCGCGCGGGTCGATCCGCAGCTCCTCCGCCTCGATCGCCTCGCCGCGCGGCGCCTCCGTGCGGACGTACCCCACGCCGGGCGGCGGCGCGCACGCGCGCGACGAGCTCCTTCATCGAGAACGGCTTGACCAGGTAGTCGTCGGCACCGATCTCGAGCGCGTGTACCCGGTCGTGCTCGGTGCCTCGCGCCGAGACGACGACGATCGGCGTCCCGATCCCCTCCGCGCGGGCGGTCTCGATCACGCTCCAGCCGTCGCGCTCCGGGAGCATCAGGTCGAGGACGACCACGTCAGGCCCCTCGTAGCGGAGCCGGGCAAGCCCCTGGTCGCCCTTGGCGACGACGATCGGCTCGAAGCCCTCGGCCGTGAGGTGCGTCGCCATCCCCTGCGCGATCACCTCGTCGTCTTCGACGATCAGGACCTTCGGCACCGGCGCGAGCTTAGCTTCGGCGGCCGAGCAGACGGCGCTCACGCAGCTGCCGCGGAGCCTGTGCGTGAAGCCGGTGAGCCGATTCAGCGCGCTGCGGGCATGACTACGATCGTCCTCCGTGAATGTCGACCGGGAGCGGGAGCTGAAATTCGACGTCGTGCCCGGCTTTGCACTGCCGGAGCTCGGCGGGCGGCCCCCTTCCCGGCCGCACGTTCACCGCCACGTACGTCGACACCGCCGACCGGCGACTGCTGCGCGCCGGCATCACGCTCCGGCGCCGGGTCGAGAACCGTGCCGGCCTCTGGCACCTCGAGCTCCCGTCCGACGACGGCCGCTTCGAGCTGGAGGCGCGCGGCGGCCCCGCAAAACCGCCGCCGGCGTTCATCGACCTGCTCGCAGCGTCGTTGCGCGGCGGAGCAACGCTCGAGCCCGTCGCCCGGCTGCGAACCCGCCGCGACGGCGTCGCCGTCGGCCCGAGGGCAAATCGGGTCGAGGTCGTCGTCGACACTGTCACGGTCGTCGGCGCTCGATCGAGGTGGACCGAGGTCGGGGCGGAAGCCGTTTCCGGCGACGGCGCCCGGCTGACGGCGATCGGCAAGACGCTGCGGAAGGCCGGCGCGGTGCCCACGACGTCGAGCTCGAAGCTCGACGCGCGTCCTCGGCACGCCGCCTGCCCCCCGGAGGAGAGCGACGCGATCGGCCGCCTTCGGGCTCTGCTCGTCAAGCAGTACGACGCGATCCTCACGAACGATCCCGGCGTCAGGATCGGCCAGGACATCGAGGCGCTGCACCAGCTGCGCGTCGCGACGCGGCGGTCCCGGGCGCTACTCCGCGCGGGCCGCGGGCTGGTCGCGAGCGGCTGGGCCGAGCCCTTGCGCGCCGAGCTGAAGTGGCTCGGCGGTCTGCTCGGCCCCGTCCGCGACCTCGACGTGCTGCTCGAGCATCTCGACAGCGAGGCGGCCACGCTGGAGCAAGACGACGCACGTGCGTTCCGGCGCCTGCGGGCGCGACTCGTCTCGAGCGGACCCGCGACCGCAACGTGCTGCTCGAAGCGATGCGCAGCGAGCGCTACTTTCGGCTCCTCGATGGGCTCGCGGGAGCCGCAGAGGCCCCGGCGGGCGAGCTCCCGAAGCCGCTGGCCGAGATCGCCGGAGAGGCGTTCGCGCGGTTGCGGAAGGCCGTTAAGGCGCTGCCGCTGCGTCCCGGCCGATGATGAGCTCCACGCGGTCAGAATCGAGACGAAGCGTGCGCGTTATGCCGCAGAGCTGGCGGCACCCGACCTCGGCAAGAAGGGCGCCAGGTTCCTCGACCGCGCGAAGGAGCTGCAGGACGTGATCGGCGACCACCAGGACGCCGTCGTCGCCGAGGGCCGGCTGCGCGAGCTGGCTCTTCGCGGCGGTGGCAAGACCGGGCTTGCTGCGGGCCGGCTCGTGGAGCGCCAGCGGCAGCGGAAGCGCGAGGCCCGCCGGGCTTACCCGGCCGCCTGGAGCCGGCTGGAGAAGGCCGGGCGGAAGACGTTTTCGTGATCCGGGCGGCAGGCGGCGTGGTCGTGCGCGAGGAGAACGGCGTCCGCGAGGTCGTGCTCGTCCACCGGCCCGCCTACGACGACTGGACGCTGCCGAAAGGGAAGGCTCACCGGGGCGAGAGTGACGAGGACTGCGCTGTGCGCGAGGTCGAGGAGGAGACCGGGTTGCGACTGCGAGCGCGGCCGCGAGCTGGCGAGCACCTCGTACCAGGACTCCGCCGGACGGCCGAAGGTCGTCCGCTACTGGCTGATGCATCCGAACGGCGGGGAGCTGCGGCCGACCCATGAGGTGGACGACGCGCGCTGGGTCTCCTACGACGAGGCCGAGCGGATGCTCAGCTACGAGCGCGACCGGGTCGTGCTGCGCTCGGCCGCGAGCGCACTGATGCGCGTCCGCGTGCGCCCGGGGAGCTACCTGCCGCCACCCGCCTGAACCGCGGGCAGCCGGTCGAGCAGCTCGAGCGCAAGCCCCTCGCGAAGCCCGCCGCGGCCGACCTCCAGCGGAACCGCGAGCGCCCGCTGGATCTCGAGCAGGATCGCGATCCCGGCCGGCAGCGCCCGGACGCGCCAGACCTCGAGGTCGTGCTCATGCGCGATCTCCTTGGCCGGCAGCTTCCGCAGCAGGCTGAGCGCCTCGCGGAGCTCGTCCGGGCCGAGCGTCCGGCCGACGAGCTTCTTCGCCGCGCGGGCAGTCCCGCCGACGGCGATCGCGCTCATCGGCAGCGGCGGCGTCAGCCGCGCGAACGCCTTCTCGGCGTGGCCGCGCATGACCGAGATCTCTTCCTTCGTCGGCGGGTCGGACGACGGCACGCGCGCGCTCAGGCGCAGCGAGCCGAGGTCGACGGAGCGGAGCCACGCAGGCCCGCCCGAGACGGTCCCGACCGCGACCTGCGCCGAGCCGCCTCCGACGTCGCAAACGGCGACCGCCCCCGGCGGATTCACGTAGGCGAGCGCTCCCTCGAATGCGAGCCGCCCCTCCTCGTCGCGCGAGAGCACGCGCGCCGGTACGCCGGCCGCCCGCGAAAGCGTGTGCACGAGCTGATCCGCGTTCTCGGCCTGGCGACCCGGCGAGGCGACGACCACGTCGAGCAACGCCGCGCCCGAAGCGCGCGCGGTGTGGACGAAGCCGGCCAGGCACTCGGCCGCCTCCCGGAGCTTCTCCGGCGACACGGCTCCGTTCTGCTCGATGTCCGCGCCCAGGCCGACCACCTTCTTGCCTCGCGCGACGACGGCAAGACCCTGACGGGAATGCGCAGCGACGAGCAGGCGGATCGTGTTCGATCCCACGTCGACGACGGCGACATTCATCGGGACGGTATTGTCGCCGCCCCTGCGGCCGTCAAGCGGGACGATCCGGTGAAAAGGTTGTGAACGCCGCCAGGAGGGCTTGGCGACGATGCTCGTCGCCAGGCCGCGATGGGCGCCCGAGATGCAAGGACGCAGGGAGCCCCGATAGTGAGCCTAACTATCGGGGCGACTGAGGACGCCGCAGATCGGCCGCACAGCGCGGCCTGGCGGCACAGCCATGTTTCGCCAAGCTCTCCTACTAGGCCGGCGTGGACACCGCCTCTTTGGCCAGATTGCCGGCGAAGAAGGCGAGCGTCGCCTTCGTCTTCGTCTCCGGCTCGGCCTCGAGATCGAGTCCCAAGGCCCTCGAGGTACGCGCGCGTCTCCATTGCCGCCTGGAACGCCTCGGCAGGCGGGCACTTCGTCGACAGCTCGAGGATCCGCGACCCGTCGGGAAGCAGCCACGCCTCGGCGACCAGCTTCTTGCCGAGCTTCTTCGGCTCGACGACCAGCTTCAGGACGAAGACGGGGCCGAGGATCCGCAGGTCGTCCAGCGCGAGCCCCTCGGGCGCGTTCGCCGTGTAGAACGCGCGCTGCTCCTTCGAGAAGACCTTGCGCACGGGGCGCTCGCCCCGGACGGCCTCGAACACGTCCTCGTTCGGGACCTTGCCCTTCATCGAGGCCGAGCAGACGTAGCCCCCCGGCATCGCGTCCACCTCGACGTTCATCGCCGCCGACCTGCGGATGTCCTCCGACAGGTCGTCCGGGACGACAGGCCGTAGCTTCACGACCGAGTCCCCGCCCCGGCCCTGGACGCGCCGCGCCCGCACGGCAAGGCCCGCCTGCTGCAGCTGCAGGTCAGGCGTGTCGAAGAAGAAGATCTGCCTGATCTGCGCGTCGAGCGGATCGAGCCCGAGCGCATTGATCGCCGAGCGGTGATCGGTCTCCGGCACCGTCAGCTTCAGCTCGACGCTGTCCGAGCCCTTGATCAGGCCGAGCAGCTTCTCCAGTTCCGCGCCGGACAGCTCGGTCAGCCTCTTCCGTCTTTCTGTGGTCATCTCAGCTCCTTCCGCCGAATCGCTCGACGAGCACACCGTGCCGGAGGCCGCGATCGCTGACGGTCAGCGAGTCGCCGCCGAGCTTCGCCATAACCGTTCGGACAACGCATGCGCCGGCCAGGATCACCTCGGCTCGGTTGGGTTGCAGGCCGACTATCTCACGTCGCTCGTCGGCGCTGCGCGTGCGGTAGAGCTCGATCTGCCGGTCGACCTCCGCAGCGGTCAGCACCGTGCCCTGGATCACCGCCGGGTCGTACTTCGCAAGCTCGTGCTTCACGGCCGCGATGTTGGTCACCGCGCCGCCCATCCCGACCAGCTGATCCGGGGAGGGCCGGCCGTCCAGCCCCAGGTCGGCGGCGATCCCGGCCTGCGCCTGGACGACGACGTCCTCGGCGACCGCACCGTCGAGGCCGTACTGCTCGGTGAACCGCACCGCGCCGACGTTCACGCTGAACCGCTCGTCGACCCGGTCGTCGTGGCCGAAGGTGAACTGCGAGCTGCCGCCGCCCGTGTCGAAGACGACGAGCGAGCCGGTGGTCTGGCCGAGGGCCGGCCTTGACCGCGAGGAAGGCGAGGCGGGCCTCCTCCTCGCCGGGGATCACCTCGATCTCGACGCCGGTCCGTTCCCGCACGGCGTCGATCAGCTCCGAGCTGTTCGAGGCGGTGCGCATGCCGGCGGTGCCGACGGCGGCGATCCCCTCCACGCCGTTCTGCTGCGCCTCCTCGACCATCCCGGCGATCGCGTCGGCCGTCCGCCGGATCGGCTCGGGCTCGAGGCGGCCACTGTCGTCGAGCCCCTCGCCCAGCCGGGTCACCTCGGCCCGGTCGACGACGGTGCGCCACGAGCCGTCGGCTGCGCGCTCGCGCGATGTGGAACTTCACCGAGTTCGTGCCGACGTCGATCACCGCGTAGCGGCTCACGCCGGGCCCGCGAGCGCCTTCAGCCCACGGGGGAAGCTCGTGTTCGTCAGGTCGGCGAGGCCGAGGTCGCGGACGGCGGCGGTCACCGCGTCTGCGTCCTCCGACTCGACCGCGACCGTGCGCGTGTCGCCGACGTCGGTGCGGAGATCGGTCAGCTCGCTCATGCAGCCGCCGATCGTGTACCGCTGCCGCCGCTTGTGCACGCGGACCGCCAGCAGGTCCGGGCTGACCCCCACGACCTCGTCCAGCAGCTCGTCGAGCGAGTAGGCGTCGCGTGAAAGCTCGGAGGTGACGCCCAGCCGGTCGAGGACGGCCGCGACCTGGTCGGCCGAAACCGGGAACTCCGCCTTCAGGACGGGCGTCCACTGCTCCAGGCCGTCGGCGTCGACGTGCTCGAGCGCCTTGACGTCGAGGAGCCCGTCGCGGACCTTCACGTTCGCGTCGGTCACCCGCGAGACGAGGTACACCTCGTCGCTCTCCTGAACGCGCTCCGGCTCGCCGAACCGCTCCTCGGCTCCACCGAACCCGGCGCCGAACGCGCGCCATTCCCAGCGAGCGCCCATCAGGCGTCGCGAACAGGGCGACGGCGCCGCCGCGCCGCGCGCATCAGCGTCGCCTGGCCGGAGCGAGGCGGGTCACCCTTCTTCGGCGAGACGCGCTGCCACGAGCCGTTGGACTTGAGCTCCCACGCCGTCGTGTCCTCCAGCAGGGCGTCCAGGGCCGCCCCGAGCCGCTGCTGGAGACGTGCGTCCTCGACGGGCGCGACCGCCTCGAGCCGGTGGTCCAGGTTCCGCGGGAGCAGATCGGCACTGCCGAGGAAGTACCGGGGCTCACCGCGGCACTCGAAGTTGAAGACCCGGCTGTGCTCGAGGAAGCGACCGAGCACGCTGCGGACGCGGATGTTCTCCGAGAGCCCCTTCACGCCGGGCCGCAGCGCACAGACGCTGCGGACGATCAGGTCGATCTTCACGCCCGCCTGCGAGGCGAGGTAGAGCTCGTCGATGATCGCCCGGTCGCTGAGGTTGTTGACCTTGATCCTGATTCGCGCCTTCTTCCGCGCGGCGGCGGACTCGGCGACCCTCCGGATCTCCTCGATCAGCCGGTCGCGCAGGTTGAACGGCGCCACGAGCAGCTTGCGGAACTGCTCGGGTCGTCCGAAGCCGGTCACGTAGTTGAAGAGGTTCGCGACGTCCTGGGCGATCTCGGGATCGGCGGTGAAGAGGCCGAAGTCCTCGTAGACCCGGGCCGTGACCGAGTGATAGTTGCCGGTGCCGATGTGGACGTAGCGCTTCAGCCCACCCGCTTCCCGGCGCACGACGAGCGTCGCCTTCGCGTGGATCTTCAGGTTCGGGAACCCGTAGACGACGTGGACGCCTGCCCGCTCCAGCGACTGCGACCACTCGATGTTCCGGCGCTCGTCGAAGCGCGCCTTGAGCTCGACGAGACAGACGCTCTGCTGCCCGTTCTCCGCCGCCTCGACCAGGGCAGGCACGAGCGGGGTCTCGTCGCTCGTCCGGTACACGGTTGCTTTCAGGGCGATCACGTCGGGGTCGCCCGCCGCCGTCCGGACGAACGCCTCGAAGCTCGTCGCGAACGACTCGTAGGGGTGGTGGACGAGGATATCCGCCTTGGCGATCTCCGAGAACATCACGCTCGGACCCGACATGAACCGGCGATGGGTTACCGGCACCCACGGATCGTCCTTCAACTCGGGCCGGTCGAACCGTGCGATCTCCATCGCATCCGCCAGGTCGAGCAGCCCGTCGACGACATAGATCTGCTCGTCCGCGACGGCCAGGCCGCGCTTCAGGCGCTCGAGCATCGCGGGGGCCGCCGGGGCGGAGACCTCGACCCGGACGATGTCGCCGAACCGGCGGCGGCGCAGCTCGATCTGCACGGCCTCGAGCAGGTCGTCTGCCTCGTCGGATACCTCGAAGTCCGCGTCGCGGGTGACCCTGAAGACGGTCGGCTCGCTGAGCTCCATTTGCGGGAAGAGCGAGCCGAGGAAGTGCGCGATCACATCCTCGAGCGGGACGAAGACCCCACGCGCCCCGACCTCCATGAACCGTGGCAGCCCTTCGGGCACCTTCACGCGCGCGAGCCGCTCCTCCCCCGTGTCCGGGTCGCGCACGAACACCGCCAGGCTGAGCGACAGCGCCGAGATGTACGGAAACGGCTGGCCGGGGCCGACCGCGAGCGGCGTCAGCACGGGATAGACCTCCTGCTCGAACCGGGCTGCGAGCTCGATCAGCTCCTCCTCGGTGAGCTCCGCCACCCCGGTGACGACGATCCCCTCGCCCGCGAGCGCAGGGCACAGGTCGCGGCTCCAGAGGAGCGTCTGCCTCTCGTTCAGCGCTTCCACGCGCTTGCGGATCTCCGCGAGCGCCGCGCGCGGCGTCCGGCCGTCCTCGGACCGGACGTTCAGCCCGGAGGCGGCCTGGTCGAGCAGGCCCGCGACTCGCACCCCGAAGAACTCGTCCAGGTGCGACGAGAAGAACGCGCAGTACTTGACCCGCTCCAGGAGCGGCTGGCTCTCGTCGAGCGCCTGCTCGAGCACGCGCGTGCTCCAGTCGATCCGCGAGAGCTCGCGATTGAAGAGTCGATCAGCCGCTCTCGGCTTGCGCCGTGTCGCGGCCTGCTTCGGCCGCCCTTCCTCCACCATGGCCACTTACTTTGCCTGCGCTTCGAGCTTGTAGCCGACCCCGTGCCGTGTGTGGATGAAGGTGTGCCTGGGCGCGGCCCGGTCGATCTTCGTGCGGAGCTTGCGGACGAAGACGTCGACCGTGCGGTCGCGATACCGCTGCCGGCGGCCCCAGATCCGCTGCATCAGCTCCTCCCGCGTGACGACGCGGCCGCGTTCGAGCGCGAGCGTGTGCAGCAGGCGGAACTCGGTGGGGGTCAGATCTGCGGTCACTCCGTCGACGTAAGCCTGCACATTTGCAGGGTCAATTGTAAGCTCTTCGATCTGAATGGCCTCACCCCGGTTGGGTGACTGTGCGCGGACCCCACGGCGTACCGCCGCGCGGACGCGCGCGACCAGCTCGCCCATCGAGAACGGCTTGACGAGGTAGTCGTCGGCGCCGAGCTCGAGCGCGCGGATCCGGTCGCCCTCCGTCCCGCGCGCGCTGACGACGACGATCGGCGTGCCGATCCCCTCCCCGCGGACGGTCTCGATCAGCTCCCACCCGTCGAGGCCGGGCAGCATCAGGTCGAGGATGCACGCGTCGGGTCGCTCGTAGCGCAGGCGTGCCAGGCCGGTCTCGCCGTGCTGGACCCGCACGGCGTCGAATCCGCCGGCCTCGAGGTGACGCGCGATCCCGTCTGCGATCACCTCGTCGTCCTCGACGATCAGCACACGAGGCATCGCACCTACGATAGACCTGGCCCCCGAACAGACCCGGTGACGATCTGGTGACAATCTGGTGAAGCGGTTACGGCGGGCTCCTGCCCCGCAGCCGAGTGCCGTGTCCACACGGGCCGATCTGGAGCGCGCGCAGATCCTGATCGAGGAGAGCCGCGAGATCGTCGTCGTGCTCGACGAGGCGAGGCGACTCCTCACGTCGAGCCGGCGCGCCCGCGAGTCGCTCGACGGCCTCGTCGAGGGCGCGGTCATCCCGGATGAGCTGCTCCACATCGGGGGGCGGACGCCGCACGAGATCCCCTACGAGCTCGACGGCCGCCGCGAGACGCTCGTCTACCTGAGCGCCCCAGGCGATCTCGCCGCCTATCAGGAGCTGCGCGCGGGTTTCACTGCGGCGGTCTCGCACGAGTTGCGCACGCCGCTCGCGCGGCTGATGGCCCTGCTCGAGAGCGCGCAGCTCCCCGGAGCCGACCACGCAGACCTGATCACGCGGGCGCGGGACGAGGTCCAGCGCATCGGCGAGTTGATCGACGACGTGCTCTTTCTCAGCGAGCTCGAGAGCGGCCGCGCCGTCGTCGCCCTCGGCTCCATCCGTGCGCTGCCCGTGATCGAGCGCGTGGTCGCAGAGTCCGGCGACCGCGCCCAGGCCACGGGTCTCGAGCTGAAGGTCGAGTGCACGGCGTCGTTCGAGCTCCCGCTCCGCGCGCGGATGCTGCAGGTCGTCGTCGAGAACCTGGTCGAGAACGCGATTCGCTACGCAGGCACGGACACGACCTGCACCGTCACATGCGTGGAAGGGGACGGGGCGTTGCGCCTGATCGTGTCCGACGACGGCGCCGGCGTTCCCGAGGAGGAGCTGCCGCGCCTGTTCGAACGCTTCTACCGGGCCGACCAGGCACGCACGACGATCGGCACCGGTCTCGGTCTCGCGATCGTGAAGCACGTAGTCGTCGCGGCCGCAGGGACGGTCGAAGCCACGCCGACACCCGGCGGCGGGCTCACGGTGAGCTGCACGTTCCCGACCCGGCTCTGATACACAAGCGCCGCACATGCGGTTTCGGGTCACACCAGAGCGTCGGGAGTTCTACGACTACTTCTCCCGCGCCTCCTCGAACGCAGTCGACATCGCACGGCTCGGGAAAGAGCTCTTCGACCGCTTCCCGCAGGACGGGGCCGAGCTGATCGCGCGGATCAAGGAGCACGAGCACACGGGCGACGACCTCACTCACGAGGTCGTGACCCTGATCAACAAGACGTTCGTCACCCCCTTCGACCGCGACGACATCTACCGCCTCGCCGGCGCGATCGACGACGTGTGCGACTTCGTCGACGAGACCGCCGACAACCTCGGCTCCTGGGGCGTGGAGGAGGTTCCGGAGGACGCCCGGAAGATGGCCGACGTCATCCTCCGCCAGGCGATCCTGCTCGACGAGGCGGTGCAGCGGCTCGAGGGCTTCAAGGGCTCGCGCGACCAGCTGATCGAGCTGCGCTCGCTCGAGGACGAGGGCGACCGGCTCTACCGCAACGGCGTCGGAGCACTCTTCCGGTCAGGCGTCGACCCGTTGACGGTCATCCGCTTGAAGGACATCTTCGAGGGGCTCGAGGAGGCAATCGACGCCTGCGAGAACGCCGCCGACGTCCTCGAGGCGATCGTCGTCAAGAACAAGTAGGCATCAGTGGAAGGCGACTTCCTCGTTGTCCTGGTGGTCGCCGTCGCGCTCGGCTTCGACTTCACGAACGGCTTCCACGACACCGCGAACGCGGTCGCGACGTCGATCTCGACCCGGGCGCTCTCGCCGCGGCTGGCGGTCGCAATCGCGTCGGTCGCGAACCTCGTCGGCGCGCTGGTGACGACCGCCGTCGCCTCGACGGTGGGCAAGGGCATCATCGACACCGGGCTCGCGACGACCAAGACGGTGCTCGCCGCCCTGATCGGCGCGATCGCCTGGAACCTGCTCACGTGGTGGCTCGGGCTGCCCTCGAGCTCCTCGCACGCGTTGATCGGAGGCCTGATCGGCGCGGCGATCGCGCAGTCGGGAACGGCAGGCGTCCAGTGGCACGGGGTCGCGCACAAGGTCGTGATCCCGGCCTTCCTCGCGCCGACGATCGCGTTCGCGGCCGGCTTCCTCATCCTGATCGTCATCTTCTGGGTCTTCCAGCGCATGTCGTCGGGCGCGGCGAACCGGACCTTCCGCCTCGGGCAGCTCGGCTCGGGGACGTTCCTCGCGTACACCCATGGCAGCAACGATGCGCAGAAGACCATGGGTGTGATCGCGCTCGCGCTGTTCTCCAACGGCTCGATCGACCATTTCTACATCCCCACCTGGGTGAAGATCACGGCCGGCCTCGCGATCGCCGCGGGCACATACGTCGGGGGTTGGCGAATCATGCGGACACTCGGACAGCGGCTCTACAAGATCGAGCCCGCAGCGGGCTTCTCGGCGCAGGTGACCGCCGGGGCAGTGATCGACGTTGCGACCCGGCTCGGCTACCCGCTGTCGACGACGCACGTGATCTCGGGCGGGGTGCTGGGCGCCGGATCGACAAAGAGCCTGTCGGCGGTCCGCTGGGGGATCGCCGGGAACATCGTCGTCGCCTGGTTTCTCACCATCCCGGCGGCCGCGCTGGTCGCGGCGGCGTTCTACTGGCCGGTCGAGGCGATCTTCTAACCGGAGCTTCACGGAGCCTTCACCCTCCCGATGCCCATGGGCGGCGCCGGCCGTTGCAAACTGCGCGTCATGGAGTCGCAGCTCACCGACATCGGCACCACCCTCCTGCTGACCGGTGAAGAACGGGCGGTTCTCGCACGCCTCCTGCATGTGGTCGAGGACGAGTGGTGGCTGGACGAGAACGAGCAGGCCCTGCTCGAGCGCCTGGAGTCGGGCCACGCCGTGCTCGCGCCCGCCTGAAGCACGCCAGTGAGCGAAGGCCCACACCCGCAGGGGCCTGCGCGCGCCGCGAAACGACGGAGGGCGCCCATCGAGGCGCCCTCTCAACAGCCGTCCGGGTCGGGCGGACTAGCTGACGCGCCTCAACGTCTTCTCGGAGGCAACCAGCACGTGTTTCGGGATCGGCACGTAGCGGAGCTTGACGCCGTACTTCTGACCGCCGGTCAGCGCCCAGAAGATGAACTTCCGGAGGGGCGCAGCGTTCGAGGTGCTCGCCGGGATGATCACGTAGGTGATAGGTGCTGATCGGGTAGGCCAACGGCGCCGACTTCGGGGGGTTCACGATGTGCATCTCGTTGTTCGCGCCGATCTTCGGCGACGCAATCGACGCCGCCGTGATCGACCTGATGCCCGGAGTCGTGTACTTGCCCGCAGCGTTCCGGACGGCCATCACCGGGATGTGGTTGGTGACCGCGTAGGCGATGTCGGCGTAACCGATCCCTCCCTGCGTGCTCTTGACCACGCCGGCGACGCCCGAAGAGCCACGACCGCCGACGCCGACCGGGAACGGAGGCTGTGTCGAGACGCCGACCTTGCTCTTGAATGCGGGGCTGACCGCCGAGAGGTAGTCGGTGAAGTTGTACGACGTCCCGGACCCGTCGGAGCGGTAGACCGGAGTGATTGCCTGGTCGGGGAACGTGATCCCCGGGTTCAGCCTCTTGATCTGGGGATCGTTCCAGTTCTTGATCTGGCCGAGATAGATCGCCGCCAGAACGGGACCCGTGACCTTCAGCGGGGCGTGTGCATTCGTCTTCACGTTGACCATCACGGATGTCCCACCCAGTGCCCAGGGAATCTGGAGGCACCCCTTGCACGCGGTGACCTGATCCGGCGTCAGCGGCGCGTCGGAGGCGCCGAAGTCGACCGTCCGGTTCGTGATCGCCTGGATCCCGCCACCGGAGCCGATCGGCTGGTACACGATGCTGACTCCGGTGAGCCCCGGGTACGCGGCCGACCACTGCGACACGAGCGGCGCGACGAACGTGCTCCCGGCTCCGACCAGCTGGCCGGCCGAGCGCCTGCTGTGGCTTGCGGTCGCAGTCGCAGCGAGACTCCCCGCGAGCGACGCGCACGCGAGGAAGATCACTGCGGCGCGCCTGGAAACACTGAACCTCATTCCGATTTCTCCCTTCCCTGGTCGTTGCTCGATGCCCGTAAGCGCGACGAGTGTGCCCCTCCCGGCGCCGCATGTGGGCATAGCTGCGGTGACCCTTTGGTGACGATCTGGTGTCCGGGCTAGCGGCCCGTGAGCTTCCGCTCGCGCCGCGCGAGGATGTAGCGAGCGGTGAGGCTCAGGACGAGCACGAACATCATCAGGACGAACGCCGCCGCCCACGCCTGGCTGTTGAGGCTCGGGTCGGGCGACTCGGAGTCGAAGAGAATCAGGAGGGGGACCGCAGCCATCGCGTGGCTTGGATCCGTCGTGACCTGGTTCGGCAGAAAGATCGAGGTCGTGAACAGGAGCGGCGCGGTCTCGCCGGCCGCGCGCGCGATCGCGAGTGTCGCGCCCGTGAGGATCGAGCCGATCGCCGAGGGCATCACGACGAAGAGGATCGTCCGCCACTTGCTCACGCCCAGCGCGAAGCTGCCGTAGCGAAGCGAGTCGGGCACGAGGTTCAGCACCTCGATCGTCGACCTGGCGACGACCGGCAGCATCACGATCGCGAGGGCGACGGAACCCTTCCAGGCCGCGTACCCGGACCCGACGACCAGGAGCGCATACGCGAAGATGCCGACGACGATCGACGGCACTCCGTTCAGCACGTCGAGAGCAAGCCTGATGAAACGCCCGGCGCGGTTCGAACCGAACTCTGCGACGTAGACGGCGACGAGGATGCCGAATGGCACCGCAATCGCAGTGGCGATCGCGACCATGATCGCCGTGCCCACGAGCCCGTTCGCGATGCCGCCCCCCGTCTCACCGAACGTCACCTGGCTCTTCGTGAAGAGATCGAGGTTCAGCGCTTTGATGCCTCGCCAAAAAACCGAGCCGACGACGAGCGCGAGGATGCCGAGCGCCAGGAACGCCGCGAGCACGGAAACCGCCTGGGCGATGCGATTGGTCCGCTGACGCCGCCGAGACCTGCCGGTCGACTTCAGCGAGAAGGGAGCTGCGCTCGGGGTTGCCGTCGAAGCCTCCACGTCAGACCCGCTGCGCGATTTCGTACCGACGGACGATCAACAGGGCTGCGAAGTTCACGACCAGCGAGATACCGAGCAGGATCACCCCGAGGTAGAACAGGGAGGCGACCTGAAGGTTTGAAGCCGCTGCCTGGTACTGCGCGGCGATCCGGCTCGCCAGGGTGTCACCCGTCTGGAAGAGGTCAGCCGAGAGGTGCGCCGTCGTTCCGATCACCTGGGTGACCGCGATCGCCTCACCGAGGGCGCGACCTGCTCCGAGCAGAACGGCCGAGATCAGACCGCCCCGTGTGTACTGCAACACGACGCCCCTGACCATCTCCCACTGCGTCAGGCCAAGACCCAGGGCGCCTTCCTTGATGTCCACAGGAACCTGAAGGAACAGGTCGCGGCTGATCGAGGCGGTGATCGGGACGATCATGATCGCCAGCACGAGCACGGCGGTGAACATCGTGCTGCCCGAGATCGGGCGGGTCGCGAAGAACGGAGTCCAGCCGAGCGCGGAGTTCAGCCACGGCCCGAACTCGTTGTGCACGACGGGCCCGAGCACGAGGATGCCCCAGAGCCCGAGAACGACGCTCGGGATCGCCGCCAGCATCTCGACGAGCGAGCCCGACCACACCGCGGACTCCGTTCGGCGCGAGCTCGCTCAGGTAGAGCCCGATCGCGATCGCAAGCGGGGCGGCGAGCAGAACGGCAAATCCGGTGACATAGAGGTGCCGTGACGAGGAAATCGAGCGCCCCGAACTCGTTGGTGACGGCGTTCCAGCTTCGCTCCCAGAGAAACGAGACCCCGAACGCGCTCATCGAGAGCCGCGCCTGTCGATGACCTTGTAGATGATCAGGCCGATCAGGGCGATCGCGCCGACGGCCGCCGAGCGGACAGCCCACCGGAGCGCGAAGTCGCCGATCCGGTCGCCGGAGCGACCGCTGCGACGCGAGCGAGTCCTGCCCGAGATTGCTCGCCGGCACGTCCATTCGCGCGGAGCTTTAACAGTTGACTCGAGGCCCCGAGAGCCCGTTCACCAGCTCGACACCGAATCTTCACACCCTCTAGACCCGAGGGGATTCAGGCATGGGCGAGACTCACGACATGTCCGCGAAGACGGCCCCGATCGACATCGACGTCGAGCCTGCAGCGCGACGACGAGGCACCGGTCGCGAAGCGCGAAGTCGTCTTCGGGATCAACGACCTCAGCGTCTCCTACGGGTCGAACCTCGCGCTCGCGGGCGTCAGCCTCGACATCTACAAGAACCTGATCACGGCGATGATCGGCCCGTCCGGCTGCGGGAAGAGCACGTTCATCCGCTGCCTCAACCGCATGAACGACCTCGTCCCCGGCGTCAAGGTCGACGGGCAAGATCCTCTACCACGGCGAGGATCTCTACGGCGGTCGAGGCCGATCCGGTCGAGGTGCGCCGCCGCATCGGCATGGTGTTCCAGCGGCCGAACCCGTTCCCGAAGTCGATCTACGACAACGTCGCCTTCGCCCCGAAGGTGCTCGGCCTGCCCGGGCCGATGGACGAGCGGGTCGAGCGCGCGCTCCGCGGCGCCGCGCTCTGGGACGAGGTCAAGGACCGCCTGAAGCAGAGCGCGCTCGCGCTCTCGGGCGGCCAGCAGCAGCGGCTCTGCATCGCCCGGGCGCTCGCCGTCGAGCCCGAGGTGATCCTGCTCGACGAGCCGGCGTCGGCCCTCGACCCGATCTCGACGGCCGCGATCGAGGACCTGATGCACGAGCTGAAGCGCGACTACACGCTCGTGATCGTCACCCACAACATGCAGCAGGCCGCGCGCGTGGCAGACATGACCGCCTTCTTCAGCCTCGAGGTCACGGACGGGGACCGCCACGGGATCCTCGTCGAGTACGACCAGACGGCGTCGATCTTCACGCACCCGTCCGACAAGCGCACCGAGGACTACGTCACCGGCCGCTTCGGATGAGGGACGAGCTTTCACGAGGAGCTGGCAGCGATGGAGGGCGACCTCCAGGCGGAAAGCGACCTCGTGCTCCGCTCGCTCCGCGCGGCGCTCACCGCGCTCGAGCACGGCGACGCCGAGCTCGCCGAGGAGGTCATCCGCTTCGACGACGAGGTGGACGCGCGCTACGTCGCGATCGAGGAGGGCATCCAGAACCTGCTCGCGCGGCAGACGCCGGTGGCGACCGACCTCCGGCTCGTGCTCTCGATCCTGCACATCAACCTCCACCTCGAGCGCTGCGCCGACTACTGCGTGACGATCGCGAAGCTCGTCAAGCTGACCGCGGATCTCCCGGGCGACGGGGGCCTGCTCGAGGCGTTCGAGCGAGATGGGGATGCGCGCCGAGCAGATGCTGCGCGTCGCCGTCGACTCGTTCGCGGCGCGGGACGCCGTGCGGGCCGAGACCCTCGTCGAGCTGGACGAACTGATCGACCGCGCGAACCGGCGGGCGATGGAGCAGGTGTTCGCGATCGCCGACGACCTCGACAAGCGCCGCTGGGGCCTCCGGATGCTGATCGTCTCCCGTTGCCTCGAGCGCATCGGCGACCTCGCCGTCGACATCGGCGAGCAGACCGCGTACCTCGTCACGGGCGAGTTCCGCGAGTACACGGACGCCTCGCGGCCGAGTCTCGCAGGCGCCTAGGACCGCGATAGCATCGGGCGATGGAGGGCCGGCACCCAGCGCAGCGCACGCATCGGCTTCCACGAGGAGCTGATCGGCCTGGAGGCGGCGCTTCAGCGCGAGGGCGAGCTCGTCGTTCGCTCGGTTCAGGCCGCGACCCGCGCGCTCGTCGAGGAGGACCTCGAGCTCGCCGACGAGGTGATCGCCTTCGACGACGAGGTCGACGGCGCCTACTTCGCGATCGAGGAGGGGATCCAGTCGCTGCTCGCCCGCCAGACGCCGGTCGCGACCGATCTCCGGCTCGTGCTCGCGATGCTGCACGTCAACCTCCACCTCGAGCGAATGGCCGACTACTGCGTCACGGTCGCCAAGCTGACGAAGCTCGCCGCGACCGGATCGCGCGAGCCGCGGATCGTCGCGAGCATGGCCGAGATGGGCGTCCGCGCCGAGGAGATGACGCGGGTCGCCCTGCGCTCGTTCCAGCACCGGGACGTGTCGCGCGCCGAGGCGCTCGTCGACCTCGACGAGCTGATCGACCGGGCGAACCGCCGGCTCGCCGAGCACGTCCTGGAGCTCGGCGCCGACCAGCGCGAGTGGGGCCTGCGGATGCTGGTCGTCTCGCGCTGCCTCGAGCGGATCGGCGACCACGCGGTCGACATCGGCGAGCAGACGGCGTACCTGGTGACCGGCGAGTTCCGCGAGTTCACCGACGCGTCGCACCCCGAAGCCTAGGGCCTCGCACAGCTACCCTGGCCCGCGGTGCGGAGACGGCTCTTCCTGTCGGCGGCCGCGGTCGTCCTGCTCGCGGGGGCCGCTCCGCTCGGCGCCGCCCCGAAGCCCGTCGTCCGCTTCGCCTTCACCGGCGACATCGCGATGGTCGCCGGCCCCGTGGAGTCGTACTTCAGCAACGTCTCGCTCGACCTCGCCGGTGACGTCGTACTCGGCAACCTCGAGGGCACGCTCACGGACGGCGGCTCGACCAAGTGCGGCGCGGCGAGCTCGAACTGCTTCGCCTTCCACGCGCCGCCCTCGTACGCGACCTATCTCCGCAACGCCGGGTTCACCGTGATGAACCTCGCGAACAACCACGCGCTGGACTACGGCCCGGGCGGCCAGGCAGACACGGTCGCAGCGTTGCGGAAGGCCGGGCTGCTGACGACCGGGCGGCCCGGCGAGATCGCGTACATGAACGTCCGCGGCACCCGGGTCGCCGTGCGTCGGGTTCGCGCCCTATCCCTGGGCGCAGAGCCTGCTCCGGATCCCCGCCGCGCAGGCGCTCGTCCGCAAGGCCGACGAGTGGGCCGACCTCGTCGTCGTGACGATGCACGCGGGCGGCGAGGGCTCCGACCACCAGCACGTCAAGCGCGGTACGGAGTGGTTCCTCGGCGAGAACCGCGGCAACTCGATCGCCTTCACGCACGCGATGGTCGACGCGGGCGCCGACCTCGTCGTCGGCAGCGGGCCGCACGTGCTCCGCGGGATGGAGTGGTACCGCGGCCGGCTGATCGCCTACTCGCTGGGCAACTTCGTCGGCTACCACACCCTCGCCACCGACGGTGTCACCGGCGTGACGGGGATCCTCCAGGTCACGCTCGGCAAGGACTCGTCCTGGGTGGCCGGTGACCTCGTCCCCGTGACGATCGCCGGCGACGGGATCCCGCGCCCCGACCCGGCCGAGGCCGCGCACGGCCTCGTCAGGACGCTGTCGAAGCAGGACTTCGGGAAGCGCGCGATGTCGGTCTCGCGGACCGGCGTCCTGCGCCCGCCGCGCTAGGCCGCAGCGCGCAGGTAGCGTTGGCGCGGCACAGGTTTCCACCTGGGGTCGGGAGGGAGACGCAGTGTCCGCCAAGGCCGAGGCACCCGCGATCACGGAGAACGAGGCCGCGCAGATCGAGCGCGCGAACGTCTCCGGAGCAGCTCCCGTGGTGTTCATCCACGGGCTCTGGCTCCTGCCGACGAGCTGGGAGCCCTGGGCCAAGCACTTCGAGGACAACGGCTTCGTCGCGTTGACGCCCGGCTGGCCCGACGACCCGGAGACGGTCGAGGAGGCGAAGGCGAACCCGGACGCCGTCGCCGGCAAGTCCATCGGCGAGGTCGCCGACCACTTCGAGACGGTGATCCGGCAGCTCGACCGGCGCCCCGCGATCGTCGGCCACTCGTTCGGCGGCCTGCTCACCGAGATCCTCGCCGGCCGCGGGCTCGCCTTCGCCTCGGTCGCGATCAGCCCGGCTCCCTTCCGCGGCGTGCTGCCGCTGCCGCTCTCCGCTCTGCGCTCCGGCTCGCCGGTGCTGAGCAAGCCGGGGAACTACAACAAGGCCGTCCCGCTCACCTACGACCAGTTCCGGTACGCGTTCGCGAACGCGGTCGACGAGGACGAGGCGAAGAGGCTGTACGACTCGTGCGCGGTCCCGGCACCCGGCAAGCCGCTCTTCCAGGCGGCAACCGCGAACCTGAACCCGTGGACGGAGGCCAAGGTCGACACCAAGAGCCCGGACCGCGGCCCGCTCCTGCTCGTCTACGGCGAGCAGGACCACACCGTCCCGAAGGCGATCGTCGAGGCGTCCTTCAAGAAGGAGAAGAAGAACAAGAACGTGACCGAGATCGTGGAGATGAAGGGCCGCGGGCATGCGCTGACGATCGACAGCGGCTGGCAGGAGGTCGCCGACACCGCCCTCGCGTTCGTGAAGAGGTTCGTCTAGTGGCCGAGTGCAGCCACCTCGACCAGATCCTGATCACCGAGCTGCCCGAGAACATCGCCGGCTGCGAGGAGTGCCTGAAGACGGGCGACCGCTGGCTGCACCTGCGCATGTGCGAGACCTGCGGGAAGATCGGCTGCTGCGACTCGTCGCCGAACCGCCACGCCTCGCGGCACGCGCGCGAGGACGGCCACCCGATCGCCCGCTCCGCCGAGCCGGGCGAGGACTGGAGCTGGTGCTTCGTCGACGAGGTCGCGTTCGTGGTCGGCTGATGGAGCCGCTCCCCCCGCTCCCGCTCGAGCAATGGGAGCCGACGAAGGACACCCTGCACCTCTGGGTGCAGATCGTCGGCAAGGTGAAGATGGCCTCGCTGCCGCCGAAGAACCACTGGTGGCACGTGCCGCTGTACGTCGACGTGCGCGGACTGACGACGCGGCTCCTGCACTCGGCGGACGGCACCGGCTTCGAGATCCGCTTCGACTTCGTCGACCACGAGCTCGTCGTGGAGACCGCGAGCGCGAACCGGAGCATCGAGCTCGTCGACGGGCTGTCCGTCGCGGACTTCGACGCGCGGCTCCACGGAGCTGCTCGGCGAGCTCGACGTGACCATCCTCGAGAAGCCGTTCGGCGTGCCGGCGTTCACGACGCCGTTTCCGGACGACCGCGAGCACGCGACCTACGACGCCGAGGCGGTCGCCCGCTTCTGGCGCGTGCTCGACTGGAGCGGGAGCGTGCTCGAGGAGTTCAGCGGCTGGTACTGCGGCAAGCAGAGCCCCGTCCACCTCTTCTGGCACGGACTCGACCTCGCGGTCACGCGGTTCAGCGGCCGGCCGGCGACGCCGATGCCGGACGCCGATCCGGTGTCACGCGAGGCGTACACGCACGAGGTGATCTCGTTCGGCTTCTGGGCGGGAGACAAGGACGTGCGCGAGCCGACGTACTACTCGTACACGCTGCCCGAGCCGGCCGGGCTGCGCGACCGGCCGCTCGCACCGCCGCAGGCGTTCTGGGCCGATCAGGGCTCCGGCTCGCTCGCCCGGCTCCCGTACGAGGTCGTGCGGACGGCGCCCGATCCGCGCCAGACGCTCCTCGGGTTCCTCGAGAGCGCCTACGAGGCGGGTGCCGACGCGGCCGGATGGGACCGGGTGGGCCTGATGTCCTCCTGGTGCCCGATTCCCGCGGCATGACCGCCCGCCAGCGGCTGACGCTCGTCGCCGCGATCCTCGGCTCCAGCGTCGCGATGATCGACGGGACGATCGTCAACGTCGCGCTGCCCGCGATCCAGCGCGACCTCGGTGGCGGCCTGGCCACGCAGCAGTGGGTGTCGAACGCGTACCTGCTCGCCCTCGGCTCCCTGATCCTGGTCGGCGGGTCGCTCGGCGACATCTACGGCCAGCGGCGGGTCTTCACCATCGGAGTGGGCGCATTCGGGGTGTTCTCGATCGCGTGCGCCCTTGCGCCGACGATCGGCGTGCTGATCGCAGCGAGGGCCTTGCAGGGGGCGGCCGCCGCGCTGCTGACTCCGAGCTCGCTGGCGATCATCGTGACGGCGTTCCCGGCCCGGCAGCGCGCAGCCGCGATCGGCTCCTGGACCGCGTGGGGCGGGATCGCCGCGATCGTCGGGCCGCTGCTCGGCGGCGTGATCGTCGACCATGTCTCGTGGCGCTGGGTCTTCGCGGTGAACGTACCGCTCGTCGTCGCGACGATCGTGCTCGTGCTCGCGGCCGTCCCGGCCGGCGGCCACCGGGTCGCCCGCAGTGTCGACTGGTTCGGCGCCGCGCTGTGCGCGCTCGGCCTCGCCGGGTTCGTCTACGGCCTGATCGAGCAGCCGAACTACGGATGGGCCGATCCTCGGATCTTCCTCTCGCTCATTCTGGGCGTGCTCGTTTTCGCCTCGTTCCTGATCCACGAGCGCCGCGCCGCGGAGCCGATGCTGAAGCTCGAGCTCTTCTCGCGGCGCAACTTCGCGGTCGCGAACGTGGAGACGCTGACGATGTACGCCGGCATCGCGATCCTCTTCTTCTTCCTCGTCATCTACCTGCAAGAGGTCGCCGGGTACAGCGCCCTCCGCAGCGGGCTCGTGACGCTGCCCGTGACGATCCTGATGTTCCTGTTCTCACGCCGGTTCGGGATGCTCGCCGACCGGTACGGGCCGCGCCTCTTCATGGGCATCGGGCCGCTGGTCGCGGCCGCCGGGGTCCTGCTCCTGCTGCGGGTCGGGATGCACGTCTCCTACTGGTCTGACCTGCTCCCGGCGCTGCTCCTGATCTTCTCGCTCGGCCTGTCGATGACGGTCGCGCCGCTGACCGCAACCGTCCTCGCGGATGCGGACGAGAGCGACGCCGGGATCGCCTCCGCAATCAACAACGCGGTCGCGCGCATCGCCGGGCTGATCGGGGTCTCGGTGATCGGCGTGGTCGTCGCCGGGCGGCTCACCGGCGACACCTTCGCGCCCGACCAGGCCTCGGTGGACGCTTTCCATGTCGCGATGCTGATCTGCGCGGCGCTCGTCGCGGCCGGCGGCGTGATCGGGCTGCTCGGGATCGTCAACCCGCGGCGAACCGTGCTCGCGGAGGGCTGCGCCGGCGGCCAGCTCGTCGGCGCGCCCGAAGCTGCGGCTTGACATAGATCGACGTTTGTCTATATTTATGAGCGTCGATGTCTGCTCTGCCCGTGATCGCCTGCTGCAAGCCGCTCGCGGCGCCCGCGCTGTCTGACGACGAGGCCGAGGCGACCTCGCGGCTGTTCAAGGCGCTCGGCGACCCGGCGAGAGTGAAGATCCTCAACCTGCTCGCGACCGGCGACGAGCCGACCTGCGCCTGCGAGCTGATCCCGGCGCTCGGCCTCTCTCAGCCGACGGTCAGCCACCACCTGAAGAAGCTGACGGACGCAGGCCTGCTCCGCCGCGAGCAGCGCGGGGTCTGGGCCTACTACTCGATCGACCCCGACGCGGTCGCGCAACTCGGCGCGGTCGCCGACCTGACTGGAGGACGACGATGAACGAGCTTCGCGAGCAGGTCCGCACGCACTACGCCGCCGCGGCGACCCGGAACGGAGGCTGCTGCGGCTTCGACTCGACCACCGGGGTGATGAGCCTTGGCTCCGGCGACCCCCTGCCGGCGGCCGACCTTCGCGCGGGCGAGCGCGTGCTCGACCTCGGGTCAGGCGCGGGCCCGGACGTGATCCGCGCCGCGCAGCAGGTCGGGCCGGCCGGGATCGTCTGGGGCCTCGACATGACCGACGAGATGCTCGCGCTCGCGCAGCAGAACGCTGCCGAGGCCGGCGCGACCAACGTCCACTTCCTGAAAGGAGACATCGAAGAGGTGCCGCTCCCCGCGGAGAGCGTCGACGTGGCGATCTCGAACTGCGTGATCAACCTCTCGACGGACAAGCCCGCCGTCTTCCGCGAGCTCGCTCGCGTCGTCGCTCCGGGCGGCCGCGTCGCGATCAGCGACATCGTCGCCGAGGACCGGCTGACGCCCGACGAGCGAGCCGAGCGCGGCTCCTACTGCGGCTGCATCGCGGGCGCGCTCTCGAAAACCGAATACGAGGCCGGGCTCCTCGCCGCCGGCTTCGAGGACGTCTCCGTCGAGTTCACGTCCGAGGCCGCCGAGGGAATGCACGGCGCGATCGTCAAGGCGAAGAAGCCGGCCTAGCGCCCTCGCCCCGCACGAGCTGGTAGGCGAGCGCGCCGATCGCCGCGCCGACCGGCGGCCCGACGAGGTAGATCCAGAGCGCCTCGGGTGCCCGGAGAGCGAACGCAGGGCCGAGCGAGCGCGCAGGGTTCATCGAGCCCCCGGAGATCGGGCCGCCGAACGATGGACGTCGACGACGACGGTGGCGCCAATCGCGATCGCGGCTGCTTCGCCGATCGCCCGGGTGTCGGTGGCGACGGCCATGATCGACGAACATCAGGATCGCGGTCAGCACGATCTCCCAGAGGAACGCCTGCCCTCGGAGCCGGTCGGCAGGTCGCCCCGACGTGCGCGACGTTCCCGAGCGGCCGCGCAGAACCGCGGCCGCGGCGATCGCCCCGGCGAACTGTGCCGCCCCAGTAGCCGATGACACGACTCGCCGGGAAGTGCCGGGCGACCGCGAAGGCGAGCGTGACCGCCGGGTTGATGTGCGCACCCGAGATGTGGCCGATCGCGTAGATGACGGCGGCAACCGCGAGGCCCGCAGCCAGAGCCGCTCCGGTCAGGCCGAACGGGTGGGTCGTGGCCGCGAGCGCCGCGCTCCCGGCCGCAAAGAACACGAGCGCGAAGGTGCCGAGGAACTCCGCCAGCAGCGCGCGACCGGGCTGCTCGGGCATGATCACGGTCGACTCGGCGATGTAGCGGGCGATCGTCTCCTGCGAGAAGACCCCGGCGAACTCGCGCTGGAGCGCCTCCGGCGGCCGCTCGACGTGCTGCCGGGTGACGGGATCGAGAACGTCGAGCTGCTCGGTCATGGCTCCTCTCATCGACGGCGATCGATGGGCATGATGGCAACGGCATCGATGCGTGTCAATATGTTTTGGTGCAGCCGATCGCGACGATCACCGCTTCCTGCCCCCCGCTCCTGCAGGGACCGCTCGCCGAGGACGAGGCGCAGCGCCTTGCCCAGGCGCTGAAGGCGATCGCCGACCCGGCGCGCCTGCGCCTGCTCAGCCTGATCCAGGCGCAGCCGGAGGGCGAGGCATGCGTCTGCCACCTGACGGAGCCACTCGGCCTGAGCCAGCCGACCGTCAGCCACCACCTGAAGGTGCTGCTTCAGGCCGGGCTGGTCGAGCGCGAGCAGCGCGGCAGCTGGGCGTTCTACCGGGTCACGCCCGAGCCGCTCGCGACGCTGCGGGAGCTGCTGACGTGAACGTCCTGTTCGTCTGCATCGGCAATCAGGGGCGGAGCGTGATGGCGGAGCGGCTCTTCCGGCGCGCGGCGCCCGACCACGCGACGCGCTCGGCCGGCTCCGCGCCCGGCCGCGCAACACACCCCGAGGTGCTCGAGGCGCTGGCCGAGGTCGGCATCGACGCCTCCGACCACGTGCCGCACAAGCTGGACGGCGACGACATCGCGTGGGCAGACGTCGTGGTCACGACCTGCGACGACGTCTGCCCCGTCGTGCCCGCCAAGCGATACGTCCATTGGGAGATCGAGGACCCGTTCGGCGGCCCGATTCGAGCGCGTCCGCGGGATCCGCGACGAAATCGCCCGCCGCGTCGACTCGCTGCGGGACGAGCTCGCCTAGGACGCATACTTCCGTCGTGCCGTGGTGGATCTTTCCGATCCTGTTCGGTGCTCCGTGGCTCGCGGGGATCGCGTACTACTGGCCCCGCGTTCGCCGCGACGGCCACGTCCCGCCGTCGCTCGCGGAGACGGTCAAGGAGCGGCTCTGGGGCAGCCGTTAGCGGCGCGCGCCTGCGAACAGGCGACCGGCGGAGACGCCCTGGATCGACGCGTCGAGCAGCTCGACCGGGTGCAAGGCGGGTAGCCGCCAACCCGACTTGCGGAGGTAGTTCGAGACCTGGACGAGGCAGCCCGGGTTGGCGCTGACGTACGCCTTCGCGCCGGTCCTGGACGACGTTCGCCGCCTTCCGCTGCCCGAGCTCCGCGGCCGCCGCGGGCTGAACCAGGTTGTAGATCCCGGCGCTCCCGCAGCAGATCGCCTGCTCGGCCGGCTCGACGAGCTCGAGGCCGGGGATCGTGCGCAGCAGCGAGCGCGGCGCGTCGCGGATCCCCTGCGCATGCCCGAGGTGGCAGGCGTCCTGGTAGGCGACCCTGATCGGCAGCCCGCTCCGCTTCGCGCGCGGGCCGAGCTCGGCGAGCAGCTCGCTGACGTCGACGACCCGGACGCCGAGCTCCGCCTCCTTCAGATGTGACCCGCAGCCGGCCGCGTTGACGACGATCGCGTCCACGTCGTCGAAGGCCGCGGCGAGCCGCTCCGCGCGGCGCCTCCCCTCGGCCGCCCGCCCCGCGTGGAGGTGGAGCGCGCCGCAGCACTCCTGGCCGTCCGGCGCGACGACCTCGCAGCCCTCGGCGGCCAGCACCCGCGCGGTCGCGGCGTTGACGTCGCCGAAGACGACGCGCTGGACGCAGCCGAGCAGCAGCCCGACCCGCGCTCGCCGCACGCCCTCTGCCGGCGTCACCGTCGGCGGCTGCTCCGACGAGCGCCACGGCGGCTTCAGCGCGGCGAACGGCTTCAGCCGCCCGGGCAGCCAGGGCGGCGTCATCGCCAGCGCCCGCCGCAGCCGCTTCGGGTACGGCACGGTCGCGAAGATCATCGCGCGCTGGGCGCGCTCGAACAGCGACCGCTTGTAGTGCTCCTCGACGTGTGCGCGCGTCTCCTCGATCAGCCGGTCGTACTTCACGCCCGAGGGACACGATGTAAGGCACGCCATACAACCGAGGCAGCGGTCGAAGTGCTCGCACGGTCGTGTCCGACAGCGGAATCGTCCCGTCCACGAGCGAGCCCATCAGGTAGATCCGGCCGCGCGGGGAGTCCATCTCCTCCTGCCAGAGCACTCCGTAGGTCGGGCAGGTCGGCAGGCAGAACCCGCAGTGGACGCAGTCGGAGAGCAACTCCGGGTTCACGCGAGCAGTCCCGCCGGGTCGAGCTCGGCGCGCACGCGCTCGACGAGCGCGAGCTCGACGGGATCGCGCGGGTCGGGCACCGGCTCCCCGACGTAGGCGACGCCGGCGGAGACGCGGACGACCGCCTCGTCGAGCGCCCGCGAGCGTCGGCGCCAGCTCGCCGGGCGCGAACAGCAGCCGGCCCTGCGCCCAGCCCTGCCGTGCCTCGGCCTCCTCCCAGATCGATCCGAAGTCCTCTTCGCCCCCGGCGAGCGTCTGCGCGGCCTCGAACTGCTCGTCGACCGCGGCCCGCGAGCCCTCGATCAACACCGCGACCCAGCCGGGCCAGACGACGTCGAGCGCCGACAGCTCGAGCGGCGCGTGCAGCAGCTTCCGGGCGACTGCCGCCGCTTCCGCCGCCGACCGGACCTGGACGGCGAGCGTGCGCGACGCCTCAGGTCGCGGGTGCAGGCGCAGCGCGACGCGCGCGATCAGGCCGAGCCGCCCCTCCGACCCGCAGAAGAGCTTGCCGAGGTCGTAGCCCGCCACGTTCTTGACGACCTTCCCGCCGGAGCTCGCGATCGTCCCGTCCGCGAGCACGACCGTCACCCCGATCACGAGGTCGCGCGCCGTCCCGTATCGGTGGCGGCGCGGGCCGGACAGGTTCGCCGCCAGGCACGCGCCGATCGTCGGGTTGCCCGGCGGGTCGAGCGCGAGCATCTGCCCGTGCTCGGCGAGCCGCTCGTTCAGGTCGCGCACGCGCACTCCCGCCTCGACGATGCAGGTCAGGTCGCCGGCCTCGTGCTCGAGCACCTGGTCGAGCCGCCGGGTCGAGAGGACGACGTCGCCGCCCTCGCGCTCGATCGAGACCCGCCGTCCCTCCCCCGCCGCGCTCTGGAACAGCTCGGCAGCCTCGTGCACGCTCCGGATCTCAGAAACGCTCGGCAAGCCCGGCCTTCTCGATCGGGTGCGCGCGGTACGGCCCGGGCACCTCGCCGCAGAGCCGCGGCGTCGGGATCACCTTGCCGGGGTTGCAGAGGCCGTCGGGGTCGAACGCGCGGCGGAACCGCTTCATCACCTCGAGGTCGTCGCTGCCGAACAGCAGCGGCATCGAGCAGACCTTGTCCACCCCGATCCCGTGCTCGCCGGTCAGCGACCCGCCCGCCTCGATGCAGGCCTCGAGAATCGCCTCCGCGAGCGCCCGCGCCCGCTCGGGCTCGCCCTCGACGCGCCCGTCGTAGAGGACGAGCGGATGCAGGTTGCCGTCGCCGGCGTGGAAGACGTTGCCGACCCGCAGCCCGTACTCCGACTCGAGCGCGGCGATCCGCCGCAGCACCTCGGGCAGCTTCGTCCGCGGCACGACCCCGTCCTGGACGTAGTAGTCGTTCGCGACGCGGCCCATCGCCGCGAAGGCCGCCTTTCTGCCCTTTCCAGAGCAGCGCGCGCTCGTGGTCGTCGCTCGCGGTGCGGATCTCCCAGGCGCCCTGGTCACGGCAGATCGCGTCGACCGCGGCGAAGTCGGCCTCGACCTGCGGCGCGGCGCCGTCCAGCTCGACGAGCAGCAGCGCGTTCGCGTCCGGGTAGCCCGGGTGCACCGCGGCCTCGGCCGCCTCGATCGTCAGCCGGTCCATGATCTCCATCGCCGACGCGACGATCTGCGCGGCCACGATCCCGGACACCGCGGCGCCGGCGGCGTCCGTCGAGTCGAACGCGGCGAGCACCGTCCGCACAGACTCCGGGCGTCGAAGTACGCGGAGGGTGATCTCGGTCGCGATTCCGAGCGTCCCCTCGGAGCCCACGAATGCGCCGAGCAGGTCGGGCCCCGGCGACTCGCGCGCGAAGCCGCCGAGCCGGACGACCTCGCCGTCCGGGAGCACGGCGACGAGGCCGGTCACGTGGTTGGTCGTGAAGCCGTACTTCAGGCAGTGCGCGCCGCCCGAGTTCTCGGCGACGTTCCCGCCGATGGTGCAGACCTGCTGGCTCGACGGATCGGGCGCGTAGTAGTAGCCGTGCCCGATCACCGCCTCGGTGACCTGGAGGTTCGTCACGCCGGGCTGGACGACGATTCGCTCGGACTCGAGGTCGACGGCGAGGATGCGGTTCATCCGCGAGAGGCCGATCACGACCCCGTCCGCGACCGGGAGCGCGCCGCCCGAGAGCCCCGTGCCGGCGCCGCGGGCGACGAAGGGAACGCCCTCGCGATGGCATGCGCGCACCACTGCCTGGACCTGCTCGGTCGTCTCCGGAAGGACGACGAGCATGGGCACGACCCGGTGCCCGGTGAGGCCGTCGCACTCGTAGGTGCGCAGCTGCTCCGGCTCGGAGATGACCGCGCCGGCCGGCACGGCTGCGCGGATCTCGTCGAGGTAACTCACCGCCCACGCTAACGCCAGACGTCGGTGATGCCAATCGGCCGGGCGTGGATGTTCGGCTTGCCGAGCGCGAAGCGCGGCACGTAGCCGATCGTCCACGTGCGGCCGCGGGCGTCGGGTAGCCGACGAGGAAGCCGCTGACCGCGCACTCGTAGCGCACGCGCCGCCCGTCCAGCCGCAGCGTCGCGCCGGAGACGGCGAGCGCGCATCGCTTCGCGTTCGCGGTCCAGATGCCCCAGGGCTGCGTCCGGGCGGGCGCGCCGTGCGACGACGGGCGGGAGCCGGCGCGTCAGCTCGACGAGCCTGACGGTGTTCGACCAGGGATCGGTCGGGCAGAGGACCGAGCGGCTGCGGGCGGTGGCGGAGAAGCACGGGTCGATCCAGTGCTCGTCGGCAAAGCACCGCCATGCGTCGGCCCGCGGCGAGGAGCGCGCCGGGCCGCTGCAGTGACCGGCGACGTCCTCGGTGATCACCAGGCCCGGCGCCGGCCGACCGGCCTTGAACCAGACCGTCTCGTGCACGACCGTCTTCGGCTGCGGCGGACCAGACAGCGCCGCCAGGACGACAGTGAGGGCGACGCCGAGGAGCATCTCACCCATTTTCGCAGCGCCGTTAGAGTCCGGACCCGATGGCCGACCTGCCGGCAGGCGTCGAGCTCCGCGGGGAGCCAGACGACGAGATCCTCTCGGGCGACGCGCTCGCCTTCCTGGCCGACCTCCAGCGCACCTTCGGCAGTCGCCGCGAGGAGCTGCTCGCCGCCCGGACCGCCCGGCAGGCGCGACTGCTCGCCGGCGAGCTGCCGGACTTCCTCGAGGAGACGCGGTCGGTGCGCGAGGACGACTCGTGGCGGGTCGCCGAAGCGCCGCCGGATCTCCAGGACCGCCGCGTCGAGATCACCGGGCCGACCGACCGGAAGATGGTGATCAACGCGCTGAACTCCGGCGCGCGCGTGTTCATGGCCGACTTCGAGGACGCGAACTCGCCGACCTGGTCGAACCTGGTCGAGGGGCAGCGGAACATGGTCGACGCGATCGAGAAGACGATCTCGCTCGACACCGGCGAGAAGAGCTACCGCCTGAACGATCAGACCGCGACGCTGCTCGTCCGCCCGCGCGGCTGGCATCTGCCCGAGAGCCATGTGCTCGTCGACGGCGAGCCGATGTCCGGCAGCCTGTTCGACTTCGGCCTGTTCATGTTCCACTCCTCCAGACGCGCGCTCGCGAACGGGACGGGGCCGTACTTCTACCTCCCGAAGCTGGAGAGCCACCTCGAGGCGCGGCTCTGGAACGACGTGTTCCTGCGCGCCCAGGACGGAGTCGGCATCCCGCGGGGAACGATCCGCGCGACCGTCCTGATCGAGACGATCCTCGCCGCGTTCGAGATGGAGGAGATCCTCTACGAGCTCCGCGAGCACTCCGCGGGCCTGAACGCCGGCCGCTGGGACTACATCTTCAGCGTGATCAAGAAGTTCCGGCACCGCGACGACTTCGTGCTTCCCGACCGGGGAGCGGTGACGATGACCGTGCCGTTCATGCGCGCGTACACGGAGCTGCTCGTGAAGACGTGCCACCGGCGCGGCGCGTTCGCGATGGGCGGAATGGCCGCCTTCATCCCGAACCGGCGCGACCCGGAGGTGACCGAGAACGCGCTCGCGAAGGTGCGCGAGGACAAATCGCGCGAGGCCGGAGACGGCTTCGACGGCACGTGGGTCGCGCATCCCGATCTCGTCCCGACCGCGACCGAGGAGTTCGACCGCGTGCTGACGGGGCCGAACCAGATCTCGCGGCAGCGTCCCGACGTGTCGACGACCGCGGCCCAGCTGCTCTCCGTGCCGGACACGCCCGGCGAGATCACCGAGGCCGGAGTCCGCCAGAACGTCTCGGTCGGGATCCGCTACCTCAGCGCCTGGCTGAACGGGACGGGCGCAGCGGCGATCGACAACCTGATGGAGGACGTCGCGACTGCGGAGATCTCACGCTCGCAGGTCTGGCAGTGGGTGCAGCACGGCCGCGTCGAGCGCGACCGCGTCCAGGCGATCGCCGACGAGGAGGTGGCGGGGATGCCCGACACGCCGCGCCTCGACGAGGCGCGGCGTGTCTTCGAGCAGGTGTCCCTCGCGGAGGAGTTCGTCGACTTCCTGACGCTGCCCGCGTACGAGCTCCTCGGCTAGAGGCGAACCCTCGGGTTCACGCCGAGTGCCGCATCCAGACGTTCGGCTCGACATATACGCCGAGGCCCTCGGCGAACGTCACGGGGACGAGCGCGCCGGGAACGACGTAGTCGCCGTCCTCGGGGAAGTGCATGCCCGTCCACTCCTCCCACTCGGCGACCGTCCCGGTCACCCGCATCGACTCGGGGCAGACCTCGGCGAGCTCCGCGCCGAGACGGACGTGCAGGCGGATCCAGGGGTCGAACGGAAGGCCGTCGTCACGCCGCCAGTGCGCGTACCGCTCGAGCGGGATCAGCGGGTAGCGCTCCTTCCACGTCGGGCGGACGGGCGCGATCAGCTCACGGAAGCCGGCCGCGGCTGCGACGCGCCGCATTCCTTCGATGATCGGCGCGCTCAGCCCCTCGCCCTGCCGGCCAGGATCCACGATCGCGACCAGCGCGCTGAGCACGTCGGGCTCCTCGCGCGGGCCGGGGCCGAACCGGCGCTCGAGCATCTCGTCCACCCCGCCCGGGAGCCCGTTCGCCGTCGAAGCCGGGATCGTCTGGCCGCGCCCGACGACGGCGTCGCGCTCCTCGTCGTAGAGGACGAGCTGGAGCTCCGGCAGCTCCTCGCGCAGCCGGTGCCAGTGCACGACCGTGACGTCGGCGTGATGGATGAACTCCGGGAACACGTCGCCGATCTCGTCCGTCCGGTCGGAGAGATCGGGGCGCTCCGCGTAGGTGAAGACCTGCACCGTACGATTGAACTCGATGGACACCTGGCTTGCCGTCGCGAGCCGCCGCGAGGTTCGCGAGTACGCCGACCGCGACCTCCCGGAGGACGTCGTCCGCCGGATCCTCGACGCCGGCCGTCTCGCCGGCAGCGCGAAGAACCGGCAGGCGTGGCGGTTCCTCGTCGTCGAGTCGCCGGAGGTCCACGAGCAGCTGGCGGCAGCGGTCTACGAGCCGGCGAACGTGCGCGGGGCAAAGCTCGTGATCGCGATCCTCGCCAAGGGCAGCCTCGACACCGGCCGCGCGATGCAGAACATGCTCCTCGTCGCCTGGAACGAGGGTGTCGGGGTCCTGTCCGAACGGGATCGCCGACCTCGAGCGCGCGCGGGAGACGCTCGGGCTCGGGGAGGACGAGGAGCTGGCGATCGTGCTCACGTTCGGTTATCCGGCGCGCGAGACGGACGCTTCGCGGAGATCGCCGGAGGAGTGGAGCGGCCGGGCGAACCGGAAGCCGCTCGACGAGCTCGTCGAGCGGCTCTAGAACTACATCGTCAGGACCAGCTTCCCGAAGTGCTCGCCGGCCTTCATCCGGTCGTGAGCAGCTTCGGCCTCGGCGAGCGGACGAACGCTGTCGATCACGGGATGCCAGTCGCCGTCGTTGACCATCCGCAGCATCGCGAAGAAGTCGTGCGGCGAGCCCATCGTCGTGCTGAGGATTGACTTCCAGCTCAGGTAGATCGCGCGGACGTCCAGCGTCACCTCCGGCCCGCCCGTGCCGCCGTACACGACCAGCCGCCCGCCGGGGCGCAGCGCCCGCGCGGAGTCGCGCCAGGTCGAGCCGACCGAGTCGAGCACGAGGTCGACGGGGCCGACTGCCTCCGGCCAGCCCTCGTCCGTGTAGAGCACGCCGCCCGCAGCGCCGAGCTCCTTCGCCCGCTCGATCTTCGCCTCGCTCGACGAGGTGACGAGCACGCGCGCGCCCTCCTGGGCGGCGAGCTGGACGGCGAACGTGGAGACGCCGCTACCGGCGCCGAGCACGAGCACGGTCTCGTCGGCCTGGAGCCGGCCGACCGCGAACAGCGCGCGGTACGCAGTCAGAGCCGCGAGCGGGAACGCGGCGGCTTCCTCCCACGACAGGCGCGGGGGCTTCCTGTACACGTTCTCCTCGGGCACCGTGACGAGCTCGGCGTACGTGCCGTTGCTCGGCCCGCCCAGGATCTGCCACTCCGGCCCGGCCGCGTCCTCCCGCGGCCCCCAGCGCAGGCCCGGATAGATGACGATCTCCTCGCCGGTGTCGCGCCGGATCCCCGCGCCGTCCGAGCCGGGGACGATCGGCTTCGGGAACTCGTAGGCAGGCCCCGGCGGGTTGCGGAGAAGCAGGTCGCGGCGGTTGATCGCCGCCGCCTTCAGCTCGACGACGACCTCACCCGGGCCGGCGACCGGATCCGGGAAGTCCTCGTGGGAGAGCCCGCCGCCCTCGGTGACGACTACGGCCTTCATCGCGCGGACGCCCAGGGCTCCTCGGCCGACACGTCGATCGCGACATACCCGCCGTCCCCGATCGCCGGCGCGAGGACGACCGCGAGCTGGGCCGGCTCGTCGAAATCGTTGTAGGAGCCGTGCACGACGTCCTTGTCGATGTAGACCGAGTCGCCGGGACCGAGCACCGTGCTCTCGCCCTCCAGGTACTGGGTGACCTTGCCTGCCACGACCGTGATCATCTCGTCCTGGTCCGGGTGCTTGTGGAACCCGTGGAAGAAACCCGGGTCGAGACGCACGTCCATGACCACGAACGACTCGCACCCCGTTCCGGGCGGCGCGCAGCGCATTCCGGCGCTTCCCCAGTCGAAGCTCTCCGTCGGCACCTCACTGCTCATCACGAACCTGCTCACTTGCGCACGCCCTCCGATCGACTTGAACCGCTTCATGTTCTCCGTCATCGCAATCTCCGTCGGCAGCCGCTCCATGCTCGAGGCGCCGAAGAACCCGACGACGCCGGTCGTCCGCTCGAGCACGTACGCCGCGTCGTCCGGCTCCGCGATCGGCCCGCCGTGGCAGAGGACGATCACGTCCTCGCGCACCGCGACCGCAGCGTCGCGCATCGCCTGCACGAGCTCGACCGACTCGTCGAGCGTCTTCGCCGTCGAGGCGCCGATCGCGCCGCCGGTGGTCAGGCCCATGTGCGGGACGAGGATGTCCGCTCCGGCCTCCGTCATCGCCACCGCCTCCTCAGGCGTGAACACATACGGCGCGGTCAGCAGATCGAGCTCGTGCGCCGCGCGGATCATCTCCACCTCGACCCCGTAGCCCATTCCCGTCTCCTCGAGCCCGATCCGGTGGTTGCCGTCGATCAGGCCGACGGTGGGGAAGTTCTGGACCCCGGAGAACCCGATCCGCTTCAGCTCCTCGAGGAAGACCGGCATCAGCCGGAACGGGTCTGTCCCGCAGACGCCGGCGAGCACCGGCGTCTCCTTCACGACCGGCAGCACTTCCGCGGCCATCTCGACGACGATCGCGTTCGCGTCGCCGTAGGGCATCAGCCCGGCAAGCGAGCCGCGGCCGGCCATTCGATAGCGGCCGCTGTTGTAGATGATGATCAGATCGCAGCCGCCGGCCTCCGCGCACTTGGCCGAGAGGCCCGTGCCGGCGCCGGCGCCGATGATCGGCCGCCCGGCGTCGATCTGCGCGCGCAGGCGCGCGAGCGCCTCGGCCCTGGTCACGCCGACACCAGCTCGTGCAGCCGGTCGGCCATCGCGTCGGCGAAGGCGGGGTCGTTCACGTCCAGGTCGAGCTCGTGCAGCTCGACGTTCTCGCCCAGTCCTTCGCGGAGCGCGGCAAACAGGGCCTCGTCCGCGTCAGGGTCATAGAACGGCCCGCCCTCGGTCGCGATCATCGACACGCCCTTCAGCGGGACGAACAGGGCGGTCGGCCCGGTCGCGGCGGAGAGCTTCCGCGCGATGCGCCGCCCGAGCTCCGCGCACTCCTCCGGCGTCGTGCGCATCAGCGTCACGGTCGGGTTGTGGACGTAGAGGTTGCGCCCCTCGAACTGCTCGGGCACCGTCTCGCGCGGCCCGAAGTTGACCATGTCGAGCGCGCCGACCGAGACGACCTGCGGCAGCCCGAGCTCGCCCGCAGTCTCGAGCCGGTCCGGGCCGGCGGAGAGAACGCCGCCGACGAGGTCGTCCGCGAGCTCGGTCGTCGTCAGGTCGAGCACGCCGGCCAGGAAGCCGCCGCGCGCCAGTGCCTCCATCGACTGACCGCCGGTGCCGGTCGCGTGAAAGACGAGCACCTCGTAGCCGAGCTCCTCGAGCCGCTCGCGCGCCCGCGTCACCGCCGGCGTCGTCACGCCGAACATCGTCGCCCCGATCAGCGGCCGGCCGCCGCCGCTCTGTGGCACGCGAGATCTTCGCCATCCCGGCGATCGCCCCCGCGGCGTTCGAGAGGATCCGCTCGGAGATCCGGTTCAGACCGGAGATGTCGACGACGGAGTACGTCATCGTCACGTCCGCCGCTCCGACGTACGGCCGCGTGTCGCCCGAGGCGAGCGTGGAGACGATCAGCTTCGGCACGCCGACCGGCAGCACGCGCATCGCCTGCGCGGCGATCGAGGAGTTGCCCGACCCGCCGACCGAGAGGATCCCGTCGAGTCGCCCCTCCTCGTGCAGGCGGCGAACGACCTCCGCCGCGCCCCGCCCCATCGCGTCGACTGCCGCCCCGCGGTCCTCCGCAGCTGCGAGCGCCGCCGAGTCCGCGCCTGCGGCCGCCGCTACCTCCTCGCGGGAGACGTCCGCCTCGACCTGCGGCTCGAACACGCCGGCGTCGACGAGCACGACGTCCACGCCCTGCTCGCGCAGCCGGTCGCGCAGATACGCATATTCCTTCCCCTTTGTGTCGAGGGTGCCGAGGAGGACGACGGTCGCCATGCCGCGCCGATCCTACTTCTCGGCGGGTGCGGATTCCAGGCGGGAGCCGAGTCGTTCGGCCCGTCGGTCAGCTTGGTCTCCTCGAGGTGCCGCGGATAGCCAGAGGGAGCCGTCCCGTGCGAAAGTGACGGTGACATCGTCGGGAGCCCAGGCGGGCTGGATCTCGTCGATCTTGGAGTCGGAGCCGTGGTCGGACTGCCCGCTGGCGAGCGGAACATGAAGATTTCGTTGGCCCGCCCGGCGCGGCGGCGTCACTCTCGAACGCGATCTGCTGCCGTCCGGCGACCACGACGGCAGCGCGCTCTCGCCCCGAGGTTCGTCAGCTTGCCGGATGCCGGTGCCGTCGGCGTTCATCAGCCAGATTTCCCGGATGTTGAAGCCGGGCAGGCGATAGTCGTAGGCGACGTGCTTGCCGTCCGGGGACCACGCGGGATCGGCGGCATTGCCAAACCCGTTGCTCGACCCGCTTGGCCGCCCGCCCGCGAGGGAACGGCGAAGAGCGCCCCTTCCCGCCCGAAGACGATGCGACTTCCGTCGGGCGACCAGGACGGATGGCATCCTCCATCGGCCGGTCGTCACCCGCCGCGTGCCCGTCCCGTCGGCGTCCATCACGAAGATGTGCCCGGCCCGTCCCGTCGGCTGACGAAGGCGATCAGCTTGCCGTCGGGCGACCAGTCGGCGAGGTCTGGAAGAACAGGCCTGGCGGAGTGGAGGCGTCGCCCTTCTCCTTGGTCAGCCGGTAGCTGTGCTGCCGTCGGGGTCTGCGCCGAAGATCGCGTAGTCGTCGTCCTCGTGCTGACGAAGAGAGCGCGGGTGGCCCCTTCCGGACGAGGACGACCCGCCGCATCCTGCAACGACGAGCGCCGCGAAAGCGGCGAGCACGATGAGGCGCGCGTGCGTCAGCGCGCGACCGGTTCGACGCCGAGATACCGATGCTGGAGCTCCGGGTCACCGACCAGCTCCGACGCCGTCGTCTCCACGGCGATCTCTCCGCCCACCAT
>CAVZWR010000009.1:0-81849 GCA_963779025.1 uncultured Actinomycetes bacterium
CTTCGCGTACGCGCGGTACGCGTCGACCTTCGGGTAGTGGACGCCCGGGTTGTTCCCGAAGCCGCCGACGTACGCGCCGACGACCTTCGGGGCCACGACCTTGTCCGCCCCGAGGAAGCCGAAGAACAGGTTGCCGATGTTCTTCTTCGGGTCGAGCTTGCCGTAGGCCTGCTCGTACGCCTTCAGAGCAGCGCCGGTACCCGTACCGCCGACGGCCCAGAAGTACCCGTCCACCTGGTTCGGCGGCGGAAGCTGCCGGACGAACGGGGCGTAGTCGGTCGTGTTCAGCGGCGGGAACACGCGCTTCGTGATCTGGCCGCCGACAGCACAGAAGTCGGCGATCATGCCTGCACCGGACGTCCAGCCGAAGCTGTAGTCGTCCATCATGATCGCGGCCTTCCGCCAACCGAGCTTCTTGTAGGCGATCTCACCAATGCCCGCGTTCCACTGGGCGCCGTCGCCGTGGTAGCGGAACATGTTCTTCGGAGCGATCTGCATCGTCGGATCCTGCGACCCGGCCGTTCCGATGATGAACGTCTTCGTCGGATGGGCCTTCGCGTAGTTGGCGATGTACACCGCCTCGTCACCGGAGAGCGGGCCGACCATGACGTCGGCATTCAGCTTCTCCATCAGCCGCTTGGTCTCCGTCACCGCCACGGGGACGGTGTCGTTGCCGCATCCGTAGCCGACGATGTTGATCGGCGTTGCGCCGACGTGGATGCCCGTCATACCTGCGGACGGCTTGGCATGGCTCTTGGTGACACCGTGGGCGAACTGCGCGAAAGCAGTCTGTGCGCCGCCGATGTCGACGTCGTAGCCGAATGCGAAGGCGCCCTTGCAGTCGGTCATGATCGCAACCCTGACGGGCTTGGCATGCGAAGCGGCCATCGAGCCGTTCGCCCAGACCGCGATCGAGCCCGCGGCCACGACCATCACTGCAACCGTCTTCCAGCTACGCAGCGTGAGTCTTCTCATCTGGTGATGCCCTCCTCCCTCTGGGATATCGAAGGTGAATGCGATTCTCGCCTAGTCGGGGCCCTTCTTGCAAGACGGACCCCGTTGCCCGGCCCGGATTGGCTATTTGCTCACTGGACCGGCTCCGGCGTTTCCGCCGACGGGGCGGCGCCACGACCGAACAACCTCTTCTGCTCGAACAGGCGGCCCCAGAGACCGAGCAGCCCGTCGGGGGAAACGATCACGATCGCCAGGAAGATGATCCCGATCAGGGTGTTGAACGCTCCGCCGAAGAGCGTGCCGCCGAACCCGAGCAGCGGCACGTGGGTCGTCGTCGTGATCTCGTTCTGCATGACGAAGAAGACGAACGCGCCGATCCAGGCGCCCTCGATCCTGAGCAGCCCGCCGATCACGGCGATGATCAACAGGTTGATGGTCTGTGGGAGGTCGACGTCGCCCGGAGCAACCTGCCCGGCGAACCACGCATAGAGGATCCCGGCGATCGCGGCGAGGAAGGCCCCGAACCCGAACGCAAGCGTCCGGTGCAACGGCACGACGTAGCCCAGCGACGCCATCCGGATCGGCTCGTCTCTTACACCCTGGAGCGTGATCCCGAACGGCGTCCGCACCAGGTAGCGGATCAGGGCGTACGCGAAGATCGCGACCCCCATCGCGACGTAGTAGAGACGGTTCGGGTGGTCGAGCACGTTGCCCAGCCAGCCGGGCGTGTAGCCGTTGATCCCGCCGATCCCGGAGAAGCCGGAGATCTTCGTCACCTGGGACAGCGTGTAGACCGCGATCACCGAGTAGGTGAGCGTGATCATCAGGAAGTAGATGCCGGCGCTCCGGGAGGCGACCGCGCCGCCGATCAATCCGATCACGGTCGTGACCACGATCGCGACGATCACCGCCACGGTCGGGTCCCACCCGAGGTGGAGACCCTTCGAGGTCCCGCCGGGGCCGCCCTTCGTGACGAGGTTCCCGAGGATGATCCCGGTGGTCCCGAAGAGCGCGGTCTGCGCGAGTGACACCATGCCGCCGTAGGCGGAGAGGAAGATCAGGCTCGCTGCGGCGATCCCGAAGATGAAGGTCTCGAGGAAGATCGTGTGGCTCCAGTAGGAGTTCCACCCGGCGACCGGCCAGATGATCACCAGGAAGAGCGCCGCGGCTGCGATCCCGCGCTCGATCTGCTGGCGCCGCGTCCAGGTCGCCGGGTTCATCCGCCTCTCCCGAACAGGCCACGGGGCCGGAACGCGAGCACGAGCGCGATCAGGACGAAGGTCAGGATCGACGAGTACTGGATGCAGCAGTCGGAGCCCGTCGACGGCAGGTACGACGCGCCGAAGTTGGCGACGAACGCGAACAGCAGGGCGCCGGCAGCGGCGCCGAAGATCGAGCCCATGCCGCCGACGATGACGACGACCAGCGAGTTCAGCAGCCACTGGCCGTCCTGGCCCGACGAGATGTTCGACTGGGATGCCCAGATCACGGCGCCGAGCGCCGCGAGCATCGAGCCGACGACGAACGCGATCGCGAAGGTCTTCTGGATGTTGATCCCGAGCGCCGAGGTCATCTGCTCGTCGTCCACCCCGGCGCGGATGACCATGCCGGTCTTCGTCTTGTAGAGCCAGAGCCAGAGGCCGATTCCGACGGCGATGCCGATCGCGAGCACGACGAGGCGGGCGAGCGAGTACTGGACGCCGCCGACGTGCAGGTTCACGAACCGGTCGGTCCACCCCGGCCAGGTCAGGTCGACGGCGTTCCCGCCGAACTTCTGCGTCCCCGCGCCGACGTTGCGCGGGAAGTGCGCGATGATCTGGTCGGCGATGATCACGGAGACGGCGATCGTGATCAGCGCCTGGCGCAGCTCCTGGCCCTGGTTCCAGCGCAGGAACGCCTGCTGCATGACGTAGCCGATGACCGCGATGCAGGGCGCGGCGACGAGCAGCGGCACGAGCCACTCCCACGTGTTCACCTCACTGCTCTGCAGCGAGAAGCCCTGGCCGGTCATGCCCTGCTGGACCTCGTAGGCGATGTAGCCGGCGAGGAGGTAGAAGCCGCCGTGGGCCATGTTCACGACGCGCATCAGCCCGAAGATGAGAGCGAAGCCGCTCGCGACGATGAACAGTGCTGCCGCGAAGGTCAGCGAGTCCAGGACGATCTTCAGAAAGGAGGACGGATCGTGGACGGCCGACCCGAAGTTCGTCGTCCGCCAGCTCGTGTGCCCGTTCGCGTCCGGGATCGTCGAGAGGAAGAGGACGTAGACCAGCGCGAACACGACGACGCCGAGCGCGATCAGGACGGGCAGCCTGCGCCAGGAGAGGAACGAGCCCATCCGGTCGCGAGACGGGATCCTGGCGGCGAGGGCGCTCACGAGCGCTCGACCGTAACAGGCGAGCTTTGCCGCTTTCAAACCGGCTACGAGTGGTACAGGGTCGCACCGGCGGCGTCGCCGGGCTGCTCCCCGAGCTCCTTGGCCTCGGCGAGCGTGTCGGGCGAGAGCTTGCTCGCGTCCGGCCAATCGATCTCGACGAGGTTGCCCGCCGGGTCGCGCAGGTAGAGCTGCACCCAGCCCGCCGGATGAGTGCGCAGCGGTGAGCCGAACGCGCTCGAATCGAGGATGCCCATCTCCTTCGCCTTCGCGTAGACCGCCTCGAAGTCTTCGACGTCGAAGGCGACGTGGGCGCGCAGCCGCGCGTCCTCGTCCGCCGTGAACAGGTGGAGCTGGTTCGTGCCCGACCTCATCCAGAGCACGGGCTCGGGGAACTTCGCGGTCGGGATCCGCTCCATCCCGAAGAGCTCCTCGTAGAAGCGGGCGGACTCGTCGAGGTCGTTCGCGACGATCGAGACGTGGTTGATCCGCGTCGCGCGCATGCAGATGCGACGGTATACGCTCAGCGCGGTTGGCGACGTAGGCTTGCGAGGAGGAGACGATGGCGAAGCTCAAGATCCCGTACGAGTCGCTCGATCCGCTGACGATCGGAGCCTCCGGGGACGAGGAGAAGGTCTATCGCGAGGAGCTCGAGCTCGAGATCCCCGACGCCAACCTGCTCGCCGCGATCTACCCCGACGAGCCCGAGGCGCTCGGCGACGCGACCGAGGCGGCGCGGACCGCGCTCGAGTCGCCCGTCTCCGGACCGCGCTTCTCGGAGCTGCTCGAGGGTGCGACGAAGGTCGCCGTGATCATCGACAACCAGTTCCGGCCGACGCCGTCGTCACGGCTGCTGCCGCCCGTGTTCGACGCGATCGAGTCGGCGGGGAAGCAGGCCGTCGTCGCGTGCGCGAACGGGAAGGTCTTCCCGATGTCGGAGTCCGACATCGAGCAGAAGATCGGCCGCGAGAACCTCGACCGCATGGAGCGGATGGGGATCCCGTTCCACCAGAACGACCCCCGCAACGCCGAGACCTACACGTACATCGGGGTCTCCTCGCGCGGGACGCCGGTGTGGATCCTGACCGCCGTCGCCGAGTGCGACCTGAAGATCACGATCGGGCACGCGCAGGCGAACCACTGGGGCGCGGGCGGCGGCGGCAAGCTGATCCTCCCCGGCGTCGCCTCCGACGAGACGATCGAGTCGAACCACTGCGCCTTCGTCCCCTCGCCGCAGACGCACTACGGCGCCTACGCCGGCCCGATGCGCTCGGACATCGACGAGGTGGCGACGATGTCGGGCCTCCAGTGCACGATGAACGTCCTGCTCGACACGCGCGGCCGCGTGATCGACTGCATCTTCGGGGCCCATCCCGACGCGCACCGCGAGGCGATCGAGCGCTTCAACCGGATCTACACCTACGAGCACCCGGGCGAGCAGGCGGACATCGCGATCTGCGGGGTCTTCGCGCCGACCGACCACCTGTTCTTCCACACCGGCTGGGGCTGCATGTCGGCCGACTTCGTGCTCAAGGACGGCGGCACGCTGATCTACACGTCGCCCTCGCCGGGCGTGTCCACCGCGGTCGGCGACTTCCCCGGCCTGGCGCTGATGGACCTGATGAAGCCGTACATGCCGCCGAGCGCGGAGAACTACCAGCAGGTGCTCCGCGACATCCACGGCCGCGTGATCCAGATGTGGGCGGGCTGCATCTGGGTGCCGATCTACGAGGTGATGACGCGCAAGCACCTGAAGCTCGTCACGCTCGAGGAGAACCTGGAGATGGCGGCCGACATCGGCATCGACGCGACCACGTCGCTCGACGAGGCGTTCGCGGAGGCGATGGAGCGCCACGGGCCCGATGCGAAGGTGATCGTGCTCCCGTACGCCCGCTACCAGCTGCCCGGGAACATGGTGCGGATGGACGCCGAGCCGCTGCGCTACCCGCAGGCTGCGCACGTCCACTAGCCGCCTACACTGGCGCGAATGACGCAGCAGCGCGTCATCGGCGTGCAGGCGCGCGGCACCTCGCCCGAGGCGCCGCTCTCGCGCGAGATCAGGGGCTCGACGACGATCGTCGAGCTGCTGCGGATGTTCCCGGGCGGCGAGGCCGCGCGGCTGATGTCGACGCTCGCGCTGCCCTGCGCGCACTGCGGCGGGGCGTTCCACGAGCCGCTGACGATGGCGGCGAAGCGGCATAGCCGCGACCCGCGCGCCGTGCTCGACGCCTTCCGCGCGCTCGAGAGCGGCGGACCGAGCCCGTCGCAAGTCGACGCAGCGGCCAGGAGGGTTGCCCCGCTTTAGCAAGGCGTTACCGCGGCGTTACCGCTCCCCTGTCTCTTATGCACAGGCACGGAAAGGAGCGGAGACGATGCAGCGGAGCGCGACATACACGGAGTTGGCCGAGAGGACCGGCGACAGCGTCGCCGTGTCGCTCTTGTGGAGGCGCGAGGACAACCGGCTCAAGGTGGCGGTCACCGACACGACCACCGGCAGCGGAGTTCGAGCTCGACGCGCACCCCGAGAACGCCCTCGACGTCTTCTACCACCCGTTCGCGTACGCGGCGTTCCGCGGGCTCGACTACGGAGTCGAGACCGCCGGCGCCTCGCGCGCGAGCACCGAAGCCCTCGCGGCGTAGGGATCACCAGCTCGCGGACCGAGCGGGCCGTCACGGCCCGCTCGGTCTGCCGGCCGCCGCTAGGGTTTCCCGATGAGCGAGGCCAGGTACGACGAGCTCCGCGACCGGCTGTCCGAGCTGTGGGATCTCGCCAAGCTCGGCGGGCTCGCGGGCTGGGACCAGCAGACGATGATGCCCCCGCAGGGCGCGGCGGTCCGGGCGCGCCAGTTCGCGACCATCTCGAAGATCGTCCACGAGCAGGTCGTCTCGGAGGAGCTCGGCGAGCTGCTCGAAGAGCTCCGGCCCTACGAGGAGAGCCTCGACTACGACTCCGACGAGGCCAGCCTGATCCGGGTTGCGCGCCGCGACCGCGAGAAGGAGGTCAACGTCCCGGTCGAGCTCCGCGAGGCCCAGGCCCGGGCGTCGGCGGAGGCCTACCCGGTCTGGGTCGAGGCGCGGCGGACGAACGACTTCGAGCTCTTCCGTCCCTACCTCGAGCGCAACGTCGAGCTTCGCCGCGAGTACGCATCCTGCTTCGAGGTCGACGAGCCCTACGACGCTCTGCTCGACGACTTCGAGCCGGGGATGAAGACGGCCGAGGTGCGAGAGGTCTTCGCGCGCCTGCGGGACGGGCTCGTCCCGCTCATCACCGAGGCGTCCGAGCAGGGAATCGACGACTCGTTCCTCCGCCGCGGGCCGTTCCCGGTCGCAGCCCAGCAGGAGCTCGACCGAATCGTCCTCGGACGCTACGGCTTCCGCGAGGGCACGTGGCGGATCGATCCGGTCGAGCATCCCTTCGCCGCCTCGATGGGGACGGACGACATCCGGATGACGACCCGCTGGCCTGAGCACGAGCTCAGCGGCGTGTTCGCCGCCATGCACGAGGGCGGACACGCGATCTACGAGCACAACGTCAGCCAGACGCTCGAGCGCACACCACTCTGCCGCGGCGTGTCGCTGGCGCTGCACGAGTCGCAGAGCCGGATGTTCGAGAACCTCGTCGGCCGCAGCCACGCCTGGTGGAGCTGGGCCTACCCGGAGGTCCAGCGCCTGTTCCCGCAGCTCGCCGACGTCGAGCTCGACGACTTTCACCGGGCGATCAACAAGGTCCAGCCGTCGCTGATCCGGATCGAGGCCGACGAGGCGACGTACAGCCTCCACATCATCCTCCGCTTCGAGCTCGAGCAGGAGCTGATCGACGGCTCGGTCGCGGTCGCGGATCTGCCTCGCGTCTGGAACGAGCGGATGCAGGAGTACCTGGGCGATCGAGGTGCCCGACGACGCTCACGGCGTCCTCCAGGACGTGCACTGGTCGCGCGGAACGCTCGGCTACTTCCCGACGTACGCGCTCGGCAACGTGATCTCCGTCCAGATCTGGGAGCGCGTGCTCGAGGACGTGCCGGACCTCGACGACCACATCGGCCGCGGCGATCTCGCGCCCCTCGCCGACTGGCTGCGGGAGCAGCTGTGGCGGCACGGGCGGAAGTTCACGCCGCAGGAGATGCTCGAGCGCGTCGTCGGCGGCGGCCTCGACCCCGAGCCGTACCTGCGCTACCTGAACGGCAAGCTCGGCGCGCTCGCTGCGTAGCGGCGCGAGTCGTCTTAACGAAATCTTTGCGCGTAGGGACTACGCAGCCCACGTCCGGCGTGGCACCCTGAGTACATGGAGACGTTGGCGAAGCCGGAGAAGCGGGAGCTGGCCCACCGGGTCGGGGACGGCTTCGAGGTCACCCTGCTCTGGGCCGAGGACGGCGGCGCTCTGACCGTCGTCGTCAACGACTGGCGCACCGACGAGCGCTTCGAGATCGAGGCGCGCGCGGACAACGCCATGGACGTCTTCAACCACCCGTTCGCATACCGCGCCGCGTAACCTCGCGCGCATGCGATTCGTCGCGGTCGGCGAGCTGCTCGTCGACGTCGTCGCCGACGGCTCGGGCCACGACGCCCAGATCCGCCTGAGCCCGGCCGGCTCGGCCTTCAACGCCGCCGTCGCCGCGGTGGCGGCAGGCGCGGAGGCGACCGTCGTCGGCACGGTCGGCGACGACCCCGGCGGGCGGATGATCCTTGCCGAGCTGGCGAGGCGCGGCGTGACCGCGGAGGTGACGGTCGCCGACGGGCCGACGGGCACGTTCCTGCTCGCCGACGGAGAGATCCGGGTCGACCGCGGGGTGTCGCACGATCTCGTCCTGCCCGAGCGGATCGAGGCGGATGCCGTGCTCGTCTCGGGCTACGTGGCGGCTGCCGGCGAGGCGCTCGCGCGCGCGGACGCGTCCTGGGTCGCGCTCGACGCGGCCCGCCTCACCGCCCTGCCGCCGGGAGGCAATGCCGTGTTCGCAAGCGGGCCGCACCACGACGTACACCGGCTCGCGGAAGGCCGCCGGCTCGCGGTGGTCACGCTTCGGCGCCCGTGGCGCCGAAGCCGTGCTGGACGGACGCCTCGAGCGGGTCGCCCCCGAGCGGACGGCCGCGGACGCGCCGGGATCCGGCGACGTCTTCGCCGGGACGCTGCTCGTCGCGCTCGGCCGCGGCGAGGACCTCGCGGACGCGCTGTCCGAGGCGACACGGGCCGCTCTAGACTCGCTCGCGTGAACCTCGCGCTCAGCCTCCTCTACGCGGCCGAGCGGAACCCCGAGGCCGAGGCCGTCGTCCAGGGCGAGACCCGCTTCACGTATGCGGCGCTCCAGGAGCGGGTCGCGCGGCTCGCCGGCGGCCTGGCCGCGGAAGGGCTGGGCACGGGCGACCGGCTCGCCGCAGTGGTGCGCCCCCGCCACGAGTCCGTGCAGCTCTACTGGGCGTGCCAGTGGCTCGGCGCGACGTTCGTCCCGCTCTCGCCGCGGGTGTCGGCGGCCGACATCGCCTACTGCCGCGAGGACTCGGAGGCGAAGCTGTTCCTCGAGGCCGACGTCGAGCTCGAGCCCCTGGTCGGCGACGCGCACCCCGGCGCGCTCGAGGCCGACGGACGACCACGAGAGCCTGATGCTCTACACCTCCGGCACGACCGGCCGCCCGAAGGGCGTCCCGCGCTCCCACCGCGCCGACCGCGCCGGCGGCCTCTCGCAGGTCGTCCACCAGGCTTACCGCTACGGCGACCGGACGCTCGGCTGCATGCCGCTCTACCACACGATGGGCATGCACTCGCTGATCGCCATGCACCTGATCGGCGGCTGCTACGTCTGCCAGCCGGACTGGGACGCGGAGGCGGCGCTGGCGCTGATCGAGCAGGAGCGGATCACCTCTCTCTACCTCGCGCCGACGCTCTACCACGACCTCGTCTGGCATCCGCGGTTCGGCGACTACGACGTCTCGTCGGTCGAGACGCTCGCGTACGCCGGCGCCGCGATGACGAGCGCGCTCGTCGAGCGCTGCGCCGAGGCGTTCTCGCCGCGGCTGTTCGTCAACCACTACGGCTCGACCGAGATCTACACCTACTCGATCCACCGCGACCAGCGCGCGAAGCCGGGGTGCGCGGGGCGGCCGGCGCTGAACGCGCGCCTGCGGCTCGGCGAGAACGGCGAGATCCTCTGCCACATGTCCTCGGAAGAGGCGTTCGCCGGCTACTGGAACCGGCCGGATGCGGACGAGAAGCAGATTCGCGACGGCTGGTACCACACCGGCGACGTCGGGCGGCTCGACGAGGACGGCGACCTCTGGCTCGACGGCCGGCTCGACGACATGATCGTCTCCGGCGGCGAGAACGTGCACCCGCTCGAGGTCGAGGACGTGGTCGCGCGCCACCCGGCCGTCCGGGAGGTCGCGGTCGTCGGCGCGCCCGACGACCGGCTCGGCCACCGCGTCGTCGCCTACGTCGTCGTCGAGGGCGAGGTCACCGCGGAGCAGCTCGACGAGCACTGCCTCGCCTCCGACACGCTCGCGCGCTTCAAGCGGCCGCGCGAGTACCGCTTCGTCGGCGAGCTGCCGAAGAGCCCGTCTGGGAAGATCCTGCGGCGCATGCTCCGCGAGGACGAGGTGACTGCATGACCTATGACGGCTTCCGGGTGGAGCGTGACGACGCGCGCGGCGTCGTCACGATCACGCTCGACGACCCCGCGAAGATGAACCGCGTGCCGCTCGCTGCGCGAGGCCAGCTGGCGCACCTGTTCGCGGAGCTGAGCGAGGACGACGGTGTCCGGTTCGTCGTCCTGACGGGCGAGGGCGAGAACTTCTCCGCGGGCGGCGACATCGCCGCGTTCATGGAGGCGACGCCCGAGCACCTGTCGCGCCTCGCCTGGAACGTCGCCGCTCCGGAGCGGTTCCCGAAGCCCGTGATCGCGCGTCTGCGCGGCTACTGCCTCGGCGTCGGCCTCGAGCTCGCGCTGGCCTGCGACTTCCGGGTCGCCGCCGACGATGCGCAGCTCGGCCTCCCCGAGGTCGGCCTCGGGATGATCCCCGGCTCGGGCGGGACGCAGCGGCTCGCGCGGCTCGTCGGGCTCGGCCGGGCGAAGGACGTGGTCATGCGCCGGCGGCGCATCTCGGCCGCCGACGCTCTCGCCTGGGGACTCGTCTCGGAGGTCGTCCCGGCCGGCGAGCTCGACGCGGCCGTCGAGCGGGTGATCGCCGACCTCGAGCAGCTCTCCCCGCTCGCCCTGCGGATGGCGAAGCGGGTGCTGAACCACGTCTACGACGCGCCGCTCTCGATCGGGCTCGAGCTCGAGGGCCTCGCGTACGGACTGCTCCGCACCACCGACGATTTCGCCGAGGGCGTCGAGGCGTTCGGCGAGAAGCGCCCGCCGAAGTTCGAAGGCCGGTAGCTGTCGATTTCGCGGGGGGCCGTTCGTCGTCACTATGAAACGACGACAAGGAGGAACCCCATGCACTACATGCTCCTGATCCATAGCAACGAGGATTCGCGCGGCTCCCTGAGCGAGGAGGAGCGGAACGAGATGTTCGGCGAGTACTTCGCGTTCAGCGATTCGATCAGCGACCGGACGATCGAGTCCGCGCCGCTCGAGCCGTCGACCGCCTCGACCACCGTCCGCGTGCGGAACGGCGAAACGCTCGTCACCGACGGGCCGTTCGCGGAGACGAAGGAGCAGCTCGGCGGCTTCTACCTGATCGACGTCGAGACGCTCGACGAGGCGCTCGAGATCGCGGCGCGCTGCCCGGGCGCGAAGCACGGGACGGTCGAGGTCCGGCCACTGATGCCGATCCCCGCGAGGCAGCCGTAGACGCAGTCTCGCAGGCATTCCGGGAGGAGTTCGGGCGCGCGGTCTCGATCCTGATCCGTGCGCTCGGCGACTTCGACCTCGCCGAGGACGCCGTCCAGGACGCCTTCGCGATTGCCGCGGAGCGCTGGCCGCGGGACGGCGTCCCGGCGAACCCGGGCGCCTGGATCGTCACGACCGCGAAGCACCGCGCGATCGACCGTCTCCGTCGTGAGCGCACCTACGACTCCAAGCTGGCGCTCCTCGCCGAGCTGGTCCCGGAGCCCGAGGAGGAGGAGGACGTGAGCTCGATCCCCGACGAGCGCCTGGCGCTGATCTTCACCTGCTGTCACCCCGCGCTCGCGGTCGAGGCGCAGGTGGCGCTGACGCTGAGGCTCCTCGGCGGCCTGACGACACCGGAGATCGCCGCCGCCTTCCTGACCGGTGAGGCGACGATGGCCCAGCGTCTCGTCCGCGCCAAGAAGAAGATTCGCGCCGCCGGCATCCCGTTCCGCGTGCCCCCCGACGACACGCTGCCCGACCGCCTGGCCGGCGTGCTCGCGACGGTGTATCTGATCTTCAGCGAGGGCTACACGACCGGGCGCACCGAGTTGAACGCGGAAGGGATCCGGCTCGGCCGCATGCTCGTTGCCCTGATGCCGGACGACCCGGAGGTGCTCGGCCTGCTCGCGCTGATGCTGCTCCAGGACTCGCGCCGCCACGCTCGTTTCCTCGACGGGCAGCTGGTCCTGCTGGAGAGCCAGGACCGGTGGCTCTGGGACGAGGACGCGATCGCCGAGGGCCGTGCGCTCGTCGAGGCCGCGCTCCGGCGCGGGCGGCCCGGCCAGTACCAGCTCCAGGCGGCGATCGCCGCCTGTCACAGCGGCGAGGCGAGCGACTGGCCGCAGATCGTGCTGCTCTACGACGAGCTGCTGGCCCTGCAGCCGTCGCCGGTCGTCGAGTTGAACCGAGCCGTCGCGGTCGCGATGGCCGACGGGCCGGAGCGCGGCCTGGCCGCGGCGGACGCGGTGGCCGGCCTGGAGGACTACCGCTACCTCCACTCCACCCGAGCAGACCTGCTCCGCCGGCTCGGCCGCGACGACGAAGCCCGGGCCGCCTACGAGCGGGCGCTCGAGCTGACGCCCGAGGGGGCGGAGCGCGAGTTTCTCGCGGCGCGGCTCAACTCGGTATAGCCGCGACCGCTTCGATCTCGAGCAGCGCGCCCGGGACAGCGAGCGCGGAGACCTCGACGAGCGTCGACGCCGGGCGGGCGTCCCCGAACACCTCCTGCCGCACCGGGTTGATCCGCGCGCGGTCGCCGATGTCGAGCAGGAAGGTCGTCACTTTGACGACGTCTCCGAAGTTGCAGCCGGCGGCCCGGAGCACCAACTCCATGTTCCGAAACACCTGGCGGGTCTGCTCGACGACATCGCCCTCGCCGACCAGCTTCCCCTCGCCGTCGACCGGCACGATCCCGGAGAGAAAGAGCAGCCCACCCGACCGGACGGCGTCGGTGTAGTGGCTGATCGGCTCGGCGAGCCCGTCGACACGGAGTTCCTCACGGTGATGGGTCATCAGGGCGGATCGTACAATCGCCGCATGGATCCGCAGTTCGTCGACTTCGGCGACGTCCGCGAGTTCGAGCTCGCGGCCGGCGTGACCGGGCGCCCGCTCTTCGGCGAGGGCGCGATGCTGAACCTGATCGAGTTCGCACCGGGCTCGACCGTGCCGCTGCACAGCCACGATCACGAACAGCTCGGGCTCGTGCTGCGCGGGACGCAGGTGCTGATCGTCGACGGCAAGGAGCACGCGCTGGGGCCGATGCAGGGCTACGTCCTGCCGGGCGGGGTCGAACACTCCGCCTATCTGCGGACCCGAGGGGGCACTCGTCCTCGACGTCTTCCGGCCGGTCCGCGAGGACTACCGGGAGCGCTGGACCACCGGCTAGCGGTCGAGCGCCGCCCGGACGGTATCGGCGAGCGGCTCCGGGTGGCCCTCGCCGTCGACGTGCACGACAGTGTGGCGGCCCTTGATGTGCGCCTCGCCGTCCTTCGCGATCGTCCAGGATACGTGACCGACGTGCGGCCGACCTTCTCGACCCGCAGCCGGATCTCGATCTCGTCCTCGAACCGCAGCACCTTCAGGTACTCCGCCTCGACCCTCCGGCGCGGGTAGTCGCCCCAAGTCTCGTCGAGCACGCCGAGCCGCCGGATCAGCGCGGTCTCCGCCAGCTCGGCCCAGCGGAACGCCGCGGTGAAGTGGATCCGCCCGCCGGCGTCCGTGTCCACCCAGGCGACTCTCGACTGTTCGACCTGCTCGACCACGGCCCTATTCTCCCCCGCCGCGGCGCTCGGCACGGTAGGCAGCCGCCTCCTCGACGAGCGCCCGGAACAGCGCGGCGTCCTCGCCTTCCTCGGGGTGGAAGAGGACGCCGAGCGCGAAGCGCCGCGACGGGTCCTCGAGCGCCTCGATCGTCCCGTCGTCGGCCCACGCCGTCGTCACAAGGCCCTCGCCGACTCGGCCGAAGCCCTGGTGGTGACTCGACTTCACCGCCGTCCGCTCGCCGACGATCCCGCCGAGCCGGCTGGTCTTCTCGACGGAGATCTCGTGGTCGGAGAACTCGCCGAGCACCTCCTTGTGCTTCTCGTCGCCGACGACCTCCGGGAGGTGCTGCACGAGGTCGCCCCCGCGGGCGATGTTCAGTACCTGGCTCCCGCGGCAGATCGCGAGCACCGGCATGTCGCGCGCAAGCGCGGCCTGGAGCAGCGCGAGCTCGGCCGAGTCGCGCTGCGCATGCACGCCCGCCGTCTTCTCGTGCGCGTCCGCGCCGTACGACGCAGGGTCGAGGTCGCCGCCGCCGGAGAAGAGCACGCCGTCCAGCGCGTCGAGCGTCTCCTCGATCCCGTCGTCCGAGGGCGGCACGAGCAGCGCCCGCCCGCCGGCCGATTCGACTCCTTGCACGTACGCGTACGGGATCAGCGCGGCCGGCAGGTTCCACTGGCCCCACGAGGCAGGCTCGACGTACGTCGTGATCCCGATCACGGGCCGCATCAGGGCCTGATCAGCACACGGCCCGGAGTCCCTGCCAGCGAGGCGTCGATCGCCTCGTTCACCTGCTCGAGGGGATAGATCGGACCGAGGAGGTCCTTGAGCCGCAACCGCCCGGCCCGCGCGTGATCGAGCAGGAGCGGCAGCGCGACGGCTGGGTCCTCGGAGCCGTACATCGTCCCGGTCAGGAACTTCTCGCGACGGTTGAACTCGCCGAAGTCGAGGTCGAGGCGCTCGCCGGTGGCCGGGATCCCCACGATCACGCAGGTACCGCCGCTGCGGGTGAAGCGCAGGGCCAGCGCAGACGTCTCCGGGTTGCCGACGACGTCGAAGGTCTTCTCGGCGCCGTCCGGGAGGTTCTGCTTCATCAGCGCCTTCAGGCCGTCCGGGTCGGTCGTATGCGTCGCGCCCAGCTCGCGCGCGAGCTCGAGCCGCGCCTCGAGCGGGTCGACGACGACGATCGTCTCCGCGCCGGCGATCCGCGCGCCCTGGACGCAGAACTGGCCGACGCCGCCGGCGCCGATGATCAGCACGGACTCGCCGGGCTGGGTCTTGCCGGCGAACAGCACCGAGCCGACCCCGGTCATCGCTGCGCACCCGAGCAGCGCCGCCTCCTCCATCGGCAGGCCGTCGCGGAGGGGCAGGGCGACGCGCTCGGTGACCGTCACTCGCTCCTGCATGCACCCTGTCGCCGTGCCGCGATAGAGCGTCTCGCCGTCGATCGTCATCCCGGTCGTCCCGTCGACGAGCGTGCCGCGCCCGATCGCGCGGTGCAGGTTGACGCAGGCCGCCGGCCGGCCGCGGTGACAGTCCCAGCACTCACCGCACGACGGCGCCCAGGAGAGAACGACCTCGTCGCCCGGCTTCAGCGAGGTCACGTCGGAACCAACCGCCTCGACCACGCCGGCGCCCTCGTGGCCGAGGACCGACGGCGTCGGCCGCTCCCACTCGCCGCGGATCGAGTGCAGCTCGGTGCCGCAGATCCCGATCGCGGCCATGCGGACGAGCACGTCGGTCGCGCGGGGCTCCTCCAGGTCGATCTCTCGGACCTCGAGCGGACGGCCGTGACCGTGGAAAACGGCGGCGCGCGACTTCACGGCGACAGCTTAAGCCGTCAGCCGTAGATCGACCGGCCCTTGCCGGGACGCGCGTTCTCCGGGTACGGCGCGAGGTCGTCCACGAAGCCGGGGAGCGCGCGTACGCGGTCGAGCCACGCGACCACGGCGGGGTAGCGCTCGAGCTCGAACCCGGCGTCGCCCGCAACGTGCGTGTACGCGAAGACGGAGAGGTCGGCGATCGTCGCGGCGTCTCCGACCAGCCAGTCGCCGCCCGCGAGGTGCGCGTCCAGCGTCTCGAGGGTCTCGAGCCCGGTCTGGAATCGGCGCACGTCGGCCGCCGGGTCGGCGGCCGCACGCCCGGTGACGCGGCGGAACCGCGTCCCGCCGAGCCCCGGCATGACCCGCTCCTGCTCGAAGTACGTCCACTGGAGCACCTGGGCGCGCGCGACCCGGTCGTCCGGCAGGTACTCGGTGCCTTCGGCGAGGTAGAACAGGATCGCGTTCGACTGGGCGATCAGCTCGCCGTCGTCGGTCTCCAGCACCGGCGTCTCGCGCAGCGAGTTGACGCGGGCGTACTCGTCGGTGAGCGTCTCGCCGGCGAAGATGTCGACCGGCACGCGCTCGTACTCGCGCCCGAGCAGCGCGAGCAGCAGCCGCACCTTGAAGCAGTTGCCGGAGGCGTCGTAGTCGTAGAGGCGCATCACACGGGAAACGCGGGGCGAGCAAGGAATGTGAGGCGGGGCGCGAGCCCCGCCTCACGACTACCCGAGCGCGGCCGCCACCGTCTTGCCGTCGGTGACGGTCGAGACGTTCTGGAGCGCGTAGTTGATCGACGCGTTGTGCCAGTCGGCGTTCATCGTCGAGCAGCAGTCCTCGGGCACGACCACGTAGAAGCCCTTGTCCGCCCCGGTCCGGGCGGTGTGCTCGATCGACATGTTCGTCCAGGCGCCGGTGACGACGATCGTGTCGACGCCGAGGCCCGCGAGCAGCGTCTCCAGCCGCGTGCCCTGCCACCCGGACATCCGCATCTTCTCCACGACGAAGTCGCCCGGCTTCGGCTCGAGGCCCTTGGCCGGCTTGGCGCCCCAGCTTCCACGGACGAGCGCGTTCGTGCTCTTCACGCCCTCGAAGAGCGGCGCGTTCTGCTTCAGGCCGGGTGCGCCTTTTTCGACGATGTACCAGACGATGGATCACCGGCGGCCTTCTTGCGCCGGAACGCGTCCGCAAGCTTCTGCACGTTCTGCGACCACGTTCTGCTCCTTCGCGTGCTCGGGCGAGCCGGTCTCCGCGAACGCGCCCCTGGCGATCATCACGTCGTTCTGCAGGTCCTGGATCAGCAGCGCGGTGCGCTTCGGATTCAGCTTCAGCTTCGCCATTCCTCGATCTCCTATGCTCATGTACGGCTCGCGCCGCGGGCCGACCTTGGTCTCGACCGCGTACAGCGAGGTCGAGCTCGGGATGAACAGGGTCTTCCAGCCCGGGCCGCCCCACGCGAGGTTGCCGGTGTTCTCCGGGATCTTGATCACGCCGAGATGCTCGCCCTCGGAGCTGATCACCCAGACGCCGCCGGGGCCCGTGACCCAGATGTTGCCTTCCTCGTCGCACTTCATCCCGTCCGGGATGCCCTCCTCGATCAAGCCGGAGCCGATGCCTTCGAAGAACATCCGCCCGTTCGCGAGGCTCCCGTCGGACTCGACGTCGTAGACCTTGATCCACGCCTTCGGCGTGTCGTTGATGTAGAGCAGCGACTCGTCGGGCGAGAAGCAGAGCCCGTTCGGCTGCTCGTACTCGTCCTGCTCGACGACCAGCTCCGGATCACCGCCGCCGGGCGGGACGCGGAAGACGCCCTGCCAGCCGAGCACCCGCTCGCGCTCGAGCCCGAAGACGGGCATGCGCCCGTACCAGGGGTCGGAGAACCAGATCGACCCGTCCGACTTGACGCACACGTCGTTCGGGCTGTTCAGCTCCTGGCCCTCGTAGTGCGAGGCCAGCACCTCGCGGCCGGTGTCCTTGCCGTCCGGGTCCATGCGGACGAGCGAGCTGGTCGAGTGCTCGCATACGATCAGCCTGCCGTCCGCGTCCAGCGTCATCCCGTTGCCCTTGTTGCTCGGGCTCGCGACGACCTCGACTCCCCCCTGCTCGTCCCAGCGCCGCCGGGTGTCGGCGGGCATGTCGGAGAAGAGCAGGAACTGCCCCTGCGGGTTCCAGACCGGCCCCTCCGTGAAGGTGAAGCCGGTGCCGAGCTGCTTGACCTCGACGTTCTCGTCGACGAGCCGCCCGAGCTTGTCGGACCTCACGTCTACTGCGCTCACGCTGCCCTCCTTGGCGTGGAAAACAGCGCCGAACCTAACAGACGGCTATTCGTCAGACTGGCTTTGTGCGTGCGGCGCCGGGCTCTGCCCGGCGCCGCAGCTACGTCAGCAGCCTCGAAGTCGAGCGCGAGCGAGTTGATGCAGTAGCGCTGCCCGGTCGGCTGCGGGCCGTCCGGGAAGACGTGGCCGAGGTGCGAGTCGCACGCGGCACAACGCACCTCGATCCGGCGCATGCCGTGGGTCTCGTCGACCTCGGTCTCGACCGCGTCCTCGTCGACCGCCTGGAAGAAGCTCGGCCAGCCGGAGCCCGAGTCGAACTTCGCGTCCGAGCGGAAGAGCTCCGCCCCGCACGCGCCGCAGCAGAACACGCCGTCCTGCTTGACGAAGTTGAGGTCGCCCGACCAGGGCGGCTCGGTGGCCGCGCAGCGAAGGATCGCGTAGCGGTCAGGGTCGAGCTCCTGCCGCCACTGCTCGTCTGTCTTGCGAATTTTCTCCATGCTGTTCAGTCCACCGAGGCGTGGATTCGTTTCTTCGCCGTCTTCAGCGGCCCGCCCTCGCGGTGCGCGCGCACGGCGAGGATCTCGGCGAGGATCGAGAGCGCCGTCTCCTCCTGCGTGTCGGCTCCGATGTCGAGGCCGCACGGGCCCGAGATCCGGTCGAGCGCGTCCTCGGCGACGCCGGCCTCGAGCAGACGTTCGCGGCGGCGCTCCTGGTTCCGGCGCGAGCCGAGCGCGCCGATGTAGAAGGCCTCGGTCTCGAGCGCGCCCTTCAGCGCAGGCTCGTCGAACTTGTCGTCGTGCGTGAGGACGACGATCGCCGTCTGATGGTCGGGCGCGACCTGCGCGAGCGCCTCGTCCGGCCACTCGACGATCAGCTCGTCGGCGCTCGGGATCCGCTCGGCGGTCGCGAACTTGGAGCGCGCATCCGCGACGATCACCGTCCAGCCGAGCAGCTTCGCCGCTCGCGCGAGCGCCTCGGCGGTGTCGACCGCGCCGTAGACGAGCAGCCGCGGCGGCGGGCCGTACCACTCGGCAAACACCTTCGAGCCGTCGCCCAGCTCGAGCAGCCGGTTGCGGCCGCCGCGGATCAGCTCGTCGAACTGCCCGACCGCCTCGTCCGGCACGCCCTCGCCAAGGCGCTCCCCGCCCTCGACGACGAGCACCTTCCCGCCCGCGCCGTTGCCCTCCACCACCGTGAAGAGCACGGCGCGCTCGCCGGAGCGGGCGAGCTCGGCCAGGCGCTCGATCACTCCACGCGCTCCACGAAGACGTCGATCTCGCCGCCGCACGGGAGCCCGACCGACCACGCCTCCTCGTCGGCGATGCCGTAGGAGAGCAGCTTCGGCTCGCCGGTCTCCATCACCTCACGGGCGTTCTCGTAGACGTCCGACTCGACGCAGCCGCCCGAGACCGAGCCGCACATCTTCCCCGACTCCGAGACGGCCAGGCTCGTGCCGACGGGCCGCGGCGCCGAGCGGCGCGTGGCGATCACCGTCGCGACGACGACCTTCTCGCCGTTCTCGCGCCACTTCTCGACCTCTCCCAGGATCTCTTTCACGCTGCATGCCTCCTCTCGATGCCGGCGAGCACGCCGGCCAGGTCTTCGAGACTCGCCAGATTGTGCCCCGGCAGGAACCGGTCGACAAACGGAAGCGCGGCGCGCATCCCGCCGGCGAGCGGCTCGTAGTCGGGATGGCCCTTCAACGGATTGACCCAGACGACCGCGTAGGCGCAGCGGGCGAGTCGCGCCATCTCGCGCGCGACCGTGACCGTGTCCTCCCGCTCCCAGCCGTCGGAGACGACGACCACGACCGCGCCGCGCGAGAGCGCCCGCCGGCCCCAGAGGTCGTTGAACGCCTTCAGCGACGCGCCGATCCGCGTGCCGCCCGACCAGTCGACCACGCGGCGCGACGTCTCCTCGAGCGCCTTCTCGGGATCGGGCCCGGAGAGCTCCTCGGTCAGCCGCGTCAGCCGCGTCCCGAACGCGAACGCCTCCACGCCGCGCCCGCTCTCGAGCAGGCCGTGGACGAAGAGCAGGATCGCGCGCGAGTACGGCTCCATCGAGCCGGAGACGTCGCAGAGGACGATCAGCTTCCGGTGGGTCTCGAGCCGCGAGCGGAACGCGCGGTCGACCGGGTCGCCGCCGGTGGCGAGCGACTTCCGGACGAGGCGTCTCATGTCGAGCGTGTCGCCCCGCGGGTGGCGGCGGAGGCGGCGCGAACGCCGCAGTGGGCGGGCGCGCGCGAGCTCGGCGATCAGCCGCCGCAACTTCGTGAGCTCTTCGGGGCTCAGCTCGGAGAAGTCCTTCTGGCGGAGCAGCTCGTCGGCGCTCCACCCGGCGGCGCGCTCGTCGTCCTCGGCGCCGGCCTCGGCAACCTCGTCGGTGCCGTCCCGCGAGTCCGCCTTGGCGACGCGGCGCCGATCCGTCGTCGGCGTCCGCGGGGGCGCCAGCTCGGGCGCGCGCAGGAACCACGCCGCGAACGCGCGGTCGAACGCCTCGAGATCCTCGGCACGGGAGACGAGCGTCTGGCGCAGGGCCCAGTAGACGTCGTCGCGCCGCTCGAGCTCGACCGCGTCGAGGCCGTGCAGCGCGTCGATCACGCGGCCCGGCCCGACCTCCAGCCCGGCCTCGCGAAGCACCCGGCCGAACGTCACCACCTGCCGGACGAGCGCATCAGCCGGCAGCGCGGGCCTCCTCGACCAGCATCGCGAGCGCAGCGTCGCGGACGGTCTCGAGGTCCTCGTGGTACTTCAGCACCGAGCCGAGCGTCTGCTCGACGATCTCGGCGTCGAGGTCTTGCCGCCCGAGCGCCGTCGAGCGCCTGCGCCCAGTCGATCGTCTCCGCCACCCCCGGCGGCTTCGCCAGGTCGAGGCCGCGCAGGCCGCGCACGAACGTCGCCGCCTGCGCCGCGAGCCGAGCGGGGATCCCCGGCACCCGCATCACGACGATGTCGATCTCGCGCTCCAGGGTCGGATGCCCGATCCAGTGGAAGAGGCAGCGCCGCTTGAGCGCGTCGTGCAGCTCGCGCGTGCGGTTCGAGGTCAGGATCACGCTCGGCCGCCGCGCCGCGGCGATCGTGCCGACCTCGGGGATCGTGATCTGGAAGTCGGAGAGCACCTCGAGCAGGAAGGCCTCGAACTCCTCGTCGGCGCGGTCGATCTCGTCGATCAGGAGCACGACCGGCTCCGGGCTCTCGATCGCCTCCAGCAGCGGCCGCCGGATCAGGAACTCGGGCCCGAAGAGCTCCTCCTCGTGCACCGTCCCCTCCTGCGCCGCGCGGATGTGCAGCAGCTGGCGCGAGTAGTTCCACTCGTAGACGGCGTGCGCGACGTCGAGGCCCTCGTAGCACTGGAGGCGGATCAACCGGGCCGGGAGCGCTGCGGGCGAGCGCCTTCGCCGCCTCGGTCTTGCCGACCCCCGCCTCGCCCTCGAGCAGCAACGGCTTCTCGAGCCGCAGCGAGAGGTAGAGCGCGGTCGCCAGGCCGCGGTCCGGCAGGTAGTCGGACTCGCTCAGCGCGGTCTCGAGCGCCTCGATCGACTCGAATGCCATGCCGCGACTGTAGCGCGTTGACAATGCCTGCCCAGAGGCGTATCTAGACCCGTAATGCCTGCACACGAGCTCAAGCTCCTCTCGCTGACCGACGTCTTCGTCGAGTCGAGCTTCCTCGTCCTCGGCCACAACATGGGAACGCCGATCTGGGTGCACACCTGGGGCATCCTGATCCTGGGCAACCCGGCGGGGCCGATCCTCGTCGACACCGGCGCCCGCGACCCCGAGATCATGGGGCGCCTCGGGATGCAGGGCCGGGTGGACGAGGACATGCAGCTCGAGAACGCACTCGGGGCGCACGGCGTCTCGATCGGGGACGTCGCCGCGGTGCTCCACACCCACTGCCACATCGACCACGCCGGCCAGGACGAGCGCTTCCCGATGACGACGCCCGTCGTGATGAACCGGCGCGAGCTCGAGCACTCCGCCTCCGGGCTGATGGGCGAGCAGTACCCGGCGGAGTACGTGAAGCACCACATCGACCGGCTGCACACGCCGGGGGCGCTCCGCCTGCTCGACCTCGAGCTCTCCGGCCCGGACGAGATCTACGACGGGATCGTCTGCGAGGCCGCGGGCGGGCATACGGAGGGCTCGATGAACATCCTCGTCGAGACCGCCGAGGGCACGGCCTGCATCTGCGGCGACGTGATCTACGACATCCAGAACCAGATCGTCGAGCCGTGGCACCAGGTGCTCGCCTTCGAGCCGCAGACCACCGGCAACCACACGCTGACGAAGCGCGGCGAGAAGGCGGCGATCAAGAAGGCGCTCAACTCCGGCACCTTCGTGCTCCCGATCCACGACTTCCCGGCGCGGGTCGACCACGGGCGCGTCGTGGCCAGGCTGAAGCACGAGGTTCCGGGCCCGGAATGGCCGGTCGAGGAGTTCGCGGCCGAGTTCGCCGAGCCGGTCGCCGCGGTCTGAGGCTTCAGCGCAGCAGGGCGCGGGCGAGCGCACCGCGGAGCTCGGCTGCCGCGTCCTCGGACGCGTCGGCGGCACGCCACGCGACGAAGCCGTCCGGGCGAACGAGCAGGGCGCCGGCCGAACCGACGCCGTAGAGCTCGGCGAAGCGGTCCGAGCCGAAGTCCGCCCCGTCCCTGTAGCGCCTCCACGCCGACGCCGAGCTCCTTCCCGGCCGACGCCGCCGCCTCGCACCAGGCCTGTCCGTCGGCGCCGGCGAGGAGGACGAAGTCCCGTCCGAAGAGGTCGAGCGTCGAGACCGGGCTGCCGTCCCGTTCGACGTCCAGATGGGGCGCCCGCGTCCCGGGCCGCGCCGTCGGCGCGTGCGGGTCCTCCCAGACGAGCCCGTCGTCGTCCGGGGCGGCCTGGATCGCGTCGGACCGGTACCGGTAGCCGAGCTCGACCGCGTCCTCGGGGACGATCGGTTGCAGGTTATCCTTGCCGAGGCCGGGATCGAGCCGGAGCACGTAGCGCGTGTAGGCCTGCTCGACGGCGAACTCGCCCGCCGGACGGCGCTCGGCGTCGTAGGTGCCGAGCAGCGCCGGGACTCGCGGTGCCGTCCAGCACGTACTGGAGCTTCCACGCCAGGTCGAACGCGTCCTGGACGCCCGTGTTCCCGCCGAAGCCTCCGGTCGGCGGCATCACGTGCGCCGCGTCGCCCGCGATCAGGATGCGGCCCTCGGCGAAGCGCTCCGCCCAGTCGGCGGTCGCCGACCAGCGCTGGACGTTCTCGATCTGTACGGGCAGGTCGGGCGCTCCGAGCGCAAGGCGGACGTAACCGATGCAGGTCTCCTCGCTCATGTCCTCGCCGATCGCCGTCGAGCGGTTGCCCTCCTCGTCGATCGTCGCGTTGACGACGAGGAAGCCGGCGTCACCGTCGATCGAGAAGCGGAAGAAGCCGACGAGCCGGGGATGGAAGACGTAGATCACGCTCAGGTTCCGGTCGCCGAGCAATTCGCGGATGTCGGCGCGGAAGTAGATCGTGATGCTGTCCGAGAAGCTGCCGTGGCCCAGCATCTCGACCCCGAGCCGCCGCCGGATCGGGCTGTGCGCGCCGTCGGCGGCGATCAGGTACTGCGCCCGCACGGTCCGCTCGTCTCCGCCGTCACGCGGCCGGATGCGGGCCGTCACCCCGTCGCCGTCCTGCGAGACGTCGACGACCTCCGATGCGTACTGCACCTCGGCGCCGCCCGCGCGTGCCTTGTCGAGCAGGACCGGCTCCAGGCCGATCTGGGTGATGAACACCCGGGCCGAGGGGCTGAGGTCCTCGACGCCCTCGTTGATCTCCCGGAAGTACCAGTCGAGCTCCTTGCCGCCCAGGCTCTCGACCGACACGATCGCTCCGTTCTGGACGAACTCGCGCGCGGCCGCCTCCTCGATCGGCGGCTCGATCCCGACCGCGCGATAGGTCTCCATCGTGCGCTGGTTGACGAGCGCCGCGCGCGGGTGGATCGCGGTCCCGACGTGGCGCTCGACCACCAGGGACGGAACACCCCGCTGCCCGAGGAAGACCGCCGCCGAGAGCCCGACGAGGCTCCCGCCCGCGATCAGGACCGGAACGTCGTTGTTCACGGCCGGAAGAATACGACGCAGGACCGTCACGCACTACTTGACGCTTCGTCCAATGCATGTTTACCGTTCTTGAACACCCGATGGGACCGGAAGGAGCAAGCGCATGACCATTGCCTCGCGCGGCGCCACGATGGCGGTCGACTGGGAACAGCGGGTCGACTTCCCCCGCCTGCGCCGGGAGCGAATGGAACGGGCCAAGGCCGCGCTGGCGGCGTCGGACCTCGGCGCGCTCCTCCTCTTCGACCCCAACAACATCCGCTACGTGACGAGCTCGCACATCGGCGAGTGGGCGCGCGACAAGAACGCGCGCTTCGTGCTGCTCTGCCGCGACTCCGACCCGATCCTCTGGGATTTCGGCTCCGCCGCCCGCCACCACCAGCTGTACGCGCCGTGGCTGCCCGAGTCGAGCTGGCGCGCCGGCGTGACCAGCATGCGCGGGGCGATGCCGGAGGAGACCGGCGTTCCGGACGCGATGGCGGCGAAGATCGTCCGCGAGCTCGAGGAGCGGGGGCTGCAGGGCGAGCAGGTGGGCATCGACATGTCGGACATGGTCACGCTGCAAGCGCTCCACCGCGCCGGCGTCGCGACCACCGACGCGCAGCGGGTGATGCTCTCGGCGCGGAAGATCAAGACCGAGGACGAGCAGGCGCTGCTCGAACACGCGGCCGCGATCGTCGACGCGGTCTACGAGCGGATCTACGAGTTGCTGCGGCCCGGCGTGCGCGAGCACGAGATCGTGGCGGAGGCGATGAAGCTGCTCTTCGAGCTCGGCTCCGAGCACGTGGAGGCGATCAACGCCGTCTCCGGCGACCGCTGCAACCCGCACCCGCACGTCTTCTCCGACCGGCTGATCCGGCCGGGCGACCAGGCTTTCTTCGACATCATCCACTCGTTCATGGGCTACCGGACGTGCTACTACCGCACGTTCTGCGTCGGCAGCGCCTCGGCGAGCCAGGTCGACGCGTACCGCCAATGCCGCACGTGGCTCGACGATGCGATCGACCTCGTGCGGCCCGGGATGACCACGGACAAGATCGCCGAGGTCTGGCCGACCGCCGAGGAGCTCGGTTTTGCGAGCGAGGAGTCGTGCTTCGGCCTCCAGTTCGGGCACGGCCTCGGTGTCGGCCTGTACGAGTCGCCGATGATCTCGCGCCTGCACTCCTTCGAGGACCCGGTGGAGATCGAGGAGGGCATGGTCTTCGCCCTCGAGACGTACTGCCCGGCGAGCGACGGCCGGTCGGCGGCACGGATCGAGGAAGAGGTCCTGGTCACGGCCGACGGCTGCGAGATCCTGACGCGGTTTCCGGCGGACGAGCTCCTCGTCTGCGGCCGGATCTACACCCGCGGCGCCGACTTCGCCGAGCTCGAGACGTCTCCGTCGTGACCGACGTCCGCGCACCTGCCGACGCCGACCAGGCGACCGTTCTCGCCCACTACCGGCGGATGCACCTGATCCGCGGCTTCGAGGAGCGCGTGCAGTCGCTCTTCCTCAAAGGCCACGTGCACGGGACGACGCACCTGTGCTCCGGCCAGGAGGCGACGGAGGTCGGGGTGGCGAGCATGCTCCGCGACGGCGACCGCGTCGGCGGGACGTACCGCGGCCACGGGCACGCGCTCGCCCTCGGACTCGAGCCGCAGAAGCTGATGGACGAGCTGCTCGGCCGCGCGACCGGAGTGTGCGGCGGTCGCGCCGGCTCGATGAACGTGATCGACCCGGAGCACGGACTGCTCGGCTGCTACGGGATCGTCGGCGGCAGCATCGCGGCGGCAACCGGCGCCGCGCTCGCCCTGCGCGGGACGGGCAACGTCGCGGTCGCGTTCTTCGGCGACGGCGCCGTCAACCAGGCCTACTTCTACGAGTGCCTCAACTTCGCAAAGGTCTTCTCGCTGCCGGCGCTGTACGTCTGCGAGAACAACGTCTACGGGGAGTACACGCGGTCGGAGGACGTGACCGCGGGCACCGCGATCAGTCGCGTCGAGGCAATGGAGCTGCCCGCGCAGATCGTCGACGGCAACGACCTGTGGGCGGTGCAGGAGGCGGCCGGAACGGCGCTCGAGGACGTCCGGGCCGGGAAGGGGCCGGCGTTCATCGAGGCGTTCACCTACCGCTTCGTCGGCCACTCGCGCAGCGACCCCGGGAAGTACCGTCCGGAGGGCGAGCTCGACAGCTGGCGCGAGCGCGACCCGCTCGTCGTCGCGCGGGCACGGCTGACCGGCGACGGGGTCTCGCACGAGGAGCTGGATGCGGTCGAGGCCGACGTTGTCGCCGAGCTCGACGCGATCGAGGCAGCGGCGCTCGCGGCGCCGTTCCCGGATCCGGCCCAGCAGGCGACCGAGTTCGCCCCCACGACGAGCTAGCGATGCACCTGGTTGGCAGGCTCGCCGAGACGGCCGCGGACGACGGACCGTTCGCAGGCCACGCGGCCGGGCTGACCCGCCGGCCCCTCTTCGACCGCGACCGCGGCACCGTCCACCACTCCGTCGTGCACTGCGAGCTCGAGCCCGGGGGGCGGATCGAGCGGCACCTGCACGCGTTCGAGCAGGCGCTCTACGTCCTCTCGGGCTCGCTCGCGGTCGACGTCGCCGGGACGCATGAGGCGCTCGGAGCGGACGACTTCCTCTGGATCGAGCTCGGCGTGCCGCACGCTGTGGCGTCCACGACCTCGGCGACGTGGCTGGAGGTGAGCGCGCCGAACCCCGGCGCGCGCTTCGAGGACACGGTCTTCAGCGACGGCGCGGGCGCGACTCCGGAAGTGCCGTACCGCCGCGGCCACTTCGACGTCGGCGACCTGCCCGAGCCGAGCGGCAACATCCTCGCCGGCGCGGGTACGAACGTCGGCGGCGCCTCCGTCCTGCTGCTCGTGAACCAGGACTTCGGGGCGAGCCAGTTCGTCCTGATGGCGCTCCAGTACGTGCCCGGCGGCGGGATCAAGGACCACGACCACGCCTTCGAGGAAGGCTTCTTCATCATCGAGGGACAGCTCGAGGGAGACCTCGACGGCGAGCTGCACACGTTCGGCCCCGGCGACTACTTCTGGAGCGGCGTCGGCAGCACGCACGAGCTGACCAACCGCTCGGACGCGCCCGTCAGATGGCTCGAGACGCAGGCGCCGCAGCCGCCGTCACGCCACCAGTTCCGCTACCTCGGCGACTGGGAGAGCCTCGCCGGCGAGTAGCGCGCCAGCGCCGGCCAGCCCGCAGCGGCGACCAGGATCAGCACCCCGGCGCACGCCTGAAGCCAGGCCCCGGCTCCGAGCGATCCGAACTGATCGAACGCCGAGATGATCAGGGGGGCGCCGAGCAGGCCGAAGGTCGCAGCGGCCGTGAGCAGCTGCAAATCCGCCAGCCCCGGCGCCACCAGGAGTGCTGCGTCGAGCACCGCGAGCAGCAGCATCAGTAGCCCGAGGGCATGGCCGGACGACGATTCGTTCCAGGCGCTCGGTCCACCGCTCCCGTACGGGAGCCAGATCCCCGCCAGGAGCAACCCGATCCCGAGCAGGCCGATCGCCTCGCCGACCCCTCGATCGCGGGCAGAAGGCGCAAGCGGTTCGGCGAAGATGACGCCGACAGGGATCAGCACGGTGCAGAGGCCGAGCCAGCCGCTCGGGCCGAGGGAGCCGAGCCCGTCGAACGCGAATGTCGCCGGAAGGAAGAGGAAGAAGCCGAACGCCGCGCCGCCGAGAACGATGCAGAGTCTTGCGGTTCCGACTTCCGCCGGGAACCAGCTCGTCAGCGCAAGCAGCACGATCAGGAACGCCGCCGCAGTCCCGTCGTCGGCGTAACGCGAGCTCCCCTCGGAGACGAACGGCAGCGAGACCGCCAGGAGCCCGCAGATCAGGCCGACGAGGATGGCCCCTCTGCCTACCAACGATGTCCACATACCAGTCCGGCGAATATCCCATAATCGCCCGATGGACGAGGCAGCCGCGCCCGCCGGGTCGAGACGGTTCACGCCCCCGATCACCCTCGACACGCTGCTTGCCGGCGCACTCGTCCTCGCTGGGGCGATCGTCTTCCTCTGGTACGCGCCGGGCTCGTACCAGATTTACCTCGCGCTCCACATCCTGTCCGTCACCCTTTGGGTCGGCGGCGACATCACCCTGACCACGCTCGGAATCGTTTTCGAGCAGAAACGGGACGGCCCGACCCTCGCCGCGCTCGGCCGCATGGGCACGTGGATCGGCACCCGCGTGTACACGCCTGCTCTCTTCTTCGTCTTCGGCTTCGGTGTCGCGCTGATCGAGAAGTCCGGCACGCCGTGGGATCAGTTCTGGGTGATCTTCGGCGTCGTCGGCTGGGCGCTGGCAATGACGATCGGCATCACCTTCGTCGGTCCCGAGCTCGGCCGGATCGACCGGGCCGCTCAGGAGTTCGGGCCGGAGTCGCCCGAGGTGGCGAGACGCGTCAAGCGCCTGTTCACGATCTTCCGCTTCGACACGGCGCTGCTCGTCCTCGTCGTGCTGGACATGGCGGCGAAGCCGACGTTCTGACGACGCTCCGCGATCCTGTCGCCTGCGACTAGGGCTTCGGTCGGTCGGCGTCGGCTGTGCCGGAGAGCGAGGGGTGTTCTTTATCAGCGTCGGCGGCTGACTTCGCGCCCGTCGGATAGACCAGGGAATCCGCTGACCGGATGGGGGGCGGCCGTAGCGCCGCCCCCCACTACCTCACCAGCCCGGGGACTCGGGCTGCGTCACAACGAGACGGCGAGATACTCGCTGGGGCAGTCAGAAGGTCTCGGATGGCTTGCGTCACGGGAACATTGCACGGTAGTCCGGGCGGAAATTGGATCGCCTGGGTGTCCGCCGGCGTCAGCGCACGAGGCGTGCTGCGTTTGCCCCCCGCTTGACTCGAACGCGAAGGTGACGAGAAGCCAGGTGATCGCGGCTGCCAGAGCGACGGCGGCGACGATGAACCCGACCAGGTGTCCTCGCCTGATCTGGATTGTGGTCGAAATGGTTGTGGAAACGTTCACGGCTCGACTCCTTTCGGCTCGACTGTTACTGCAGGTGTGCTTACCTTGGCTGACGCAGGCGTGCATTCGCGACAGGGGACGCCCCCGAAAGAACCCCTGAACGTTTCCTCGGTGGCCGTACCGTTTGTCGTCGCTTCGGGACAACCGCCAATATGCGACGGGTGAGCAGCACGCACGGACCGCCCCCTTGCTGGAGCGGGAGGAGCAGCTCGCGCTCGTCGAACTGCTGCTCGGCGAAGCCCGAGACGGGCGAGGAGCGCTCGTGTTGTTCGAGGGGGCGCCGGGCATAGGCAAGTCGCGACTGCTCAGCGCCGCATGCGAAGCGGCGGAGAGCCTGGGCTTCCAGGTGTTGCGTGCCCGAGGGGGCGAGCTCGAGCGAGACTTCTCGTACGGCGTCGTCCGCCAGCTCTTCGAAGCACGTCTCGCCGCGTCCGACGACGAGGAGCGCGCACGCCTCCTCGCCGGCGCAGCGCGCCTCGCCTCGCCGCTCTTCGAATTCGGCGAGACCCGACGGTTGGCTCGCCCGCGGAGAGGACGCCTCGCACACCACGCTCCACGGTCTCTTTTGGTTGACCGCCAACCTCGCCGAGCTAGGGCCCTGTGCTGCTCGCAGTGGACGACATCCAGTGGTGCGACTCACCGTCGCTGCGCTTCCTCTCCTACTCGCCCGCCGACTCGAAGGGCTTCCGGTGGCAGTCGCGGTCTGCGTTCGGACGGGAGAACCCGACATCGACGCGGCTGTCCTCGACGCGTTCGAGTCGGAGCCGCTCGCCACGGTCGTTCGCGTGGCGCCGCTCAGCCTCGACGCCGTCGCGCAACTCATCCGCGAGCAGGCTCGGAGAGCGATCCCGCCGAGGAGTTCGTGGAGACGGTGCACGCGTCGTGCACGGGCAATCCTTTCCTGCTCAACGAGCTCCTCCACGCCATACTGGCGGACAGATCGAGCCGACCGCGAGCGCGGCCGCACGTGTCCGCGAGCTCGGGCCGGAGTCGCTCTCTCGCTTCGACGCTGCAGCGGCTTCGCCGCCTCGGCCCGGAGGCCGAGGCCTTGGCCTGCGCGGTCGCGATCCTGGGCGAGGAGCGCGACCTGCAGCTTGTTGCCGCGCTCGCCGGACTGGATCCGAAGGCAGCCGCCGTATCCGCAGCCGAGCTCGCCCGATCCGACGTCCTCCGCCCTCGCGGGCCGCTCGCGTTTGCACACCCGATTCTGCGCACCGCGGTGTACGCCGACCTGAGCGAGGCCGAGCGCGAGCGCGGCCATGAGCGAGCGGCGGAGCTGCTCGGCGACAGCAGGTGCTCCTGCTCAACGGGTCGCCGCGCACCTGCTCAACGTCCCGCCGCAAGCCCGTGCTTCGGTCGTCGCAACCTTGCGCGAAGCAGCGCGGCGAGCAACTGACGAGGGCGCGGACGACGTAGCCAGGTTGTATCTCGAGCGCGCGCTGGCAGAGCCTCCCGATGCACACCAGCGGGCCGACGTCGTGTTCGAGCTCGGCTCGGCCGAGCTTCGCTCCGGCTTGCCCGGCGCGCTAGGTCACCTTCGAGAGGCGCACGAGCTCGTGCGAGGAGCAGCCGCCCTCGGCAGAGGTTGCGCTCGCGCTCGCCAATGCGTACTTCGCCGAGGACATTGATCTGTTCGAAGCTGCAGACGGCCTCCAGCGAACGATCGAAGGCCTCGATCCCAGCGAAGCGGCTCTCACGCAGCGGCTCGAGGCCGAGCTGATCATGTGGGCGCGGTTCGACGCTCGCCTGTACCCGATGGCTCGCGAAAGGCTTGCCCGGATTGCCGATCGAGCGACCGAGGACAGTCTTGGTGGCCGTTTCCTGATGGTGCTGGTTGCTTCGGAGCTCGCGCGAGCCGGCGAATCGCGCGACCGGGCGCGGGAGATCGTGCAGCGCGCTCTCGCCGGTGGCCTCCTTCTCGGTGGCGAGAGCTTCCAGGGGTACGTGGTGGCGGTCGCGGTGCTCTTGAGCCTCGACGAGCTCGATACCGCTGTGCGCTTGTACACGGAGTGGCTCGAGCTCGCCCGCAGGCAGGGCTCTGCCTTCGCGTTCGCGCATGCGTCGTCGTTCCGTGCCTTCGCGCTGCTTCGCCGCGGCGACTTGTTGGAGGCCGAAGCCGACGCCAGAGCGGCCCTGGACGCCGCTTCTCCGCTCGGTTTCACCTATGCCTGCGTGGCCGAGGCGCTTGCCGAGCGTGGCGAACTCGCCGAAGCGGTTCGAGACGCTCGACCTCGCCGGCACGCCGGAGGATCATCACACGTGGCAGACAGCGCAATTACTCGACCCTCGCGCGCGGCTTCGCATCGCTAGCGGGGACGTAACGCAAGGACTTGCCGATCTTCTCGCGGCAGGCGAAAGCATCCGATCCTTCGGGATCCACAATCCGAGCTATTCGGCGTGGCGCTCCCGAGGCAGCGCTCGCGACACTCGGCCTGGGCGATCGGCAAGAGGCCCGCCGGCTCGTCGGGGAGGAGATCGAGCTTGCTCGCCGCTGGGGAACCCGCGCCCGCTCGGCGTCGCACTGCGGGCCGCCGGGCTCGTCGAAGGCGGCGACGAGGGTCTCGAGCTCCTCCGCGAGTCGGTGGACGTGCTCGCCAGCGTCGCAGGCGCAGCTCGAGCGGGCGAAGTCGTTCAACGGAGTTGGGCGCGGCTCTCCGTCGCGCCAACCAGCGCGCCGAAGCCCGCTCCCACCTCCAGGAAGGGCTCGAGCTCGCGCGTCGCTGTGGCGCGATCGTTCTGGCTGAACGCACGCACGCCGAGCCCTCGCGACGGGGGCGCGGCCCCGTCGCCTCGTTCGCAGCGGAGTCGACTCGCTCACCCCGAGCGAGCGGCGGGTCGCCCAAATGGCGACCGACGGGCAGACGAACCGCGAGATCGCGCAGGCGCTCTTCGTCACCCCGAAGACCGTCGAGACGCACCTCTCGCACGTCTACCGTAAGCTCGAGATTCAGGCGCGGTCCAGCTACGAGAGCCATCTAAGTGCGACTGAGTCATCGTCACTAGGAGAGGTGCGCGCGGACGGACTCGACGATCGCGTCGGGGCCGGGCAGGAATGCATCCTCGAGCGGCGGGCTGTACGGGATCGGCAGGTCCGGCGTCGTCAGCCGCCACGCCACATCGAGCTGGCCGAGCGCCCGCTCGGTCACCTGCGCGAGCACCTCGCCGGCCCAGCCTCCCGTCGCAGGCCCCTCCTCGACGACCAGCAGCCGGTTCGTCGCCTCGACCGACGAGACCACCGTGTCGACGTCGAGCGGCCGCAGCGTCCGCAGGTCGATCACCGTCGCCTCGATCCCCTCCGCGGAGAGCGTCTCGGCGGCCGCGAGCGCGTCGTGCACGCTCTTCATCGCGGTCGCGATCGTCAGGTCGGCGCCCTCGCGCACGACCGCCGCCTGGCCGAGCGGGATCGGCTCGCCGTTCGTCTCTCCCTTCAGCGAGTAGAGCCGCTTGTGCTCGAGAAAGAGGACGGGGTTGTCGTCGCGGATCGCCGACTTCAGCAGGCCCTTGGCGTCGCCCGGGGTGGAGGGGCAAACGATCTTCAAGCCCGGTACGCCGAGCAGCCAGGAAACGGGCATCTGCGAATGGATCGCCCCGAACCGCCCGCCGGCACCGCACGCGGACCGGATCACGATCGGCGCGGTGCCTTTCTCGTTCGAGAGGTACCAGTACTTCGTCGCCTGGTTGATCAGGCTGTCCATGACGAGCGGGAGGAAGTCCGCGAACATGATCTCGACGACGGGCCGCAGGCCCGTGATCGCGCTTCCGTACGCAGCGCCGGCCAGGGCGAGCTCCGAGATCGGCGTGTCGATCACACGATGGGCGCCGTGCTTCTCGAGCAGCCCGGGCGTGACCGCGAAGACACCGCCGGCCACGGCGACGTCCTCGCCGATGAACACCACGCGCTCGTCGCGCTCCAGCTCCTCGTCGAGCGCCTCCCGCAGGGCGTCACGGAACTCGAGCTCCGCCATGCGGAGAACAATAACCCGCCCTGTCAAGCAGTGCTGAACGTGAGTACAATCGCGCGGTGGCGAAGCAGGCACCGCAGCGCGCGGCCCGGCGGTCGGCGCGGCCCCCGCTCGAGGAGGACGTCGGGCCCCGCCTGAGGGCCTACCGCGAGCAGCGCGGGCTCAGCCTGCGTGAGCTGGCGCGCCGGCTGGGCGTCTCACCGAGCGCGATCTCGCAGATCGAGACAGGCAAGTCGCGCCCGTCCGTGAGCACGCTGTACTCGATCGTCAGCGAGCTCGGGATGTCGCTGGACGAGCTCTTCGGCGCGCCGAAGCCGACGCCGCCGGCTGCCCCGCCCGCGGCGGCAACTCCCTCTCCACGGTCCACTGGTCAGAAGCAGTGCGGAACGGCACGTCCAGCGGGCCGACAGCCGCGCGACGATCGACCTCGAGTCGGATGTCCGCTGGGAACGGCTGACGCCGGGCCCGGACCACGACCTGGATTTCCTGTTCGTCACCTACGACGTCGGCGGCGCCTCGAGCGAAGGCAACCGGTCGATCCGTCACTCGGGCCACGAGTACGGGCTGATCCTCAGCGGCACGCTCGAGGTCACGGTCGGCTTCGACCACTACGTCCTCGGCCCGGGCGACTCGATCTCGTTCGACTCCACGGTGCCGCACCATTTGACGAATCGCGGCGACGAGCCAGTGCGCGGCGTGTGGGTCGTGGTCGGGCGGCAGGACGACAGCCGCAGAGGCAGGTTCGACGCCGAGCCCAGCTCCGAGAGCTAGGACAGCCCGGGCTCGAGCCCGGCCTCGCGCCGCAGCCTGGGCAGCAGCGCCATCAGGTCGAGCTCGCCCCAACCCGAGCCGATGCAGCCCTCGACGAGCTGCTGGATCGTCGCAGTGACGGGCAACGGGGCGCTTGCGTCGTGGGCGGCGGCAAGCGCCATCGTCAGGTCCTTCCACATCGCGTAGCCGGTGAAGGTCGCGGTGTAGTCGTCCTGCACGAGCGCTGCGCTCTTGTACTTGACGAACGGCGAGCCGGCCGCGCTCGCCCCCATCACCTCGAGCATCTTCGCGCGGTCGAGCCCGTTGGCCTCGCCGAGGACGAGCGCCTCGGCGATCAGCTGCGCGTTCCCGGCGATCATCAGGTTCAGCGCCAGCTTCAGCACGCGGGCCTCTTCTCCCGGCCCCACGTAGAAGACGTTCGGCCCGATGTCGCGCAGGAGCGCTTCAGTCCGCCCGAAGACCTCCTCGTCGCCGGAGACCATGATCCCGAGATTCCCGGCCGCGACGACCGACGGGTTGCCGCTGACGGGAGCGCGGAGATACGCGACACCGGCCGCCACGGCCGCGTCGGCGACCTGACGGGACGCTGCGGGTGAGACCGTGCTCATGTCGACGAGCACCGCTCCCTCGCGGGGCTCGGCAAACAGCTCGTTCGTGACGTCCACCAGGGCCCGGTCGTCGAGCACCATCGTCACGCAGACCTCGGCGGCCTCGCACGCCTCGCGGGGCGACGAGAGCACCCTGGCCCCCGCCGCGGCCAGCCCGCTTGCCCTGTCCGCCGTCCTGTTCCAGACGCACAGCTCGTGGCCCGCGTCGAGCAGCCGCTGCGCGATCTGCTCCCCCATCTTCCCCAGTCCGAGCACGGCGACCTGCATGCGCCCTCCCAAATGCGTTCAGCGAGTGTTTTGTTAACTTAACACCTCGCTCGTTTCCGCTTCTCGAGGAGGATGAATGGCGGTCGACATCGTCATGCCCCGCCTCTCCGACTCGATGGAGGAGGGAACGGTCGCAAAGTGGCTCGTCGCCGAGGGCGCCGAGGTCACACGCGGCCAGCCGCTCGTCGAGATCGACACGGACAAGGCGACGATGGAGTACGAGTCCGAGAGCGACGGGACGCTGCTCCAGATCCTCGTCGCCGAGGGCGAGACGGCCCCGATCGGCGCGCCGATCGCGCGAATCGGCTCGCCGGGCGAGGAGCAGGCAGCCGCACCTGCCGCCGCCGCGACTCCGGCCGGGATCGAGGCCGAGGCCCCGGCGGAGGCTGCACCCCGCGCCGCCCGGGCCGCGCGCGTGAACGCCTCGCCGATCGCGAAGCGGATCGCGGCCGAGCGCGGCGTCGACCTGACAGCCGTCCAGGGGAGCGGCCCGAACGGGATGATCACCAGGGAGGACGTCGAGCAGGCTGCCGGCGGAGAGAGCCCCGGCGCCGGCGCCCGAGCCGCTCTCGCGCGTCCAGCAGGCTGTCGCGCGCCACATGCTCGAGGCCGCGGCCGTCCCGACGTTCGCGGTCGAGGTCGAGGTCGACATGACGGCGGCAACCGAGCGGCGAGCGTCGCTCGACCCGAAGCCGTCCTTCAACGACCTCGTCGTCAAGGCGTGCGCCGTCGCGCTGCGTGAGCACCCACGCGTGAACGCGGCCTTCAGCGAGCAGGGATTCCGTTACGCGACCGAGATCAACATCGGCATCGCAGTGGCGGCCGAGGACGCGCTCCTCGTCCCGGTCGTTCGCGCAGCGGACGGGAAATCGCTCCAGGACATCCGCGCCGAGACGCGCGACCTCGCGGAGAAGGCCCGGGCGGGGAAGCTCACGCCGGCCGACCTCGACGGGGGCACCTTCACGATCTCGAATCTCGGCATGCACGGCGTGCGGCGCTTCGAAGCTCTGCTGAACACGCCGCAGGCGGCAATTCTCGCGGTCGGCGCCGTGGAGCCTAGGCCGGCCGTCGGCACCGACGGCGAACTGGTCGTCCGCCCGCTGATGAGCGCGACGCTCGTCTGCGACCACCGGATCCTCTACGGCGCCGAGGCGGCCGTCTTTCTCGGGCGCGTCCGCGAGCTGCTCGAGGAGCCCGGCTCGCTGTAGCGCGCGGCTTCCGCTGACACGTGTGCAGCGGACGTAAACACCCCGCGTTCGGCCTCGGTTGACACCCTTCTCCGAACCTGAGCAAAATTGGCTTCTGCCCGCGGCTCGCCATCACTTCGCAAGCGTCGTCGTCGCCGGCCGCTTCCTGCCCATCTGGCTCGCCACCGGCGTGCTCCTGCTGGTTGCGGCGATCATCGCGCCGAGGGCGCTCCAGAACACGTCCTGGGCGTACGTACTGCCGTACATGTCGGTGCTCGCGGTCGCAGCGCTCGGCCAGATGCTCGTGATCATGCAGGCCGGCATCGATCTCTCCACGCCCGGCGTGATGTCGTTCGCAGGGAACCTGATCGTCGGAGTCAGCCTCGGGCAGGACGGCCGCCTGTGGCTCGGGCTGCTCGCCTGCCTCGGCCTCGGCGCGGGCGTCGGCCTGGTCAACGGGATCCTGGTCGGGATCGTGCGGCTGAACCCGCTGATCGTCACCCTTGCCGTCGGGCAGATCGTGGCCGCCTGGAGCCTGCACTATGCGAGCGAGAACACGAACTCGCTCCAGGTGCCGCCGGCGCTGTCGTCCTGGGCGGCCGGCAAGCCGCTCGACATCAGCACCGTGTTCTGGATGGGCGCCGGGATCACGCTCGCAGTTGCGTTCCTGCTTCGGTACTCCGCCCCGGGCCGGCGCTTCCAGGCCGTGGGCGCGAACCCGACGGCAGCCTGGCTGGCCGGACTGCGCGTCCGCACGCACGTCGTCTTCGCCTACACCGCCGCCGGGACGCTGTACGCGATGGCGACGATCCTGCTCGCCGGGATCCGCATCAACATCGACCCGGCCTTCGGCGCCGGATACCTGCTCGCTCCGATCGCCGCTGTCGTGATCGCGGGGGCGGCGCTCTCCGGCGGGCTGGCAAGCGCGACGTCGACGTGGGTCGCCGCACTCGCCTTGACCCTGCTCACGCAGATGCTCCTGATCCTGGGGCTGTCGACGGCACTCCAGTACATCGTCTTCGGTGCTGCGATCATCGCCGGGATGCTGATTTCCGGCGACCGCGTGGCGTCGCTGCTCGGGCGGGCGCTACGCCCGTCGGAGGCACCACCGGCTCAACCCGCAATAGGGAACAACCCGAGCTGAGGCTCGGAAAGGAGGGAACGATGCATGTTCGGAAAGCGATGAGACGGAAGGGCGCGATGGTGGCCCTCCCGCTCGTCCTGCTGGTGGGCGCGCTTGCGATCGCCACGACCGGTCTCGGCAGTACCGGGGCGAAGCATGCGAAGGCCGCAGGCCCGATCTACATCGGCAAGGGAGGCGGCTTCGGCGAGATCTACAGGGCGAAGGTGAGCACCCTCGCAAAGACGCTCTTCCAGGCCAGGCTGCTTCCCGTCATCCCGGCTGCGCGCAACATCGCGCTGGCGGGGCTCGGCCGATCGGAGCGGCCCGTCAACCAGGCCCTGGCACTCCAGTGCTGGAAGAACAACGGGTGCAGCACGGGCACCGGCGGCAAGCTCACGGTCGCCTACATCGAGCAGTTCGGCGAAAACGTCTATCGCCAGATGTCGAAGATGGAGTTCATCCTCCAGGCGCTCACGTACAAGGACGTCGGGAAGATCATCTACAAGAGCGCCCACTCCGACCTGAACCAGGGCATCGCCGACTTCAAGGCGGCGATCGCACAGCACGTCAGCCTGATCGTCAGCTATCCGGACTTCGGCGACGCGATGCTGCCCGTGATGAAGGAGGCGACCGACGCCGGCATCCCGGTTGCCACCTACGCCTGGGGCTTCGTGACGGGGCCGGGCACCAACTACCTGACCGTCGTCGGTGAGGACACCTGCAACCTGGGCAAGGCGTACGCCCAGATCATGAACGCGCAGGTCAAGTCGGGCGAGATCGCCTTCCTCGGCGGCTTCCCGGGCAACCCGCTGTCCGCGGGCTGGCAGAAGTGCGAGCTGCCCAGGCTGAACCCGAACATCAAGGTCGTCGCCCAGGAGCCGACGAACTGGGATCCGTCCAAGGTGCAGTCGGTCGTCGCGGCCATCCTCGCCGCCCACCCGAACATCAAGGGCTGGAGCTACGAGTACGGCCTCGGGATGGCGCAGGGTGCGGTCGCGGCGTACAAGGCCGCGGGCAAGCCGTTCAACACCATCCTCACGCTCAGGACCGACGATGTCGGCATGGGCTGCACGTTCGACCAGATGAAGAACCCCAACCTGAAGATGTGGTACTACACCTCGGGGAACACGCAGATCCGCGTTGCCTTCACGGCCGCAATGATGAAGCTGAAGGGCGCGAAGATCCCGCCGAAGATCGTCTTCCCGATCCAGATGCAGAACCAGCGAGTGCGCGACTCCTGCGTCAAGGGCTATCCGCAAGAGGCCTCGGCGACGTCGCTCATCCCGCTGTCCCTGCTGAAGAAGATGTATCCGTAGAAGGAGCACTAGAGATCGACCAGACATAAATGTCGAATCCCGGGCCCGTTCTGTCGCTTCGCGACGTGTCGAAGTCCTTCGGAGCGGTGCAAGCGCTTCGCGAGGTCAGCTTCGAGTGCCGACCCGGCGAGGTGCACGCGCTCGTCGGGGAGAACGGGTCCGGGAAATCGACATTGCTCGGGATCGCGAGCGGCTTCGTCGCTCCCGACCACGGGGAGATCGAGATCGGCGGGCAGCTCCGCCGGCGCGGCTCTCCCACCGAGGCGCGAACGCTGGGCCTCGGCATGGCGTACCAGACGTACTCGCACGTCCTCGACCTCTCGGTCGCGGAGAACCTCTACCTCGCCGCACCACGAAGCCAGCAGCCGTCGTACGGACGGATGGAGGAATGGGCCTCGGCCAAGCTCGCGGAGTTCGGGCTCGAGGTCCCGGTGGGAGCCCCGACGAGAAGGCTCTCGCTCGCAAACCGGCAGTTCCTCGAGGTGATCAAGGCGCTGCTGGCCCGGCCGAAGGTGCTGCTCCTGGACGAGCCGACGACCGCGTTCGGACCGGAGGACGTGCGAGCGGCTGCACGAGATCGTGCTCGAGCAGAGCCGCGCCGGCGTCGGCATCGCCTACGTCAGCCACCGCCTCCCGGAGGTGCTCGGGATCGCCGATCGCGTCACCGTCCTCCGCGACGGGGTCGGCCAGGGGACGTTCGAGGCCGCCTCGATGTCGGAGGAGAGCCTCGTCGCGCTGATGATCGGCCGGCCGCTCCAGCTCGCGTTTCCGGAGCGGCACGACGCCGCGGCCGAGCGCGAGGTGCTGCTGGCCGTCTCGGGCCTCCAGGGAGACCGCTTCGGGCCGATCGACCTCGAGGTCGCGAAGGGCGAGATCGTCGGGATCGCGGGCGCCGAGGGCAACGGGCAGGTGCCGTTCCTGCGGGCGCTCGCCGGCGCGGAGCGCTCGACCGGGAGCGCCACCTGCAACGGCCGCGAGCTCGATACGCGCTCGCCGCTCGGGCCGCTGAAGGCGGGGGTCGTCCTGCTCAGCGGCGACCGGACCGGGGAAGCCCTCTTCCCCGTCCTCAGCGTCCGGGCGAACGCGACGATCCAGATCCTGCGGCGGCTGGGTCGCTTCGGCTTTCTGAACCGCCGCCGCGAGCAGCGCACGGTGGACGACATCGCGAAGCGCCTGAGCATTCGCATGGCCTCGATCGAGCAGCCCGTGCAGAGCCTCTCGGGCGGCAACCAGCAGAAGGTCTCGCTGACGCGCCCGTTCCTGCGCGGGGGCGTCAGCGTGATCCTCGCCGAGGAGCCGACGCAGGGCGTGGACGTCGCCGCCCGCTTCGACATCTACGACGCCCTCCGCGAGAAGGCACGGGACGGCGTCGCGATCGTCGTCAAGTCGAGCGACCCGCTCGAGCTCGCGGGGCTCTGCGACCGGGTGGTCGTGATCTCCCGCGGGAAGATCGTCGACGAGATCCAGGGCGAGGACCTCGGCGAGCGCCGCATCGTCGAGGCGATCGTCGGCGCGCGCGCGGCCGTCACGGAGAGACCGGCATGACGCTTCGGGGCGCGTGTGGCGGCCGCTGATCGCCGGGATCAGGTTCCGCGGGGTCGTCCCGCTCGCCCTGATGACGACGCTGATCGTCGCGGTCGGCGCTTACACGGCGGTCCGGCAGGAGGCCTTCCTGACGAGCTACAACCTGCGGAACCTGCTGCTCGCGACGATGCCGCTCGCGCTCGTCGCGATGGGCCAGACCTGCGCGCTGCTCGTCGGCGGGTTCGACGTCTCGGTCGGCGCCCTGCTGACGCTGTGCGTCGTCGTCGCCTCGTACACGATGACGCCGACGACGTCCACCTGGGGGCTGATCCCGGGCGCGCTCGCGCTGGTGGGCGTGGGCTTCGCCGTCGGCGCCTTCAACGCGCTGCTCGTCCGGGTCTTCCGCCTGCCCTCGATCATCGCCACGCTGGGCACGCTCAGCATCCTCCAGGGGATCTCGTTTTGGCTGCGTGACCATCCCTCGGGAACGATCTCGAGCAATGCCATCGACGCGTTGACGACGAGCTGGAGCTTCGTGCCGCTCGCGTTCATCGGGGTCATCGGGCTCGCGCTGGCCGGGGACTTCTGGCTCTACCGCACCCGCTCCGGCATGGCGCTGCGGGCGGTCGGCCTCGACGAGACGTCTTCGCGCCGGATCGGGATCAGGACCAACTGGGTGGTGATCGCCGCGTTCGTCGCCTGCTCCGTGATGGCGTCGATCGGGGGCTTCTACCTCGCCGCGGAGGTCCAGATCGGCAATCCGATCCCCGGCAACCAGGCGCTGGAGAGCATCGCGGCCGGCGTTCTCGGCGGGGCCAGCCTCGCAGGCGGCCGCGGGTCGTTCTTCGGAACGCTGCTCGCGGCGCTCTTCCTGACGGAGATCGACAACGTGCTGCCGCTGTTCCACCAGCCGACCGAGTACGCGGAGATGACGATCGGCGTGCTGATCCTCGCCGCGCTCGTGCTCTACCAGGGGCCGGAGCTCCTGGAGCGGCTGCGCTCGGCCAGGCTCTCCGTCGGGCGCCTGCGGACGCGGCAAGGCGAGGCACCGGCGGGATGAGGGAATTAGTGTCCGTAAACCAGCTGTAGATCCGGGACAGGAGGATCAGATGCCGAAACAGATCGTCGACACCGTTCTGCCGACCACGATGGTGGGCTCCTACCCGCGGCCTCGGTGGTTCCACCAGCAGCTCAGCGGCCGCGACGTCAGGGTCGCCTTCAAGGAAGTCGAGCACGAGGAAGCCTTCAACGACGCGGCCCACGCCGTCATCCGCGACCAGGAGGAGGCGGGGCTCGACATCGTCACCGACGGGCAGATGCACTACGACGACTACGTCGGCGGGATCGGCTCCTTCTGCTGGTACATGTACGAGCGGATCGGCGGCTTCGCGCCGGCGCGCGAGGAGCATCCGTCGATCACCGAGGAGAGCGAGCACAACAGGGTCAACGCCCTCCTCACCGACTGGGGCGGCGTCGTCAACGACGGGCCGGCCACGCACGGGCCGATCCGGCTCGTCGACCTGTACCGGATCGCCAGCAAGTACACCGACAAGCCGATCAAGGTCTCGGTCGGCGCCGGGCCGGTCAACCTCGCCTGGCACGTCTACTTCCAGCACTACAAGGACCCGCAGGAGCTCTGCTACGCCCTGGCGCCGATCTTCAACGCGGAGATGAAGGCGCTTGCCGAGGCGGGCGCCACGTATCTCCAGCTCGAGGATCTCGGCGCGTGGCTGCCGCTCTTCACCGGCGACGAGAACGACTACACCTGGATCAAGGACGTGATCGGCAAGTGCACCGAGGGCGTCGACGCCAAGATCGGCTGGCACTTCTGCTTCGGGAACGCGTGGGGGAACGACATCCTCAGCGCCAACTTCCCGGAGGGCTACCAGACGGTGCTCCCGTACTTCTGGGATACGCCCGGGATCGACGAGTTCGTCCTCGACTACGCGAACCGTGAGATGGCCGGCGTCGAGTTCATGGCGAACCTGCCCGCGGACAAGGGCCTGCAGGTCGGCGTGCTCGACATCCGCTCGATGATGATCGAGTCGCCCGAGCAGGTCGCCGCCCGCGCGCGGAAGGTCCTGGAGCACGTTCCCGCGGAGCGGGTGACGCTCTCGACGGACTGCGGGATGAAGGCGCTCCCCCGCACCGTCGCGAAGCTCAAGCTGAAGGCGCTCGTCGACGGCGCAGCGATCGCGCGCGGTGAGCTCTAGACCGCAGCAGGCGCCACAACCCAGTCCGGCAGCATCCCCGCCCCCGTGAGGAGGTAGTCGCGCGACTGCTCGAGCAGGCCGAAGGCCCGCCCGAGGTCGTGGCCGACGAGCTCGCCGTTCCGCTTCACCGCCTTGCCCGCGACGAAAACCGAGTCGACGTTCGACGTGTCCGCGAAGACGACGGCGGTCGTGACCGGGTCGATCAGCGGCGCGACGTTGACCATGTCGGTGCGCAGGAGGATGAAGTCGGCCTGCTTGCCCGGGCGTGAGCGAGCCGACCTTGTGGTCGAGCCCGCACGCCCTGGCGCCGTCGATCGTCGCGAACTCGAGCACGTCGCGGTGCGTCAGCGTCGGCGCGAACGGCTCGTCGGGCGTGTCGGTGAACGCCTGGATCCGCTCGTGGACGAGCGCCGTGCGCATCTGCGTGAACATCTCGCCCGGCACGCTGGAGACGACGTCGATCGAGAGCGACGGCCGCACGCCCCGCTCGAGCAGAGCGGCCCGTCGGCGGCACGGCCGTGTCCCATCAGCATCTCGACGTACGGCGCGATCGAGACGGTGCCGCCGGTCTTGGCGATCAGGTCGAGCTCCTCGTCGGTCGAGTCCGTGCAGTGGATGTAGGTCGTGTCCGGCCCCATGACGCCCGAGCTCGTGCAGCCGAGGACGTGGTGGACATGCATGCCCGTCAGGCGCATGCCGACGTGGACGCTGATCCGGATGCCGAGCTCGCGCGCCAGCGCCCAGTCGTGCTGTCGCGGTTTCGGGCGTGACGTTCCCGGCCGCGCGCGCGGCCATCGCGAGCGTCAGCAGCTGGTCGTCGGAGGAGAAGTACTGCTTGCGGATGCGCCGTGATGTCCTCCGGGTGGCCCCGCGTAGCTGTATGCCCACCAGCGTTGTCGCCCGGGATGCCGTGCGCGTAGACGCCGCGGATGCCGGCGTCCTGGAGGCCCGTGCACGGCCTCGTCGGAGTGCTCGGGCGTGTTGTTGACGTGCGACCAGTCGAGCAGCGTCGTGATGCCGGCGTTGAGCGCCTCGAGCGCGCCGGCATAGGTTCGCGATGTAGACGTCCTCGGGGCGGTAGTTGATGCCGATGTTGCTCGAGCATGCCGTCGAAGTAGGCGTCGAGCGTGCAGCACGGCAGCACGCCGCGCACCGGCGTCTGCCACGTGTGCCGGTGCGTGTCGATGAAGCCCGGCATCACGATGCTTCGCGGACGCGTCGATGTCCTTGGCGTCGGCCGACGTCGAGCTTCGGGCCGATCTCGGCGATCTTCCCGCCCTCGACCAGGACGTCGGCGTTCGGCATGTCGCCGATCTCCGGATCCATCGACACGACAAAACCGCCTCGGACGACCAGACGTTCGCTCATCGCCCCGCTCCGGCACCGGCAAAGCCGGCACCTGCGCTCCTATTGAGCTCCGTCGAGCCTACGCTCATCGTTCCCTCCTCGTGTGCTCCGTAAAGCATTCATTAACAGTGTTCAGCGGAATTACACACGATCCCGCGCGGTCAGGTCAACAGCCAGCCGCCGTCCACGTCGAGGTTGACCCCGTTCACGGACTGGTTGTCGAGCAGGAACAGCACCGCGTGCGCGATGTCCTCCATGCACGCCAGGCGACCGCACGGCGTCCGGCTGACCAGCGCGTCCAGCACCGCCGCGGGCTTGCCGCTCCACGCCGGGCTGTCGCCGACGACACCTGGGTGGATCGCGTTGACGCGCACGGGAGCGAGCTCGAGCGCGAGCGTGCGCACCATCGCGCTGACCGCGCCGTTGACCGTCGTAACGGTGGTCGAGCCGGGGTACGGCCGCTCCTTCGCCAGGCCGCCGAAAAGCACGATCGACGCGTCGTTTGCCAGTCGCGGGGCCAGTACGTGGACCACCTCCGTGTAGCCGACCAGCTTCATGGTCGCGAGCCGCATGGCGCGCTCGACGTCGTAGTCGCGCACTGTGTTCTCGTCGCGCTCGATCGCCGCGATCACGAGCTCGTCCACGTGCTCGACGTCGGCGAGCCCCGACTCGATCTCCTCCGGCCGGCCGAGGTCGAGTGCCAGCGCACGGACACCGTCGCCGATCTCCGCAGCGACAGCCGCCGCCCGCTCGGCGTCCCGGCCCGTGATGACGACCGACTCTCCACGGGCCGCGAGGCGCTCGGCGACGGCTCTGCCGATGCCCGACGTACCCCCGACGATGATCGCATGGCGCTCGCTCAAGTTCAGGAGGATTAAACACTCGTCCTCCGGCGGGCGCAATTGACGCCGTCGGCGACGGCTTTGTATGGTCGTGCTGAACAGTGCACCACGTCCTGCGCGCCGACGAGATCCGCCCGCGGCCCGCGTATCCGGGTGCGAGCAGCGGTTTCGCACGCAGCTCGCTCGTGGACGCGGCCGCCGGGTCGGTGCACATGGCCGTCGGGCTCTGCGAGCTCGACGGCGACGGCTCGGTGGACGAGCACCTGCACTCGTTCGAGGAGAGCTTCTACGTCCTCGAGGGCTCGCCGGTGCTCGCGCTGGACGGCCGCTCGTACCTCCTCCGGCCCGGCGCCTGCGGCGTCGTGCCGGTCGGCGTCCGGCACGCGTGGGTCGGCCGGGCGGGCGAGACCGCGCGCTGGATCGACATGTACGCGCCGCAGCCTCGCGTCGACGCCGCCGGCGGCGAGGACACCTTCTTCGTCGGGCCGGCGCCCACCGACCGCGAGCCGACCCCGCTCGACGTGCGCGACCCGCGCACCCGGAACCTGTTCCGGCTCGACGAGGGCCAGATGGACCTCGACCGCCTGAAGGCCGGCGCGGCCGTGGACGAGCCGACCGTCTCCGCGAGCATGGCCACGGCGCTGCTCGCCTACAGCGGCATCGCGGTGAAGATGCTGGTCGACCAGCGGCTCGACGCCCAGCTGCACACGATGTTCATGGTCGAGTACGAGCCCGGCGGCGTCGCGCACCCGCACGATCACCCGCTCGAGGAGGCGTACGTGATCCTCGAGGGCGAGGTCGAGGCGCACGCCGACGGCGAGCAGTACACGCTCCGGGCCGGCGACGCGTTCTGGACCGGCGTCGGCTGCGTTCACGCGTTCTACAACCGCACCGACGGGCACGTGCGCTGGCTCGAGACCCAGTCTCCGCAGCCGCCGGCGAGGCACTCCTATCGCTTCAGCCGCGACTGGGAGTACCTCCAGAGCCGCATCGTGTAGCGTCGAGTCAACGACCCGAGAGGAGGAGCCATGGCAATCGACCTGCCTGAAAAGATCCGCAACGCAATCGAGGGGCCGCAGTTCTGGGCTCTCGCCACGACCAACCCGGACGGTTCGCCGCAGGTGTCGACCGTGTGGGTGAACGCGAAGGACGGCAACATCCTGATCAACTCCGCGCTCGGCCGGAAGAAGCCGCGCAACTCGAGCGCGAGCCGCGTGTCGCTCTCTCGTGGGTCGATCCCGAGAACGGGTACCACACCGCCTCGATCCAGGGCCGCGTCGTCGAGACGTACACCGGCGACGAGGCGGAGGCCGACATCGACTCGCTCGCCGCAGAAGTACCTGGGCCAGTCGCCGTATCCGTGGCGCAAGGAGGGCGAGCAGCGGGTCTCGTTCGTGATCGAGCCGACGCACGTCTACCACCAGGACCCCTAGGACGACGCCGGCGCGCCGGTCTCCCTGACCGGCCGGTACGCGGTGCAGGGCGCGCTCGTGCGCGCAGGCCTCGAGGCCTGGGCGCGCGACCGCGGCGCGACGCTCGTGCTGGAGGACGACCGCAGCGACCCCGCGCTGGCCGCGCGCCTCCACGCGGAGCTCCGGGACGGCTGCCGCCTCGTGCTCGGCCCGTACGGGAGCGACTCGACGCGCGCGGTCGCCCGCGCTCGGGCGGCGCGCGTCTGGAACCACGGCGCGGCCGCCGACGACGTCCAGCGCCTCCCCGGGGTGGTCTCGGTGCCGACGCCGGCGAGCCGGTACCTCGTCGCGCTCGGCCGCGCGGTCGCAGCCGCTGCGGCCCGGCGCGCGCACCGCCGTCGCGGCCGCGCCCGGCCGTTTCGCCCGCTTCGCCCGCGAGGGCTTCGAGCGCGAGGCGGCGACGCTCGGGCTGGAACTGGTCGCGGAGCCGGCCGACGCCGATGCCGTTCTCCTCTGCGGCCCGTTCGAGTGGGAAGCTCGAGCGCCTCGGCGGCTGCCGAGGACGGAGCTGCTCGGCGGCGTCTCGCCCGGCCTGGCCGCGATCGCCGGGCGGCTCGACCCGGAAGGGCTGCTCGCGCCGGTGCAGTGGCACCCCGACCTCGGCGGCCCGCCGGGCCTCGAGGACTACGTCGCCGCCCAGGCCTACGCCGCCGCCCTGATCGCCGAGCGCTGCCCGGCTCGACCCCCGAAGATCGCCGCGCTCGGCCTCGAGACCGAGACGTTCTTCGGCGCCTTCCGGCTCGCTCCCGACGGGCTCCAGGTCGGGCACGAGCTGTCGGTCGTCCAGTGGCGCGGCGGCCGCCGCGAGCTGCTGCTCGCCGAACGGCTGAGCCCGGGGCATCGAGTCTGGTATAGATCGAAAGCGATGCCGCTCGCCGACGTCGAGGTCCTGACACCCGCCTCCGCCGACGAGGCGATCGCCGCCTTCGGCGACGGCGGCGGCGTGACGGTGATCGGCGGCGGGACGATCGTGATGCCGGACCTCGCCTCCGGCCGCCTGCGGCCGGGCAGGGCGTTGCTGCTCTCGCGGGCAGGGCTGGACGGCGTCGCGCGTGCCGACGGGAAGGTGACGATCGGGGCGGCGGCCCCGCTCTCCGCGCTCGAGGACGGCGACGAGCCGCTCGCAACCGCCGCGCGCCACTGCGCCGACCCCGAGATCCGCGGGCAGGCGACCGTCGGCGGCAACGTGTGCTCCGTCGCCTCGGCGGATGCGCCCCGGGGCGACCTCCAGGCGCCGCTGATCGTGCTCGGCGCGAGCGTCCGCTCGGTCGGCGCCGGCGGTGAGCGGACGGAGCCGATCGAGGACTTCCTCGCGAACGGCGCCGGCCGGCTCGTCCTCGAGATCTCCTACGACGACGCGAAGCGGAAGACCGGGTACGCCGCGTCGACGCGCCCGCACACGCACCACTACACGATCCTCGCGGTCGCGGCCGCCGAGCGGGACGGAGAACTGCGCGTCGCCGTCACCGGCCTCGGCCCGCACGCCGTGAAGATCGATCCCGAGAACCCGCTGGCGGGCGTCGATCCGCCCGACGACGCGGTCGCCTCGGGCTGGTACCGCGCCCAGGTCCTGCCCAAGCTGGTCGAACGAGCATTGGCCGACCTCTCGTAAAGGAGACCGATGAGACTGACCGTCAACGGTGTCGAGCACGAGATCGGGAGCCCCGGACTCACCTCCTTGCTCCACGTCCTCCGCGAGGAGATCGGAATCACGAGCCCGAAGGCCGGCTGCCAGCAGGGCGGCTGCGGCACGTGCACCGTGCTCGTCGCGGGCGAGCCCCGGCGATCGTGCCTGCTGCCCGTCGCCACCCTCGACGGCGCGGAGATCACGACGGTCGAGGGCCTCGGCACGCCGGAGCGGCTCGCGCCCGTGCAGGCGGCGTTCCACAAGTACTACGGCGCGCAGTGCGGCTTCTGCACCCCCGGCTTCCTGCTGGCGACGCACGCGCTGCTCGAGCGGACGAAGAAGCCGGACCGCCGCGAGATCGAGCGCGCGCTCGCGGGTCATACGTGCCGGTGCACGGGTTACGTGAAGATCCTCGAGGCGGTCGAGGGCGCCGCCCGCGGAGACGTCGGCGACTTCGAGTTCATGCCGGAGCCGAGCGAGGGCGAGCCCGAAGTGCTGATCCCGGGGAGCCCGGCGTGAAGGCCGTCGGCGCACGACTCCCGCGCTACGACGGCGTCGCCCATGTCACCGGGCGGTCGCAGTTCGTCGACGACGTCCGCGTCCCGAACATGCTCTGGGCGAAGGCGCTGCGCTCGCCGGTTCACCACGCCGGGATCAAGAAGCTGGACACGAAGAAGGCCGAGGCGATCAAGGGCGTCCGGGCGGTCGTCACCTGGGAGGACGTCCCGCGTCTCGTCTACGGGCATCTCGAGGCGCTCGGGATCCCCGGCGACGAGCCGCTGATGGCGAAGGACGAGGTGCGCTACAAGGGCCAGCCGATCGCGTTCGTCGCCGCCGAGGACGAGGAGACGGCACAGGCGGCGGTCGAGGCGATCGAGATCGACCTCGACGAGCGGCCGGCCCTGTTCGACGTCCGCAAGGGTGCGGACCCCGACGCACCGCAGATCCACCAGTGGGGCAACTGGTACCCGCACTTCGAGGCCGAGATGGACGTCCGCCAGATCCGCAAGGGCGACATCGACGCGGCGTTCGACAGGGCCGACACGATCGTCAAGGGGGTCTACCGGCCGGCCGCGATCGAGCAGCTGCCGCTCGAGACGCAGGTCGCGCTCGCCGTTCCCGAGGCGAACGGGCGGCTGACGATCTACTCCTGCACGCAGGCGCTGTACTTCTCGATGGGCGTCGTCGCCGCGCACCTGGAGTGGCCGCTGAACAAGCTCAAGTTCGTCGGCGGAACGGTCGGCGGCGGCTTCGGCGGCAAGGTCGACACGGCCGCGGAGACGCCGTGCGCGCTCCTCGCCCTGAAGTCCGGCCGCCCGGTGAAGTGGCGCTGGACGCGCGAGGAGGAGTTCCTCTGCTCCTCGACCCGCGCCCCGTGGCACATGGAGATCGCGGACGCGGTCACCAAGGACGGCTGGATCCTCGGCCGCAAGATGCTGACGCTGCACGACTCGGGCGCGTATGCGCGGTTCTCGCCGTACGGGGTGACGAAGCACAGCTTCCACCACACCGGCGCGTACACGATCCCGAACCTGCACTTCGACGGCTACGCCGTCTTCACGAACCGGGTGCCGACGACGGCGATGCGCGGCTTCGGCGTCACGTCGGTGTCGTTCGCGACGGAGCTGCACGTCTCGCGCATCGCGGAGGTGCTGGGCATCGACCCCTTCGAGCTGCGGCTGAAGAACGCGAACCGGATCGCCGATACCTCGCCGAACGGCATCGCCTACACGGATCCCTCCACGGTGCCGACGATCCTCGCGATCGCCGACGCGGTCGGGCACGAGCTGCCCGCGGAGTACCGGACGATGACGCGCGACTCGCGCTCGGGCGACCTGCTCCCCGAGCACCTCGTCGCCCAGGTCGGAAAGGTGGATCACTAGTGGCCAAGCTCACGGGCCGCGGGATCTCGGCAATCGAGTACCCGACCGGCATGAACCAGAACGGCGACCCGTCGCAGGCGTGGATCAAGATCAAGCCGGACGGCCGCGTCGACGTCTTCTCCGGGACCTCCGACATCGGCAACGGCTCGAAGACGATCCAGAGCCAGATCGTCGCCGAGACGCTCGGCGTCCCGTACGAGTGGATCACGTACGACAACTCGAACACGGACTCGTCGCCGGTCTGCACCGGGACCTTCGCCTCGCGCGCGACGTTCGTCGCCGGCAAGGCGGTCGAGAAGGCTGCGCTGTCGGCGCGCCAGAAGCTGCTCGAGATCGCGTCGAAGGAGCTCGAGATCGCGCCGGAGGACCTCGACGTGATCGACGGCGAGGTGATCGCGAAGGGCGCGCCGCAGAAGAAGATCAGCGTTCCCGACGTCGCCGCTGCGGCGACCTGGGTGCACGGCGAGCTGATCACCGGCACCGGGGCGCACCTGAACCCGTACGCGTCGATCGTGGAGCCGGAGACCGGCCGGGTCGACTCCCCGCCGCACGCCGCGATCTCCTACGCGGCCTGCGCCGCGGAGGTCGAGGTCGACGACGAGACCGGCGAGGTTCGGGTCGAGCGGATGTGGCAGTGCTTCGACGTCGGCCGTGCGATCAACCCGACGCTCGTCGAGGGTCAGATCCAGGGCGGTGCCCTGATGGGGCTCGGCCTGGGCGTGCTCGAGGCCAGCTACCCGTACTACCCGTCGCCCGAGCACCGCGGCGGCGAGTTCGGCTCGTATTTCGCGCCCGGGATCGAAGGGCTGCCGAAGATCGACACGATCATCATCGAGAACCCCTCCGCGGACGGCCCGTACGGCGCGAAGGGGATCAGCGAGATGGCCAACAACCCGCAGCCGCCGGCGATCGCGACCGCGGTCTACGACGCGATCGGCGTCTGGGTCACCGAGCTGCCGATCACGCCCGAGCGCGTCCTGCGCGCGCTGGCGGAGAAGGAGAAGGGCCCGCGCATGGAGGGCAAGTGGGCGATCTTCGACGAGGAGATCTCGGTGAACACCGTCGCCCACGCGGACTCCCGCTTCCGGTTCCCGGTCGGTTGAGCGATTCCGCATTTCGGGACGTGGAACGGCGTCCCGCTCTTCGCAGTTCCGCGACGGCGTGAACATCCACGCCGTGGGCGGCGAGCAGGTGCTCGTCTGCCGGGTGAACTACGACCCCGGCTTCGGCGTGGGCACGCATTCGCACGAGCACACCGAGCAGGTGATGATCGTCTCGGAAGGCGAGCTCGAGCTCACCGTCGAGGGCGAGACGCGTGTCACTGCGGCCGGGCGACTGGGCGGTGATCGGCAGGGGTGTCGAGCACTCGGTGCGCACCGAGGACGGGCGCGCAGTTCTGGGAGGCGCTCTCCCCCGTGCCGCTCGACCACGTGCCGGACCGGGATCGCGACCTCGTGCTCGGCCCGGACGGCGGCTCTGGGCACGTCGAGCGGTAGGAGCGCCGACACGACGAGGGGCCCCGTGCGGGGCCCCTCGCGCTCGGCGCCTGCCGTGCACTCCAGGAGGAGGTAAGCCTTACCTCGTGGCGGCGGCGCCGATCTTGCGGCCGCGCGGGCCCGGTAGGTGAGCAGCAGCCCGCCGGCGACGAGCGCCGCGATGCCGAGCCCGGCGCCGACGCCGATGCCCGCGTCACCCCAGTTGAAGCCGTCCGCCGACCAGACGGGCGATGCCGGAGCGCAGCTGCTGGTACACGCGCGCTTCGCCCTGCGCCGCTCGCCCCAGGCCTTCAGGCCCAGAGCAGTCGGGCCGTCCGACGCGCCGGCGACCGGGCGCGTGAACGGCGGCTGGTTCTTCGGCTCGCCCGGCGACGACGGCCTGCGCGCTCGAGGGCTGAACCTGGGTCAGCGCGCGGTCGCCGACCGGACGCGTGAACGGCAACTCGTTCTTCGGCTCGCCGCCGGCGAGCGCGACAGGCGAGAGGGCTCCCGCCACGATCATCGCGGCGGTCGCGACCCGGATGCTGGTGCTGGTGTTCATCAGTCCCTCCTCCGTCTCCCGACCGCCCGGTGCGGTCGATGCAGGTGGGAGCGTCGGCGAGACCGGTAAACGGCCGCTTTCAGCTGGGTTTCATGCCCCGGCTGCGCTATGCGAGCGCCTGCACGAGAGTGCTAGCGTCAGGCGCCCCAGGAGGTTGAGACGTGGACTACCGGATTCTCGGACCGCTCGAGGTGGTGGACGGCGACCGCACACTCACGCTCGGCGGGCCAAAGCAGCGCTCTCTGCTCGCGCTGCTCCTGCTGCGGGCGAACGAAGTCGTCGCCACCGAGACCCTGATCGACCGTCTCTGGGACGAACGGCCGCCTTCGACCGCGGCGAAGGTCGTCCAGGTCCAGGTCTGGAGGTTGCGCCGGGCGCTCGGTGCGGAGGCCCTGGTCACCCGGCCGCCGGGCTACCTGCTCCAGGTGGGCGCGGAAGAATACGACCTCGCCCGCTTCGAGCAGCTCGTCGGTGACGCCCGTGGAGCCTCACCGGCTGTGGCCGCCGGGAAGCTCCGTGAGGCTCTCGCGCTCTGGCGCGGGACGCCTCTGGCCGATCTCGCTCACGAGGATTTCGCCACGGCGGAGGTCGCGCGCCTGGAGGAGCTGCGGGTCATCGCCCTCGAGCAGCGCGTCGAGGCCGACCTCGCGCTCGGACAGCACGGCGAGCTCGTCCCCGAGCTCGAGGCGCTCGTCGGCGGAGCACCCGTACCGCGAGAGCCTGCACGGCCAGCTGATGCTCGCGCTCTACCGGTCGGGGCGGCAGGCCGACGCCCTCGAGCGCTTCCAGGCGCTTCGGCGGCTGCTCGACGAAGAGCTCGGGCTGGAGCCGGGCGAGCAGCTGAAGCAGCTCCAGAAGGCGATCCTCGCGCACGACCCTTCGCTCGACGCGCCGGCACGGGCGGAGCCGGTCGCCCGCAGGGAGACCGTGCTCGTCGCGCTCGACGGATCCGGCGACGTCGAGCCGTTGCTGACGCTCGCTCGGCCGCTGGTGCAATCGGAGCCGGGCCGCGAGCTCGTGATCGCCCAGGTCGTCGAGGCCGGCGACCTCTCGGCCGCGACGGCGTCGCTCGGGAAGCGTGCGGCGGAGCTCGCGTCAGAAGGGGTCCCCGCCCGCGCCGCCGCGTTCTCGTCGGGCACATTTGGACTGGACGTCGCGCGTCTGGCATCGCGACACGAAGCGGACCTCGTCGTCGCGGCGCTCGGCGCCGCCTCGCTCGACGGCGAGACGAGGCGGCTGCTCGAAACGGCGCCGTGCGACGTCGCGCTGCTCGGCGCGGGAGGCGGCGCGCGGCCCGGGCCGATCCTCGTCCCGTTCGGCGCCGCCGAGCACGACTGGGCTGCGCTCGAGCTGGGGGCCTGGCTCGCCCGCTCCACCGGCGAGCCCCTCCGCCTGATCGGCGCCGCCTCGGACGCGCGTGCCGACGGCCGGGACGCCAGCCGCTTGCTCGCGGACGCCTCGCTGATCGTCCAGCGAACCGCAGGCGTCCCGGCGGAGCCCTTGCTCGCGCGTCCGGGGCGCGAGAGCGTGGCGTCCCTCGCCGAGGGTGCAGGGCTGCTCATCGTCGGTCTCTCCGACCGGTGGCGAACGGAGGGGCTCGGCCGGATCCGGAGCGAGCTCGCCGCATCGCCGCCGGCGCCGACGGTCTTCGTCCGGCGCGGCATCCGCCCCGGCGGCATCGCGCCCGCCGAGTCGCGCACGCGCTTCACCTGGTCGCTCACGCACGCGGGAGCGGCGGCATGACGGTCGCGCCTGGAACGGCGTTCGCCGGCTACCGCATCGAGGCGGAGATCGGCCGCGGCGGGATGGGCGTCGTCTACCGCGCGGTCGACACGCGTCTCGACCGGCCGGTCGCGCTGAAGCTGATCGCGCCCGAACTGGCGGAGGATCCGCGCTTCCGCGAGCGGTTCCTCCGCGAGTCACGGCTCGCCGCGGCGATCGACCACGGCAACGTCCTCCCGATCTACGAGGCGGGCGAGCACGAGGGACAGCTGTTCCTGGCGATGCGGTTCGTACAGGGCAGCGACATGAAGGCGCTTCTCGCCGAGCGGACGACGTTGCCGGTCGAGCAGGCGCTCTCGATCCTCGGCCGGGTGGCGGACGCGCTCGACGCCGCGCACGCCAAGGGGCTCGTCCACCGCGACGTCAAGCCGGCGAACGTGCTCCTCGACGAGCGCGGTCACCCGTACCTCAGCGACTTCGGGCTGACGAAAGAGGCCGGCGGCGCCTCGACCCAGACCGGCCACATCGTCGGCACGCTCGACTACCTCGCGCCCGAGCAGATCCGCGGCGAGGAGATCGACGGGAGGACAGACGAGTACGCGCTCGCGTGCCTGTTGTACGAGTGCCTCGCGGGGACGCCGCCGTTCGCCCGGCCGACGGAAGCCGAGGTCCTCTGGGCGCACATGCAGGAGGACCCGCCGAGGGTCCGCGAGCACGAAACGCTCGATCCAGTGCTTGCCCGAGGCCTCGCCAAGGACAAGGCCGATCGTTACGCAACGTGCGGTGAGTTGCTCGCCGCCGCGCACTCCGCGCTCGGGCTCGAGACTCCCGCGGTCAGGCGCCGCCGGCGACGGCTCGGCCGGCGCCTCGTCGCCGTCGGCGCCGCGCTCGCTCGTGGCGGCCGGAATCGTGGCCGGCATCGTCGCGCTCACCGGCGACGAGAGCTCGGCCCTCGCGACCCCGGCCCCCAACTCGGTCGTCGAGATCGATCCCGGCCGAAACAAGCCGCTCGCGCAGGTCGCGGTCGGCAGCAATCCGACCGCCCTCGCCGTCGGCCAGGGCGCCGTCTGGGCGCTCAACGCCGACGACCAGACGATCTCCCGCATCGACCCGGAAGACGAAGGCGCAGAAGGCCTTCAGCGTCGGCACGACGCCCACCGACCTCGCCGTCGGCGAGGGCTCGATCTGGATCGGGAACGGCGTGGTGCACAAGACGAGCGGGTTTCCAGGGCCGGTCCTCTCGAGCGTCTCCCGCGTCGACCCCGACACGTTCAGCGTCCTCGGGACGAGCAAGCTCCAGGGGAACGGTGACGCGCGCCGTCCCAGGGCGACTCGCTCGTCGTCGGCAAGGGAGCGATCTGGGCGATCAATCCCGACGGGACGGTCTCGCGGCTCGATCCGCAAAGCGGGAGGGTCGTCGCCAGGGTTCCGACCTCGGTGATCGAGATCGCGGCCGGCCCGGACGGCGTCCTCTGGGGCCTGCAGGCGCCCCCCCGCGCCGGCCTGGTACGCGTCTCCCCGGCCTCGAACACGGTCACGGCAACGATCAGGATCGCCAGTGAGGGCTTGACCGACATCGCCGTCGGCGCCGGCGCCGTGTGGGTGGGCGACGGGACAGGCTCTGTCTGGCGGATCGATCCCGGCCGCCGGGCGACGCAGCGCACGATCGCAGTCGCCAAGGGCGTCGATTCGCTCGCCTTCGGCTCGGGCTTCCTGTGGGCCGTGAATCCGTTCGAGGGGACCCTCTCGAGGATCGACCCGTCGACGAACGAGGTCTCGAAGACGATCGCGATCGGAGGCACACCCAGGGACATAACCGCCGGCGAGGGGAGCCTCTGGGTCTCCGATGCGGGGGCGTCGTGCGGCAAGCCGCTCTACGAGGGCGACGGAGAGCCGAAATACCTCGTCGTCTCCGACCTCGCGTTGCAGACGCCCGGGAATCGCGAGATGGCGAAGGCGATCGAGCTCGTCTTTCGGAAGCGAGGCTTTCGAGCAGGGAAGTACCGGGTCGCCTATCAGTCGTGCGACGACTCGACCTCCCAGGTCGGCCTCTTCGACGTCCCGAAATGCGCAGCCAACGCGAAGAGCTACGCCGCCGGCGCCAGCGTGATCGGCGTGGTCGGCACGTTCAACTCGGGTTGTGCGCTGAGCGAGATCCCGTTCCTCAACCAGGCCCCCGACGGGCCCCTGGCGATGGTCTCGCCCACAAACTCGTACATCGGACTGACGCGCCGTGATCCGTTCGCGGAGAAGGGCGAGCTCGAGGCCCTGTACCCGACCGGCGTGCGGAGCTTCGCGCGGGTCTCCCCGATCGACGATGTGGCGGGTGCCGGAGCGGCGCTGTTTGTCAAGCGCATGGGCGCCCGGAGGGTGGCCGCGCTGAGCGACCGCGACGGGTACTCCGACCTACCTCGTGAGTTCCTTCCGGGTCGCGGCGGGCCGGATCGGGCTCGGCTTCGCCGGGGTTTCCACCTTCCGTCCGGAGGCGAAGGACTACTCCGCGCTCATCGCCCACCTCGAGCGCACACGTGTCGATGGTGTCTACATCGGCGGCTACCTGCTAGGGAACACCGGCGAACTCATCAAGGAGCTCCGCGCACAGCTCGGCCCTCGCGTGCAAATCGTGACCGGCGACGGCTTCCTGCCGGCCTCCGGACTGGTGAAGGCTCTCGGGCCGACTGCGCGGACGCTCTACATCACATTGGGCGTCGGCGCCGGGGAGAACTCTCTCTCTCCGGCAGGCCGGCGCTTCCTGAAGGACTTTCTGGCCGCCGAACGCAAACCGAGGTTGACCGGGCTCGCGGCTCCGTACGCGATGTATGCGGCACAGGCTGCAGAGGTCATGCTCGACGCGATCGCGCGCTCGGACGGGACACGCGCGTCGGTGACCAGAGAGCTGATGACGACTCGCGTGCAGAACGGCTTCCTGGGGTCGTTCCGGTTCGATCGCAACGGGGACACGAACCGCCAGTGGATGACCATCCTCCGACCGGTAGGCGCTGCGGCGAAGCGGGACCGGCTCGGGATCGAGGGCGCTGACGTCGTGCGCGTCATCGACGTCCCGCCGAGCCTGCTGCCCTAGATCGCGTTATCGTCGCCGTCCTACGCCCTACAAGGAGAGAGGAGCAGCTCATGCCCTGGATCGACGTCAAGCTCTACGACACGCGCGTCACCGACGAGTCCGTCCCGAAAATCGTCGAGGCACTGACAAAAGCGCTGCACGAATCGAGCGGCGCCGCCACCGAGCACATCCACGTGCTCGTGCACGGCATCCCGCCGAAGTACTGGGGCTCGGACGGAAAGGTGCATGGCACCTGAGAGCAGCGAAGAGCCCTTCGACGTAGCGATCCCGGGCGGCTCGCTCCGCGGCCACAGCGGCGGATCCGGGCCGCCCGCCCTCCTGCTGCACGGCGGCGCGGCAGTCCCCGACTACCTCGACGGGCTCGCGGACGAGCTCGACGGCCTGTTCACGACCTACCGCTACACGCAGCGCGGCACGCGGCCCTCGAGCGGCGGCCCTCCGTTCACGATCGAGGCGCACATGGACGACGCACTCGCGGTGCTCGACGCGTTCGAGATCGATCGCGCCTGGGTCGTCGGCCACTCCTGGGGCGGCCATCTCGCGCTGCACCTGCTGACGGCGCATCCGGACCGCCTGCTCGGCGTGGTCTGCGTCGATCCGCTGCCGGCCTCGCCGGACGTGTTCGTCGAGCTCGACGCGAACCTCCGCAGCCGGCTCTCATCCGACGAGGTCGCACGGCTCGACGAGCTCGAGCGCCGTCGCCGGGCGGGCGAGGTCACGGAGGAGGAACTGATCGAGCGCTTCGCACTTGTCTTTCCCGGGTACTTCTTCGTCCCGTGCGCGGTACCCCCGCCGGCGCACATCGGCGTCGAGGCGTCGATCGGCACCAACCGCTCACTCGGCGAGCACTTCGAGCAGCGCACGCTGGTCGACCGTCTCCCCTCGGCTCGCCTCCCCGTTTTGTTCGTGCACGGCGAGCAGAGCGTCGTCCCACTGCACGCGTCCGCGGCGACCTGCGCGCTGGTGCCCGGCGGGCAGTTCGTGGCCGTCGAGGAGTGCGGCCACTTCCCGTGGCTCGAACGGCCCGGCTCGGTGCGCGGCGCAATCGAGGACGTTCCTCGCGCGCTAGGCTCGCGCGCATGACCGCCCCCGCCCGCTTCAACTTCACGCGCGACGTGGTCGAGCAGGCGGACGGCGCTGCGCTCGCGCTCCGGTTCGTGGACACCGGCGGCGGCGTGCGCGATCTGACGTTCGCCGAGGTCGCCGAGTCGGCCGCACGCTGGGCGGGACTGCTGCGGTCACGTGGCGTCCAGCCGGGCGACCGCGTGCTCGTGCTCGTCGGCAAGACACCCGACTGGCACGCGGTGATGCTCGCGGGACTGAAGGCAGGCGCGGTGACGATCCCGTGCTCGGAGATGCTGCGGGCGAAGGACCTCGACTTCCGCGTGCGGCACTCCGGGGCGCGTCTGCTGCTCGCCGACGAGCGTTGCCGCAAGGAGGTCGAGGCGATGTCGGAGCCGTGCGACGTCGTCTACCTGGAGGAGGCCGTGCTCGGGGAGCCGGACGGCACGACCGCCGACACCGCCGCGGACGACCCCGCGTTCATCCTCTACACCTCCGGCACGACGAAGGATCCGAAGGGCGTCGTGCACACCCACCGCTACACGTGGGCGAAGCGCGCGCAGGCCGAGCGCTGGCTCGACGCGCGGCCGGGCGAGGTCGTGTGGTGCACGGCCGGCACGGGCTGGGCGAAGTCGATCTGGAACGTGCTGCTCGGGCCATGGAGCTGCGGGTCGGCGGTGATCCTGCACGAGGGCGGCTTCGAGCCCGAGGAGCGGTTCCGTCTCCTCGAGGAGCTCGCGCCCGACGTGCTGTGCCAGGCGCCGACCGAGTACCGGCTGATGGCCAAGATCGAGGGCATCTCGCGCTACGACCTCTCGCGGACGCGCCATCTGGTCTCGGCCGGGGAGCCGCTGAACCCGGAGGTGATCCGCGCCTTCGAGAGCGCGTTCGGCCGGACGATCCACGACGGCTACGGCCAGACCGAGAACACGCTGCTCGTCGGCAACTTCCCCGGCACGGAGATCAGGCCGGGCTCGATGGGCAAGCCGGCGCCGGGCTACGACGTGCGGGTGATCGACTTCGACGGGAACGAGACGGCCGCCGGCGAGGAGGGCGACATCGCGCTGCGCGGGGACGCGCCCGCGCTGTTCGCCGGCTACTGGAACCAGCCCGACGAGACCGCGGCGGTCTACCGCGGCGACTGGTACGTGACAGGCGATCGCGCGGTGCGGGACGAGGACGGGTACCTCTGGTTCATCGGGCCGCGCGGACGACGTGATCCTCTCGGCCGCCTACCGGATCGGCCCGTTCGAGGTCGAGAGCGCGCTGCTCGAGCATGTCGCGGTCGCGGAGAGCGCGGTCGTCGGGAAGCCCGACCCGGATCGCGGCCAGATCGTGAAGGCGTTCGTGGTGCTACGGCCCGGCCACCCGGCGGACGACGCGCTCGCCTCGGAGCTGCAGTCGCACGTGAAGCGCGTGACCGCCCCGTACAAGTACCCGCGCGAGATCGAGTTCGTCGACTCGCTCCCGAAGACGCGGAGCGGGAAGATCAGGCGCGTCGAGCTGCGCAAGCTCGAGGAGGAGCGCGCAGCGGGCTAGGAGGCTTTCTTCGCCTGCTCGGCTTCCCAGGCAAACCGCTTTTCTTCGATGCGGCGGTCCAAACGGGCGATCAGGTCGCGGGCCCGCTGCTGCACGCGCTCGTGCCGCTCATAGGCCTCGTCTCCGCCGTTCAGTTCGCGAACCCGGGCCGGATCAGCCTTCTTCCTCTTCGCCATCGTCGTCCTCCTCCAGCACGTCCCGAATCGAGGCAACGTGCTCGCGAATGTCTGCGAGCTTGGTGTTGATCTCGAACAGCAGGTCAATGCTAGTGCGCGGGATGTCGTCCTCGAACGGCGGCTCCCAGGCCATCGGGTCATCGTGAAGCAGGCGGCGCGGCTCGACAATTCGCTCTTTCGGACGGGGATCCGTCAGCGCCAGCCGGCGAGCACCCGCTGCGCGTCATCGAGCGAGGTGACGATCGTCCCGGCCGCTTCGATGCACCCGACGACGAAGAGGTTGAGCCCCTTGACCTCGCCCTCGCGGTTCGAGTCGCGCGTCGAACGGAGGTCGTGCGTCATCCCGACGATCCCCTTCTTGGACGGGTCGCTCCGCATCAGCCCGTAGAAGATCCCGATCTCGCACGCGGTGCCGTCGTCGATCACCGGGCCGTCGAGGATCGCCAGCACCGCGTTCGCCTCCGAGAGCGCCGCCCAGTCCTTCGCGAAGATCCGCTCCGCCGTGACCGTGCCGTCGAGCGCCAGTTCGTGCTCGTGCGGGACGAACACGTCGAACCCGGCGGCGCGGAGCTGCACCGCGCACTCGTCGATGAAACGGCGCTCGGCGGGCGTGAACAGCGGGCCGGCGAAGTAGATCTTCACGACTCCTCCCGCGCCCGCGGCAGGCGACCCGGCACGGGGGACATCCCCCGGCACCCTCCGCGTGAGAAGCCCTGTTGACACAGGCCGTCTCACGGAGCTCCAGCTCGACCGGAGCCGCGCCGGGACGGCCGCAGCGGTCTCTCGCGCGTGCAGGAGCGTCGTGCGGACGATCAGCTTCGCACGGGCGAAGTTGTCCAGCTCTGTCGGCACCGGCCCGACGGGACGGCCGAGCGCGTAGGCGGCGGCGTTCCGCCCGATCGCGCGGTAGGACTCGAGCGAGTAGAGCGGCGACATCCCGAAGAGCTCGAGGTTGTCGAGCGGCTGGAGATCCGCGCGGTGGATGACCGCGGTGCCCTTCGATTGGAGCCCGATCGCCACGCCCGAGCCCGAGAGCTTGGCGCCGTCGTGCCCGATGAACGCGACGTCCGAGACCCGGCGTATGCGCACCAGCCGCGGCTCGCCGCCGCCTTCGCGGACCCCGTCGGCAACAGCGCGCAGCACGTCGTCGTGCGCGAGCCCGTTGATCGTCTCGCGCAGTCCGTCCGCGAACGCAGGGCCGACGGCGACCACGACCTCGTCCGGCGCCGTCCCTAGACTCGCAGGGTGTGTTGCCTGAATAGAAGACAAGCCTCCATTCGACATGACCTCCTCGGCCGGGTCGAGGACGTACGGCAGCTGCTGCAGCAGCTGCCAGCGCTCGCCTTCGAGGCGGTAGCCCGTGCCCGGGCCTTCGTAGCGATTCGGGTCGCTGACCGCGGAGCGCACGGTTCCGTCGGGCTCGATCACCGCCGAGGTCTGGAGGTAGTCGGCGGAAACGCGCTGGCGCTGCATCGCCAGCACGGCCTCGGCGACGTCGGCGAAGCCGGCGCGATCGAGCTCGCGGACGACGTCGAGCGCGGAGATGCCCTCCTCGAGCACGCGGTCGGCCGCCGCGACGTCGGCCGCGCGGTCGCGGTCGGGCAGGTCGCGGCTGGCGTACCCGTACGTGGCGGCCTCGACCTCCTCGTCCGTGACGGGCGGGAACCCGAGCCCGGCGAAGACCGCCTGGACGGCGCGCGCGCCCTTCGCGCGCACCGCGAGCACGTCGTCCTCGGCGACCGGCTCGATCCCGGCGTCGACCTGCCAGTCGCGCTGGATGGTCAGCCACTCCTCGAGGTCGTCGGCGTCGTAGTTGCCGCCGCCGAACGTGTTGTCCTCCTTCGGCATCACCGAGTAGCCGGAGGTGACGAAGTCCGTCCCGGGGAGGAACTGCCCCATCAGCTTCGCCGTCTTCCGGATCGGCGAGTGCGAGGCGATCGCGTCGTTCCCGGAGGCGACCTCGAGGTCGAGCCAGGCGGCGAGCACGTTCTCGGCGAGGATCTCGCGCACGCCGCCCGGCACCGACAGCACGAGCGCCACGCACGAGATCGATCCGTTCTGCACCCCCTGCGAGCCGGCGGCGCGGATCGCGGCCAGGCAGCGGGCCTCCAGGTAGAGCATCGAGTAGCCCTGCGCGTGCCCCATCAGCGCCTCCGAGCCTCCGCCCGAGGTGAACCGGACCTTGACGCCGCGGGAGGCATAGGCCGAGGCGAGGAACGCCTTCGACCACGGCGTGTCGTCGCCGTCCACGAACACCGGCTCCGTCCCGTACACGGACAGCGTCTCCGCGTAAGTGACGAGCCCCAGGATCGCGAGCTGGAGGTTGCGCCGCTCCTCGACTGCGCACTGCGTCATCACACCCGGGCGTCCGGTCTGCGAGCCGACGAGGATGGCGATCGCGTTCAGCGGCGCGTAGCGCGAGACGCCGACCGTCGTCTCCACCTCCGCGAACCCGCGCGCGCCGGCCTCGGCGGCGTCTGCGGCGAGCAGCGCCGGGTTCTCCTTCAGGTTCGTCACGTGGGCCTGGTTGGCCGGAGCCCGCCGGGCGCGCAGCTTCTTCATCGCGAACATCAACTCGACGGGGTCGAGCTTCGAGACGACGCGCGCGAGGCGCGCCGGCGTCAGCCCGCGCGAGAGTCGCACGAGCTCTGCGCGCGGCACGTCGACGTCGACCAGACGGCGCGCGATCTCGTCGTCGCCGAGGTCAGCCGCCTCCGCCGCGACCTCGAGGTCGAGGCCGTTGGCCGCGACGAAGCGGTCGATGACGTCGAAGTCCTCGGCGCGGCGTCCGTCCATCTCGACGACCCGGCCTTCCTCGACCGCGAGACTCGGCTCCGGATCGTTCGGCCCGTCCATCGCGACCAGCCCGAGCTCGGGATAGGGCGAGATCAGGAGCTCGCGCCGCAACTCCCGCTGCTCGCGCGCGAGGAAGCGCTCAGACCGCCGCGCGCTCATCGCACCCGCTCCGGAGCGCCGCCGGCTCAGCAGAGCCCCCGTGCGGCGCAGGCCGCCGCCGCCTCGCGAACGAATGCGGCGCACAGCGGCGCCTCGAGCTCGGTCTCCAACTGCGCCGCCCAGGCCTCGAGCTCCTCCGCGCTCGAGCGATGGGGCCGCAGCGCCGTGTAGATCTCGAGGATCGTCGCGCTCGGCACGGTCGCGAGCTCGGCTGCGCGCGCCAGGTTGTCCGCGAGCTGCGTACGGCCTGCCGCGAGGGCGACCGCCGACTGGCGGCGCAGCGTCTCGGGCGTCGCCCGGAGCTCCTCCGGGCCGAGCGTCCCCGAGCGCACGGCGTCGAGCGTGAGCTCGTCCAGACCGAGCCCGGACGGCGTCCGCACGAGCTCCGGCCTGCGCGAGCCCAGCGGGTAGTCGGAGACCGGGTCGAAGTCCATCGCCGACAGCTTAGAGTTGCACCGAGAAACCGGACAAGGAGGGACACGTGAGGAAACTCGCTCTTGCTGCGGCATGCGCGGGAATCGTGCTCGCAGCGACCGCGAGTGCGGCAGGGCCGTCGCTCTCGCCCCATGTCTGGGGCGTGAAGGTCAGCGGCGCGCCGGCGCCGGTCTTCAACGCGACGTGGCTGTTCGGCATCCAGGAGCCTGCTTTCACCGTGACCCGGAATCGGGCCCTCGCGGTGAAGGGAACGGTGAGGATCGCCGGCAACCAGGTCACCTTCCGCGACCTCTCGGGCCTGCTCGCGTGCAAGGGGGCGCAGGCGACCGGCCGGTACGCCTGGAAGATCCGGGGCACGAAGCTGAGCTTCACGCGGCTCGCCGACAAGTGCCTGGGCCGCAGCACCCTCCTGACCGCCACCTACACGAGGGTCCGCTAGCGGCATGCCCAACACGTACGACTTCTCGGGCCGAGTCGCCCTGGTCACCGGCGGGGCGAGCGGGATCGGCGCCGCAACGGCGGAGCGACTGCGCGCGAGCGGCGCAGAGGTCGCCGTCTTCGACCGCGAGCCCGTGGAGGGCTACGTCTCGGTGACGGGCGACATCTCGTCGTCGGCAGACGTCAACGCCGCCGTGCAGCAGGTCGAGCGGGACCTCGGCCGCATCGACGTGCTGGTCAACTCGGCCGGGGTGCCCGGCCAGTCGCTGCGCACGGTCGACGTCCCGGACGAGGAGTGGCAGCGCGTCTTCGCGATCAACGCGAACGGGACGTTCTTCATGTGCCGGGCGGTGCTCCCGGGGATGATCGAGCGAGGCTACGGGCGGATCGTCCTCGTCGCGTCGATCGCGGGCAAGGAGGGCAACCCGCCCGCGGCCGCCTACTCGGCGAGCAAGGCCGCGGTGATCGCGATGACGAAGTCGATCGGCAAGGACGTGGCCGGCTCCGGCGTCCTCGTCAACTGCATCGCGCCGGCAGTGATCGAGACCCCGATCCTCACCGGGCTCTCCCAGGGCCACATCGACTACATGATCGAGCGCATCCCACTCGGCCGGATGGGGCGCGCCGACGAGGTGGCAGCGCTGATCTGCTTCCTCGCCAGCGAGGACCTCTCGTTCTCGACCGGCGCGACGTACGACATCTCCGGCGGACGGGCGACCTACTGATGCTCACCTTCCGCTATCGGACCGCCGCCGGGATCGTCGAGGGCACGGCGGACACGCCGGAGGAGCTCGAGGGTTACGAGCTCGCGATCCCGGTCTAGCCGCCGGAGGTCTGGGGCGCCGGCGTCACCTACGAGCGCAGCCGCGACGCGCGGGTCGCCGAGAGCGACGACGCCAAGGACCTCTACATGCAGGTCTACGAGGCCGAGCGGCCCGAGCTCTTCCTCAAGGACGCGGCCTGCCGGCGCACGGTCGGCCCCGGCGAGCCGATCGGCGTCCGCTCCGATTCGGCCTGGAACGTTCCCGAGCCGGAGATCGCGATCGTCCTCGGCGAGCACTGCGAGCCCGCCGGCCTGACGATCGCGAACGACGTCTCCTCGCGCGCGATCGAGGGCGAGAACCCGCTCTACATCCCCCAGGCGAAGATCTTCGCCGGCGCGTGCGCGCTCGGCCCGGCCGTGCTCGTCCCGGAGGACTGGGAGGCGCCGCTCGAGATCCGCCTCCGGATCGCGGACGCCGACGGCAACGAGCTCTTCGCCGGCGAGACCTCGACCGCGCGCATGCGCAGGACGTTCCCCGAGCTCGTCGAGTGGCTGCTGCGCGCGAACCCTGTCCCGCCCGGCAGCGTGATGCTCACCGGAACCGGCCTCGTCCCCCCGGACGACTTCACGCTCGAGCCGGGCCACGTCGTCGAGATCCACGTCCCGGGCATCGGCACCCTGACGAACCCCGTCGTCGCGGCGGAAGAACTGCTGACTACGAGAAGGAGCGAGATCCATGTCTGAGGTCCTCGAAGCCCCGGCGCGGCCGGCGCTCGCCAACTTCATCGGCGGTGAGTGGCGGCCGAGCGTCTCGGGTCGCACCTATGAGAAGCGCGGCCCCTGGCGGCCGTCCGAGGTGATCGGCGAGTTCCCCGCCTCCGGCGAGGAGGACGTGAACGCGGCCGTCGCGGCGGCGCTCGCCGCCTTCCCGGAGTGGGCGCGGACTGCCGGCGGCGAAGCGCGGCGCGATCCTGAACAAGGCCGCCGACATCGTCGAGACGCGCGTCGAGCAGATCGCCCAGGACATGACGCTCGAGATGGGCAAGCCGATCCGCGAGGCTCGTGGGGAGGCGCTGCGGATGTCGCAGGTCTTCCGCTTCTACTCCGGCGAGGGGCTGCGGCCGACAGGCGAGCGGTTCGAGCAGATGCCGACCGGCAGCGTCGCGTACACCGTCCACCGCCCGCTCGGTGTCGTCGGGCTGATCACGCCCTGGAACTTCCCGGCGGCGATCCCCGCCTGGAAGACCGCTCCGGCCCTCGTCTACGGCAACACGGTCGTGATGAAGCTCGCGCAGGAGGCGCCGCTGACCGGCCTCCACCTCGCGGCGTGTCTCGAAGAGGCGGGCCTCCCGGCAGGCGTGCTCAACATCGTCATCGGTCGCGGCTCCGAGGTCGGGACGCCGCTCGTCACCCACCCCGACGTGAAGGCGGTCTCGTTCACCGGTTCGGTCCCGGTCGGGCGCGGCGTCCGCGACGAGGCGACCAGGCTCGGCAAGCGCGTCCAGCTCGAGCTCGGCGGGCACAACCCGGTGGTCGTGATGGCCGATGCCGACCTCGCAGCGGGCGGTCGAGCTCGTCTACGCGGGCGCGTTCTGGTCGGCGGGCCAGAAGTGCACGGCGACCCGGCGGATCTACGTCGAGGAGCCGGTCTACGACGAGTTCCGCACCCGCCTGCTCGAGCGGATGGAGAGCGGCACCGTCGGCGACCCGAACGACCCGGCCACCGAGGTCGGGCCGCTCGTGAACGAGAAGCAGCTCGAGGAGATCCTCGCCGGAATCGAGCGCGGCAAATCCGAGGGCGGCACAGTCCTCACCGGCGGCGAGCGCATCGACGACGAGGCCTATCTCGTCGCCCCGACCCTCTTCGAGGGCGTCGGCGACAACGCCTTCCTCTCCTGCGAGGAGGTCTTCGGCCCGGTCACGTCGCTCTACCGCTTCTCCGAGCTCGACGACGCGCTCGAGCGGGCAAACGCGGTCGAGTTCGGGCTCTCGGCGGCGATCTTCACGTCGAGCCTCGTCTCCGCCCGCGCCTTCACGGAGCGGATCGAGGCCGGGATCATCCGCGTCAACGGCCAGACGGCCGGCGTCGACGTGCACGTGCCGTTCGGCGGGATCAAGGGCTCGGGCTTCGGCCCGCACGAACAGGGCCGCGCCGCGAGGGACTTCTACACCGAGTCGGTCACTGTCTACGAAGACGTCTGAGCGCTGGCTCGTGACCGGGGCGCTCGGCTGCCTCGGCGCCTGGACGGTCGCCACCCTCGCCCGCGCGGGCGCGGCCGTCGTCGCGCTGGATCTCGGGAGCGACCGCCGGCGCCTGCACCTGATCGCGAGCAAGGAGGAGCTCGCGCCCGTGACCTTCGTCCAGGGCGACATCACCGAGCCGAAGACGATCTCGCACACGGTCGCCGACCACGGGATCACGCACATCGTCCACCTGGCCGCCCTCCAGGTGCCGTTCTGCAAGGCCGACCCGGTGCTCGGGGCGCAGGTGAACGTGACCGGCACGGTCAACGTCTTCGAGGCAGCGAAGCAGCACGGGCTCGCCGCGCCGATCGCCTATGCGAGCTCCGCGGCCGTGTACGACCAGCACGGCGAGGTCGCCCCGCGCACGCTCTACGGCATCTACAAGCTGGCGAACGAGGGGACCGGACGGGTCTACTGGCAGGACGACGGCGTCGCCAGCATCGGGCTGCGGCCGTTCTCCGTCTACGGCCCCGGCCGCGACCAGGGCATCACCGCAGGTCCGACGCTCGCGATCGACGCAGCCGTCCGCGGGCAGCCGTACCGCATCGCCTTCGGCGGCCGGACACAGCTCCATTACGCACCGGACGTCGCGCGGGCCTTCGTGCAGGCGGCGCGCTCGCCGGCGGACGGTGCGCACGCGTTCAGCCTCGGCGGTCCGCCGACCGCGATCGCCGACTTCGTCACAGCGGTCGAGGCGGAGATCCCGGGGGCGGAGATCACGTTCGACGAGGCGCCGCTGCCTTTCCCGGACGAGCTGCCGGCACCGTGGTTCGACACGCCCCTCACCCCGCTCGAGCAGGGGATTCGCGAGACCGCCGAGGTCTTGCGCGGCGTCATATAGTCGCCCTACAGCAACCGAAAGAGGGGTGAGAGCATGGCCGAGATTCGCGGCTGCGACCTCGTCGTCGAGTACCTGCTGAAGGAGAAGGTGCCGTACCTGTTCGGGTATGCCGGGCACGGGGCGGTCGGCCTGCTCGACGGCGTCTACAACCACCAGGACGAGCTGAAGATCATCTTCCCGCGGATCGAGTCCGCGGCCGGCTACATGGCGGACGCGTACTATCGCGCCTCCGGCCAGGTGATCCCGGTCTACACCTCCACCGGCCCCGGCCCCATGCTCCTCACAGTCGCGATGGGTAACGCGTTCTACGACTCGTCGGCGTTCATCGCGATCACCGGCCAGGTGGCGACGAACCAGTACGACTCGGGCGCGCTCCAGGAGGAGTACCGCCACTACCAGGCCGACTTCCCGAGCATCGCCAGGGTGATCAGCAAGCGAAGCTTCCAGGCGCAGAGCGTCGAGGATCTCGGCAAGTTCCTGCCGAAGGCGTTCAAGCTCGCGCGCACGGGGCGCCCGGGCCCCGTGCACATCGACGTGCCGTACGACCTCTGGATCCGCACCGCCGAAGCCGAGGTGCCGGAGCCCGAGGAGCGCTCGGACATGCTGAACTGGCGCACCCCCGGCTCGCCCGAGGCCGTCGCCCGCGCGCTGGAGATGTTGCTGAAGGCGAAGCGGCCGTTGATCCTCGCCGGCGGCGGGGTGATCTGCTCCGACGCGACCGAGCAGCTCCAGCAGTTCGCCGAGCACGTCAACGTCCCCGTCTACTCGACGTTCATGGGCAAGGGCGCGCTGTCGGCGCGGCACCCGCTGCACCTCGGCATCGCCGGCTGCTGGGGCGAGTACCCGGCCTCGGAGGCGGCGAAGAACGCTGACGTGATCCTGGCGATCGGGTGCCGCTTCTCCGACATCCACTGCTCGTCCTGGGTGCCCGGCTACACGTACAACATCCCGCCGACCAAGCTGATCCACGTCGACCTCGATCCCCAGGAAATCGGCCGGAACTACCCGACCGAGATCGGGATCGTCGGCGACGCCCGCGAGGTGCTGAAGCAGCTGCTGGAGCTCTCCGGCCGCGAGCCCAAGCGGGAGCGCTCGCCCTGGCACGACCAGATCGAGAGCTGGAAGGAGGAGTGGTCGAACTTCATCGAGCCCGAGAAGGCGTCGAACGAGACCCCGATCGACCCGCGGCGCGTGATCGCGGAGCTGCGCAAGGCAGCGCCGGACGACACGTTGATGATCACCGACACCGGCAACCACCAGACGTGGGTCGAGCAGTACTGGGACGCGTATGAGCCGCGCTCGGTCTTCACTCCCGGCGGCTTCGCCGGGATGGGCTTCGGCACGTGCGGCGTCCTCGGCGTCAAGCTGGCTCGCCCAGACCGGCCGGCCGTGTGCGTGACCAGCGACGGCAGCTTCATGATGTTCCCCGGCTCCGTCGCGACCGCCGTCGAGCACGACATCCCGGCGATCTGGGTGATCATGAACAACTACACAATCGGCGTCATCCGCGACCTCCAGCGGTTCTACATGGACAACCGCGAGATCGGGACGACGTTCATGAAGCACTCGACCGGTGAGTTCTGGAACCCCGACTTCGCGGCGATGGCCCAGGCGATGGGCGCAGGCGCGGTGTCGGTCGACCAGCCGGGCGACCTCGCCGATGCGTTCGACACGGCCCTGAAGGCCGGTACGCCGTACGTCATCGACGTGAAGGTCAACCGCGACACGGCCGTCCCGCTGATCGGCACCTGGCAGTTCCCGCCGATCACGCAGGCCGAGCCCACCTTCGGCTCGAGGACGCTGGTCACCTGAGCGACCTCCTCTACTTCCCCTTCTCGGCGATCGTCGGGCAGGAGCGCCTCACGCAGGCGCTCCTGCTCAACGCCGTCAACCCGCGCATCGGGGGCGTGCTGATCAAGGGACTGAGCGGGACAGGGAAGTCGACGGCCGTGCGTGGCCTCTCGGAGCTCCTGCCGGAGATCGACGTCGTGGCGGACTGCCCCTTCTCCTGTTCGCCCGCAGAGCCGTGCGCGGCCTGCGCGGAGCGGGTCGTGCGCGGTGAGGAACTGCCGGTGGTGCGGCGACGCCGCCGGATCGTCGACCTGCCCCTGAACGCCACCGAGGATCGCGTCTCCGGCTCGGTCGACGTCGCGCGCGCGCTGGCCTCCGGCGAGCAGGCGCTCGAGCCGGGCCTGCTGGCGGAGGCGAACCGCGGGATCCTCTACGTCGACGAGATCAACCTGCTCGACGACCACCTGACGGACGTGCTCCTCGACGCGGCGGCGCTCGGCGTCAACGTCGTCGAGCGGGAGGGCGTGTCCGTGTCCCATCCCGCGCGGTTCCTGCTCGTCGGGACGATGAACGAGGAGGAGGGCGAACTGCGCCCGCAGATCGCCGACCGGCTCGGGCTCGAGGTGGAGGTCGAGGCGCTCAAAGAGCCGGAGGCGCGGGCGGAGATCATCCGCCGGCGGGAGGCGTTCTCGGCCGACCCGGCCGCGTTCCGCGCGCAATGGGCGGATGCGCAGTCCGAACTCGCGGAGCGGGTCGCGGCCGCGGAGGCGCGCCTGGGGTCGGTCCGGCTGGAGGAGGATCTCTACGCGGCGGTCGGCCAGGTCGTCGTCCGTTCCGGCGTCGAGAGCCACCGGGCCGACATCACGATCGTCGAGTGCGCGAAGGCCTCGGCGGCGCTCGCAGGCCGCGCCGCGGCCAACGCGGACGACGTGCTCGCGGCCGCGGAGCTCGCACTCGGCCACCGGCTCGCGCTCGACCCATTCGGGCCCACGCCGCGGGTGCAACCGCAGGTGCTCCGGCGCTTGCTCGAGGACGCGCTCGAAGCCGAGGTGACCCCAAAAAAAGCAGCGGGCGGGGCGAGGTAGGGCCCGAGCTCGAGTCGGGCCCGGACGCCGTCCCGGCCGTCGAGAGCATGCGGATCGACCCGGCCGCCGTGTTCGGCGGCCACCGCCGCCGCGACCGCGTCGAGCGCGCACGGCTGGGGCGTCGGGCGCGCTCCTTCGTCGGCCGACGGCGCGGCAAGTACACGCGCCATCGGCTCGCGCGGCCCGGCGACCACGACATCGCGGTCGACGCCACTCTGCGCGCCGCTGCCGTCCGAGGGGGCAGACCCCTACGGGTACGTCCGGAGGACCTTCGCCGCCGGGTTCGCGAGCACCGCTCGCCGTTCAGCGTCTGCTTCGTGGTCGACAACAGCTGGTCGGTGCACGCCGAGCGGATGGTGGAGAAGGTGAAGGGGGTCGTCTTCGAGCTGCTCGAGGACGCAACCCGGCGCGGCGACAAGGTGGCGCTCGTCGCCTTCAAGGGCGGTGTTCCGGAGGGAACGGTCGTCCTGCCGCCGACGGGGAGCCTCGCCCTGGCGAGGCGGCGGTTGGAGGACATCCCGCTGAGTGGGCAGACGCCGCTCGCCGATGCGCTGCGCCGTGCCCGTCTCCTCCTGCGCGGCGAGCTCGTACGGCACCCGAACTCGGTGCCGCTCGTGGTCGTGGTCAGCGACGGGCTGCCGACCGTGCCGCTGCGCCCGGGTGGAGATGCGATCTCGGACGCGCTCGCGGAAGCGCGGTCGCTGCGCCGGGCGCGGATCGGCTGCGTCGTCGCCGAGGTGCCGTCGTCCACAGCAGGACACGCAGGAGCGCTCGCCGAGTCCGCCGGCGGCCAGAGCCTGCCGCTCGAGCGCCTCGCCGCCGGCCTGCTCGTCGACGCCGTCGAGGCAGCCGGGTGAACGCGGCCTTCGCCGAGGCGCTCGCCGACCCTCGCATCGGGCCGGTCTCGGAGGAGGAGCTCGCGACCGAAGCCGCACGCTGGGACGCGGTCGAGACCGAGGTCGAGACCGAGGCGGAGGTCGAGGAGGCTCGCCGCGGCCGCGCAATCGAGTGGGCGACGCAGACCGTCACGCAGGGACAGGTGTTGGACACCTTCCGCGACTACTGCCGCGCCGAGTTGGAGGACGTAGACGTCCTCGACGCGACCCCGAGCCGCCTCGAACTCGGCTGGCGGCGCGAGCGCAGCACGGTCGAGGTTCGCGCGGGATTCCTCTTCTGCGAGCGCCTCGCGGCCGAGGGCCCGGCCCTCCTACTCGGTCCGATCGGCCCGAAGGCGACCGAGCGCTTCCTCGACGACGAGACCCTGCGGAGCCGCGTCGCGCTGCTCGACCTGGAGCGCCTCGAGAAGATCGCCGCAGTCCGGTCGAGCGTCTTCGTGTACTTCGAGTGGTTCCTGCGAGACGCGTACGGCGTCAAGATCCTGCCCGACAACGCTTTCACGAGCGGTCTGGTCGAGCGCGGGATCATCTCGCTCGGTATGGGCTGACCCGCCGGCCGTGCCCCGCACGCCATACCCCCACCCTGGGTGGGGGATGACCCCTTTCCCCTGCCTGCGAGGCTAGCTGTGCCCGCGATACGCGTCTGTGCCAACACGGTGCCGATTGCGCGCGGCCCGCCGGCGAGGCTAGAACAGCCGGATCAGAGCCGCCGTGGTCGCGGCGACCGCGATCACCACGAGCAGCGGCGCGCGGAGGGCGACCGCGACGGCGCCGACGGCGAGGCCCGCAAGGCGCGGGTCGGCGACGATCTCGCGGTCGCCGGCAACCGACTGCGTGACGACGAGAGCTGCGAGGACGGCGGGAGCGAGCAGGCCGACGGGCCCGGCCAGCCACGCGGGCAACTCGCGGCGCCCGAGGAGCACCGGTCCCGTCGCCTTGAAGAGGATCGACGCCGCACCGACGACGACCACGCAGAGCCAGACGGTGCTCACCGCCGGTACCCGAGCAGGCACGCCGCCGCGCCGGCGACGATCGGCACGCCGGCGGGCGTGAACGGGATCAGCGCGAGCGCGATCGCGCCTCCGAGGATTGCCGCTTCGAGCTCTCGCCGGCCGGTCAGCTGGGGCACCAGCAACGCCAGGAACAACGCAGGGAACGCGGCGTCGAGGCCAAGGCTCTCCGCATCGCCGATCGTGTCGCCGACCATCACGCCGACCACTGTCCCGCTGACCCAGGTCACGTAGAGAAGCCCGCCGGCTCCGAGCAGGACGCGAACGTCGAAGCCGCCGCGGCGCTTCAGCGCGACCGCCCAGGACTCGTCGACGATCAGCTGCGCCTGGAGCAGCCGCCGCCACGCGGGGCCCTCGAACGAGGACGCGACGGAGATGCCGATCGGCATGTAGCGCGCGTTCAGCATCAGGGCCGCGACGATCGCCGCCGCTGCCGCGCCGCCGGCGTCCAGGAGCGAGGCGACGGCGAACTGCGCCGAGCCGCCGAAAGTGGTCGCGGACATGACGATCGGCGCCGTCGACCCCATGCCGGCCGCGCGGGCGAGGACGCCGAACGAGAGGGCGAAGGCGAAGGACGCGACGCCGATCGGCGCGATCGCCCGCGCGCCCTCGAGGTAGCGGGCCTTCACGGTGCGGCCGGCGCGGTCACCCCGCGGCCGATCCGCTCGGCCGACATCGATGCGCAGAGCGTGAAGAGCACCACGCCGGCTGCGGCGATCAGCCAGAGCGTCGTCGTGAACGTGCCGGTCGCGTCGCGCACCGCCCCGAGCAACAGCGGCGCGACGGCGCCGATCGTGTAGCCGACCCCGAGCATCATCCCGGCGGTCGCGCCGACGTCGGCCGGGCGCCGTCCGACGTCCACGGGCAGCGTCATCACGAGTGGGAACATCACGCCGGTGCAGAGCCCGGCGGTCGCGGCCCAGACCCAGGCCCCGCCCGGCAATCCGGCGAAGCCGGCGGCACTCGCCGCGAGCGCCGAGCTGAAGATCAGGAAGTACAGCCGGCGCGAGCCGCGCCGGTCGGCGAGCCAGGGGATGAAGATCGTCGTCACCAGTGCTGCGATGTTGAGAACGGCGAGCAGTGCCCCTGCCTTCCCGTCGCTCCAGCCGCGCTCCACGTACGCATCCGGGATCCAGCTGTTCAGCCCGTAGAAGACACAGGCCATCGAGCCGAAGATCCCGACCAACCGCCACGCCAGCCCGCTACGCCACGGCAGCCGAACGTGCGTGACCTCGGCGCGCCGGTGCGGGGTCTCGCGGCGCGTCAGCCACCACCAGGCGGCCACGAGCGCGCACGTCATGATCGAGAACGCGGCCAGCGACCAGCGCCAGCTCCCCGCAGCGTTCGCGATCGGCACCGCGAGCGCCGACGAGATCGCCGAGCCGATGTTGATCCCGAGCACGTAGATGCCCGTCGCGAATGCCGGCCGGTCGGCGAAGCGTTCCTTCACCGCGACCGGCATCAGCGCCTGCGCGAACCCGAGCCCGAGCCCGACCCCGAAGGTGAGCGCGATCACTCCGGCCGCCCCCGGCGCGGCCGCGCGCGCCACTCCGAAGCCGCCGATCAGCGCGAGGCAGGCTGCGATCGCAAGCCGCGAGCCGTAGCGCCGCGTCAGGGCCGGAGCCGGCAGCGCGAAGATCCCCATGCAGAGCACCGGGATCGTCCCGAGCAGCCCGGCGACGGCGTGTGAGATGTCGAGGTCGTCCTGGATCGCCGGGATCAGCGGGCCGACCCCGACGATCGGCGGGCGCAGCGCCAGCCCGGCAAGGAAGAGGCCGGCCAGCAGGGCGAGGCCCGTCCGCCTCACCGTACGGTCTTCCAGGCCTGCCACGTGATCCGGAGGATCAGCAGCGAGATCGCCAGACCGATCAGGGGGTCGGCCACCTGCGCGCCGAGCGCCACGGCGACGGCACTCGCGACGACACCGAAGCTGACGAGCCCGTCGATCCGGGCATGGTGACCGTCGGCGACGAGGGCCGGGCTCCGCAGGCGGCGCCCCGCCCGCAGCCGGACGACCGCGGCGGCCTCGTTCCCGGCGACGCCGACGAGACCGGCGATCGCCAGCGCCCACAGGTGGGTGAGATCCCGGGGCTCGATCAGCCGCTGGATCGATGCCACGAGCGCGACCGCCGCGCTGATCGCGATCGCGAGGACGACCGCGCGGCCCGCCCAACGCTCGCCGCGCGCGCTCTTCAGGAAGAACGCGATCCCGATCGGGATCGCGGTCAGCGCGTCGCCGGCGTTGTGGATCAGGTCGGAGAGGAGCGCGACGCTGCCCGTGAGCACGTAGACGAGCGCCTGGATACCGGCCGTGACGGCCAGGAGGCCGAGGCTGAGGAGAACCGTCCGGATTCCCGCGCGGGAGCGGAGGGTCTCGGGATCGAGCTGAGCGTGGGAGTGGCCGTGGCCCACCGCCGTCAGGCGGCGGTGACCGGGTTCGTCAGGCTGCCGAGACCCTCGATCTCGATCGTGATCTCGTCGCCGGGCTGCATGAACACCTTCGGATCGCGAAAGGCGCCGACGCCTGCGGGCGTCCCGGTCGCGATCAGGTCGCCGGGCTCCAGCGTGATCGTCTGCGTGACGTAGGCGATGATCTCGGCGACGCCGAAGACCATGTTCGCCGTCGTCGAGTCCTGCATCGTCTCACCGTTGAGGATGGCCCGGATCGCGAGCTTCTGCGGATCGGGAATCTCATCGCGGGGGACGAGGTGCGGCCCGACAGGGCAGTACGTGTCGGGCGACTTGCCGCGCGACCACTGGCCGTCGGCGAACTGGAGGTCGCGTGCGGAGACGTCGTTGACGCAGGTGTAGCCGGCGACAGCCTCGAGCGCGTTCTCGGCCGACACCTTGCTGACCCGGGACCCGATCACGACGCCGAGCTCGGCCTCGTAGTCGGTCTTCGTCACGATCGGCGGGATCACGATCGGCTCGCCGGGCCCGATCAGCGTGTTGTTCCACTTCGCGAACAGGAGCGGCGCGGTCGGCAGGTCGACGCCCTGCTCTTCCGCGTGGTCCCTGTAGTTGAGCCCGACGCAGATGATCTTGCCCGGGCGGTCGATCGGCAGCGCCATGCGACGGAGCCTATCCGGCGGGCAGCAGGACGACGTGCACTTCGCGCGGCCCGTGCACGCCCACGGCCAGCTTCTGCTCGATGTCGGCGCTCCGGCTCGGTCCGGTGACGATCGCGAGCGCGCTCGGCAGGTCGTCCCCGAGCGCCGCGAAGAGCTCGTCCAGGCCCGGCAGGATCCGGTCCTCGTGCAGCAAGGTGACGTGGACGTCCGGCAGGAGCGAGTTCGCCCGCGGCTCGTCCGGCGCCGCTGCGAGCACGACCGAGCCGGTGTCGGCGAGGCCGTACAGCGCCGTGGAGACACCGGCGCCTTCGAGCTCCGGCGCGGCGCCGCGGTGCACGTGGCAGCCGACCGCCTCGGCCTTAGCCACGAAGTCGTCGACCAGACTCATCGCCGGTCCCGGTAGCGGCGGCCGAACCGCGGCAGCGTCCGCCCTCGCGACCACACGCGCCCCGGCCCGAGCAGCCCCGCGAGCGGCTGCCCGAGCCGCGCCGCTGCCGTGGACAACCGGTATCCGAGCGGGCGCGACCACGCGAACGACCACAGCGTGAACCCAAGCCGCTCCCACCAGGGCGCCACGCCCTCGGCGACGAGGTCGCGCCGCAGGTCGAGCAACAGCTCGTGCAGCGGGATCTTCACGGGGCAGGCAGCAGTGCAGGCGCCGCAGAGCGACGACGCGTGCGGCAGCGACGGTGCCTGCTCCAGCCCGACGAGCAGCGGCAGCAGCACGGCCCCCATCGGCCCGGAGTAGACGTCGCTGTAGGGCGGCGCCGCCCGTCTTGCGGTAGACCGGGCAGACGTTCAGGCAGGCGCCGCAGCGGATGCAGGCGAGCATCTCCCGGTAGCGCCCGTGCAGCAGGTTCGTCCGGCCGTTGTCGAGGATCACGACGTGCTGCTCCTCGGGCCCGTCCGTCTCACCCGGGCGGCGCGGCCCGGTCAGGAGCGTCGTGTAGACGGTGATCTTCTGGCCGGTGCCCGAGCGCGCGAGCAGCTTCAGGAGCACGGCGAGGTCGGCAGTCGTCGGCACCAGCCGCTCCATCCCCATGATCGCGACGTGCACGGGGGGCAGCGAGCTGACGAGCCGGGCATTGCCCTCGTTCGTGACCAGGCAGATCGATCCGGTCTTTGACACACCGAAGTTCGCGCCCGTGATTCCCACCTCCGCCTCGAGGAACGTCTCGCGGAGCTGCGTGCGCGCCGCATTCGTCAGCGCCTCGAGCTCTGGCGGCACCCGCTTGCCGCCGGCCGCCGAGAGCAGCTCGGCGACCTGGCCTGCGGTCTTCTCGATCGCCGGCGCGATGATGTGGACGGGATGCTCGCCCGCGAGCTGGAGGATGTACTCGCCGAGGTCGGTCTCCACCGGCGTGACGCCCACCGCCTCGAGCGCCGCGTTCAGCCCGATCTCTTCCGACACCATCGACTTCGACTTCGCCGCGAGCTTCGCGCCCCGCTTCCTGCAGACGTCCGCGACGTACCCGCTCGCCTCCTCCGCGGTGCGGGCGAAATAGACGCGCCCGCCGCGCGCCTCCAGCGCGGCCGTGAAGCGCGCGACATGGCCGTCCAGGTCGTCGATCACCTCCATCCGGATCTCGTGCGCGCGCTCCCGTAGCTCCTCGATGCCCGGAAGGCCGGCCCAGGCCGTGAGCCGGTTCGTCATCAGCCGGTCCGTCGCCTCGTCCAGCGCGCCCTGGATCCGGGCGTCACCGAGCTTGCCGCGCGCGATCTCGCGGAACCGCGGCGCAGGCTGCGCGAGCTCAGCCACGCACACCCCGCTCCAGCGCGGTCGCGAGGTGGACGACGCGCGGGCCGCCGACCTTCTCCGACCGTCCCCGCAGGTGCATCAGACAGCCGGGGTCGGAGGTGACGATCGTCGCCCCTCCCGCCCCGGCGAGCTTGTCGTCGGCCATTGCCAGCGAGACCTCGGGCTGGCGCACCGAAAACGTCCCGCCGAACCCGCAGCAGAGATCCGGCCGCGCGAACGGGACGAGCTCCGCGCCGGAGCCGCCGAGCAGCCGCCGTGGCTCCCGCGAGATGTGCAGCTCACGCAGCATGTGGCAGGAGTCGTGGTAGGCGAGCCGGCGGCCGGCGTTGCGCGGCAGCGGACGGAAGCCGGCGTGGACGAGGAAAGCCGAGAGCTCCCACACCTCGAACGGCTCCACGCCGACGAGCTCGGGCAGGTAGTGCGAGGCCATCGTCGCGCAGGAGCCCGACGGGATCGACGACCGGCAGCTCCCGCGAGAATGCGCGCACGAAGCTCTTGGCCACCCGGCGCGCAGCCGCGTGGTGCCCCGAGTTGAAGGCGGGCTGCCCGCAGCACACCTGCCGCCGCGGGAACACGACCTCGTACCCGGCGCGCCGGAGCAGCGCCTCGGCGTCGGTGACCGCCTCGGGGAAGGCGAGGTCGCCGAGACAGGTCGCGAAGAGCTGTACGGCCGGCATCGCCGAGACTCTACGGCCGACTCTTCAGGCGAGCGCTGGTACCTCGAGATGCAGCTCGCCGTCCCGGCCGAGACCTACGCTCGCGGGCTCGAGGCGATCGGCGCGTTCGACTTCCGGGACGATCTCGCGCAGATCGCCGTGCCGACGCTCGTGATCGCCGGTGCAGAGGACCCGGCGACCACCGTCGTCGACGCGGAGTTCCTCGCGGAACGCATCCCGGGTGCGCGGCTCGCCGTCATTCCTGGTGCGGCCCACCTGGCGAACGTCGAGCAGCCCGAGCTCTTCAACGCAGAACTCGTGCGCCACCTCGCCGGCGCCGAGTAGCTCTATTCAGGAACCAGGCGCTCGTAGAGCATGCGCACCTGCTCGGCGATCCGGTCCCAGCCGAACTGCTCGACGGCCCGCTCTCGCCCGGCCGCGCCCATGCGCTCCGCCTCCGCCGGATCTCCGAGGAGCCGGTTCACGCGCTCGGCGATCCCCTCGGCGAACGCCTCCGGGTCCTGCGGCGCCCGTGAGGGATCGTCGACCGGGTCGAACGGGACGAGCAGTCCCGTCACTCCGTCCTCCACGACCTCCGGGATCCCGCCGGTCGCCGTGGCGACGACCGCGGTCGCGCAGGCCATGGCCTCGAGGTTGACGATCCCGAGCGGCTCGTAGATCGAGGGGCAGACGAGGACAGCGGCGTGCGAGAGGAGCTGGCTCAGCTCCGGCCGGTCCAGCATCCGCTCGATCCAGACGACGCCGTCGCGCGCCTGACCGACCTGCTCGAGCTTGGCGGCGATCTCGGCGGCGAGCTCCGGCGTGTCGGCGGCACCCGCGCAGATCACGAGCTGCGCCTCCGGCTCGATCAGCGGGGCAGCGTCGAGCAGGTAGGTGAGTCCCTTCTGCCGGGTGACCCTGCCGACGAAGAGGACGTAAGGCCGCGTCGGGTCGACGCCGTTCCGCTCGACGAGCTCCGTCCCCGGGTCGGGCCGGTACTCCTCCGTGTCGATCCCGTTCCCGATCACGCTCACCCGCTCCGGGTCGACCGCCGGGTAGCAGCCGAGCAGGTCGCGGCGGTGCTCGGCCGAGACGGCGACGACGGCGTCGGCGGCCTCGAGCGCCGTCCGCTCGCACCAGGACGAAAGCGCGTAGCCGCCGCCCAGCTGCTCGGCCTTCCACGGACGCAGCGGCTCCAGGCTGTGCACCGTCGCGACGTGCGGCACTCCGTGCACGAGCTTCGCGAGGTGGCCCGCGAGGTTCGCGTACCAGGTGTGGCTGTGCACGAGCTGCGCGCCCTCGACGCCCGCCGCCATTGCGAGATCGACCGAGATCGCCTCGAGCGCGGCTGCGTACGGTGCGTCGCCGTGCAGAGCCTCCCAGGGGCGGTAGGCGACCGCCGGAGGGCCGGCCACCCGCCGGTCGGCTCCGAAGCAGTGGACGGTCACGTCGACGAGCCGGTCGAGCTCGCGGGCCAGGTACTCGACGTGCACCCCGGCGCCGCCGTAGACCTCCGGCGGGTACTCGCGCGTGAGCAGGGCGACGCGCAGGCGCGAGCTATCAGTCATTCACTTGCACGCCCTTGCCGATGACGACGACGCCGCCCTCGGAGACGACGAAGCGCTCACGGTCACGTTCGAGGTCGACGCCGATCTGGACGCCTTCCCCGATGCGGACGTTCTTGTCGAGGATCGCGTTGCGCACGACCGCGCGGCGGCCGATGTCGACGCCGTGCATGAGCACCGAGCGCTCGACCTCGGCGTAGGAGTGCACGTGAACGTCGGGCGAGAGCACGGAGCGGCGCACCTTCCCGCCCGAGATGATCACGCCGCCGCAGATCAGCGAGCTGACCGCGTGCCCGGTGCGACCCTCCTCCTCGACGACGAACTTCGCCGGCGGCAGCGACTCCGTCCACGTGAAGATCGGCCAGGACTTGTTGTAGAGGTTGAACGCCGGCACCGTCGTGACCAGATCCATGTGGGCCTGGTAATAGGAGTCGATCGTGCCGACGTCACGCCAGTAGCCACGCTCCTCCTCGGACGCGCCGGGAACGTCATTCGAGAGGAAGTCGTAGACGTGGGCTTCCCCGCGCCGAACCAGCGCGGGAATGACGTTCCCGCCGAGGTCGTGGCGGGACATCTCGTCGGCGGCATCGGCCGTGACGGCGTCGATCAGCGCGCTCGCGGTGAAGACGTAGATCCCCATCGAGGCGTAGACCTGGTCGGGCGCATCCGGGAGCCCGACGGCATCGGCGGGCTTCTCGCGGAACTTCGCGATCGTGTGGCCGTCGGCCGCGGGCTCGATCACCCCGAGCTCGGGCGCCTGCTCGAGCGGCGCGCGGATCCCCGCGACCGTGACCCCGGCGCCCCACTCGATATGTCGGGCGATCATCTGCCGCGGGTCGATCCGGTAGATGTGGTCGGCGCCGAAGACGCAGACGTAGTCCGGTCGGTCGTCGTAGATCAGGTTCAGGCTCTGGTGGATCGCATCGGCGGAGCCTGCGAACCAGTGCGGCCCGAGCCGCTGTTGCGCCGGCACCGGCGTCACGTAGTTGCCGAGCAGCGGCGACAGGCGCCACGTCGTCGTGATGTGGCGGTCGAGGCTGTGGCTCTTGTACTGCGTCAGCACGACGATGCGGAGGTAGCCCGCGTTGACGAGGTTGGACAACGCGAGGTCGACGAGCCGGTAGTGGCCGCCGAAGGGAACGGCCGGCTTCGCCCGGTCGGCGGTCAGCGGCATCAGCCGCTTCCCCTCGCCTCCGGCGAGCACGAGACCGAACACGCGGCGCCCTTCCACGTCGCAACTCTACGATCGCCGGATGCCAACGGCACTCGAACCGGCTCCGGCCGCGCTCGCAGGCGGGCGGCGCCTCTACCTCAAACGCGAGGACGAGCACGAGCTCGGGGCGTTCAAGTGGCGCGGCGCGCTGCCCGTGCTCGAGGGCTACAAGGCCGCGGGCGCGTCCACGGTCGTCACCGCCTCGACCGGCAACCACGGCGCCGCGACCGCCTGGGCGGCCGCACGGCTCGGGCTGGAGGCCGTCGTCTTCGTCCCCGAGCACGCGAGCGCGACCAAGGTCGCGCGAATCGAGGAGCTCGGCGCGGAGATCCGGCCCGCGGGCGCGGACATGGACGAGGCGAAGGAGCTCGGGCTGGCCGAGGCGCAGAGACGCGGCGTTCCGTTCTTCGAGGACGGCGCCGAGCCGGCGCAATACGACGGCTACGCCGTGATCGGCGAGGAGCTCCTGGCGCAGCTCGACGAGCCGCCCGCGGCCGTAGTCGTGCCGGTCGGGAACGGCGCGCTCCTCGGAGGAGTGGCGCGGGCCGTCCTCGCAGCGTCGCCGGCAACGCTGCGCATCGGGGTCGTCGCCGCCGCCGCGCCGGTGATGGCCGACAGCTTCGAGGCGGGGCGTCCGGTCCCCGGCGACAGCTCGGACACGTTCGCGGACGGAATGGCCGTTCGGGTCGCGATCCCGTACGCGGTCGACGTCCTGAACGAGGTCGCCACCCACATGGTGCGCGTGTCCGAGCGGGAGCTCGCACGGGCCGTCGGCGCCTTCGCGGAGGCCGGTATCCGCGTCGAGGGCTCCGGGGCCGCCGGCCTCGCCGCGCTTCCGCAGGTCCCTGACCTGAATGGGTCAATCGTGCTCGTCGTCACGGGGCGCAACATCGACCAGGAATTGCACGAAAGAGCCAGAAACCAGCCTCAGGCCTTTCCGGCCTAGACCAGTTCTCGATGTTCGAAGGCATACTTTTTGGTTGTGGACACCGCTCAAATCGACGAACTTCGCCGCTGGGGCGAGAAGCTCTCGCGTGACGACTCGCAGCCCGAGCTCCGCTCGGCGGGTCGCGCGATCCTGCTGCTGATCGCCGAAAACGAGCGGCTGCGCACGCCGGCCGAGCCGCCCGCCGAGGACGGCGGCGGCGACGACGAGCCGCCCTCGAGCGACGACCCCTACGAAGCCCGAAGTCGACAGCGCGCTCGGCGCGCGGCCGGCGGCCAGAAGCGCTGGTTCCACAACGCGTTCCGCCTCGCGATCGCCGGCGCGATCATCGCCGCGCTCGTCTTCGCGACGCTCGCGGTCGGCGCCCGCGTCTCGGCGCCGAGCCTCGACGCGCTCGGCCCCACCGCCGGCGCCGGCATCGGCCCCGCGCTGCTGCCGACGCTCAAGTTCTCGGTCGGCGGCTCGCCGTCCGTGCTCGACCACGTTCACTGGCGGCTCGACGGCCAGGACGTGACGCCCAAAGCGCTGCCCTACCGTGGCCGCGTCGTCTTCGACGGCTCGTCGCTGAAGGACGGCCACCACGTGCTGAAGGCGTCGGCTTCCGGCAGCTTTCCGGGCTCGACGACGACCAAGGCCTGGCGCTTCGTCGTCGACACGAAAGGCCCCGAGATCGCCTTCGACGCTCCGGGGCCGCAGATCCCCTCCGGCGACCCGCTGCGCGTACGCGGGACGCTGGAGAAGGGCGCGTCGCTGACGGATGACGGCCGCCCGGTGCTCGTCAAGGACGGCCGGTTCACGATCGCATGGGCGACACGACCGAAGAAGGCTGTCACCCTCGTCGCCACCGACACCCTGCGCAATGCCACGACCAAGCGCATCTGGGTCTCCATCCAGCCCCGGCTTCCGGCGCACCCGATCCGGGCCGTCCACATGACCTCCGACGCGTGGGCCGACGACGGTCTCCGCAACGGCGTGCTCGACCTGATCGCGCAGGGCCGGATCAACGCGGTCGAGCTCGACCTGAAGGAGGAGGGCGGGAAGATCGGCTGGAACGCGCCGGTGCCGCTCGCTCGCAAGGTCGGCGCAGTCCACGTGACGATGAACCTCGCCGACGCCGTCAAGACGCTGCACGACAAGGGCGTGCGCGTGATCGGGCGCCTCGTCTGCTTCAACGACCCGTCCTACGCCCAGTGGGCGTGGTCGCACGGGAAGCGCAACCAGGTGATCCAGACCGCGGACGGCGGCTATTACGGCTCGACCTACGGCGGCTTCACCAACTTCGCGAACCCGGCCGTCCGCCGCTATCAGATCGACCTCGCCGTCGCCGCGGCCAAGCTCGGCGTCGACGACGTCCTCTACGACTACGTCCGCCGGCCTGACGGCCCGCTCTCGACGATGAAGTTCCCGGGGCTGAAGACGAGCCCGGAGCGGTCGATCGCCTCGTTCCTCGCGGAGACGCGCGCCGCGCTGAAGCCGTACAAGACGTTCCTCGGCGCGTCCGTCTTCGGCGTCGCCGCGACCAGGCCGACCGAGGTCGCCCAGGACATCCCGATGATGGCCGAGCACCTCGACTACGTCTCCGCAATGGTCTACCCGTCGCACTGGGCGCCCGGCGAGTACGGGGTGCGCGACCCGAACGCCCAGCCGTACGACATCGTCCTCCGCTCGCTCCAGGACTTCCAGAAGGACGTCCGCGGCACCGGCGCGCGTGTCGTCCCCTGGCTCCAGGACTTCTCGCTCGGCGTCGACTACGGCCCGGCCCAGGTCGGCGCGGAGATCCAGGCGACACACGACGCGGGCATCGACGAGTTCCTGCTCTCGAACCGTTGGTCACCTACACCGGCGCCGCGCTCTCGACCGACG
>CAVZWR010000010.1:0-55102 GCA_963779025.1 uncultured Actinomycetes bacterium
GAGAGCGCTACGGGACGGAGCGCTTGGGTGCGGCCGCGTCGTGGCCGCGTCCGGATGCAGAGGGCGCCGAGATCCATGCCGACCATCGGCTGGTAGAGCTGGCAGCCGATGCGGGCGGAGAAGAAGTCCTGTTGGATGACGTTGGCGAAGTTGATCCGGGGCACGGTGTCTCGCGTGAGCGCCAGGTCGATCTTGGCGTAGGCCTGGGCGCGGGGAATGCCGGAGAGGCGTGAGGCGGCGCGGATCCTGCGGCTGAGCCTGGGGTCGTGGTAGTGGCGTGAAGTTGAACTCGTCGTCGGTTGCGAGTCCGTTGATGAACTCGCCGGGGTCGTTGTAGTTGGCGCCGTAGCCGTCGATGGCGATGTCCCAGGGCTCGTTCGGGCGGAACAGGCGCGTGTACGAACTCGTCGCCGGGCATGCAGTGGACGTGGACGTCGATCCCGATCGCGGCGAGGTTGTTCTTGATGATCTGGGCTGCCTGCGGGCTGCCGCCCTCGAGGACGCAGTAGAGCTCGGCGTCGTGGTGGCCGCTGCCGGCGAGGCGTCGTGCGCTGGCGAGGTCGGGGACGAGCGGGTAGACGTGGGCGTCGCGGTAGCCCGGCATGCCGGGCGGTAGGCTCATCTGGGCGGGCGCCGCGGCGGTGGAGAAGGTGCCGCCGGTCGCCGCGAGCGCGCTGCGGTCGACGGCGTAGCTGGCCGCGCGGCGCATGCGCGCGCTCGCGAAGAGCGGACGCCTGGTGTTCAGGTCGAGGTAGTCGACCGAGAGCGTGCGGTTGACGAAGTAGCGCTGCCGCCCGCGGCCGGCGGCGGCGCTGTGCGCGCCGTAGAGGCGTTCGAGCCGCGCGCTTTCCCCGGCGGGGACGCCGCCGATCACGTAGTCGAGCTTTGACGCCTCGATCTGCGCGACCGGGTGTGGCGCGCCGACGATGATCTCGATCCGCTGCAGCCGGTGCGGGCGGTCGCCGTGGTAGTTGGGGTTGCGGAGCAGGACGAAGCTCCGTCCCGGCGTCGCCGAGGCGACGTAGTACGGGCCTGCGGAGGGGATCGCTCCGGAGACGGGCCGGTTCGGCGTGTCGGTGGGGACGGCGCAGAACAGCGAGATCGCGAGCCGGGCCGGCAGGTCCGGAGCGCGCTGCCGTGAGGTGAATCGTCAGCCGGTCGCCCTGCGCCTCGACTCCGGCGATGTGGCGGGCCTTGCCGGCCATGTACGCGGGGGCGCCGACGACATCGCGCGAGGAACATCTGACCGGGCGGCTGCACGTTCATACGCGGGTCGAGGCTGCGCTCGATCGTGTGCTTGAAGGTCTGCGCGGTGACCGGCTGGTTCGACGGCGGTGAGAAGCGCATGCCGGGCCGGATCGTGAACGTGTACGAGCGGCCGTCCTTGCTCACGGTGGGGAGGGCGCGGGCGGCGTCGGGAACGAGGCGCAGACCTCCTGCGCCCGGCTCGTCGGGATAGTTGAGCAGCGTCGCGCAGGTTGCGTACTCGACCTGGCTCGCGCCGCCGTCGAACGCGACCGCAGGGTCGAGCGTGGTCACGTACGAGGGGACGCTCACGACGGCGGTCCCCCCGCTCGGCTGGGCAGGCGCTGGTGTCTGGACGCTCGCCCAGACCTTGCCGCCGCCTACCGCCAACGCCTGCGGGCTGCCGCCGATCTCGACCTTCGCGGTGACCTTGTTGCTGCGCTCGTCGATCCGGACGAGCTTGCCGTCCCCGCCGCTTGCCACCCAGACGCTGTCGCCGTCGGTCGCGATCGCGGTCGGAGTGCTCCCGACCGGGATCGTCGTGATCACCGCGCCCGTGGCCGGATCGATCGACTTGACCGTGCCGTCGATCGCGTTCGCGACCCAGACGGCGCGCTTCCCGACCGCGATCGCGGACGGTCCCCGCCCGACCGGGATCTGCGTGATCGCTCCCGAGGAATCGACGCGGACGACCAGGTTGGCCTCGCGGTAGGCAAGCCACGAGCTCCCGAACCCGAGCGCGGCCGCAGCCGGAGCGGCGTTCGGGTCCAGTTGCCCGAGCGTGCGCCCGCTGCGCGCGTCGATCCGCGTCAGGAGCCCCGTGCGCGGCGCGACCAGCAGGGTTTCCCCGCGCCCGCTGAGCGAGCCGGTATCGCCCGATCACGACGACAGGCAGCCGGCGCGCGCGCGAGACGCTGCCGAAGGTCGGGTTGATCCGCTCCAGCGTCAGGTAGGGGTCGGTCGGCCCGGAGCCAACGGCCCACAGCGCAGAGCCGGCAACCGCAAGGCTCTGCGCGGCTACGCCGAGCGGGATCGAGGCGGCGACCCGCCGCGATCCGGGCGAGATCCGCGACGACAGACCGGGAATCGGGAAAGGACGACCCAGACGGACCCGGCGCCGTAGGCGATCGCTCCCGGCGGCGAGCCGAGCAGGCACCGAGCCGACGAGGCGCGCGTTTGCAGCGTCGACCACCGCGATCGCGTCGCCTCGAATGGGCGCGGCCGCTGTGCGGGGCCTTTCTCGCGGCGACAGCGGCAATCGTTGCCACCCCGGCGATGAGGACGACGGCCGCCGCAGCCGCCAGCCCCGTGCGCCGCCGCGGCGCCCGCGGTGGCGAATCCGCGGGAGCGCCGCCGTTCTCCGCAAACGTCTCGCTCGTGGGAGGTGGCGCCAACGCCGGGTCGTGGCGGAGGATCGCCTGCTCGAGCGCTCGCAGCTCCGCGCCGGGCTCGATCCCGAACTCCTCGACGAGCGTCTGCCGGCCGTCGCGGTAGCGCGCAAGCGCGTCGGCCTGTCGACCGTTGCGGTAGAGGGCGAGCATCAGCTGCCCTAGCACCTGCTCGTCGAGCGGCTCGGCCGCGATCTGCGCGCTCCAGATCGGGGATCAGCTCGTTGTGGCGGCCGAGTGCAAGGGCCACGTCGACGCGCTCCGCCCGGGCGGCGCGCCGCTCGTCGTCCAGCCTCGCCGCCGCAGAGCGAGCGTCCCCCTCGAGCGCGACGTCGGACGAGCGCGTCACCTCGCCAGAGGCCGAGCGCCTCGTCGAAGGCCTTCAGCGCCTCGTCGAGCTCGGCGGCGACCGCGGAGCGCGCTGTGTCGAAGGAGCTCGGCGAAGCGCGCGGCGTCCAAATCGCAGGCGTCGCGCTCGACGGTGTACCCGGGCGCGCGGGTGACGATTACCGACGCATCGCCAAGCACGCCCCGGAGCCGCGACACGTACTCGTGCACCATGTGCCGGGCGCTCGCGGGCGCCTGCTCACCCCAGACGGAGTCGACCAGCGCGTCGACCGACACGACCTCGCCGACGTCGGAGGAGCAGGACGCCGAGCAGTGCTCGCTCGCGGCGACTCGACAAGTCCACACGGCGACCGTCGACCAGCGCCTCGAGCGGGCCGAGAATCCGAAAGGTGACCTGCGGCACGGTACGAACCAGGATCGCACAGTCGCAACAGGGCTTCCAGCACGCGATGGAGCGGCGATGGAGCGCCGGTGGAGCGGCTTCGCCACATCATCCGGCCCATGCGCGCATTCGCAGTCATCGTCGCCACGGCATTTCGCCGCGACCGCGCCGGCCGCCACGCCAGCGCGCGCGGCATCGGGCAACTCCGCCGCTGAATACTCCCTCGCAGTCACGCGCATCTGCGCCGGGGCATTGCTCTTCGATCACGCGCATGACATGGGCACGCGAGCAGACGCGCTCTCCGTGGCTCGCGACATCCGGGCCTCGACCGCTCGACGTCTCGCCCGCGTCACCGCCCTTTCCGCCCCACCCGAGCTCCAGTACACGAGCAGCCGTTGGATCTCGTCCCAACGCCGACTCGCGTCGCTCTATGCGCGAACGTGGGTCCAAATCTACGACACGATCGACGCCGCTCGCACGCCGGCACAGCTGGCCACTCTGGCTGCACGTCTCCAGGAGCTCGTGCATGCACCTGACCCCTTGAAGCTAGCCGCCGGGCGCCTCGAGCTCGAGCTCCACGTTCCCGACTGCACCGGCGGAGGCTGAGATCCCGTGCGCCGTCACCGGGAGAGGAGAACCGTGCGGATCACGACCTTCGTCATCGGTTGCGCCATCGTGACAGTGCTGGGGACAGGTCCGGCCTCGGCGAAGGCGGACCAGGCTCAGACGGCGCCGCACAGAGTCATTCATGTGGACGACGGTGCGCCGCTCGGCGGGAACGGCAGCGGGCGATCCCCTTACAACAACCTGACGGATGCGCTTACGGATGCGAACACGACTTCCGCGGCCGTCATCGTCGACGTAGCGTCCGGCGATTACGCGATCGAGAGTTCGTTCGTCATCGACCGGCCGCTGGATCTGCGTGGGTCGAGCGTTCTCATCGAAGACTCTGATGGTTGGCCTACCGGCGAAATCGTACCGGGCACCGAGACGCGGATTTACGCTACGGGTTCCCTCGGAACGCAGCCGCTCGTCGCCGTCGGACGATCCGATGCCGTCGTCATCAGCGATGTTGGAATTAGCGGTTTCGTCTTCGAGGGCACCCCCGCTGGCATCGAGGTACTCCTCACGCGCGTCCAGGACTACTCGGTCCACAACAACGTCTTCCGCGCGCCCGCATTCCTGGGCCTGCAGTCGATCGCGTCGTCGGGCCGCGTCGCCGGGAACTACTTCACCGGCGTCGGGACCGGAGCGATCCTGGCCGGCGGGTATCCCGCCTCGCCGTCAGAGGTCACGGTCACCGGAAACCGTTCGGTCAGGAACATGCTCGGGGGCGTGCTGTTGAACGGTGCGAGCATCGGGATCCCGGAACTCGGCGACCAACTCGACGCTGTCGTTCGTGACAACGACCTGAGCGACAACACCCTGACGCCGAAATTCAGCTTCGGCCTTCGTGTGTTCATCCTTCGGCGCGACCCCGGCGCTCCCGGGGATTCACAATCGGCAGGCAATGTCCGCGCGCTCCTGCAAGACAACCGGATCGTCGGGAACGAGATGGGGCTTTCAGTCGATGCCGGCTTCCCGTACCGGCGCGTGGGCACCACGTGTGACCCACGTGTTTTCTCCGGCTCGATCGATCTGACGCTCAAAGGCAACACACTTGCGAACAGTCTGCTCACGCCGGCGCTGGTGACCTTCACCCGCAACGGGCCGGCTCTGAATCCCTCGACGCTACCGCAGTGGCAGTACCTGCACGGCGCGACGTTCACGATCACCGACCCCCAGGGAGCTCTCGCCGACGCATGGATCGATCACCCCGAACGTGATCCGTTTCTGGGACCGTGCGCCGGCGACGCCGTGCACGAACTCCTGGGTAACACCCTTCGTTACAACGGCATCGAACTGCCGAATGGGAAGAACTTCTAGGGCGCCTGCTTCGACGGAGGAAGCGTCGTCCCATTTGCAGCTCCTCGGCCTCCACCACCGCCGTCTTCGGGCGCAAGTAGGCGTAGGACGCGACCTGCGCCACTAGCGGCGGACTCTGCGAACTGCCGCATGGGACGCGCTTGACTTCCGGTCAACAGGGGCGGAGACTCGCCCCAGATGCAGCTCGCACAGAGCTACGTCGTTACCGACACGGGTGAGGGAGAACGATGACGAAGGGACGCACCCTGGCTCTAGGACTGGTGGTTGTCGTCGCCCTTACTGCCGCGCTCGGCGCGACAGCGACACCGCCGGGTCGGAATGGCCTGATCGTGTACGCAAAGGAGCTTCGTCCTGAGCACTACCAGCTCTTCACGATCCGTCCCGATGGATCAGGGGCGAAGCAGGTCACTCATCTCGTCACCGCTCAGCATCCCGACTGGTCTCCCAATGGCAAGACGATTGTTGCCGAGGCCGAAAGCAAGAGCGGCGCTGGCATCACGCTTCTGTCCCCTACGGGAATCGTCATTCGCAACCTGACGCCGAAGGGGGAGCAGGGACAGCCTTCCTTCTCGGCGGACGGCAAGTGGATCGTCTACGAGCGCGACATCGCCCCAGGCAACAACGGCGTCTGGATGATGCGCTCGAACGGCACCGGCCTCCGCCGGGTGACCCGGAATCCGTTCCGGGGAGGAGACTGCGGCTGCGACACCGACCCGAACTTCTCGCCCGACGGCAAGCTGGTCTCGTTCGTCCGGATCAAGAAGGGGGATCAGCAGCAGGCGCTCTTCGTCGTCCGACCGAACGGCACGGGCCTGCGGCAGCTGACGCCGTACTCGTGGGAGGTTGCGATCAAGCACGACTGGTCACCGGACGGGAAGCTGATCTTGCTGACGACCAACGCCGACTTCGTTATACCCGGCGCGTCGGCGAATCTCGTGACGATCAAGCCGAATGGAACCGGGAAGACCGACCTCACGGAGTTCACCGGCGGAAGGAAGAACGCCTTTGCGGGCTCGTTCTCCCCGGACGGGAGGCAGGTCGTCTTCCGCCTGGAGGAAGGCGACACCTACAGTCTCGCGGTCATGGATCTCAAGACTCGAGCCGTCACGAAGCTGAAGACTGGCTCGGACAAGCCACGCTTCATCGACTGGGGCACGCACCAATAGGGCGACGCCGAGGGCGGCCCGCAGGACGGCGCCTTGGTCGCGTTCCTCATCGACCAGGCCAGGGCGGACAGCCGAAAACGGCGTGTTGGCCCGCCATTTCCCCGGAGGGTCACCCCACGAGGGTCACCGAGCCGCTTCCACCCGCTTTCCACTCGGCGGAAACGGCTCCGTTGAGCGATGGGCGCGGCTGGGATCGAACCAGCGACCTCCCGCGTGTGAAGCGGGCGCTCTCCCGCTGAGCTACGCGCCCCGGCGAAGGACAAGCGTAGCGAGTCCCAAGTACACTGGCCCCGCCCGGTCACGCTAGGCGGGGAGCTAGCGGTTCCCTGAACCCGCAATCCGCTCCAGCGGGGCCGAATACCGCCCGAGGGGCGGGTTTTTCCGGGGCCTGGGCCCAAGCGCGCAGCGTTGACGGCCGGGTTCCGCGCACTGGGAGCCTTCGAACCGCGTCAGGTCCGGAAGGAAGCAGCGCTAAGGAGTTCCTCTCAGGTGCCGCGGTCAGGCCCGGCCCGAGCAAGCGGCTCGGGTTCCTCCCGGGGAAGCCGTCTCGACGAAGGTTGCGTGGCCGGGCGCTACCCCTCGATCGCCGCGATGTACCGCTCGGCCGAGCGGCGCACCGCCTCCTTGCCGTCCCGCTCGACGATCTCGCCCCACCAGCCGCCGTAGATCCGGTCGAACTCCCAGGGCTCGAGCTTCTCGACGATCCGGCGGACGGTCGCCGGCGGGAGTGGGATCAGGTTCGGGTAGCTGTGCATGAAGCTGACGTAGCGGCGGTCGGAGACGACGGCGACGGCGTCGCCGGCGAGGAGCGCGTTGCCCTCGGCCCAGTGCAGCACCTGCGCGCCGGGGAAGTGGCCGCCGAGCCGGATCAGCGTCAGGCCGCCCCCGAGGTCGAGCTGCTCGCCCTTCCAGAACTCGAACGCGGAGTCGGGCCGCATGATCCACTCGCGGTCGTCGGCGTGGACGTAGATCGGGACGCCGCCGAACGCGCGGCTCCATTCGACGGCGGTGGAGTGGAAGTGCGGGTGGTCGATCGCGATCGCGCGCAGGCCGTGGCGTTCGGCGACGACCTCCTCCATCCCGTCGAGGAGCGGCGTGCAGTTCCAGAGCACGGCATCGACGAGGAGCGCGCGCTGCCCGATCGCGAACGAGGGCTCACAGCCGATGCCGAGCAGCCCGCCGTCGTCGCGGATCTCCGCGCGGCGCTCGGCCCGGAGCTCCCCGAGCGTCGTCCAGCGCTGCCCGTCGCGGCCGATGTACTGACGCTCGTCGAGGCAGATCGCGCAGCCCTGCGGGCGGCTCGTCCGAATCGGCGTGCTGGACCCCACATGTCTCGCAAATCCAGGCAGGCACGACAGGTCGATTCTGCTTGAATCGAGACAGTGACCGCGCTGTACCGGAAGTACCGGCCCCAGGACTTCGACGAGGTGGTCGGGCAGGACGCGGTCGTCCGGACGCTGAAGAACGCGATCGCCTCCGGCCAGGTGCGGCAGGCCTACCTCTTCGCGGGCCCCCGCGGGACCGGCAAGACCTCGATGGCGCGCATCCTCGCCAAGGCGCTCAACTGCGCCCAGGGCCCGACCCCGACGCCGGACAACACCTGCAACGCGTGCGTGACGATCGCGGCCGGCACCTCGCTCGACGTGGTCGAGATGGACGCCGCCTCGCAGCGCGGGATCGACGACATCCGCGAGATCCGCGAGCGGGCCGTGCTCCAGCCGGTCGAGGGGCGCTACAAGGTCTACATCCTCGACGAGGCGCACCAGCTCACGGACGCGGCCTGGAACGCGCTGCTGAAGTTGATCGAGGAGCCTCCGCCCCACCTCGTCTTCGTCTTCTGCACGACCGAGCTGGCGAAGGTGCTCCCGACCGTGCGCTCGCGCTGCCAGACGTTCGTCTTCTCGCGGCCGCGCCTGCCGGACCTCGTGAAGCTGCTGCGCACGGTCGCCGACGGCGAGGAGTTCGAGGCGCCCGACGCGGCGCTCTCGCTGATCGCACGCGCGGCGCGCGGGTCGTTCCGCGACGCGGTCTCGACGCTCGACCAGCTCGCCGCCGCGACCGAGGGGAAGATCACCGTCCAGTCCGTGCTGCAACTCCTCGGCGCCGTCGAGGAGGAGGCGCTCTTCCGGCTGTGCGACCTGATCGTCGACCGCGACACCGCCGGCGCGCTCGTCTTCGTCGAGGAGCTCTCGGAGCAGGGCCAGGATCTCGGCCGGCTCGTCACCGACCTGCTCGAGCACCTGCGTCACCTGATGCTCGTCCAGCACATGGGCGAGGTGCCGGAGACGCTGCCGGTCACCGAGGAGACGCGCGAGCGCCTGCGGGCGCAGGCGAACCAGCTCGGCGAGGCGACCGTGCTGCGGCTGTGCGACCTGCTCGCCGTCGCCGTCGACGACATGCGCCAGGGCGGCGACCCGCGGCTGCCGCTCGAGCTCGCACTCGTCAAGGTGACGCGTCCGGGCGCGGATCTCTCCGCGGAGTCGATCTCCTACCGGCTGGAGCAGCTCGAGCAGCGTGGCCCTTCGGGCCACGTCCATGTGCCAGACACAACGCCACGGCCGGAGGAGCCGCGCCTGGAAACGACACCCCCGGCCGAGCCGCCGTCGCTCGAGCTGGAGCAGCTCCGCGAGGTGTGGCAGCGGAGCGTGATCCCGGCGGTGCAGACGCGCGCGATCCACGCGGCGCCCGTGATCGGCGAGGCGAAGCCGGCGGCGCTCGAGGGCGACAAGCTGACGCTCGAGTTCCCGCCGAGCGCCGACTTCCACCGCAAGCTGGCCGAGGAGAAGTACCAGAGCCTGCTTCGCGACGCCCTCTACGAGGTGACCGGGCGGAGGCTCGAGCTCGAGTTCGCGCTCGGCGAGAACGGCGAGGAGCCGGACGAGGAGGAGCCGCCGGGCGAGGAGGACTTCGTCGCGCTCGTCAAGGAGACTTTCGACGCGAGAGAGGTGGAGGAATAGTGGCCGGTCAGTTCGACATGAACAAGCTGATGCAGCAGGCGCAGCAGATGCAGGCGCAGATGGCGAAGGCCCAGGAGGAGCTCGCGCACGAGACCGTCGAGGCGTCCGCGGGCGGCGGGATGGTCACCGTCACGGCGACCGGCGCCGGCGAGATCACCGAGATCAAGATCGACCCGAAGGCGATCGACCCGGACGACCCCGAGCTGCTCCAGGACCTCGTCCTCGCCGCAGTGAACGAGGCGCTGCGCTCCGCCCAGGCCCTGGCGCAGTCGAAGCTCGGCGGGTCGCTCGGCTCGCTCGGGCTGCCCGGACTCAGCTAGGCGCCGCAGTCCCGTCGGACCGGGCGCGTAGCGTACGGTGTCCGCGATGTTCTCTCCGGCCGTGGACAACCTGGTCGCGCAGCTGACGCGCCTGCCCGGCGTCGGCCAGCGCACCGCGCAGCGGCTCGCCTTTCACATCCTGCGCGCCTCGACCGAGGAGGCGCTCGCGCTCGCCGAGTCGATCGAGGAGGTCAAGGAGCGAGTCCGCTTCTGCCGCGAGTGCGGCAACCTGACCGAGGAGGAGGTCTGCGCGATCTGCCAGGACGCCAGGCGCGACCACACGCTGATCTGCGTCGTCGAGCAGCCGGCCGATCTGATCTCGGTCGAGCGGACGGCCGAGTACCGCGGCCTCTACCACGTGCTCGGCGGCGCGCTCTCGCCGATCGACGGCGTCGAGCCGGCCGACCTGCGAATCGACGAGCTGCTCCAGCGCGTGGAGCGGAACGGCGTCGAGGAGGTCGTGCTCGCGACGAACCCGAACATGACCGGCGAGGCGACGGCGGCGTTCCTCGCCGACCGCCTCCGGGACCGCGTCCGCGTCACGCGCCTCGCGAGCGGCCTGCCGGTCGGCGGCGACCTCGAGTACGCCGACGAGGTCACGCTCGGCCGGGCGCTCGCCGGCCGCCGCGAGATGTAGCGGAGAGACGAATTTCTTCGCAAATAGCGACCTTTTGGTGAAGAGGCTCTTGAAAGTCGGCTGACGACGAAATAGATTCCCCGGCGTCGAACCGGTTGGCCCTCGGGTCAGTCGGTTCGACATTTTTGTTGGGCTTTTTCGGCCCGCCGGTACCCTTTTTCCTCCGATGACAGCGACCGACTACGAGGTCGTCCCCGGCATCGCCCGTGACGAGTCGGGGCGCGTCGGCACGCTCGTGATGAAGTTCGGCGGCACCTCCGTCGGAAACCCGGAGCGGCTGACGAACGTCGCGAAGCGGATCGTGTCGGCGAAGGAGGCGGGCGGCCGCGTCGTCGCCGTCCTCTCGGCGATGGGCGACACGACCGACGAGCTCGTCGACCTCGCGCACCAGATCTCCCCGCGCCCGAAGCCGCGCGCGATGGACATGCTGATCTCCGTCGGCGAGCGCATCTCGTGCGCGCTCGCGGAGATGGCGATCGAGGACCTCGGCCACGAGGCGATCTCGCTGACGGGCTCGCAGGCGGGGATCGTCACGGACGAGACGCACACGAAGGCGAAGATCGTCGAGGTGCGCGCGCAGCGCATCCACGAGGCGCTCGACGAGGGGAAGATCGTGCTCGTCGCCGGCTTCCAGGGCGTGTCGACCGGGGCTCGAGATCACGACGCTCGGCCGGGGCGGCTCCGACACGACCGCGGTCGCGCTCGCCGCGGCGCTCGGCGCCGACAGCTGCGAGATCTTCACCGACGTCGAGGGCGTCTACACGGCCGATCCGCGCCTCGTCCCGGGCGCGCAGAAGCTGCCGGTCGTCACCTACGAGGAGATGCTGGAGATGTCCGCTTCCGGCGCGAAGGTGATGGCGCTACGCTCAGTCGAGTTCGCCCGGAACCACGGCGTTCGGCTGCACGTGCGGTCGACCTTCAGCGGGGAGCCGGGCACCTGGATTCGCGAGGAGGACGAGCAGTTGCTGGAGAAGGCGATCATCTCGGGTGTCACGCACGACACCTCGGAGGCCAAGCTGACGATCTTCGGCGTGCCCGACCGCCCCGGCGTCGCCGCGCGCGTCTTCCGGGCGCTCGCCGACAGCGGCGTGAACATCGACATGATCGTCCAGAACGTGTCGGAGCAGGGCCTGACCGACATCTCGTTCACCGTCCCGAAGGTCGACCTCCACGCTGCGGAGCCGATCCTCGAGGCCGCGTGCAAGGACGTCGGCGCGGCCGGCTTCACCCAGGACTCCGACATCGCCAAGGTCTCGCTGATCGGCGCCGGCATGCGCACGCACCCCGGCGTCGCCGCCGACATGTTCGAGGCGCTCGCCGAGGCAGGGATCAACATCGAGATCATCTCCACGTCCTCGATCCGCATCTCCTGCGTCGTGCGCGCCGCCGAGGTCGAGCGCGCCGTCCAGGCCGTCCACGACCGCTTCCAGGTCATCGCCGAGGAGCGGGCGAATGCCTAGCGGCGTAGGCTCGACGGAGCCGCGTGGCGGAGGTCGCGGCTTTGCCGCGGCCGGAGCGGGAATGAGGCTCGGAGTAGTCGGCGCGACCGGCGCGGTCGGGAAGGTCACGCTCGGGCTGCTGGCCGAGCGCGGCTACGACGACGTGCGCGCGTTCGCGTCCGCGCGCTCGGCGGGCTCGCGGATCGAGTTCGGCGGCGAGGCGCTGGTCGTCGAGGAGGCGACGCCGGAGGCGCTCGCAGCCGGTGACCTCGACCTGTGCCTGTTCTCGATCGGCACGGCCACCTCGCGCGAGCTCGTCCCGCACGCGGTGCGCGGCGGCGCGGTCGCCGTCGACAAGTCGTCGGCCTACCGGCTCGCGGACGGCGTGCCGCTGGTCGTGCCCGAGGTGAACGGCGCCCGCGCGCTCGAGCACGACGGGATCGTCGCCAACCCGAACTGCTGCACGATCCCGCTGACCTGCGTGCTGAAGCCGCTGGAGGAGGCGGCGAAGCTGCGGCGGGTGCGCGTGGCGACGTACCAGTCGGTCTCCGGTGCCGGCGATCGAGTCGATGGAGCGACTCGCCGGCGAGCGGCCGGACGAGCACGACCTGCGGGCGGACTGGGACTTCGACGGCGTCGAGTACGACGAGGAGGAGAAGCTCCGCCTCGAGACGCGCAAGATCATGGAGCTGCCCGACCTGCCGATCAGCCCGACCTGCGTGCGCGTGCCGGTGATGGTCGGCCACGCGGAGGCGGTGTGGGTCGAGACCGAGGAACGGCTGTCGGTGGAGCAGGCGCGCGCGCTGCTCGGCGCCGCGCCTGGGCTTCGCGTCGTCGACGGGTTCCCGTCACCCGGCGCCGCCGCGCCAGACCAACGACGTGCTCGTCGGCCGGATCCGCCAGGACCCGACCGAGGAGAACGGGCTCGTCCTCTTCCTCGCCTGCGACAACCTGGTCAAGGGCGCGGCGCTGAACGCGATCCAGATCGCCGAGCTGCTGCTCAGCCGCGAAGCGCTCGCAGCCTGAGCCCGCTAGGCCGTGCGGCCGTAGTACAGCTGCTGCGCCATCGCGCTCAGCTTGTGCCCCGGCTCGACCGAGTAGGTCAGCACGGAGTTCATCCGCGGCGTTGAGCCCTCGCACCGGCGGGACCCGGTGGAGCGAGTAGCGGCCGCGGAAGAACGCCAGCGTGCCGGGCTCGCTGATCAGCTGGGCCGTGCGCAGGCTCTCGTGCAGGAGCACCTCCCGCACCTCGAGGTAGTGCTCGTCGCCGGGCTCGCGGATGTTCGCCGCGTACTCGAAGTCGCCGCCGCGCTCGGCGCGCTGGATCATCAGCGTGACCGAGAACTCGCTCTGGTCGAAGTGCCAGCCGAGCTCGTCGCCTTCCTCGTAGACCGTCAGGTTGCAGCCGTCGAGCGGATCGGCGCTGCGGTACAGCTCGTCCTTCTCGAGCACCGCGGCGACGAAGCGGAGCATCTCGTCCGAGTCGTAGACGATCCGCGGCGCGAAGTCGGCCGGAAGCAGGTCCATCGCCACGGCCTTCTGCGCCGAGCGGACGAGGATCCGGCGCGGGTGACCGTCCTCGAGCGACTCGTCGATCTCGTCGTCGAAGTACGCGTTGTGCGTCGCGTCGTTCGCGTAGCCCTGCGCGGCGACGGCGCGTGCGTCCGCGACCATCTGCTCGACCGCGTCGGCCCGGATGAAGCCGTCCAGCTTGACCGCGCCCTGGGCCCGCAAGGTCTCGCGGCAGTGCGCGACGAGCGGCGAGTCGAGGTCGCCGACCGGGTAGCGCTCGAGGTCGACCACGTCGCCGATCACGGGCCTAGCCTACGGACGCTGCGGCACGGGTGCCGGGGTGACCGCCTCCTTCAGGGCGCGCACGACCCGCGCGCGCAGGCCTTCCTCGACGGGCACGAGCCCGCCGAGCTCGAGGCGCGCGAGCTCCACACGCCCCTGCGTACGCACCGTGCGGAACCCGAAGTCTGCGAGGAAGTCCGAGGGAAAGACCGTGCGGTGGACGAGGAACCGCTCGTAGGTCGACTCGCCTTCCCGGTAGCGGTACGCGAACGCCTCCAGGGCCTTCGCCCCGCGGTCCTTCGCGTCGCCGATCGCGGCGAGGAAGAGCGACTGCATCGCCCACGGCGAGTGCGCGTCCACCACGTACGCGCAGGTGACCAGCACGGCATCCGACGAGGGCGGGCCGGCCGGCAGCTCGGCCGCCCGCGGGAACAGCGCGGCCGGGCCGTACTGCATCGACCCGAGGAGCCGCCCGTCCGCGTCGTGGTAGACGGTGCCCCACGCCCCCCACTCCTCCTCGGCCTTCTGGATCCAGCGGTGCTTGTCGACGCTGCGCGACCGGGACTGCCACCAGATGCACTCGTGGCAGACCGAAGGCGCTGTCTCGAGCGTCGCACCGGTGAGTCCGCTGACGCGCGGCGGCATTCAGCCGATCTCGTCGACGAGCACGTCGACGCGCCCCGGCTGGAGATCGGCCATCCGGGCGAGGTAGCCGGCCACGCGCTCCTGCACCAGGCGGCCGACGTCCGCGAACGCGGCCCCCCACTCCAGCGAGAGGTGCAGCTCGATCGTCACGGCGCCGGCTCTCCGTGCTCGCGATCCGGACGCCCCGGTGCCGTGGCAGGTGGCTCTCGACCAGCCGCCGCACGCCTTCTACCTCGAGCGCCGCATCGCTCGCGTAGCGGGCGATCACTTCGGGCGAGATGCTCGCATGGCCTTCCATCACCCCGATTCTAGGATCAGCTCCGTCGCCTCCGGCCGCGCGAAGAAGCGCAGCGGCAGAAACGTCGTGCCGAGGCCCGGGGAGACGTGAAGCGTCCCGCCCGGCCGGCGATAGATGCCGCGGTTGTAGGGCGCCCACGGGTGGGCGAGCCGGATCTTGCCCCGGCCGTACGGCAGGCAGATCTGCCCGTCGTGCATGTGGCCCGCGAGCACGAGGTCGAACACGCCCTCGGGCACGAGATCGACGACGCGCGGGAAGTGGCACAGGAGGATGCGGAAGTCCGCGTCGGGGTCGGCGAGCTCCCAGGGCCGGGCGCGATAGCGCATGTACGTGCGCGGGTCGACCCCCACGAGCTGAACGCGCCGGCCGCGGAGGTCGAGCGTCACCGCCTCGTCCAGGAGCAGCGTCCCGCGCCCGAGGTCGACCTCGCCGACCGGCTTCGAGAACGGATCGAGGCTGTCCGCGAAGTCGTGGTTGCCGAGCACGGCGTAGACCGGAGGCAGCCGCTCGACAAGGGCGCGCAGCCGCGCGGCTCCGCCCGGCCGCGCGAGCAGGTCGCCGCGAGATGACGACCAGATCGGGCTGCCGCTCGGCGACCCAGTCCGCCGCGCGCTCGACCGCGCGAACCCCGGGCGACGGCGTGCCGAGGTGAAAGTCGGCGAGATGGGCGATCCGCAGCCCGGAGAGCTCGGCCGGCAGCCCCGGGAGGGGAAGCGGGACGACCTCGAGCCTGACCCAGGCCGCCTCGTAGAGCCCCCAGGCGAGGCCGCCGGTCGCCACGCCGGCGAGCGCGGCAAGCCGCGTCGAGCCGCTTCAGACCCGGAGCTTCTCGACGACCGGCTCGACCGAGACCACGTGCCGCTTGAACCTCAGCTCGGACTCGTCGAGCCCGGCGGCGACGCCGATCAACTGCGAGAGGTGGAGAATCGGCATGCGGTACTGCTTGCCGGTCGCGGCCTCGAGCTTCTGCTGCCAGGCGTCGAGCGAGAGGTGGCAGAGCGGGCACGGCGTCACCATCGCGTCGGCGCCGGCCTCCATCGCCTGCTCGATCGGCTGGATCAGCTCGCCGAGCGCGACCTCTTCACGAGCCTGGATGATCGGGAAGCCGCAGCACTTGATCTTCGCCGGGTAGTCGATCGCCTCGCCGCCGCAGGCCTGGATGATCGCCTCGAGCGACCACGGCCGGTCGGGGTCCTCGAAGCCGAGGATCTTGGAGGGTCGGAGGATCTGGCAGCCGTAGAACGGCGCGACCTTCAGGCCCTTGAGGCCGCGGTGCGCGACCTCCTTCAGCCTCTCGTAGCCGTCGCCCTCGGCGATCAGCCAGAGCAGGTGCTTGACCTCGACGCCGCCGCCGTACGCCGGAACGCCGACGCGCTGGAGGTTGTCGTTCACGCGCGCGCGCAGCGCCGCGTCGTTCTTCAGCGCCCAGTTCGCCTGGCGCAGGTTCAGCGTGCAGACGTTGCAGATCGTCAGCAGCGTGTCGGCGCCGGTGACCTCGGCGTAGGCGAGGATGCGCGCGTTCAGGTGGAGGTAGTAGTCCGGCTCGGCCTCGTGGATGTCCCCCGCGCCGCAGCACGTGACCGTCTCCAGCTCCTCCAGCTCGAGGCCGAGCTGCGGAGCGAGCGCCTGCGTCGAGATGTCCAGCTCCTTCGCCGACAGCGACGCGAGGCAGCCCTTGTAGTAGGCGACCTTCATTTCAGTCCCCGCCTTCCGCGGGAGGCTCGGGCGTCGCGTCGGGCTCGAGCAGGTGCATCTCGCCTTCCTTGGCGAACTCGATGTGCGCGAGGCCCTTCTCGACCTGGACGATGCCCGCGGCGCCGTCCTTGCCCTGCTCCTTGACGAGGTTGTAGAGCGCCCGCGCCTCCTTCACGCCCTCGGCGACATGAGGCGGGATCGGCAGGGGCACCTTGCCGTGCTTCGCGAGGTTCATCGCGAACTTCGTCTGCGAGATCGCAGAGATGACGCCCTGCGTCTTCGGGACGAGCTCCGTCTCGCGCAGCCAGCCGGTCGTCTTCGCCGAGGTGACGAACCAGTTCGCGTGCTTTGCGCCCATGTCCTGGTCGATCCCCTGCTTGATCGACTCCGCGCCGAGCTTCGCGATCGCGTCGCGCGGGTCGACGCCCTTCGGGCAGCGCTCCTGGCAGAAGTAGCAGCGCGTGCAGTCCCAGATCCCGTGCTCGGAGTTGTAGGCCTCGAGCCGCTCGACCGTCGACTGGTCGCGCGAGTCGCCGACGAAGCGCATGCCCTTCGCGAGCGCGGCCGGCCCGAGGAACTCCGGGTCGGACTCCATCGAGTTGCACTCGGAGACGCAGCAGCCGCAGTTGATGCAGAGCGCCTCCTTGTGGATCACCTCGGTCTGCTCGGTGGAGACGTGGAACTCCTTGCCCTCCGGCGGCTCGACGTAGCCCGGCTGGAGCCACGGCTTCATCGCGCGGATCTTCGACCAGAAGGGCTCCATGTCGACGACGAGGTCCTTGACGATCGGCAGGTTGCCCATCGCCGAGATCACCGGCACATGGCCGCTCTCGACGATCGGCAGCATCCGCTCCTTGCAGGCGAGGACGGCGCGGCCGTCCATGCGCATCCCGCACGAGCCGCAGATCATCATCCGGCAGCTCTTCCGGAACGACAGCGTGCCGTCGACCTGGTCCTTGACGATGTCGAGCACGTCGAGCAGGCACGCCCACTCGGGCGCCTCGACCTCGTACTCCTTCAGCGCCCGCTCGCCGCTTTCCGCGTCGTACCGCCAGATCTTGAGGGCTACGTCCATGCGCTCAGTATTTCCTCTCCTGGGGCTGCCATTTCGTCACCCGCACCGGCTTCCAGTCCAGCACGGGCCTGTCCGCGATCCACCGCACGATCGTGTGCCTCATGTAGTTCTCGTCGTCGCGGCTGGGGAAATCGTACGGGCGCGCGTGGGCGCCGCGGCTCTCCTTCCGCGCGAGCCCGGACTCGATCATGCAGTCCGCGAGCTCGAGCAGGAAGCCGAGCTCGAGCGCCTGGGTCAGGTCGCTGTTGAAGACGTTGCCCTTGTCCTCGACGACGACGCGCTGGAAGCGCTCGCGCAGGCCGGCGACGATGTCCTTCTGCTCGAGCATCTGCTCCTCGCGGCGGAAGACGCCGAAGTTCTCGTGCATCGTCTGGCCGAGCTCGTCGCGGATCTTCCACGGCCGCTCGCCCTGCTCGCGCCCGAGCAGGTGCTCGAGCTCCGCCTCTGCGTCGGAGACCTGGCTGTCGGGAACGGTGACGGTCGTGTTCGCGAGCGCCCACTCGGCCGCGTGGCGGCCGGCGCGCTTGCCGTAGGTGATCGTCTCCATCAGCGCGTTGCCGCCCAGGCGGTTCGCGCCGTGCACCGAGACGCACGCGCACTCGCCGGCGGCATAGAGGCCCTCGAGCTCGGTCGCGCCCCAGACATCCGTGTCGACGCCGCCCATGTGGTAGTGGGCCCCCGGCCGGACCGGGATCGGCTCGTGGATCGGGTCGACGCCGACGAAGACCATCGACAGCTCGCGGGTCCCGTGCAGCCGCTCGACGATCTTCTCCGCGCCGAGGTGCCTGAGGTCGAGGAGGACGTTGCCGTCGATCCCGCGGCCCTCGTCGATCTCGGTCTGCTCCGCGCGCGAGATCACGTCGCGGGAGGCGAGCTCCATCGCGTTTGGGGCGTAGCGGGTGAGGAAGCGCTCGCCCTCCGAGTTGAGCAGGTAGGCGCCCTCGCCGCGGCAGCCCTCGGTGATCAACACGCCCGACGGCGCGAGCGTCGTCGGGTGGAACTGCATCATCTCCATGTCTTTCAGCGGAACGCCGGCACGCAGCGCCATCGTCATCCCGTCGCCGGTGCACGAGTAGGCGTTCGTCGTCCCGACGTAGAGCCGGCCGGCACCGCCCGTGCAGAGGATCACCGTCTTCGCGCCGACCGTCTTCAGGCCGCCGTTCAGCAGGTCCCAGCAGATCACGCCCTGGCAGCGGCCGTCCTCGACGACGAGCTTCCAGGCGAAGTACTCCTCGTAGACGAGGACGTCGCGCTTCATCATCTGCTCGTACATGACCTGGACCAGGACATGGCCGGTGATGTCGGCCGCGTACGCGGTCCGGGGCTCGCCGGCGGCGCCGAACGGGCGCTGGGCGATCTTGCCGTCCTCGGTGCGCGAGAAGACGGCGCCCCAGTTCTCGAGCTGGTAGACGTCGTCGGGCGCCTCCTCGCAGAGCACCTCGATCGCGTCCTGGTCGCCGAGGTAGTCGGAGCCCTTGACCGTGTCGAACGCGTGCTCCTCGGGGCTGTCCTCGGACGCGTTCCCGAGCGCCGCGTTGATCCCGCCCTCGGCGGCGCCGGAGTGGCTGCGGACCGGGTGGATCTTCGAGATCACGCCGACGTCGGCGCCGATGTCGAATGCCTCCACAGCCGCGCGCATACCGGCCAATCCCGCGCCGACGACGAGGACGTCGTGCTTCGCCTCCACGCGTAGGAAGCTATCGGATAGGCCGCGGCTACCGCGCGGTCAGCCTGCGTACGAACCGGGCGATCGGGTCACGGCGGTCGAACGCGCGCTCCTTGAGCGGGATGATTCCGTTGTCGGTGATCTTGATTCCTTGCGGGCAGACGTCGCCGCAGCACTTCGTGATGTTGCAGAGGCCGAGCCCGCCCTCGCCGGAGACGAGCTCTGTGCGGTCGCCGTCGTCGAGCGGATGCATCTCCAGGCTCGCGACCCGGATCAGAAAGCGAGGGCCGAAGTACTCCCGCTTGAGGTCGTGATCCCGCAGAACGTGGCAGACGTCCTGGCAGAGGAAGCACTCGATGCACTTGCGGAACTCGGCCATTCGGTCGACGTCCTCCTGCCCGATCAGCCACTCGGCGTCGGGCTTCGGCGTGAACGGCTGGATCCGCTTGTTCACCTCGTAGTTCCAGGAGAGGTCTGTGACGAGGTCCCGGACGATCGGGAACGTCCGCAGCGGCTCGACCGTGATCGGCCCCTCTTTGGAAAGCGCATCGATGCGCGTCTTGCACATCAGCTTCGGCTTGCCGTTGATCTCGGCAGAACAGCAGCCGCAGTGCGCGGCCTTGCAGTTCCAGCGGACGGCGAGATCCTTGGCCTGCGTCCGCTGCACCTCGAGCACGGCGTCGAGCACGACCATCCCCGTCGACTCCTCGAGCTGATAGTCCGCGAACGCCCCGCCGCTCGCGTCACCGCGCCAGATCCGCAGCGTGCGCGCGTTCACTCGGCGACCACCTCCACGGCATCCCCCGCCTCCGCCGCCTTCCGGCGGTCGACCAGCCCGGCGAGCTCGTCCCGCATGCGTACAGGCCGAGGCTCGAGCTCCATTCCCTCGCGTCCCTTGCGCACGACGATGTTCAGCCCACCCCAGTGCTCGTCGTATTCCGGGAAGTCGATGCGACTGTGCGCGCCGCGGCTCTCCTCGCGAAGCAGCCCCGCCCGCGCGACTGCCTCGGCGACCGTGAGCATGTTCCGGAGGTCGCGGCAAAGGTTCCAGCCAGGGTTCCAGGCCCTGCCCGGCAACGGCGCCCGCGCGCCCGCGGTGCGCAGCTTCAGCTCCCCGAGCTTCTCGAGCGCCGCCGTGAGGCTCTCGGCGTCCCGGAAGATCCCGACGAGATCGTGCATCGTCTGCTGAAGGTCGCGCTGGATGTCGTAAGGGTCCTCGCCCGGGCCCTCGAGGAACGCGTCCATCTCCGCCGCCGCCGCGGCAACCTCCTCGTCAGCAAGCGTCGGCGCCGCCGCCTGAGCGGCTTCCGCCGCGGTCGCTTCCCCGGCACGGCGACCGAAGACGAGCAGATCGGACAGCGAGTTGCCGCCGAGGCGGTTCGCGCCGTTCATCCCTCCGGTGCACTCGCCGGCCCCGAAGAGGCCGGGCACGGTGGTCGCGCCGGTTTCGGGGTCGACGGAGACGCCCCCCATGAAGTAGTGGCACGTCGGTCCGACCTCCATCGGCTCCTTCGTGATGTCCACACCGGCGAGCTCGAGGAATTGCGCATACATGGCGGGCAGCTTGCGCTTCACGTGGTCGTCGGAAAGGTGGGAGACGTCCAGGAAGACTCCCCCGTGGGGCGAGCCGCGGCCTTCACGCACCTCGGTGTAGATCGCACGCGCGACGACGTCGCGGGTGGAGAGCTCCAGGCGCTTCGGGTCATAGCGCTCCATGAACCGCTCGCCCTGGTTGTTGCGGAGGATGCCGCCCTCCCCGCGTACGGCCTCGGTGACGAGCAGGCCGATCACGCCGGGCGGCCAGACCATCCCGGTGGGGTGGAACTGGACGAACTCCATGTCGACGAGCTCGGCTCCGGCGTCGTAGCCGAGCGCGTGCCCGTCGCCGGTCGTCTCCCACGAGTTCGAATTCACACGCCAGGCCTTCCCCGCACCGCCCGTCGCCAGGACCACTGCCTTTGCGCTCCAGAGGTGGTACCCGCCGTCGATCCTCCGGTAGCCGAATGCACCGGCGACACAGTCGCCGGCCTTGAGCAGGCGCGTGACGATGTACTCCATGTAGACGTCGATACCGCTGTGCACCGCCTTGTCCTGGAGCGTGCGGAGAAGCTCGAGCCCGGTGCGGTCGCCGATGTGCACGAGCCGCGGATAGGTGTGACCGCCGAAGGGGCGCTGGTTCAGCTTGCGGTCCGGCGTCCGGTCGAACACGGCGCCCCAGCGCTCGAGCTCCTCTACGCGCGCGGGCGCCTCGCGGGCGTGTAGCTCGGCCATGCGCCAGTTGTTCAGGTACTTGCCGCCGAACATCGTGTCCTGGAAGTGGGTCTCCCAGTCATCGTCGGGAGCGACGTTGCCGAAGGATGCGGCCACCCCGCCCTCCGCCATGACGGTGTGCGCCTTCCCGAGCAGCGACTTGCAGACGACGGCGGTGCGCGCGCCGGCCTCGGCCGCGGCGATCGCCGCGCGCAGCCCGGCGCCGCCCGCGCCGATCACGACGACGTCGTAGCCGTGGCGTTCGACGTCCATCAGAAGATCCTCGGGTCGTGGAAGACGCCGTTCGCGGTGAGCCTGATGTACAGGTCGGTGAGGCAGACCACGGCGAGGCTGATCCACGCCCACTCCATGTGCCGGAGGTTGAGCCGGTTCACGCCGCGCCAGAGCCGGTGTCGCGTTCGGGCGGCAGCCGAGCAGGTGAAGCAGTCGAGCTTGCCTCCGACCAGATGCCGCAGCGAGTTGCAGCCGAACGTGAAGAACGAGAGGAAGAGGACGTTCGCCACCATCAGCAGCGTCCCGAGGCCGAGGCCGAACTGGAGCGCACCGTCGTCGCCCCGGAAGAAGAACGCCCTGCCGGCGTCGTACCAGAGGAACGCGAGCACGACGGTCGCGAGGTAGAGGAAGTAGCGGTGCAGGTTCTGGAGGACGAGCGGGAACGAGCTCTCGCCCCGGTAGCGGCGATTCGCGCCCCGCACAGCGCATGCGGGCGGGGCCAGGAAGAAGGCCCGGTAATAGGCCTTGCGGTAGTAGTAACAGGTGAGGCGAAGACCGAGAGGTGCCCACACCACGAGGAACGCCGGCGAGAACGGAACGTCGACGTGGAAGATGCTCTCCAGGTCCGGGGAGTAGAACGGCGAGAGGTAGTGGGCTCCCCCGCCCGTGTACAGGTAATCGGAGCCGAGGATCGCGGCGACGGCGGCGTAGGCGCCGAAGGCGGTCAGGCCGGCTGCCGTCAGGAGCGGCGCGAGCCACCAGCGGTCGCGCCTGACTGTCGCACCCAGGTGAGCCTCTGCCGTCCGGGTGCTCACGATCGCAGGCTACGCGCCTGCCCGGAGGTGCGCGTCCGTACTTTGTTCGGCTAGACGCGCGGGCCGGCCGCAGTCACGTCGGCCCCCGCGGAGTCCGCGAACTTCTCGAAGTTGTCGCGGAACATCCGTGCGAGCTCACGGGCCTTGCGGTCGTACGCGTCCGGGTCGCGCCAGGTCGAGCGCGGGATCGAGCAACTCCGTGTCCACGCCGGGCACCGAGATGGGCACCTCGAAGCCGAAGGTCGGGTCGACCCGGTACTCGACGCTACGCAAGCCCTCCTCGAGCGCAGCGCGCAACAGGCCGCGCGTCGCCGCGATCGGCATCCGGTGGCCCTCGCCGAACGGCCCGCCCGTCCAGCCGGTGTTGACGAGCCAGACCGTCGCGTGCGGGTGCGCGTCCAGCTTCTCGCCGAGCATCCGCGCGTACACCGCCGGCTCCTGCGGTAGGAACGGCGAGCCGAAGCAGGTCGAGAACGTCGCCTGCGGCTCGGTCACGCCGATCTCCGTGCCGGCGACCTTCGCCGTGTAGCCGGAGAGGAAGTAGAAGAGCGCCTGGTCGCGCGTCAGCCGCGCGATCGGCGGGAGGATCCCGAAGGCGTCCGCGGTCAGCATCACGACCGCGCTCGGGTGGCCGGCCTGCTTGGTCGGCAGCGCGTTGCCGATCTGCTCGAGCTTGTAGGCGGCGCGGGTGTTCTCGGTCTTCGAGTCGTCGTCGAGGTCGAGCACGCCGCTCTCGTCGATCGTGACGTTCTCGAGGATCGTCCCGAACGTGTGGGTGGTCTTGTAGATCTCGGGCTCGGCCTCGGCGGAGAGGCGGATCACCTTCGCGTAGCAGCCGCCCTCGATGTTGAAGACACCGCTGTCGCCCCAGCCGTGCTCGTCGTCGCCGATCAGCGAGCGCTCGGGGTCGGCGGAGAGCGTCGTCTTGCCGGTCCCGGAGAGGCCGAAGAAGATCGCGACTCGGCCCTCGTCGTCGACGTTCGCCGAGCAGTGCATCGGGAAGACGCCCTCGAGCGGCAGCCGGTCGTTCATGACCGTGAAGATCGACTTCTTGATCTCGCCGCCGTAGAAGGTGCCGCCGATCAGGACCTCGTTGCGGCCCGGGTGGAGCACGACGAAGACCTCGGTGCGCGTGCCGTCCGCGGCGGGGTCGGCCTCGACCTCGGGCGCATGCAGGACGAGAGCCTCGGGCTCGAAGTCCTCGAGCTCGTCGGCCGTCGGCTCGATGAACATCGTCTTCGCGAACAGGGCGTGGTAGGGGCGGCCGGTGATCACGCGCACGCCGATGCGGTGCGCGGGGTCTGCGCCGGCGAAGGCGTCGACGACGTAGAGATCGCTGCTGTCGAGGTGCGCGACGACCTTCGCGCGCAGGCCGTCGAAGTTCTCCTCCTCGAGCGGCTGGTTGACGGTGCCCCACCAGATCCGCTCCTCGGATCCGGGCTCGCGGACCACGAACTTGTCCTTGGGCGAGCGGCCCGTGAACCGCCCCGTGTCGACGACGAGCGGGCCGCCCTCGGCGAGCTTCCCCTCCCCGCGCGCGAGCGCATGCGCGTAGAGCAGCGCCGTGGTCGGTTGCCAGTAGACCCGGCCGTCAGGGTTCAGCCCGTGACGCGCGAGCGGCGTTTCGGTCGTGATCGCGATCTTGCGTCCCTCCTTCGGCCCAAATCCTACGTGCCCTCGACGAGCAAGCGGTGAACCTGCATCGTCACGTGGCGGCCGACCACCGTGGCGTCGGCGACACAGAGCGAGTCGTTCAGCCACGCGTACCGTTCGTCGTCCGATTCGAGAGTCATCGCGAGCATGGCGCGGAACCTGCGGCCGTCCTCCTGCTTCTTGCCGAGGCCCGTGGAGGAGAAGACGATCCGGGCGCCGTCGTCGGTCGCGATCACGCCGTCGAGCGCCGGGAGCAGGACGCCGTCGCCGCGCACGCGCGGGTTATTCGAGAAGCGAACCGACGCCCTCGATGCGTGGGCCGATCGCCCGCCCGGCGCCCGCGGCATAGCCGATGCCGTCCTGGCCGCCATAAGGCCGGACGACGATGTATTCCCCCTCGTAGCGCACGTCGAGGTCGAAGAGGTGCTCGAGCCTCATCAGGAGCCGGTGAGCTACTACGCCGTAGGTGTCGCGCCGCGCACCGCGAACTCGTCTGGGTGGAGGAGATCGAGCGGTTCCTGGCCGGCCCGTCGCTTTCCGACGCGACGCGGAAGGCCTATCGCAGCGACCTGGAGCAGTTCGGCGCGTGGCTCGACGGACGTGGGCTCGCGCTCGAGGACGTCGACGTGCGCGTGCTGACCGAGTACGCGGCCGAGCTCGGACGGCGGCGCCCGAAGCTCGCCGCCGCGAGCGTCGCTCGCAAGCTCTCCGCGGTCCGGTCGCTGCTCGCATTCGCTCTCGGCCCTTCGCGCGTGCCCGACGCGGCGCTCGCGCCGAAGCGCGCGCGCCGCCTGCCGTCGGCTCCGAAGACGAGCGAGGTCGATGCGCTGCTGGAGGGGCTTCGCGGCGACGGCGCGCTCGGCCTCCGGAACCGCGCGCTCGTCGAGCTGATCTACTCGGCCGGCCTGCGCAGCGCCGAGGCGGTCGGCCTCGACCTCCAGGACGTGGACTTCGAGCAGGAGCTCGTCCACGTCCGCGGCAAGGGCGGCAAGGAGCGGACGGTGCCGCTCGGCGAGGAGGCCGCCTATCGCCTGTCCGCTCTACCTCCGCGAGGGCCGCCCACAGCTCAGCGCGGGGCGCCGAGAACGCGGTCTTCCTCTCGGCGCGCGGGAAGCGTCTCGACACGAGCGCGTTGCGGCGGCTCGTCCCGAACCCGCACCGCCTCCGCCACGCCTTCGCGACGCACCTGCTCGAGGGCGGCGCCGACCTGCGCGTGATCCAGGAGCTCCTCGGCCACAGCTCGCTCTCGACGACCCAGATCTACAGCCACGTGGACGCCCGCCGGTTGCGCCGCGTCTACGACCGGGCGCACCCGCGCTCCTAGGCCCAGGCAGGCGTGACGCGCCGCGCCGCGAACTGCGGCGCATGCACGCCGAGCTCGAGAGCTTCCTGGCCGTGTTCGCGACCCGGCGCGCGCCGAAGACCGTCGAGGCGTACCGGCGCGACCTGACCCAGATCGAAGAGCGGCTCGGCAAGCCGCTCGCCCAGGCATCGACGGACGATCTCCAGACTCACCTCGCGGAGTTGCGCGCGCGGGGTCTCGCGCCCGCGACGATCGCGCGGCGGCTGTCGGCCGCACGCTCCTTCTTCGCCCACCAGGTGCTGCTCGGCGCCAGGCCGGACAACCCCGCCGCCGAGATCGAGCCTCCCCGCCGTCAGCGCAAGCTTCCCCGCACCCTCTCCCCGCGCGAGGCCGAGCGGCTGATCGAGGCAGCCGCAGGCATCACCCCGCGGGCGCTGCGTGACTCCGCGCTCGTCGAACTGCTCTACGGCGCCGGGCTGCGGGTCAGCGAGGCGGTCGGGCTCGAGCGCGCCGGCGTCGACCTGGACGAGCGGATCGTGCGCTGCATCGGCAAGGGCAACAAGGAACGGATCGTCCCGATCGGACGCTCCGCCGCCGAGGCGCTGAGGCGCTACCTCTCGCGCGGCCGGCCGTACCTCGACCGGCGCTACCGCCCGGAGCTGTTCCTGAACGCGAAAGGCGGCCCGCTCACCCGCGCCGGCGCCTTCCTGATCCTGCGCAAGATCGCCGAGAAGGCGGGGCTGGAGCCCGGACGCGTCCACCCGCACCTCCTCCGGCACTCGTTCGCCACCCATCTGCTCGAGGGCGGCGCCGACCTGCGCAGCGTCCAGGAGATGCTCGGCCACGCCGATCTCTCGACCACCGAGGTGTACCTTCACGTCACCGACAAGCGGCGACGCGAGTCCTACTTTGAAGCGCACCCGCACGCGCGCAGGGCTCTTGGCCGGGCGCCGACGGCTTCGCCGCGGCGCTCCCAGCCGAGCGAATGTTTCGAAGCGGAGTCCGGTGCAACAAGGATGAGATGCACCTCGACCCGCAGATCCTTCTGCTGATGCTGCTGACGACGGCCGCGGGCTGGCTGATGATCGAGTCCGGCTTCGTCAAGCACCTGCTCGACCGCCGGCGCGACCGCCGCATCTGCCCGTCCTGCGGGCGCGACGCCACCACCTGCGCCTGCTTCTAGCCGGCGCGACCCTTCTTCTTCAGGCCTGCCGCGACCTTCGTCGCCGTCTCGCGCAGCTCCCGCTCGAGCCGGTCGTCCTCGCCGAGCCCCTCGAGCAGCACGATCGTGTCGCGATGCGCCGAGCCGTTCCGCAGGGTGACGATCGCCAGCCGTCGCACCGCCTGGTTGTCGTCGGTGGTCGCAAGCCGGTGCAGCACCGAGCGCAGCGAGTTGACCGCGCCCGGCGCATCGCGCGAGAGGCATCTCCAGCGAGATCAGCGCCGACCCGCGGCACGCCGGAGACTCGTCGTCGAGCCCGCGCCCGAGCAGCTCGATCTTCTGGCGGAAGCGGAACTGGCCGACGGCACGGTAGGCGACGGCGCGCTCGCGGTAGTCGGCGGTACGCGCCGACCGCCTCGACCTCGTGCTCCCACTCGCGCCGCAGGTCGGCGAGCTCGCGCTCCTTCCCCTCTTCCGCGAGGGCGTCCGCCTGCGCAGCCGCCTCGGCGAGGGTCAAGCGAGCTCGAGCGAGCGCGGGGCGGGCCCGACGTACCGCGCGTTCGGGCGGAAGAGCTTGCCGGTGCGCTTCTGCTCGAGGATGTGCGCCGACCAGCCCGCGACGCGCGAGCACGCGAACATCGCGGGCGCGAGCGGCGGCGGGATGTCGGCGATGTCGAGCACGATCGCCGAGTAGAACTCGACGTTCGTCTTCAGCGGCCGCTCCGGGTGACGCCGCTCGAGCTCGGCCTGCGCGGCCTCCTCGAGCTGCTCGGCGACCTCGATCTGCGGCGCGCCGAGCTCGCGCGCGGTCTCCTTGAGGATCCGCGAGCGCGGGTCCTCGGCGCGGTAGATCCGGTGGCCGAAACCCATGATCCGCTTGCCGGAGTCGAGCGTCTCCTTCACCCACTGCTCGGGATCGCCCAGCGCGGAGACCTCCTCGAGCATCGGCTTCACGTACGCCGGCGCGCCGCCGTGCAGCGGCCCGGAAAGGGCCCCGACGGCGGCCGAGAGGGCCGCGCCGCAGTCTGCTCCCGTCGAGGCGGTGACACGGGCGGTGAAAGTGGACGCGTTCAGCCCGTGCTCCGCGGTGCAGATCCAGTAGGTGTCGATCGCCTTCACCGCGCGCGGTTCGGCCTCGCCGCGCCAGCGGAGCAGGAACTTCTCCGCGGCGGTCTCGCCGCGGGCGACGATCTCCTCGGGCACCGCGTCGGTGTTCCCGTCCGCGACGCGGGCGGACTGGGCGACGATCGCCATCATCTGGCCGGAGAGGCGGCCGAGGTCGTTGCGAGCCTGCTCGTCGGAGATCTCGTTCGTCTTGCCCAGCTTCCAGAGCCCGGCGAGCCGTGCAGTCTCGCTCTGGAGGTCGGCGGGCGCGTTCCCGGTCAGCGCGGGCGGCTGGTACGGCTCCGGGTCCGGCATGACCGAGCTCAGGTCGTTGTCGACCAGCAGCCCCCAGACGCGCTCGTACGGGACATGGCCGACGAGCTCCGTGATGTCCACGCCGCGATACCGGAGAACCCCGCCTTCCTTGTCCGGCTCGGCGATCTCGGTCTCGACGGCAACGACCCCCTCGAGCCCGGGCTTGAAATCATCCGCCACGGTTGGAATCTACCCGGACCCACGAGCGCGACACGCAGCATCCGGCTACGATCGCCCGGTGCCGACCGAGGCGAACAAGGCACTGTGGCGCCGTTTCTACGAAGAGGTCTGGGAACGGGGGAACACCGACTTCGCGTACGAGGTCTTCGCCGAGGACTACGTCCGCCACGACCTGCGCGCGACCGCGGCGCTTTCAGGGCCTGCCGGCCAGAAGAAGATCGCGGACGACTTCCGCGCCGCGTTCCCCGACCTGCGTGTCACCGTCGACTTCGTCTTCGGCGAGGACGAGTGGGTGGTCGGTCGCTGGACCGCGACCGGAACGCACACGGGCGTCTGGGGCGAGATCGAGCCGACCGGGAGGTCGATGACGTTCTCCGCGGTCAACGTCTGCCGCTTCGAGAACGGCAAGGTGGCGGAGATCTGGAACCACCGGGACGACCTCGGTTTGATGGAGCAGATCGGGGTGCAGGTCCACGCGGGCGCGCGCCCGACGCCTGACCGCCTGAGCGTGCTCTCCCCTCGCTAGGCTGAGCGCGCGTGGCGCACAAAGTCACCCTGATCCCCGGCGACGGCACGGGCCCCGAGCTGACCGAGGCGACCCGCCGCGTCCTCGAGGCGACCGGCGTCGAGTTCGACTGGGACGTTCAGCAGGCCGGCACCGACGTGATGGAGCAGAACGACGGCAACCCGCTCCCCGAGCACGTGCTCGACTCGATCCGCGCGAACGGCACGGCGCTGAAGGGCCCGATCACGACGCCGGTCGGCGGCGGCTTCCGCTCGGTCAACGTCGGCCTGCGCAAGAGCCTCGACCTCTATGCGCAGGTGCGACCCTGCAAGTCGTACGAGGGCGTCCGCTCGCGGTTCGACGACGTCGACCTGATCATCGTCCGCGAGAACACCGAGGACCTCTACGCCGGGATCGAGTACGAGCAGGGCACGCCCGACGCCGAGGAGCTGATCACGTGGATCGAGAGCAAGGGCGGAACGCTGCGCTGGCGTGACGCCGGGATCTCGATCAAGCCGATCTCGGTCACCGGGACGCGCCGCATCTTCGAGTTCGCCTTCGACTACGCGCGCCGCAACGGCCGCCGCAAGGTGACGGCCGTGCACAAGGCGAACATCATGAAGTTCTCCGACGGCCTGTGGCTGCGCGTCGCCCGCGAGGTCGCGGACGAGAACTCCGACATCGAGTTCGACGACCGGATCGTGGACAACATGTGCATGCAGCTCGTCCAGCGGCCGGAGGAGTACGACGTGCTCGTGCTTCCGAACCTCTACGGCGACGTCCTGTCCGACCTCGCCGCCGGGATGATCGGCGGCCTGGGGATGGCGCCGGGCGCGAACTACGGCGAGGACTCCGCGGTCTTCGAGCCGACGCACGGCTCGGCCCCGAAGTACAAGGGGCAGAACAAGGTCAACCCGATGGCGCAGATGCTCTCGGGGATGCTGATGCTCCGCCACCTCGACGAGAACGAGGCGGCCGAGCGGCTGGAGGAGGCGATCGCGGACGTGATCCGCGAGGGCCGCAGCCTCACCTACGACATGAAACCGACCCGCGACGACCCGACGGCGGTCGGGACGAGCGAGGTCGCGGACGCGATCATCGACAAGCTGGGAGTCTCCGTTGCGTAGAAAAGTCACCGTCGTCGGCGCCGGCAACGTCGGCGCCACCTGTGCGCTCGAGCTGGCGCGCCGCGACTACGCGGACGTCGTCCTCGTCGACATCATCCCGAACTTCCCCCAGGGCAAGGCCCTGGACATGAACCAGGCCGGCTCGGTGCTCGGCTTCGAGCCGAACATCCTCGGCACGAACGGCTACGACGAGACCGAGGGCTCGGAGGTCGTCGTGATCACGGCCGGCAAGCCGCGCTCGCCCGGGATGAGCCGCGACGACCTGGTGACGACCAACGAGGCGATCGTCGGGCAGGTCACCCGCGAGGTGGTCAAGCGCTCGCGCGACGCGATCCTCGTCGTCGTCTCCAACCCGCTCGACGCGATGTGCCACGTCGCCAAAGCGACCTCTCGGTTCAAGAAGAACCGCGTCGTCGGGATGGCGGGCATCCTCGACACCGCCCGGTTCTCCGCGTTCATCGCCTGGGAGACGGGGTGCTCGGTGAAGGACGTGACCGCGATGGTGCTCGGCGGCCACGGCGACCAGATGGTGCCGGTCGTCTCCGCGACCACCGTCGGCGGCGTCCCGCTCGAGCAGCTCGTCCCGCGCGCGCAGATCAACGCGATGGTCAAGCGCACGCGCAGCGGCGGCGGCGAGCTCGTCAACCTGCTCGGCACCTCCGCGTGGTACGCGCCGGGCGCGGCGGCGGCGCAGATGGTCGACGCGATCATGCTCGACGAGAAGCGCGTCCTCCCCTGCACCGCCTATCTCGAGGGCGAGTACGGCGTGCGGGGCCTCTACATGGGCGTGCCGGTCAAGCTCGGCGCCGGCGGTGTCGAGGAGATCGTCAAGCTGAAGCTCACCGACGCGGAGAAGAAGATGTTCCGCGAGTCGGCCGCCGCCGTCCGCGAGGTCGTCACGGTTCTAAAGCGGCGCTGAGCTGATGAGACGCTGATCGAGACGCTGGACAACCGCTTCGCCGGCCGGGCCTACCGGATCGAGCTCCAGCATCCGGAGTTCACCTCGATCTGCCCGCTGACCGGCGCCCCGGACTTCGGCACGATCACGATCCGCTACGTTCCCGGCGCGAAGCTCGCCGAGCTGAAGTCGCTGCGCGACTACCTCTCCGGCTTCCGCGACCGGCAGATCTTCCAGGAGGAGGTCGTCAACGAGGTGCTCGACGAGTTCGTCGCCGAAGTCGCGCCGCAGTTCGCCGAGGTCGAGGGCGTCTTCAACATGCGCGGCGGGATGACGACGCGCGCCGTCGCCCGCAGCGGGCAGGATCCGTCGTAATGGATCTCGGTCTGCGCGGAAAGACGGCGATCGTCTGCGGCGCTTCCTCGGGGATGGGCCTCGCCGTCGCCGAGGCGCTCGCCGCCGAGGGCGCGAACGTGGCGATGTTCGCCCGGCGGCGCGACTTGCTCGAGCGCGAGGCCGACCGGATCGGCGCGCTCGCCGTCCGCGGTGACCTGACCGTCCCGAAGGACCTCGCCAAGCTCGTCGAGCAGACGCGTCGGACGCGTTCGGCGGGATCGACGTGCTCGTCAACAACGGCGGCGGACCGCCCGCCGGCCCGGCAGCCGGCGTCGCCGACGACGCGGTCGAGGGCGCGGTCGAGCTGCTGCTCCTGTCCGTGATCCGGCTGACGAACCTCTGCCTGCCGCACCTCGAGACGAGCGGCCGCGGCCGGATCGTCAACATCGAGTCGAGCTCGGTGCGTGCGCCGATCGACAACCTCGCGCTCTCGAACGCGCTCCGCCCGGGCGTCGTCGGCTGGATGAAGACCCTCGCCCGCGAGGTCGCCCCGAAGGGGATCACCGTGAACACGATCGCGCCCGGACAGATCGACACCGACCGGCTGCGCTCGCTCGGCGGCGGCGAACCCGGACGTCGTTCCCATGGGCCGCCTGGGCGACGCGGCGGAGATCGCTTCCGTCGCCTGCTTCCTTGCCTCCGACCGCGCGGCCTACGTGACCGGCGCGGTGATCCCGGTCGACGGCGGCCTCACGCGCAACCTGCTCTGACCCGCCGGCTCTCTCCCGGCAGGCTGCTCGGCGCAGGCGCCGTGCTTCTCGCCGCGACCGTCGCCGTCCTGTGGCTCTGGCCTTCGAACGAGTTCCTGCTGCTGCCCGACAAGGCGGAGCCGGTCGCGCCGCTCGTCCAGGTGCGGGGCGGCAAGGACCCGACCGGCCCGGGGCAGATCTACTACGACGCGATCATCATCCGCCGCGCCAAGCTCTTCGAGCAGCTCTTCCCCTGGATCCACCGCGACGCGACGCTCGTCCCCGAGCAGTCGGTGAACCCGCCGGGGATCAGCGACGCCGAGCGCGTGAAGGAGGACCTGCGGGAGATGAGCCGCTCGCAGGACATCGCCGCCGCGGTCGCCCTGAAGCACCTCGGCTACAAGGTCGTGCTGCGGCCGACGGGTGCGCGGGTCACGGACGTGCTGCCGGGCTCACCAGCCGCGAAGGCCGGCCTGGAACCGACCGACGTGATCGTCGCGGTCGACGGCCGGCCCGTGCGGACGACGCCCGACCTCCGCAGGCTGATCTCGCGCCACAAGCCGGGCGAGATCGTGCGGCTGTCCGTCCGGGCGCCGAAGGGCCTCGAAGAACTCCGCGCGCCGCACGGTCGCCGACCCGACACAACCGGAAGCGCCCGGTGATCGGCGTCCTGGTCGACCAGGCCTCGCAGATCAAGCTGCCGTTCCCGGTGAAGATCGACGCGGGATCGATCGGCGGCCCGTCCGCCGGACTCGCGTTCGCGCTCGACATCGTCGAGGAACTGAACCACGACATCACGCGCGGCAACAAGGTCGCGGCGACCGGAGAGATCAACGCGGACGGGTCGGTGAGCCCGATCGGCGGCATGAAGCAGAAGATCTTCGGCGCGCGCCAGGCGGGCGTGGACGTCTTCCTTGTGCCTGCTGGGGATAACGCGCAAGTCGCCCGCAAGTACCAGGGTGATGTCCGGGTGATCCCTGTGGAGAGTTTCCAACAGGCGTTGCGCGCGCTGGCAACGCTGCCCGAGAAACACTAAAAACCGCTGCATTTTCGCGGTTTTGATTCGGCCGCAAAGAGCAGGGTTTTCGTGCCATGCCCTCTTGATCCACGGCGGCAGAGCCCTATCATCGGCAAGTCTTCGTTCACGCAATCCGGGAGAAGCAAGGGGGACTTGTTGGGCAAGCGCACCGAGGTGACCTGTCAGGACTGCTATTTCCACAAGGCCGGGCTCTGCGCCCTGCTTCTGGAGACGCCGTGTCCCACGTTCCGGCGCGCCGAGCGCGGCGGACTGCTCGAGCCGCCCCTTCAGCCGCAGCTCGTTCCGCGTCCGCTCTCCGCGTTCGCGTTCGCGGGCGTAGGATCGCCGCGATGAGCACGCCCGAGCCGCCGGCACCGCCCGAGCAGCCGCCCGGCGCTTCTGCCGAGACGCCGAGCACGCCGCCGCCGGCAACCCCTGCTCCTCGGCCACCGGCCGCCCCGGTCGAGGAGGAAGACCAGCCGTCGACCTTCCAGCCCTGGCTCTACATCAAGATCGGGCTGCTGCTGATCGTGATCGCCTACGCGATCGCGTTCGTCGTCAAGAACACCCGCCAGATCAAGATCGACTTCGTCTTCACGGACGCGAACGTCCGCGTGATCTGGACGATCCTGCTGCTGCTCGCGATCGGGCATGGTCAGCGGGATGCTGATCTCGCAGCTATACCGCCACCGGCGACGAGCGAAGCTCGCGAAGCAGGGCCGCAAGCCGGGCGACTCCCGCTGAGATCTCGTCCGGCGAGACGTAGCTGAAGGCGAGCCGCGCGGAGCTCTCGCCGCCGCGGCCGGGCGGGAAGAAGTCGCGGCCTGCGACGAAGGTGACGCCCTGCTCCTCGCCGCGGGCGAGCACGTCGGCGGTCTCGGTGCCCGGCGGGAAATCCAGCCACGTGAAGTAACCGCCCTCCGGCCGGCTCCAGCTCGCGTCCTCGGGCATCTCCCGCTCGAGCGCGTCGCGCATCGCGTCGCGCCGCTCCTTGAGCAGGCCGACGACGCGCGCGAGGTTCGGCTCCAGGAGGCCGCGGGAGACGTACTCGAACGCGGTTGCCTGCGGCAGCAGCGCCGGGGTCAGATAGGTCTGCACCGCCAGCGCCTCGAGCCGCGCGATCAGCTCCGCCGGGCCGACGAGGTACCCGACGCGCAGGCCGGGAGCCGCGATCTTCGAGAAGGAGAACGAGTAGACGACGCCCTCGCCGCCCGCGAGCTCGTAGATGCTCGGCAGCGGCTCGCCCTCGTAGCGCACGAGCGAGTACGGGTCGTCCTCGACGATCAGCAGCTTGCCGTCGCGCGCGAGCTCGGCGAGCCGGTGGCGGCGCTCGAGCGAGAGCGCGCGGCCGGACGGGTTCTGGAAGGTGGGGATCGTGTAGAGGAACGCGGCCGGGAGCTCGATCGCGTCCGGGTCGAGGCCGTCCTCGTCCATCGCGAGCGGGACCGGCTCGCCTTCGTGTCTGGCGATGATGTGCAGGGCGCGGTCGTAGGTCGGGCCCTCGACGAGCACCTTCGCTCCAGGGTCGACGAGCACCGCGGCGAGCAGGGAGACCCCCATGAGCGACCCGTTGGTGACGAGCACCTGCCCCGGCGCGACGCCGTGGCGTTCCGCGATCCACTCGCGCAGCGGCCCGTAGCCGCCGACGGGGCCGTAGTTGAGGATCGTCTTGCCGTCCCGCTCGAGCGCCGCCTTGGCGCAGTCGGCGAGATCCGCGACCGGGAGTGCCTCGGGCGTCGGAACGCCGCGTGTGAAGGCGATCGTCTCCACGGCGGCCAGTCTAGTCCGCGTCCCGGCGTCCGAGGTCAGCTGTTCACCAGCAACGCGAGCCGCTCGGCCCGCTGCTTGATTCCGAGCAGCATCTTCCGCTCCATGACGAGCGAGCCCGGCTCCATGGGAATCATCCCCACGCGTGCTGCGAGCGTCGGCAGGCGGAACCGGTTGCGACTGATCAGCCGCGTCTTGCCGTCGCGTTCCTCGAGCACGAACGTCCAGACCCAGTTGCCGTCCGCGGACCGCCACGCGAGCACGCGCTCGGGCTCGACGCGCTCCAGTCGCATCTTGTTCGCGCCGAAGCCGATCGTGTCGCCGACCTCGGGATGCTGGAACTCCGGCAGGATCCGGTCGACGCTGTGCATGTCGAGACCGAGGAGATTCTCGATCCAGTCGTAGGTATAGGCGCCCCCGCGCGGCGACGGGCCCAGCTGGGCGATCCATGGCCACACGCGCTCGGCCGGCGCGTGAATCGTGATCGCCCTCGTGGAGACTCCGTCCGCGTCCTCCAGCAGCTCGTCTCCCGGGAGACGGGACGCCGCTTCGCCAGCGGTCGCGCCCCAGGTCAGGATGGGCCGGCGAAGGAGCGGATAGAGCGCGGCGAGCAGGAGGAGCGCCGCAGTTGCCCTTCTTCCGAGCTGCCTCGCCATCTCGCCCACAGGATTCTCCGCTCCCCGTTCGCCCGCATCCGCGAATTCGCGGAGAGGTGCTCAGGCGCCGCGCGAGACCTCGGCGGCGATCTGCGCCGCCTCGGTCGGTGATGTCCCGACGCGGACGCCGCTCGCCTCCAGCGCCGCCTTCTTCGCCTCCGCGGTGCCGGACGAGCCGGTGATGATCGCGCCCGCGTGGCCCATCGTCTTGCCGGGCGGCGCGCTGAAGCCGGCGATGTAGCCGACGACCGGCTTGCTCATCTGCTCGGCGATGTAGCGGGCCGCCTTCTCCTCCTCGTCGCCGCCGATCTCGCCGACCATCACGACCATCTCCGTCTCCGGATCGGCCTCGAACTTCGCGAGGATGTCGATGAAGGACGAGCCGACGATCGGGTCGCCGCCGATCCCGACGATCGTCGAGTTGCCGAGCCCGAGCCCGGTCAGCTCGTGGCCGATCTGGTAGGTCAGCGTCCCCGACCGGGAGACGAGCCCGATCGAGCCCTCGCTGAAGATCTCCGCGGGAATGATCCCGACGTTCGACTTGCCCGGCGAGAGCGCCCCGGGGCAGTTCGGCCCGAGCATCGTCACGCCCCGCGGGCGGATGTAGTTGTAGACCCGCAGCATCTCGTGCGCCGGGAGGCCCTCGGAGATGCAGATCACCGTCTCGATCCCGGCGTCGACCGCCTCGTAGATCGCGTCCGCGGCGAAGCGCGCAGGGACGAAGACCATCGTCGTGTTCGCGCCGGCCTCGCTCACGGCGTCGGCGACGGTGTCGAAGATCGGGACCCCCTCGACGTCCTGGCCGCCCTTCCCGGGCGTCACGCCCGCGACCACCTGCGTGCCGTAGGCGCGGTTGCGCAGCCCGTGGAACGAGCCCTCGCGGCCGGTCAGGCCCTGGACGACGAGCTTCGTCTCGCGGTCGACGACGATCGCCACTACTTGATCCCCTTCAGCGCCATGCGGTCGAGCGTCACCCAGCCGTCCTCGGTGCGGTCGGCGACGAGCTCGCGGACGCGCGCCGCGGCCTCGCCCGTGCATCCCGCCCGCTCGAGCCAGGGCTCGAGCTCGACGCGCTGCGGCAGGAAGCGCACGTCGTCGATGCCGAGCCCGACCTCCTCGAACAGCGCGCGCCATTCCTCGGCCGGGAGACAGCGGACGTGCGACGAGTCGCGGATGTGCTCCGCTTCCTCGAGCGCGTCGCCGCCGAACGTGTTGTCGACCACGATCACCGCACGGCGCGCGATCCGCGCCAGCTCGCGCATCGCCGCACGCACGTCGGAGAAGTGGTGCGCTCCGAGCCGCGAGACCACGAGGTCGAAGCTCGCGTCCTCGAAGGGCATCCGCTCCGCAGGCGCGACGACGTCCGGCTCCATCCCGGCGGCGGGGTCGACCGTCGTCACGTCGAGCCCGGCCTCGCGCAGCCGCCGCGCGACGTGCCCGCCGCCCGTCGCGACGTCGAGAGCCGTCGCCAGACCCGCCGACCACTCGACGATCGCGTCGAGGTCAGGCCCCTCGCGATGCGCGGGGCTCTGGCGGTAGGCCTCTGCGCGGTCGGACCAGACGTCGGTCATCTGGCCAGCTCCACCGCCCGCTTCGCCGCCTCCAGCATCGTCGGCTCGACGTGGAGATTCGGCGGAGCGGCCTCCTTCAAGAGCCGCCTCCCCTCCTCCGCGTTCGTGCCGTCGAGCCGGACGACGATCGGGTGGTCGATCGCCATCTGGCGAGAGCGCCTGGAGGATCCCGCGCGCGACCTCGTCGCGTGCGCGTGATCCCGCCGAAGACGTTGAACAGGATCGACTTGACCTGCGGGTCGCCGGTGATGATCTCCAGCGCATCGACGACGCCCTGCGCGTCGCCGCCGCCGCCGAGGTCGCAGAAGTTCGCCGCCTTGCCGCCGGCCAGGGCGACGACGTCGAGCGTCGACATCGCGAGCCCGGCCCCGTTCGCGAGGATCCCGACCGAGCCGTCGAGCTTCACGTAGGTGACGCCCTTCTCGCGCGCGGTGCGCTCCTCGGGTGGATCGGCCTCGGGGTCGCGCATCTCCGCGATGTCGGGGTGCCGGAAGAGGGCGTTGTCGTCGACGGTGAACTTCGAGTCGAGCGCCTTGACCTCGCCCGCGGGCGTGACGATCAGCGGGTTGATCTCGCAGAGCATCGCGTCGAACTCGACGAACGCCTCGTAGAGCTTCCCGACGATCGCCGCGATCTGCTTCTGCTCCTCCGGGTCCTCGACGCCGGCGCCGTAGATCAGCCGCCGCGCCTGCCAGGGCTGGAAGCCCTCGAACGGGTCGACGTGCAGGCGGACGAGCGCGTCGGGGCTCGTGGCCGCGACCTCCTCGATGTCCACGCCGCCCTGCGTGGTGAACATGAACAGCGGCTGCTTCACGCCGCGGTCGAAGGTGACCGAGAGGTAGTACTCCTTGGCGATATCGGAGGCGACCTCGATCCAGAGCTTGCGGACGACGTGGCCGCGGATGTCGAGGCCGAGAATCTCCTTCGCCCGCTCCTCCGCCTCGTCCGGCCCCTCGGCGAGCTTGATCCCGCCCGCCTTGCCGCGCCCGCCGGTCAGCACCTGCGCCTTGACGACGACCGGCCCGCCGAGCTCCTGCGCCGCCGCGCGCGCCTCTTCCGGGCTCGTCGCCAGCCGGCCCTCGGAGACCGGGATGCCGGCGCGCCGGAAGAGCTCCTTGCCCTGGTACTCGTAGAGATCCAAGCCGCGGGCGAGCCTAGCTGACGAGCGCTGCGAAGCGCGGGTCCTGCCGGATCGAGTCGAAGTCGGAATCGGCGGCCGCCCCTGCTCGCAGGCCCGGGTCGAGCTCGACCGACCGCGTCAGGTGCACGAGCGCCTCGCTCGGGCTCCCCGGCGAGCGATTCGAAGCACGCCAGGTCGTAGAGCAGCACCGCATCGTCGCCCCGGGCCGCCAGGGCCTCCCTCAGGAGAGCGACGCCCTCGCCGTAGCGCCCCGGCGCGTGGAAGAGGCCGGCCCGGCGAACCGCATCCCATACGAGGTGGATGCCGAGCAGCCGCCGGAGCTCCGCGATCGGCTCCGGGTGGTCCTCGACCCGCAGCTCACAGACGCGGTCGATGCCCTCGCGCGACTGCTGACGACGCGCCGACCCGCTCGACGACGATCGCCGCGGACTGCTGGCCGCGCGAGTCGCCGCCGGCGGCCTGGCCGGCTTCGAGCGAGGCGACCAGCCGCTCCGCCAGCGAGCCGGCGGTCTCCAGGAAGGCGCGCTCCATCTCGGCGACGACGGCCTCGCCGGCGAGGATGTTCCCCTGGACGGCGTAGCCGTCGCCGACGCGGTGCCCGGCCCACGCGAGGCACTCCGACCCCGTGTGCGCCGCCGCCCGTCCGTCGGCCGCGACCACGCCGAGCTGGCGCGTCTCGCGCTCGGCGTCGTCGGCGAGCACACGCGTCAAGGCCTCGTCCGGCGCCGATTCCCTCCTCGAGCAGCGCGAGCGCCCGCGGGCCGTAGACGGCCACACCTGCCGCCTGCGTCGCGACCGCGCCCACGCCCGCCTTCGCCCAGGGCACGACCGAGCCGACGGAGAAGTACTTCGACTGCACCGCGCAGCCGATTCCCCCGCGTCCCGGTCGACGGCACAGATCGAGAATGTGGATTTGTGGTGACTGCGCATATTCGGACAGTAGATAGGGCATATGCTCCCACGACCCAGTTCCCGCCCAAGGAGGCAACATGCCTGACCAGCGCAAGCTGACCGACGAGGAGATCCTGACCACCGGCACCGGCGCCTCGCGCTCGCGGTCGGAGACGGCACGACACCGACGGGGACGACACGGACACGACGGACTCGTCCGACTCGGACGAGACCGACTCCGACGCTGACCTCGAGGACCCGAGCTAGCGGCGACGCGTTGGCCCGCTGCGTCGAGCCGATCGACGCGGCGGAGTTCTTCGCCGAGTACTGGGAGCAGCAGCCGCTCGCCGTTCCGCGGGCCGAGGAAGGTCGCTTCGACGACCTGCTCTCGGTCGCGGACGTCGAGCGGCTGGTCTCCTCCGGCAGCCTGCGCTATCCCGCCTTCCGGCTCGTCAAGGAGGGCGGCCAGGTCGGGCTGTCCGAGTACGCGACCGACCTGCCCTGGCGGCCGCATGCCTTCACCGGGACGCGCGGACCCCGAGCGGGTCGCGGCCGCGTTCGAGGACGGCGCGACGATCGTGCTCCAGGGGCTGCACCTGACACTGGCTGCCGCTCGCGAAGTTCTGCCGCGGGCTGGAAGTCGACCTCGGCTACCCGGCGCAGGCGAACGCGTACTACACGCCCAGGGGCTCGCAGGGCTTCGCCGTCCACCACGACACGCACGACGTCTTCGTGCTCCAGGTCGCGGGCGAGAAGCACTGGCGGGTCTACGACCCGCTGCTTCGAGCTGCCCCTCAAGCACCAGCGGTACTCGAAGGCGCTCGGCGAGCACGGCCCGCCGATGCTCGAGCTGACCCTGCGCGCCGGCGACACGCTCTATCTCCCGCGCGGCTGGCTGCACGACGCGCTCACCTCGGAGACCGACTCGCTCCACGTCACCGTCGGGGATCAACCTGCACACGTGGGTCGACGCGCTGCGCGCTGGCCCTCGACGAGTGCGAGGACGACGTCGAGTTCCGAAGGTCGGTGCCGGAGGACGGCGCCGTGGCCTCCGACCTCGTCGAGCGGCTGGCGGCCAGGCTCGACGCGGACGACGTCGCGCGCCGGGCACGCGCGAAGCTTCGTGCGCAGCCGGCGACCGATCCTCGACGGCCAGCTGGAGGAGATGCGCGAGCTCGGATCACTCACGGCCGAGACGCCGCTCGAGCGGCGCGTCGACGGTGATCGCCGACCTGGACGGATCGACGCTCTCGTTCGAGGGCAAGCAGGTGACCGTGCCCGAGCTACGCGCCGGGCGGAGCTGGAGGCGATCTTCGAGGCCGAGGGGCCGTTCACCGCCGCGGAGCTCCCCGGCGAGCTCGACGACGAGAGCCGGCTCGTGCTCGTCAGGCGGCTCGTTCGCGAAGGATTCGTGCGGCGTAGTGCCGCGGGCGCCTGAGCGCCTCCGAGGAGCACGTCAGGTAGCTGAGCGCGCCCGGGGCGGCGGTCACGTCGACCTCGTAGAGGCGCCCGCCCGCCGCGGAAGACGACGACCGGCCGCTCGTGCGACGAGCTCGAGATCGTCGAGCCCGGACAGGCCCGCCTCCTCCCGGACTGCTCGCTCGGCCGCCTGATCCGCGAACGAGTAGCTGGAACGCCCGCGGTAGTGGGCGAGGTCGATGCGGCCGGGCGAGGTACTCGTCGAGCACCGACCAGGCCTCCGCCGGCCCGACCCGCCCGTAGTAGAGGCCCTCGGGGAGCACGACGACGTTGCCGGCGAAGCGGTCGCCGCCGACGTGCGAGACTGCCAGACCCAGCTCGTCCTCGGCGAGCTCGGCGAGGGCCTGGTAGAGCGGCCGCCCCTGGCGTGCGCAGCAGCGGTCGTGCTTGCCGTGCGTGCACACGAGCAGGAGCGGGTGCGGGAGCGGTCGCGCCGGGTCGCGGTCAGGTCGAGGTCGAGCAGGTCCTCGTGCTGGTCGAGGTCGGCGTGGAAGAGCTGCCCGCCCCGCTCCGGGCGAGCTTCCCCACATCACCCGCAGCTCCGGCCGGCCGCGTCGCTCCGTGCGGCGGACGAAGAGAAGCTTCGTGTGCGGGCGGGCCGAGGCCTGCTCCCGGAGCCGCTGCTTGACCTGGTCCGAGAGGCCGCTGCCCGGCAGGACGTCACGGGCCCAGAGGCCGCGGTACTCGATCAGGATCCAGTGGTCGACGCGGCTCGCGGTGCCGGCGAGCGGCTCGGCGTTCGCGACCGCGACGTCGCGGCAGAACTCCCTAGTCGCCGGCATCGTCCGGGGCGACCACGCAGATCACCTGTCCGGTCGCGACCGGCTCGCCCGGGGCGACCGAAAGCTCCCGAGACGACGCCGGCGCCGAGCGCGTGAACCTCGTTCTCCATCTTCATCGCCTCGACGACACAGATCACCTGTCCGGCCGCTACCGAATCCCCGTCCGCGACCTCGACCGAGAGCACCGTGCCCTGCATCGGGCTGACGACGGCGTTCCGGCCGCCCGCGCCGGCACCGCCGCGGGCCGCGCGGGCGCGCCTGCCGCTCGGCCAGCTCGGCCCAGGGCGGCTCGGGGACGAGCGCGGTGACGTCGAAGCGGCGTCCGTCGAGCTCGACGACCGTCACGCGCTCTCGGAGCCTTCCGTCCGAGGCCGCCGGCACCTTCGTTGCCCCGTGCGACAACTGCCGCGCTTTCTCCGCGAGCTGCTCCGACTCGACGACGCCGTGGCAGGTGGCGCCGTCGGCGAAGCACGGATGCGAGAGCAGCGCGCGGTGGAAGCCGAGCAGCGTCGTCACTCCGCCGATCTCGTACTCGTCGAGCGCGCGCAGCATCCGGAGCCGCGCGTGCTCGCGGTCGACGCCGTGCACGATCAGCTTCGCGACCATCGGGTCGTACAGCGGCGAGATCTCCGAGCCGTCCTCCACGCCCGAGTCCACCCGCACGCCCGGCCCCGCCGGCTCGCGGTAGCCCGCGATCCGCCCGGGGGTCGGGAGGAAGCCGCTGGACGGGTCCTCGGCGTTGATCCGGCACTCGATCGCGTGGCCGGTCAGGCGGACGTCGTCCTGGCTGCAGCGATAGCGGCTCTCCGGCCGCGATCAGCACCTGCTCGCGGACGAGGTCGAGGCCGGTCGCCATCTCCGTGACGGTGTGCTCGACCTGGATGCGCGTGTTCATCTCCATGAAGTAGTAGGCGCCGTCCCGGTCGAGCAGGCCCTCGATCGTCCCGGCGGAGCGGTAGCCCACCGCGCGCGCGGCCTCGACCGCGATCGCCCCGATCCGGGCGCGGAGCTCGGCGTCGACGGCGGGTGACGGCGTCTCCTCGACGAGCTTCTGGTGGCGGCGCTGGATCGTGCAGTCGCGCTCGCCGAGGTGGATCACGTTCCCGTGCGCGTCCGCGAGCACCTGCACCTCGACGTGACGCGGATCCTCGAGGTAGCGCTCGACGTAGACGGTCGGATCGGAGAAGTACGCCTCGCCCTCGCGCTGCGCGGTCTCGAAGGCGCGCTCGACGTCGTCGTCTTCCCGAACGACGCGGAAGCCCTTGCCGCCTCCGCCCGCCGACGCCTTGATCGCCAGCGGCCAGCCGAGCTCGCCGCCGAGGCGGACGACCTCGTCGGGCGACGTCGACCGGCTCGGTCGTGCCGGGGATGATCGGCACGCCCGCGGCCTTCATCCGCTCGCGCGCCTCGGTCTTCGAGCCCATCGCCTCGATCGCCTCGGGCGGCGGCCCGATCCAGGTGAGGCCGGCCGCCTCGACCGCGCGCGCGAAGTCGGCGTTCTCGGCGAGGAAGCCGTAGCCCGGGTGGACCGCCTCGGCGCCGGCCGCGCGGGCGGCCTCGAGGATCCGTTCCTGGTTCAGGTAGCTCTCTGCCGGAGCGCCGGGACCGAGCAGGAACGCCTCGTCCGCGCGGCGCACGTGGAGCGCGCCGCGGTCGGCCTCGGAGTACACCGCGACGGCGCCGATCTCGAGCTCGCGGAGCGTGCGGAAGATCCGGATCGCGATCTCGCCCCGGTTGGCAACGAGCACTTTCGAGAACAGACCCATGGGCGACGTATTCTCCCCGAGGGATGGCCCTCGCCGATCAGCTCACCGTCGCGCGCATCGTCGCCGCCCCGTTCGTGGTCGTCCTCTTCGAGTGGAACTTTCACGGACACGACTACTGGGCAACCGGGCTCTTCATCGCGGCGATGGCGACCGACCAGATCGACGGGTGGCTCGCCCGGCGCCAGGGCAGGACGACTCCGCTCGGCTCGCTGCTCGACCCGGTCGCGGACAAGGTGCTCGTCCTCGCGACGATGATCGTCCTGATCGACGAGGGCATCTTCCCGGGCTGGATGGTCGCCGCGATCGTCGCGCGCGAGATCCTCGTCTCCGGCCTGCGGCTGGCCGCGGTCGAGCGCGGCGTGGTCATCTCCGCGCGCGACCTCGGGAAGGTGAAGACGTGGGCGCAGGCGGTCGCGGCCGCGGTCGGCGGCTTCGCCGCCGCCGGGGCGTGGGACGAGACGGTCGCGTGGTGGGCGCTGCTGGTCGCGGTCGTGCTGACCTGGGTCTCGGGGCTGGATTACGCGCGGGTCGCGCCGGGCCTGCTGCGCGGCCGCGCCCTCGCCTAGAGGCCGACCCCGAAGGGGTCTGTCCCGTCGGGCTCGACGGCGTCGCGCACGCCGGCGGCCCACCACTCGGCCTGCTCGTCCTCGCCGTCGAGGCCGGCAAGCGCCTGCAGGATCGCCTCGCGCTCCTCCGGGGTCGGCTCCGGCTTGATCTCAGCGCCCATCGCCGCCTCACCCTAAAGGAGGACGCGCGGTCGGACGATAGAGACGTGGATGACCCGTCGCGTCCTCGTTTGTGCTGCTCTTGCCCTGGTTTTCGCCTCGCCGGCCGCGGCCGCGCGCTCCTGGGCGCTCCCGCAGATCAAGCTCGTCACGGCCAAGGGGCTGATGGGCGGCACCGCCAACGGCTTCCGCCCGGACGACCCGCTCAGCCAGGGCGAGCTCGCGGATCTCGTCGCCGGGCTGACCGGCAAGGAGGCGCCCGTCGCGGCGAACCCGAGCGCGCCGGCGACGATCGGCCAGCTCGACGCCCAGCTCGTCCGCGCCCTCGGCCTACTCCCCGCCGCGCGCCAGTTCAGCGCCGGCGCCCGCGCTGCCGGGCTCACGCCCCGCAGCGGCTTCGGCACCGAGGTCGTCGCGCGCCTGCTCGGTCTCCGCGTCGACCACCCGGCCGCGCAGGACGCCCTGGAGCTCCGGGCCACCGACCCGGCCACGCGCGCCGAGGCGGCCTACTCCGCCGCGCGCATCCTCGCCTTCGGCGGCTGGGAGGCGGACTGGGTGGCGAAGCTCGCGGCGACGTTCCAGCTTCCGGCCGTGACCGGCCTCCAGCACGACCTGCTCCAGACCGCGATCTCTCTCGTCGGCTACCCCTACGTCTGGGGCGGTACGAGCGAGCGCACGCAGGATCCGTTCGACGACCGGAACAGCAGGTGCCGGGCGGCTTCGACTGCTCCGGCTTCGTCTGGCGCGTCTACAAGCTGCAGGCCTACGCCGGCGCCGACACGCTCGCCGCGACCCTCAAGGGCCGCTCGACCTACGCGATGAGCGGCGAGGTCAAGCCGGCGCAGCGAATCCCGCTCGCGCAGCTCGAGCCCGGCGACCTCGTCTTCTTCGGCGCACACGGCCGCCGGTCGAAGCCGGCCGAGGTCGACCACATGGGCATCTACCTCGGCAACGGCTGGTTCATCCACTCCTCCGAGGAGGGCGTCGAGCTCGCGCTGCTCTCGTCGGACTGGTACGCAAAGCGCTTCGCGTGGGGCCGCCGGCCACTCGCCGAGGCCGGTCTCTCCTAGGCCACGCCACGGTGCCGAAAGCGTGACGTCTAGAGCGGGATGTTCCCGTGCTTGCGCGGCGGTCGGCGCTCGCGCTTCGTCGACGCCGTCTCCAGCGCGTCGATCAACACCGGCCGCGTCCGTCGGGGCTCGATCACGTCGTCGACGTAACCGCGCTCGGCGGCGACGTACGGATTGGCGAACCGCGCCTTGTAGTCGCTGATCAGCTCCTCGCGGCGCGCCGGCGTCCATGCCCTCCTCGAGCTCGCGACGGAAGACGATGTTGACCGCGCCCTCCGGGCCCATCACCGCGATCTCGGCGGTCGGCCAGGCGAAGTTGAAGTCCGCGCGGATGTGCTTCGAGGACATGACGTCGTAGGCGCCGCCGTATGCCTTGCGCGTGATCACGGTCAGCTTCGGCACGGTCGCCTCCGCGTAGGCGTAGAGCAGCTTCGCGCCGTGGCGGATGATCCCGTGCCACTCCTGCTCGGTGCCGGGCAGGAACCCCGGCACGTCGACGAACGTGACGACCGGGATGTTGAACGCGTCGCAGGTGCGGACGAAGCGCCCGGCCTTGTTCGAGGCGTCGATGTCGAGCACGCCGGCGAGCACGCGCGGCTGGTTGCCGACCACGCCGACCGAGTGCCCGCCGAGCCGCGCGAGCCCGCAGACGATGTTCTCCGCGAACCGCTCGTGCACCTCGAGGAACTCGCCGTCGTCGACGACGTGGCGGATGACCTCCTTGATGTCGTACGGCTTCGTCGGCTCGTCCGGGATCAGGGCGTCGAGCTCCGGCGACTCGCGATCGCGCGGGTCGGACGGCTCCGCGAACGGCGGCCGGTCGAGGTTGTTCTGCGGCAGGAACGAGAGCAGGTACCGGGCGTCCTCGAGGCACGCCTCCTCGTCGGTCGAGGTGAAGTGCGCGACTCCCGACTTCGACGCGTGGGTGGACGCGCCGCCGAGCTCCTCGAACGTGACCTCCTCGCCGGTCACGGTCTTCACCACGTCGGGGCCGGTGATGAACATGTACGACGAGCCCTCGACCATGAAGACGAAGTCGGTGATCGCGGGCGAGTAGACGGCGCCGCCCGCGCACGGCCCCATCACGAGCGAGAGCTGCGGCACGAGGCCGGACGACTGCACGTTCCGCCAGAAGATCTCCGCGTACCCGGCGAGCGAGACGACGCCCTCCTGGATCCGCGCGCCGCCCGAGTCGTTGATCCCGATCACCGGGCAGCCGAACTTCACCGCCAGGTCCATCACCTTGCAGATCTTCTCGGCGAAGACCTCCGACAGCGACCCGCCGAAGATCGTGAAGTCCTGCGAGAAGACGAAGACCTTGCGGCCGAAGATCGTCCCGTAGCCCGTGACGACCGCGTCGCCCCAGGGCCGGCGGTCGCGCATCCCGAACTCGACCTCGCGGTGGCGGACGTAGCGGTCGAGCTCGACGAACGAGCCCGGGTCGAGCAGCTTCTCCAGGCGCTCGCGCGCCGTGAGCTTCCCCTCTTCGCGACGCCGCGCGACCGTCTCTTCCTTCGCCTGGTGGAGCGTCTCCTCGCGAAGCTCGCCCAGCCGGGCGAGCTTCTGCTCGGTGGTCTCGTCGGCCATGCGTGGAGCCTAACCGGGGGCCGTTGCTAGGTTCGACGCGTGCGACAGCGGCTGCCCCCGGCGCTGCAGCTACGCGACTTCGCGTTTCTGTGGTCGGCGATCCTCTGCATGCGCTTCGCGGAGAACATGATCGCGGTCGCGGTCGGGTGGCAGGTCTACGCGATCCACAAGAACCCGCTCGACCTCGGGCTGGTCGGCCTGTTCGAGTTCGCGCCGCTGCCGATCCTCGCGCTGCCGGCCGGGCACCTCGCCGACCGGATCCCGCGCCGCCTCCAGGCGTCGATCTCGCTCGGGGTGCTGGTGGCGGTCGCAATCGGCCTGCGTCCTCGTCTCGGCGAACGGCGCGACGAAGACCTGGCCGTTCTTCCTGCTCGCCGCCGCGAGCGGCTGCGCGAGCGCGATCGGGTGGCCGGCGTTCGGCGCGCTGACTCCGGAGCTCGTGCCCGTCGAGATCCTGCCCGGGGCGATGGCACTGCGGTCGATCGCCGGCCAGATCGCCGTGGTCGCAGGCCCCGCGCTCGGCGGCGTCCTCTTCTCGATCCACTCCGAGTCGGTCTACGCCGTCTCCGCCGTGCTGTTCGGGTTCGCGCTCGGCGCCCTGCTCGCGCTGCGCTCGCCGACGCTCGCGCGGAACGTCGAGCAGGCGCCCGGCTTCGCCGGGCTCGCCGACGGCGTCCGGTTCGTGTTGCGGACGCGAATGCTGCTCGGCGCGATCGCGCTCGACCTCTTCGCCGTCCTCTTCGGCGGGGCGATCGCGCTGGCGCCGGTCTTCGCCCGCGAGATCCTCCATGTCGGGCCGGTGGGGCTCGGCGTCCTGCGCAGCGCCCCGGCGGTCGGCGCGCTGGCCGCAGGGATCATCCTCGCGCGTCGCCCGCTCCAGACGCGCGCCGGCCCGACGCTGCTCGTCGTCGTCGGGATCTTCGGCGCGTGCATGATCGTCTTCGGGCTCTCGCGGTCGATGGAGCTCTCGGTCGCGGCGCTCGGCATCGCCGGGTTCGTCGACCTGATCAGCGTCAACATCCGCTCGACGACCGTCGGGCTGATCACGCCGAACGAGCTCCGCGGCCGCGTCAACGCCGTCGAGATGGTCTTCATCAGCGCCTCGAACGAGCTCGGCGCCTTCGAGTCGGGCGCTGTCGCCGCCCTCGTCGGCACCGTGACGAGCGTCGTCGCCGGCGGGATCGCGACGATCGGCCTCGCGCTGTCGTGGACGCGCCTCTTCCCCTCGCTCGCCCGCCTCGGCCGGCTCGAGGACATCCGGCCCGAGCCGGTCGCTACCTCGTGCGATGAGTATCGACCGCTCGACGATCTGGCCCTATGTGGACGGCCAGGTCGGTCAGTTCTCGTACTCGCGGGACGGCCACCCGACCGGTGCCGAGGCAGAGCGCGTGATCGCGGAGCTCGAGGGCGCCCCCGCCGGACACGCGCTGCTCTTCTCCTCCGGGTCGGCCGCCATGACCGCGCTGCTGCTCACGCTGCTCGAGCCGGGCCAGACGGTCGCCCACGCCGCGGGCGCCTACTACGGCACCGGCGTCCTGATGGACGAGCTGGGCCGCTGGGGCGTCCGGCACGTCGAGTTCGACCAGACAGGGCCGCCGCCGGACGGCGTCGATCTCGTCTGGGTGGAGGCGCCGTCGAACCCGTTCCTGACGATGCCCGACCTCGAGGCCGCCGCCGCGCATCCCGCGCCGGTCGTGGTCGACTCCACCGCTGCGACCCCGGTCCACCTGCGTCCGCTGGAGCACGGCGCGGACTTCGTCGTCCACAGCGGCACGAAGTACCTCGCCGGGCACCACGACGCGCTGGTCGGCGCGGTGGTGTCGCGGGACGCGGACGCGCACCAGCGGCTGCGGCGCTTCCGGCAGCGCACCGGGCCGATCTGCGCGCCCGACGTCGCCTGGCTGCTCCTCCGCGGGCTGAAGACGCTGCGCGTCCGGGTCGAGCGCCAGACGGAGACGGCACGCGTGCTGGCCGAGCGGCTCGCCGCCCACCCGGGCGTCGAGACCGTCCGCTACGCCGGTATCGGCGGCCTGCTCTCCTTCGACACGCGCGGCGACGCACAAACCGTCGAGCGCGCCACTCGTCTGATCAAGAATGCGACGTCTCTCGGCGGAACGGAGACGACGATGGAGTCGAGACACCGTTGGGAAGGGGATCGCGTGCCCATGAACCTGATCCGGCTCTCGGTCGGGCTGGAAGACGCCGACGAGCTCTGGGCCGATCTCGAGGAGGCTCTCCAGTGAGGCGCGTCGCGCTGCTCGGGGCGCTCGCAGCAGTGCTCGCGCTCGGCGCGGGATCGGCCGGCGCCGCGCCCGGCGAACCCGGCCGCCGCGCTCGTCGTGCCGCGCGCTCAGCTCGGCAAGGCCGCTCGGGACCTCCAGGTCGAGCTCCTCTCGGGGACGACCACGAACGCGCGCGCGGCGGACGACTCGTTCGATCCCGCCGACACGCAGGCGACGGTCACCAAGGCAGGGCGCGTGTCCGGCTACACGCTCGTGTACGGGGACGTCGGCTTCACGGCGCTGCGTAAGGGCAGCGGCCTGATCGACGTCGGCACGTCGCTCGACATCTTCAAGTCGCCTGCGAAGGCGCAGGCGTACGAGGTGAAGTCGCTGCGCGACCTCCGCCGCGTCCAGGGCATGAACCTCCAGGGCGTCGTGGTCGAAAGCGCGAGCGGGTTCCCCGTGCGGAGCCTCGGTCCCGGCGCGGTCGGGCTGCGGATCGTGCAGCGAGTCGGGAAGAAGCGGATCTACGGCACGGCGGTCGACTTCCAGATCGACAAGATCCTCTGCGAGGCGGTGATGAACCGCGCCGACAACACAAACGTCGACGCGCAGGTGGTGGCAATCGCGCGGAAGCTCGCCGGACGGATCGTGAGCCTACGCCCAGGGATCCCTGAAGGCGCAGCCGGTGCCGCTGCCGCGGCCGCTCGGGACCGCGAAGCCCGGCGGCAAGGCGCCCGACCTCTCGGCCATGGTTCCGACCGCCGCCGACCTGAAAGGCAAGGCCGGCGTCTTCCAGCAGGCCTTCCTGCCCGACGACAACGCGATCGCGCTCGTACGTCCGCGAATACCGCTTCGGGCCGAGCACCGGGATCTACCAGCTGCGGGCGACCGCCGCGCTGCAACGCTCACGCCGCGAGGCGTCCGGGCGCGTGCTCGTACTGCGCTCGGTCTTCACCGGCCCGGAAGGCGCGGCGACGCTCGCGCAGGTCGTGGGCGGCTCCGGCCCCGCGAAGCTGGACGGCATCCGCCACCCGGGCGTCGGGGAGGAGTCGTTCGCGGTCGGCGCCACGTTCACGTCCCAGGGCCAGCGCCTGCGGGCGGTGATCCTCTACGAGCGGCGCGACCGCGTCCTCGGCTCGCTCGTCCTCGTCGGCAAGGCGAACAAGCTGACGCTGGATTCGGCGCTGCCCTATGCGAAGGTGCTCGACAAGCGCATCCAGGAAGGGCTGAGGCCGACGCTCGTCGCGTAGGCCGAAGAGCCGGAGCCGGGACTCGAACCCGGGGCCTGCTCATTACAAGTGAGCTGCTCTACCAGCTGAGCTACTCCGGCGCTCGACGCCATGGTAGAGGTGGGACAGGCCTCCGGCCTGTCCCGATGAAGCGCCCGCCTACGCCAGGACTTCGCGCGAGCGCTGGTGCGTGACGATCTTCCGCTTCACGCGCTGGAGCGCGTTGTCGATCGCCTTCGTGTCGCAGTCGAGCACCTCGGCCATCTCCTCGTACGAGGAGCCCTCGAGGTACATCCGCAGCGCGTCCGCCTCGAGCGGCGAGAGGCCCGTGCCGAGGCAGAACACGAGGCTCTTCAGCTCGTCCGTCGAGATCACCGCGACCGCCGGGTCGTGTACGTGCGATCCCGGTAGCGCGTCGCCGAGCGTGCAGTCCGAGTCCGGGTCCTGTCCCGCCGGCGTCTGCGAGAACGACACGTAGTTGTTCAGCGGCGTGTGCTTGAAGCGCGTCGCGGTCTTGATCGCGGTGATGATCTGCCGCGTCACGCACAGCTCCGCGAACGAGCGGAACGACGTCTCCTTGTCCGCGCGGAAGTCCCGCACGGCCTTGCAGAGGCCGATCAGGCCCTCCTGGATCAGATCCTCGCCCTCGCCTCCCGCGATGAAGTACGAGCTGGCCTTCATCCGGACGAAGCCGGTGTAGCGCTGGATCAGCTGGTCGCGCGCACGGTCGTCGCCGTTGCGCGCCTTCATCACGAGCTGCAAATCCTCGAGTTCACGTTGAGATCGTTGCTGCGTCCGGACTGCTGTGGCAGAGCGAGCGGGCATTGGAATCTCCTGGAGTTTTGGGCCGGATCAGGGACGAGCTTTGGACAACTCTCACCCTCAGGTCGAGGAAGAACTTAGCAAGCTCTCGCAAAGAATACAAGCCTTTTTGCAAAATGTCCATTCACTAGTCTTTTTCGCCTCTTCGCAGACGCTCTAGCTGCGAGCGCGTTTTGTCGTCCAGCCGGTCCGCGAGCTGCCCCGGAGGACGCGCCTGGCGGGTCGAGCCGCGTCAGGTCGCGGAGGAAGGTCTTCGAGGAGAGCTTCCGCACCTCGCGGCCCGAGGTCTCGCGGATCATCAGGTCCGAGGAGACGACGCAGACCGACTCGCGATCGCGGTGCTCGGCGGCCAACCGCTCGATCAGCGTGTCGGCGTCCGGCGCGTAGCGCACCTCCAGCGGCCCGCGCGTCACATCCCGGCCGTGCCCATCGAAAACGACGACTCCGCGCGCCCCCTGGAGGGCGACGAAGCTCGCGAGCTCGTCGACGAGCTGCTCGACTCCGCGGTAGTCGCCCGCGTGCAAGAGGTTGAAGCCGTCGAAGAGATAGAGCGTCGGCTCAGCCACTACAGAGTTGTCTTTATCCCCGACTGCGGCAGTCCCTTTACCTCGTAGATGGTCGGTCGATGGTTTTCACACTCGCCCGACGCGGAGCACGCCGGTCAGCATCGGCAGGGTGAATTCGCCGCGAGCGGTCTCCGGTCTGCTCGCGAGGAAAGCGCGGATCCGACCGAGCGTGGCCTCTCGTTCCTGTTCTGGCATGACCAGCATTCCCGCCTTCGTCGCGAACGTCGCGACGAGGGAGTCGGCGGTGCGGCGCTGCCCATGCGGGAACTCGGCCTGCTCCGGCGAGCCGAACTGGGCGATCGAGCCGCTGTTTGGAAGGTGCGCTTCGGCCGTCTCGGCGCGCCAGCTGCTGAACGTGTCCCTCGGGCCAATGGCCGCGCTTCCGCTGATCCGTTCGAGTCCGGCAACCCAGTCGACCCGGTTGTCGAAGACGTTCCACAGGCCGGCCAGGATGCCGCCTGGTACGAGGACTCTGGCTATCTCGGGTCCCGCGACGTCCATGTCGAACCAGTGCATGGCGTTGCCGGCCAGCACGGCATCGACGGACGCGTCCGGCAGCGGTACCGCCTCGGCACTACCCGGCAGAGCGCGAACAGTCGGCAGCGCGCGGCGCAACTCGCGCAGCATCGCCGGGTCAGGCTCGACCGCGATGACTTCGGCGCCCAGCGCGACCAGCGTGGCGGTTAGCTTGCCGGTTCCCGCGCCGAGGTCGAGCACTCGCGGGCCGGGCGCGCGTTCGAGCGCCCAGCGCACCGCGGCCTGCGCGTAGTCCGGGCGGTGCTCGGCGTATGCGGTCGCTGCTGCGCCGAACGTCGAACCGAGAAGTCAGCCGTTCGTCCTGTCCCACGTGGTGACCGTATCGGTGAATTGCGCTCTCGAACCTCGCGCCCGGTACCGCGTGTTCCTATAAGGCGCCGTCACAGGGCATGTTCTGAGCCGGTTCGTGATTCGAGCTCGAGAGCTCAAGGGACATTCTTGAACACTGGCACAAGCGGCGGTACGGGGCCAGGGATGCCGGGGGCTGGGTTACTCCAGGCCTAGTTCGCGCGTGCGCGCCGTGATGAGCTTTTTCACCAGGGGCTTGGGCAGCGGATTGTCGATCGCGAATCGCAACGCCCCCTTTGACGTTTCGTAGTCGGCCACGTCGCCGGCGAGGCTCGGGGAGCACGAAGCCGCTGTGAGGAAGGAGCCTCAGATGGTGCTTGAAAGCAGCGAAACCGGCCACCGTCTTACCCGCGACCTTGAAGGCCGGCATGCCGTACGAAATACACTGCTCCGCGTCTGGCACCCACCTCCAAGATCGACGTCCGCAGCAGCTCCAGGGTGCTCCGCTTCGGCTCGTCCCAGCGCCGCCAGGTACCGGTCGACTTCCGCTGCCGCCACTACGCGCAGGCTCGCGCCGCGCCGATCAGCGCAGTGACCTGAACGCCGCGCGGATCTCGGTCGAGAAGAGCTCCGGCTCCTCCCAGGCGGCGAAGTGGCCGCCCTTGTCGACCTCGTTGAAGTAGATGACGTTCGGGTAGCTCGCCTCGACCCAGCTGCGCGGCGTCCGCCAGATCTCGCCGGGGAACGTCGTGAAGCCGAACGGGATCGTCGGCGGCGGCAGAGGCTGCGCCGCCCGCGGCCGGGGCGTCCGGCCCGTAGGCCTCCCAGTACGACCGGGCCGCGGAGGCGCCGGTGCCGGTCAGCCAGTACAGCCGTGATGTTGTCGAGGATGTGGTCCCGCGTGAGGTTGCCCGAGGGCTGCCCGTCGACGAAGGCGCGGGCGATCTTGTAGTAGGCGTCGGTGTCGTGGTCGATCATCCAGGCGGCCAGGGCGACGGGGGAGTCGAGCAGGGCGTAGCCGATCGTCTGCGGGCGGGTGGCCATCTCGACGAAGTAGCCGTTTCCGGACTGCTGGAAGGTGGCGATCTGCGCGGCCGCGGCGCGTTCCTCGTCGGTGTCCGTCGGCATGGTGCCGCCCAGCGCCGGCACGAGCAGGTTCGTGTGGATGCCGATCAGCCCCTCGGGTGCCTGGCGGCCCATCGCGTCGGTGACGCCGGCGCCCACGTCGCCGCCCTGGGCCACGTAGCGGGTGTAGCCGAGGCGGCGCATGAGCTCGGCCCAGGCCCGTGCGGTCCGGCCCAGGTCCCAGCCGACCTCGACCGGCTCGCCCGAGAAGCCGTACCCGGGCAGGGAGGGCAGCACGAGGTGGAAGGCATCCTCGGCGCTGCCGCCGTGCGCGGTCGGGTCCGTCAGCGGGCCGACGGAGTCGATCATCTCCATGACGGAGCCGGGCCAGCCGTGGGTCATGATCAGCGGCAGCGCGTTCTCGTGCGGCGACCTGACGTGGATGAAGTGGATGTCCACGCCGTCGATCTCGGTCGTGAACTGCGGCAGGGCGTTGAGCTTCGCCTCGGCCTTGCGCCAGTCGTAGTCGGTCGCCCAGTAGCGCGCGAGCGCCTGGATCGTCGCCAGCTGCACGCCCTGCGACCGATCGGCGACGAGCTCCTTGGAGGGCCAGCGCGTCGCGGCGATGCGGCGGCGCAGCTCGGCGAGCTCCTCCTCGGGAATGTCGACGTGGAAGGGACGGATGTCGGTGGCGGTCTGGACGGTGGTGCTCATCACGACCTCCGTGGTCGGTCGGTGACGGTCGTCTCGGATGACCTCCTCCTATGCCGTCGGGCGAAGAAGTCGATGAGCAGTTGGTTGACGCGTTCGGCCTCGTCGTGATGCACCCAGTGCGACGCGTCGGCCAGGCGCTCCACGCGGTCGAGGTTGGGCACGTCGTCGCGGTCGGGCTCGGCGAGGTCGGAGCCGAGGTAGGAATCGCGCTCCCCCCAGATGACCAGTGTCGGCGCCGAGATCGGGCGAAGCTTTGCTGCGGCTTCCTTCTGGGACTGTCTTACCGAGGCGCGGTAGTAGTTGATCATCCCGGCCGCTGCCCCTGGCTGCGACCACGCCTCGACGTAGCGTTCGATTTCCTCGCGGCGTGTAAGGCGGGTTCGCGTCCTGCAGGAAGTGCCGGAAGAAGTGCCAGTCTCTGGCGTGCACCACGTCCTCGGGCAGTCCCGGTACCGCGAAGAAGAAGAAGTACCAGGACTTCCGGAGCTGGCTCGGGTGGTGCAGTCCCTCCGAGAGCCGCCGCGGATGGGCCGCGTTGAGGATGGCGAGTCGGTCGACCACCTCGGGGTGGTTCATCGCGATGGTCCAGGCGATGCTTCCGCCCCAGTCGTGACCGACCAACAGCGCGGACTCGGCACCGAGTTCTCCGATGAGGCCGCGGATGTCGGCGGCGAGCAGGTCGACGGCGTAGGCCTCGAAGCCCTCTGGCTTCGATGACAGGTTGTAGCCACGCGTGTCGGGGGCGACCACCCGAAAACCCGCCGCCGCGAGCGGCTCGATCTGTAGCCGCCAACCGAACCAGAACTCCGGGAAGCCGTGCAGCAGAACGATCAGCGGCCCATCACCGGCCTCGACGTAATGCAAGCTCACATCGCCGACTTCGGCGTAACCCTCCCGAAGCTCGATCCCGACGTCAGGGAGCACGCTGGTGGTGGTCATGAGGACCTCCGTGGGTAGGGGACTTGGGCGCGAGACTACCCCTGCCGGTCTGGATACGCAAAAGGGGTCACCGCAAGCCGCCGCGACCCGGCGGTCGCCGGCAGCTACCGCGAGGACCACCCCGGTGTAGTCTCGGAGCCCGGTGGAGCGCAAGTGGTGGACTCTGCTCGCGAGCTGCACCGCGATCTTCATGTTGTTGCTCGACGTGACGATCGTGAACGTCGCGCTGCCGTCGATCGAGCGCGACCTCGGCGCCGACTTCAGCGATCTCCAGTGGGTGATCGATGCCTACGCGCTGACCCTCGCGGGCTTCGTGCTGGCGGCGGGGTCGCTCGCCGACAAGGTCGGCCGCAAGCGCGTCTTCATGCTCGGGCTGGCGGTCTTCACCGCTTCGTCGCTGGCCTGCGGGCTGGCTCCCGACCCGCTGTTCCTGAACGTCTCGCGCGCGGCGCAGGGGATCGGTGGGGCGATGATGTTCGGCACCTCGCTGGCGCTGATCGCGCAGGAGTTCCAGGGTCGCGAGCGCGGGACCGCGCTCGGCATCTGGGGCGCGACCACGGCCGCGGCGGTCTCGATCTGGGCCGCTCGTGGGCGGTGCGCTCGTGGACGCGCTGTCGTGGCGCTGGGTTTTCCTCGTGAACGTGCCGATCGG
>CAVZWR010000011.1:0-72903 GCA_963779025.1 uncultured Actinomycetes bacterium
GGCTTAGGGTCAACCCGTGAGGAAGACCGGCCACTGTCGGGCCCGTGCGAGATTCGTGCGAGACAGAGGTGGCGGCAGACGGCGAATTCCCGGTGCCGCCCTCAAGCCGAAACGCTGATTCAGGCCGAATCGGCGACAGGTGGCGGCAGGTGGCGAACGCCGCGGCCGCTTCACACGCGGGAGGTCGCTGGTTCGATCCCAGCCGCGCCCATTCGAAAGCGGGCCCGCGGTCGAAGAAGGAGCTCACACCGAGCTCTTGGCCCAAGCAGACCGAGCGGGCCCGGGGTCCGCTCGGTCCGTTCGCGGAGGCGAACTTTCAGGCCGGTTGCACGCGGTGGCGCTGCTGCCGACCAACCATGAGTCCGATGCCGAGGAGAAGAGCAATCCCGATCCCGGCGCCGACACCGATCGCCCAGTCGCTCCAGGCGAAGTCGGAGCCGCCCGAGACCGGAACGTCGGACTGGAGCTGCTCGTAGACCCGCGCGATGCCCTGATAGCGGAGACCGTCCGCCTTCAGGCCGGCGGGAGTGGGGTACTGCGACGCCGTGGACGGCGAGTGCAGTTGATGCTCCCAGGTCGGGTGAGGTGGACTGCGATGCCGTGTCTGACGACTGCAGTTGCATGTATGTCCGCGCGATTCCCTGCAGGCGCAGACCGTCCGCCTTCAGGCCCTCGGGCGTGCTGTGCAGCGCCGTCATGGCGTCCTGAACGTCCGGCGGGGTCGAGACGAAGTCGCTCGAGCTCGTCGAAGCGCTGAACCCGAGGCTGAAGAGCCCGAGATCACGCTGCCGGCCCTGCTCCTGGTCGATGATCCGACTCACGGGCGTCGCCGAGGAGAGACCGCTGCCGTACGGGTGTGCCGCCGCGTACCGCTCGAAGACATCGGGGGCAGCCACGTTCACCGAGGTGGCGGCATCCCGGACGTCAGGCGGGCGCGAGACGATCGACGCCGGCGTGGACAGCGCGGACGCGACATCGCTGACGTCGGGCGGCGTCCCGGGGTCGAGCCGGGCCCCGGCCGCCGAAGCGGTCAGGCCCGCGACGACTGCGCCGAGGATCAGCAGTCGCCTGAACCAGCTGAGATAGGTCGAGGGGTACATCTTCGCCTCCTTCTCCTGAGCCGCCTGGTGCGGCTCTTTGGATACGAAGACGCCCGGCCGCCTAAGGATCGGTAAGCGGTCGCCTAAGACGAAACAAGCGACCACCCTCACCGCCTCCGAATGCTGCTTGACCTCGGCCTGGACAGCGATGCCGGATTGAGGGCATCCTGAGCGCATGCGGGAGGTCATCAGTACGCCCAACGCTCCGAGTTCGTCGTTGTATAGCCAGGGTGTAAGAGCCGGAGAGCACGTCCACGTCTCAGGTCTGGTTGGCATCGACGTGAGCACCGGTGACCTCGCCGGCTCGACGATTCAGGAGCAGACACGGCAGGCGCTCACCAACTGCCGGGCGGTCCTGCACGCAGCGGGCGCAACGTTGGAAGACGTCGTCGAGGTCGGCGTACTCTTGACCAACCCGACGGACTTCGCAGGCATGAATGACGAGTACGCGACCTGGTTCCCGGCTGCGCCGCCGACGCGCTACGTCGGCAAGCTGGGCGTCGAGATCCCCGGTGTCCTCGTCTCGATCCGCATGACCGCGTTCCTCGGCTAGCGGACGGTGTGCTACTTGCCCGTCGTCGGCGTGCCGTTGAAGAGCTTGCTGACGATCGACCAGCCGGCGTCGTCGCAGATCAGATGGAGGCTCGTCGAGTAGTCGTAGCCAAGGTAGTCGTGCTCCGCGAGAGTGACGACCGCCGTCTTGTCCGCGACTGCGATCGACTGGATCTCGCAGGTGAACGGGTCACCCTTCTTCGACGGTGGCTCCTCGGCCAGGACGTAGTCGTACAGGGTCTTCACGTGCTTTTCGAAGAGCTCCGTCTCGATGTACCCGCACACGACGGCGAGGTCGTTGAAGGCCTTCCCGAGCGACACGAGATCGCCGTCGCGGAGGCCGACGTAGTAGTCGTTCACGACCTTCTTGATCGCTTCCTCCTGGCCCGGGGCCTGCCCGGACGTCGATGTCTCGGTTGCGCTGGTCGTCATGTGACCTCCATCTCTCGTGGGGGGACGATGATGCCACCTAGTCGCTCGATGAGCGAGGCCGCGTCGACGAGATCCGGAGTGTCGAGGCCCTCCTCGAACGACGCATAGACCGGCTCGACGAGCTGCAGCGCCGCGGAGACGTCACCCTGCGCCTCCAGCAGACCGGCGAGCGTGGTCGCGACGCGGAGCTCCCAGGACCGCGTGCCCTGCTCGCGCGCAACCGCAAGCGCCGAGCGAAGCACGCGCTCGGCCTCGTCGGTCTTCCCGGACTCCGAGAGCATCCAGCCCTGCAGTCGCAGCACCTCGGCGAGGTGAACGCGCTCGTCCTGCGCGGCAATCTGCTCGAGCGCCTCGTCGATACGTGCCAATCCTGCCTCGAGGTCGCCCGCACGCGCCAGCGCCTCGCCGTGCACCGCCCGGATGTAGGGAACCCAGGCCCGGTGACCGGTCGCGAGCAGGTGCGCCAGCGACCCCTCCAGCTGAGGGACGCTCTCTTCGATCCGGTCGGCTCGCAGCCAGGCGATACCCCTCACGATCTGCGCCATCACCTCCGACATCAGCGGCACGCGGTGCCGGCGGCCGACGCGCTCGGCTTCCTCCACTCGCTCGAGCAGCCGAGCCGGCTCGCGCCGGTAGTCGTAGGCGAGCGCCCCGACCGTGAGGGCGAAGCAGATGTCGAACGGGTGATCGCGGCGCCGGGCTCGCTCGTCCTTCTCGTCGCAGAGCCTCGCCGCCTGGTCCGGATACCCGAGCATCCAGAGCGCCTGCGACCGGTAAATCCCCGCGACGGTCAGTGGATCGGCGTTCGTTCTGCGCCGCGATGTGCCGGTGGCGTTCCGGATCGTAGGCGGCGATGACGGCGTCCGCATGTGCCGCCGACTCGGCGAGGTTCCCCATCCAGAAATGGGAGGTCAGGGCCGCGCGGTGCCCGCAAAGGACGAGGTCGTCGTCATTCGCCGCTTCTCCCGTCGTCAGTAGCTCGTCTGCCCACTCCATCGCGACCCGGTGCCGGCCCGCGCTCATGTAGTGCACCCACAAGCCGTTGAGCACGGGCAGATAGCTCTGCTGCTGGCCGAGTGAGCGGGCAAGCCTGAGCGCCGGATCGAGCAGCTCGCCGACGGCAGGAGCGGCCCAGCCGCGCACGGCCACCAGGGGCGGGACGAGCAGCGTCCGCAGCTCGAGCTCGAGCAGGTCGCGCTCGGGCGACGCCGGCAGGCGCTCGACCAGGGTCAGCCCGGCGCTGAGATGGGCCACGGCCTCCGCCAGAGCGAAGCGCTCGAGCGCCATCTCGCCTGCACGCTGCCAGAGCTGGATCGCGACCTCGTCGTCGCCCGCCGCGGTGTGGTGCCGCGCGAGCTGCTCGGGCGCGGTCTCGGCGATCTCCGGCCATCGCTCCTGCAACGCCCTCGCGATCGCGCCGTGCAGCTTCTTGCGGCGGCTGCGCAGCAGCGAGTCGTACGCGACGTCGTGGACGAGCGCGTGCTTGAACGTGAACACCGCGTCGGGCGGCGATCCCTCCTGGAAGGTCAAACCCGATGCGCGGAGCCGCTCCACGAGCTGGGCGAGCTCGGCTGCCGGGAGGGACGACACGGCTGCGAGCAGCTCGAAGCTGAACTCGCGGCCCACGACCGCGCCGATCTGGGCGATCTCCTTCGCGGGGCCGAGACGGTCGAGACGCGCCATCAGAGAGTCGCGGAGCGTGTCGGGAATCGAGGCGTCCCCGGGCGCGCCGACGAAGGCGTAGCGCCCGTTCTCGATTGCGAGCGCGCCCGACTCGAGCAGCGACTTCGTCACCTCCTCGGCGAACAAGGGCACCCCGTCCGTCTTCTCGACGATCGCCTCGAGCAGGTCGTCGGGTAACGGGCGCCCACCAGTGACCGCCGAGACGAGCGCCTCGCTCTCGGACCGGCCCAGGCGCGTGAGCTCGACCCTGTTGACGTACGGTCGTTCTGTCCACCAGGTCTCGAAGTGCGGCCTGAGCGTGAGCAGGACGAGCAGCGGCAGGTCCTCGACCCGTGCCAGCAGTGCGTCGAGCGTCTCGAGCGTCGACGGGTCGGCCCAGTGGACGTCTTCGACGATCATCAGCCGTCGTTCCGCCCGGACGATCGCCTCGGTCAAGTCCACGAGCGCGCGGATCGTCTCGGTTTCCGCTCCTGCGGCGTCAAGCTCGAAGGCCCGTACCGCTCCTCGAACGGCAGCGGGAGGATCGAGGCGATCAGCGGGACGTCCGTCGCCGGCCGCCCCTGGTTCCGGACGACGAACGTCTCGAGGCGGTCGAGCCGCTCGTCCGTCGATTCGTCCCGGCTGATGCCGAGGGCCCGCTCGATGTTCGCGACGATCGGGTGGAACGCGCTGTTGACGGCGAACGGCGAGCAATGGAAGGTCATCGCCCTCGCGCCCTGTTTCTCCAGACGCTCTCTGAGGGCCCTGACCAGCCGGCTCTTGCCGATCCCGGGCTCCCCGGCCAGGAGCACGACGTGGCCTCTGGCGCTTGTCTGCGACTCCTGCCAGGCGTCGACGAGCCGCTGAAGCTCGGTCTCGCGCCCGACGAGCGGCGTCAGACCCGCGCCCGTCGCCGCCTCGAACCGTCCTTCGGCGGCGCTCTCGCCGATCACTCGGTAGATGCGCGTGCGGCCCTCGATGCCCTTCAACGCCCGCTCGCCGAGGTCGGCGTACTCGAAGGCGCCGCCCGCGATCCGGCGCACCCTCGACGAAACGGCAACCGTCGACGGCTCCGCGATCGCCTGGAGCCGCGAGGCCAGGTTCATCGTCTCCCCGAACGCGCTCCGGTCGGCCGAGGAGACCATCACCATGCCCGTGGCGATGCCGACGCGCGCCTGCAGAGGGCCGGCCTCGGGGAGCTCGAGGGCCCGAACCGCCGCGACGATGTCGAGGCCCGCGCGAACGGCGCGCTCCGCCTCTCCCTCGTGTGCGAGCGGGTAGCCGAAGAAGGCAACGATCCCGTCGCCCACGCGCTGGAAGACATATCCCTCGTAGCGCGCGACCGAGCCGGCACAGACGTCCTCGTAGCGCCGGATCATGTCGTGGAGCTCCTCCGGATCGAGGCGGCCCGCGAGCTCGGTGAAGCCGACCAGGTCGGAGAAGAGGACAGCCAGCTGCCGTCGCTCCCCGGCCGGCTCCGACGACGTGTCCTCCTCCCGCACCGCTGCCGCAGCACGGAGGCGCTTGCGCGCCCCGACCGGGAGCCCGAGCTGCTCGAGATCGTCTTCGCTGAGGGCGAGCAGCGTTGCCAGGTCCACGTCGTGATCGGCGAACAGCTGCGTGTGATGGCCGAGTCCGATCGACTCGAGCCACTCGGCAAGCCGCGGATCGCTCATGCCTGCCTGCCGGCGGCGACGAGGATGCCGTTCCGCCCGAGCCACTCGGAGATCGCGAGCCCGGCCTCATGCGGGACGAGGGACGACCACGCGCGCAGCAGGTCGCTCGTCGTCAGACCGGGACGCGCGCGGCGCAGGAGCGGCGCGAGCTCCCAGCCGCCGAGGTACGCGACCGGCTCGGCCAGCCGGGGATGAGTGACCGCGGTCTTCAGCTCCACGAAGTCGCCGTTCAGGCACGGGAGCTCGACGTACACGACGCTGTGCGAGAGCTCGAGCCGCCCGTCCGGCACCGGGCCGGGGAGGGGCAGGGGAGCCTCGGGTGCCTTATCGACGTCGGCCGCCCGGCTGGTCCAGAACGAGCTCGGCCGTCCGGCGTCGGCGTACTGCGCGGCAGCCCACGACCGGTGACGGGTCGACGCACCCTCCAGGCTGTCGCAATAGAAGCGTCGCGCCGCCTCTGCGGCGGCGGGACGCCGCAGGATCGTGTTCACGACGACAGCGCCGGACAGCGCGGTCTGCACGGCCTTCTGAACGCCGCTCGACGAGATCGGATCGAGTGCCAGGCCGGCGTCGCCCACCCTGATCGTGTTCCCGGTGACGGGCTCCGCGTCGAGGTAGGGCGTCGCGTCCGCTCCGCGGACGGGGCTGACGCGCCGGGCGTCGCTCACATAGGCGGCGAACATCGAGCTCGCGAGCAGCTCCAGGTAGACCGCCTGTGCGGGGCGACCGTCGCGCCGCAGGCGGTCCGGATCGACGAAGACGAGGAGGTCGACCGTTGCATCCGGCAGCGGCACGCCCCAGCACCACGCATCGGGGAGCGCCTGGACGCCCGGACGGGACAGCCTCGGGCCCTGCCAGTACGCGTGCAGGCAGAGGGTGCGCCGGCCGGTCGGGATCCGCCGTCCCCGCAGGACGAGGGAACGTCCGCCGGCGGCTGCGAGAAAAGACGCGTCGACGTCCGCCGTGTCGGCGCCGTCCACCCGGAGCCGCCACCGCTCACCGTCCCGGCGCCGGCCGGCGACGGAAGCGGGCTGGAAGACGGTGACGCCGTGCGCGCGGGCGTTCTCCAGGAGGAGGAGATCGAACCGGCCGCGGTCGACGAGGAGGCCGCGCGCCTCTTCGTCATTGCGTTCGCGCGGACGGCCGTCCCAGTCGACGATCACGCTCTGCACACGCGGGAAGCCGGCCTGCTCGACGGGCCGGTGCGCGCCCGTGAGCTGCAGCAACGGCAGGACGCCCGGTGTCAGCGCCTCCCCGAGCCGGGGCCGTGGGAACCTCTCGCGTTCGACGAGCGCAACGCGGTGTCCGAGCTGCGCGAGCCTGGTTGCAAGGGTGCTCCCGGCGGGGCCGCCTCCGACGACGAGGACGTCGACCGAGAGCCTCCTGCTCATGGCCCTCTCACACCGCCCGACTCGACAGGCGCAGATAGGCGTCGAGGCAATAGTGCAGCCAGCCGCGGATGTAGTCGCAGGCCGGCCGGCCGCGATGGATCACCTCGTGGTGGCAGCCGCCGCCGCAGAGATAGCGCGCCCAGCAGGAGCTGCACGGCTCCTGCCGGTGCACGTGGCGCGTCGGCGAGCCAGTCGCGCCTGGCGGTCGCGGTCGATGCCGGCGTGCGAGCGAGCCCATCGCGCCGTCCTCGTCGCCGACGAAGCGATGGCACGCCGACAACTCGCCGTCGGCCGACACGCCGAGATATCCGGCGCCGGCGCCGCAGGGATAGGGCCGGTGGGTGCCGCGATGGATCTCGCGCAGGGCGTTGACCAGGTTGGCGAACGGATAGCGCTCGCCCGCCAGCGCGCGGCGCTCGAATTCGCGGCCGCAGTCGATCATCTCGCCCAGCATGGTCTCGAGGTCGCTCCGCGCTGCATCTCGCCGCGGCCGTCGGCGAGGCTCAGCATCGGCGAGAAGCCGACACTGTGGAAGCCCGCGGCGACGAACTCGTCGAGCGTCCGCCGCAGCTCGAGATTGTCCGGCGTCACCGTCACGCGCGCCGACACCTGCATCCGCCGCTGGCGCGCCAGCAGCGGCGCGAGCGTTGCGCATGATCGCGTCGAAGCTGCCGCGGCCGCCGCGGAACGGGCCGCAGCGCGTCGTGCACCTCGCGCGGCCCGTCGAGGCTGACGGTGACCGCGAAGCCGTGCTCCTCGAAGAAGTCCGCGTCGGCCTCGGTCAGCAGCGTGCCGTTGGTGGTGATCGAGAAGTTGAGCTCGACGCCGCGCTCGGCGGCCGAGCTCGCGCGCCGCGGCGCGTCGCGGCCTGCAGCACCGTGCGGTTGACCAGCGGCTCGCCGCCGAGGAACGCGAGGTTCAGCCGCGCGCCCGGCGTTGCGCCGCCGACGAGCAGTAGGTCGACCGAGCGCTCCGCGGCCTCGAGCTGGCCATGTTCTTTGGCGGCGCCGCCGAACTCGCCCTGCTGGGCATAGCAGTACGTGCAGCCGAGATTGCATTTCTGTGCGACGGCGAGCGACAGCGCGTGGGTCGGGCGGCCGCCAGCGGGGTGTCGTCGATCAGCGGCGGGCCGCTCGGAGCTCGATGCGCGTCAGCACGTCCGTCGACGGTCCGGTCGCCAGCGGCGATCGCCGCACCGAGTCGCCGAACAGCTCGGCGTCGACGTCGAACAGCCGGCTGCCGTCGGCGACGAAGAGGTGCCGCGCCGTGCGCCGTCTCGACCAGGTGCGCCTCGGGCGACGCGCGACGCCGAGAGCGTCCATGTAGTGGCGGGCGTCGGCGCGCTCACCGTGCCGGTCACGCCTCGTCCCGAGTTCCTGCCAGTCGCGCCCGCCGATCTGGAACCGCAGCCAGCTTCTCCCAGTGCAGGAAGAGGTCGTCGTAGTGGACCAGGCGCTGTCGACGTAGTCGTCCGGCACGTACTCGCCGGTGCGCTCCTTCTGCAGCCAGTTGTCGCCGGTGCTGAGCCCCGCCGGCGTCGGCTCGACGTTGACGAAGTCCGGCCGCGCCGAGGCCCAGTAGTAGCAGGAGCACTCGCGGTAGTCGTTCTGCCACGGCGAGCACAGGCCCTGCGTCAGTTCGCCGGGCTCGGCGAGCGTCGCGCGAGATCACCGCCGTGCCCGTCTCGAAGAACGGCCGCACCTCGAGCTGGACGCTGATCGGTAGTCTTCCGCGGTTCCGCGACACGTCGCTCGAGGTTCCATGCCGGCTGTCTGCGGTGAACTCGCAGGCGACCTGCCTGCCCTGGTGGTCGTGCGAGCACATGCGCCAGCGCGTTCGACCATTCGAGCGGCGCGAGCCCGTACGGGTTCATGTCGGTGGTCAGCAGGATCGACCGCCGGGATCCGACGAGGCCGGGCCCGTGATCGGCGTCACCATCGGCGATCCCCTCCGGCTCGCCCGGCAGGACGACGCGCAGCAGGCGATGGCCCTCGAGCTCCTGGTATCGGCCGGGGCCTTCGCGTCGACGTCGACCACGAGGTTGTCGTATTCGCGCAGCACGATGCCCTCGAACATGCGCCGCCAGACGGCGCGGAAATCGACCTCGAGGCCGGGGCAGCAGTTGGCGATCGCCGCACCGGCCGCGAGCTGATCGGGTTGCCCGCCGCCGCGTAGTGGAGCTGGGCCGTGAGGTTGCGCGGCGTCGAGCGGCGGCGGAGTCGCCGCCTCCGCCGAGGCGTCCTCGGAGGCGAACGGCGCTTCGCGACCGCCTTGCGGATCGTGTCGATCTGGCGCTGGGTCAGCGCGAGGTAGTTGTTGTCGGCGCCGCACATCAGCGCCGGCATCTTGCGCCGGCCGTCGTCGGTGAAGTCGGCGACCTCGTCCGGCATGGCGCAGCAGCCGCAGGAACCACGGCGCGGCTCCGCCGCGCAGCGCGGCATACACCTGCTCGTGCAGGGCGAGGACGGCGAGCGTGTCGACGCTCCCGGGCGGCCATGACCGGGCGGATCGGGCGCTGGCGGTGTCGGACGCCTCCTCCTCGGGCATCGAGTCGAAGTCGAGCGCCGAGCGGCCCTGGTACGGCGTTGCCGTTCATGACCGCGACGTTCATGAAGCGCACCGTCTCGAAGGCGCGGCGGACGATGTCCTCGGCGCGGGCGCGCGTGACCTCGACGGGCTCGTCCTCCGGGACCGGCGGGGCCGATGCAGCGACCTGGTCGAGGTCGTCGGCGAGGCTGCGCACGAACAGCGAGTCGGGCACGACCTGCGGGCGGGCCCGGCGTGATCCGCGCGTAGGCGGTGACGCGCTTCGCCGCCCTTGAGCGTCAGCGCGCACCTCGACGAAGCCGTCACAGGCGTCGTCGAGATAGCCGCGGCTCATCGCGACGTTGTCGTGCAGCCACGACGGCGCCGGCGGGACGATCGCGAACAGCGACGGCGGCAAGGTCTCGTTCCAGAAGCGAGCTCCCGGCTCGCGCCCGCCCCCGCCCGAGTCGATGTCCGGCGGGACCTCGAAGAGGTACCAGCCCTTCGTGGCGTCGTACACCCTCCGCTCCGGAGGGATGATCTCGTCCTCGTCCGGAATGACCTTCTCGTCGACCTTGTTCGACCCGTAGATGTGGCCTGCCGCGGGCGCGAACCGGAGACGGATCTCGGGGAACGCGGTGGTCGGCTTGATGTAGCGGACGTCGCCGAAGTGGATGAAATCGGTCTTCCGGACGAAGTTGCGCGCAGTGGCCTTCGAGCGGGTGGACGACGTGGTCGGAGAACGCGGGCACCTTCGCCAGCACGACGTCCTTGGGGTCGTCCGTGCGGCGTGCCACCTTCCGGTTCGCCACCATGACCGTCCACTCGACGTCTCCAGGCCCGAGCCCTTCGCCTGCGAGCAGGTCGAGCGTCAACGGCTCGAGCGTGTCGGCCCCGGTCTCGGCGAAGACCTCGAGGAAGGGAGCGACCGGCCGGATCTTCTCGTCGGCGGTCTTGAACTCGATGCTGCCCGGCATGAACCGGTCCACGATCTCGCCCGTCTGGGCGTCGACTCGCAGGGTCCAGTCCGGGCGGATCTGCCGGAAGTCGAGCGGGTGGTCGGGGTCGACCTCCACGGTGAAGTTGTCGAGCGGCTCGGCGGCGCCTCCGAGGCGCGCGATTGCCAGGGGAGGCAGGATGCGTAGCGCCTGGATCGTCATGCGCGAACGAGCCTCTGCCGGCGCGGGCTCGAGATCATGGCGTCGAGCCAGGCGACAGCGCCGGCGTCGAGCTCGACCAGCGCGCGCAGGTAGTCGGAACCCGTGCCCGCGGGAGCCGCGGCGAGCAGGCTGCGAGAGAGCGTCATCGCGGACTCGAGCACGTCGCGGTGGAGCCGCCAGCAGTCGACCTCGTCGGTCGGCAGCGCCGTCGTGTAGGGCATCTCGAAGGGAGGTCCCGCCCGCTCGGGCGCATTCGGGTCGCCGAGCGGCAGCCGGACGAGGATCTCGGCGATCGCCTTGACGTTGAACATCTCTCCGAACACGCGCTGGAGCAGCGCCCCACGTGCGCCTCCCTGCCCGTCGGCCGGCGAGAGCCGGTACGTGTGCGCGAGGTAGGCGAGGAGCAGCCGGTAGCGCACGTTGAAGAGGTTCGCCCACGCACGCGACGTGTCGGACTCGATGTACGTTCCTTCGGCGCTCGGGCTCGGCGGTCTCGTTGACGGGTTCGTCGGAACCGGCCTCACGAGCGTCGGGTCCTTCACCGCATCGAACTTCTGAAAGATCTCGACGAACCTGTCGAAGTGCGACGGGCTCTTCTTGGGCGTATCGCGAAGGTGTGGTGCCTCGCCCTGGCCGGCGATCGCCTTGACGCCCGCGATTGCCTCCGTGCGGTTCGCCATCTGAGCGACGATCACGTTCGGCCGGCTGCTCGCGATCTTCACGTCCTCGTCGTCAACGGACGGTCGGTATCCCTGTCCCCACTCGTCCCATGACGCCTGGAGCGCGTAGGTGTCGGCGTCGAAACAGGAGTCGGGCACGAGCGTCGGATCCTCGAGGATCTCCAGGATCGAGTCGTAGATCTCGCCCACGTGGTGGGGCTCGTCCCAGCCCGCGTCCTTGACGCGGTCGGTCACGATCTGCTCGATCAGCTTCCGGTCCCGGGCCTCGAACTGCTGCCACATAGGCTCCTGCCCCAGCTCTTCGGGCAGGTCGCGCTCCTCCTCCGCGTAGACGTAGCAGGCGAGCGAGTCGAGCGAGAGCTTCTCCAGGCAGAACGGGAAGGGGTAGAAGGGACTGCTCCAGGGGTAGTCCTCCCGCTCGAACGACGGCGGACCGCCGAGCAGGCAGAGCAGGTTCTGCACGGTCAGGAGATGGCCCATCTCCTCCTTCGCGACCGTGAGGATGCTGGTGCGCCAGTCCAGCACGATGTCGCGGCTGCCGGGACTCGACACCTGGCTGCCGCCGAGCGAGTACGCGGCGTAGAGATACTCGACCATGAGCGCGTGCTCGACCTCGGCCCCGACGTGGAGGAGCATCACCAGGTAGTCCCGCCAGTTGAGCTCGGGAGGCTTCCCCGGCAGCATGCTCGTCAGAGGCAGTGCCCCGTCGCCGCCGGTGAGCGGCTCGGCGATCAATTGCCGCTCGTGTCGATTTCGCACGCTGCTCCCTCCCTGGATGCCCACGCCCGCCGTCTGCGCTTACCTTACGACTGTCAGGGCCGCAAAGGAAGCCGCCAGATTCTCGGACTGGCTCATGGGGCAACACCGGCGCAACGGCATCACGGTCGGGTGGTCGTAACACCGTCGAAATGGCCCACCTGGACTATGGACGGGTCGTGGTCCGCCGCTGACACTTTGGCGCGTGTTCCCGAGGATCACGCGCTCTCGAGTGGTCACGGCCACCCTTGCCGCGGTGCTGACGGCGGCGGTGGGTGGAGTGGCCTGGGCCGCGATTCCTGACGACACCGGTGCGGTCCACGCGTGCTACAAGACGGGAGATGCGAGGAAACCAGGCGGTGCAGTGCTGTCGGTCATCGACACAGCCACCCGCGGCGCCTGCAAGGCGGGCGAAAGCACGCTGACGCTGGCCCAGCCTGCGCCGCCCTCCCCGAAAGTGGTCACCGGATCCGTCGACGCGGACGGAACGATGACCGACGAAAACGGTGGGCTCTCTGTGACCGTCCTGGACCAGGGGCTTTACGCCGTGACGTACGACGGGTTCAACCCGTCCCATCCGGGGATCGTCACCCTCATCGCGACCAGCTCGTACTCGGCCGCCGCTTCGACGATCGCCAGGATTCCCCCGGATGACGCCGGCCTCCAGAGTGCGCTCGGCGGGCCGCCGCCGCCTGGAATCATCGTCCGCTCAGTCAGACACGACGGATCCGCGGCGTCGTTCGACATCCACATCGACCTCACGCCGGCAGCGGGGCTCGTGGCCGGTTCCGTCAACGACGACGGGACGGTGACGGATGGGCAGGGCGGCTTGACGGCGACCGTGCTGGACTCCGGCATCTACCTCCTGACCTATCCGGGGTTCGACCCCGCGCATCCCGGCGTTGTCACGGGCAGCGTGCTCAGCTCCTTCCCGGCGGCACATCCCTCGACGCTCGATCGGATTCCCTCGGACGACCCCGATCTCCTCACCGCGCTTGGTGCCTCGTCGCCGTTGCCCGGAATCGTTGTCCGCTCGGTCAGGTCGGACGGGTCGGCGGCGCCGTTCGACGTCCACATCGATCGGAACGACACGCCCTAACGCGGGGAGATCACGTCCTCGCGGAGGTTTCGCGTCCGCCGGCCGTGACGACCGCGGCCGGCGTGCGCGCCCACTGTTGGGGCGCCTCAAATCATTGCTGGAAGCGCGAAAGGCCCTGCTGCCAGGGCCTTCGTATGCCTGCCCGCCACCTCAGCAGGGGCGCCGAGGGCGGGCGCTTGGCCCGCCCGGGGCTGCAGCGTGGGTTTAGCCGAACTGGAAGCCGTAGACGTGGTAGTCGCCTGCGGCGTCCGCGATGATGAACGGGATGTCCTTCTTCGCGACCCGGTAGTCCGAGTTGTCGGGGTCGGCCGCGAACGCCGCCCAGTTGTCCCACGACCTGGTGTCAAGGAACACCTTGCAGTTCGGGTTGTCGGTCGATACGACGGTGACGACCTTCGCGTCGTTCGTGCCGACCTTCGCACCACAGTTGGCCGCGTCGAGGAACGCGTAGTCATCCGCATGCTGGTCTGCGTTGGTGGGGGTGGTGTCGATCGGGATGCTCCATCTCGGAGCGCCGCCCTGCACGCCGCCGTCGGTCGTGAACTTGAACGTCACCTGGTTCAGCTTTGACTTCTTCAGGCTGTCCTTGCTGTACACGCCCCCCCACTCACCAGGGTCGTTCTTGATCGTTGCGCTCGAGGCCTGGATGGTGACCTCTCCGGCGCCGAACTTTTGCAGCAGGCTGCCCTTGCTTGCGAACGCGGCCGCCGGGAGGACTAGGGCGGAGAGAGCAAGCGCTGTGAGGATCCACTTCTTCATGCTTTCCTTTCGGTCTAAGCGATGCGGTATTGCGATCGCTCAGGCGCGCCCCAAAGCGCGCAATCTTTTTGTTTGCAGGCAATCAACTGTTGATTACCCGACTCGATTCAGTGTGGCCCTCCCTCACCTCGCCCCGCTGGACCCAACTGGGTCCATTGCCGATCAGTAGGGCGATACGGCCCGGGCGGCGGCGACTGCTTCGAGTCGGGAGTGGACCCCGAGGGCCTGGAAGAGACGGCGGATGTGGTTCCTGACCGTCTCCGTGCTCAGGTGGAGCTCGGCGGCGATCTGCTTCGTCGAGCGGCCCTGCTCCAGAAGACGAAGCACCTCGACCTGACGGGGGGTGAGGTGCGCGGGTGGCGCTGTGGGCGTGTCGTCGGGGCGCCCCTCGAACAGCCCGAAGACGCCGACCACCCGTTCGCCGCTCATGAGCGGTACCGAGCTGATCTCCACGGCCACCCGCTCGCCGGCGGTCGAAACCAGGACGGCGGTCGCATCGGTGGCCGGCGAGGTGCCCAGCACCTTCCGGGAGAACTGCTCGCGAGCGCGCCGGCTGTCCTCGGGCGCGACGACGGAGGTGAAGAGGCGGCCGCGAACGTCGCCGACAAGCTGCTCGGCTGCCGCATTGATCCACCGGACGACTCCCGTTGTGTCGAGGACGTAGCTCGGGACGCCGACGCTCTCCAGAGCCTTCTGCACGTCGCCGCCGACTGGCAGGCCGGTGGCCATGACAGAAGTGTTACTGATCCGCGGCCGGCTGTCTCTATCCGGAGCGCTATCCGGACAGATGATCGACGAGTCGATGCGCCAGCGTGACGATCATGAACGTCGGGTTCGCGCAGCTGCCGGTCGGAAACACCGAGCTTCCCGCGACGTAGAGGTTTTCGGTCCCGTACACCAGGCAGTTTCCGTCGACGACCCCCTCGTCCGGTCCCGTTGCCATTCGCGTCGTGCCGAGGTGGTGGAACCCCCACGCTGCGTCCGGTGAGTCCGCGGGGCCGGCCGGCATTTGCGACCACGGCTCCTCTGCGCGGATCGACCGGGTGACGACGGCATCGTGCTCAGCTTCGAGCGCCGACCCGACCCGCGCCGCTGTGCGTACGACACTTGCCCAGTCGCGACCCAGCGGATGCCAGTCGAGGACCGGCCAGGGGAAGCCCAGCCGATCGAGCCGGTCCCCGAGGGTCACTCGACTCTCGGGATTCGGCGCCTGCTCGGCCCGCAGGTAGAGGTCGACCACAACCGAACCTTTGGGACCGTCCTGCCGATCGTGGGGCCGCAGCTGGACCGTTGCGTTGAGCAGGCGCTCGCGGTACTGGGTCTCGTCGTCGAGGGCGAGCACGTCGCGTGTTGGACCCTCCTCGACGAGTGCGCCCAGTGACGTCGATTCCGGCAGCATCGCCCTCCCGGCCAGGACATGGGGGTGCTCCATGAAGCAACGGCCGAGCATCTCGCTCGTCCGTAGCGTGCGCTCGTGAAGCAGAAGCAGACGGGCGTTCTCGATTGCCCCGGTCGCGAGGACCACCGTGTCGGCGGCGACGCGCAGCTCACTACCGTCCGATCGGGCGAAGCCCACCGACTCGATCCGCTCGCCACGCACGACCAGCTCGACCGCTGTCGCTCCGAGCTCCGCCTGGAAGCCGGGCACGGCGAGCAGGTCCATGAACATTCCGCGAAAGACCTGTGGATCAGGTGGATAGTGGTAGGACAGCCGAACAAGCTCGCCTTCCGGACGCGGCGGCTCGAACAGGTCGAAGTCGAACGTCGCCGCTGCTCTTGCCTGATATGGCTCGAGGTCGGCGCGCGACACGGGCCAGTCGCTGTACACGACCCACGGGCGATGCTCGTAATCGATCGCCTGGAACGGCATGCACCAGCCGCGGCCCCAGATCGACGCCGAGCCCTGCACTCCGCGGTGGCGCCCATTGCGCAGGTATCTCCAGTAGCCCTGGACGATCGAGCCGCGGGCGAAGCCGTTGTTGAGCTCCTGGGCCGCGGGGTCGTCCTCCAGGCTGCCGCTCTCGGCGAGAACGACGTTTGCGCCCGCGCGGACGAGACCGTCGGCGACCGTGATGCCCGCCGGGCCGGCGCCGATCACGCAAACGTCGGCCCTGACGGTCTTCGCGCGGGTCCGCCGGGGGGCTCCGCCGGATCGCCAGGCCCGCCGCTGACGGGATCGGCGGTGAGGCAAACGGCGACTCGCTGTCCGCGAACGTCGGGTCCCGAGCACCTCCCAGGCAGACCACCCCGCATGGCCGTTCGGCTCGAGTTGCCAGACATGGCCGAGTAGGCCGTCGGGCCCGGCGGCGAACAACTCGAGGCGGCCGTCCCCGTTCTCGATCACCGCCGGAGGGCTCGAGATCGGGATCCCGAAACTGTCCCAGTCAGACCATCCCGCGTCGCCGCTCGGGCTGAGTTGCCAGACATGGCCGAGCAGGCCGTCGGCCCCGAGAGCGAACACCTCGACGCGGCCGTCCGCGTTCCGGACCGCCACCGGAGCGCCCTCGATAGGGATCCCAAAGCTGTGCCAGGCCGACCATCCCTCGTCACCGCCCGCTGCGAGCTGCCAGACGTGGCCGAGCAGGCCGTCGGGCGCGGCCGCGAGCACCTCTAGATGGCCGTCCGTATTCAGGACCACGGCCGGAGAGCCCGAGATCGGGATCTCGAAGTCGTCCCAGGCCGCCCACCCGCTGTATCCGCTGGGCTCGTGCTGCCAGGCGTGGCCGAGCAGCCCTTCCGGGCCGGCGGCGAACACCTCGAGGCGGCCGTCCGCGTTCTGGGCGACCGCCGGCGAGCTCGAGACCACGACTCCGGAGTCCCCCCAGAGCGCCCAACCGCTGTAACCGAGGTGGTGGTGCTGCCACGAGTTGCCCAGCAGCCCTCCCGGGCCGGCGGCGAACACCTCGTGCCGCCCGTCGGCATTCCTGGCGAGGGCCAGCTCTCCCGAGACTTCCGGCCCGACGTGGTCCCACTTCCACCAGCCGGCGGAGCCATCCGCCTCCACCTGCCAGGTATGTCCCAGGAGGCCGTCGTGCCCCGCGGCGAAGACCTCGAGGCGCCCGTCGGGATTCTGAAAGGCGACCGGGTCGCCCGAGATCGCCGGTCCGAGGTTCTCCCACGCCGACCACGCGCCTACGGGCGCGACTTGCGAGGTCCAGCCGAGCGCACCTTCGGCTCCTCGGGCAAAGACGGCGAGACGTTCTACAGGCACTAGGCTAGCGTTTGGCCATGGCGAGAATCGCGGTTGTTCATGTTCCGTACTACAGCCACATCGAGGCGTTGATGCGCCTCACACGCGTGCTCCTGCGGCAACGGCACGAAATCATCGCCTGGGCGCCGGAAGGTTGGGGCGAGGAGGCCGAGTCAGAGGGCGTCGTCTTTCATGAACACCAGCCGGAAATGCCGCGGACGCGCGGCTTCATGAACTTCGTCGCCGCGATGGCGGAAACGACGGAGCGAGCAGCCGGCCCTTTGATCGAGCAGCTCATGGCCGAGGACGTCGACCTCCTGATCCACGACAGCCAGGCGACCTGGGCTCGCGTCGCAGGGGACTACCTCGGAATCCCGAGGATCGTCTCCCATCCAATGTTTCCGATCGTGGCCGCGCGCCGGATACCGGACGAGGACGAAGAGGAAACGGATCCCGACGCCGAGGACGACCCCGAAGTCAGAGCGCTCTACGATGCCCGCTGGCTCTCGATCGCCGGCAGATGGGGGGTGGAGCTGGGGAAGGTGGCCAACGTGATCCACACCGCAGGCGTGAGCGACACGACCGTGGCGTACACCACCGAGGAGATCGTCGGCGGGTCCAACCTTGCCGACGGCTGGCACTGCATCGGGCCCCTCATGGAGGAGGCGCCTCCGCCCGCGCCGCCCGGCGACCGGCCGCTCGTGTACGTCTGCCTCGGAACCTCGTTCAACACCCGCCGCGTGGTCTTCAGGGCGGTCGTCGACGGGTTGGCGGACGAGCAGGTCGACGTGCTGGTCTCCACCGGCAAGGGCAGGATCTCGGCGGCCGAGCTCGGCCCGCTGCCCGACAACGTCGAGTTCCGCGACTTCGTCCCGGCTCGGGAGGTGCTCGCGCGTGCACGACTGCACGTCACTCACGGAGGGTGCAACTCGGTGCACGAGTCGCTGCTCGCCGGGGTGCCGATGATGCTCATTCCCCAGGCGTTCGACCAGTTCCCGCTCGCGCAGCGCATCGAGAGGCTCGGTGCCGGCCTGGTCGTCGACGAGACGGCGGCCGCGGTTCGGACCGCCGCGCGGTGGCTGGTCCAGGACGAGGACGTACACGCCTGTACCCGCGACCTCGGCCGACGTCTGGCCGCCTACGACGGCGAGAGCCGTCTCGCGGCGGTGGTCGGGCGCGTGCTCGACGAGAGCACGGCGCTCAGCGCGTGATCAGCGGCAGGGGCCTTCGTACGGCGGCGGCGGATGCTTCTTCAAGTACCTGTTCCCCTTGAACATCTTGGGGTCCGGGCAATACGTGTAACCCGACGGTTGCTTCGGCCCCTTCCGCGACGACGCCGCCTGTGCGGGATCGGGAGTAGCCATCTTGTGAACGATCGGCATGCCCAGCGCCACGGCGGCGAAGACGCCTGCGCGGCGGACGAAGTTCCGCCGGCTGAGTCGTGCGGCGGCGGGATCGCGCTCGTCGTAACCGGATTCGATCAGCCCGTGCTTCGCGAGTTCGTCGAGGGCGACGAGCACCTGGTCGCGGTCGGCCTGCTCGCCGAGCTCCTCGGTCAGCACGTCGACGAGGCTCCCCACCGTGCGATTGCCGTCGCTGCTCCGCCACACCACGGCTGCCGAGCGATTCAGGCTGAGGACGAGTTCGTCTTGCTCGTCGTAGATCAGCACCCCGCCGTCGGCATCTTCGGCCCGCAGGCCTTCCGTCCGGGACAGTGGGCGCAGGTCAGCCACGGGCCGGAACATAGCAGGGTCTGCAGACGGCGGTCAAGAGATGTCCTCGATCTCGCCCTCGAAGAACGTCACCTCGTAGTCCTCCATCGCGATGCGTTCCGTGCCGGACGCCTCCGTGATCAGCTCCCCGAGGTCACGTCCCGCCGCGGACGAGGCGTTCCGCGCCTCCTCGTCGGCCCAGAACGAGATCGTGACCGTCCTGGAGCGGTCGGGGGAGGCGAGCCTGAGCACTCCGCGAAAGCCGCGGCAGTCGCGCAGCCAGGGAAGGATCTCCTGCACGAGCTCGAGCCCGCGGTCGTGCCCTTCGGCGGTCGTCTCGAGCGTGTGCACGCGCGCGAACACAGTCGACCTGAACCTAGCGGTCCGTCGTCGTGCAAATCGCCTGAAACGGATGAGGCGCACGCCCCCGGTTCAAGGCGTAAGCTCGCCCCAGCAAACCCACCGATCGAGGAGCGCACATGGTTGTTGCAACTAGCTGGACCTTCGGCCAGCTCATGTGGTCGATGCTGGTCTTCTTCACCTGGATCCTGTTCTTCTGGATGCTGTTCGCCGTGATCGGCGACATCTTCCGTCGGCACGACATCGGCGGCTGGGGGAAGGCCGGCTGGATCATCTTCACGGTCTGCCTGCCGTTCCTCGGGATCTTCGTCTACCTGATCGCGAACAGCAAAGGCATGGCCGAGCGCAACATGAGGCAGATGCAGGATGCGCAGGCCAGCACCGATGCGTACATCAAGACGGTCGCGGGCACCGCCGATCCGGCGGCGACGATCGAGAAGGGGCACGCACTGCTGGAGAAGGGCGCGATCACGCCGGCCGAGTTCGAGCAGCTGAAGGCCAGCGCCCTGGCCGGAGGCTAAGGACCGACGTGGGCGGCGCCGCGTTTGCGGCGCCGCCCCACGCACCGGCTCCAGTCGGATGCAGAGTGTGCTGGTCGCTGAAGACTCCGTCGCTGTCCGGCGGCTGGTCGCAGCGCAGCTGCGCCACGACGGCTATGACGTCCGCGAGGCCGCCGACGGATACGCCGCCTGGGAGTCGATCGAGGAGACGCCGCCCGACCTGCTGATCGTCGACGACGTCTTGCCCGGCCTATCGGGCGTCGAGTTGGTCGAGCTCCTGCGCTCGAGGGGCGACGCGCCGGCGATGCGCATCGCGTTCCTCGTCGAGTACGACGCAGGGCTGGCCCGGGCTACGCTCGCGGGGCTGCCCGAAAGCTCGGTGATCCGCAAGCCATTCGACCTCGGCGAGCTTTCGCGCGTCGTCGAGTCGATCGGAGCCGGATGATCAACCTTGCGGCGCTGATCCTCGGCGTACTCATCGCGGCCGAGCTGATCGCGCTCGTGGCCAGGCGAGCGTGGGTGCACTGGAAGCTCGGCCACCGCGCGCCGCTGGTCGACGACGCGATCACCTCGCTCGCCGACGCGCTGGTCATCGGAGTCGTGATCGTGCGGCCTCAGGGGCGCACCGCCCGGCGCGCTTTCCGGCTGGCCGCGCTCGAGCTCTTCCCGATGCTCGCCGGCGAGTCACGCCGGGAGCTGGCGCGGATCGTGGACGAGATAGGACTGGTCGACGACGTGATCCGGACGCTGGAGCGTTCGCCGCGCGCCTACGCGCGGCGAACGGCGACCGACGAGCTGGCAGAGATCGCGAGCGAGCGGGCCGTTCCCGCGCTCGAGCAGGCGCTCGGCGACCGCGACCGGATCGTGCGGATCACGGCCGTCCGCGCTCTGGCGGCAGTGCCTCGCCTTGACCGGATCGAGCGGATGACCCAGGTCCTCGACCAGGACTCCAGCGCCGCGCCGAGCTCTGCGATCTCGGCGCTGCTCTCCCTCGCGAGTGCGGCACCGGAGGCCCTGGCGGGGCTCGAGCGCTCGGCGGAATCGCCGTTCACGCGCCGTTTGGCGGCGCTTGCGCTCGCCCGCGCGGGAGATCAGCGGGCGATGCCGTCGCTTCTGGCGGAGCTGGCGAGCGACAACGCACTGCTGGCGTCTGTTGCAGTCGGCGCGCTCGAGCGTCTCGGCGGTCACGAGGCGGCCGATTCGCTCCGTGAAGTCGCCGCCGACCCCGCGCGCGACCCCGCCCTTCGCGAGCAGGCGGAACGTGCGCTCGATCGAGTTAGTGGTCAGGGGTGAGGGCGATGTTCCTCATCGTCGCGTGGGTGCTGGCGATCTACTACGCCCTCTACCTGGCGTGCACGCTCGCGATGGTTGCCGCGGCGGCTGTGATTACACGCCGCCACCGGCGCCAGGTGCTCCCGTCGACGCTGCGGCGGCTGATGCGCGCCGAGTTGGCGCCGCTGATCTCCATCAGCGTCCCTGCGTACAACGAGTCGGGGGTGATCGCCGACACTGTCCGCTCGCTGCTCGCCCTCGACTACCCACGCGTCGAAGTCGTGGTCGCCAACGACGGCTCGACCGACGCCACGCTCGAGATCCTGCGTGAGCAGTTCGACCTCCAGCCCTCGGACCGCCGCCCGCTCGCGGATCTTCCGCACGCTCCGATTCGCCGAGCGTACGAGTCCCGTGCGCCGATTCCGCTACTCGTGCTCGACAAGGAGAACGGAGGCCGTTCCGACTCGCTGAACGCGGCGCTCAACTACACACGAGGCGCACTCCTTGTGGTGATGGACGCCGACGAGTTGGTCGGACACGACACGCTCGTCCGTGCGATCAGGCCGTTCATCGCCGACCCCGAGCGCACGGTTGCCGCCGGGGCGAGTCTCGGCATCGCCAACGGCTGCCATGCCGTCCGCGGGCGGATCATCGAACGTCTGCGTCCACGCACGCTCCTGGCGCTCTTCCAGGCGGTCGAATACGAACGCTCGTTTCGCATCTCACGCGTCGCCGCAAGCTCCCTCCGCGCGCTGCCGATCATCTCCGGCGGCTTCGGGATCTTCCGGCGTGACGCCCTGCTCGCCGTCGGCGGCTACACATCCGACACGCTCGGCGAGGACTTCGACACAACGCTCCGCATCCATCGCCACTACACCGACAGCGAGATTCCGTACAACATCCAACAGATCCCCAACGTCGTCTGCTGGACGATGGTTCCTGACTCGCGGCGCGTGCTCCGTCGTCAGCGCATGCGCTGGCACCGCGGCCTCGGCCAGGTGCTGAGCAAGCACAAGGGCATGCTCTTCCGCTGGCGCTACGGCTGGCTCGGCTGGCTCGCAGTGCCATGGGCGTGGGGTTACGAGCTGATCAACCCCTTCGTCGTGGTGCTGTCGGTGATCGTCACAGTGATCTGGATCGCGGCCGGCTGGGTGGCGTGGCAGGGGATTCTGATCGGCGGCTTCATCACATGGGCGGCGGTCGTCGCGCCGACGCTCGCCTCCCTGCTGATGACGGACTACCCCGGCGAGACCGCGCGGGGTTGGAGGAATCTCGGTGTAATCGTCGGCGCGACGTTTATCGAGGTCGGCTACCAGGTGCTGACGCTGACCTACCGGATCGCGAGCCTGTTCCGCCGGCGGGTCGAGTGGGGCGAGATGGGCGAAGCACGGCGCAAGTTTCCCCGCCGCCCGGCATCTACTGAGCGTCAGACGTCTGTCAGCAACCCCAGGGGGATGTATGAGGAAAGATCGACGCGATCAGAGCGGGCGCGCCCAGCGCCTGGTCGGGGCAGCCGTTGCCGTGGTGGCGGTGGCGGCTGCAGGGGTTCTCGTTGGAGGGGGACTCGCGCGCGGGCCGGCACGCCTGCTCGCCGGCCCAACCGGTGGGACGGGTGCGACCGGCAGCACCGGCGAGGCGACCGGCGGGAAGGTCACGATCTGTCATCGGAACCATGGCCGGCGCGGCGGCGTGACGATCTCGATCAGCGTCAGGGCGTGGCCGGCGCACCAGCGCCACGGTGACACCGTCGGCGCGTGCGGTTCGACGGGGGCGACGGGTCCAACGGGGGCGACGGGCTCAACGGGTGCGACCGGCAGCACCGGGGCGACCGGGCCGACCGGCGTATCCACGAGCGGGAAGGTCACGATCTGTCATCGGAACCATGGCCGGCGCGGCGGCGTGACGATCTCGATCAGCGTCAGGGCGTGGCCGGCGCACCAGCGCCACGGTGACACCGTCGGCGCGTGCGGTTCAACGGGGGCGACGGGTCCAACGGGGCCGACGGGCTCAACGGGGCCGACGGGCTCAACGGGGCCGACGGGCGCGGCCGCGCCTGCCACGGCGCCAACCACGAGCGCGCCGGGCCAGAGTGGCCAGCCGCACGGCCGGAGTGGCCAGCCGCACGGCCAGAGTGGCCAGCCGCACGGCGAATGGCAACGGCAACGGCAACGGCCACGGCCACGGAGGTCCGTAGGGGGACGCTCGTCAAGTGCGCGAGAGGCGGGTAGCCTCGCCCGCCTCTCGTCCGATCCCGGTCCGCTATACAGCAGCATGCTGGGGGGCGCAGACGCGCGCGCGGACGGCGCGTTCGAGCGGCTGTACCGGCGGCACGTCCGCGAGGTCTACCGCTACGCGAGCGCCGTGCTCGGCAACCCGGCGGACGCCGAGGACGTCACCCAGACCGCCTTCCTCAACGCCTATCGTGCATTCCAGAGCGGCACCCGTCCCGATGAGCCGCTCAACTGGCTGATCGCGATCACGCACAACGTCTGCCGGCAGCGCTTCCGCGAAGGCTCGCGCCGGCCGCGCGAGGTCGGGCTCGATCCGGAGCTCGCGTTCGAGCCGGCCGAGGAAGAGCGCTTCCAGCGCGAGGACATCCTCCGCGCCTTCTCGCAGCTCAGCCTCAACCAGCGCGCGGCGCTCGCGATGCGGGAGCTCGAGGGCCGGTCCTACGCCGAGATCGGATCCGTGCTCGGGATGACGAAGGCCGCAGTGGAGACGCTGATCTTTCGCGCGCGCCGATCGTTTCGGGAGCAGCTCGAAGGCGCGCTCACGTGCAACGAGGCCGAGCGGGCGATCTCGCTCCAGCTCGACGGCGTGCTGCCACGGGGTGAGCGCGGCAGCCTGCGGGCGCACCTCCGCGCGTGCCTCGAGTGTGCGTCGCTCGCACGCCGCTACCGCGCGCAGCGGTCGGCGTTCAAGGGGATCGGCCTGGTGCCACTGCCACCCTCGCTCGCAGGAGGGTTCGGCCTGACGAGCGGCGCGACCGTCGGCACGGCGATCGGGGTCAAGGCGGTTGCGTTCGGGACAGCGGCTCTCGTGGCTGCAGGCGTCGGGACGGAGGTCGCGGTCACGCACACTCACACGCATGGCACGCCGAGGCCCCCGCGCATCGAGCCCGTGCGCGCGACCGTCGCTCCCGCGCAGGCGCGGCCGGCAAACTTGCTCGCATCGGCGCCGGCGCCGGTCACACGTACCAGAGTGCCCCACACCTCTCTTCGAACGATTCCCGCAACGATGAAGGCGAAGGCGATCAGCCGCGCCTCTTCGAGTCCGCCCGCGCGGGCTGCGCCGGGGCGATCACGCCCGGTAGCCGAAGCGCAGCCAGGCGCGCACGTTGCCGCGCCCGTGGCCACGCAGAACGCGGACGCACCGAAGCGGGACACCTCCGCCGCCCGGCAGCCGCCGCAGCTGTCGGGCGGCGGTCATCCAGCCAACGGGGGAGACGGCCCAAGGGGCCTCGCCGTCGGCCATGGCCACCAGCCGGCCGGGCAGGCCGCCGACGTTCACGGCTCGTCCGGGGGCGCCGGGGACCACCCGGCTCATCCGTCGCATCCGGATCACCCGGCGCACCCCGACAACTCGGGCCAGGGGCAAGGACAGGGCCAGGTCAGGGGCAGGGCGGTCAGCCCACTCGCCGCCGCCTGACGCGCCCTCGACCCTCCCGGAGGTCACCGTGCCGACGGTTCCGGACCTGCCTGCGGTACCCACTCCTCCCGGCAACGGGACGCCGCCGGCCGAGCCGCCCGGGCAGGCGAAGCCGCCCAGGCCGCTGAAGCCGGGCGGCAACCCGCACGGCAGTCTCCTGCCGCAGCTTCGCCTGTAGAAGCTAGGCGGCCGGCGTGAGCCCGTGCTTCTTCATCACGGCGCCGAGTGCGGCGAAGTCCGGCGGCCCGCCGGCAGAGGCGTCGAGCACCGCAGCCGACCTCGCGGAAGTAGTCCGGGCCGAGCAGCCCGGGCGTCACGAACGCGAGGGCCAGAGCGTCGCTGTCGCCCTCGTTGACGAAGTGGTGCACCACGCCGCGGGGGATGAGCAGCGCGTCCCCGGGCCCGACCTCGTTCGCGACCCCGTCGACCGTCCAGGTCAGCACGCCCTCGACGCCGACGATCGTCTCCTCGTAGGCGTCGTGGCTGTGCGGCGCGGGCACCCGTGCCCCGGCCGGGACCCCGGCCTCGAAGACCGTGACCGATCCATTCGAGTCCTCGCTCTCGACGAGGAACCGGATCGTGACCTGGCCGACCTTGATCTCTTCGCGCGTCATCGTCTCCATCGTTGCTCCTTTCACGTCGTCCGTGAGTGGTAAAGTGACTTGACCCTACATGGCAGCCCCGGTTTCGTCAAGTCGCTTTACTCAATCGCAGCTCCGGCCGCACACACCGATGATCGGCGCTCTGCTGCGCATGCCCGCGGAGGCCGTTCGCCGCAGGATGCTCGAGCATCTCCGCGCGCGCGGCTTCGACGGTCTCGAAGCCGCCCACCTGAACGTCTTCCAGTACCCGGGCCCGGAAGGCGCTCGTCCCTCGGAGCTGGCTGCCGAGCTGGGCATGAGCAAGCAGGCGCTGAACTACATGCTCGGCGAGCTCGAGCGGCTCGGCTACCTCGAGCGGCTGCCCGACCCCGAGGACACCCGCTCGAAGCGGATCGCGCTCACCGCGCGGGGGAGCGCCGCTGTGAAGACGATGCTCGACGCCGTGCGGGCGGTCGAGCGCGACTGGCGGCGGGAACTCGGTGCGAAGGAGTTCGAGCAGCTGCGCGCCCTCCTGCTCGACCTCAACGATCACCTCTGACCGCAGCCGCTAGAGTCAGGCGCGAATGAAGGCACGGCTGCTGCTTCTGCTCGTGCTCGGGGTCGCACTCGCTGCGATGCCGGCGGTCGCGTTCGGCGATTCGGCGCGCCACCTGAAGAACTCGACGACGTACCCCGACTCGACCGGCGAGGACCCGGCGGCCCCGGACATCACGAGCGTCGTCGTCTCGAACGACGACGCCGGCCTGATCACCTTCCAGGTCAACGTCAGCAACCGGCCCACGCTGACCGCCGACATGTACTTCCTGATCTTCCTCGACACCGACAAGAACGCGGAGCACCGGCGCCAGCGACTTCCTCGGCGCCGACTACGCGATCGAGCTCGTTCCCGGCGCGGTCGACCTTTTCCAGTGGAACGGCACGACTATCGTGCGCGCGGCCTCGCAGGCGTCGCTGACGTTCTCGTACACGGCGACCGGCCCGGTGATCCGGGTGAGCGCGGCCGACCTGGGCAAGACGAAGACGTTCAACTTCGGCGTGGTCGCAGCTCTCGGGCTCGACGGTCGACGCACGAGGGAAACATCGACAGCTCCCAGGAGCACCGGGACTTCGCGCCGGACTCCGGGCCACGGCTTCAACGGCTACCAGGTGCTGACGAAGCTCGTCCTGACCGTGACCGCCTTCACCGTCGCGCCCAAGCCGGCGAAGGCGGGGCGCACGTTCTCGGCCTCGATGGCGGCGAACCAGAACGACACCGCCGGCCCCGTTCAGTCCGGCACAGTCACCTGCTCGGCCACGGTCGCGGGGAAGCGCCTCGTCGCCGGTCACGCACGCGGTACGGAACGGCGTCGCCGTCTGCATCTGGCGGATCCCGGCGACGGCGAAGGGCCTCGATCGTCCGCGGCTTCGTGACGCTGCACGTGCGCAGCGCGTCCACGACGCGCGGCTTCTCGGCCCGGGTTACCTAGGCTAGCCGACAGCGCGCCCGTCGAGGGTGCCCTTCAGGCTGGTCCCCGACAGGCCGAGGATGCCCTGCGCCGCAACGGCGCCGGTCACCGTCACCGTCCCCTGGAAGCTGAACGGCAGGTCGGTGTTGACGAGCTTGAAGGTCCCGCTCAGCTGGACGCCGCGGGCGACCGAGTAGCGGGTGAGGGTGAAACCGCGCGCCCGGGGCACGAGCTTGCCGGAGTAGACCCCCGCGAGCTGCTTGTCGTTCGCCATCAGCCAGCCGGCCTGGGCCTCGAGCAGCGTCTTCGCCGCGATCGCGTACGTCGCCTGGGCGCCCAGCTTGGCGCCGGTGGTCGGCGCCGGCAGACCCGGCACGGTGCGGACGATCGGCTTCCCGCGCGGGCACTGGAGCGGCACGGCGCCGTTCTGGAACCACGAGCGGACGGCGTTCGCGGCGCAGCCCGACGGATCGGCGGTCGTCGTGCTGTGACCGACACCGGGAACGACGAGCAGGCGACCCTGCGGGAAGCGCGCGACGACGGAGGCCGCATTCACGGTTGGGGTGCGCATGTCGAAGCCGCCGCTGACGGCGAGCAGCGGCACGTTCGGCAGCGGCCCGGGGCCGAAGACGCCGCCGCCGGCCGGGGTCGGCCAGCGCAGGCAGAAGTCCGCGTTGCCGAAGCGCGCAGCCCATTTGCCGAACGGGCCGAACGATCCGGCCGGGAGCGCATCGACCGCAGACTTGTAGACCGAGGGCCGGCTCTCGACCGGCGAATTCGGGTCCCACGGGAACGGGCCGTCGCGGCAGACCGTCGCCGCGTACAGGCCCGTGCTCAGGTCCTCGGCCGGGCCGGCGTTCGTCACGTCGTGGAACCGCACGAGCCGGAGCAGCGGCTGGGTGTTCCCGTGCCGCGCCGCGTGGACCGTGGCCGGGAGCTCCGCGGCGACGCCGGGGTTGAGGTCGGCGTCGAGCACCGTCGCGAGCAGCTCGATCCCGTCGATCCGCTGCGTCACGGTCTTGCCGTTCGGCTCCAGCACCTTGCCGGTGATCGGCTTCGCGGCGTAGGCGTTGGCGAGCGCGGCGACGTCGGCGGCGAGGTTGGGCGTCGCCGCGCGGCAAGCCGCGTCAGTGCAGAAGGCGTTCAGCTTGGCCGGCATCTGGCGGAGGACGTCCGCGCTGTAGGGATCCGGCAGCTCCGGCGGCAGCACCGAGTCGAGCAGGAGGCGCTCGACGTGCTCGGGGTGCGCCAGCGCGTACGAGAGTGAGAGCTTCGTGCCGTACGAGACGCCGTAGAGCGCGATCTTGTCGACGCCGAGGGATGCCCGCACCGCGTCCAGGTCCTCCGCGTGCTCGCCGGTGCTGTAGAAGTCGCGCGCCGGGCCGATCGTCGCTGCGCAGCCGGCCGCCGAGAGCTGCTGCTGGTCGGCGCTGACCGCGCGCTGGAGGATCGGGCAGTCGATCAGCCCGGACTCGCCGGTGCCGCGGTCGTCGTAGGCGACGAGGCCGTAGCCGGGGAAGAGGTAGCGGTAGAGCTGCACCGCCGACGGCGTCCCGAGACCGAAGACGTGCGCCGAGCCCTGGCCGGGGCCGCCGGCGACGAGGAACAGTGTCCCCCGCTGAGGGCCGTCGGCCGGGAGGTACTCGACGTGGAGGGCGATCGTCCCCGGGACGCGGCCGGTCCGGTCGAGCGGGACCGTCACGACCGTGCACTGGAGGCCGGGGGTCTCGCCGCAGGCGGCGGCGGCCGAGCGCGTCTGCGCAGCGAGCGCCCCGCCGAACCCGTGTCCGCCCGCGCGGGCGGCGCCCGTGGCGGAGGCGGCGACGAGCGTCGCGGCGAGCAGCGCAATCGAGAGTCCCCTGGGCACGGGGAGCAAAGGGTAGCGGCGGGTTTGTGAAGCCGGTGTTACGCGCCGCTCTTCTTCGCCGCGCGCTTTTCCTGCCGCTTTTCCTTCAGCGAGCGCTGCGCGGGCTTCTTCGTTCCCTTCTTCTGTTTGTCTGCGCCCTTCATCGTCAGCGTCACCTTTACCTGCCTTTCAGCCTGCGTCAAGGCTCCTCTCAGGCTCGGCGGCGAGCATCGGCCCGCGTCCATGAGGGGCGCACCCACAAGGAAGGAGCCAGAGATGTACGCATCACGCAAGCTCGCGTTGACCGCCGCGCTCGCGATCGGCGTCGCGGCAGGCAGCTACGGGATCGCCAACGCTGCCAGCGGCTCGGGCTCGAGTTCGGCCGCACCGTCGATCGCCGCCGCCCCGTCGATCGCCGGGCAGGCCTCGCCCCCGACGGCGGGCCGGCCGTGGGGCGGGCAGCGCTCGGACGAGACGCCGCTCACCGGTGACACGAAGAGCAAGGTCGAGGCGGCCGCGAAGGCCAAGCTCTCCGGAGCGACGATCGTCCGCACGGAGACCGACGCGGACGGCAACGCCGCCTACGAGGTGCACATGGTGCAGGCCGACGGAACGCCCGCGACCGTCTACGTCAACGAGCAGTTCGACGTGGTCAGCGTCCAGACCGGCATGCCGGGCGGGCACGGCGGGCCGCCGCAGCAGCAGTCGCTGCAGCAGCCGACCTCCCTGTAGACGGCGTTCGTGAGGGGCCTGACCCTCGAGGGTCAGGCCCCTTACGCCGCCCGCAGGACGACCAGCGCGACGGCGAGCGCGACGATCGCGGCGGCGAGCGCGCGGAGCGCCGCCTCGTTGCCGGCGATCATCGTCTCGCGGGTGATCGCCTCGCGGCGGCCGTCCGTGAGCTCGAGCGAGCCCGAGACCGAGGCGACCTGGCGCCTCATTCGTCGTACCGGAGTGGAGAGCTGCCGCTGCGCGTAGCTCGAGAGGGCGGCGAAGGCGGCGGCGAGGACCGCCTCCCAGCGGATCTCCTCGGCGGCCGCGAAGTAGCCGGTCAGCAGCGGGAAGGCGCCCCAGGCGAGCGCGAACGTGACGTCGTTGTGGAACCAGCCTCCGAGGAGCTCCAGGTTGTAGACGTACACCGCGAACACGCCCGCGCCGACGAAGGCGAGCAGCCAGAGGTCGAATGCGATCGCGCCGCCGATCCCGATCGCGACCGCGCCGGCGACCGAGAGTGCGGCGAGTGCGGCCAGGACGCGGTTGGGGATGCCTGTTCCGAGCGGGCGGCCGTTCAGCTCGTCGAGCGCGTGCGCGCCGATCCCGACGGCGAGAAAGAACGCCGCGAGCGCAGCGAGCAGCCTGGCGGGGTGCCACTCGGGCGCGAGCGCGGCGCCGATCGCGACGTAGCTCAGGTGCCAGAGCGTGTACGGGGGATGGAGGAGGGTCGCGTAGTCGCGCCAGCCGCCGGGGGCAAGCGCGTAGAACGCGGGCCGCGCAGTGGTGCTCACGACGCGGCGGCCCCAGATGACGATCCCGCCGCCGAGGCTGAGCCGGCGGTAGCGCACGTCCTCGAGACCGGCCTTTCGCCACAGCTCGAGCAGGCGCGGCAGCGGGATGCGCCGCCAGAGATCTTCGATGCTCGGGCCGAGGAAGTCGCCCACGCTCGTCCAGCCGGGCGAGATCAGCCGCCCGGCGAGCGGCAGGCCCGCATGGACGTAGAGCCGCCAGAGCGCGCGCGCCGCGGCGTTCGGCGGCACCCCGAACTCGAGCCCGGCGACGACGCCTCCCGGTCGCACGACCCGTGCGAGCTCGCGAAGCGTCGCGCCGGGATCGTCGACATAGCGGAACAGGTACGTGAAGGTGAGCGCCGCGAACGTTCCGTCGGGAAACGGCAGATGGTCGGCCTCGCCTTCGACGAGCTCGACGCCGGCGGGGAGGCGGCTGCGCGCGATCTCGAGCATCTGGGCGCTCTGGTCGAGCCCGACGACCGTGCAGCGCTTCTGCCGGAGGAGCTCGAGCGCGACCGCGCCTGTGCCCGGTCGCGACGTCGAGGACGGTGTCCTCCGGGCCGGCGGCGACGCGCGAGACGAGGAAGCGGCGCCACCGCGGGTCCTGGCCGAACGAGAGCAGATTCGCGTAGCGGTCGTAGGTCGGCCCGAGCGGGGCGAAGAGCGCCTGCGCGTGCTCCCGTCTCGGCGAGACGACCGCCACAGCCCGAGTTTATGTATCGGCGGGCAAACGTGGCCTTTAGCACGTATCCGTCCGGGCCGATACCTACGGTGATCGCCATGCCGCAGTGGATCCTCCTTCTCGCGCTCGCCATCGTCGCCTGGCTCGTCCTGGCGGTCGGCGGTGGGCTGCTCCTCGGGCGGCTGATCGCGGCCGTCGGGCGCCACTTGCCGCACCCGCGCCGACGTTTGGCGTAAATACCAGGGCTTTTTCAGGCATCATCCGATGGTGGAACCGGACGCCAAGCCCACGATCGAGGCCCTCGAGGCCGAGCGCAAGCGGCTGAGGGAGCTCGAGCGCAACCTCGCCGCCGAGCGCGACCGCATCCAGGCCGCCGCCGCGCGCGACATCGCGAGCATGCACGAGGTGCTCCGCGACGCGACCGAACGCGCCCAGCGGCGTGAGCAGGAGCTCGAGAAGGAGCGGAAGAAGCTCGAGCGGAAGCTCGAAGGAGGCCGCCTCCGGCGGGGCAAGGCGGCTCCGGTCGACTTGCCCGACGCAGGCGACCTCGAGCGCCGCGAACGCGAGCTCGCCGAGCGGGAGGCGCGGCTGGTTGCCGCCGCCGCGGCGGCCCAGGCCGAGGCGGACCGGCTGCGGGAGCTGGAGGCGAGCCTCGGCGTCGTCGATCGCGAGGTTGCGGAGAGCGAGGCGCTCGCCCAGCGCGCAGCCGAGCTCTCCTCGCGCGAGGACGAGCTCGACCGCAAGCTGACGGAGCTGGTGGACGCCGAGCGGCGGAGCTTCGAGCTGCTCGCCGCGCGCCGGGCCGAGCTGGCCGCGCAGGCGGCGGAGCTCGATCGCATGCGCGGCGAGATCGGGACGGCGGAGGACCCGAAGCTCGACGAGCGGCAGGCCGGACTCGACGAACGCGAGGCCGCGCTCGACCGCCGTGAGGCCGAGCTGGCTGCTCGCCCGGAGCCCCAGTGGGTCCGCGACGAGGCGCCGGACCTCCGGGCGGAGCGGGAGCGGCTCGAGGCGAAGGCGGCGACCCTCGCGGAAGGGGAGGGGCGGCTGATCGAGGACCGGTCGAAGCTCGACTCGCGTGAGCGCGTGATCGCCGCCCAGGAGAAGGGAGCACGCCGAGCGGCAGGCTGCCGTCGTTGCCGCCACGGCGGTCGTCGCGGAGCGGGAGGCAGCGCTCCGGGCGACGTTGCAGCGCGACGCAGGCAGAGCTGGAGGAGCGTGCTTCGGTGCTCGATGCTCGGGTCGCCGGGCTCGTCGAGCGTGAGCGCCTGCTCGGCGAGCGCGAGGCGGCCCTCGCCGGACGGGAAACACAACTTGCCGAACAGGAGGTATCCATGACCGAGCAGGGAGAGGCACTCGAAGCTCGGAGCGCCACCGTCGCAGAAGCCGAGGAGCAGGGGGCGGCCGGACTTGCCGACCGGCTGACCGTGCTGCGAAGCTCGCGAGAGCGAGCTCGAGGAGCGGCTCGCCGCGCTCGAACAGCAGGAGCAGGAGCTCGCCGAGAGCCGTACGGAGCTCGATGCGGAGCGCGCGCGGCTCGCTGCGCGTGCCCGCCGGCTGGCCGAGGCCGAGCGCCGGGCGCCGATCGAGCCGGTGTTCTCGCCGGACGCCGTCGGCTTCAGCGAGGGTCTGCGTGGCCTCGCTCGCAGGCGGGGCGCGGCCCGGCCGTAAGCTGTTAGCGTCCGGCGCGTGCTCGCCGCCCTCGCCACGAGCCACAAGATCGGGCTCGCCCTCGTGGCCGGGGTTTTCATCGCCTTCGCGCTGATCTGCTCGTTTCTCCTGCCGGCGAAGTGGCCGAACTTCCCGGGAAAGCACGTCGGGTGGTTCATCGCCGTTGTCGGTCACGCTGACAGCGGCGATGCTGGCAGCCGTGATCGCGCTCGCGGGCGAGCCGAAGGAGGAGCACGGAACCGCCGCCGGCGAGGGGACGACCGTGGCCGCGACGACCACGACCGCCGCGACGACTCCGGCGAAACCGCCGCCGCCCGCCGGCGACGCTGCGGCCGGGAAGACCCTCTTCACAGCGCAGGGATGCGTCGCCTGCCACACGTTCAAGCCCGCGGGTGCGACTGCGAAGGTCGGGCCCGACCTCGACAACCTCGCCGCCGACGCCGCGAAGGCGAACCGGGGAACGGTCGAGGAGTACGCCGCCGAGTCGATCAAGAACCCGACCGCCTACACCGTCCCCGGCTACCCGAGCGGCGTGATGCCCTCGTTCGCGTCGCTCTCAGACAAGCAGGTCGGCGACCTGGTCGCCTTCCTCACGAGCGGAGGCTAGGTGCGCGAGGGACAGGCCTCGGGCCTGTCCCTGCTACGAGGCGGAGAGGGCGGGATTTGAACCCGCGACGCACCTTTCAGCACGTACGCGATTTCCAGTCGCGCTCCTTCGGCCGCTCGGACACCTCTCCGCGGCTTCCCTAGCGTAGCGCCAGGCTTTACGGTTCTCCGGGTACCGGCGGGCCGGCCCCCGCCTTCAATGCTTCGCGATGAAGGAGGCGAAAATGAACTGGCGTCGTTGGCTGGAGTGGGGCGGGTACGCGGCGGGGGCGGTCCTGATCGCGTTCGGGATCGCGGTGATCGCGCTGGCGCTGAACGGGCGCTCGACGGTCCACAACTCGCTGCAGGACGAGAAGATCATGGGCACGCCGGACATGACCCCGGCTGCGATCAAGGAAGAGGCGGCGCAGGCCGGCCTCAAAGACATCTCGTTGCCGTCGTGCTCGGTCGCCGGCAAGGTCGTCGACACCGGCGACCGCGGGCGCTGCTTCGCGCAGTACATGCGGATCCACGCGCTGGAGGCGACCGGCGGCCTGGTCTACGCCGAGATGCCGCGCTACGCGACGGACGACGGCAAGGGGACGAACGACGCGGCCAAGGCGAGCAAGGGGCCGAGCGGCCGTCCGCTCGACAACGCTGCGCGCCAGGTCTGGATTACCGAGACGGCGCTCTCGACCGCGCTGAACGTCTCCTACATGGCCGACCAGCTTGCGCTGTTCAGCCTGGTGGTCGGGATCGCGCTTCTGCTCACCGGCGTCGGGTTCATCATCCTGGCCGCCGGCGGCGCTCTCCGGCGCACGACCGCGGCGGCCGCGCCTCGGCCGGAGGTGGCCCCGGCGAGCTGAGATCGCGATGCAATAGGCGGGATCCCGCTGCGACAGCGGGATCCCGCGCGTGTTTCAGGCGGTGGCTCTGCCGTCGTCCCAGCGCACGATCAGTGCGTAGAGAACGACGATGCTCAGGGCGACGATCGTAAGTGCCCAGAGCGGGTATTGCGAGCTTCCGACGAAGGCGAGCTGACCGAGGACGTTGATGCTTCCGACCACGATCGTGAACCAGCGCGCCCATCCGGCGCGCGAGAGCAGACCCCAACCGGCGAGGAGGACAACGCCTCCCCAGATCAACGTCAGCCAGCCCCACGTGGTCATGTCGAAGACGATGATCTGGTTGGGCGCCAGCACGTAGTACTTGTCCCTGATGATCGCGATCAGGCCCTCGAAGAAGTTCAGGGTGCCGATCACGACCATCAGCCAGCCGGCGAAGCCGATCCAGCCGCTTGGTTTCATCTACTTCCTCCTTCCGACGCCTGCGTGCTCCGCTTGTCGAAGCGATACCGACGGTACTCCTCGGGTGCGACGGCGCGCCCTGCGGGATGGCTAGCCGCCGGCTCCGAAGTATGCGCCGCGCGCGCGGAGCTTGCGTTCCGCGTTCGGGAAGAACGGCTTCAGCGCCGCCAGGAGATCATCCGGAACGGCGGTCCGGTATGCGTTGCGGGTGACGAACAACCGAAGGGCGCAGTCGACCTTTGCCGCCGGCCCGAGCGATGCGAGCGCCTGAACGGTCTGGACGTAGACACCGACCCGGAACGTCTCGAAGTCGTACTTCGACCAGAAGCTCATCGGGTTGCCGATCCGGTTCAGGAAGGGCGGGGACACGGACGTGTTCAGCATCGTCGGGAGCGACTGCTCGGGGCCGGTCTGAGCCCAGGTGGCGAGTCCCTCGCTCAGCCATGGGTCGCGCGCCTGGTCATTCCCCACGAGCGAGTAGAACCACTGGTGTGCCGTCTCGTGGGGGACAAGCGCGAGGCTCCCGTCGCCGTAGAAGCCGAGCGTCGGGTAGGCGATGCCGAAATAGGCCTGTGGGGTCGGTCATCACCGCCAGCGAGTAGCTCGGCCAGGGGTAGTCGCCGTACTGCCTCGAGTAGAGGCGGAGTGCCTGCGCCGCAGCTACCAGGAAGTCTTGGCTCCGGTATCCGGAGCCGCGCTCGAGCCCGACCGTGAGTCGGACGGGACGTGGAGCGGCGACCGTTGCTCTTGCGATTCGAAACTTGCCGACGGCAAGAGCGAAATCTCGCACGGCCCGGGCGCGCCACTTGCCGCCGCCCAGATTCACTCCAGAGGCCAGCACCTGAAGTCCGGCGGGAACCTCGACGTCGACGTCGAAGTCGGCCGTCGGTGAAGTCGGCCAAAACGAATCGAGGGGCACGGGCGGATCGGTCGCCCACCCGTGCCCGTTCCATGCGAGCTCCGGGAAAAACGAGACGAGACGCGCGCTCCGACCGCCGTGAAGCTGGATCCCGGCGCGTCTCGGCAGCCGAAGCTTCCAGTCCATCGAGACCGTGATCGGCTCGTGCGCGGCGACGGCGCGATCGACCACGAGTGTCGTCGGGTCGGGGTACGCGGTCGGGAGGCTCTGCCCGCCTGAGACGACCGCTGCGACCGTCAGTCCGGCTCCGAGCTTGGCGTAGAAAGGTGAGTTCGGCCAGAGCCGGAAGACAATTCGATCCGTCGCGACGGCAGGGGCGAACGTCACGGTCAGGGTTCCGGCTGCGGCGACCAGGCCGGGCAGGACGCGGACGTGCAGGGCCTCGTGCGGGCGGTTGGCGGGCGGCGCCGGCAGTCTGGTCGTCGACGAACAGGCCGCCGACGCCGCTGCGGTCCGCGAGGGTTGTGAAGCGTCGGAGGCAGGCGCACCCACGGACACGACGATCGCGAGTGCCACGCCGAGACCCACCGAGCGTGCCATGACGAGACGATAAACCCCATTTCGCCCCCTCGGCTTCCGGCGAGGCGTAGCGTGAGCCGGTCGTGGAGCGGCAAGGGTGGTTATCCCGGCTGGCCAATGGCGCGATCGGAGCGTTCGTCGGCGTCTACGCGTTCCTGGACGACCTGCTCCTCGGGCCGATCCTGATCGCGGTGACGGTGTGGGTCCCGTGGTACCTCGTGTTCGGCATCGCGGCCGGCGTGCTCACGTTCGTCAACATCGCGTGCTGCGCGTGGATGCAGCAACGCTGGGACGACTGGGTTCGCGGCTACGGAGCGAAGCTCGAGGCGCGGCTCGAGAAGCTACGGCGGGGCCGCCTGCTGAAGCACCCGCTCGGCTGGATCGCTCGGGATTCGACGATTTTGCTGACGATCGCCGCGGGGCTGATCGGCACTGTCATCGTCGTCGCCGTCACTCGTCTCGCGGGCAGCAAACCGGTCGGCCGGCGCCGAGTCTTGTTCGCTTCCGTCGCGTACTCGGTCGGTTTCGCCGCAACCTACACGGGTGTAGGCGTTGCAATCGAGAACCTCGTGCGGATCTTCTAGCCCGCCTGTCAGCCGCGGCGGCCCCAGGCGCCGGCGAGCGTGGGCGGGAGGAGGACCGCGTCGTTCTCGACCAGCTCGTCCCTTATGCGCTGCTCGAGCGTCGCCAGGTCGAGCTCCTCCTCCGTCGCGATCCCCTTCGACACCATTGTCGGCGCCAGCGAGCGAATGACGCCCGCCAGCAGGCGCGGACTGCCGGGGTCGTCCGGGCCGAGATAGCGCTGGAACCCGTATGACGCGACCTGCTCGAGGTCGGCCTCCTGCAGGATGCGCGCGAGGCGCGCTCCGATCCTGGGGTTCGCGCCCGCCGCCCTGAACGCGACCTCGATCCGGTCGAAGAGGCTTGACAAGGGCACCTGTGGCTCGATCCGCGCAGCGCCGAGGTCGAAGTCGACCATCGCGACCGTGCCGCCGGGGCGCAGTGCGCCGAGATGGTGGCGCACAACGGCGACGGGATCTGCGAGGTGGAACAGGATCAGGCGCCCGACCACGGCGTCGAACCTGCGCCCGGCGTCGAACGTCCGAACATCACCCTGCACGAAGCTGACGTTGGCGAGGCCTGCATCGGCACGGCGCGTCTCCGCGACCTCGAGCAGCTCCGGCGACTGCTCGACTCCGACGACGGAGCCTTCCGGGCCGACGAGCGACGCGACGAGCTGGGCGACGTGCCCGAGGCCGCTGCCGAGGTCGAGGACGTGCATCTCCGGCCCGATCCCCGCCGCCTGGAGCAACAGGCGGGTCGGTTGCTCGATCGCGGCCGACTGCTCGTCGAGCCGGGCCATCTCGTCGGGGTGGCTGCCGAGGACGTACTCGGGCGACATCGGTGCGGGGAAGACTACGGCACCGTGCTCTTTTCAGTCACGAGCGAAAGGACGGACGCCTGGGAAGGCGAGCCGAGAGCCCGCATCCGGCATAACGATGCGGGTTTCGGCTGGCATGAGCGGAGGGGGAGGGATTTGAACCCTCGATCCGCCTAACGACGGATAACGGTTTTCGAGGCTTTCCGAATTCGGCTCAACCATGCGATCCAGGATGGGTGCGGGCCACCATGTGGGCCAGTCTGGTGGCCGAAACTTCCTGGGCATTTTCCAGCGCCAGCCGTTTATGCGACTCAGATCAAGGATTTCGCCTCGTTGCAAAGAGCGCGGCGAGGCAACCTAGCGCGGTAACAGATTCTCGGCGGGCAGAGACTCGTCAGAAGCAACGTTGCCATTTCCTTCAGCGGCGGACGGTGGAGCATCAAGGCCGAACTCCCGCGCCAACTTGAGCAACTCAGCGATTCGCTCGGCCGTTCTCTTGGGCGGCTGCTCGGTTCTTTGATCGCGCCGCACCTGCGCAGCGTCAGTCGGTCCGGCCTGGCCAAGGTCGATGTCACCCAACCCCGCTAGCTTCACGAGCGCCAGCGCGGTCCCGGCGATCCCCGGCCGCGAGCGCCTGCTGGAGCACGTCGAGTGCGTCCGGCAGCATTGCGCGAAGCCGGTCGCGCGAGCCGCGCCAGAGTTCCTCTCGGCGTTGGTTCACCGCGGCCAAGAACGCGGCGTCCGCCGTTCTCCACCTCCAAACAGTCGAGCGGTCAACCCTCAACCTCTCGGCGACCTCGCTGTCCATCCGACCCTCGGCAAGCAGATCGACCGCGCGAAGCTGGCGAGCGTCCAACCGTTGCACCTCGTTGCGCAGTGTTGCAGTCACATCCGGAGTTTGGCGTCAGCCTCAGATGTGGTGAGCGCGCCGCCTGCGGAGGAGGCCTATGGCTGACATGCTCGGTACATGACCTGGGTCATCGGCATGGCCGGACACTTCATCGGCGGCGTCCTGCTCTCTGACATTCGAGTCACCTTCAAAGGCCAGCCTGCCCGCGACTTGATCAGGAAGATCCACCAGGTCGGGCCGAACGTCGTAATCGGGTTCGCCGGCTCCGTGCGCTTAGGCTTCTCTCTCGTAGAGGATCTGCGTGCCTACGCGGGGACCGACTGAAGGACCGGGATGCTTACCGACTGAGGAGTTGGTGAGAGGGTGGAGCTTGCGCGCGGCCGCGCTGTGGTCAGTCGCTCCGCCCGCCGAACAAGAGCTTTGTTGCTCACTCCTGATCGTCGGGGCGGAGCCACGCGGAATCAGGACGCCTAACCTCGGCTTCCGCCTGACTGCTCCAGACTTTGAGCCGCGGCCGATCGGAAGGTCGCCCTACTCGATTGGGAGCGGGAACAGCGTCGAGCACTACACAGCCCTCCTAGACATCGGAGGCCTGGAGTCGTTGCTGATGATGAGGCAGTTCAACGTCGGCAAACTCGCCCCCGCCGATCCCCTCGCTGCGATCCTTGGGAGAAGGATTGCGCGCAGACCTGTGCCCGGCGTTAGTCCGCACCTCGATACCTGTGTCGTCAGGTGCAACGACATCATCTGGAGCACGAACGCGGCCCTGCTGCCGCCCGGGACCCCGCCGCGCCCGCAGGTCGCTGAGGACTGGCCCACCTACGATCATCCGGGACCCGTACAGCGCGGTCGTCTTTACGAACTTCTCGTGGTACTGGGCCGGTGTCGGGCCTGCCGGGGCCGCGGAGCGCTTCCTAGTCTTGCCGCTGTACCCGAACGTGGCTCTCCGGAGCGGGGTAGCCGAGCGCTTGTGGGAGGCCGTCAATCAGTACGGTGAGGTGCCTGCCTGACGGGTGCGGGCCAATCGTGGGCCAGCGCGGGCCAGGAACCTGCGCTCTCTAGCGGTTCCCTGCGGCACTTCCGCTCACACCCGCGTGACCCTCGGCAAGGCCGCAAACCCGCCCACGATGCTCCTCGCGGTCGAGGGCGGCATAGCCGGAACAAAGTTCGGGTCGTATGCTTCGGCAGCGGCGCAAGGAGGCCAGTTGTCTCTCTCGGTAGATCCCACGATCGGCTCGGAGTTGTTCGGCTATCGCCTCGAGGCGTTGCTCGGGCGGGGCGGCATGGGGGTCGTCTACAAGGCGTACGACCCGCGCCTGAAGCGATATGTCGCGCTCAAGCTGATCGCCCCCGAGTTATCCGAGGATGAGCGATTCCGCGAGCGGTTCCTGGCCGAGTCGGAGCTGGCCGCCTCGCTGGAGCATCCGAACGTCGTGCCGATCTACGACGCCTTCGACGCCGACGGCCGGCTCGCGATCGCGATGCGCTACGTCGAGGGAACCGACCTCAAGCAGTTGCTGCAGACGGAACACGTCCTCGACCCGGAACGTGCGGTCACGATCTGCGCACAGGTCGCTGCCGCGCTCGACGCCGCGCATCGCCGCGGGCTGGTGCACCGCGACGTCAAGCCCTCGAACGTGCTCCTCGACGAGAACGAGCACGTCTACCTCGCCGACTTCGGCCTCAGCAGGCGTCTTGCCGACCCGGGCGCACCCGGAGGAGGACGCTTCTCTGTCGGCACGCCTGCCTACGCCGCCCCCGAGCAGATCGAGGGCGGCGCGGTGGACGGCCGGGCGGACGTCTACTCGCTCGGCTGCCTGCTCTACGAGTGCCTGAGCGGGGAGGCGCCGTTTCGAGCGCGACTCCGAGCTGGCCGTCCTCTGGGCGCACGTGCAGGAGGAGCCGCCGGTAGCCCGCCCGGCCTCGAGGAGGTCGACCTCGTCCGACAGCGATGGCGAAGGACCCGGACGAGCGCTACGCGACCTGCGGCGAACTGGTCGTCGCCGCGCGAGAGGCGCTCGGCCTGCAACCGGCCGGTCACGATCCGTGACCGCAAGGCGCTGATCCTCACCGCCGTCGGCGTGGCGATCGCCGCCGCTGCGGTGCTCGCCGGCGTCCTGCTCAGCCAGGGCGGCGGCCCCGGCAAGCCGAGCACGAAGCCGACGCTCGACGCCCAAGGTCGACTCCCTGCAACGGATCGACCCGAAGACGAACAAGCTCGTCGCGACGATCGGCGGCGTCGGCTCGAACCCGTCCGCGATCGCGGTCGGCGTCCGGGGGCGTCTGGGTCGGGAGCATGGACGACGGGACCGTCTCCGGGGTCGACCCGAAGACGGGACGCAGTTCGAGCGTTGGCCGTCAACTCGGGCGGCGCCGGACGCGATCGTGATCCGCGAAGGCAGGCGTGCTGGTCGCGAACCAGGTCGGCTCCATGACCGCCGATCGACCCGGCGACACTCAACGTGACCACGAAGGCCAACGTCGGCTACGAGGGCGCTCGCGCTCGGGCGAGGGGGCACTCTGGGCGCTTGGCTCGTTACCAAGTGGGCTCGGGTCTCGACCGGATCAACCGGGGCGGTGAGGTGGTCAAGACGGTGACCGACGTCGGCTTGAACCCCTTCGCCCTCGCCGCCGGTGAGGGAGGGGTCTGGGTGCTCGACGACGTCTTGCGCACGCGTGTTTCGCGTCGATCCTGCGACGAATCGAGTCGTGGCCCGGATCCGGCTGGGCTTCGACCCGGGCGGGATCGCGGTCGGAGGCGGATCGGTCTGGGTGACGAATCCGAGCGGCGGCGCAGTCGCCCGGATCGACCCGCGCTCGAACGGGATCGTCGGCTCGACGCGGGTGGGGCGCGATCCGGTGGCGATCGCGTTCGGCGACGGAGCCGTCTGGGTCGCGAACTACGAGGACGGCACAGTCTCCCGGATCGACCCGCGCAACGGCGCGGACGTGGCCAGGATCGCGGTCGGTCCATATCCCGGCGATGCTTGCGACCGGCGAGGGCGGAGTGTGGGTCGCGGTCAGGGCCGCCTAGAACATCGAGGCGAACTCGTACCAGCGCTGCTGGAGGCCGGTCCGCCTCTCATCGGCCAGGAGTTCCAGCTCGCGATCCGGCAGGCACGACGCGTGAACGGGCCGCCGTCGCGCAACTGCCCCTTGCGGACGACGATGTCACCGAACGGGCCCATGTAGTTCCTGGCGGCAGGCTTGCCCTCGAGCCAGTAGGCGTACTCGTCGGCAGGCATGAAGCGGCGGCGCGGTCTCCGCGACTGCATTGAAGATAGCCGGACCGGAGCATCACCGCGCCGGCGTAGCCGGAGTGCCACCAGTTGATGAAGTCGTAGCAGGCGCGGAGCTTCGCCGGGTGCGGTCACGGCGTTCGAGATCGAGAAGAAGCCAGGCGAAGGCGCGGTACCCCTCGCGCGGCGCCGCCTGGCGGACGGGGAAGCCGAGCCCGGCGAGCGGTGAGATCGACGACGGCCCACATCGACTCGATGACCACGTCGCCCGATCGCATCCAGTCCGCGGCTCGTCTATCAGAGATCCCAGAGGCCGTAGAAGTGCTTCTTGTCGCTTCAGGGCGGTCAACAGCTTGAAGAGCAAGTCGATCTCTCTGCGCGTCGGGTCGCCAAGGTCACGGATCCGGACGAAGGCCCGCCGCCCGGGCGGCGTTGCCGGCATCCTGAAAGCCGACGAAGGATCGTTCAGGAGCGCGACCCGCCCGGCCCACTTCCGGTTGAGGAGCTCTGCCCAGGACAGCTCCTCGCGGCCGCTTGCGAATGACGTGCTCGTTGTAGCCGAAGGAGTCGAAGTTGAACGAGCCCGGCACGCCGGTGCAGAAGCGAGGCTCCGGCCCCACCGGCCGACCGGTCTTCTCGTCGACCCACTGAACGACCAGCCCCTCGAGCTCGGGTGGGGTCCCCGACGGCGCTCTCCACCGCCCGGACGCGTTCGGGGTCGAGATACAGCCTGCGAAAGGCCGCGTCACCCTGCCCGTAGGTGCAGCGCCGGATCGCCCGGCCTCAGCTTGCCGAGCTTGAGCAGGGGGCTGATCTCGTTCCAACGCTTGATCTTCGCGATCTCGATCGGCTGGAGGTTGCCGCTCGGCCATCGCGGATTGATCGTAGATAGCTGCAGCCCGGAGAGGATGTCGAACGCCGCCGGCTCCTGCCGTACCAGCCTGTTCAACGTCGTCCGGGAAGGCGATCTCGACGAGGATCTTGAGCCCCAGCTCCTTCTCCGCCCGGCTTCACGATGCTGGGAGACGGCGCGAGGTCGTAGCCGAGCGTGGCGATCCGGATCGTGCCGTCGAACGATCCCGGAGGCGGCCCGGGCAGTCGGCACCCCCGAGAGTAGCGAGCGCGCCCGCGGCTGCGGCGCCTCGCTCGAGGAAGTCCCGCCTGGTCAGGTCTGTCACGACCGGCCAATCATGTCGCGTCTAGCCTGTGCGGGCCAGTTGCGGGCCAGTGCGGGCCAGCTTCGTGCGGTTCTTAGCGGTTTCAAGCGGTACGGCCGTGGAGGTATGACCCATCGACGAGAAAGGCCTGAATCCCGCATGGCTAGCGGGTTTCGGCCTGGTTGAGCGGAGGGGGAGGGATTTGAACCCTCGATCCGCCTAACGACGGATAACGGTTTTCGAGACCGCCGCATTCGACCGCTCTGCCACCCCTCCAGCGGAGAAGGAGGGATTCGAACCCTCGATGCAGGTATTCACCCACATAACGCCTTAGCAGGGCGCCGCCTTCAGCCACTCGGCCACTTCTCCGGGTTTCCGCATGGTATCGAACGGCTTTCTGCGCTCCCGGCCCATCCCCCTTCAGGGTGAGAAGAAGATCCCCCATCAGCGGGCTTGCCCCAAAACCGGGGTCGAGGGCATGCTGAGCGGGCCGGATCTCCCCTCACATACCCCACCGGCTTGGAGGCGCCCTCTTCGGAGGGCGTTTCCCTTTCTGGGATCAGTCCGCGACGCGGGCGATGAGTTCGGAGCGGCGGATCACCTTCACGGCGGTGCCGGCGAGACGGACGTCGAAGCCGGCCTCGCGGGGGAAGAGGACCTTGTCGCCGGGCTCGATGCCGCCGGGCTCGGTGCCGACAGCGGTGACGATCCCCGTCTTGCAGCCGGTCTCCGCGCTCGCGGGGATGATCAGCCCGTGGCGGGTCTCCGCCTCCTCGTCGCTTGGCTCGATCACGATGTAGTCGTCGAGCGGCTCGAGCGTGACGACGGGATGCTGCGCTCCTTCGAGCATGTCTGAAGCGTAGCTTCGGCCGGGACAGAAACGGGATCGAGCCGGGACAGGCGGTTCCTAGCGTGCGGGCATGGTCAAGAAGACGCTCGCACGTGTAGGACAGTCGCCGGTCGGGCTGCTGATGCTCGGGGCCGTCACGGCTCTCGTCGCTCTCGGCGCCTATCTCGGCGGCAACAGGCTCGCGTCCGCGGCTCCTCCCGCGCGCGAGCCCGCTGCTCGCCCCGCTCCACGGGCGCTCTCGTCGCCGAGTCAGCAGGTCCTCACGCCGGAGCAGGAGTTCGGCCCGGCGCCGACCGCTGCCGGCTTTGCGGAGGTGCTCGTCTCGACGAGCAACGCCTTCGCGCAGGACCATGGAGACGCGACGCGGCTGACTCGCGCGCATTGCGTGCAGGCATCGCGCGGCCACTACATGTGCGCGTACCTGGTCGAGCGGCCGGGAAAGCCGAGCGAGTGTCACCTCATCCAGGCCCACTGGGCAGAGGAGCGCGCGTCGTCGTTCACGGTCGTGCTCAGCGGGCGCGCGCGCCGGTGCGGCTCCGTCCGGGAAGCGGTTCGCTCACTCGACTGAGCTGACCACGTTACGGTCTGCACGAATGGGTGTGGAGTTCCGCATCCTTGGCCCGCTCGAAGTGATCTCCGACGACGGGCCGATCCGCCTCGGCGGCCCGAAGCAGCGGGGCGTGCTGGCCGTCCTCCTCCTGCGCGCCAACGAGGTCGTGCCGGTCGAGCAGCTCGTCGACGCGCTCTACGACGGCGCGGCGCCGGCCACTGCTGCCGGCCAGGTTCGCGACCACGTCTCCCAGCTGCGCAAGGGGCTCGGGCCCGAGGCCGATTCGATCCTCGAGACCCGGTCGCCCGGGTACCTCATCCATGTCGAGCCGGACGCGCTCGACGCGCATTCGCTTCGAGAGCATGGTCGACGCCGCTTCGCGCGAGCTCGAAGGCGGCGATGTTCGTTCGGCCGCCGAGCACCTGCGGGCGGCGCTCGCGCTGTGGCGAGGGCCGGCGCTGGCGGATCTCGCCTACGACTCGTTCGCCCAGCCCGCGATCGGACGCCTGGAGGAGCTCAGGCTGACCGCGCTCGAGCGGCGAATCGACGCCGACCTGCAGCTGGGCCGGAACGGGACGCTCGTCGGCGAGCTCGAGGAGCTCGTCGGCGTACACCCCCTGCGCGAGCAGTTCCGGGCGCAGCTGATGCTCGCGCTCTACCGGGGAGGCCGGCAGGCGGAGGCGGTCGGTCTCTACCACGAGGGCCGTCGGCTGCTCGTCGACGAGCTCGGGATCGAGCCGTCGCCGGAGCTGCGGGAGCTCGCGAGCCGCATCTTGCGCCAGGAGGCGTCCCTCGCGGCCGACGGCGCACCCGCGCGCCGGCGGCGAGGCCGAGCTCCGGAACCCGTACAAGGGTCTCCACGCCTTCCTCGAGTCGGACGCGGACGACTTCTTCGGTCGCGAGCAACTCGTCGCCGACCTCGTCGAGCGTGTGGTCACCGAGCGGTTTCTCGCAGTCGTCGGTCCGAGCGGCAGCGGGAAGTCGTCCGTCGTGCTCGCCGGGCTCGTGCCCGAGATCCGGGCACGCGGTTGGCAGGTCGCGGTGATGGCACCGGGCGCTTACCCGCTCGAGGAGCTGGAGGCGGCGCTCCTGCGAATCGCTGCGAACCCGCCCGCCTCGCTGAAGGAGCAGCTCGACGCCGACGAGCTCGGCCTCCTGCGGGCCGTGAAGCGCGTGCTCCCCGACGACGGGTCGGAGCTCCTGCTCGTCGTCGACCAGCTCGAAGAGGTCTTCACGCTCGTCGAGAGCGAGGAGCGCCGGCCAGCGGCTTCCTCTCGAGCCTCGAGCTGGCCGTGCGTGACCCGCGCAGCAGGCTCCGGGTCGTGGTCACGCTGAGAGCCGACTTCTACGACCGGCCGCTCCTCCACCGCGGGTTCGGCGAGGTGATGCGCGACCGGGTCGAGCCGGTGCTTCCGCTGTCGCTGGACGAGCTGGAGCAGGCGATTACCGGCCCGGCCAAGCGGGTGGGCGCGGCGCTCGAGGAGGGCTTGCTCGGCCGGATCGTCGCCGACGTGGTCGACGAGCCCGGCGCGCTGCCGCTCCTCCAGTACGCGCTCACCGAGCTGCACGAGCGGCGGGAGGGCTCGACGCTGACACGGCGCGCCTACGGGGCGATCGGCGGCATCTCGGGCGCGGTCGCCGGTCGAGCCGAGACGCTCTACCGGGGACTGGACGAGCCGGGCCGGCGAGGCTGTGCGCCAGCTGTTCCTGCGGCTCGTCACGCTCGGCGAGGCGGCGGACACCCGCCGCCGCGTGGAGCGGGCCGAGCTCGACACCCTCGACGTCGACCAGGGCCGGCTCGCGCTGGCGATCGACGCGTACGGTGCCGCGCGGCTCCTCTCGTTCGACCGCGACCCACGCACCGACGCGCCGACGGTCGAGGTCGCCCACGAGGCGCTGCTCAGCCGGTGGGCCAGGCTTCAGGACTGGATCGCCGCAGCGCGAGACGACCTGCGCGCGCACCAGCGGCTCTCGTCGGCGGCGCGCGAGTGGCGGGACGTCGACCGCGACCCGAGCCTGCTCATGCGCGGCAGCCCAGCTCGAGCGCTTCGAGTCCTGGGCCGCCGAGTCCGGAATCGCGCAGACCGACCTCGAGCGCGAGTACCTGGCCGAGAGCGTCGCGGCCAGGGAGGCGGAGCGGCTGGCCGAGGAGGCGCGGCAGGCCCGCGAGACCGCGCTCGAGCGGCGCTCGATCCACCGGCTGCGCGCGCTCGTCGGCGTGCTCGCGGTTGCGGCGCTGGTCGCTGCGGGCCTGACCGTCTTCGCGTTCCAGCAGAGCAACCACTCGAAGCACGAGACGAAGATCGCCACCGCACGACAGCTGGCCGCTGCCTCCGTCGCGAACCTCGACGTCGACCCCGAGCTGAGCATCCTGCTCGCGCTGCGTGCGGTGGAGACGACCGGCGGCGGTGCGCGTGCGCTGCCGCGAGGCTGTCGACGCGCTGCATCGCGCCGTCGAGGCTTCCCGCGCCGTCGCCACGATCCCGGTGCAGGCCGCGGCGGTCGCCTTCAGCCCGGACGGGACGCGGCTGGCAACGGCAGGCTCGTCGGTCGCGGTCTGGAGCGCGAAGACCGGCCGCCGGCTCCTCGACCTCGGGCGCGGAGCCGGCCCGTTCAATGACGTCGCGTTCAGCCGCAGACGGCTCGCGCCTGGCGGGCGGCGAGCACCGAGGGCGTGGCGACGATGTGGGATGCGACGGAGCGGCCGGCGGATCGCGTCGCTGAAGAGCCCGGTGGCGCGGCCTCGGCGTCTACGCGCTCGCATTCAACCCCGCGGGAACGGAGCTCGCCGCCGACGACGGTGTCGGGAGCCTGTGGCTCTGGAACGTCCGCAGCCGGCGCGTGCTGCGGACGATCCGCACCGAGCATCCGCTGTGCGGCGTCTCGTGGAGCCCGGACGGCAGGCCGCGTCGCCACCGGCGACTGCGGGACGCATTACGCGGGCTCGGTGGCGCGGGTCTGGGACGCCGCGACCGGCCAGGCTCGTCTTCGCGAGCCGAGCTCCAGAACGGGGCGATCCGCGACGATCGCCTACAGCCCGAACGGCAAGTATCTCGGGGCGCCCAACAGGCTCGGCTACGCCCAGATCTTCGACATCGCCGAGCGGTCGCGCGGTGACGACCTTCGAGGACCACACCGGGCGAGGTGCTCTCGCTCGCGTTCGGCCCCGACGGCGACACGCGCGGTCACCGGCAGCACCGACGGGACGGCGCGCATCTGGGACGTGCTGACCGGACGGCAGCTGCTCGTCCTTCGCGGCCATCGCGCGGCGGTGTCCTCCGTCGCCTTCGGCGCCGGCGGGACCAGGGTGGCGACCGCGGGCCAGAACGGGACGGTCACGATCTGGGACGTCACGACGCGGGGGGAGTCGCGACTGGCTGTCGCTCGACGCCCATCCGGGCGGCGTGGAGAGCGTCGAGTACTCGCCGAACAGCAAGCAGCTGCTGACCACCGGCTTCCTCGATCGGACGGGCGAAGCTGTGGGACGCCCGCACCGGGAAGCTCCTGCACTCGTACAACCACTTATCGGACCCCGGCGTGTTCTTCATCGGCGGCAGCGGGCTGCCGCCGCAGATCGGAACGACGAGCCCGAACGGGAAGCTGGGCGCCGAGTTGCAGAAATCCGACAGCACGCTGCAGCTCCGGTCGGACACCGGCCAGGTCATCGCCACGGTCGGCAATCGCGCCCAGAGCGCGGCGTTCGACTCGACGAGCACGCGGCTCGCGGTCGGCAATGCCGACGGGACGGTGCAGGTCTGGGACGTCGCGACACGGCAGATCAAGCTCCTGCGCACGTTCGTCGCCCACAACTCGTTCGTCGAGGGCGTCGCGTTCAGCGAACGACGGGAGGTATCTCGCTACCGCGGGCGAGGACACGACGGCGACCGTCTGGGATCTCCGGACCGGCAGGCAGTTGCTCACGCTCACCGGGCCCGACTCGCTATCTGATCTCCGTCGCGTTCAGCCCCGACGGGACGCGGCTCGCGACCGGGCGGGGCCGACGGGATCGTGCGGATCTACGTGCTGCCCGTGGGCGAGCTGGACTGCACTGGCCCGCTCGCGCCTCACGCGCGGCTGGACGAAGGAGGAATGCGCGCAGTACCTCCCGGGCGGCCGCTGTCCGCAGCAGCCCCTAGAGAATGAAGAAGCGGCATGCGCATCGGCCGCCGCGACGTCCGCCTCACGAACCAGGACAAGGTCTTCTTCCCGAAGCCCAGGCTGACGAAGGGCGACCTGATCCAGTACTACGTCGACGTCGCGCCCTGCGTGCTCCACCACGTGCGCCGCCGGCCGATGCAGATGAAGCGCTACCCGGACGGCGTGGACGGGTTCTTCTTCTACCAGAAGCGCGTTCCGGAGCCTCATCCGGAGTGGCTGGACACGTTCCGGATCCAGTTTCCGAGCGGGCGGAACGCGAACTTTCCCGTCGTCGCGGACGCCGCCGGGCTCGCGTGGATCGCGAACCTCGGCTGCATCGAGCTGCACACGTGGCACTCGAGGATCGACGACATCGAGCGGCCGGACTACCTGCTGATCGACCTCGACCCGAGCGAGGGGAACCCGTGGTCGTCACGTGCGCGAGATCGCGATGGTCGTCAAGGAGGTGATGGACGAGCTCGGCCTCCACTCGTTTCCGAAGACCTCCGGCGCGACCGGACTGCACATCCTCGCGCCGATCAAGCCCGAGCTCGCAGTTCCCGCACGTGCGCGACTTCGCCAGGGCGCTCGCGAAGGAGGTCGAGGAGCGGATCGGCGACCAGCGGATCGCGACGACGACCTGGAAGGTCGCCGACCGGCTCGGCGTCTTCGTCGACTACGGCCAGAACGCGCGCGACCGGACGATCGCGTCCGCCTACTCGATCCGTCCGACGCCGGACGCGCGCGCGTCCGCGCCGCTGACCTGGGACGAGGTGCCGCGCTGCGACCCGGCGAAGTTCACGCTGAAGACGATGCGGAAGCGGATCGACGAGGTCGGTGACCTGACCGCGGGGATGTGGCGGAAGAAGGTCTCGATCCGGAAGAAGTTCTCGAAGCTGGGGCTGGACTCACCGGAGCTCTAGCCGGCCAGGAGCTTCGCCACCGTCAGCTTCCCGGGCGGCTCGCGGACCTCCCGCCAGGTGCACTGCTCCGGGTCCTTGTCCTCGCGGAAGCGGATCAGCTTCGTGCCGTGGCGGAAGCGGTGGCCCTGCACCTTGTCGTAGCGCACCTCGACGACCAGCTTCGGCTTCACCGCCGACTGCGCCAGCTCGCCCGAGCCCCAGCGATTCGGCTCCGAGAAGCCGCGGTCGGGCGCGCCCTTCAGCAGCGGTCGGATGCGCTTCAGGATCTCGTCATGCCGGCTCGCCGCGACCGCGGCGGTGCCGACGTAGTCGAGCTCGCCGTCGTCGCGGTAGAGGCCGAGCAGCAGCGTTGCGAGGTGAGTGGGCTTCGTCTTCCAGCGGACGCCGACAACGACACAGTCCGCCGTCTTGTGCGCCTTGACCTTCACCACCGCCTCGCGGGAGCCGGGAAGATAGGGCAGGCCGAGGCGCTTGGCGATCACGCCGTCGAGCCCGACCGCGTCGAGGCGGTCGAGCCACCGTTTGGCCGCGCGGGCGTCGCGCGTCGCAGGCGAGATCGTGAACGGCAGCTTCTCGAGCGCGGCCCGGCGCTTCTCGAGCGGCTGCTGATGGATCGGCTTCCCCTTCCAGAGCAGCACGTCGAAGGCGATGAACTGCGCCGGGATCTCGGCGGAGAGCCTGCGCACGCGGCTCTCGGCCGGGTGGAGCCGCATCTGCATCGCGTCGAAGTCGAGCCGACCGCCGCGCTCGATCACGATCTCGCCGTCGATCGCCGAGTGGGGCGGGAGCTTCTCGCCGAGCGGCCGCAGCTCGGGGAAGTAGCGGAGCAGCGGCCGCGCGTTCCGGCTCCAGAGCGCCAGCTCGCCGCCGTCGTTCTCGAGCACGCCGCGGAAGCCGTCCCACTTCGGCTCGTACTGCCAGCCGTCGCCCGGCGGGAGCTCCCGCACGAGCTCGGCTTCCATCGGCGGAAAGGGCACGTTCTTCCCGGGCACGCCCGGCGAACGCTAGCTACTGGAGCCAGGGTTTCAGCATGTCCTCGATCTCGCGGCAGCCCCGCGGGTGCGGGAGGCGGCTGCGAACGCGCCGGTCGGCGACGACGAGGAGCGTCGGAATCTCGTCGATCCCGAAGCGCTCGACCAGGTCCGGCCGCTCGTCCACATCGACCGGGTGGAGCAGGAACGTTCCGTGGTTCTGGCGCCGTTGGAGCACCTGGGCGATGAAGCCCTCGACACGACGGGAGCGTCCGCACACCCTGGAGTGGAAGAAAACGAGACGCGGCCGGGTAGGCGCGCACGGCGGGACGACTTCGGCAGCCTGTGCCACATTTTCCCCCTTTGAATTGAGTGCCGATTGGGTCGTACCGGCGGCGCTCGCACCGGGCCGCCACGATTCATCGTCTACCCATCTTTCGGCTTCCTGTAACGCGCCGATAGGCTCCGCGAAATGCGCAGGGTGGCCGTGACCGGGCTCGGAGCCATGACGCCGCTCGGCAACGACTGGCGGTCGACCTGGGACGCCGCGGTCGCGGGCCGGAGCGGCATCGACTTCATCAGCGCGTTCGACGCGAGCGAGTACCCGGTGCGCATTGCGGCCGAGGTCAAGGACTTCGACCCGGCGGCCATCGTGGGGCCGAAGGAAGCGCGGCGCCTCGACCGGTACGCCCTCCTCTCGCTCGCCGCTGCCGTGGAGAGCTGGGCCGACGCAGGGATCGAGGGGGTCTACGAGCCCGGCCGCGTCGGGGTGCTCTTCGGGTCGGCGATCGGCGGCATCATCGGGATCGTCGAGCAGCACACCGCACTGCTCGAGCGCGGCCCCGATCGGGTCTCGCCGTACTTCATCCCCAGCGTGCTGCCCGACAGCGCGAGTGGTCAGATCGCCCTGACGTTGGGGCTGCGCGGCGTGAATTACGCGCCCGTCTCCGCGTGCGCGACGGGCTCGACCGCGATCGGGGAAGCGGCGGAGGTGATCAAGCGGGGCGACGCGGACGCGGTTCTCGCCGGCGGCTCGGAGGCCGCCGTGACGCCCCTGATCCTCGCCGGCTTCTGCGCGATGCGTGGGCTCGCCGCCGAGGAGGAGTACCCGCCGCGTGCCTCCCGGCCGTTCGACGCGACCCGCGCCGGGTTCGTGATCGGCGAGGGCGCGTGCGTCCTCGTGCTCGAGGAGATGGAGAGCGCCCGCGCGCGCGGAGCGCACATCTACGCCGAGGTGATCGGCTACGGCGCCTCGAACGATGCCTACCATCTCGCCGCACCGGATCCCGAGGCCGTCGGGGTCGCGGAGATGATGCGGGCCGCGCTCGGTCGCGCCGGGCTCGAGCCGGAGTCGGTCGGGTACATCAACGCGCACGGGACCTCGACGCCGCTCGGCGACCTCGCCGAGACCCGGGCGATCAAGCAGGTCTTCGGCGACCACGCCTACAAGCTCGCGGTCTCCTCGACGAAGTCGGTGCACGGCCACTGCTTCGGGGCGGCCGGCGCCGTGGAGGCGATGATGTGCGTGCTCGCGCTCCAGGAGGGCATCCTCCCGCCGACGATCAACTACGAGGTCCCCGACCCCGAGTGCGACCTCGACTACGTCCCCAACGAGGCGCGCCACGTCCAGGTCGACGTGGCGCTTTCGAACGCGATGGGCCTGGGCGGCCACAACGGCTGCGTCCTCTTCAGGCGAGCTACGGACTCTCCACAGCCTCCGGCGTAAGGTCGGAGAGCGAATTCAGCACGACGTCGGCGTTCGCCAGCGCCTCGTCATCCGGGGGATAGGTCGGGTTTGGGATCGCCAGGACGCGCATCCCCGCCGCTTTGGCCGAGCGGATTCCCGCGTGGCTGTCCTCGACCGCCGCGGCTCGCGCCGGCTCGACCCCGAGGCGGCGGCACGCCTCCAGGTAGACGTCGGGCGCGGGCTTGCCGCGGGCGACCTCCTCCGACGACACCGTGGCTCCGAAGTGGCGGTCGAGGCCCGAGAGCTCGAGGACGAGGTCGATCAGCTCCCGGTTCGAGGACGAGGCCACTCCGAGCGGCCAGCGCGCGGCCAGGCGCTCGACCGCCTCGATCGCGCCGTCGATCAGCGGGAGCTGCTCCCGGTACCGCTCCGACATGCGGAGGACGACCTCGGCGGCGATCTCGTCGGGTGACTCGGGCAAGCCGACGTGCTCGTGCATGTAGCGCGACCACTCGGGCGAGCTCATCCCCATCATCGCGCGCTGCTCCTCCTCGCCGTACCGGCCGCCGGCCGCGCGCGCCAGGCCCTCGCGCACCTCGTCCCACAGCTCCTCGGTCTGGATCAGCACGCCGTCCAGGTCGAAGACGACGGCCTCGATCACAGGGACCGGTATCCCCCGTCGACGTGGAGGAGCGGCGGGCCGCGGCTCGCCGCCCTCGACCCAGTCGACCTCGCCGAGGAAGACCGTGTGGTCGCCCGCCGGATGCTCGGCCACCGTGCGGCAGCGCGCCCACCCGAGCGCACCGTCGAGCAGCGGCGGGCCGTCGTCGGGCCGCAGCTCGATTCCGTGCCAGAGCGCGATCGGCGGCACGCCGCGCGCGAAGTGCTGAGCCACGTGCCGCCTGGTCGCCGGCGAGCAGGCTCAGCCGCGAACGCGCCCGCCTGCGCGGAGCAGCTCGTGCATCGCCGCCTGCCGGCTGATCGACACGCCGACGAGCGGCGGGTCGAGCGACAGCGAGACGAGCGAGTCGAGCGTCAGGCCGAGCCGCTCGCCGTCCACGTCCACGGTCAGCACGGCGACGCCGTGCGGGACACGGCGCATGAGCGCGCGCAGGTCCGCCGCCGAGCTCAGGACGCCGCCGCGGCGCTCGGGCGCGAGGAACCGATGCGCACGGCGAGTCCCACGTAGAGCATCGCGATCCCGATCCCCACATGGAGCCAGTCGCCGGCGCGGTCGAACGGCAGGAAGTTCCAGCCGCTCTCGCGGTCGACGAGCAGCCCGAAGATGCCGAGCGCGAAGTAGATGGCGCCGCCGAAGGTCACAAACGAGCGTGCGCTCGCCGGGCGGCGCGACGCGACGAGCCCGGCCACTCCGATCCCGATGAAGACCAGGTTGTGCAGGATGCTCGTCTGGAAGACGCCGAACAGATCGGCGCCCGAGCCCGACTTCCACCACGTCAACTCGCCGTAGTCCTGGACGACGCCGGGCACGAAGCCGAGCACGCCGACGACGATGAACGCGAGCCCGATCAGGGCGGCGAGGCTCTCGGCGTTCGCGAGCTTCCGCACGGCGTAAGCCTACGGCGCGAGGCGCTCCACGATCCAGCCTCCGTCGCCCGGCCGGTAGCGGAATCGGTCGTGGAGCCGGTCGGCGCGGTGCTGCCAGAACTCCCAGAGCTCCGGCCTCAGCCGGTAGCCGCCCCACCGCTCGGGCCGCGGAACGTCCTCACCGACGAACCGGCCGAGCTCGGCCGCCGCCTGCTCGAGCTGCTCGCGGCTCTCGATCACCTCGCTCTGCGCCGACACCGCTGCCGAGAGCCGGCTCCCGAGCGGGCGCGACCGGAAATACGCGTCCGACTCCTCGTCGCTCAGCCGCTCGACCGCTCCCTCGACGCGACCCTGGCGGCCGAGCTCGTGCCAGTAGAGGAGCAGCGCCGCGCGCGGGTTCTCGGCGAGCTCGCGGCCCTTCCGGCTCTGATAGCCGGTGAAGAACGTGAGCCCCTCGTCCTCGACGTCCTTGACGAGCACCATCCGCACGGACGGCGCCCCGCCGGCCGAGGCCGTCGCGAGCGCCGCCGACTCCGCGAGCTCGATCCCGGCGGCCCGGGCCTCCGCCAGCCACCGCGCCAGCTGCCGGACGGGATCCGGGTCGAGGCCGGCCCGCTCGAGTGGGCGGTCGCGGTCGTCGGTCATCGCCCGCCGAGTCTATGCTCGGCGCGTGCGCCTGCTCGCTGCCGCGCTCGTTCTCGCGGCCGCCACGGTCGCGCCTGCCCAGGCGACCCACGCGGCCTGCGGCCAGGCGACTGCGCGCGCTGCGATCTCAGCGACGAAGGTCCGCGTGCAGACGCTCGGCGACAGCGCGACGCGCGTCGACCCGAGGAGCGTCGACCAGGTGATCTGCTTCGACTTCACCCGCGACGGCCGGACCGACCTGGCCGTCTCGATCGCGAGCGGTGGGACTGCCGGCGACATCGGCTACGTGGTCTTCCGGGGCACGCCGGCGGGCTGGCGGGTGGCGCTGAAGGGCGGCGGGTACAAGCTCGCGCTGGCCCGCGCCGGCGGCGATCTGGTCGAGACCCAGCCGGTCTACAAGCAGAACGACCCCAACTGCTGTCCGACCGGCGGGTTCGACCACCAGCGCTTCCACTGGAACGGGACGAAGTTCGTGCTCGCCCGCGCCTGGCACACGAAGACGTTCCGGCCGTAGACAACGGGGCTTTACTAGTGCGGTGACGCTCACCGCGCTGAAGGTCCAGGGCCCGTTCAGGGGCATCAGCGGCCACGACCACCACACCCGCGAGTTCGTCAAGGCGCTGCTCCGGCTCGGCGTCGCGATCGAGCTCGTCGACCACCCGGGGTGGGGGTCGCGACCCCTGGTCGAGCCGGACCCGTTGCTCGAGGAGCTGTCGGAGCCGGTCGGCGCATCCGTCTACCTCCGCTTCGGCATGCCGCACCAGCTGCTCGTCGAGCCCGGGATCGCAAACGTCAACTACACGATGTTCGAGGCCGACCGCATCCACCCGTCCTGGGTCGCGCAGGCGAAGGCGTACGACCGCGTGATCGTGCCCAACGAGTTCTGCCGGCGGTTGTGGGTGAGGAGCGGCGCGCCCCGCAGCCGCCTGCGCGTTTGCCCCCTCGGACTCGACACCGAGCTCTACCGCTCGCCGGCGGAACCGCTTCCGCTCCTCACTGCGAGTGGCCGACCGGTCGCCTCGTACCGCACTCGCTTCCTGCGCATCGCGGAGGTCAACCTGCGTAAGAACCACGCCGGGCTGATGAGGGTCTGGGAGCGCGCGACCGCGCCCGAGGATGACGCCGTCCTGGTCATCAAGCTCGCGACCGACGACGAGGGCATCGAGAGCTTCCGCCGCGAGCTGTCCGGCGGCGCGGCGCCGGTGCTCTTCACCAACGAGCGCTTCTCGGACGAGGACATCCCGAGGCTCTACGCAACCGCCACGCACTACGTCAGCCTCTCCTTCGGCGAGGCTTGGGACCTGACGATGGTCGAGGCCGCGGCTTCGGGGCTGGAGCTCGTCGCACCCTGGCACAGCGCCTACCTCGACTATCTCGATCACGACACGGCCCACCTCGTCGCCGCGAAGGAGGTGCGCGCCGACCTTCCGTGGACGGACGACAACTCCGTCCTCTTCCGAAAGTCGCGCTGGTGGAAGCCGGACGAGGACCAGGCGGTCGAGGTCGTCCGCGCGATCGTGCGGGGAACCGCGCCGCCGAAGCCGCCGCCGCGCGAGCGGATTCTCGAGAGCTTCGGCTGGGACGCCGCGGCGAGGCGCCTGCTCGAGCTCCTCAGCGAGCTCGAGGCTCCCCCGGGGCGACGGCCGCGATGGCTGCGTCGAGGGAGTAGGAGCCGCGAGCCAGGCGAAGCGCCCGCTCCGCCAGGCCCCGGCGGAGCTCCGGGCTCGCCATGAGCTCGGCGCAGCGGCGTGCGAAGCCCTCGGCGTCCGCGCCGAGGAGCAGGTGCTCGCCGTCCTCGGCCTCGAGCCCCTCGGCGCCGATCGGAGTGCTGACGACAGGGACGCCGTGCGCGAATGCCTCCAGGACCTTGATCCGGGTGCCTCCACCGGCCCGCAGCGGGACGATCGCAACGTCGGCCGCCGCGTAGCACGGGCCCACGTCCCCTACCGCACCCGCGTGCTCCAGCTCCGGCGGCGCTTCTCCGCCGCCGACGACGACGACCCGGAACGGCGCCGGCGCACGCTCCCGTAGAGCCGGGAGAACGGCCCTCGCGAACCAGCGCACCGCATCGCCGTTCGGGTAGTAGTCGAGGTTGCCGACGAACAGGAACGTGAACGAACCGCCGCGGCGCTCCGCCCGCGTCGCCGGCTCGACCACGTTCGGCAGCACCCGCACCGCGTCCGCGCCGAGGCGCGCCCGGTCGAGCTCGGAGCAGACATAGACCCGGTCCCAGCTCTCGAGTACCTCCTCGAGCAGCGGCTCGTACCGTTCCGCCTCGGCCTCCATCGCCTGCGCTCCTGCGTCGTCGCCGTTCAGCCGGCGGAGCTCTGCGAGCCTGCGGTACGTCTGGGGCTCGATGTCGTCGAGGTCGACGTGACGTTCCGCCGCTGCGCACCGCCGCGCGAACGGCAGCGCCGCGAGCCGGAAGACGTGCAGCACGTCGAACGCTGTGGGCGTCTCGATCGCCACGCCCTCCGTCACGCCCTCGCAGAGCGACGCGAGCTCCGGGACGAGCGTGTCGTCCCAGCGCGCGTAGATCGGGAGCACGTGCAGCTGGATCGAGTGATGCGGCGCGAGCGCGCGAAGGACGTTGCCCGCCCGCATTGCGAGGCCGTTCCCGGTCAGGGAGGGGAGGACGGGCGTGACGTAGAGCAGCCGCCCCATCAGTAGGGGTAGCGGTGCCGTACCTCGAGGTTCGGCATCCCCCAGCACTCGTAGCCCATGTCGTGGGCGAGGATCCCGAGACCCTCTGTCTCCACTTCACCTCGCCCCGGCCGGGAGAGCGGGTGCCCGACGCCGTACGGGACCGGGGGGAAGTGAAGGCCGTCCCGGTGGAGATCGGCGCGGACGAGCAGCATCGTCCCGCCGACCGTATGCAGTTGGACGAGGTCGTCGCCGCCGCGAAAGTCGTCGAGGTGGAGCCGTCCGTGGTCGCGCCAGCCGTTCATGTCGAAGGTGGGGCCGCCGGGGAGTAGGACGCAGTGCGGTTGCACGATCTCCTTGCCGGTCGCGAGCAGCCGGTCGAGCACGTCGGCGGGCGCCTCGATCATGTCGACGTCGACCCAGAAGACCCACTCCTCGTCGTCGAGCGCGTGCGAGAGCAGGTGGTTGCGGCTGCGGGCGATGGTCGCGCGCCGGGCGGGCTGGAGCTCCTCTGCCCACCGGCCCTCGTCGGTCGGGAAGTCGACGCCGAAGTCGTGCTTCCAGAGCCCGACGCGCCGGTAGCGGCGCCGCAGGTCACGGAGCCGCCGCTCGAGCGCCGCGTACGTGCCGTCCGTGCTGTCGCTCTCGAGGAAGCCGAGCGAGAGGCGGTCGGCCGGGTAGCTGAGCTTTCCCAGCAGCGCGAAGTACGGCCCGAGGTATTCCGCGGCGTTCTTCACCGGGGTCGCGATCAGGACGTGCGGGCGCCCCCGCGCCCGGCGCATCAGACCGCGACGGGCTGCCTACGCTCGGCGACGAGCTCGCTGCGCAGGGAGCGGTACCGCGCCACCGCCCAGCGCGGCAGGAGCGCCTCCGGCGTCTTCTCGACCGGCCGGCGGAGCAGGTAGGAGTCCAGTTCCTCGCCGTGCCACTGCCGGCTCCACGCGTGTCCGCGGTCCACTGCCGCGGCCCCGCTGTGCCGGACCGCGAGGTAGGTGTCGGGTGCGTCGACCGGCCGGGCCTGGATCCCGAGCTGCACCTGGTCGTAGCAGAACCACACGTCCTCGTTGGAGGAGAGCCCGCGGAACGGCGCCTCGGCCCAGTTCTCGCGGCGGAACACGAGGGTCGCTCCCGGCACGTTGCCCGGGTCGGAGCGCCGGATCAGCCAGTTCGCGACGTCGAAGAAACGGAACGGCGTCAGGAACGCCATCGACGGCCGGCAGGTCGCAGCCGGCGGGCCGCGCATCCCCGCCAGCATGGTCTCGACGTAGCGGGGCGCGTACCAGTCGTCGTCGTCCATCTTCACGCAGACCGACCCACGGGCCGCCTCGCAGCCGAGGTTGAGCTTCGTCCCGAGTGCGGTGACCGAGTCGAGCCGGAGCAGGCGGCCGCCGACCCGCTCCACGTCGGCGGTGACGACGGGGTAGCGCTCCCCGTCGTCGACGACGATCAGCTCTCGCCGAGGATGCGTCTGGCGGCGGTAGCACTCGAGCGCGATCGGCAGGAAGCGCGGGCGGTCCCGCGTCGTCAGGACGACCGAGGCGAGCGGTTCGCTCAATTAGTGCGGAGTGGGCACGCAGGTGTACCCAACCGGTGCGTGGGCGTTGACGGTGAAGTTCACAGAGTTGCTGACACAGAAGCTGTGGCTCGGGCACGTGACGCCGGAACAGGCGGGGCTTCCCGGTCCGAAGTCGTAGCAGGCGCCGTATTTCTGTTTCGCCTGGTTGACGCAGGTCGCGTAGGCGCTCGTCCCCTTGCCGTAGAGCCACAGGCAGAACTGCTGGCACGCTTTGTCGGGCGGCCTAGTCGGCGTTATGAAGGCGCCGCCGGCCCCGGGCCGGAAAAAGAACAGCGAGCCGGCGACGGCGACACCGAACTTCCGCAGAGCGTCGCGCCTGGACATGCCCGAGGCGAGCGCCTTGCTGAGGTCGTCGAATGCGTCCTTCATGGCTTCCTTTCGTTTCGAGTGGCGGGGGCAGTGCTCAGGCTCGGGCTTTGGCTACCCCCTTCTCCGTAGCGGCGAGCTGGAGGATCTTTTCATGACCGATCGCGATGTCCGTCTCGAGGACGCCTTCCTCGTCGACCAGCCAGGCGATCGGCACGGCGAACATGCCGTAGTCGAGTGAGGTGTCCCAGTGGCGCTGGAGCACGATCGGAAACGTGAGCCCATGGTGCTTGGCCTTTCTGCGGTTCTCTTTGGCGTCACCGCGGCTGACCGCCAGCACCGCGAGGTCGTCGCGCTCGCGATGGATGCGCTCGAGGGACGGGGCGAGAATGTCGCACGGGGCGCACTCGGGGTCGACGAAGGCGAGCAGCACTCGCCGGCCGCGGTAATCCGCGAGTGAAGTCGTTCCGCCGTCGAGGTTCGGCAGGGTGAACGCCGGTGCAACCGTGCCGGCCTCGAGGCCCGTCCGCAGCAGGCGGCTATCAGCGAGCGACTTCGTCTTGATCCGGGTCGTGGCCCCGGCGTCTCGCGGCGCGGTGCGACCGCGAACGAGCTCGAGCACCGCGTCGCCTCCGAGCGCAAGGGGCGCCGCGATCCGGCCGTTCTCGTCGAGTGCATACGCCGACGGGGTGCCGACCACGCGAAAGAGGCCGAAGACCTCGGTGCTCTCCTGGAGCAGGACGGGGCAGGGGAGATCGTGCTCGGCGGCCAGGGCTCGCATTCTGTCGGGCTCGCCGGTCGCCACAATCGCGAGCTCGCTCTCGGCCCGGACCGCTGCGAGCTCGGGGAGGAGCTCCATGCTGAAGCGGCAGTCGGGGTCGAAGAAGACGAGCACGAGGCGGCGGCCGCGCCACTCCTCGAGCGGTCGCTCCGTGCCGTCGAGGTCGGGCAGCGCGAAGTCCGGGCCGGGCGAGCCGACTGGAAAGCCCTCCGCCGCTACCTGCTCGCGATCCGGGATCGAGTAGATCTCGCCGAGGCGCTGCTCCAGCGCCTCGATCTGGAGCAGCAGCCGGCCGCGGTCGAACAACATGCGCCAGACGAGCACGCCAAACCTGAGGGCGAGTGCCCACCCCACTGCGAGGATGATGATGAGAGCGATCTCCATCTGTCCTTCGGAGCCTGAGCCCGAGTCTGCAAGTCAGGCGTCCACCGTGTCAAGGGGGAGGGTCGGATGGTCGGTGGGATAGACGCCGACCGCGAATCCGTACACGGTCTCGCCCGACCGCGGAAGCCGGTCGAACTCCGCCACCAGCTCCGCCATCCGCTCCCAGAACTCCGACGCCTGCGCCTCCGAGATGCGGGCGTGCCGGATGAAGCCCCACAGCTTCCCGTCCCGGTACGCCGCGGCCGACTCCCGCGGCGGCGACCTCGAAGTCGTTGAAGTCCCGAGGCATGTCGTCGCCGTCCGCGGCTCCGCTCGACGCCGACGTAGAACATCCGTGCCGTGCGGCCGTAGAACCGCTCCTCGATCGCCCGCACCCGCCGGGTCCTCACCACCTGCACCAGTCCGGCCTCGGTGAGCACCTTGACGTGGTGGGCGACCGTGCTCTTCGGCCGCTCGACCGCGACCGCCAGCTCGGTCACCGTCGCCGCCCGCTCGTGGAGCAGGCCCAGGATCGTGGTGCGGAGGGGATGGCCGATCGCCTTCACCTGGGAGGGCCTGGTGAGCGCGATCCGGTCGGCGAGCTCGTAGTCCGGGGGAGACGGGTTGCCGGCCATGGCCGAATAGACTAGCATCGCGGAATGTTCCAAATTAATGGATCAATCACGCGAGGAGGATCGGAGATGACCGAGGTTGTGCTGTACCACCACGTCCAGGGGCTGACCGAGGGAGTGCGGTCGTTCGCCGACGAGTTGCGGCAGGCGGGGCACACCGTGCACACGCCCGACCTGTTCGACGGGCGCACGTTCGACACGATCGAGGAGGGCATGGCCTTCGCGCGCGAAGCGGGGTTCGGCGCGCTCGCCGAGCGCGGGGTGGCCGCCGCCGAGGGGATCGGCCCCGAGGCCGTCTACGCCGGCTTCTCCTTCGGGCGTCATGGTCGCCCAGCAGCTCGCGCAGACCCGGCCCGGCGCCCGCGGGGCCTTGCTGATGTACGGCGTGCCTCCCGGTCTCGGAGTTCGGGGACGCGTGGCCCGAGGGCGTCCCGGTGCAGGTGCACGGCAAGGAGGCCGACCCGTTCTTCGCCGAGGACCTCGAGGCCGCGCAGGCCCTCGTCGACTCGACCGACCGGGCCGAGCTGTTCCTCTACCCGGGCGAGGAGCACCTCTTCGCCGACTCCTCGCTCCCGGCGTACGACGCCGCCGCTGCGGCGTTGCTCACCGAGCGCGTGCTGGCGTTCCTCGACGCGGTCCGGGACGTAGGCGGCGGGACTGGGATTCGAACCCAGGAGGCCCCGTGAAGGGCCATCGGTTTTCAAGACCGACCCGTTCGACCGCTCCGGCATCCCGCCGGGGCTCAGTTAAGCGGAAGCGGCGCCGACTTCGACGCGGGTGGGGGCGCCGAACTCCTCGAGGACCGAGGGGACGGCGATCGTCCCGTCCTCGTCCTGGAAGTTCTCCATGATCGCGATCAGGCTGCGGGCGGTGATCGCGGTCCCGTTCAGGGTGTGGACGAAGTCGAGACCCTCACCGCGCCGGAACCGCACGTCGAGCCGCCGAGCCTGGAAGTCCGTCGTGTTCGAGGTCGACGTGATCTCGCGGTAGCGCTGCTGCGAGGGCATCCAGGCCTCGATGTCGTACTTCTTCGACGCCGATGCGCCGAGGTCGCCGGCGGCGACGTTCACGACCCGGTACGGGAAGCCGAGCTCAGCGACGATCTCCTCCTCGATCGAGAGCAGGAACTCGTGCTCCTCGGGCGAGTCCTCGGGCCGGACGAACGAGAACATCTCGACCTTGTCGAACTGGTGGACGCGGAACATGCCGCGCGTGTCCTTCCCGGCCGCGCCGGCCTCGCGCCGGAAGCACGTCGAGTACCCCGCATAGCGCAGCGGCAATGCGTCCTCGGCGAGCTTCTCTTCCATGTGCAGCGCGGCGAGGCTCACCTCCGATGTTCCCGTCAGGTAGAGCTCGTCGCGCTCGACGTAGTAGATGTTGACGTCGTCCGTGGGGAGGAAGCCGGTGCCGTACATCGCCGGCTCGCGGACGAGCACCGGCGGCAGCACCGGGACGAAGCCCTTGCGCGTCAGGCGGTCGAGCGCGAAGCGGTAGAGGGCGAGCTCGAGGAGCGCGCCGTCGCCCAGGCGGTAGGCGAAGCGGGCGCCGGAGGTCCGGGCGCCTCGCTCCATGTCGAGCCAGCCCTTCCGCTCGCCGAGCTCGAGGTGGTCGAGCGGCTCGAAGCCGAACTCGCGCGGCTCGCCGACGCGGCGGAGCTCCTCGGCCGCGTCCTCGTCGTCGCCGTCGGGCGCGGTCGGATCGGGCGGGTTGGGCACGCGGTCGAGCAGCTCCTGCCGCCGCGCCTCGGCTTCGGCGAGCCGCGTGTCGAGCTCCTGCAGCTCCGCCTTCAGCGTCTTCGCCTCGTCGATCTCCTCGGGGGACGACGGCTTGCCGATCGCCTTCTGCCGGGCGCGCGCCTCGTCGCGGCGCGTCGTCACCTCGCGCCACGCCGCGTCGGCCTCCAGCAGCTGGTCGAAGGTCTCCGCCGCGCCCTTGCGCGCGAGCGCCGCCCGGAAGGTCTCGGGATCGTTGCGCGCCGCGCGGAGGTCGATCACGCGACGGAGTCTAGAGCGAGGTACGCCTCGATCACCTGCGCCACGCCTTCCTCGTTGACGGGCGGGCAGACGAAGTCGGCCTGCGCGAGGACGCGCTCGTGGGCGTTCGCGACCGCGACCGCGTAGCCCGTCCACTCGAGCAGCGGCACGTCGTTCTCGCCGTCGCCGAACCCGACGGTGCGCTCCTGCGAGAAGCCGAGGTGCTCCGCGACGAACGCGAGCCCCGATCCCTTGGTCACGTCCGGGCTCGCGAGCTCGAGGAAGTACGGCAGCGACTTCGAGATGTACATCCGGCCGCCGAAGTGGGCGACGAGCCGCGCCTCCAGCCCGTCGAGCTCGACCGGGTCGCCGACCGCGACGAGCTTCGTCGGCGGCTCCTGGAGCCAGTCGAGCAGCGGCCCGACTGCGTGCACCTCGAGGTGCTGGAACGACGCGTAGGCCTCGGAGGCAGCGGTGTGCTTCGCGACGTAGAGCTCGTCGCCGACGTAGCAGTTCAGCGGGTAGCCCTCGGCCTCGACGGCGGCGATCGCCTCTCGCGCGAGCTCGAGCGGGATCGGCTCGTGCCGGAGGAACTGCCCGCTGACCGGGTCCGCGACGACGGCGCCCTGGTAGCAGACGACCGGGTCGTCGAGCCCGGCGGCTTCGAGGTACGGCCGCACGGAGCGGAACATCCTTCCGGTGACGACGATCACGTGGAGCCCCGCCGCCCGCGCCGCGGCAATCGCCGCACGAGTGCGCGGCCTGAGCTCGGCGTCCTCGCCGATCAGCGTCCGGTCGAGGTCGCAGGCGAGCGCCTCGATGCCGTGCGGAAAGTCGGGAGGGAGGATCAGCCCTTGGTCGCCTGGACGACGTACGCGGCGACGTCCTGGATCTGCTGCGGCGTGAGCTGGCCGGCGAACGCGGGCATCGGCGCCTTGCCGTTCGTCACCCGGTCGACGATCAGGTCGAGCGGCGGCTTCTTCTGGTCGAGGTTCGGGCCGACGTTGCCGGTGGCGCCGGCGTCCTTCAGCGTGTGGCAGCCCGCGCAGCCTGCGCTCGCGAAGATCTTCTTGCCGACGGCCGGGTCGCCCTTCACCTCGGGATGCGTCGGCACCTTGCCCTCGACGGTCTGCGGCACGGGCGAGACCGTCTTGCCGCCGGAGCAGCCCGCGAGCACGAGACCGCACGCGACGATGATCAGGGCTCGGCGGCGCACGGGCGCGAGTCTAGTCAACTCGCGCATGACCGTGCGGGGCGGCCTGCGAGCGCCGCAAGCGCCCGGCCGGGAGTCGGGGAGAACCGGAGCCGAACCGGCCCGGGCCGTTGGACGGTGAGGCTGATCATCCCGTCCCGGGCGCGCCGGAGACAACCGGCCGAGGTCTGCCAGTACCGGGAGAAGCGAACCGCGATGCGGTACGTCCCTGCTCGCGCGACCGTCGCGACGATGGTGGACTCGCCCATCCGGCTCAGCCGCGCCGGCCCGGGCCCGGTGATGATCGGCGTCGCATGCAGGGACCTCGTAGACGACGAGGTCGCGGGTGCGATAGACAGCCTCGAGCAGTGAGCGCCGGCTACGCGACCAGCGCCGCCTCTGTCCGCGCGCTGTAGTCCGGGCGCGCCGTCGTCAGGAGCACGTACCGGACGCCCATGCTGCGCAGCCACCGCACGTACGAGCGAGGGCCGAGCCGGTCGTAGAGCAGCTCGTTCTGCGGGAAGTCGTCCTGGCGGAACCACCCACGGGCGAGCGGGATCCCCGCACGTGGCAGGTACAGCGCCGCCCAGTGGCCGGCGGTGTCGACCGCCTCGACGCGGTAGGAGGGCGTCAGGTGGTCCGCGCAGGTAGGAGATCGCCGGCTGCCAGTACGCGGCGTGCGACGCCGGGTCGTCGGCTGCGCGCACGTAACTCGTGGCGAGCGGCGTCACGTTCCACGAGATCGCGAGCCCGAACACGACCAGAGCCGGGACGAGGGGGCGCCAGTTGCGCAGCGAGAGCACGAGCACGGAGACGGGGATCGCCGCGTAACGGAGGCGCGCGATGTTCTCGCCGACACCGGAGGAGACGAAGAAGAAGGTCAGGCACGCAACGCCGTAGACCGGGAAGACCCAGCGAAGCGTTCGCGCTCCCTCCGCCCGCCACGCGAATGCCGTCGAGAGCCCGCAATAGGTGCAGGCGGCCGCGAGCTCGGCGACCGAGAACGGATACCGGCCGCTCGGCGGGAACACGCGCAGCACCAGGGCCTCGAGCAGGACGACCGCGAGCAGGCCCGCGCCCGCGGCCACTTGCAGCCAGCGGTCAGCTCGCCGTCCGAGCGCCAGTCCGATGACGATCAGTACGAGCAGGAGGAAGGCGATCGGGCTCGCTGCGGCAGTCAGGCCGGCGAGTGCGGCAAAGCGCCAGGGCCGCCGGGCCTGAAGCGCCCAGAGCCCCAGGAGCGCCAGAGCCGCGCCGAGGGCAAACGGGAACGCCGCCGAGAGGACGATGCCCGCCCAGACGACCGCAAACGTCCGGCTCGACCAGCGTGCGCGCGGCCCCCACTCCTTCCAGACGACCACGGCAAAGGCGAGGGTCGCGGTCGCGACGGTCGCGACCGCCAGCAGGCGAATGCCGAGAGCCGCGGCGAGCGGGTAGTAGAGGAGGCTGTAGGTGACGAAGCTGTAGCGGCCCGCGTACCAGAAGTTGTTCCAGAGGGTGAAGCCGTGATCCAGGAACACGGTGCGCTGGTAGATGTGCGCCGCGAGATCGGTCCCCGGAGGGCCGGCCCACGCGAGCACGGCAGCGAACATCGCGGCCATGGCGGCCGAGAGGGTTGCCTCACGTGCGAGAGGCGAAGCCCGGGACATGCGCGCCGACGTTACCGACCCTGCGCGCGATCACGCGCCGGTCGACGCACCCGCTCGTAGGCGAACATCACCGCGTAGGAAAGAGCGCCGGCGGACGCGACGACGCCCGGGCTGTCGTTGACGACGAGCGAGACGGCGATCCCGGTGAGCAAGGCGTCGCCTGCGGGGAATCGCGGCCAGCGGATCGCCAGCACGATCATCGAGACGATCGAGACCGCGAAGACCGTCGCCTGGGTGGCGCTCGCGCCGAGGCTCGCGACGGAGATGTGCAGCCGGCTCGCCGAGATCCTCGGCGAGCGAGACCGGGCCCCTCCTGAACGCGTGGGTGACGTGGCTCGATCCGCCGCTCGCGGCATCGAGCCCGACCAGGGCTGCGACGAGCAGCGCGCCGCCGGCGACGGCGGCGACCGCGCGCCGCCACGTCCACCGCACGCCGTACATCCGTGAGGACAGCACGGCGAATGCCGCCAGCAGGACGACGATCCCGCCTCCGTCCGCGCCCGCCTTGCTCCAGCCGACGGTGACGAGCGCGAGTACGAGGACGGGGAGGATCGCGCGGCGTCCGAGCAGGGCCGCGGCCTCGAGCGAGACGGTCAGCAGCACCGTCTCGACCAGGTTGCCGGCGCCGTAGAAGCGGCCGCCGCCGTCCGGGCTCGCGCCGATCGCGGAGAACGACGCGATCTCGGACCAGCCGACGAAGACGACGAGGTAGCGCGACCAGGAACCCGACCAGCGCCCACGGCAGCAGCCCACGCGGGATCGCGAGCAGCGCCGCCATGCCGAGCGCGATCGCCGGCAGCAGTGTGACCACCAGGTGTGGACGCGTGATCGTCGGCCGCGGACAGGACGAGTGCCGCCGCCAGGACCGAGGGCGCGGCGAGGAGACCGGCGCGGCCGAGATATTCCGACCTGAAGAGGACTGCGAGGATTGCGCCGCCGAGAACGGCGACCGACCAGGATCAGCGTCTCCCAGAGGCGGACGTCGTGGCTCCGCGACAGGCGGCGGTCGAGCTGCCGCGAGGTGCGCGGTCGGCGTTGTCGTCCGGCCGCGCCCGGATCACGGGGCGGTCGCCGCGCTCCAGCGCCCTGGCGGTCGGCGCGATGTCGGCGATCGAGACCAGGCCGCGGATGCGCGTCGAGCGCGAGACGAGGATCCCGTGGTAGCCGGGCCCGACGATCGCGATCGGGTAGCGGTGCGTGTTCGGGTGCTTCCCGCTCGGCGGCAGGGAGACGTAGATCGTCGTCCGGGCCGGCCTCGTCGAGAGGGCGATCAGCGGCTTCCCGCCGGGCACGCCGCCGAGCACCGACTTCTTCGTCTTCCCGCGGAGGAGCGCGGCCAGGGCGCTCTCGCCGCTGACGCTGTCTCCCGCGCCCGGGACGAACAGCCCCAGGGCTCCGTTCGTCGGGAAGGGGTCGTCGGGGGGGACGAGCACGACCGCCACCGGCCTTGCCTGCGCGGCGGCGGCGAGTACTCCGAAGAGAACGAGTGCTGCGAGCCCCGCCTTCAAGGGCTCGATTCTGACTAGGAGCGGGCTGCGACGAGGCGCAACCGCGCCTCCCATGCACCGGCGAGCACGACGACCGCCGCACCGGCGAGCACGAAGAGCGCCTGCGCCGCGAGGCCGAACGCGACCGCCTGCGAGACCGGGACGCCCGCGGCGGCCAGGACCGCTGCTCCGGCGCCGACCTGCGTGGCGGCGCCGGCCGGCCCGAGCGGCAATACCGCCGCGGCCGCCGATGCGGAGAGGAAGAGCAGCGCCAGCGGGAACGAGTGCCCGACGCCGAGGGCGCCGAGGAGCACGTAGAGCCCGAGCAGCCGGACGACCCATGACGCCGAGACGATCGCCCACGCGTTGGTGCTTTCCCGGCGGGGCGTCGCGTGCAGGGCGAGCCAGCGGCCGAGACGGAAGCGCATGAGCCGGCCGCTGCGCGAGACCATCGGGAGCGCGAGGACGAGCGCCGCCGCCACGATCCCCGCGGCGACGACGACCCCGAGCCCGGCGCGAAGCCCGGTCGAGACGTCGCCGAGGCCGGCGGCGACGGCCGCGATCGGCGACAGGGCCGCGCTGTCGATCAACCCGACGACGACGAGCGAAAGGCAGAGGGCGCCGATCCCGGCCCTGGACTTGAAGCGGCGTGCGACCGCGATGCGGACGACGTCGTCGAACCGGCCGGGTAGTGCGACGCCGGTGACGGAGGCTGCTGCGTTCGCGGCCGCGAGCGCGTGCGATCCGGGCCGCTCGCCACGGGCCAGCAGGCGGCGCCAGCCGGCGCCCTTGAGGACGAACGCGAGCAGGAAGAGCACACCGGCCACCGCGACGAGCCAGGAGTTGCCGTGGCCGAGCGGCCAGCCGCTGGTCGCGTAGTGGCGGGCGGTCAGGACCGTGGCCGCAGTCGCGCCGAGGCTCATCAGGAGGAACAGCGTCACTCGCGCCCGACGCGAGCGCGCAAGATGGACAAGCGAAGAGTGGCGGATTGGGAGTCGCATGCGCTCAGAAATTGGAGCGCCCGAACCCCAAGCCCTGCAGTGACATTCTGCCCGAAGCTGCGCGTACCTGCGCGGTTCCGTGATACTGCCGCCGTGCTGGTCGAGCGCAGCATGCATGCGGGCTATCTCTCGAACGCGTACGTGGTCGCGGACGAGGAGGGCGGCACGGCCGTCTTCGTCGACAGCGGCGCGCCGATGGAGCCGCTGCTCGCGGCGGTCGAGCGCTGGGGCGCGACGCCTGTGGCCGTGCTGCGCACGCACGGGCACGAAGACCACGTCGAGCACGAGGACGAGCTCGGCGTCCAGGTCGTCACCGGAGATTTCGAGGCCGGCGGCCTCCGGGTCGAGGCGCTGCCGACGCCCGGCCACAGCGACGACGGCGTCTCGTTCGTCGTCAACGGCGAGCTGTGCTTCAGCGGCGACACGCTCTTCAAGGACGCGGTCGGCGGCACGCGCGACGACTTCGCGGCCGTGAAGCGCTCCGTGATGGACGTGCTGATGGCGCTCCCGCCCGAGACGCGCGTCCTGCCGGGGCACACGGACGAGACGACGATCGGCCGCGAGTGGGCGGAGAACCCGTTCGTCCGCGTCTGGCGCGGCGTCGATCCGGAGGGGACCGAGGCCGTGCGCGTGGCCGGCGAGGAGGCGACCCTGATCGTCTGGTCGCCGGACTACGACGGCAAGGGCAAGGCCTGGGTGCGCTTCGCGGACGGCCGTGACGCGATCGTCGGCGGCTCGCGCGTCGAGCGCTCGTAGCTTCGCGGAAGGCCGGCACTGCGCGGCCTTCCGCTCTGATGGCGCACGGACTAGCCGCCCGTCGAGCGGACGGTCGGACCAGCTCGAAGTCGGCCGTATGGACGCTGCCGTCCGCGAGGCTCGCCATCACCATCCCGTCCAGGTGGGGCGCCGGCCCTCCGTCCAGTTGCCCGTGATCATCAGCGTGCCGGCCGGCGAGACGCTGAGCGCCCGCACCGGCGCCATGCCGTTGGCACCGGTACCCCGATCGAGCCGAGGAACGGGAACTGGATGCCGCCGAACATCGCGACACCCGAAGCGTGCCCCGATGGCCCTGCACGAGGACACGATGATGCCCCGCTCGCCGTCGTCGCCGTGGACGGGCCGAGCAAGTCTGATCGCGGAAGCTGACCGCCGGCAGATCCGAGAACGACTGAAGAAGTCGAGCATGCCGATGTCGTCATCCCGCCCTGAAGCTGGTAGTCGGCGTGCTCGAACCAGATGACGTGCGTCCTGCGTTCCGTGGACGACGAGTTGCGCCCGGGCTCAGGCGGTGAAGACGTTGCTCTCTCCGACGGTGACGTGGAACGGCAGCGACATCGGCAATGTCGGCGAGGTCAACGTGCCGTCGAGCTGGCCGCTGTGCGCGCCTGCATGTTGACGATTGAAGGTGCCGATCGCGCCGGTGACCGAGCTCTCGAAGAAGCCCTGCCATCGTCCTGGCCGCCGGCGTCGCCGAGCTGCGGATCGGCTGCCGGCGCACCGAGCGCAATTCACCTCGCCGCGGCACGGTCAGAACGGATCGTGCGGCTCATGACGAACGTCACCTGGGACGCTTGAGCGACGGCAGCATGGCAGCACGCTCGGCAGGCTTCGCGACAGGTTCGGCGCCGGCTAGGGAACGACGGCGGCCTTCAGGTAGTCGCGCGGCGGGTCGGCGAGGAGCGCAGCGACGCCTTCCAGCCCGACCTGGTGGGTGATCAGCCGCTCCCACGGATAGGCGCCGCTGGCGAGGAACGCGAGCGCGGCGCGCACGGTCGAGGGCGTGTGGTGGAAGGCGCCGCGCAGGGTCAGCTCCTCGTAGTGGAGGCGGTACGAGTCGACAGCGGGAGTGCGTCTCGCGCGGCAGGCCGCCGAAGAAGAGGACCGTGCCGCCCGGGCGGACGAGCCCGAGCGCGTCCTGCCAGGCCTGCTCGGTGCCGGCCGCCTCGATCACGACGTCCGCGCCTTCGCCGCTTCCGGCCGTTCCGCCGAAGTGCGCGGCGAGCTCGCGCCGCTCGGGCCGTCCGCCGACGACGACCGGCCGGCCGCCGGCGTCGGCCACGCAGGCGCAGAGCATCAGGCCGATCGGGCCGGCGCCGAGGATCGCGACCGTGTCGCCGCACTTCACGTCCGCGCGCGGCCACGCCGTGCAGGCAGCACGCGAGCGGCTCGACCAGCGCGGCGACCTCGGGCGCGAGGCCGTGGGGGACGGGGAGGAGGTTGCGGCGCGCGATCCGCTCCGGTACGAGCAGGAACTCCGCATACGCGCCGTTCAGCAGCGGGAACAGGCGCTCGCACAGGGTCTCGTCGCCGCGCCGGCACGGCGCGCACTCGCCGCACGGCGCGGAGTTGGCCGCGACCACGCGCCGGCCGGTCGCCGTGTCCACCCCGCAGAACTCGTGCCCGAACGGGCTCGGCGGCGGGCCGAGCAGCACGGGGTGACCCCGGTGGTACGCCTTCGCGTCGGTGCCGTCGGTGAGCGCGACCTCGACCTGGACGAGCACGTCGCCGGGTCCCGGCTCGGGACGGGGGACGTCCTCGAGCCGGACGTCGCCCGGCCCGTGGAAGATCAGCGCCCTCACGGAGTGAAGACGACCTTCAGAGCCTCGCCGCGGCGGTAGAGGTCGAGGCCCTCGTCGAACCGCTCCAGCGGCAGGACGGTCGGCTCCGGCACGTCGAGCTCGGCGAGCAGCGCGGCGGCCTCCTCCATGTGAATCGGGGTCGCGGACCGCGAGCCGTGCACGGTCAGCTCCCGGTGGTACACGCCGGCGGTGTCGAGCGGCCCGGCGTCGGCGAAGACGAGCAGCGTCCCGGCCGGCTCCAGCAGGTCGAGCGCGACGTCCGGCGCCGCCCGGGGCGCACAGGATCGCGGCGTGGACGGGCCCGTCCGGCTCGCGCCCGCCGCGGCGCGGGTCGCGGTCGACGGCGAAGACCTCGTCGCCCCGTCGCGCCAGCACGGCGGCGAAGAGCCGGCCGATGAAGCCCTGGCCGACGACGAGCACTCGTCCGTGCGGCACCCGCTCGGCGCCCCGCAGGACGCAGGCGAGCGGCTCGACCATCGTCGCCCGGGCATCGTCGACCCCGTCGGGCAGGTCGACCCAGCCGTCCGTCCGCACCCGCTCGGCAAACCCGCCCGGCCGGATCGTGCTCGCCCGGAACGACTCGCAGGTCGACTCGTGACCGGCGTGGCAGCGCGCGCACTCGCCGCAAGGGAGGTGGTGGACGAGCGCGACGCGGCGGCCGTCGATCTCGGCGACGACCTCGTGCCCGAGCACCGTTCCCGCCGGCGCGCTGCCGAGCTTCTCGACGTCCGACCCGCAGAGGCCGCAGGCGAGCACGCGGGCGAGCGCTCCCGGGCCTTCGGGGTCGGCGACCTCCGCGAGCCGCGGCTGCCCTTGCTCGTCCAGTACGACGGCGCGCACGGGAGTATCGTAGGGAGGTGGCGATCAAGCTCCACCGCTGCAGCGCGATGTGGGTGAAGCTCGGGCTGCATCCCTGCTGGCGCGTGCAGAAGGCGCTGAACGAGACCGGAATCGAGTACGTCGTCGTCAGCGAGGGCTCGGCGTTCAAGGGCTCGAGCCGGGAGACGACCAAGGAGCGGACCGGCCAGGAGAAGTTCCCCTGGATCGAGTTCGAGGACGGCTCGGTCTACCGCGAGGAGTCGGCCGACATGGCGGAGACGATCCGCGCCGGCAAGCTCGACGAGAAGCGCCCCGGGCCGCCGGCCTAGACGACGCGAACCGGCACGCGCTGCACGCCGTTGTTGGCGTAGCCGCCGACGTTCCAGTCGGCCTCGTCCGGCTGGGTGTTGCCGGCCTCGTCGCGGGCGCGGCAGGCGAGGACGTGCTCGCCGGGCTCTGCGTCCCAGTCGAACCGCCAGCCGCGCCAGGCCCAGCGGCTTGTTGGGGCGTCGAGCTCGGCCTCCGCCCACGTCCCGTCCACGCCGAACTCGACGCGTCTCGATCGGAGCGTGACCGGACCACGCCCGGCCCTCGATCGTGCACCGGCCGGCGGGGAGCGTGCGCTCGCGCGTGGGGAAGTCGGGCAGCCCCGGCGGCACCATCAGCGCGCGCGGCGCCATCCGGGTCGAGCGGCTCGCCCTCGTCTTCCTCGTCGCGGCGGAACCGGTACGCGTTCGCCTGCTGGTAGCCGGTGAAGGGCTCGGTCGACGACCGTGATCCGGGTCAGCCACTTCACGTGGGTCATCCCGTACCAGCCGGGCACGACCAGCCGGAGCGGGAAGCCGTGCTGGGGGAGGAGCGGCGCGCCGTTCATCTCGTAGGCGAGCAGCACGTCGTCGCGGAGCGCCTCGTCGAGGGGAAGGCTGCGCTCGAAGACCTGCTCCTCGCCGCCCTCGTAGCCGCGGTCGAGCCCCGTGAAGACGACCTCCCGCGCGCCGTCGAGCGTCCCCGCCTCGTCGAGCAGCGGCGCGAGCGGCGTGCCGCGCCAGGCCGCGGTACCGACCGCCTCGGCGAGCCACGGCTGGCTGACGGGCCGCGGGCCGGGGAGGAGGGCGCGCCCGTTGCCGGCGCACTCCATGGTCACCTCCAGCTCGACCGCGGGCCGAGCCCGGAGGTCGTCGAGCGAGAGCTCGAGCGGCCGCGCGACGAGCCCGCCGACCGACAGCTCGAAGCGCGCCGGGTCGACGAACGGGATGTCGTAGTGGATCAGCAGGTAGTGCAGCCCAATCGGCGTGACCGGGTAGCGCAGCGCCTCGAGCGGCATCCCGTGGTTGCGCGCCGCGAGCTGGAGTTCGACCTCGCTGAAAGGCTCCACGCGGAGCGGACGCTACCTCGCGCTACTGCGGGACGGGCGGGCTGTCCTTCACCCGCTGGTACCAGCGTTTGGCGGCCGCGAACAGCTGTCCGCGATCGATGCTGTTCGGGGGCCCGCCGCTGACCATGCCGTAGGCGAACGGCCCGTTGGCGAAGAAGACGAAGTTGATCTCGAACGGCCGCTGGTCCGGCTTCGGCCCCTCGGCCGTGGTCCGGATCCGCTTCGTGCCGAGCGCGCCGGGGATCCCGGGCACCTTCAGCTCGAAGGCGCTGACGGTGCAGCTGTGGGCGCAGGGGAGGAGTGACGCGCGGTCGATGTAGCTCACGACGCGGGCGGCTCCTGCGCTCGATGAGCTCTGGATCACGAACGAGAGCCCGCTTCTGAACTTGTCCGGCCCGTTCAGGTCTTCGGAGATCCCGCGCACGACGCCGTCCTTGCGGAACTCGGCCGTCACCGCCGGCAGCTTGAGGGCGTCGAAGAAGTTCTGTGTCGCCTTGGCGGAGACGGCGAGCGTCCCGACCTGCGGCGGGTCGGCCTGGGGCGTGAAGCCCTTGTACTCGCCCGCGAGCAGCAGCCGCTGCCAGATCGGAATCGGCGCCGGTCCAGAAGCGCCCGCGGCTGCGCCCGCAGCCACAACGAACGTGACGCCGACTGCCAGAGCCAGGCGAGACCCTCTCACGGGAGTGACCCTAACGCGTGTCGGCGCGGGAATCCAGCCTGGTCACACGACCTCGACGCCGTCGAGCTGCGGGTCGGCCGGCGGGAACTGCGGGTCGAGCCGCTCGAACGCGTCGACGAGGATCTCAGCGACCGCCAGGTTGCGCGCCCAGTTGTGGTCGGACGGGACGACATGCCAGGGCGCCCATTCGGTCGAGGTCTCGCGGATCGTGTCCTCGTAGGCGGCGGTGAAGTCGTCCCAGAGCTTGCGGTCGTCGAGGTCGCCGAGCCGAAACTTCCAGCGCTTCTCCGGCGTGTCGAGCCGCTCCTGGAGCCGCTTGCCCTGCTCCTCCTTCGAGACGTGGAGGCAGATCTT
>CAVZWR010000012.1:0-43198 GCA_963779025.1 uncultured Actinomycetes bacterium
GTCGTGACCGAGGTCATCAAGTAACGAGGCATCGAGAGGAGGGAAGGGGCACGTGGCTCAACACAAGATCCGCATCCGGCTGAAGGGCTACGACCACAAGCAGGTCGACCGCTCCGCGCGCGACATCGTGGAGACGGCGGAGCGCTCCGGGGCGACGATCACCGGGCCCGTGCCCCTGCCCACCGAGAAGAACGTGTACTGCGTGATCCGCAGCCCGTTCAAGGACAAGGACTCGCGCGAGCACTTCGAGGTGCGCACGCACAAGCGCCTGATCGACATCCACTCGCCGACGCCGAAGACGGTCGACTCGCTGATGCGGCTCGATCTTCCAGCCGGCGTCGACATCGAAATCAAGCTGTGAAAGGCATCGTCGGCAGAAAGCTGGGCATGACCCAGATCTTCGACCCGGAGTCAGGGGTGGTCACGCCTGTCACCGTGATCGAGGCCGGCCCTGCCCGGTGGTCCAGGTCAAGACCTTGGAGATCGACGGCTACGAGGCGGTACAGCTCGCCTTCGAGCCGGTCGCCGAGCGAAAGCTGTCGAAGGCAGAGCTCGGACACCTGAAGAAGGCCGGGTTCGAAGGGCACCGGCACCTGGTCGAGTTTCGCGGCGCCAGCGAGGCGGTCGTCGGCGAGCCGGTCACGGTCGAGGTGTTCCAGCCGGGCGACCCGGTCAAGGTCTCCGGGATCGGAATCGGCAAGGGCTTTGCCGGCACGATCAAGCGGCACCGCTTCCACCGCGGGCCGAAGTCCCACGGCTCGCACAACGTCCGCAAGCCCGGCTCGATCGGCGCCTCGGCGACGCCCTCGCGCGTTTTCAAGGGGATGCAAGATGGCCGGACGCCTGGGCGGAAAGCGTGTCACCCAGGTCGGGCTGAAGGTGCATGAGGTCGACGCCGAGAACAACCTGCTGCTCGTCAAGGGCGCCGTCCCGGGCCCGAAGAACGGCATCGTCGAGATCAGGGAGGAGAAGGCGCATGCCGGCCGCATCCACCACTAAGGCACCACTGCTCGACGCAGCCGGCAAGTCGACGAAGCAGGTCACGCTCGACGGCGACGTCTTCGGCGCGGAGGTGAAGCCGCATCTGGTCCACGAGACCGTGCGCGCCGAGCTGAACGCCCTTCGCGCAGGCACCCGAGGCGCCAAGAGTCGTGGCCTCGTCGCCGGGGGCCGCAGCAAGCCGTGGCGCCAGAAGGGCACCGGCCGTGCTCGCGCGGGCACGACCCGCGCGCCGCACTGGACCGGCGGCGGCGTCGCGTTCCCGCCCACGATGCGATCGTTCGAGGTGAAGGTCAATCGCAAGGCGCGCCGGGCTGCTCTGCGTGGGCCCTGTCCGCGCATGCCCAGGCCGGCACGCTCGGCCTGGTCGACGGCACGGCCTTCGAGGAGCCGAGCACGAAGACCGCAGTTGCGCTGGTCGAGACGTGGGCCAAGGAGCGCGCCGCTGGTGGTCGTCGTCTCCGACGACGACGTCAACCTCGGGCTGTCGTTCAGGAACCTCGAGAAGGTCGCGATCGTCGCGCCGTCCGAGCTCGACGTCGCCGCCGTGGTCTGGGCCCGCTCGCTGCTGGTCTCGGAGGCGGCGCTGGCGGGAGTTCTGGCCCGCGCGGGCGCCGGTTCGGCTGCCGCGCCTGCTGAGGAGGGGTCCGAGTGAGCCTCACCGCCCGCCAGGTCTTGATCGCACCGGTCGTCTCCGAGAAGAGCTACAGCCTGATCGAGGCCAAGAAGTACGCGTTCCGCGTCCACCCCGATGCGCACAAGACCCAGATCCGCCAGGCCGTCGAGGAGCTCTTCGACGTGCGGGTGATCGGGGTCAACGTCTTGAAGGTGCAGCCGAAGCCGAAGCGTCGCGGCCTGCACAAGGGGACGAGGCAAGGCTGGAAGAAGGCGATCGTTCAGGTGCACGCGGACGACGAGATCCAGATCTTCGCCGGAGCCCAGGTATGAAAATGACGAAAATGCTGCGCATTTCCGGCATCGGAAACCTCCAAGGGGTGGTTGTCTAGTGGCACTGAAGAAATACAAGCCGACGAGTCCCGGACGCCGCTTCATGTCCGTCTCCTCGTTCGAGGAGATCACGAGGACCGAGCCGGAGCGCTCGCTGACCGCGCCGATCAAGAAGACCGGCGGCCGGAACGTGAATGGGCGCATCACGACCCGCCACCAGGGCGGTGGGCACAAGCGCCGCTACCGGATCATCGACTTCAAGCGCCGTAAGGACGCCGTGCCGGCCAAGGTGGCTGCGATCGAGTACGACCCCAACCGGTCGGCCCGGATCGCGCTGCTCCACTACGCGGACGGCGAGAAGGCCTACATCCTGGCGCCGGCGCGGCTCGAGGTCGGGGCGATGGTCGAGTCCGGGCCCGGCGCGGACATCCGGCCCGGCAACGCGCTGCCGCTCGAGAACATCCCGACCGGCACCATGGTGCACAACGTCGAGCTGAAGCCCGGGCGCGGCGGCCAGCTGGCCCGCAGCGCCGGCTCCGGCATCCAGTTGGTCGCGAAGGACGACGGCTACGGCGTCCTACGGCTCCCGTCGGGCGAGATGCGCCGCGTGCCGCTATCCTGCCGGGCCACCGTCGGCCAGGTCGGGAACGTGGACCACGAAAACCAGTCCGGCGGCAAGGCGGGGCGGAGCCGGTGGCGCGGGAAGCGCCCCACGGTGCGCGGCTCGGCGATGAACCCCGTCGACCACCCGCACGGCGGCGGCGAGGGCAAGTCGAAGGGCGGTCGCCATCCGGTCACCCCCTGGGGCGTGCCGACGCTCGGCAAGCGCACGCGCCGCAAGCACAAGGAATCCGACAACCTGATCGTCCGGCCGCGCCGTCGCGGGAAGGAGAAGCGCTAGTGAGCCGCAGCTCGAAGAAGGGGCCGTTCGTGGAAGAGCGGCTGATGAAGCGAATCGAGGAGATGAACGCCTCCGGCAGCAAGCGGATGATCCGCACCTGGTCGCGCACCTCGACGATCTTCCCCGAGATGGTCGGCCACACGATCGCCGTCCACGACGGCCGCAAGCACGTGCCCGTGTTCGTCTCCGAGCAGATGGTCGGGCACAAGCTCGGCGAATTCGCCCCGACGCGGATGTTCCGCGGCCACGCGGGCGACCGTCAGACGCAGGTGAGAAGGGGCTAGTGGCCACGACCGAGACGCAGACCGTGCGTGCCCAGGCGAAGTGGGTGCGGATGTCCGCGCGCAAGGGGCGCATCGTCGCGGAGCACATCCGCGGCCGCAGCGTGCCCGAGGCCCGGGCCGTGCTCGCGTTCACGCAGCGGGCAGCCGCGCGCGAGCTCGAGAAGGTGCTCGCCTCCGCGGTCGCGAACGCCGAGGCGAACCACGGACTCGTCGGCGACGAGCTCGTCGTCCACGCCGCGGTCGTCGACGAGGGGCCGACGTTGAAGCGCTGGCGCGCCCGCGCCCGCGGCCGCGTCGCCCGGATCAAGAAGCACACGTGCCACATCACTGTCCTTCTTGCGCCGATGGCGCCGGAGGACCGGCAGTCGCGCCGCCCGCTCCGAAGCAGGAGCGCACCTCCGAGCCGGCCCCGGCCGAAGCCGCCGCGGAGGAAACGCAGGAGAAGCCCGAGAGCAAGGCTGCGGTGGAGGAGCCGGCGGAGAAGCCGAAGGAACAAGCGACGAAGAAGCCAGCCAAGCCAGCTAGCGGGCGCCCGAGGCGCGCGCGCAAGGAGGCCGATAACTAATGGGCCAAAAGATCCACCCTGGGGGCCTCCGCGTCGGAGTCATCCATGACTGGAAGTCGAACTGGTACACGTCGGCCAAGGAGTTCAAGGGCGCCCTGCTCGAGGACATCAAGATCCGCGAGCACATCAACCGCAAGCTCGGGCATGCCGGGCTCTCCGACATCCTGATCCGCAAGGACAAGCAGCGGATCACGATCGACATCTACACGGCCCGCCCCGGGATCGTGATCGGCAAGTCGGGCGTCGAGGTCGATGCGCTACGGCGCGACGTGCATGCGATGACGCACAAGAACGTGCACATCAACATCAACGAGATCAAGCGTCCGGAGCTGGACGCGAAGCTCGTCGCCCAGTCGATCGCCGAGCAGCTCCAGAACCGCGTCAGCTTCCGGCGCGCGATGAAGCGCTCGCTCGCCTCTGCGATGCGCTCCGGCGCCCACGGCGTGAAGATCAAGTGTGCCGGCCGTCTCGGCGGCGGCGAGATGAGCCGCGTCGAGAGCTACTCGGAGGGCCGTGTCCCACTGCACACGATCCGCGCCGACATCGACTACGGCGCCTGCGAGGCGAAGACGACCTACGGCCGGATCGGCGTCAAGGTCTGGATCAACAAGGGCGAGATCATGCCGGAGGGCTACGAAGGCTTCACGCAGCGCGACTCGCGGCTGGGCGACCAGGACCAGGCCCGGCGGCGAGGCGGCGCCTCGGAGGGGCTCTCCGCCTCTCGTGAGAGTGGCCGCGGCCGCCAGGCCGATCGCGAGGGCCTCGGTCCGGTTCGCCGGCGTCGCGGCCCCGGCGGCGGGGGCCCAGGTGGCCCGCGGGGCGGACGGGGGCGGCGCGGTGGAGGCGGCGGGGCGCCGCGCGAGGCTGCGCCTCCCCGCACCGACGAGACCCCGGCGGAGCCTCAGGTGACCGAACCGCAGGTCGAGACGCCTGAGACGCCGTCGGCCGAGGCGCCCGAGACGCCGACGCCGGGCCGCCCGAGACGCCGAGCGCGGCGCCGGAGGAGACGACCGACTGATGTTGCTCCCCAAGAAGACCAAGTACCGCAAACAGCAGCGCGGCCGCCGCGCGGGCACCTCGAAGGGGCAGACCGCCGTGGCCTTCGGCGACTACGGGCTCAAGTCCCTCGACGCCGGCTGGCTGACGAACCGCCAGATCGAGGCCGCCCGGATCGCCATGACGCGCAAGATCAAGCGTGGCGGGAAGGTCTGGATCAACATCTTCCCGGACAAGCCGGTGACGCAGAAGCCTGCCGAGACGCGCATGGGCTCCGGCAAGGGTTCGCCCGAGCACTGGGTGGCGGTCGTCAAGCCGGGCCGTGTGATGTTCGAACTGGCCGGTGTCCCGGAGCCACTCGCCCGGGAGGCGCTGCGCCTCGCCGGCACGAAGCTCTCCGTGCGGACGAAGGTGGTCAAGCGAGAGGGGAGTCTCTTTGACTAGGGGCGGATCATGAGGGCCCGGCAGCTGCGCGATCTGACCGATGCCGAGCTGACGCGGCACCTGGAGGAGACACGCCAGGAGCTGTTCAACCTGCGCTTCCAGTCGGCGACCGGCGCGCTGGAGAACTCCGCGCGCCTCCGGCTCGCAAAGCGCGAGATCGCGCGCATCCTGACCATCCGCTACGAGCGCGAGGCAGAACTCGAGAGGACCACGTAGGCATGGCTGACGAGAAGAAGACGAAGAAGACGGACGAGACGGTGGACGAGACGCCTGCGGCCGAGGAGAAGCCGAAGCGCACGCGCGCCAAGAAGGCGGAGCCGGAGGCGGCTGCGCCGCGAGGCTGCCGAGAAGCCGAAGCGCTCGCGCAAGAAGGCCGAGGAGACCGCCGCCGAGCAGGCCGAGGCCCCCGCCGTCGAGGAGGAGGTCCGAGGCGGAGGCCGAGCAGGTCGAGGCCGAGCCCAGCACCCCGAGCCCGTTGCCGAGGAGGCTCCCGCCGAGGAGCCGGCCCCGGAGGAGCCGGTTGCTGAGGCTCCGGCCGACGAGCCCGTCGCGGAGGAGGCTCCCGCCGAGGAGACAGTCGCCGACGCCGAGCCCGAGCCGGACGTCGAGGCGGAGGCCACCGCAGCAGAAGAGCCCGTTGCGGCGGAGCCCGCAGGCGATGAGCCAGTCGCCGACGCTCAGGCAGGCGCAGACGCGGCGGCGACAGACGAGGCTCCGACCGAGGAGCCGAGAGGTCCGCCAGCGCGGGCCGAAGACGAAGGGCAAGAGGCTTCCGCGCACCCAGCGCCACAGGCACGTCAAGCCCAAGCGGGAGCCGACGGGGGAGCGCAAGCCGATCACGCGTCTGCCCAAGCCGGAGTCCGAGCGTGGCCGCGACCAACAGCGGCGCGGCGTCGTCGTCTCGGCGGCGATGGACAAGACGATCGTCGTCCGAGTCGACTCGATCAAGGCACACCCGAAGTACAAGAAGGTGATTCGCCGCTCGAAGAAGTTCCACGCGCACGACGAGCAGAACCAGGCCAAGGCCGGTGACGTCGTCCGCATCGTCGAGACGCGCCCGTTGTCGAAGACGAAGCGCTGGCGGCTCGCGGAGGTCCTCGAGGTGGCGAAGTAGCGTGATCCAGCAGGAGACACGAGTCCGCGTGGCCGACAACACCGGCGCCCGCGAGTTGCTCTGCATCCGCGTCAAGGGCGGGTCACACCGTCGCTACGCGCGGGTCGGCGACATCATCGTCGGCACGGTCAAGGCCGCGACCCCGCAGGGCGCGATCAAGAAGGGCGAGGTCGTGCAGGCGGTGGTCGTCCGCACGAAGAAGCCGTTCGGACGCGACGACGGCACCCAGATCGCCTTCGACGAGAACGCGGCCGTGATCATCGACGCGCAGCGCAACCCGCGCGGCACCCGCATCTTCGGCCCGGTCGCCCGCGAGCTACGCGAGAAGAACTTCATGAAGATCGTCAGCCTCGCACCGGAGGTGCTCTAGCCATGGCAACCACCATGAAGGTCCGGAAGGGCGACCTCGTGCAGATCTTGTCCGGCAAGGACCGGGGCAAGCAGGGCCGCGTCATCGACGCCCGCCCCTCCGAGCGGCGCGTGATCGTCGAGAACCTGAACGTCGTCAAGCGGCACACGAAGCCGCGCCCGATGCGCGATGCCAACCGCATGGGCGGGACGACGATGATGCCCGGCGGCGTGATCGACAAGCCCGCGCCGCTCGCCGTCTCGAAGGTGATGGTCGTCTGTCCGTCGTGCAACCTGCCGACGCGCGTCGGTCACGTGTTCCGCGACGTGAAGGGCAAGAAGGTCAAGGTCCGCGTCTGCCGCCGGGACGGCTGCGGAGGGGAGCTGGACAAGTGAGCGCGACCGCGACCGAGACGTACACGCCGCGGCTGAAGGAGCTCTACGAGGCGGAGCTGCGGGCGCGCCTGAAGGACGAGCTCGGGCTCTCCTCGGTGATGCAGGTGCCGCGGGTGACCAAGATCACCCTGAACATGGGCGTCGGCGAGGCCAAGACCGAGGCGAAGGCTCTCGACGCCGCCATGGACGAGCTTTCGACGATCACCGGCCAGCGCGCCCAGATGCGCCGGGCCCGGAAGTCGATCGCCGCGTTCAAGCTCCGCGAGGGCATGCCGATCGGCGCCCGGATCACACTGCGCGGCGCCCGGATGTACGAGTTCCTCGACCGGCTCGTCTCGATTGCGCTGCCCCGCATCCGCGACTTCCGCGGCCTCGACCCGGGCTCGTTCGACGGGCGTGGCAACTACTCGCTCGGGATTCGCGAGCAGATCATCTTTCCGGAGATCAACTACGACGACGTCGCCGCCGTGCGTGGCCTGGACATCGCCATCACGACGTCGGCGGCAGACGACGAGGGCGCGCGGGCTTTGCTCCGCGGCCTCGGCCTGCCGTTCGCCGACGACAGGAGGGAACAGGAGTAATGGCCAAGAAGTCGATGATCGCCAAGGCTGCCCGCCCACAGCGCTACAAGGTGCGCGCGTACACGCGCTGCAACCGTTGCGGCCGGCCGCGCGCGGTCTTCAAGAAGTTCGGGCTCTGCCGCATCTGCCTGCGGGATCTCGCCCACGCGGGCGTGATCCCGGGCATGACCAAGAGCTCCTGGTAAAGGCGTGAAAAATGCTGCGCATTTTCCACGGGTGGAGGACTAGAAGATGTTGACGGATCCGATTGCAGACATGTTGACCAGAATTCGCAACGCGAACAAGGCCTTGCAGGAGACCGCCTCGATGCCCACCTCGCGGATGAAGGTGGACATCGCGCGCCTGCTCGAGCAGGAGGGCTACATCCGCGGCTTCCGCGTCGAGAAGGGCGAGGCGTTCGACACGCTCGTCGTCGAGCTGAAGTACGGCCGCAGCCGCGAGCGCGTGATCACGAACCTGAAGCGGATTTCCAAACCGGGCCGCCGCATCTACGCGCGCAAGGACCGCATGCCCCGCGTCCTCGGCGGCATGGGCACGGCTATCCTGTCCACGTCGAGTGGCGTGATGACCAGCCGCAGCGCGCAAGAGCGCGGCATCGGCGGCGAGGTCATCTGTTTCGTCTGGTGAGGTAGATGAGCCGAATCGGAAGATCACCGATCGAATTGCCCGCGGGCGTCTCCGTGTCGATCTCCCCTGGGCGCGTGATGGTGAACGGTCCCCTGGGCGAGCTCGCGCAGGAGGTCCCCCAGCGGATGGCGATCGAGCAGAGCGACGGCACGATCACCGTGACGCGGCCGACCGACCGTGGCGACGATCGTGCGCTGCACGGGCTGACGCGCACGCTCGTCGCGAACATGGTCGAGGGCGTGACCAAGGGCTTCGAGAAGCGGCTCGAGATCCAGGGCGTCGGCTACCGCGCCTCGATGCGCGGCACGGCGCTCGAGCTGAATGTCGGTTACTCGCACTCTGTGGTGAAGGACGCGCCGGCCGGGATCACGTACGAGGTGCCGTCACAGACCGAGATCGTGGTGAAGGGCATCGACAAGCAACAGGTCGGCCAGATCGCTGCCGAGATCCGCAAGGTGCGCCCGCCCGAGCCGTACAAGGGCAAGGGCATCCGCTACCAGGGCGAGTACGTGCGCCGGAAGGTCGGGAAGAGGGCATGAGCGTCGCCACGTCTCGCCAGCTCCGCGAGCGCCGCCATCGCCGCGTACGCGGCAAGATCGCCGGCACCGCCGAGCGGCCGCGCCTGGCCGTGTTCCGTTCGAACCACGGCATCTCCGCGCAGCTGATCGACGACCAGGCCGGCAAGACGCTCGTCGCAGCGGGCTGGCAGGGCCTGACCAAATTCAAGGGGCCGAAGACCGAGCAGGCCAAGGAGGTCGGCAAGCTCCTCGCCGCCAACGCGAAGAGCGCCGGCATCGAGTCATGCGTCTTCGACCGCGGCGGGTACCTCTACCACGGACGCGTGAAGGCGCTCGCTGAGGGCGCCCGCGAGGGAGGATTGACGTTTTGACGAGTGTCGAGCGTGAGGTGTTCGCGCGCGAGGAGACGCGTGAGCTGAAGGAGCGCGTGGTCGAGATCAACCGCGTCGCCAAGGTGGTCAAGGGCGGGCGGCGGTTCTCGTTCACGGCGCTCGTGGTGATCGGCGACGAGGTCGACCGCGTCGGCGTCGGCTACGGAAAGGCGCGCGAGGTGCCGCTGGCGATCTCGAAGGCGGTCGACGACGCGAAGAAGAACCTCTTCACCGTGCCGAAGCACGGCACGACGATCACGCACGAGATCCTCGGGCGCTCGGACGCGGCCCGCGTGCTGCTCCGCCCCGCCAGCGAGGGCACCGGCGTGATCGCGGGCGGCGGCGTCCGCGCCGTCCTCGAGCTCGCCGGCATCCGCGACATCCTCGCGAAGAGCCTGGGAACGACGAACCCGATCAACATGCTGAAGGCGACGGTCAACGGGCTGAAGAGCCTGCGCCGCCCGGAGGACGTGGCGCGGATTCGCGGCCTGACGATCAGCCAAGTCCTGCCCGTCGCCGCCGGCTCGCGGACCGAAGAGCCTGTGGCGGAGGCGCCGGTCTCCGCGGAACCGGCGACCCACGAGGCTGCGACCGAGCAGCCGAGTGAGGAGAAATAAGTGGCCAAGGTCAAGGTCATCCAGGTCCGCAGCCAGATCGGCCAGACCCAACGCCACCGCGGCACCCTGCGCGCGCTCGGCCTCGGCAAGATCGGCCGCAGCGCCGAGCACGAGGAAGGCCCGGTGCTCACCGGTATGCTCAGGAAGGTCAGTCACCTCGTGAAAGTGGAGCGAGTAACGATGGCCGGCGACCTGAATCTGTCCAATCTCAAGCCCGCCCAGGCGCGCAAGGCGCGCAAGCGCGTCGGCCGCGGCATGGGCTCGGGCAAGGGCCGCTACTCCGGCCGCGGGATCAAGGGCCAGAAGTCGCGGTCGGGCTCGCACGCCATGCGCGCCGGCTTCGAGGGCGGCCAGATGCCGGCCTACATGCGCATGGGCAAGCAGCGCGGCGCGACCTCGAAGGACGCGATGCCGATCGGCCCGTTCCGGACGAGCGTCTGGTCGCTGAACGTCCGCGACCTCGCTCGGTTCGACGCGGGCACCGACGTCACGCCCGAGCTGCTGAAGGAGGCCGGCCTCGTCCGCAACCTCAACCGCGATGTGAAAGTCCTCGGCCACGGCGACCTCGACGTGAAGCTGTCGGTGTCGGCACACGCCTTCTCGAAGGGCGCGGTCGAGAAGATCGAAGCGGCCGGCGGAAGCGTCACCTGGCTCAAGCCCCCGCACGAGCCGAAGAAGCGCCGTCACAAGAAGGCCACGCCCGGCGCAGAGCCCGCGGCCGCCGCCGAGCCGGCCGAGAGCGAGGAGGCAGCCGTCGAGGCCGAGCCTGTCGCGGAGGAATCCACCGGGGAGACCGAAGAGAGCTCGTAGATGCTCTCGTGGATCGCCAACGCCTGGCGGGTGCCCGAGCTCCGCCGCCGGCTCCTCTTCACCGCCTTCGTCCTCGCCCTGTACCGCCTCGGGAGCTTCATCCCCGCGCCAGGGGTCGACTCCGACCGCGATCAAGACCTACTTCGGCAACCAGGGCGGCACGGTGCTCGGCCTGCTCAACCTGTTCTCGGGGAACGCGCTCTCGCGCTTCTCGATCTTCGCGCTCGGGATCATGCCGTACATCACGGCGTCGATCATCCTCCAGCTCGGCGCGGTGGTCGTCCCCACACTCGCGCAGCTCCAGAAGGAAGGCGAGGCCGGCTACGCCAAGATCAACCAGTACACGCGGTACCTGACGGTATGTCTGGCCGCCGCGCAGGCGGTCGGCTACTCGTACCTCTTCCGTCGGCAGCACATCCTGACGGCGAACACCGGCCGCCTCGTCCTGATCATCGTCACCCTCACCGCCGGGACGACGCTGCTGATGTGGTTCGGCGAGCAGATCACGAAGCGGGGCGTCGGCAACGGCATCTCGCTGCTGATCTTCGCCTCGATCATCGATCGCGCCCCGCTCGCCGTCCGCGCCTGGATCGACGGCGGGCCGACCACCAAGCTGTTCTTCCCGCTGCTGGCGCTCGGGGTGATCGTCGCCGTCGTCTTCATGCAGGAGGGCCAGCGGCGCATCCCGATCCAGTACGCCAAGCGCCAGGTCGGGCGACGAATGACCGCGGGCGGGTCGACCTACTTACCACTGCGCGTGAACATGGCCGGCGTCATCCCGATCATCTTCGCCGCCGCGGTCATGGCCTTCCCGCCGACGATCGGGCAGTTCTTCCCGCAGACCCAGCCCTGGATCAACCGCAACTTCACGCAGACCGACTGGCCCTACCTGATGATCGAGGCGATCCTGATCATCGTCTTCACGTACTTCTACACGGCAGTCCAGTTCAATCCGGTCGACCAGGCCGAGAACCTCCGGAAGTACGGCGGCTACATCCCGGGCATCAGGCCCGGCCCGCCGACGGCCCAGTACCTCGACCGTGTGCTCTCGCGGCTGACGCTGCCGGGGTCGCTCTACCTGGCGGTGGTCGCCGTCCTGCCGACGTTCCTCATCCAGTTCTTCCACTTCTCGCAGTCGACCAGCACCTTCCTCGGGGGCACGTCGCTGCTGATCATCGTCGGTGTCGCGCTCGACACCATGCGCCAGATGGAGTCGCAGATGATGATGCGCTCGTACGAAGGCTTCCTCAAGTAGTGGGGAAGGTCGTAGTCGCTTCACCTGTCGCCAGAGCCGCACGGTGCCTCCCGTCCGGGGAGAGCCCGGATCCGGCGGCGACTCGTTTCGATCCGAGGACGGAAGAACCGCATGAACGTCCTGATCCTGGGGCCACAGGGGTCGGGCAAGGGGACCCAGGCGAAGCTGATCGCGAAGACCTACGGCATCCCGCACATCGCGACGGGGGACATGATCCGGGAGATGAAGGAGCTCGACACGCCCGTCGGCAGGGAAGTGAAGGCGGTGTACGACGCGGGCCGGCTCGTCGAGGACGACCTGATCGTCAGGATGATCCGCGACCGGCTCGACCGCGGCGACACCATTCCCGGGTTCGTCCTCGACGGCTTCCCGCGCAACATGGCACAGGCGGAGGCGCTCGACGAGCTGCTGCGGGAGCTCGGCCGCGACATCGACGTCGTGTTCGAGCTCCAGGTGCCGCGCGACGTGCTGCTCGAGCGGATGCAGAAGCGCGCGGCCGAGGAGAACCGCTCCGACGACACCCCCGATGCGATCCGCCAACGGCTGGAGATCTACCAGCGCGAGACCGCCCCGCTCGTCGAGTACTACCGGACGACCCGCGGGAACGTGGTCGGCATCCGCGGCGATCGAGCGATCGACGAGATCTTCGCGGAGATCCGGGCCGCGCTCGACCAGGTGGCCGCGTGATCATCCGCAAGTCACCCGAGGAGCTGGAGCGGATGGCCCGCGCCGGCCGGATCGTCGCCGACACGCTCGCGCTGATCGGCGAGCACGCTCGGCCGGGCGTCACCACCGCCGAGCTCGACGGGCTCGCCGAGGAGTTCATCTCCGGGCAGGGTGGCTACCCGACTTTCAAGGGCTACCGCGGCTACCCGGCGGCGACCTGCATCTCGCCGAACGCGATGATCGTCCACGGGATCCCCGGCCCGTACGAGCTCGCGGACGGCGACATCCTCTCGGTCGACGTGGGCGTCACCCTCGACGGCTTCGTCGCCGATTCCGCCTACACCTTCGCGATCGGCGAGGTCTCTGCCGACGCAGAGCGGCTCCTCGACGTGGGACAGGCCGCGTTGAACGCCGGGATCGAGCAGTGTGCGGTCGGCAATCGGCTTTCGGACATCTCCCACGCGGTGCAGCAGGTGACCGAGGCCGCCGGCTTCTCCGTCGTCCGCACCCTCGTCGGGCACGGCGTCGGACGGTCGATGCACGAGGACCCGCAGATCCCGAACTACGGCCAGCCGGGGCGTGGGCCCCTGCTTGCCGAAGGGATGACGTTCGCGATCGAGCCGATGATCAACATGGGCGATCCCGACATCGTCGTGCATGACGACGAGTGGTCGATCTCGAGCGCCGACGGCTCGCTTTCGGCCCATTTCGAGCACACCGTGGCCGTGACGGCGGCCGGTCCACGCATCCTGACGGCGGCACCCGTTTTGCTAAGATGAGGCCTCACGGCGCAGCCGCCGCTGTGCCGTGGCCTATATCTCTCACCCTTGACTGGCCGCGAGCGCCGGCCGGTCGAACCGAGACGAGGAACCGATGAAGGTCAGAGCGTCCGTCAAACCGATGTGTGAGCGCTGCCGGGTGATCAAGCGGCACGGTACGACCATGGTCATCTGTTCCAACCCGCGACACAAGCAGCGACAAGGCTAGTTCGAGGACTGTGCTAGAGGAGACCCAGTGGCACGCATCGCCGGAGTAAATCTGCCGAACCAGAAGCGGCTCGAGATCGGGCTGACCTACATCTACGGAATCGGCCCCACGAGCGCGCGGAACATCTGCGTCGCCCTCGGGCTGTCCCCCGACGAGAAGATCAAGGACCTCACCGACGAAGAGGTCACGAAGCTTCAGCGCCACATCGACGAGCAGTACCAGGTCGAGGGCGACCTGCGCCGCGAGCGGCAGCAGGCGATCAAGCGCCTGACCGAGATCGGCGCCTACCGCGGCATCCGCCATCGCCGGGGCCTGCCGGTCAACGGCCAGCGCACGAAGACGAACGCGCGCACGCGCAAGGGCCCGAAGAAGACGGTCGGACGCGGCAAGAAGGCGGCGAAGTAATGGCGCCCCCGAGGAAAGCCGCGGGCCGTGGCCGCACGCGCCGCCGCGTCAAGAAGAACATCGCCATCGGCCAGGCGCACATCAAGACGTCGTTCAACAACACGATCGTCTCGCTGACCGACAAGGACGGCGCTGTGATCGTCTGGGAGTCGGCGGGCTCTGCCGGCTTCAAGGGCTCACGCAAGTCGACCCCGTTCGCCGCACAGGTGACGGCCGACGCCGCCGCCCGCAAGGGCATGGAGCACGGCCTCCAGAAGGTCGAGGTGTTCGTCAAGGGCCCGGGCTCGGGCCGCGAGACGGCGATCCGGTCGCTCCAGGCGGCCGGTCTGGAGATCCTCGGCGTCCGCGACGTCACCCCGCAGGCGCACAACGGCGTCCGGCAGAAGAAGCGGAGGCGCGTCTAGTGGCCCGCGACCGTTCTCCGAAGTGCAAGCAGTGCCGCCGTGAGGGCATGAAGCTCTTCCTCAAGGGCGAGCGCTGCCTCACCGAGAAGTGCGCCATCGAGCGCCGCAGCTACCCGCCGGGCGAGCACGGCCGCGGCCGGATCAAGCAGTCCGAGTACCTGCTCCAGCTGCGCGAGAAGCAGAAGGCGCGCCGGTACTACGGCCTGCTCGAGAAGCAGTTCCGAACGTACTACGAGAAGGCGAACCGTCTGGGTGGCATCACCGGTGAGAACCTGCTCCGCATGCTGGAGACGCGGCTCGACAACGTCGTCTACCGGCTCGGCTTCGCCGCCTCGCGCGCGCAGGCCCGCCAGCTCGTCCGCCACGGCCACTTCCAGGTCAACGGCAGGCGCGTGAACATCCCCAGCTACCAGGTCAAGCCGAACGACGTGATCACGATCCGCACCGGCTCGGCGGCCGAGCAGGCCGTCCGTGACGCCACCGACCTGACCGCGTCGGTCGCGCCGTGGCTCCAGGCCGACCACGACGGCCTCACCGGGAAGATCCTCAAGTGGCCCGACCGGGCAGAGATCGACACCCCGGTGCAGGAGTCGCTGATCGTCGAGCTCTATTCGAAGTAGGAGGTCGCCGGCCGCGTGGCCGGCTTAGGAAAGGACTGCATTGGCAACTCGCATGATCGAATTCCAGGTTCCGAAGATCGTCCACGAGGAGGTCGACGAGGACCGCGGCGTCTTCGTGATCGAGCCGCTGGACCGCGGCTTCGGCTACACGTTCGGAAACTCGTTGCGCCGCGTGCTGCTCTCCTCGCTGGAGGGCGCCGCCGTGACCTCGGTGAAGATCGAGGGCGTCGCGCACGAGTTCACCACCCTGCCGGGCGTCCGCGAGGACGTCACCGACATCATCCTCAACCTCAAGAATCTGATCTGCCGCCTCCACGGCGACTCGCCCGAGGTCGAGGTCCGGCTCCAGAAGAAGGGCCCGGGCCCGGTGAAGGCCTCGGACATCCAGGCGCCGGCCGAGCTCGAGATCCTCAACCCGGACCTCGAGATCGCCAACCTGGCCGAGAAGGGCAAGCTCGAGGTGACGCTGACCATCGGCCGCGGCCGCGGCTACGTCCCGGGCGAGCTGAACCGCGGGCCCGAGCACACGATCGGCGTGATCCCGATCGACTCGATGTTCTCGCCGGTTCGCCGCGTCTCGTACGACGTCGAGGCCGCCCGCGTCGGCCAGCGCACCGACTACGACAAGCTGCGGCTCGACATCACCACCGACGGGTCGATGGACCCGCGCGAGGCGATCGGCCAGGCGGCCGAGATCCTGATCCGCCAGCTCGCGATCTTCACCGACATCGAGAAGATCGAGGGCTTCGGCGAGGCAGCGGCCGTAGCGGACGGCGGCGTGTCCGTCGAGCCGTCGCTCGCGCACGGGATGGAGAACTTCCCGATCGAGGAGCTCGAGCTCGGCGTCCGCTCGTACAACTGCCTCAAGCGGGTCGGCATCGAGACGATCGGCGACCTGGTGATGAAGTCCGAGAACGAGCTGGCCGCGATCCCGAACTTCGGCAAGAAGTCGATCGAGGAGGTCAAGGAGACGCTCGCCACCCACGGCCTGCGCCTTCGCGGCGACGACGGGAGCAACGACTCAGAGGCATGAGGCACCATCGCTCAGGGAGGAAGCTCGGCCGCGACGCTTCGCACCGCAAGGCGCTCTACGCGAACCTCGCCGGAGCGCTGATCGAGCACGGCCGCATCAAGACGACCGTGACGAAGGCGAAGGCGGTGCGGCCGATCGCCGAGCGGATGATCACGCTCGGCCGGCGCGGCGACCTCCATGCACGCCGACAGGCGATGGCGTACCTCCGCTCGCAGCAGGTCGTGCACACGCTGTTCGCCGAGGTCGCGCCGCGGTTCAAGGATCGTCCCGGCGGCTACTCGCGGATCGTCCGCCTCGGTCCCCGTCCCGGCGATGCAGCCGAGATGGCGTACCTGGAGCTGGTCGACTTCTCGGCGGAGGAGAAGGCCGAGGAGAAGGCGGAGCGGCGCCGGTTGAGGCTGCGCCGCCGCCAGGAGGCCGAGGAGCGCGCCGAGGCCGAGGCGGCCCCGGCCGAAGCTCCGGCCGCTTCCTGAGGATCAGTCCCGTGCGGGGTCTGACCCTGCGGAAAACGAGCGCGGCGCGATCACGTCGTCGATGAGCCCGTAGGCCACGGCCTCGTCGGGCGACATGAAGTTGTCGCGGTCGATGTCCTGCATCACCTGCTCGACGTCGCGGCTCGAGTGCCGGGCGATGATCTCCGCCATCCGGCGCGTGACGGAGAGCACCTCCCGGGCGTGGATGTCGATGTCGGAGGGGGTGCCGCGGAAGCCGGCGGAGCCCTGGTGGATCATCATCTTCGCGTTCGGCAGCGCGGAGCGCTTGTCGGGCGCGCCGCCGCAGAGGATCATCGCGGCGGCCGACATCGCCATGCCGACGCAGATCGTCCGGACGTCCGGCTTGACGAACTGCATCGTGTCGTAGATGGCCATGCCCGCATAGGCCGAGCCGCCCGGCGAGTTCACGTACAGCGAGACGTCCTTGTCCGGATCCTCCGCCTCGAGGAAGAGGAGCTGGGCGGTGATCAGGTTGGCGACGTGGTCGTCGACCTCGGTGCCGAGGAAGACGATCCGCTCGCGCAGCAGCCGGGAGTAGATGTCGAAGGAGCGCTCGAAGCGGCCGTCCGACTCGACGACCATCGGGACCAGGGTGCTCATCGGTTCCTCCTGCTAGGTTATGCAACCAAGGAGTTGCCGATCATACATGCAACCAGGAGGTTGCCAGATGGAGGTCGAACGCGAGGTCGTGCTGGATGCGCCGCCGGAGGAGGTCTGGGAGGCGCTCACCGACGAGCAACAGCTGGAGGAGTGGTTCGCGAACGACGTCGAGTTCGATCTCGACCGGGGCGGCGTCTTCCGCTGGGACGACGGGGAGGTCCGTCACGCGGTGGTCGAGGAGGTCGACGCCGAGCGGCGGCTGGCCATCCGCTGGTGGGATCCGGGCGGGGCGGAGGAGAGCGAGGTCACGTTCACGCTCGAGGAGATCCCGGCCGGGACACGGCTCGTGGTCACCGAGACGGCGTCCTGCGACTGGGCCTGGGCGCTGGAGGCGTATGCCGGAAGACAGCGTCTTCTCAGCGCTGTCTGACCCGAGCCGACGGCGCCTGCTCGAGACGCTCGCAAGCCGCGAGTCGGCCTCGCTGACCGAGCTCGCCGCGGAGCTGCCGGTGACGAGGCAGGCGGTTTCGAAGCATCTCGCCGCGCTGGGGGACGCCGGCCTCGTCGAGGGCCGTCGCGCCGGCCGGGAGACCCGGTACCGCTTGACGCCGCAGCCGCTCGGAGAAGCGCTCGCCTGGATGGAGCGGATCGGCGACCGGTGGGACGAGCGGCTCGCGCGGCTGCGCGAGCATCTGGGGAGGGACAGGCTCTAGCCCGAGCGCCATCTCGACAAGCCGCGTCGGGTGGAGCCCGACCCGCCTAGCTCTCCGAGATCGTCGCCTTCTCGATCACCACTCGCTTCGTCGGAACGCCGTTCGGGTCGTTCGGGTCGCCGAGCTCGCCGATCTTGTCGACCACGTCCATTCCGCTCGACACCTCGCCGAGCAGCGCATAGTCGGGCGGCAAGCCGATGTCGGCGCCGGTGACGACGAAGAACTGGCTGCCCGCGGTGCCGGGCGGCTCGGCGGCCGTCTTCGCCATAGCGACCACGCCCTTCGTGTACTTCGCGTCGGCGGGCGGCGGGTCGACGGTCGTGTAGCCGGGGCCGCCGGTGCCGTCCCCCTTCGGGTCGCCGCCCTGGATGACGAAGCCGGGGACGATCCGGTGGAAGGTCAGGCGGTCGAAGAAGCCCTTCTCGACCAGCGCCGCGAAGGAGGCCGTCGTGTTGGGCGAGTCCTTGACGTTCAGGTCGAACGCGAACGTGCCCTGGTTCGTCTTCAGCGTGACGGTGTAGGTCTTCGCGGGATCGAGCGCCGGACGGCCGGAGCCGGAGGTGGTCGTCGGGCTCGACGCGGTCGTCGCGCTCTCCTTGTCGCCGCCTCCGCAGCCGGCGGCGAGCAGCACCGCCGCTGCGAGTGCGAGGATCGGGCCCATGCGTCTCCAACTCGACATCGAGTACGACGGTACCGACTTCTCCGGCTGGGCGGTGCAACCTGGGATGCGCACGGTGGAGGGCACCCTGCGCGAGGCGCTCTCGACGCTGTACGCCGGCTTCGACAACCTCGCCGTCGCCGGCCGCACCGACGCGGGCGTCCATGCGCTCGGGCAGGTCGCGACGGTCGATGTCGACGGCGGGCCGCCCCCTGCTAGCGCGGCAGAGGCGATGAACACGATGCTCCCCGACGACCTGGCCTTGACCGCAGCCGCGGAGGTCGCGGCCGATTTCCACGCCCGCCACTCCGCCCGCGCGCGCACGTACCGCTACCGCATCTGGCGGCGGCGGACGCGCTCGCCGTTCGAGCAGGGGCGCAGCTGGTGGATGCCGCGGCCGATCGATGAGGCGAAGCTCGCCGAGTCGGCCGACCTGGTCGTCGGCGAGCACGATTTCAGGGCATTCACGCCCACGGAGACGCAGCACTCGGTGTTCACGCGGGTCGTGCGGAACGCCGCCTGGCATCTACGCGGCGACGCGCTCGAGCTCGAGATCACCGCCGAGAGCTTCCTCCGGCACATGGTGCGGACCCTCGTCGGGACGATGATCGAGCAGGAGCCGCAGCACGTCGCGCAATTGCTCGAGGGCCGTCCGCGCGCCGAGGGCGGGTCGACCGCGCCGCCGTGGGGTCTCTACCTGGTCGCGGTGGAGTACGAGACCGAAGCACGTCGTTAGCATCAGGGACGTGCGGTTCCCGGTGGTCCTGTTCGATCTCGACGGCACGATCGTCGATTCCGGCTGGATGATCCTGGCCTCCTACCGGCACGCCACCGAGACCGTGCTCGGCCGGAGCTTCCCGGACGACGTCCTGATGGCGAAGGTCGGCAGCGGCCACCTCGAAGAGCAGATGCGGGAATTCGACGAGGCGAAGGCCGACGAGCTCGCGCTCGCCTATCGCGAGTTCTACAAACCGCTCCACTCCGAGCTGGAGGCGTTCCCGGGGATGCTCGACCTGCTGGAGACGCTCGACGGCGAAGGCCGGCGGCTCGGGATCGTCAGCGCCAAACGCCACGACGTCGTCCAGCTCGCGTTCGAGGCGCTCGGCTTCGGCGAGCTGATGGACGTGGTCGTCGGCTCGGAGGAGGCGCCGCGCGGCAAGCCACACCCGGACCAGATCCTGGTCGCGCTCGACCGGCTCGACGTCGACGCCGACGAGACCGCGTACGTCGGCGATGCACCGTTCGACATCGCGGCGGCGAAGGCAGCCGGCGTGCACGCGATCGGGGTGACCTGGGGCGGCATCCACACGAGGGAACGGATGGAGGCTGCCGGGCCCGGACGCAGTCGTCGACACGGCCGATGAGCTCTATGCCGTCCTCTAGCACGACGGTCGAGAAGCGCGCCGGCGACCTGCGCGAGCTTCTCAACCGCTACCTCTACGAGTACCACGTACTCGACGACCCGTCGGTGTCGGACGCCGAGTACGACCGCTTGTACGACGAGCTGGTCGCGCTCGAGGAGGCGAATCCGAAGCTGATCACGCCCGACTCGCCGACCCACCGCGTCGGCGCTCCGACCTCGGACAAGTTCCAGAAGGTGCGGCACCTCGAGGCGATGGGGTCGCTGGAGAAGGTGACCACCGACGAAGCGCTGGCCAAGTGGGCAGACGACATCCGCAAGCGGCTGGGCGAGCGACGAGGACGTCGCCTACGTGATCGAGCCGAAGATCGACGGCCTCGCCGTCAACCTGACGTACGAGTACGGCGTCTTCGTCCGCGGTGCGACCCGCGGCGACGGCGTCCAGGGCGAGGACGTGACGCCGAACCTGCGAACGATCAAGGCGATCCCCCTGCGGATGCTCGGCGACGCTCCTCCCGCCGTCGTCGAGGTGCGGGGCGAGGTCTACCTTCCGCTCTCGGGGTTCCGCGAGCTGAACGAGCGCCTGGCCGGGACGAACCAGAAGCTGGCTCCCAATCCGCGCAACGCCGCGGCCGGCTCGCTCCGCCAGAAGAACTCTGCGATCACCGCCGACCGCCCGCTCTCCACGTGGATCTACGGAACCGGCCATCGCGAGGGCGTCGATTTCGAGACCCAGCTCGGCATGCTCGAGTGGCTGCGGGAGCGCGGCTTCCGCACCAACCCCTACGCCGAGCGACTGGGGTCGATCGAGCAGGTGGCGGTCGCCTGCCGTGAGTGGGAGACGCGCCGCATGGAGCTCGACTACGAGATCGACGGGATCGTGATCAAGGTCGACTCGCTCGACCAGCAGCGGCGTCTCGGCGCGCTCCACTCCCGTCCCAGATGGGCGCGTGCCTACAAGTGGGCGCCCATGACTGCGACCACGCGGCTGCTGAAGATCCACATCCGGGTCGGTCGGACGGGCGCGCTCAACCCGTGGGCGGTGATGGAGCCGGTCGAGGTCGGCGGCGTCACGGTGACGCGCGCGACTCTCCACAACGAGGAGGACATCAACCGCAAGCAGATCCGCGAGGGCGACGACGTGATCGTCCAGCGTGCCGGGGACGTGATTCCGCAGATCGTCGGGCCTGCAGGGCCGCACCGCCGCGGGACCAGGGAGTTCCGGATGCCGAAGGAGTGCCCGCTGTGCGGTACGGCCGTGATCAAGCCCGAGGGCGAGGTGATGCACCGCTGCCCGAACCGCGCCTGCCCCTCGCGCGGCCTGGAGACGCTGATCAACTGGACCGGCATCGCCGACATCGACGGCGTCGGCGAACAGACGATCCGCATCCTCTGGGAGAAGGGCCTCGTCCGCTCGCTGCCCGACCTCTACCGCCTGACGAAGGAGCAGCTGCTCGAGCTCGACGGCTTCGCCGAGACCTCGGCGACCGCCGCGATCGAGGCGATCCAGCGCTCGAAGCAGGTGCCGTTCTCGCGTGTCTTCCTCGGTCTGAACATCCCGGGTGTGGGCTGGGTGCTCGCCCAGAATCTCGCCCGCCACTTCGGCGACGTCGACCGCCTGATCGCGGCGGGGCAGGAGGAGGTCGCCGAGGTCGAGGGATACGGCCCCGACCGCGCCGAGATCGTCGTCGAGTGGTTCGCCGACGAGCAGAACCGCGCGCTCGTCGAGGAGCTTCGGGAGCTGGGCCTGCGTTTCGAGCTCGGCGAGGAGGACCGGCCGCCCGAGGGTCCGCTGACCGGCTCGACCTATGTCGTCACCGGCACGCTCGAGGCGATGAGCCGAGAGGAGGCGACTGCCGCGCTGGAGGCCAGGGGCGCGAAGGTGACGGGCTCGGTCTCGAAGAAGACCACGGGTCTGGTGGTCGGCGAGGAGCCCGGTGCCTCGAAGCTGACGAAGGCGCAGCGGGAAGGCGTGCCCCTCCTGACCGAGGCCGACTTGCTAGCGCTGATCCGCTAGCACCGTGGCGAAGCGGTCCTGCGCGGCATGGGCGGTGGAGGAGGAGAGACCCGGCGCGTTGACGAGGATGGCGAAGGCGTAGCGCTCGCGGACGTAGCCGGAGAGCGCCGAGACGCCGTTCAGGGTGCCGGTCTTCGCGCGCACGTTCCCCGCGCAGGCGGACGGGCCATCCGATCCTCGAGCGTGCCGTCGCGGCCCGAGACCGGCAGGACGCCGAAGAGCACCGAGCGGATCTCCCGGTCAGCCCATCCCCGCTGGAGGACCGTCACCAGCGCCTTCGGTGTCATCCGGTCGAGGCCGGACAGGCCGGATCCGTCGGCGATGCGCACGCCGGCCAGCGGGACCGCGTGGGCAGCCAGCACAGTCCGGACGACCTGGGCGCCCGCAGCGGTCGTTCCCTGCCTGGCGACGACCGCCCCGAGCTGCTTGAGCACGAGCTCGGCGGTGAAGTTGTCGCTGACCACGTCCATGTGGCGGAGAATCTCGGCAAGCGGCGGCGACCAGCGCACGGCTAGGGGCCACCCGCCGCCGTGAGCGCGCTTCGTCGGCCCGTCGACCCGAACACCGGCACGAGAGAGCGCCACTCGGAAGAGGGCCGCCGTCCCCAGCGAATCGTCCACTCCCGCGATCGCGAGTGCCGAGAGCGCCTGCGACTCGAACGGGACGAACCCGGCCCTCCACCCGGGCCCGGACCGCCTCGAATCGAACCACGACTCGTCGGCGACGAGGCTGCCGGTCACGCGGCGCACACCGGCTGCCCGAACGTCCTCGGCGAGCCTGGCGAGACCGGCACGGTCGAGGGTCGGGTCGCCGCCGCCCTTCAGCACCAGGTTGCCGGACCAGACGCCGGCCGGGCCGAGCAGGCCCTCGCCCAGCACGGAGGTCTGCATCCGGAACGCGGGGCCGAGCGCCTCGAGCGCCGCGTACGTGACGACGAGCTTCTCGTTCGACGCGGGGAGGAGGGCGTTCTCCGCCCGGTGTGCATACACGACTCTGCCGGTGGCGAGATCGACGGCGAGCGCGGCCGTCCCGGGCCCGTGAACCCGGCGAGGGCGGCGTGCAGGCGCGCGCGGAGCGTTGCGGCGCCGGCCGGCTGGGCCAGGACCGCCGCCGCGAGAGCCGCGGCGAGGGAGGCACGGATCACGACCCTGGGACTCATCGCGCGAGAAAGATAGGACGCCCGGCCCATGGAGGGCGCACGAGACCGGCCGGATAATCGGAAGGGATGGTGGGGCCGGGTTCCGATTCCGCAGCTGTGCTGGACGACGTCCGGCGGTTGCAAGACGCGCCGCGACGCCGCCGATCGAGGACGCCGAGCGGGTGCTCACGGACGGCTACGCGTGCGTCCTCCGCGCCGAAGGCGAGCGGCTCCGCCTGCGGAGCAGACTCGAGCAGCGCGCGAGGAGCCTCGGCCGGGCCGGCGCCGACGAGGTCGTCGAGATCGCCGCGCTCGCGCAGGGGATCGCCCGCGCGGACGGTGAGATCGAGCAGCTCCGTGCCGCACTCGGCGAGCTCGCCGCCCGCGTGCGCCGCCTGCGGATCGCCTAGGAGACAGCCTCGGTTACGCGAGGCCGCTGCGCACCGCGTAGACGGCGGCCTGGATCCGGTTCTGGATCTGGAGCTTCATCAGGATGTTCGAGATGTGGTTCTTGACCGTCTTGGGGCTGATCACCAGATCCGCGGCGATCTGGGCATTGTCCTTTCCGTTGGCGATCAGCTTCAGCACCTCGAGCTCCCGGTCGGAGAGCTCCGCGCGGATCGCGCTGGCCATCTCCGTGTCGGCCGTCGTCGACCGGACGCGCTGAAGCACCTTCGACGCGATCGACGGCGAGATCAGCGAAGCACCGACGGCGGCCGAGCGGATTCCGGCGACGACGCTCTCGATGGACGCATCCTTGAGCAGGTAGCCGCACGCGCCGGCGACGATGGCGTCCATGACGTCGGCGTCCTGATCCGAGATCGTCAGGACGATCACCTTGGTCAGCGGTGACTGGGCGGTGATGTGCTTCGTCGCCTCCACGCCGCTCATCTTCGGCATGTTCAGGTCCATGACGACCACGTCCGGTGCGGCGTCGCGAACGAGCCGGACCGCCTCGACGCCGTCTGCCGCCTCGCCGAGCACCTGGACGCCCTGCTGTTCCTCCAGCAGGTTGCGCAGTCCGGTCCGGAAGAGGTCGTGGTCGTCGACCAGAACGACCCGCACCGCTTCGGGCGTACCGTTCACAACGTCGGCCATGTGCCCCCCGGGCGCCGCATGGGATGGCATCTTAGTGCTTCTCAGATCGAAGTCGAGCAGACGCGTGTGCTGCGTCAGTGGAAAGTGATCGTGACCGTACGGCCGAATGCCGCCGCATCGGAGCACGACTTGAACCAGACGTCGATCCGGGCCCCATGGACGGCTCCCCCCGTATCCGCGGCGACCCCTTCACCGTAGCCCGGGATCGTCATGCGCGTTCCCAGCGGGATCACCGATGGATCGGTGGCGACAATGCCGGGGCCTGTAGGCAGGCCGGTGGCGGTCGAGCCTTTCAGGCAGTAGCCGGTTGCGTACACGCTCATCGTCCCGCCGGGCTTCGGCGGCGGCGGGGCTGCGGTGGGCGGGGCCGTCGGAGCTGCGGTGACGGAGTCGACGGGGGCGGGAGGTGGCTCGGCCGGTGCGTAGGCGGCCCTGGCCGCCGGCTGGTCCGACGTCGCGGCAGGCCCCGACCGGTCGGTCGTCGCCTCCGTCGATGACGTGCGGGTCACCACCTGGGCTCGCTGCCGCGCCTCCTGGGCCCGGGCCTCCAGGCTCGAGATCTGGGCCGCATTCAGCTGCTGCTCGCGTCGCAGGCCGGCGAGGTAGGCACTGCGCTCGGAGCGGGCCTGCTCGAGCCCGGCCGCCGTCTCGGCGAGACTCGATCGCGCCTGGTTCGTCCGCGCCACCTGCCGGGTCAGCTCACGCTGGACGGTGGCCAGGCGGCTCCGGGCGGAACGGGCCTGCTCGAGCACCGATTGCGTCGTCCGGGCGGCCCGGTGCACGGCGTCGAGCCCGTCGATCGCCTCCTCGAGCGACGTCGCTCCCAGCACGACGGCGATCGGGTCGGGCTCGCCCTGCTCGTAGAGGTAGCGAAGCTGGGTGCCGAGACGCCGCTCCGCGGCCATGGTCGTCCGCTTCGCCGCGTGGACGCGCCGGTGGACGCTCACCTGCTCGCGCCCCAGCGCGTCGGCACGGGCCTGGACGCGGGCCAGGTCCGAACGTGCGCTGCTGCCAGCCGGCTCTCGAGCCCGTAGAGCTGCACGACGGCGGCCGCGATTCGGCCGCCAGCGCCGCCTGTTTCTGTTGGAGCCCCTCGACTCCCGGGTTCTGCGCCGGGAGTGTCGCGGGCGCGCCGAGGATCAGCAGGAAACCGACGAGCACCGCGAGAAAACGAGAGAGCTTGTGACATCTCGCCCGCACGTGCCGCCCGACCGTACCACACCCTCGCCGTCCGAGCGGGTAGGCCAGTCGGCCTATTTTGCGCGACTTTTGGCGCATTTTGCTGCCTCTTCCTGGTTGCCCGCGTCCGTACCCCCTGCTAGGGTGCTGACTTCGTGACGTACCGGCCCCTCCCGGTGCGCCTGTCGAGAGTGGTGTGGGGTATCGCATCGCGCGCCCACATACGGCAGGCAACCTTCGTAGTCATCGCGCTCCTGGCGGCGCTGCTCGCTGCCCAGGCGGCGACCGCGGAGCCACCGCAGATCACGGCCAAGCGGGCCGAGGCGCAGCGCGTGCTGGGCGAGATCCACTCCCTCGACGTCCAGATGGAGAAGGCGATCGAGGCCTACAACGGCGCGAGCGACCAGCTGGCCGCGATCGAGCGCGAGCGCGCGCTGAACGGCCGCGAGCTGTCGATCGCCAAGCACAATCTGTACGTGTCGCAGCGTCGCCTGGGCGCCCGCCTGCGGTCGATGTACACCGACACCGAAGAGGACTCGACGCTGGCGATCCTGCTCGGCTCGAACTCGATCGGCGAGTTCCTCGACCGCGTCGACACCGTGAACAGCGTCGCGTCCCAGGACTCGCAGGTGGTCGGCGAGGTCAAGAAGTTCAAACACGACGTCACCGTGCGCGCCGCTCAGCTGAAGACCGCCCACGCGCGGCAGGAGCAGGTCGTGGCCGAGCGCGCGGCCGCCAAGCAGCAGATCGAGTCCGGCCTGGCGGAGCGCCAGCAGCTGCTCGGCTCGATCCACGGCGAGATCGCGCGGCTCCAGCGCGAGGAGGAAGCCCGTCAGGCGCGGCTCGCGGCCGAGGCCAGAGCGCGGCTGGAGGCCCAGCTCGCCGCCCAGCACGCGGCCGTGCAGCAGGCGCAGGAGCAGGACGTGGTCGGTGCCTCCGCCGTGTCACCGGACGGGGTTGTCACGGTCGCGCCGCCCTCCCAGTACGGCGGGGTCGTCGGGATCGCCATGCAGTACCTGGGCACGCCCTACGTGTGGGGTGGCTCCTCACCGGGCGGCTTCGACTGCTCCGGCCTCGTGAGCTTCGTCTACTCGCAGGTGGGCGTCTCGCTCCCGCACCACGCGGCCGACCAGTTCAACTACGGCGTCCCGGTCTCGCGCGACCAGCTCGAGCCGGGAGACCTCGTCTTCTTCGACGGGCTCGGCCACGTCGGGATCTACATCGGCAACGGCCAGTTCATCCATGCCCCGCACACGGGCGACGTGGTCAAGATCTCCAGCCTCAACGACTCGTGGTACGCGGCCACGTACGTCGGCGCGCGCCGCATCACCTAGGACGCTCGCTCCGCTCGCTTCACGGGTGAACCCCTGGTTCCCCCGTGGGCCCCTCCTTGCCAACGGTGGCGCCGCTCCGCTGTACCGGGGCCGGCCACGGCTAAGTCAGGGTCAGTGTGCCTCGCCGCAGCGAGCCTCCCGCCGGGCTAGGCCCGGCTCCGGCGGCGAATCGTCCAGCCATCAGGGCGTATAGAGCCTTTCGATGGCATCGGCGAAATGTTCCTGCACGACGCCACGTCTGAGCTTCAGCGTCGGCGTGATCTCGCCCTCCTCTGCGGAGAAGTCGCGCGTGAGCACCTCGAAGCGCTTGATCTGCTCGTACCGTGATCGCTGCTCGTTGACCTCGTCGACGATCCCTTGCACGAGCGCGGTCTCGTCTTCGCCCCCGTCGGCCCGCCACTTCGCGATCTCGTCCTGGTCGAGCGTGACCAGCGCGGCGATGTACGGGCGGCGGTCGCCGATGACGATCGCCTGCGAGACGTAGCGGGACGCCTTCAGTTCGTTCTCGAGGTTCTGGGGCGCGACGTTCTTGCCGCCGGCGGTGACGAGGATGTCCTTCTTGCGGTCGGTGATGGTGATGAATCCGTCGTCGTCGATCTCGGCGATGTCGCCGGTGCGGAGCCAGCCGTCCTCGCGGAGCACCTCGCGGGTCGCCTCCGGGTCCTTGAGGTAGCCCGCGAAGACGGTCTCGCTCCGCAGCTCGAGCTCGCCGTCCTCGGCGAGGCGCACCTCCACGCCCGGAAGCGGCTTGCCGACCGTGCCGAACTTGAAGGCATCGGGCCGGTTGACCGAGGCGGCGGTCGTGCACTCGGTCAGGCCGTAGCCCTCGTAGATCGGCAGGTCGAAGGCGGCGAAGAGCTCCATCACCTCGCGCGACAGCGGCGCGCCGCCCGAGTTCGCGAGGCGCAGCCGCCCGCCGAGCCGCGCCTTCACCTTCGAGTAGACGAGGCGGTCTGCGAGCCCATGCCGGAGCGCGAGGCCGCGCGGAATCGACTCGCCTGCCTGGCGCCGACGGCTGACGTCCATGCCGACGCGGAGCGCCCATTCTCCGATCGCGCGCTTCGGGCCGGCGGCGTCGTCGAGCCCGGAGACGACCGCGGTGTGGATCTTCTCGTAGACGCGCGGCACACTCGGGAACGTGGTCGGGCGCACTGCGGCAAGTGCCTCGCCCACACGCAGCGGGTCGCGGCACAGGGCGAGCGTGTACCCGACATATCGCGCCTGGAGGTGGATCAGGCGGCCGTAGTTGTGCGCGAGCGGAAGATAGAGGAGCAGTGTGTCGTCGGGGCCGACGAAGCTGTTCGGCATCTTGTCGACCACAGCCGCCATCTCGTAGTAGTTGCGGTGGCGGATCATGCAGCCCTTGGGCGGGCCGGTCGTCCCCGACGTGTAGATGTAGGTGAACAGGTCGTCCTCGTCGACTGCCGCCTCGGCCTCTGCGAGGGCCTGCGGATGGGCGCCGGCGTGCTCGCGGCCGCGCTCCTCCAGCTCGGGCAAGCCCGCGAAGGTGAGAACGTGGCGGAGACCGCCGAGGTCGTCCCGCACCGATTCGATCTTCGCCAGTTGCTCCTCGTCCTCGACCAGAACGCCGACCGCCTCCGAGTGACCGATCACGTAGGCGGCGTCGGGGGCCGAGCTGTTCGCGTAGACGGGGGCGCCGATCGCCCCGATCAGGCCGAGCGCGAAGTCGAACAGACACCACTCGAGCGTGGTCGAGGCGAGGATCGAGAAGGCGTCTCCCTTCTTCACCCCGAGGTCGAGGAGGCCGTTCGCGAGGGCGTCGACGCGCCGGGCGGCCTCGACCCACGACACCTCCACCCAGGCGCCGTCGCGCTCGGCGAGGTAGGGAGGGCGAGACGCTCCGCGGGCGGCGGCGTTCCGCCAGAGGGCGCCTATCGTCCTCTTGCCGGCCACGGCGCGAAGGGTACTGAGCGGAAGGGAACCCGGTCCGCACCTAGAATTCGAACTACCCATGCGGACGACCTGGAACGGCTCGATCAGCTTCAGCCTGGTCACGATCCCCGTCGGACTGGCGCCGGCGACGAAGCCGTCGGCGCGTGCCTCCGACGTGTCCTTCCGCCAGCTTCACGCCGAGTGCAAGACGCCGATCAAGAACCGCCGCTGGTGTCCGGTGCACGAGCGCGAGGTGGAGAGCGACGAGATCGTGCGTGGGTGGGAAGTGGCCAAGGGGCAGTTCGTGATCGTCGACGACGCGGATCTGGAAGCGATCGAGCGCCAGAACACGTCCCGGTCGATCGACATCGAGCGCTTCGTGCCGCTCGACGAGGTCGACCCGGTCTATTTCGACCGCACGTACTTCCTCGTGCCGGCGGCTGCGGCGGCTGCACTCCGTCCATACGTGCTTGCTGCGGACCGTGCTCTCGGACGAGGGAGTCGGCGCGATCGGTCGCTTCGTCCTCTCCGGCAAGGAGAAGCTCTGCCTGATCCGGCCCAAGGGCGACGCGCTGGTTCTCGAGACGCTGTTCGTCGCAGAGGACGTCTATTCGCAGGCCGAGATCGACGAGTCGGCGGCGGATGCCCAGGCGCCGAAGAAGGCCGAGCTCGATCTCGCCCGCCAGCTCGTCGACAGCCTCGTCGGCGAGTTCGACCCGGGCGAGCAGTTGACCAGCGAGTACCGCCAGGACCTTCGCAAGATGCTGGAGGCGAAGCTCGCCGGCCAGCCGATCGAGGAGCCGGAAGAGGTTACGGAGGCGCCGGTGATCGACCTGATGGCCGCGCTCAAGCAGAGCGTCGCCGAGGCCAAGCAGCGCAAGCCGGCCGCGGAGGACGGCAAGCCGGCCGCGAAGCCACGCTCGCGTCGTACAGCGGCCAAGAGCTAGGCAACTCCGCCGCAGCCGGGCTTCGCCCGGCGGAGGCAGCTACGGCCCGGGACTCGAAACGAAGAAGGAGGGGGTCGGCGGGGGAATCATGGGTCCCCCAGCTAATGCTTGGCGGGCGTCGCGCCGATCGCCTGGAGCTGCGCCGCGAACAGGCTCTTGTCGATCTTGCCCTGGTAGATCGGGACGCCCTCTTGCACGCAGACACGGATGACCTCCGTGCGGTCGATCCCGAGCTCCTTCGACAGCTCCTCAGGCGTTAGGTGGTTCGGCATGACGCTCCTTCCTCCAGAGAGACGAAAAACCCACCGGCGCACAGCTGTCGATTTGACGCTGGGCCGATGGGCTCGGTGAAAGCCTTCCGGTTCTCGATGCGGGAGATCAGAGGTCCCGCTCCTCCGGACGAATCATGGTCACTTCAGAGAATACTCCTCCGGGGCGACGTGCTCAAACGGGATTCGGGAGCTCGATGAACTCCCACTCCAGGCCGAAGCGATCCGCGAGTCGCGCGGCCAGCGCCTGCACGCCGAAGCGCTCGGTCGCGTAGTGGCCGGCGGCGACGAACGTGATCCCGAGCTCGCGGGCGAGGTGAAGGCTCGGCTCCTCCGGCTCGCCGGTCAGGAACAGGTCGAAGCCCGCCGCGGCCGCCTCAGCGAGGTGGCGGCCGCCACCGCCCGAGACGATCGCAACGCGCTCGACCTCGTCCGGGCCTTCCTGGAAGACCAGCGGCTCGGGCGTGATCCGTTCCCGAACGCGTGCGAGGAACGATTCGCCGGTCTCCGGTGCAGGCAGCCGGCCGCCGACTCCGATCCCGGCGAACGGCCCGTCGACCTCCACCCCGAGCTCGTGCGCGAGCAGCGCGTTGTTGCCGACCTCCGGATGGGCGTCGAGCGCGAGGTGGTAGCCGGCGAGGGTCAGATCGCCGCCGAACAGCGCCTCCAGGCGGCTGCGGACGCGCGCGTCGATCACACGCGGCTCGTTGTCCCAGAGCAGCCCGTGGTGCACGATCACGAGCTGCGCGCGCGCCTCGGCCGCGCGCTCGAACAGCTCGAGCGACGAGGAGACGGCGCAGACGATCTTCGACACCTCCTCCGCTCCGGCCACCTGCATGCCCTGCGGCCCGTAGTCACTGAACGTGTCGAGATCGAGCAGCTCCGCCGCGAAGTCCAGGATCTCGTCGCGCCGCGCCATCGAGAGCGATTGTGTCAGCCGCTCGGGTACCCTGTTCGGGCTCGGGGTGTGGCGCAGCCTGGTAGCGCGCTCCGTTCGGGTCGGAGAGGTCCCCAGTTCAAATCTGGGCACCCCGATTACCCGTGGGGGAACCCCTGGTTCCCCCACGAGCCCCCTCGCGAGCGCCTGCGTGACACGCTCTGGTGCGGAGCCGGCGTTTGAGCCCGCAGCTCGGATGTGCGCACACCCGTCAACGGTCCTGTGCCGCTGCCGCCATGTCGGCAGCGGCGGCGACTTCGATTCTTAGCTTGCTTTCAGCCTGTTCTCAGGCTGGCCGCCTAGCGTGGCCGCATGGACATCAGACCGAATCTCATCCCGCCGGACGGCTTTCGCGATGGCGGGGCTCCCTTTCGGGGAGCGTGGAGCACGCCGGCGGAGGCGGCCCGAGCACGCTCGCCTGGGCGATCTTTGCGCTCGTGCTCGTCTTGCTCCTGCTGGCGATCGCCTCGCTTGCCATCGACGCCTACTACCGTTCGCGCACCTCGCGGCCCGAAGCGGCCGAGGTGGCCCGGCCGGCTCCCGGTCCAGCGGCGTCCGAGGCACTGGCGGCACTCGACGCCCGCTATGCGCGCGGCGAGATCCCACGCGACGAGTACCTCCAGGCGAGGACGACCTCCGCGGAACCCCGGAGGCGCCGACGCAGGTGATTCCTCCGAACCCGGAGCCCGAGGCCGCGTAGCACCCACCGCGCAGGCGTCACCTGCACCAGGTAAACCTGGGTGGGTGACACTGCGCGCGGTCCTCTTCGACGTCGACTTCACGCTCGCGAGGCCCGGACCCGATCTCGGGCCCGAGGGATACCGGCAGCTGGGCGAGCGCTACGGGCTCGACCTCGACCCGGCGCGGTACGAGGAGGCCCGCGCCGCTGCAGTCGCCACCCTCGAGCGTCACCCGGAGCTCCGCCACGACGAGGAGCTCTGGTTCGCCTTCACCGAGCGCATCGTCCGCGGCATGGGCGGCGACGCCGCCGCAGCCCGCGACCTCGCGGTCGAGATGACCCGGGCCTGGGAGCGCTCGGAGAACTTCGACCTCTACGACGACGTCCTGCCCGTGCTCGGACGAGCTGCGCGCGCACGGACTGAAGCTTGGCCTCGTCTCGAACGGAGGCCGCGAGATCTCGGACTTCGTCGCCCATCACCGGCTGGAGGTCGACTGCGCGATCGCGTCACGAGCCCACGGGTGGACCAAGCCGCACCAGTCGATCTTCCTCGCCGCGCTGGACCTGATCGAGGTCGCTCCGGCCGACGCGGCGATGGTCGGCGACTCCGTCCAGGACGACATCGAGGGCGCCGTCGCGCTCGGGATGCGGGCGATCCTGGTCGACCGGGAAGGCCGGCAGGCGGACGCCGAAGGGCTGCGCGACCTGCTGGGGGCTCCCCGCGGCTCTCGGCCTGTAGACGGAATCGGCACGCTTCCGTTCCGCGTCCGCGCCGCCGTGTCCGAAGGCGCCTACAGCCCGAGCTCGGCGCGCCAGGCCTCCGTATGCTCGCCGTGCGCGGGGGCAGGTGCAGCGGCGGGCTCACCGCCGAACTCGGCGGCCGCCTCCTCGATCGTCCAGACCGGGCCTGCCGACACGTCCTCGCCGTCCATCAGCTCGAGCCACTCGGCCAGCGGTCTCGCGGCGATCGCCTCGGCGAGCGCGGCCGCAACCGCTTCCTGGTCGGGATCGAACTGGCGCTCGGCGAGCTCCGGCCGGGCCACGACCTCGCAGAGCCGCTGCCAGAACTTCGGCTCGAGCGCGCCGACGGTCAGCCAGCGGCGGTCCACCGTCGCGTAGATCCGGTAGCAGGCTGCCCCGCCGGTCAGCAGGCGCTCGGGCAGGCCGTGGAGCCGGTGCGCGACGAAGCGGTGCGAGCCGTGCGTCATCGAAACGACGACGCGGCCGCCGCGGCCGGTGCGCTCCCGCTCCAGCAGGGCCGCGACCACCTCCAGCGCGGCGCAGAGGCTGCCGGCGGCGAGATCGGCCACTTGCGTGGGCGGCATTGCCGGGGCAGTGTCGTCGAGCACGCCTGCCCACCCGAGGTAGTTGACGTCGTGCCCGGCTCGCTGCTCGTGACGGTTCCCGACGCCGAAGCCGGTGATCGAGCAGAGCACCGCCGTGTCCGGCACGAGCACTCCGAGCCGGTCGAGGACGCCAGGCCGGAAGCCCTCCAGCACCACGTCGGCGCGGGCGCAGAGCGCGTTGGCCAGCGCCAGCCCGGCCTCGGTCTTCAGGTCGCAGACGACCGACTCCTTGCCGGCGTTGACGGCGTCGTGCCAGGCGGGCGCCGTCGGCCGCATCGGGTCGCCCTCGGGCGGCTCGATCCGGACGACCCGCGCACCGAGCCGCGCGAGCTCGCGGCTGGCGAACGGCCCCGGCAGGTACCAGGTGAAGTCGACGACGAGCGTGCCGGTGAGGGGTTGCACGCTCTTTACTATGGGCGAGCCTTGACTGACCGGTCAATCGCGCAGGAGGAGAAACGGCGGCTGCTCCTCGACGCCGCCGTCCGGGTGTTCGCGCGCAGCGGGTACCACGACTGTCGTGTGGGCGACATCACAGAGGAGGCCGGTGTCGCGCACGGGCTCCTGTACCACTACTTCAAGTCGAAGGACGAGGTGCTCGAGGCGGTGTTCAGGGACGCCTGGGGCGACGTGCTCGAGGCCTTCCGCGGCATCGAGGAGTCCGACGAGGCGCCGCGGGAGCAGCTGAGCCACGCCGCCGCCATCCTCCTGCGGTCGTGGCGTCGCGATCCCGATCTCGTCCGCGTGCTCGTCCGCGAGATCGGCCGCACGCCCCAGGTGCAGACGAAGGTCGACCAGTTCGGCCGGGCATTCACCTCCATCGAGCGGATCGTGGCGCGGGGCCAGGAGCAGGGTGTCTTCCGTTCCGACCTCGATGCTCGCCTCCTCGCCTGGATCTTCTACGGCGCGATCGAGGAGATCCTCACGGGCTGGGTCCTCGGACAACTCCCGGACGGCGACAACGACGTCGAGCGCGCGGAGCGGACGGTAGTCGACGTCGTTTGTGATGGGATGGCGGTCCGCTGAGCACGCGGCGAGGACTCGTGTGGATCCTGGGCCTCGGCGCGTTCGGCCTCGCCTTCTCGATCACGACGACCGCTGCGTACCTGCCGCCGCTGCTGGAGAAGTTCACCGACTCGAACACCATGATCGCGGCGGTGCTCGCGGCCGAGGGGGTGTTTGCGCTCACGTTGCCGCTCGTGATCGGGCCGTGGAGCGACACGTTCAAGACCCCGATGGGCCGCCGGCGTCCGTTCATGTTCGCCGCGTTGTGGCCGATCGGCTTCTGCCTGGCGATCGTCGCCTTCATGCCGAACATCTGGACGATGACGCTGATCGTCCTGGCCTTCTTCTTCGCCTACTACGTCTACGAGCCGCCCTACCGCGGGCTGTACCCGGACGTCCTGCACGAGAGCTTGTACGGACGCTCGCAGGGCGTGCAGCACGTGCTGCGCGGGACCGCGCTCGGGATCGCGCTGGTTGCCGGCGGGTTCCTGTTCAAGGCCTGGCACCCCGCGCCCTTCCTGCTGGCGGCGCTCGCAACCACCGCCGCCTGCGGCGCCGTGGTCGTGCTCGTGCACGAGCCCGAGGGCGAAGGCTCGCGTGTGTTCCGCGGCGTCCGCAGCTACGTGCGGACGAGCTGGGCCGTCTTCCACGAGGTGCCCGAGGTGCGGCGGTTCCTGTTCGCCAACGCCGCGTGGGAGGGGACGTTCGCTGCGATGCGGACGTTCGTCGTCCTCTACATCACAATTGGGCTCGGCGAGCCGCTCTCGACGTCCTCGGCGGTGCTCGCCACCGTCGCGGTCGGCTATGTGATCGCTGCTCTTGGCTCCTGGCATCTCGGCAACCGCTTCGGCCTGGCCCGGGTGATCCTGGCGGCGTCGTTCGTCTACGGCGGTGGGCTGCTCGCAGCGGGCCTCGCGACCGAGTGGCACAGCTGGTACTTCGGATTCATCCTCCCGGTCGCGGTCGCGGGTGGCACGGTGATGACGCTCTCGTGGGCTCTGCTCTTCAAACTGATGCCCGCCCAGCACCACGGCGCCATCTCGGGCCTCGCGACGACCACCAAGGGTATGGGCCTGCTCGTCGGCCCTCTCGTCGCTGGGGTGTTGATCGACGTGATGAAGCCCTACCTGTCGACGACGGACGGCTACGCGGTGCTGTGGCCGGTGTGCGCTGTGCCGGTGCTGGCAGCGATCCCGCTCGTCGCGTCGCTGATCCCGCACGAGCGGGCCAGCGGCAGCGCGGAGCCTCAACCGAGCTGATCCCGAGCCTGGCCGCTTCGGGAAGAATGACCGGGTGCGGCGGTTCAACCTCTTCAGAGACGAGCTGGAAGCGGAGGACGAGTGGTACCGGCCCGGCTACCCGCAACGGGCAGCGGCGAGTCGACGAGGCGATCGGTGCCGCGAAGATCGGCGGCGCCGTGTACGAGCTCGAGGAAGGCGAGCGGGTCTGTCCCTACCACTACCACCACGGCGTCGAGGAGTGGCTGGTCGTCGTCGCCGGGACGCCGAGCCTGCGGACACCCGACGGCGAGCAGCAGCTTCGTGCCGGCGACGTCGTCTGCTTCCCGGGGTCGCCCGAGGGAGCGCACACGGTGCACGGGCCCGGGCGCGTGCTCATGCTCTCCGACGAGGTCTGGCCCGCGGTGGTCGTCTACCCCGACAGCGACAAGATCGGCGCACGGCCGGGGCCGTGGGGCACCTACCCGGAAGACCGCGGGAACTTCCGGCGCCCCGATGCGGTCGACTACTGGGACGGCGAGCAGTGAGAGACGAAGCCGGCAGGCCGGTGGCGAACGTCTTCGACGTCGAGACGACACGGGACACGGACGATCCCGCCGGTTACGAGACGCCGTACGCGCGGATCGGGCCGCTCGTGGGCGGCTCGGCTCTCGGCGCGAGCGTCTATGTGCTCGACGATGGGCAGTCGGTCTGCCCGTACCACTACGAGTCCGACGAGGAGTGGTTGATCGTGCTCGAGGGCCGTGTCGTCGTGCGCACACCGGAGGGCGAAGAGGAGCTCGAGGCGGGCGACACGGTGTGCTTCCCGGCGGGGCCCGACGGCGCGCACAAGGCGACCAACCGCCGGGCCGAGCCCGCGCGCATCGTGATCCTCTCGACCAAGACGAGCCCGGCCTACGCCGTGTATCCGGATTCGGACAAGGTCGGCATCTGGCCGCCGGGCAAGCTCTTCCGGCTGGGCGACGCCGTCGACTACTGGGAGGGCGAGCTGTGAGAGACGAAGCCGAGCACAGAGGCGACAGCGAAGCTGTCGGCCCCGGTGCGAGTCGATGTCGTGACGCCGATGGCGTCAGCGTGAACCTGTTCGGCGACGACTGGGACGGAGGCCGCGACCGCCCCGGGCTGGCAATGGAAGAGGATCGCGGTTGCCGAGCGGCTGGGCGCCCGGAAGATCGGCGGGAGCGTCTACGAGCTCGCGCCCGGGCAGACGACCTTCCCGTACCACTGGCACCAGCTCGAGGAGGAGTGGCTGATCGTTCTCCGCGGGCAGCCGACGCTGCGCGACCCGTCCGGTGAGCGGACGCTGGCGGAGGGCGACTGCGTGGTCTTCAAGGCCGGTCCCGAGGGAGCGCACAGCATCCGGAACGCCACGGACGGGCCGGTACGGCTCCTGATGCTCTCCTGCGACGCCGAGGCGGAGTTCTGCTTCTACCCCGACAGCGGCAAGGTCGGCCTCTTCGGCCAGGGCGTCCGCAAGTTCCTGGACGCGAATGCCGAGCTCGACTACTTCGCGGGCGAGGACTGAGGACTGTCCCCGCAGTGGACCGTCCCCCGATGAGGCGGCGTGAGCTCAGCCCTGTGTCAGAGGGTCAGACCCTCGACAGCGCCGGTCCCCACGAGACGAGCGGGGACATCTCGCCGGTGTGGCCGTTCAGGCGGCGGTAGCCGAGGGCGTGCTCGGCCTGCATCATCTTGTGGATCTGCGTGGTGCCCTCGTAGATGATCGGCGCGCGCGCGTTCCGGAAGTAGCGCTCGATCCCGTACTCGGCCGAGTAGCCGTACGAGCCGTGCACCTGGATCGCCAGGTTCGCCGCCTCGAGGGCCGACTCGGTCGCGTGCCACTTGGCCAGTGAGGTCTCGCGCGTGTTCCGCCTGCCCTCGTTCTTCATCCAGGCCGCCTGCATGACGAGCAGCTTCGACGTCTCGTAGCCGAGCACCATCTTCGCGATCATGTCCTGGACGAACTGGTAGCGGCCGATCTGCTGGCCGAAGGTCTCGCGCTCACGCGCATACTCGACCGAGCGCTCGAGGCAGGCGCGGATGACGCCGCAGGCGCCGGCAGCGACCGTGAAGCGACCCTGGTCGAGCGAGTGCATGGCGATCTCGAAGCCCTGGCCCTCGTCGCCGAGCCGGTTCTCGTCGGGCACCTCGACGTTCTCGAAGAAGAGCTCTCCGGTGGAGCCGGCCCAGATGCCGAGCTTGTTCTCGGTCTCGCGTGTGGTCACGCCGGGCCATTCGCGCTCCACGACGAACGCGGTCATCCCCTTGTGCCCTGCTTCGGGGTCGGTCTTCGCGACCACGAGCTGGTGGTCTGCGACGGTGGCGTACGAGATCCAGTTCTTCTGTCCGTTCAGGACCCACCCATCGCCCTCGCGGCGCGCGGTCGTCCGCATCGCGGCGACGTCAGAGCCGGCGCCGGGCTCGGTCAGCCCGAAGCAGCCGAGCTTCTCCCCCTTGGCCTGCGGGACGAGGTAGCGCTGCTTCTGCTCCTCCGTGCCGTACTTCAGCAGCGACAGCGAGTTGAGGCCGACGTGGACCGAGATCAGCGTCCGGAACGCAGCCTCGCCGCGCTCGATCTCCTCGCAGGCCAGCGCCTCCGCGACGTAGTCGAGTCCGGAGCCGCCGTATTCCTCCGGGACGACGATCCCGAGGATGCCGAGCTCGGCCATCCCCTCGATCAGCTCGAGGTCGAGCTTGTGGTCGATGTCGTTCTGTACCGCGACCGGGAGGACGCGCTCGTCCACGAAGGCGCGGACCGTGTCCTGGATCAGCCGCTGCTCGTCGGTGAGCTCGAAGTCCACGCCGAGGAGTCTAGGTTCTCGCTCGGGAACGCGTACGCGAGTGCCGCGGGCAGCTGGGCCCGCCAGAGGCGCCCGTCGTGGCCGCCCGGGTGGAGGGCCAGCCGGTGCGGGAGACGGAGCGTTCGCAACTCGGCGGCGAACACCCTGGTCCCCGCAGCGGTCAGCCGGTCGTGGGTCGTGCCGGACGAGAGGAAGAAGCGCGTCCGCAGCCTGCGGAGGAGGGGCGTCTCGCGGCGGACCAGCAGGCTCGGGTCGTGCGCCCGGAGGCCCGCAGCGTTCGCGTGCACGAGCGCACCGGCCCGCAGCGGGCGAAAGTAGCCGCTCCAGGACTCGAGCGTGGAGAAGAGGCGGGGGTGGCGGAGCCCGATGTCGACGGCTCCGTAGCCTCCCGCCGAGAGGCCGGCGAGCACGCGTCCGCGGCGCGACGCGATCGTCGGCAGGTTTGCGTCGGCCCAAGGGATCACGTTCCGGATCAGGTATCGCTCCCAGACGCCGGTCCAGTCACCGTGGTAGGCGTCGATCCCCGCCGGGGGGATCACGGCGATGAACGGCGGCAGCGTTCCGGCTGCGATGCGAGTGTCCGCGGCTGTGGGCAGGTCGATGCCGTCGACGTACTGGTAGGGCGAGCCCGGGAAGCCCTGGAGCAGGTACAGCACCGGGTACCGACGGGTGGGGTCGTAGCCGGACGGCAGGTACACGACGGTCGGGCGGAAGAAGCGCGGCAGGATCGGGTTCGGGATCCACCCCTGGACGACGGTGCCGCCGTTCGGGCCGCCGGCGATCCGGACGAAGCCGCGCGGAGCCGAGGTGGGAGTCGAGCCGTGGACTCCGGCGGCGAGCGTCAGGCCGGCCAGGGCCGCGACGAGCCGACCGGTCATGGGGCGACCGCGGGCCGGAGGTGATCCAGCGCGAGCGAGAGCCAGGCGCGTGCGTGGGCACTCCACACCGACTGGTCGTGTGCGCCGGGGTAGACCCGGAACACGTGGGGCACGCGTGCGGCCCGCAGCTCCCGGTCGAGCTGCTCGTTCTCGGCGCGGAAGCGCTTGTCGGCGGCGCCGACGTAGAAGGCAAAAAACGTCGGCCGCTTTCGCTCGTCCGCGCGAAGCTGCGGGACGAGCGTGTGGGCGCTCTGGGCCGGCGTATGCGGGATCACGGCCGTGCCCGCCGGGTTGGTCGGGCGGAAGTACCCGCTCCAGGACTCGATCACGGAGAAGTCGTCGAGGTGGTGGACCGCGAGCAGCACGGCGCCGTACCCGCCCGCGGACAGCCCGACCAGCGCGCGGCCGCGGCGATCGCGGATCGTCCGGTAGTGAGCGTCGACGTACCGCGGCAGCTCCGTGGCGATTGCCGTCTCCCAGTTCCGGCCCGTGCCCCAGTCGAGGTACTCCGGATCGCTGTCGCCGTCGCGTGCGCCGCGCGGCGCGATCACGATCGCGGGCCGCCCGAGGGCGTCGAGAGCGGAGGTGATGAACCCGATCCCCCGGTAGGCGTACGGTGAGGCAGGCAGGCCGTGGAGGAAGTAGATGACCGGATACCGGAGTCGGGAGCTCGAGTAGCCGGCGGGCAGGTAGACCGTGAACGGGAGGGTGCCGTCCAGGGCGCGTGACCGGAGCGAGTCCTCGCCCGTCCGGCCGTGGACGCCGGCGGCGAGGGCGAGCGTGACGAGCGCGGCTGCCAACACCCTGACGTGATAGCTGGCGGGCGCAGGCGGGCGGTGCGTCGTAACCGGATCTTCTCCGAGGCTTAACGCGGCGCAACCCCGGGTTAACGGGCCCCGCCTATAACCGGTCTCGAGGAAGCGATGGCGGGCCCGAGCCAAGAGATCGTCGCCAGCGGTGGAGTGCCCGGCCGAACGGTCGTTGCGGTCGGTCTGATCGCGCTGTTCGTCGTGGTCGGCGGTCTGGGCGTCTACCGATACGCACGCGGCTACTGGCTCTACCGCGGCTTTCCCGCCCCGACCGATCCGGCATTCGTCTCGTCGAAAGGCATGGTCGAGCGGATCTACGTGTCGAGCCCGGCGCTCGGCGGCCGCCGCCAGCCCGTCGACGTCTACCTGCCGCCGGGATACAGCCGCTCCCCGCACCGGCGCTACCCGGCCTTCTACCTCCTACACGGCTTTCCCGGCCGGCCCGGGGCATTTCTGCAGACCGTGCGCATGGGCGTGGTCGAGGACATTCTCGTCGCGCGCCGCCGGATCCGGCCCTTGATCCTCGTGATGCCCTTCGGTTCGACCGGGACGTTCACCGACAAGGAATGGGTCGACGGCGTGCGGCCGCGGGAGGGCTGGTCGACGTTCGTCTCGCGCGATCTCGTCCGCGCCGTCGACGCCCGCTATCGGACGATCCCGACCGGCACGGCCCGGGCGATCGGTGGTCTGTCCGAGGGCGGCTACGGAGCGATCGACATCGCCCTTCACCACCCCCGCGAGTTCCGGCTGGTGGAGAGCTGGTCCGGCTACGAGCAGGCCGATCCGATCCGCTCGATCTTCGGGCAGGACCGCGCGCGGCTCGACGCGAACAGCCCGCTGCTCCAGATCGGTCACGTGGCAGGGGCGCTCCGCGCCGCCGGCACGCGCTTCTGGTTCTACTCGGGCTCCGACGACCGCCTGCTCGGGCAGAACCGGCAGTTCGCCGCCGACCTGGGGCGGCTCGGCATCCCGCATCGCTTCCTCATTCGCCGGGGCGGGCACAACTGGGCGCTGTGGCGCGGCAACGCCGCCGTCGCGCTGCTCGCGGCCGCGAGACACCTGGCATGAGAGCCGTCCTCCGAGCGGCGAGCCTCGGTGCAGCGCTGCTCGCGTGCCTGGCCGTGACGATCGCCTCCACCGGCTGGCTCTACCTGCTGCGGTCGACGGGACCGTTTCGACCACGGATCGGCGACGCGCTGCCCTTCGACGAGCTCGCCCGCCACGACTCGACCTCGCTCGTCCTGTTCGTCTCGGTCTGGCTGGCGGCGGGCCTCCTGCTCGGCCTGATCACGCGTGCGCTCGGCACCGAGCGCCTCACGGCGGCGGCGTTGCTCGCGCTCGGTGTCGGGCTCTGGGGCTACCTCGCGGTCGGGGTCGCGCTGCTCACCGTCCGGCAGATTGCGGCCCACGACGCGTTCGCCGCCGCGGCCTCGCTGCGCGCCGTCTACCTGCCGGCCGTGCTGGCGGGCCTCGGGGGCGCGCTGCTCGGCCGTCCGCGGCGAACGGCGAGCCCGCGTGCTCCGCTCCTGCTCGCCGTCGCAGTGGCCGTCACCGGCCTGGTCGGGGTGCTCGATGCCGTGCTGCCCGAACGGCCCGACACGCTGCTGCAGACGCTCGCGCCCGAGCGGGTGCACCCACTGGCGAGCGCGCTCGTCGTCCCGCTCGGTCTCGCACTGGTGCTGGTCGCCCGCGGCCTGTCGCGGAGAAAGCACCGCGCACATCGGCTCGCGGTCGGGCTGCTGCTCGGGCTCGCGTCCCTCCACGTTCTGCACGGGTTCGACGGTGGGGCGGCGTTCGCCGCGTTCGTCGCCGTCGCGCTCGTCGCCCGGCGGCAGGACTTCACCGCGCCCGGCGATTCGGCGGCGAGCCCGCGCCTGGTCGCCCGTGCGGCCCTGGGGGTGGCGGCGATCGCCGCCTACGCCGCGGCCGCGCTCTGGATCAACCGGATCTCGGCCGACCAGCCGTACACCCTCGGCTTCGTAGTCCGCGAGACGGGCCGCTCGCTCGCCGGCCTGTCGCTCGGTGGCTCGGCGCATGTCGGCGACTCCTTCGGCGAGTGGTTCCCTCTCTCGGTCTTCATCCTCGGCCTGGCCGCGGCCGCGTGGCTGCTCACCGCGTGGCTCGCGCCGTGGCGCTACCGCCTCGGGCAGGAGGCGCGTGAGCGGGAGACGGCCCGCTCCCTCGTCCTCGCCTGGGGCGCTGACACGCTCGCGCCGTTCGTGCTCCGTGCCGACAAGTCGTACTTCTTCAGCGAGGACGAGCGCGCGTTTCTCGCCTACCGCGTGGTCGGTGGGGTCGCGGTGGTCTCGGGAGACCCCATCGGCCCGCCCTCCGAGTTCGACCTGCTCGTCGAGCGCTTCATCGCCTTTGCCCGTTCGCGCGACTGGCGGATCGCGATCCTCGGCGCCTGTGAGCGCTGCCTCGACCTCTACCGGATGCACGGGCTCCACGCGCTCTACCACGGGGACGAGGCGGTGATCGAGACGGCTGCGTTCTCGCTCGACGGGCGACCCATTCGCAAGGTGCGCCAGTCCGTCCACCGGCTGACCGCCTCCGGCTACACGTCCACCGCGCTCTACCCGCGCGAGATCGGGCCGGAGCTGCGTGGGCGGATCGAGGCCATTGCGCGGGCCTGGCGAGGCGCGGCTCCGTCGCGCGGGTTCGTGATGGCACTGGACGCGCTGTTTCGGCTCGAGGGCGAGGACGCGCTGTTCGTGATCGGTCGCAACGCTGACGGCGAGCCGGAAGGCTTCCTCCACTTCGCCGTCTCGCAGCCGGGCTCCGCGCTCTCGCTCTCGTCCATGCCTCGCCTGCGGACGACGCCGAACGGGTTCAACGAGTGGCTCGTCTGCGAGACCGTGGAGTGGGCCCGCGCTCATCGCATCGAACGAATCTCGCTGAACTTCGCGCCGTTTGCCGCGCTGCTCGCACCACAGGCCGAGCTCTCGGCAGTTCAGCGCGTCGAGCGGAGGGCGCTGCTGACGCTCAAGGGCCATTTCCAGCTCGACAACCTCCTGCTCTTCAACCGCAAGTTCTTTCCGAGCTGGGAGCGGCGGTTCGTCGTCTACGAGCGCCGGCGTGACCTGCCACGCGTCGGAATCGCCGCTCTGGCCGCCGAGGCGTACCTCCCGTTCAGCGGCCGCCACCGGCATGAGCCGTAAGCCCGACGAAGGCTCATATTGAGCACAGGTGCCGGCACAGGAGCGGGGCGATGAGCCTCTCCGTCGCCGTGGGTCTCGTCCTCGCCCTCGGCTCCGCCGCTGCGCTGAACTGGGGGTTCTTCACCCAGCACGGGGCGGCGTCGTCGCTGCCGCCGCTGTCCGTCCGGAGACCGCTGCGCTCGCTCCGGCTGCTCTTCTCGAACCTCCGCTGGCTCGCCGGTTTCGTCGCCGGGCTCGGCGGTTGGGGGCTCTACGTCGTGGCGTTGACGCTCGCCCCGCTCTCGCTCGTTCAGGCTGTGGCCGCCGGGGGAATCGGTCTGCTCGCCCTGCTCGTGGAACGGACGACCGGGGTGACACTCTCGCGCCGCGAGTGGGCCGGCGTCGGCGTCTCGCTCGTCGGCCTTCTGCTCCTCGGCATCTCGCTCGCTGGACACACCGCGACCGGTCGGCACGGCTCCGCCGCCGCGGTCGGCCTCTGGATCACCGTCTCGCTCGTCGGCGCGGCGCTCGCCGCGGCCCGCGTGCCAGGCGGAGTGGGTTTCGGCATCGCGGCGGGCGTCCTCTACGCGTCCGGTGATGTGGCGACCAAGGCGGCCGTCGGCGGTGGAGCGGCCGTCGCGTTCGTGGTCGCGGTGCTCGCCTGCCACGGGCTCGCGTTCGTCGCTCTCCAGCTCGGCTTCCAGCGCGGCGGCGCGCTCGCGACCGCGGGCGTGTCGACTCTCTTCACCAACGCGCTGCCGATCCTCGCCGGGACGATG
>CAVZWR010000013.1:0-186186 GCA_963779025.1 uncultured Actinomycetes bacterium
CGGCGCAGGCCGGCTGGGCCGGGGCGACCGCGTACAACCGCGGCCAGGTGCTCTACCGGATCGCCGAGACGATGGAGTCCCGGCACGCCGACCTCGCCACGTACTGCTCGGGCGCGCAGGAGGTCGACACGGCGATCGACCGCATGGTCTGGTACGCGGGCTGGGCGGACAAGCTCGCGCAGGTGCTCGGCGGGACGAACCCGGTCGCCGGGCCGTACTTCAACTTCACCATCCCGGAGCCGACCGGCGTCGTCGGCATCCTCGCTCCCGACGAGCCCGCGCTCGAGGGGCTCGTCTCCAGGCTCGCCCCCGCGATCGTCGGAGGCAACGCGGCGGTCGTCGTCGCCTCCGAGCAGCACCCGCTCGCCGCGATCGAGCTCGCAGAGGCGCTCGCGACCTCGGACGTGCCGGGCGGCGTCGTCAACATCCTCACCGGCAACCGCGCCGAGCTCGCGCCGTGGCTGGCCGCGCACATGGATGTGAACGCGATCGACGTCACGGGCGCCGACGGCCTCGCGCCCGAGCTCGAGCGTGCCGCCGCGGACAACGTCAAGCGCGTGGTCAGAGGCGCCGCGACGGCGCAGAGCCCGTGGGAGATCGCCGCCTTCCTCGAGCTGAAGACGGTGTGGCACCCGATCGGCACATGAGCACCCTCGCGCCGCAGTACGATCCCCGCCAGTGACCGGGGCGCGACGCCTCAGCCAGGCGATCTCCGAAGGGGACGGCATCTCGATCGTCGCGCTCGTGCGCGACGCCGCCGGCGCGACCACGGCCGAGGGGGACGGAGCGGAGGGCCTCGCGGTGGTCGGCTCCGTCGAGGGCATCCGAGACTCGACCTCGCTCCCGATCCTCTTCCGCGTCGACGCTTCACCGGAGGCCGCGCGGGAGGCCGGCGCGGACGCGTGCCTGATCGTCGCCGAGGACCACGACGAGGAGGAGCACCTCGAGGATCTGCACGCCCGCGCGACCGAGCTCGGGCTGGAGATCGTCGTCGACGTCCACGACGAGGAGTCGCTGGCCGCGTCGCTCGAGCGGATCGAGCCCGAGATCTTCCTGCTCTCGCCGCGCGAGGCCGACGACGACGAGGAGGACCTGGAGCGGATCCTCGACCTGCTCCCCGATGTCCCCGCGGGCAAGCTCGCGATCGCCGATCTCCAGGCGGCGACGCGTGACGACGTCATCGCCCTGGAGCGGGCCGGCGTGGATGCCGTCCTCGTCGGCGGCGCGTCCGTCGCCCACCTCGTCGGTGGCGCTCCGCCTCAAGAGGTCTAGAGCCGGCGGGGCGTTAGTCCTCGCCGCGATCCTGGCGCTCGCGGCGGCGCTGCGCCTGGTCGGGATCGCGTACGGCCTCCCGTTCGGCGGGCTGCTCAACCCCGACGAGCAGAACATCGTCCCGCGCGCGTGGGCGATGGTGCACGGCGCCGGGCCCGATCCGCACTGGTTCGACTACCCGACGCTGCTGCTCTACGTGCTCGCGCCGTTCCAGGCGTGGCAGGACGAGCCGTCGTACCTGACCGCGCGGCTGATCGTCGTCGCGTTCGGCGTTGCCGCCGTCGCCGCCGCGTGGTGGCTCGGCCGCGCGGCGTACGGGAAGACGGCCGGCCTCGTCGCCGCCGCGGCGGTTGCCGTCGAGACGATCGGCGTCGCCTACTCGCACATGGCCGTCACCGACGTCCCGATGACCGCGCTGATCGCCGTCAGCCTCGCGTTCGCCGTCACGGGCCGGCTCGAGCTCGCGGGCCTCGCCGCCGGGCTCGCGGCGAGCGCGAAGTACCCGGCCGTGTTCCTGGTCGTCCCGCTCGTCGTCGCGGCGTGGGGGAAGTGGCGCCGGCTCGGCTACTCGCTCGGGATCGCAGCCGTCGCCTTTCTCGCGACGAGCCCGTACGTCCTGGTCCACCCGCACCAGGCCTGGGCTGACGCGAGCCGCGTCCAGCGCCTCGCCCGCGAGGGCTGGCTCGGCTTCGAGCACGACTCCTGGGCGCTGTTCTCGTTCACGGGGAAGCTCTGGGACGGCTTCGGCCCCGCGCTCGTGATCGGCGTGATCGGCCTGGCGCTCGCGCTCCACCGCCGCACCAGGACCGACCTGATCCTCGCGTCCTTCGTGCTCGCCTACCTCGTCGACCTGCTGACGATCCGCGCGCACTTCGACCGGTACGTGCTGCCGCTCGTCCCGGCGCTGGCGGCGCTCGCGGGGAGGCAGCGGATTCTCGCTCCGATCACGCTCGGCTGCCTGATCGTCCCGCTCGTCTGGGCGATCGGCGACGACGTACGCCTGACGCGCACCGACACGCGCGCCGTCGCGCACGCCTGGATCGTCCAACACGTCCCCCCGCACGCGACGCTCGCCGCGGAATCCTCGACCCCGCCGCTCGGGGGCCACCCGATCGTCGGCCTCGCCCTGCCCGGGCCGGGGCGGGCGTTCGACCCCGACCGCGACATCGCACGGCTTCGCGCCCAGGGCGTCCACTACGTGCTCGTGACGGGCGCGATCGCCGACCGCGTCCTCGCCGCCCGCGACAGGTACCCCAAAGAGGCCCAGTTCTACGACGAGCTGCGAACCCGCGCAAGGCGGGTCTACCATGTGGAAGCGGGGCACGGACTGACCGGGCCCTGGGTCTCCCTCTACCGGCTATGAGAAAGACGCTGCTCCTGATCCCCCTGGCGCTCGCCCTTGCCGGCTGCGGCGGCGGCTCCTACGCGACGCAGGTCGCGCAGAAGTCCACGCGCTCGTGCCCGAAGGCCTGGCACGCGAGCTGGCAGCGGCTGGCGAACAAGATCGACGCCCCCGTCTACTGCCCGAGCTGGATCCCCGATCCGCTGACGGGCCAGATCGGCGGCCGCTGGAACAACATCGACTCGGTCTCCAGAGGACCGCAGCTACCTGATCGGCTTCGTCTGGCAGGAGAAGAACGAGGAGATCCACATCAATCTGCGCGGCTATCCGGGCGTGACGAAGATCCCGAGCTGCCGCAACATCGAGCTCGTCGGCGGCAAGAAGCACGTCACGTCCGTTCCGTGCTTCGCCGACTCCCGCGGCGAGAAGACACTCGGCGGCTTCCGGGTGACACCTACACGGTCAACCAGGACGCCGACCAGTGGCACCTCCTCTACGCGTGGCGGCACGGCGGGACGCTGTACACGCTCAGCGAGCACATCGCGCCGCCGTACACCCTGCCGCGGATCGTCCAGAACATGAACCGGATGATGGGCTCGCTCGTCCTGGTGCAGCCCCGCTAGCGCGATGCGTCTGACACGGAGGCAGTTGATCGCGGGCGGGGCGGTCGCGGGGCTCGGCGCGGTCGGCATCTACGAGCTCGTCGATCAGCTGAGCGGGTCGCCGGCCCGTCCGGCGGCGGAAGGGCTGACGCCGGAGCAGCACCTGCTCCAGGGCGTCCGCGTCGTCGAGGACAACGAGCGTCGAGGTCGTCGTTCCGCCGCTCCACCACCAGCTCGTCACCGCGCGCATCGCGCTGGCCGACCGGAAGAGCGATCTCGCCGGCGCCCAGGGTGCGCTGGAGAGCGTCCTCGCGAAGCTCGACGAGCGGTACGAGCAGACGCCCGCCGGGCTCGGCGTGACCGTCGCGTGGGGGCTCCCGTACTTCCGCCGCTACGTGCCCAGGCTCGCCGGCGAGCACATCCCGGTCGACCGCCGCGCGTCGAAGACCAAGGACAAGGAAGTCCGGGTGCTGCTCGACTCGATCCGCTTCCCGAGCGACCCGCCGGAGACGATCCTCGAGGCAAACGACGTCGCGGTCCTGCTCCGCAGCGACCGGCTCGACCACATCGCGGATGGGTCGAAGTCGATCTTCCAGGGCCTCGACATCTTCGAGGTGACGAGCATCCGCAAGGGCTTCGCCGGCGGCGGCTTCCACGGCGGGCAGGGGCTGCCGAAGAAGATGGCGGTCGCGGCGCAGGTCCCCGGTTCGTTCCTGATCCCGGACGGCTCCGAGCTCTTCCTCGGCTTCACCTCGACGCAGAAGGCCGGCCTCGGCCCGCCGAAGATCGCGAACATCGAGGAGCTCGGCTACTCGCCGGGCGGCTACTTCGCCGAGGGCACGCACCTCGCCGTCGCGCACATCAGCGAGGACCTCGAGGCCTGGTACGTGAACTTTCCGCACGACGAGCGCGTCTCGACCGTCTTCCGCCCGGGGCTGCACGTCAGGCCGGATGTCCAGACGGTGCCGCAGGGCCCCGACGACGTCTCGGACGTGGCCCGCGTCAAGCGCGACTTCGTGCGCACGAAGCAGATCGGCCATTCGGCATCTCTTCAGACCGTCTCCCGCCTGCCCTCGACGGCCGTCGGCACGAGCGGCGCGATCTACGGGCCGGGCACGGCGATCCCGCACCGGGCCGACTTCAACACGCTCGACAACCCGTTCTTCTGGAGCGCGCACCCGGAGCGGGACGCGATGGACGACACGGCCGCCGCCGGCGTCCACTTCGTCGTCTTCAACCCCTCGAGCGACGACTTCAACCGCGGCCGCCTGGCGATGGACGGGCATCTGCCGGACGGGACGAAGCTGCCGTTCGAGCCGCGCGACCGCGGGCAGGGCTTCAACTCGATCCTGCGGACGACGCACCGCCAGAACTTCCTCGTCCCGCCGCGGCGGCACCGCTCGTTCCCGCTCGTCGAGCTGTTGGCGTGATCCGGCGCGCCGGGCCGGAAGACGCCGAGGCGATCGCCAGGATCTTCCGCGAGTCACGCGCCGAGGCGATGCCGTGGCTGCCGGTGCTGCACGACCCCGGCGACGAGCTCCAGCACTTCCGCGGCCGGGTCGAGACCGACGAGGTGTTCGTGCTCGAGCGCGAAGACGGGGTCGCCGGGTTCGCGATCCTGAACGGCGACGAGCTCGACGCCTTCTACGTCGCACCGGGGCACCAGCGCGCCGGCGTCGGCGCGGCGCTGTTCCGCCACGTCCAGGAGCGGCGCCCGGAGCGGTTCGGCTTCTGGGTCTTCCGCGACAACGAGCGCGCCCGGCGCTTCTACGAGTCCCACGGCGCACGGCCGCTCTACGAGACCGACGGCTCCAACAACGAGGAGCGCACGCCGGACGTGCGCTACGAGTGGCGGCCGCTAGATGCTTGACCGCTAGCCGCGCTGAAGCGGAAGCGTGAGGCAGGTCGGCCCGCCCTCGCCCTTGCTCAGCTCCGCGGCGCGGTAGACGAGCACCTCGACGCCGGCCGCTTCGAGCCGCCGGCGCGTCTCGTGGTTCTGCTCGGGGATCAGGGCGACCCGCGGAGCGAGCGCGAGCGCGTTGCAGCCGAGCGTCTCGAACTCCTCGTCCGGCACCTCGACGATGCGGATGCCGCGCTCGTCGAGCAGCTGCGCGAGCCGCACGGGCAGGAGCGGGGGATAGGCGACGACGAGGTCGGCGGCGAGCGGGCTGAGCAGCGAGAGCAGGTGGAGGCAGGCCGCCGGGCCGTGGTGGTTCGGCAGGTCGAAGACGAGCAACTCGACGCCCAGCAGCCGCTCGAGCGCGTCCAGCGCGTCCGAGTTCGTGCGGTAGCCGCGGCCGCCGCAGAGCGTCCGGCCGTCGAGCCAGAAGAAGTCGCCGCCTTCCGCGAGCAGCGGCTCCCCGAGGCGGCCGGCGATCTTCACGCCCGCCCGTTCGAGCTCCGGGCCCAGTGCATCCGGCTCCTCGGCGCGCTCTGCCTTCCCGGGGCGGAGGAGGATCGCGCCCTCGTCCGAGATCAGCGCCGGGTCGTAGACGTAGATCCCGTCGAGCGTCGTCGGCTCGGCGACGACGACCTCGGCGCCGGCTTCCTCGAGCGCGGCACAGAGGCTCTCGTGCTCGACCGAGAGTGCGGCCGGGTCCGGCGCGGCGAGCCAGCGGTAGCGCTCCCAGTCGGAGCAGTCGGCGGGCGGCCGGCGCACGAGCACGCGCCGCAGCGGCGCGGTCGAGCTAGCCAAAGAAGGCGCGGGCCACGTCGTACCACTCGGGCGGCACGGTCTTCAGCTCCGCGGTCGCCTCGGCCAGCGAGACGTCCACGATCGCGTCGCCGTGCAGCGCCGCCATGCGCCCGAAGTTCCCCTCGTGGACGAGGTCGGCCGCCTTCAGCCCGTAGCGGGTCGCGAGCACCCGGTCGCGCGCGGTCGGCGAGCCGCCCCGCTGGACGTGGCCGAGCACCGTCACGCGGGTCTCGAAGCCGGTGCGCTCCTCGATCTCGCGCGCGAGTTGCTCGCCGACGCCGCCGAGGCGGACGTGTCCGAACTGGTCGAGCTCGGCCTCCTGCGTGACCTCGCGCTCCTCGCCGGAGTCGAAGGTGAGCTTGTAGCCTTCGCTGACAACGACGATCGAGAAGCTCTTGCCGCGCTCGTGCCGCTTGCGCAGCTCGGCGCACGCGAACTCGACGCTGACCGGCTGCTCGGGGATCAGGATCACGTCCGCGCCGCCGGCGATCCCGCTCATCACCGCGATCCAGCCGGTGTGGCGGCCCATCACCTCGACCACCATCACGCGGTTGTGCGACTCCGCGGTCGTGTGCAGCCGGTCGATCGCCTCGGTCGCGATCGAGACCGCCGTGTCGAAGCCGAACGTGTAGTCGGTTGCGGACAGGTCGTTGTCGATCGTCTTCGGGACGCCCACGACCGGCAGCTCCTGCTCGGCGTAGAGGCGCGCCGCCACGCCGAGCGTGTCCTCGCCGCCGATCGCAACCAGCGCGTCCAGGGCGGCCCCGGCGAAGTGCTCGAGCACGCGCTCGACGCCGCCCTCGACCTTGTACGGGTTCGTCCGCGAGGTGCCGATGATCGTCCCGCCGCGCGGCAGGATCCCCGACACCTCTTGCGCCGGTCAGCGGCTCGAGGTCGTTCTCGACGAGCCCGCGCCAGCCGTCGGCGATCCCGACGACCGCGTAGCCGCGCGAGAAGCACCGCCGCGCGACGGCCCGGATGACCGCGTTCAGGCCGGGGCAGTCGCCCCCGCCGGTGAGCACGCCGACGCGCTTCATCGGCCCGAGTCTATTCAGGGACAGGCTCCAGCCTGTCCGACGTTATGCATGCGGCGGGTGGGAATCGAACCCACACGCCCCGAAGGGCAGCGGCTTTTGAGGCCGCCTCGTCTACCAGTTCCGACACCGCCGCGCGCCCGGAATTGTAGTCCCCACCCTCTTTGCAGACCCCGCTCGTAAACGCAACGTGAGCCGTTTAAGCTTGCCGCTTCCCGTGGCGACCCAGACCGCCGACGAGCAACTCCCCGCGCTGCGACGCCGCTACCGGCCGCAGCCGATCCAGATCCTCGGGTTCCTTTTCGTCGCGCTGGTCGGCGTCTGGCTCCTCGTCAACTTCATCAAGACCCCCACGCACTGGATCGACCTCTTCCTGGTCGGGCTGACGCTCGGGATGGTCTACGCGCTGATCGCGCTCGGGTACTCGCTCGTCTACGGGATCCTCGAGCTGATCAACTTCGCCCACGGCGACGTCTTCATGCTCGGCGCGATGCTGACGACCTCGATGGTCGCGTGGTTCGGTCTCACCGAGTCCGGGAGCGTGCTCGTCTGGATCATTCCGATGCTCCTGATCGCAGCGGGATTCACCGGCCTGCTGAACATAACGATCGAGACCGTCGCCTACCGGCCGCTTCGCGGGGCGCCGCGACTCGCGCCGCTGATCACCGCCATCGGCGTGTCCTTCATCCTCCAGAACGTCGGCCTGCGCTGGAAGGGCCCGGCGCCGGTCTCGATCCGCGACGACATCCTCCCGCAGGGAAAGATCTTCACGATCGGCGACGCCGACTTCGGCTGGGACCAGCTGATCGTCTTCGTGGTCACGATCCCGACGCTGTTCCTCCTCGTCTGGCTCGTCCAGAAGACGAAGCAGGGAAAGGCGATGCGTGCGGTCGCCCAGGACAAGGACGCCGCGGCGATGATGGGCATCGACGTCAACAAGACGATCTCGTTCACCTTCCTGATCGCCGGGCTGCTCGCCGGCTTCGCAGGCGTCCTCTACGCGCTCTTCGTCACCAACGTGCAGTTCGACACGGGCTTCCGCCTCGGCCTGTTCGCCTTCACGGCCGCCGTCCTCGGTGGGATCGGGAACCTTCCCGGCGCGGTGCTCGGCGCGATCTGCATCGGTCTGATCGAGCAGTTCAACAACGGCCTGGAATGGCACACCCCGGGAACCGACTGGACCAACTCGCTGATCTTCGCCGTCCTGATCCTGATCCTCGTCTTCCGTCCGGAGGGCCTGCTCGGCGAGCGCACGCCGGAGGGGGCATGACGTGAGCCTCGGCGAACGCGTCACCGGCCTGTGGACGAACCGCCGCGACCTCGGCAGGCACTGGTGGCGCTTCGTGGGGATCTTCGGCCTCTCGAAAGAGCGCTATCCACTCTTGGCGGCCGTGGCAGCGGCGCGCCGCGAAGGTCGGGCTCGCCGGGGTGCTCGCCTTCCTGCTCTCGCTCTTCGTCAACACCCTCGAGCACTTCTTCGGGCAGTCGGGCGGCTCGATCCTGACGTTCGACGCCTCGGCCTACATCGTTTTCCTGGTGATCGCGGTGATCGTCATCCCCGAGTGGAGGGCGCTCCCCGACCTCGAGCTCCGAGTCGTCATCCCGATCGCGATCCTCGCGGGTCTCGCCGCCGGCGTGATCATCGGCTTTGCGACCTCGAGCACGCGGAACGGGGTGATCGCGGGGGTCGGGACGCTGATCGCGCTGATCGCGCCGCCGTGGCTCGGCCGTCGCGGGGCCGAATCGACCCCCCTGGCGGAGAAGAAGATGCCGATCGGCAAGAAGGTCGTCCCGTTGATCGTGATCGGCCTGGCGATCACCTACCCGTTCTACGTCGGCGACCTGTTCACGATCCCGGTCTTCGGGCCGGCGCCGTCGGTCGAGACGGGCGTGAACATGATCGTGTTCATGATGATGGCCGTCGGCCTGAACATGGTCGTCGGCTACGCGGGGCTGCTCGACCTCGGCTACGTCGCGTTCTACGCGATGGGCGCCTACACCGCCGCCTGGTTCGCGTCGCTCCAGTTCCCCACGCGAACATTCCACCTCGGGGCCGTCGGGATCGATCCGCACCTGGCCGGCATCCACGTCACGATCTGGGCGCTGCTCGTCCTCGCAGGCGTGCTCACGGCGATGATCGGCGTGCTGATCGGCCTCCCGACCCTGCGTCTCCGCGGCGACTACCTCGCGATCGTCACGCTCGGCTTCGGCGAGATCATGCCGCAGGTCGCCCGGAACGGAAACGACCTCTTCAACACCGGCTTCAACCTGACCGGCGGCCCGCAGGGGATCACGCCGATCGACTCGCCCGGCTTCGGCAACCGGCTGTCGGACTGACCGGCGGCTTCCTGCCGGCGAACTTCCTGATCACGGGGACCGCGAACGTCTTCTTCTGGGTCGCGCTGCTCCTGCTCGGGTTCACGATCTTCTGCTCGCTGCGACTGCGCGACTCGCGCCTCGGCCGTGCGTGGATCGCGATCCGCGAGGACGAGATCGCCGCTTCGGCGATGGGCATCCCGCTGATGCGGACGAAGACGTGGGCGTACGCGATGGGCGCGTTCTTCGGCGGCCTCGCGGGCGCGTACTACGCGTCCTTCAAGAGCTCGACGTTCCCGCAGGACTTCTACTTCAACATCTCGGTGTTCATCCTCTGCATGGTCATCCTCGGCGGGATGGGAAATGTCTGGGGCGTCCTGCTCGGCGCCGCCCTCCTCGAGTACCTGAACCAGGAGGGCCTCGCGAACATCGGCGCCTGGCTGAACCAGAACCTCGGCATGCACATCGACGTGCCCGGGTACCAGGTCGGGATCTACGGTGTGCTGATCGTCGTGATCATGCTGCTCCGCCCCAGGGCCTGCTCCCGAGCGCGCGCCGCAAGCGCGAGTTCGCAGCATGGGACGCATGACGAGTACCTGCTACGACGTCGGAACGCACGACACGCCCGTGTACGCAGAGGCGCCGGGAACCTGATGGCGCCAACCTGCTCGAAGCCAGGCAGATCCGCAAGGAGTTCGGCGGCCTCGTCGCCGTCTCCGACATCGACTTCACGATCCCGCGCGGGTGCGATCGTCAGCCTGATCGGCCCGAACGGCGCCGGCAAGACGACGTTCTTCAACATGATCACCGGCGTCTACAAGCCGACCGCGGGGCGGATCGACTTCGACGGGCGAGGACATCACGGCGAAGCCGCCGCACGCGGTCACCGAGCGCGGGATCGGCGCGCACGTTCCAGAACATCCGCCTCTTCCAGGACATGACCGCGCTCGAGAACGTGCTCGTCGGGATGCACTCGCGCCTGAAGGGCGGGATCTCGGCGCGATCCTCGGCACGCCGCGGGTCAAGCGCGAGGAGGCGGCGGCGCGACGGAGAAGGCGCGCGAGCTGCTCGCGCTACTGCTCGGCCTCGAGGGCCGGGACGACGACTACGCGACGCAACCTGCCCTACGGCGACCAGCGGCGGCTCGAGGTCGCGCGCGCGCTCGCGACGGAGCCGAAGCTGCTGCTCCTCGACGAGCCGACCGCCGGCATGAACCCGCAGGAGACGGCGCGAGTTCACGGACTTCGTCGACGAGCTGCGCGCCGAGCGCGGGCTGACGGTGCTGCTGATCGAGCACGACATGCGCGTCGTGATGGGGATCTCCGACCGCGTCACCGTGCTCGACTACGGCGAGAAGATCGCGGAGGGCAGCGCCGCAGGAGGTCCAGAAGGACCCGCGCGTGATCGAGGCCTATCTCGGAAAGGCGGCGGTCGCGTCATGAGCGAACAGACGCCGGACGGCGCGATCCTCGAGCTCGAGGACATCCACACCTACTACGGCGCGATCCACGCGCTCAAGGGCGTCACGCTCGAGGTGCGCCAGGGCGAGATCGTCACGCTGATCGGCGCGAACGGCGCCGGCAAGTCGACGACGCTCCGCTCGATCAACGGGCTGAACCACCCGCGGCGGGGCCGGATCCGCTTCCAGGGCGAGGACATCACCAACGAGGCGCCGCACGACATCGTGGCGCAAGGGCGTCGCCCAGTCGCCCGAGGGCCGCAAGCTCTTCCCGCGCATGACCGTGCTCGAGAACCTCGAGATGGGCGCGTTCCAGCGCAAGGACAAGCGCGGGCTGAAGGAGGACCTCGACCGCGTCTTCCACCTCTTCCCGCGGCTCGCCGAGCGCAAGTCGCAGAAGGCGGGGACGATCTCGGGCGGCGAGCAGCAGATGGTCGCGATCGGCCGCGCGCTGATGGCGCACCCGAAGCTGCTGCTGCTCGACGAGCCCTCGATGGGCCTCGCGCCGATCTTCGTCGAGAAGATCTTCGAGATCATCATCGAGATCAACGAGCAGGGGACGCCGATCCTGCTCGTCGAGCAGAACGCGCTGATGGCGCTCGACGTCGCCGAGCGCGGCTACGTGCTCGAGACCGGCACGATCGCGCTCGCGGACGACGCGAAGGCGCTGCGCGAGAACGAGCGAGGTCCGCAAGACGTACCTCGGCGAGGAGTAGGCCGCCTAGCCCTGCCGCCGACGTCCAGCGGGAAGTAGGGCGGCGAGAGCAGGAAGCCGACTCGGGGCGCCCGCCGGCCAGGCCGCGCGCCATCTCGAGCGCCGCGGCCGACGCCGTGCGTCGGGACGAACCCGAGCTGCCGCGCGGCGACCGAGTCGCGGCAGCCGGCGACGAGCACCGCGCCGAGCCGGTCGAGCGCGGGCCGGCACGCGTCCCAGTCCGCGAACGGCAGCAGCGGGTGGCACGTGCGCCCGCTCGCGGTAGGCGCCGATCGCGCGCGGGTCGGCAGCGGCGCGCGCGCTCGGCCTCCGCCGAGCTGCTCGGCTCCGGGCCGCGCCCGGGTCGCCTGGAAGAACGTCCGGTAGGGCTGCTGCGTCGGATGCGCGAAGCGGCGGCGGAAGCGGTGAGCGAGGATCGGCCGTGCCGCCCTCCGCACCGGGAACGCGGTCGCGCCAGAGCCGTAGCGCGAGCCCGAGGCCGAGGGTCGCGCGACAGCAGCGCGTTCGGCCGCTCGCGTGGGAGGAACGGCGTCGTCCGCGGGATCCCGATGCAGAGTCGCGTCGAGCGGCTCGTCGAGCGGGGCCGCCTTGTTCTCGACACTGCGCACGAGCGCCTCCGCGTGAGCGACCGACGGCGGCCCGGCGAACGACTGCGGACGCGGTCAGCTCGAGCGGGGACGGGCCGCGAGGTCCTCGCGCGCACGGGCCCGGGCACGAGCCCGAACGCCCGCGCGAGTCGCGAGCGACGCGACCCGCTCGACTGCCTCGGGGTCGTAGGGGTAGCCGCGGAGCGCGCCGCCGAGCCGCGGCAGGTCGAGCACGAGCGACGCTCCGATCAGCGGCGTCCGCGCCTCGAGCGCCCGCTCGAGCGCGACGCGCGAGGTCCCAGCCCTGCGGCCAGATGGGTCTCGAGCAGCGAGTCGGCAGTCGCCGCACGCGGAGCGTCTCGGCGTCGGCGGCGGCGAGCAGCGCGGCCGGGCCGCCGTGCAGCACGGTCTCCGCGGCCCTCACCGTGACGACCGCGTCCGTCTCGACGAGCGCGGGGTGCACGCGAAGCGGCCTGCCCGCGTGCAGCCGACCTCGACGAGGTCGGGATCCTCGGCGTCGTGGACGGCGACCTCGCCGTGAAAGCGCAGCGCGAACTCCGGGGTGACGAGGCTCTCCACTCGAGCGGCGGCTCGGCCGGCGCGGCGAGGCCGGCGGCGACGAGGATCGTCTGCTGCTCGGTCGGAACGCCGAGCCGCTCGAGCTCGTCCGCGGCGGCGACGATCGCCGACCTGCCGCGGGTCGCGTCGCGGGCGCCGGGATCGGGAGCGCCGGCGGCTCGACGAGGATCGTCGCCCGCGCCGCCGCGCCGGACGAGCGCCTCGAGCGGCGGCCCCGCGAGCGGGAAGCGCAGCGCGTCGCGGACGGCCGCGCCGACGTCCTCGATCGGCCGGTCCGGCGGCGGGGGAGGGGCAAGGACGACAGCGTCCTCGGGAGCGGAGACGACGACCATCCGCGACCCGTACAGGAGCGGGACCCGCGGCACTAGGGGATCGAGCGGTAGACGCGGAGGAACGACGGCCGGAACCCGCGCTTCGGCCAGAAGCGGGACGCGAACATGTTGGTCATGCGCCAGTCCGTGATCATGGTCGGGTAGCCCTGCTCGTACGCCCAGCCGATCACGTGGTGGGTGAGCGCGACGCCGACGCCGGTCCCCCGCTCGCTCGGCCGGGTCGAGGCCGCGGCGAGGTCGATCGAGTCGACCGGCACGCGGAGGTCGTGCGGCCGGCGGTAGAGCAGGATGTGCCCGACGATCTGCCCGTCGCGCTCGGCGACGAAGTGGCGGAAGGTGTCCGGCTTCTCCCAGGTGTCGGCCCACTCCTCGACGATGGTGGCTTCGTCGTCCGGCTCGTGGTGGGAGAAGCTCGGTGAGGGGAGCATCGACTCTCCCATCAGGCGGTCGAGCTGCGCCGCTGCCCGAACGTCGTCGGGCGTGCTCTCGCGAATGGCGACGTGTGCGTCGACCGCCGCCTCCGGCGAAGTCTCGCGCATCGCGAGCGCCGACGATGCGCCGAACGAGAGCCGGAACCACGGGTCGACGAGCTCGGGAATCGCCGGCACGTAGAAGAAGTGCCGCGTCAGGCCGGCCTCGACCCAGGCGCCTGCTGCTGCGGCATAGAGGTCGCGTGTGAGCTCAGGATCCTCCACGGCATGACCGGCGACGTAGCTCCAGACGTGCGCCCCGATCTTGTCCTCACGTCGCTTGCCGAGCAGGTAGCCGACCACCTCGCCGCCGCTGAGGGCGACGACTCCGGGGAGCTCGTCGCGCTCCTTCTCGATCTCGGCGCGGAAGTCGACGTCCGCCGGAAGCAGTGGTTCGACCTCGCGGTGGCGGGCATGGCGAGCAGCGAGCAGCGCCGCGGCGCCGTCCAGGTGCTCGTCCTCGAACGGGCTGGATCTCGGGCCCGGTCACGTTCCGTACACTCGCAGAGATGTCGCCGAAGACGCTGACCGGAGCGGAGCTCGAGCTCGACGACGCGCCCGCGCGCGACGCCGAGCTCTTCCTCGTCGACGGCAACAACCTCGCCTACCGCGCGTTCTTCGCGCTGCCGGAGGAGCTCGCGACGAGCGAGGGCTTCGCCGACGAACGCGCTGCTCGGCTTCACGAACATGCTCTTCAAGCTGCTCGCGGACTACAGGCCGAAGGGCGTCGCGGTCGCCTGGGACACGCGGCCGGTCCACCGCGGCCGAGCTCGGCCGAGGACTCTACAAGGAGGGCCGGCGGCCGATGCCGGACCTGCTGCGCGAGCAGTTCCCGTACTTCCGGCCGATCGTCGAGGCGTTCGGCTACCGCAACCTCGAGTTCGAGGGCTGGGAGGCGGACGACGTGATCGCGACGCTCGCGACCCGCGCCGACGAGGCCGGGATCAAGACGTGCGTCGTCTCGACCGACCGCGACGCGTTCCAGCTCGTCAGCGAGAACGTCTGGCTGATGATGACGCCGCGCGGCGTCGCGGACGTCAACGTCTACACGCCCGAGCGCGTCGAGGCGCGGCTACGGGATCACCGCCGGACCAGGTGCCGGACTTCATCGGCCTGAAGGGCGACACGTCCGACAACATCCCCGGCGTCCCCGGCATCGGCGACAAGACCGCCGGGCAGCTGATCGCGCAGTACGGCTCGCTCGAGGGCGTGATCGAGCACGTCGACGAGCTGTCGCCGGCGCGGCGCAAGACGCTCGCCGAGCACGCCGACCAGGCGCGCAACTCGAAGGAGCTCGCGACGATGCGCCGCGACCTCGACATCGACTGCGACCCGGCCGCAGCTCGTGCTCGCGCCGCCCGACCGCTCGCAGCTGAAGGAGATGTTCCGCCGCTTCGAGTTCCGCGGCCTGCTGCAGCGGGTCGACGTGCTCGACGAGGCGCTGCCCGCCGCGGCCCCGCGCGAGGTCGACGGGCGTCGAGGTGCCGTGGCGCGAGGGCGCTGCTCGTCCTCCGAGGCGTGCGTCGGCTTCGCGGCCGACGGCGACCGGGCCGCGGTCGCGACCGAAGCGGAGGTCGTCGATCGGGCCGCGGCCCGACGCGGCTCGAGCGAGCGACCTGGTCGTGCACGACGCGAAGGCGCTCCGCGTCGCCGCCGCCGACGACACGCTGCTCGCCGCGTACCTGATCGAGCCGGGCCGGGCGACGCTACGAGCTCGACGACCTCGCGCGCCGAGTACGGCGTCGAGCTCATGCCCGAGCCCGGCGGCCGACGAGGAGACGGCCGCGCTCGTCCGCCGCGCCGCGCTGCCGCCCGCGGCTGATCGCGCCGCTGCTCGCGCGGCTGCTCGAGCGCGGCAACCTCGAGCTCTACCGCGACGATCGAGCTGCCGCTCAGCCCGGTGCTCGCCGAGATGGAGGACGCCGGCGTCAAGATCGACACGTACCGGATGGGCGAGATCACGGCGCGGCTCGCCGACCGCGTCGAGGAGCTCGAGGCGAAGGCGTACGAGCTCGCGGGCGAGGAGTTCATGCTCGGCTCGACGCAGCAGGTCGCGCGGATCCTGTTCGAGAAGCTCGGGCTGACCCCCGGCCGCAAGGGCAAGACCGGCTACTCGACCGACACGCGCGTGCTGCGCGACGATCCGCGGCGAGCACGAGATCGTCGGCGGTGATCGAGGAGTGGCGCGAGCTGTCGCAAGCTGCTCAACACCTACCTCGGCCCGCTGCCGACGCTGATCGGCGAGGACGGCCGGCTGCACACGACGATCAACCAGACCGTCGCCGCGACCGGCCGGCTCTCGACGACGAACCCGAACCTGCAGTCGATCCCGATCCGCACCGAGCTCGGCCGCGAGATCCGCTCCGCGTTCATCGCCGAGGCGGGCCACAGGCTCCTCTCGGCCGACTACTCGCAGATCGAGCTGCGCATCCTCGCGCACGTCTCCGGCGAGCCGAAGCTGCGCGAGGCGTTCGAGCGCGGCGAGGACATCCACACCGCGACCGCGGCCGAGGTGCTCGGCGTCGAGCCCGGCGAAGCTGACGACGGGCGAGCGCTCGATCGCGAAGATGATCAACTTCGGGATCGTCTACGGGATCTCCGCGTTCGGGCTCTCGGAGAACCTCGAGATCCCGCGCGAGCAGGCGCAGGAGTACATCGACGCCTACCTCGCGCGCTTCCCGCACGTGCAGGACTTCATCGCGCGCACGATCGAGCAGGCGACGCGCGACGGCTACGTGACGTCGCTGCTCGGCCGGCGGCGGCCGGTGCCCGAGATCCGCGCCTCGCAACCGCCAGACGCGCTCGCTCGGCGAGCGGCTCGCCGTCAACTTCGTCATGCAGGGCTCGAACGCGGACATCATCAAGGTGGCGATGATCCGCATCCACGGCCGGCTGCGCGACGAGGGCCGAGGCGCGCGGCTCGTGCTCCAGGTGCACGACGAGCTCCTGCTCGAGGTGCCGGACGCCGAGGTCGCCGCGGTGAAGCGAGCTCGTGCGCGCGGAGATGTGCGGCGCCTACGACCTCGACCCGCCGCTCGCGGTCGACGTCGGCGTCGGCGAGAACTGGGCCGAGGCGAAGAGCTGATGCCGATGGGCCTCGTCGCGGTCGTCGCCTGCGCACTCGGCGCCGCCGTGCTCGTGCCGGCGGGCGGCGCGCGCGGGATCGCCGTCGATCGCGTTCGACGGCACCGCGACGCTCAAGCCGTTCGACGTGACGAAGGCCTGCGGAGCGAAGTCGCTGAGCGCGAAGCTGCTGCGGGTGCGCTGCGCGCAGCTCGGCAAGTTCGCGGGCGAGCCGGCGCCGGCGAACGTCGAGTACGGCTGGACGTGGGACCTGCCGACCGACGCGAGCGGCCACACGACCGGCGCGGCGACCGAGCGCGGGACGCTGATCCTCAACTTCGGCTCGCCCGGCCTGCTCTACCTCTCGCTCGCGGGCAAGCAGCGGATCGTCGGCACGACCACGCCGACGCGGGCCACCGCGGTCACGAAGGGCGCGTGGACGATCACGAAGGGAACGGCGGGTTTCGTCGGCCGGCACGGGACGGGCACGTACACGTTCACGGCCGCGGCGGACGAGCTCCGACGAACGTGTTCTCGGTGGCCAAATTGAAGCTCTCCGGGTCGATCAAGTAGACAACGGACGGTGACTTCGGAGGCGGGGCTATACTTCCCGTCGTTTTGGCAACCAATGACCTGATGCAGCAAGAGCCCGGCGTCTGGGTCAGGGTCCCGACGGCGAGCTCGGTCCCGGACTACGACTCCACGCTTCCCCGAGATCAACGAGGGGGAGGTCGTCCACGGCGACGGTCGTCCGCGTCGACAAGGACGAGGTCCTCGTCGACATCGGCTACAAGTCCGAGGGCGTCATCCCGGTCTCCGAGCTGTCGATCCGCCGCTCGGTCAACCCGGCCGACGAGGTCACGCTCGGCGACGAGATCGACGCGCTCGTGCTCACGAAGGAGGACGCCGAGGGGCGGCTGATCCTCTCGAAGAAGCGCGCCCGCTTCGAGCTCGCCTGGAAGAGCATCGAGCGCGCGGCCGAGTCCGGCGAGCCGGTCGACGGCCGCGTGATCGAGGTCGTCAAGGGCGGCCTGATCCTCGACCTCGGCGTGCGCGGCTTCCTGCCGGCGTCGCTGGTCGACATCCGCCGCGTCCAGGACCTGGACGAGTTCCTCGGCCAGGAGCTGCGCTGCAAGGTGATCGAGCTCAACCGCTCGCGGAACAACGTCGTGCTCTCGCGCCGCGCCGTGCTCGAGGAGGAGCGCAAGGAGCAGCGGCAGCAGATCCTCGACCGCCTCCAGCCGGGCGACGTCGTCGAGGGCCAGATCTCGAACATCGTCGACTTCGGCGCCTTCGTCGACCTCGACGGCATGGACGGCCTGATCCACATCTCCGAGCTCTCGTGGTCGCACGTCAACCACCCGTCCGAGGTGCTCGAGATCGGCCAGACCGTGCAGGTCAAGGTGCTCGACATCGACCGCGACCGCCAGCGGATCTCGCTCGGCCTCAAGCAGACCCAGACCGACCCGTGGCAGCAGGTGCTCGGACAGCTACGGCGAGGGCGACGTCGTCGAGGGCCGCGTGACGAAGGTCGTCACGTTCGGCGCCTTCGTCGAGATCCTCCCGGGCGTCGAGGGGCTCGTGCACATCTCCGAGCTCGCGCAGCACCACGTCGAGAACCCGCGCGAGGTCGTCTCGCAGGGCGAGGTCGTCAACGTGAAGATCATCGAGGTCGACGCCGAGCGGCGCCGGCTCTCGCTCTCGCTGAAGCGCGTCGAGGAGGGGGAGGGCCAGCCGCTGCCGGAGGGCGCGCGGCCCGCAGATCGACCTCTCCGAGGACGTCTTCTCCGACCAGCCTGGCCGCCGCTTCCGAGTTCGAGCCGCGAGGCCGAGTCGGCGACGCTGCAGACCGCACGACCCGAGGCTGCGACCCGAGCGGCCGAGTGCTGAGCCGGAGGAAGCTGCGAGCCCGAGGCCGCGAAGCGGACACGCCGACCGAGGCGCCGTCGAGCCCGCGGCGAGCGTCGACGCGAGCGAGGACGTCGCCGCTCCGGCAGTCGCCGCGCCGATGGAAGCCGGCGATCAGCCGAGGAAGCTCGCGGCCGAGGCAGCCGGAGCCGCACGACGTCCTCCGAGGACGCTGCCTAGTGCTCCAAGTGACGCCGCTGCGGGTCGCCGTCACCGGCGGCATCGGAGCGGGGAAGAGCGAGGTGCTCCGCGCCTTCGCGCGCCGCGGCGTCGCCGACGATCTCGGCGGACGAGATCGTCCACGAGTTGATCGCCGGCGATCCGGACGTGCGCGCCGCGCTCGAGGAGCGCTTCGGGACGACCGATCGCGCGCGCATCGGCGAGATCGTCTTCGCCGACCGCGACGAGCTCGCCTGGCTGGAGGCGTTGCTCCATCCGCGCGTCGTCGCCCGCCGCGACGAGTGGCTGGCCGGGGTCGACGCGCCCGTCGCCGTCGCCGAGATGCCGCTCCTGTACGAGACGGGCGGCGAGCACGAGGCCGATGCCGTCGTCGTCGTCACGGCTCCGGCCGAGCGTGCGCCGCGGGCGCAGCGCAGCCGTCGACCAGCGGTCCGCGCGGCTCATCCCCGACGAGGAGAAGGCCGCCCGTGCAGACTTCGTCTACGTGAACGACGGCACACTCGAGCAGCTCGACGCCTTCGTCGGGGACGTGCTCGCGCAGCTGACGGCGTGACGCGCACACAGACCGGTCGCCTCGTCCTCGCGATGGCCGGCATCGGCGTGCTCGCGATCGCGTTCGGGACGATCCACTTGACGCGGCCCGCGTGGTACGAGCGCTTCTGGTACCCGCTCCGCTACGGCGAGATCGTCCGCGGGCACGCGCACAACTACGACCTCGACCCCGCGCTGCTCGCCGCCGTCATCTACCAGGAGAGCAAGTTCCAGGTCGAACGCGCGCTCGGACCGCGGCGCGATCGGGCTGATGCAGCTCCTGCCGGAGACCGCGAAGGGGATCGCCGCCCGCACCGGCGGCTCGAAGTTCCGGGTCGACGATCTCTACAACCCGGAGATCAACGTCCGCTACGGCGCGTGGTACCTGCGGCACCTGCTGCAGCAGCTACGGCGACGAGCGCACCGCGCTCGCCGCGTACAACGCCGGCCAGGCGAACGTGGACTCGTGGCGGAAACGGGGGCTGCCCGTCCAGTTCGAGGAGACGCGGCACTTCGTCGACCGGGTCGAGAAGCTGAAAGGCATCTACCGGCACGCCTATTCGTCACTCCGGCTGCAGAGAGACACTTGACAAATGCCAAAGTGATGTCACAATGACACCATGCAATTGGAACCGCACGTCGAAGCACTCCGCGCCGAGCTGGCCCGGCTCGCGGAGCTCGGCGACGAGAACGTCGCCGTCGCAGCACAGCGGCTGAGCGAGGCGCTCGGCAGCTCGCTGCCGATGCGGCTGCTCGGACTGCTGTCCGAGGCCGCACTCGAGGTCAGCTCCCAGCTTCCCGCCGGTCACGTCGAGCTGAGGCTCGCCGGCGCGGAGCCGTCACTCGTCTACGTCGCCGACGAGGCCGCCCCGCAGCCCTCCGGCGAGGACGCCGCGCTGACCGCGCGGATCACGCTGCGGCTGCCGGACTCCCTGAAGACCTCGCTCGAGGCGGCCGCCGCCAACGAGGGGGTCTCGCTGAACACCTGGATCGTCAAGGCGCTCGCCCGCGGCCTGACGCTCGCTGCCACCTCGAAGATCGGCAGCCGGCTGACCGGGTTCGGGCAGAGCTGAGAGGAGGAGAGATGACGCTGTATCCGTCACCGATCGGGCATGTGGAGATCAGGGTCGATCGCCGGGATCCGCGCCCGCCGCGGATCGCCGTCGCGAGCCTGCCGCTGCGGAGGCGTCCGCGGTGAGGTACGAGTTCGCAACACCGGAGCCGCCGAAGCTGCGCGTGGCCAATCCCTCCGGCCGGGTCGAGATCGAGGCGGCGCCGAGGGCGGAGACCGTCGTCGAGGTCGAAGGCTCCGACGCCGAGGAGATCACCGTCGAGCAGCGCGGCCGCGAGATCGTGGTCGAGCGGAAGCGGAAGCTCGGCCGCGGCGGAGGCTCGCTCGACATCCGCATCCTCGCGCCGGAAGGGGCAGACGCCGAGCTCGATCTCGCGTCGGCCGACACCAGGACGACCGGCCCGCTCGGGGACGTGCGCGTTCGCACGGCGAGCGGCGACATGCAGCTCGACGCGGTCGGCGGCCGGCTGGACGTCAGCACCGCCTCGGGCGACGTCGTCGTCGCCGCCGCGAGCGGGGGCGGCACGATCCGCACCGCGTCCGGAGACGTCGTGGTCCGCGAGGCCGGCGGGCGCCTGGGGATGATGACCGCGTCCGGAGACCTCGTCGTCGGCGCGATCGCCGAGGGCGGGCTCGATTTGAAGTCCGCGTCCGGCGACATGCGGATCGGGATCGTCGCCGGTTCGAGGTTCCAGGTCGACGCGCGCACGCTGAGCGGCGAGACGAGCTCCGACATCGAGGTCCTCGGCGTCGAGACGGCGGTCGAGGGGCCGCTCGTCGAGCTGAAGGCGACCTCGATGAGCGGCGACATCCGCCTGACGCGCGCGTGATCCCGGCGCTGCTCCGCGAGAACCGGTCCTTCCGGACCTTCTTCCTGGGGCAGTCCGTCTCGCTCCTCGGCGACCAGGTCAGCCTGATCGCCCTGCCGCTCGTCGCCGTGCTCGTCCTCGACGCGTCGCCGGCGCAGATGGGCTACCTGCGCGGCCGCGGCGCTGCTCCCGAACCTGCTCTTCTCGCTCCACGCCGGGCGCCTGGGTCGACCGGCGCGGGCGCCGGCGCCAGACGATGATCGCCGCCGACGTCGGCCGCGCGGCGCTGCTCGTCTCGATCCCGATCGCCTACTGGCTCGACGCGCTGACGTTCGCCCAGCTCTACGTCGTCGGCGTTCCTCACCGGTCTCGCGAGCGTGTTCTTCTTCGTCTCCTACAGCACGCTGTTCGTCTCGCTCGTGCCGCGCGAGCGCTACGTCGAGGCCAACTCGCTGCTGAACGGCACCCGGGCGGCGTCGTTCGTTGCCGGGGTCAGCCTCGGCGGCCTGCTCGTGCAGATCCTGACCGCGCCGGTCGCGCTGGTGGCGGACTCCGCGTCGTTCGTCTACTCGGCGCTGGCGCTCTCCCGGATCAAGCCGGTCGAGCCCCCGACCGAGGTTGCCGAGCAGGGGCCATCTCGTCGCCGGGCTTCGCTACGTCTTCGGCTCGCCGACGATGCGGTCCGCGCTGGGCGCGACCGCGACGATCAACTTCTTCAACTTCGTCTTCTTCGCGCTCTTCGTCCTGTACGCGACGCGCTATCTCGACGTGAAGCCGGGGCTGCTCGGGCGTCGTGCTCGGCGCCGGCGCCGTCGGCGGGCTGATCGGCGCGGTCCTGACCGGGCGGATCGTCGCGGCGGATCGGCGTCGGGCCCGCGTTCCTGGTCGGGTGCATCGTCGTTCCCGGCGCCGCTGCTGCTCGTCCCGCTCGCCGGCGGCGGTCACGCGCGCTGGGTCGTCCTCGCCTGCCTGTTCCTCGCCGAGTTCGGCTCCGGCTTCGGCGTGATGATGCTCGACATCAGCTTCGGCGCGATCAGCGCTGCGCTCGTCCCGGACCGCCTGCGCGCGCGGGTCAGCGGCTCGTACAACGTGGTCAACTACGGCGTCCGCCCGGTCGGCGCGTTCCTCGGCGGCGTCCTCGGCAGCACGATCGGCGTCCGCGAGACCCTGTGGATCGCCTCGATCGGCGCCCTGGCCGGCTTCGTCTGGCTGCTCCCGTCACCGATCCCGGCTCTGAAAGAGCTGCCGGAAGCCGATCTCTAGGGGACGCTGACGCGCGCCCAGAGGTTCTCGAGCATCTGGCTGACCGGCCACGTCGAGGCCGAGCCGCCGAAGTCGAGGGAGCCCGCGGCGAAGACCTTGGCGCCGTTCGTCGTCTCGTAGTAGGTCATCTCCGCGGTCAGGCCCGGGCCGAAGAGGTCGGGGATCTCGGCGACGACCGTCGTCCCGACCGGGGAGTCCGAGGTGACGTGGTCGATCTCGATCCCGTAGCCGCCGACGGCGTCGCCGACGGAGGAGCCGGCGCCCGAGGCCGGTGCCCGCCCAGAGCCAGTCGGTCCCGTTGTTGCGGAGCACGAAGTCGCCCTGACGCTCGCCGCGGTCGTTCGCCAGGTACTGGACGCCGATCAGCGCCGCCTCCGGGCGGCCGATGTCGCGCCACATCGTGACCTTGGTCAGCACGTCGCCGGCGCGCGTCACCTTCCAGAAGAAATTGTTCGCGGAGAGGAAGATCAGGTTGCCGCCGAGGTTGCGGAAGCGCTCGATCGCGTCGTACTCGCCGCGTCGTCACGTACTCGCTGTGGCCCGGGTAGACGATCAGGTCGTACGCCTTCGCGAGGTCGTCGCCGGAGAGCGCCTGGACGTCCGTGTCGGAGAGGAACTCGACCTGGTGGTCGTTCCAGTAGAGCCAGTGCATGAAGCCCTGGTCGTAGCGGTAGAAGAACGGCGGCACCCCGCGGCGGAGGAACGGCCGGACGAGCGGCACCTGCTGGTGGGGCGGGCCGGCGTACCACGTGTCGCCCCAGCCGTCCCCGTCCGCGTCGTAGAAGTTGTAGGCCTGCCAGGTGTTCGTCGGCAGGACGACCGCGACGCGCTGACGTCTCGCCGAGCACGCGCGGCCGGACGATGAACGGCGCGTAGCCGAAGCTGCCGTCGGGCTCGGTCAGCTTCACGTAGTAGAAGCCGCTCGGCCAGTTGCCGATCTGGAACGTGATCGTGTTCGCCTTGTCACGCCGCTGCTCCCAGTTGATGTTCACCGGGTCGGTCATCGGGATCCCGGCGAGCAGGTAGTCCGCGTAGGTGACCTCGTGCTCCGGTCCGGACGTGGAAGACCTGGGCCTGGAGCTTCGGCACGTCCGCCGAGATCCGCAGCGCCGCCTGGACGCCCGGCAGGTAGCTCTGCTTCGTGAAGGTGGCGTCGACCCCGATCACGCGCACCACGGGCGCCGCCGGGTAGCGCTTGACGTGCGGATCGGGCGCACCGTAGGTGAGCACGTTCGACGCGGGGTCCTGCGTCGTCAGCGCGAGGATGTACGTGCGCGCGGCGATGCCCTTCGCAGGCGTCCAGGCGATCGTGTGCGGGCCGGCCCGGAACGTCCAGGTGCGCGAATAGATCGAGTCGATCGAGCCGGTCGTGCGCTGCACGTCGAGCGTGACCTGCGCCGGCTCGGTCAGGTTGAAGTGGACCTGGGCGCGGTCGCGGACGCCGTCGCCGTTCGCGGACACCGTCGCGAGCAGCGGCGTGTCGCCGCCGAACTTCCTCGGCCCGTCCGAGACGCTCAGCTTCTCGAGCAGCGCGGGTTGCGTGTCGATCCGGAAGACCGTGGTCGCGACGACCGCTCCGCCGGCGACGAGCTGCGCCTTGTAGAAGCCGTCGGGCAGCGATTTCGCGTTCAGCCGCCCGTTCCAGACGACGAGCAGGTCGCTGCGGGGCTGCGGTTTGTCGAGCCAGCCGAGCGTCCGCCCGCGCACGTCCGCGAGCCGGACGCCGAGCGGCTTCGTCACGCCGATCGCGCCCTCGATCGTCACCGGCCCGGCCGTCGGCGAGAACGCCGTCGTCGACATCTTCAGCGACGCAGCGTGCGCGGCAGGCGCAAGGGCCAGCGCGGTGATCGCGACAACGACCCCTCTCACCGCCGACAAGTTAGCGTAGGACCCAGTGGACGAGTTCGGCTCGGTGGCGGAAATCGATGCCTGGCTGCGCGCGCAGGGCTTCTTCGAGGGCGGCGCGGAGGGCCTGGTTGCGGACCTCTACCTCGGCTACGCGCTCTCCGATTCGCTGCGCCGGACGGGTACGCCGGCCCCGCCGGAGCCGTGCCCGCTGCCGCGCGCCGCAGCGCAGATCCGCCGGGCAACCGACTCTCGCGGGGCCGCGGGCGCGTTCCGCATCGGCGCCTGGGAGCGGAGCTGGACCGATGCGGAGTACGCGGCGGCGATCGAAGCCGTTCGGGCGGCGATCGCGGCCGGCGACGTCTACCAGGTCAATCTCGTGCAGCACCTGTCCGCGCCCTTCGCGGGCGACCCGGCCGGCCTCGCCGATGCGCTCGCGCCGCTTCGCCCGCTCGAGCCGCGGCCGCTCGTCGGCGACGGCTGGGCGATCGTCTCCGGCTCGCCCGAGCTGTTCCTCGCCCGGCGAGGGCAACGCGTGTGGACGCAGCCGATCAAGGGGACGCGCCCGCTGGGCTCGGACGACGACCTCGCCGGCTCCGAGAAGGACGCGGCCGAGAACGTGATGATCGTCGACCTCGAGCGCAACGACCTCTCGCGCGTGTGCGAGCCCGGCAGCGTGCGCTGGCCGGAGCTGATGGCGGAGCATCCGCTCGCCGGCGTCGTCCACCTCGTCTCGACCGTCGAGGGGCAGCTGCGGCGAGGACGTCGGCTTCGCAGAGCTGATCGAGGCCGTGTTCCCCGGCGGCTCCGTGACCGGCGCGCCGAAGATCTCGGCTCTCGACCACATCGCGGCGCTCGAGCCGGTCGGTCGTGGCGCGTCGATGGGGGCGCTCGGACGCGTCTACCCGAACGGAGACCTCGACCTCGCGCTGACGATTCGCACGTTCGCGGTCGCCGGGGGCCGGATCCATCTCTGGGTCGGCGGCGGGATCGTCTGGGACTCGGAGCCCGAGGCCGAGATCGAGGAGTCGCTCGTCAAGGCCCGGCCGCTGCTCGAGCTCGTCGGCGCGCCGCTCCCGACGGCGGTGCACCGCCGTAGGCTTGACGGAGGCGGCCAGAGAGTGGAGGTACCGGCTTTGCCGGTGCCGGAACGGAATCGTGAGCCTGCTGGCCGTCGCCGTCGCGGGCGGGGGGTCGTGCCGCCCGACGAGCCCGTCGTCCAGGCCGACGACGAGGCGCTCCTCCGCGGTCGCGCGGCGTTCGAGACATTGCGGGTCTACGGCGGGAAGCCGTTCCGCCTGGCCGGCCATCTTGCCCGGATGCAGTCCTCCGCCGAGCGGCTCGACATCGCGTGGCCCGGTGGCTTCGAGGCGCTCGCCGGGGAGGCGCTCGCCGCCGCCGGAGCCGAGGACGCCGTGCTTCGCCTCTACCTGACGCCCGGCCGCGAGCGCTCCGGCCGGCCCGTCTCGCTCGCGCTCGTCAGCGCGCTGCCGGACGACCTCGAGGAGCGCCGCGGGCGCGGGATCAAGCTGATCTCGCTGCTCGGCGTGCGGGCCGAGGCGCCCTGGCTGCTCGGCGGGGTCAAGTCGACGAGCTACGCGGTGAACATGGCGGCGGAGGCCGAGGCGCGGGCGCGCGGTGCAGACGACGCGGTGTTCGTCCGCGACGACGGTGTCGTGCTCGAAGGGCCGGTGACGAACGTCTGGTGGCGGCGCGGCACCACGCTCTACACGCCGTCGCTCGACCTGGGGATCCTCGCGGGCGTCACACGCGCGGTGATGATCGAGGCGGCGCCGGCGGCCGGCTACGAGATCGCCGAGGGCACGTACCCGCTGGGCGAAGTGCTCTCGGCCGAGGAGGCATTCACGACCTCGTCTGTCCGCGAGGTGATGCCGGTGATCGAGCTCGACGGGCAGGCGTTCGAGCGCGGCCCGGCGGCAGCGGCGCTGCAGCAGGCGCTCAGGGAGGAGGCAGGGCGATGAAGCGGCTGTTCCTGAAGGTGATGGGTGGCATCCACAGCGCGCTGTACCGAGCGACCGGCGGCAAGGCGGGCGGGACGATGCTGAAGCGTGCCGATCCTGCTGCTGACGACCCGCGGCCGGAAGTCGGGCAAGGAGCGCACGACGCCGCTGATGTTCACCCGCGACGGCGACAACCTCGTCCTGATCGCGTCCGTCGGCGGCGCGCCGAAGAATCCCGCCTGGTACTGGAACCTCCAGGGGCAGGACGCAGACGTGCAGATCGGCTCCGAGCACCGCCGCGTTCGCGCCCGTGACGCCGTGGGCGAGGAGCGCGAGCGGCTGTGGGCGGAGATGGTCTCGCTCTACCCGGGCTACGCCGAGTACCAGAAGAAGACGACCCGGCAGATCCCGGTCGTCGTGCTCGAGCCCGTCTAGCCGACGCAGCGTGGGGCCGGTCGATCGGACCGTTGTGCGTCGGATCGCTGCGCGCGAAACGTCCCGTACATTGTTCGCGTGGCCACGCTCGAGACCGCGGACACGTACAAGCCGACCGGAGACCAGCCGCAGGCGATCGACGAGCTCTCGGCCTCGATCCTCGCCGGCGAGCGGTACCAGACGCTGCTCGGCGCGACCGGGACCGGCAAGACGGCGACGATGGCCTGGATCATCGAGAAGGTCAGCCGCCCGGCGCTCGTGATCGCTCACAACAAGACGCTCGCCGCCCAGCTCTGCAACGAGTTCCGCGAGTTCTTCCCGTCGAACGCGGTCGAGTACTTCGTCTCCTACTACGACTACTACCAGCCCGAGGCGTACGTCCCTCAGGCCGACCTCTACATCGAGAAGGACTCCTCGCGGAACGACGACATCGACCGGCTGCGGCACGCGGCGACCTCGTCGCTGCTCTCGCGCCGGGACACGATCATCGTCGCCTCGGTCTCCGCGATCTACGGCCTCGGCTCGCCCGAGGAGTACGAGCAGCGCGTCGTCCTGCTCACGGTCGGCGAGGAGACCGACCGCGACCTGATGCTGCGCAAGCTGATCGACATCCAGTACGCGCGCAACGACACGGCGCTCGGCCGCGGCCGCTTCCGGGTCAAGGGCGACGTGATCGAGGTGCAGCCGGCGTACTCCGAGTCGGCGTACCGGATCTCGCTGTTCGGCGACGAGGTCGAGACGATCACGCACTTCGACCCGCTGACCGGCGAGGTCTACGCGCGCCTGGACCACCTCGCCGTCTTCCCGGCGACCCAGTACGTGACCTCGAAGCCGACGATCGAGCGTGCCGTGGTCGAGATCCGCCATGAGCTCGAGGAGCGGCTCAAGGAGCTGGAGGCCGAGGGGAAGCAGCTCGAGGCGCACCGGCTGCGCCAGCGCACCGAGTACGACGTCGAGATGATGACCGAGCTCGGCTTCTGCTCCGGGATCGAGAACTACTCGCGGATCCTCGACGGCCGGCCGGCAGGCTCGGCGCCGTACACGCTGATCGACTACTTCCCGTCGGACTTCGTCTGCTTCATCGACGAGTCGCACCAGACCGTCCCGCAGCTCGGCGGCATGTACGAGGGCGACCGCTCGCGCAAGCAGACGCTGGTCGACTTCGGCTTCCGGCTGCCCTCCGCGCTCGACAACCGGCCGCTGCGCTTCGACGAGTTCCTCCAGCGCGTGCCGCAGCTCGTCTTCGTCTCCGCGACGCCGGGGCCGTTCGAGCTCCGCAACTCGAAGGTCGTCTCCGAGCAGCTGATCCGGCCGACGTTCATCGTCGACCCGGAGGTCGAGCTGCGCGCGACCAAGAACCAGATCGACGACCTGCTGAACGAGGTGCGCAGGCGCGAGGAGGTCGGCGAGCGGGTCCTGGTCACGACGCTGACGAAGAAGATGGCGGAGGACCTCACGGACTACCTGCTCGAGGCGGGCGTCAAGGCGCGCTACCTGCACTCCGAGATCGACACGCTGGAGCGGATCCAGATCATCCGCGGAGCTCCGGCTCGGCGAGTACGACGTCCTGGTCGGCGTGAACCTGCTCCGCGAGGGCCTCGACCTGCCGGAGGTCTCTCTGGTCGCGATCCTCGACGCCGACAAGGAGGGCTTCCTGCGCGGAAAGACGGCGCTGATCCAGACGATCGGGCGGGCTGCGCGGCACATCAACGGAAAAGTCCTGCTCTACGCGGACAAATTGACCGAGGCGATCCAGGGCGCGCTCGAAGAGACCGACCGCCGCCGCGCCAAACAGCTCGCGCACAACGAGGAGCACGGGATCACCCCGGTGTCGGTGCACAAGGGCGTATCGGACATCGCCGAGTTCCTGATGCTCGACTCGCCGACCGTCCCGGCGCGCCGCCGCCGCGGCAAGGCCGAGGTCGAGGGCCTGCGCCCCGAGGAGATCGAGCGCCTGATCGTCGAGCTCGAGGAGGAGATGTTCACCGCCGCCGAGGAGCTGCGGTTCGAGTACGCGGCGAAGCTGCGCGACGAGATCAAGGAGCTCCGCCGGGAGCTCCTCGCCGTCACGGCCTAGAGAGCCTGCGCGAGCGCGATCGCGCCGAGCACGCCGGACCGGTCGCCGAGGCCGGGCGGGACGATGTCAGGCGCCTGCACGTAGCCGCCGACCAGTTCCGCGACGGCGCGGCGGACGAGCGGGAGCAGCGGGGGCGCTCCGCCGACGCCGCCGCCGAGCACGACCAGCTGCGGCGAGAGGATCGCGATCACGCAGACCAGGCCGAGGGCGACGTAGCGCGCCTCCAGCTCCCAGACCTCGGCGACGTCGAGTAGCTGCTCGGCCGGCTTGCCCCAACGCGCCTCGATCGCGGGCCCGGCGGCGAGGCCTTCCCAGCAGTCGCCGTGGTAGGGGCAGAACCCCGGGAACGGGTCGGTGTCCAGGTCGTGCGGGACGAGCAGGTGGCCGAACTCGGGGTGGGCGAGCCCGTGGACGAGCCGGCCGGCCGGCCATGACGCCGCCGCCGATCCCCGTCCCGACGGTCAGGTAGACGAACGTGTCGAGGCCCTGCGCGGCGCCCCAGCGGTGCTCTCCGAGCGCGGCGGCGTTCACGTCCGTGTCGAACGCGACGGGGACGCCGAGGCGCCGGCCGAGCGCGCCGGCGACGTCCGCGTTCGCCCAGCCCGGCTTCGGCGTCGTCGTGACATGGCCCCAGGTGGGCGACCCCGCGCGCAGGTCGACGGGGCCGAACGAGCCGATCCCGAGCGCGGCGACAGGCTCACTGGACTCGAAGAACACGGCGGCGCGGTCGATCGTCTCGGCGGGCGCAGTCGTCGGGAAGGACGCCTCGGCGCGGAGGTCGTCCGGGCCGGTGCCGATCGCGCACTTCCAGGTGGTGCCGCCGGTCTCGATCCCGCCGTACAGGCTCACGCCGACCAGCCTACGCTGGTTGAATCGGGCCTATGACGTACGTTCCGGCCTCCGAGCGCTACGACGCGATGCGCTACAACCGCTGCGGCGCGAGCGGGCTGAAGCTGCCGGCCGTGTCGCTCGGGCTCTGGCACAACTTCGGCCACGACCGGCCCCTCGACTCGGGCCGTGCGATCGTCCGCCGCGCGTTCGACCTCGGCGTCACGCATTTCGACCTCGCGAACAACTACGGCCCGCCGTACGGCTCGGCCGAGGAGAACTTCGGGCGGCTCCTCGCCCAGGATCTCGCGCCGTACCGGGACGAGCTGGTGATCTCGACGAAGGCCGGCTACGACATGTGGCCCGGGCCCTACGGGGAGTGGGGGTCGCGGAAGTACCTGCTCGCGAGCCTCGACCAGAGCCTCCGTCGCATCGGTCTCGACTACGTCGACATCTTCTACTCGCACCGCTTCGACCCGGAGACGCCGCTCGAGGAGACGATGGGCGCGCTCGACGCGGCCGTGCGGCAGGGGAAGGCGCTGTACGCCGGGATCTCGTCCTACTCCGCGGAGAAGACGCGCGAGGCGGCGGCGATCCTCGACTCCCTGGGAACGCCGCTCCTGATCCACCAGCCGTCGTACTCGATGCTGAACCGCTGGATCGAAGGCGACCTGCTCGACGCGCTCGGGGAGCTCGGCGTCGGCTGCATCGTCTTCTCGCCGCTCGCGCAGGGGATGCTCACCGACCGCTACCTGGACGGCATTCCCGAGGGCTCGCGGGCGACGCAGCACAAGTCGCTCTCGCCCGACCTGCTCACCGAGGAGAGCCCTGGCCAAGATCCGGGCGCTGAACGAGATCGCGCAAGGCCGCGGCCAGTCGCTCGCGCAGCTCGCGCTCGCGTGGACGCTGCGCGACCCGCGCGTCACGTCGACGCTGATCGGCGCGAGCAGCGTCGCGCAGCTGGAGACGAACGTCGCCGCGCTCGACCGGCTCGAGCTGAGCGCCGACGAGCTGGCGGAGATCGACCGGTACGCCACCGACAGCGGCATCAACCTCTGGGCCGCCTCGAGCCGGGAGTAGATGCTCGGGGCGATCCTGTCGGTCGCGGCGACGGGCTTCCTGATCGGGGCGCTGGCCAGGCTGGCGATTCCCGGGCCGGACCCGATGCCGTTCTGGCTGACGATCCTGATCGGCCTCGGCGGTGCCGCGCTCGGGGGCGGGGTCACCGGACTGCTGATCGGTTCGGGTAGCCACCCCGCCAGCGGCGACTACTTCTGGATCCTGCTCGCCTCCGTGGCGGTCGCCGCCGGCCTCGTCGCCGCCTACCGGCATTTCGTCCAGAAGCGGCCGATCTCCGGGCCCGGGGCCAGGCGGTTCCCGACCCGGGGCTTCGGGATCGCGCGGCTCCGGAAGCGGCTCACGGCGCTGGGAGTGCCGGTCGAGCGCCTCGACGGTCCGGCCGCCGGCGGGCCGGGGACGAGGGCCGAGCGCCTCGCGGAGCTCGATGCGCAGCACGAGCGCGGCGAGATCGCGGAAGCGGAGTACGTCGAGCGGCGGAAGCAGGTGCTGCGCGAGCAGGCGTAGGTCTCAGCGCGCCAAAACGTGCCGAAACTGCGCCGTTTTGGTCCATCCGGCCCATTGACCACGTCCGGTCCGTGCGCTTGGATTGCCCGAATGCTGCGGACGCTCCCGACGCTCGTGATTCTCGCGGCGATCGCGCTCGCGATCGGCGCCCGGTTCGCCTTCGGCTAGGTCAGCAGGCCGAGGCCCCGCGGGAATCGCCGAACCGCCGTCAGGCCCCACTCGGCGCCGCGCCACACGTACGTCTGCGCCCGCAGCTCCGTCGGCGTCGGCGTCGTAGACCACGAGGCCCCGCGCCTCGCCCCGCCGGGACGGCCGCGGCTGGCCGAGCCCGGGGGCGGTGGAGACCGCGACGCCCGGGTTGCCCTCGCTCCAGGCCTCGAACTCGTGCCGCTCGGCGATCGCGCCCTGGTGCGTGTGCCCGGAGAGGATCAGCTCCGCTCCGGCCTCGAGCAGCGCGGCGAGGACGTGGTTGCGCCGGGCGACGGGCTTCTTCCGCGAACGCCACGGCGCGCCGATCATCTGGTGGTGCATCGCCGCCACGCGTAAGCGCGCCGGCGGGCGCCTCGGAGAACCGCTCCGCAGCCCAGCGCAACCGCGCGTCGCGAAGGCCGCCCGACTGGTGCCGCCAGGGCCGCACGGAGTTGAGCCCGACGACGAAGAGGCCGTCGGCGTCGTAGACGGGCTCCGTTTGCTCCCACAGCCGCTCGAACTCCGCCCACGGCCGCGTGAAGCGGGCAGGGAAGGTGTAGGGGATGTCGTGGTTGCCGGGAACGGCGACTACCGGCGGCCCGAGCGCGCGCAGCTGGGCCGCCGCCCGCTCGTGCTGGTCGCGCTGCCCGCGGTGCGTCAGGTCGCCCGTCGCCAGGATCACGGTCGGGGCGAGGCGGCCGACGAGGTCCGCGAGGCCGCGCTCGACGGCGGCGTCCTCACGCTTGCCGACGTGCAGGTCGGAGACGTGGAGAATCCGGACGGCCACCGCCGACCCACCCTATAAACTCGACGCCGTGGTAGACGAGCCGGCCGAGATCGTCGAAGACCTCTACCTGGGCCTGCGCGCGGGCGGCGCGCTCCGGAAACAGCGCCGCGGCGAGCCGCTGAGCCCGGAGGAGCAGGAGGCGCTGGGCCGCTGGCGGCAGATGTCCGCGTGGCGCAAGGCGGTCGCGATCGGCGCGTTCTCGCTGGGAACCTTCGGCCTCGGCTTCACGCTCGGCGGCCTGGTTTTCGGCAAGTGGCGTCGCGCTTGAGCTAGCCGGCCTCGGCGTCTTTCGCCGGGAAGATCAGCTTCGGCACCTCCTCCTCCGCCGGGTCCTTGTCGAGCACGATCACGTCCAGCAGCGTCGCGAGCACCGCGGCGAACGGTGTCGCGAGCAGCACGTAGAACCCGCCGAAGAGCAGCCCGATCGACGACACGGTGACGAGCACGATCAGCGGTGAGAGCCCGACCGCGTGCCCGAGCACGCGCGGCCCGACGACGTAGTCCTGGATCAGGCGCAGCCCGAAGACGGCGACCGCCGCCAGCACCGCCGTGTGCACGTCGACGGTCAGGCCCGCGAGGATCGCGGCGACTCCCGCGAACAGCGGGCCGACGACGGGCACGATCTCGACGATGCCGGCGAAGACGCCGAGCAGCAGCCAGTACGGGAGCCCGATCGCCCAGAAGGCGATCGAGAGCACCGTGCTGACGAACGTGATCATCACGAGCTGGCCGCGGACGAATGCGCCGAGCTTGGCCTCGATCAGGTCCCAGGTGTCACGGGTGACCCGTGCGGTTCTTGCGCTTGACGAGACTCAGGATCAGGGTCTGCGCCTGCTCCTTCTCGAAGATCCAGTAGGCGGCAACCGCGAACGTGAAGAAGATCGCGACGAGGATCTCGAGCGCCTGCCGGCCGTAGGTGACCGCCGGGTGGATCAGCCCCGTGCCTTGTGGTAGCCGCTCGAGCCGGTGCTGGAGGCCGACGAGGATCTCGTGCTTGATCCCGTGCGAGTGCTTCGCCGCCCGTGGCGACGTCCTGGGCGGAGGTCGGGATCGTCCCGACCGCCGCCCTCGACCTGGTCGAGCGCGCGGGGCACGATCAGCCAGAGCAGGAAGGCGATCACGGCCAGGAAGGCCACGTAATGGATCGCGACGCCGAGCGCCCGCGGGATGCGGTGCCGGTGGAGAAACTCCACGCCGGGACGCATCGCCGAGGAGATGACCAGCGCGAGCAGCAGCAGCGCGACGAGCACCTTCAGGTGCCAGAGCGCGAGCGCGCCCGCGATCACGGCACGGCGACGAGCGTGGCGATGAAGGACTTGCGAGCGGTTTCGCTCATCGATGCGTTGTCGCCGGAACGCGGGGCCGGTAAACGGCAGGAGACCGGCCGGGAGCGCAGAACGCCACCGGTCCATGCGCCTCGTCGCCGCCTCCACGCTCTCGATCCTCGGCCTGCCGCTCCTGGTCACGAGGTGGCCGATGCCGATGGTCGGCCTCGCGTTTCTCTGCGCGGGTGCGTGGCTCGGCGTGACGGCCGCCAGAGGGTCTAGGCGAACGCCTGTTCGCCCGCTAGAATGGTCGCGATATGGCGGCCGACGAGCTCGTTGTCCACGGCGCCCGGGAGCACAACCTCAAGGACATCACCGTCCGGTTGCCCCGGAACAAGCTGATCTGCATCACCGGGCTGTCCGGCTCCGGGAAGTCGAGCCTTGCGTTCGACACGATCTACGCGGAGGGGCAGCGGCGCTACGTGGAGTCGCTCTCCGCCTACGCGCGGCAGTTCCTCCAGATGATGGAGAAGCCGGACGTGGACTCGATCGACGGGCTCTCGCCGGCGATCTCGATCGACCAGAAGACGACGTCGCGGAACCCGCGGTCGACCGTCGGCACCGTCACGGAGATCTACGACTACCTGCGCCTGCTCTACGCGCGCGTCGGGCGGCCGCACTGCCCGGTCTGCGGCCGGCCGATCGCGGGGCAGTCGATCGAGGCGATCGTCGACCAGGTGCTGCGGCTCCCGGAGGGGACGCGGTTCACGGTCAACGCCCCGGTCGTCCGCGACCGGAAGGGCGAGTACAAGGACCTGCTCGAGCACCTGCGCGCGGAGGGGTTCACGCGCGTCAAGGTCGACGGCGAGCAGCGGCTCCTCGAGGACGAGATCACGCTCGACAAGAAGTTCAAGCACACGATCGAGGTGGTCGTCGACCGGCTGGTGATGAAGGCCGACCTGCGCACGCGGCTCTGGCAGTCGATCGAGACCGCCGTCGCGCTCGCGGAGGGGCTCGTCGTCATCGACGTGGTCGACGGCGAGGAGCTGACGTTCTCCGAGCGGTTCGCCTGTCCCGAGCACGGCGTCTCGCTCGCGGAGCTCCAGCCCCGGATCTTCTCGTTCAACTCGCCGCACGGCGCGTGCCCGAGGTGCACCGGGCTCGGCGCGCAGCAGGAGATCGACCCGGATCTGCTCGTGCCCGATCCTTCGCTCTCGATCGCGGAGGGCGCGCTCGTCCCGTGGGCGGTCGGCAACTCGAACTTCTACGAATCGGTGATCCAGGCGATCGCCGATCGCTGGGAGATCGACCTCGACAAGCCGTGGCAGGCCTGTCAGCCCGAACAGCAAGCAGCTCTTCCTGTACGGGACCAAGGGCGAGCGGATCTACGTCCAGTACCGGAACCGGATGGGGCGGAAGCGCTCGTACATGCTCAACTTCGAGGGGATCGTCCCGAGCCTCCAACGGCGCTACCGCGAGACCGACTCGTCGCAGCAGCGCGAGCGGATCGAGGAGTACATGTCGTTCCGGCCCTGCCCGGCGTGTGACGGCGCGCGCCTGAAGCCGGAGGTGCTCGCGGTCACGGTCGGCGGGCTGAACATCCACGAGTTCACGAAGATGTCGGTGACACGGTCGCTCCAGTTCCTCGACGAGCTCGACCTGACCGAGGTCGAGCAGCTGATCGGCGCGCGGATCGTCAAGGAGATCCGCGAGCGGCTGACGTTCCTCGACGACGTCGGGGTCGGCTACCTGAACCTCGACCGCGCGTCGGCGACGCTCTCCGGCGGCGAGGCGCAGCGGCTGCGGCTCGCGACGCAGATCGGCTCGCAGCTCGTCGGCGTGCTGTACATCCTCGACGAGCCGTCGATCGGGCTCCACCAGCGCGACAACGGGCGGCTGATCACGACGCTCGACCGGCTGCGCGACCTCGGCAACACGGTCGTCGTCGTCGAGCACGACGAGCAGATGATGCGCTCGGCCGACTGGCTCGTGGACATGGGGCCGGGCGCGGGCGAGCACGGCGGGCACGTCGTCGCGGAGGGGCCGACCGACAAGGTGATGCGGAACCGCGCGTCGGTGACCGGGCCAGTTCCTCTCCGGGGGCCGCGTCAGATCGCGGTGCCCGAGCGGCGCACCGACGATCTCGGCTCGTTCTCGTGCGCGGCGCCTCGCAGCACAACCTGAAGGACATCGACGTCGAGTTCCCGGTCGGGAAGTTCGTCTGCGTGACCGGCGTGTCCGGCTCGGGGAAGTCGACGCTCGTCAACGAGATCGTCTTCAAGGCACTGCGCCAACCAGCTGCACAAAGTGCGGGTCAAGCCCGGCGAGCACGCTCGGCTGCGAGGGGATCGAGTGCTTCGACAAGGTGATCGACATCGACCAGTCGCCGATCGGGCGCACGCCGCGGTCGAACCCGGCGACCTACACCGACCTCTTCACGCCGATCCGCGAGCTCTACTCGCTGACGCCGGAGGCGAAGGTGCGCGGCTACAAGCCGGGCCGGTTCTCGTTCAACGTCCGCGGCGGCCGGTGCGAGACGTGCAAGGGCGACGGGCAGATCAAGATCGAGATGCACTTCCTGCCCGACGTGTACGTCCCGTGCGAGACGTGCAAGGGCGCGCGCTACAACCGCGAGACGCTGGAGGTGCGCTTCAAGGGCAAGAACATCTCCGAGGTGCTGGACATGTCGGTCGAGGAGGCGCTCGCGTTCTTCGCGAAGATCCCGAAGATCCGGCGCAAGCTCCAGACGCTCCACGACGTCGGGCTCGACTACATCCGGCTCGGCCAGCCCGCCACGACGCTGTCGGGCGGCGAGGCGCAGCGCGTCAAGCTCGCGAAGGAGCTGTCGAAGGTCGCGACCGGCCGGACGCTGTACATCCTCGACGAGCCGACGACGGGGCTCCACTTCGCCGACATCGAGCGGCTGCTCGAGGTGCTCCAGCGGCTGGTCGACTCCGGCAACACGGTGCTCGTGATCGAGCACAACCTCGACGTGATCAAGCAGGCCGACTGGCTCGTCGACCTCGGCCCCGAGGGCGGCGAGGCGGGCGGCGAGGTGATCGCGACCGGGCACGCCCGAGGACGTCGCGGCGGTCGAAGGCTCGTACACCGGCCAGTTCCTCCGCGAGCTGCTGCCGGCCGCCGCCGTCGCGGCGTGATGCCGGTTCCCGGAGCCGCTGCTCCGCGACCGCACGGTCGACATCACGACGACCGGCGCGCGCAGCGGGCAGCCGCAGCGAATCGAGATCTGGACGTGGATCGCCGACGGCCGCGTCTACCTGACCGGCTCGCCCGGGCAGCGCGACTGGTACGCGAACCTGAAGGCGAATCCCGAGCTCGTCGTGCACGTGAAGCGCGGGGAGCCGGTCGACCTGACCGCGCGGGCGCGGCCGATCGAGGATCCGGCCGAGCGGCGCGAGGTGTTCGGGCGGCTGCTCGCCTCGACCCGGTACGACCTGGAGGAGTGGATCGCCCGCAGCCCGCTGGCCGAGCTGGAGTTCTAGTGTCAGACACTTCTGGCGGTTCGAGAACTGTTGGCGCGAGCAGTGTCTGACACTATGGCCCGCGTGAGCGCACAGGCTGAAACCACGCAGAGCTCCCTCGAACGCGAGTGGTGGCTGCGGCTCGGGATGGTCTTCACCGAGCCCAGGACGGTGTTCGCGTGGCTGCGCGACGACACCGACGCCGCTGCGCAGGCGCGGCAGGAGCCCGTCCTCCTCGTCGGGTTCCTCGCGGCCTGCGCCGGCGTCCTCACCTCGAACGGGATCAGCCACGCGCTGGACGACTTCGGGCTCGACGGCGTCGACCTGGCCGTGGTCATCCTGTTCGCGACGCTGATCTACGGCATCGTCGGCTTCTTCTTCTTCGGCGCGCTCGTCTACGTCGGCGAGCAGCTCGCGGACGGGCTCGGCTCCTACCGCCGCGCGCGGCACATCCTCGCGTTCGCCTGCGCGCCGCTCGCGCTCTCACTCGTCCTCTGGCCGGTGCGGCTCGCGCTCTACGGCGGCGACAACTTCAGATCCGGCGGCAGCGACGCGGGCACGGGCGGCGCGATCTTCGAGGGGATCGAGACCGCGGTCGTGCTCTGGTGCTTCGCGCTGCTCGTGCTCGGGATCAGGACCGCGAACGGTTGGTCGTGGCGGCGGACGCTCGTCGCCGCGGCCGTGCCCGCGATCGTTCCCGCACTAGCGTTCGCGCGGGCGTACGGCGCGATCTAGCCCACCCTCGAACTCCGCGAGCTCCTCCGCCGGCATCTCGTACGTGTGCTCCTCGCCGGGGAACGCGCCGCTCCGTACCTCCGCCGCGTAGGTCTCCAGCGCATCGCGGATCTCGCGCGAGAGGTTCGCGTAGCGCTTCACGAACCGCGGCAGGTGGCCCTCGGTCAGCCCGAGCAGGTCGTGGTAGACGAGCACCTGGCCGTCGCAGTCCGGGCCGGCGCCGATGCCGAACGTCGGGATCGAGAGCTCCGCGGTGATCCGTGCCGCGACCGGCGCCGGGATCGCCTCGAGCACGATCGACATCGCGCCCGCGTCCTCGAGCGCGTGGGCCTCCTCGACGAGCTTCAGCGCCGCCTCCGCAGTCTTGCCCTGCGTCTTGAACCCGCCCAGCATCGTCGCCGACTGCGGGGTGAGGCCGATGTGCGCCATCACGGGGATCCCCGCCTCGACGATCGCGCGTACGCGTGACACCGCGCCTTCGAGCTTGACCACGTCCGCTCGGCCCTCCTTGACGAAGCGGATCGCGTTGCGCACGGCGTCTTCGTCGGAGACCTGATACGAGCCGAACGGCATGTCGCCGACGACGATCGGGCGCCGCGACTGGCGCGAGACCGTCTTCGTCAGGAACAGCATCTCGTCGACCGTGACCGGGACGGTCGTCCCCTCGTGGCCGAGCATCACCATCGCCGCTGTGTCGCCGACGAGGACGACGTCGATCCCGGCGTCCTCGGCAAACCGCGCGCCGGGCGCGTCGTAGGCGGTGACCATCACGATCTTGTCGCCGCGGCGCTTCATCGCGGCGAGCTCGGGGAGGGGCAGCTTTCCAGCTGGAGGCATGCTCACGAGAGATCTCCTTCGTCGAGGGGGGCATTGTCGATCAGGCGGACGGAGCCGACGCGAACGGCGGCGGCGAGGACGGGTGGGTCGAACGGCGCGAGCTCGAGGTAGTCGACCTCGAGGCCGTCGAGCAGCTCGCCGGCACGCTCCGGGTCACGCGTCGCCAGCGCGCGCGGGAGGGCAAGCGCTCGCTCGCGCTCCTCCGGCGAGAGCAGCACGTTCCGCGAGGAGAGCGCCAGCCCATCGGGGTCGCGGACGGTGGGGACGACGCGAAGCTCCAGCGCGAGGTCGAGGTCGCGGATCATCCTGCGGACGACCTCGACCTGCTGCGCGTCCTTCTGGCCGAAGTACGCGCGGCGCGGGCGGACGATGTTGAAAAGCTTCAGGCAAACGGTCGCGACCGCGCGGAAGTGGCCCGGGCGGTGGTCGCCCTCGAGCCCGCGCGAGGCGTTCTCGACGTCCACCCAGGTCTCGTATCCCGGCGGGTACATCTCTTCGACCGGCGGCGCGAAGAGCACGTCGACGCCCGACTCTTCCGCGATCGCTGCGTCGGCAGCCTCGTCGCGCGGGTAGCGGTCGAGGTCGCCCGGGTCGCCGAACTGCGCCGGGTTCACGAACAGACTCGCAACCACCAGCTCGTTCTCCTCCCTCGCGGCGCCGAACAGGGCGACGTGGCCGGCGTGGTAGGCGCCCATTGTCGGCACGAGCCCGACCTCGCCGGCGTCAGGCAGCGCTGCGCGGGTCTCGGCGATCGTCCGGGTGATCCTCATGGCGCCGTCGCCTCCGCGAGCGCGCGATACATCGGCTCGAGCTCCGGGTGTTCGTCGTGCAGCGCCGCGAGGTGCGCCTCGACGACCGCCCAGTCGCCGCGCGAGATCGGGCCGGTGAGCTCGAAGCCGTTCTCGATCGTGCGGGTCATCAGCGGCACGAGCCCCTCGGGCGGCGCGCCCGCATCCTCGAAGAGGCGCGAGGCGGCGCGGTAGAGCGTGACCAGATAGTTCGACGCGATCGCCGCGCCCGCGTGGTAAAGCGTCCGGTTGGCGTCGGCGAGGTCGAACGGGCGCAGGCCGAGGGTGTCGGCGAGGTCCCACCCGACCGAGCGCGCCTCGACGTTCTCCGCCGTGACCGCCGCCCACGCGCCGTCCAGCTGCTCGGGGCCGCGCGCGCGGGTGAAGGTCTGCAGCGGGTGAACGGAGAGGCGCTTCGAGTGTGGGTCGAGCGCCGCCAGCGGGGTGGCGCCGGAGACGTGGGCGACCCAGGGCCCCGGTGCGATCGAGTCGGCCACCTCGGCGATCGCGCGGTCGGGCACGCAGAGGAGGACGAGGTCGGCGTCGTCGCGCAGCTCGACGCCGCGCTCCTCGAGCCGAGCAGCCACCGCCGAGCCGACGCGGCCGCGTCCGATCACGTTGACGCTGTTCATTTCGCCTGCTCCAGTCCCGCAGGGGGTACCGGGCAGCGCGAATTCTACGCTTTCTCGGCGATGCGCCGCTCGAGCGCGGCCTTCACCTCGGGCCAGTCGTCGTCGATCACCGCGTACCACGCGGAATCGCGACGCTCGCCGCCGCGCACGATCATGTGCTTGCGGTGGATGCCCTCGAACTCGGCGGGGATCGCCGCCAGCGCGGCGCGGGCGCGCTCGTTCTTCGCGTCGGTCTTGAACTCGACGCGGTGCATTCCGAGCTCCTCGAACGCGTGGCGAAGGAGCAGGTACTTGGCGTCGGTGTTCGCGCCTGTGCCCCACGCGGGCGAGCCGTTCCAGGTGTTCCCGATCTCCAGCCGACGGTGCTCGGGGATCACGTTCAGGTAGCTCGTCGAGCCGATCACGGCCCCGTCGCGGAGGACGACGAAGTGGTACATGTCAGTCGCGGCGAGCGCGCGCCGGATCCACTCCTCGACGTCGGTCGTGATCATCCACGTCCAGACGCGCTCGTCGGCGGCGGCCTCCCGCAGGCCCGGCGCATGCCGCCCTTCAAGCGGCTCGAGCGTGACGATTCGGCCCCGGAGTGTCGGGCGCAGATCCACGTCGCTAGAGTACGTCCATGCCGATCTACGAGTACGTCTGCATGAAGTGCGAGTCGCATTTCGAGGAGCTCGTCCGCAACGGCGATACGCCCAACTGCCCGGACTGCTCGAGCGCGAACGTGAAGAAGCAGTTCTCGACGTTCGCGACGCACGGCGCGCAGTCGACGCCGAGCTTCGGCCAGACGGCGGCCGGCGGTGGCTGCTGTGGCGGCGGCTGCGGCTGCGGCCACTAGCGAGCTATCCGCTCCACCACCTAGACTGCCGCGTCGATGCTCGACGCACTCAGGACCGAGGCCTCGTCCTGTACGCAGTGCGCCCTCAGCCAGACCCGAACGCAGGTCGTCTTCGGGAACGGCCACCCGAACGCCGATCTGATGTTCGTCGGCGAGGCGCCGGGCTTCCACGAGGACCAGCAGGGGATCCCGTTCGTCGGCCAGGCGGGCAAGCTCCTCGACAAGCTGCTCGCCGGGATCGGCCTCACGCGCGCCGACGTCTATGTCGCGAACACGCTGAAGTGCCGCCCGCCCGGCAACCGCGACCCGCTGCCGGAGGAGAAGCAGAAATGCGAGCCGTGGCTCTTCAAGCAGATCGAGCTGATCAGGCCGAAGGTGGTCGCGACCCTCGGGAACCACGCGACGAAGCAGCTCACGGGCAAGGAGACGGGGATCACACGCGTCCACGGCCAGCCTCAGCCGGCGGTGTACGGCCCGGTGACGGTGACGATCTTCCCGATCTACCACCCGGCGGCGGCGCTCTATACGCCGGCGATGCTGAAGGTGCTGGAGGAGGACTTCGCGAAGATCCCGGCGCTGCTGGAGCAGGAGATCGAGCCTGTCCCGTCGCTCGCGGACCTGATGCCAGAGCCGGAGCCCGAGCCGGTCGCAGTACAACTCGGTCTGTTCTGACCGAGATCGAGTCCAGCTCACCGGAGGAGACCGAAGCGGTCGCCGCGCGCGTGGCGAAGGGGCTGCGCGTCGGCGACGTGGTCACGATCTCGGGCGAGCTCGGTTCCGGCAAGACGACGTTCGTCCGCGGAGCCTGCCGCGCCCTCGGCGTCACGCAGCCCGTTACCAGCCCGACCTACACGATCGGCCATCGCTACGAGGGCCGCGTTGCGGTCTCGCACCTCGACCTTTTCCGCTTCGAGGGGTTCGGCGAGGCCGACTGGGGGGCGCTCGAGCCGTACTTCGACGACGCGATCTGCTTCGTCGAGTGGCCGGAGGCCGCCCGCGGGTCGTTGCCCCCGCCGCGCGTGCGGGTACGGTTAGATCACGTGGACGCGACTAGGCGCCGGCTGATCGTGCTCGAGATGTCGCCTTAGAACCGATGATGTTGACCCTGGCGTTTGACACGGCGACGGACGTCGCCACCGTTGCGATCGTGCGCGACGGCGAGGTGCTCGGCGAGCGGCGCTCCCGTGCGGTGAGCGTGCTGGCCGACGCCGACGAGATGCTCCGTGCCGCTGGAGTCGGCCCGGCCGACCTCGGCCTACTCGCCGTCGGCGTGGGGCCGGGAAGCTTCACCGGCGTGCGCATCGGGCTCGCCGCGGCGCGTGGGCTCGGGCTTGCGCTCGACCTTCCGGTCGCCGGCGTATCGACGCTCGAGGCGCTCGCCGCCGGGGCGCCCGGGGCGGTGCCGGTGATCGACGCAAGGCGCCGCGAGGTGTTCGCGCTCGTGGACGGTGAGCCCCGGTGTCTGGCGCCTGCGGATCTCCCGGTCGAGTCGCGGGACTACGTCGGCGACGGAGCGGTGCGCTACCGGACGGTGATCGAGCAGGGGGGAGGCGTTGTGCCGCCCGACGAGGACGAGCGGCACATCCCGTGGGCCCGCCTCCACGCACAGCTCGCGCACGATCCCGGGCCGGCGGAGCTCGTCGAGCCGGTCTACCTGCGCGTCCCGGACGTCGACAAGGCGGCCGCATGAACCGTAGGCTCGACGGAGGCGTCAAATGAGCGCAGGTGCCGGCTTTGCCGGCGCCGAAGCGGGGACTGCCGAAATCCGGCCGCTCCAGCTCCGGGATCTCTCTGCGATCGAGGAGATCGAGCGCGCGTCGTACCCGACTCCGTGGTCGCGATCGATGTTCGCCGGAGAGCTTGCGAAGCCGTCGTCGATCTGCCTCGGTGCGTTCGAGGGCGAGAGCCTGGTCGGCTACCTGATCGTCTCCCGCTACGTGGACGCGTGGCACGTGATGAATATCGCCGTCGCCGTCGAGCAGCGCCGCCGCGGGATCGCCTCCGAGCTGCTCGGCGCCCTGTTCGAGCGGACGCGGGAGGACAGCCGCCGCGGCTACACGCTCGAGGTGCGCGTCTCGAACGCCGGCGCGATCGCGCTTTACGAGCGTCTCGGCTTCGAGCGACGCGGCGTCAGGCGCGGCTACTACACGGACAACCGCGAGGACGCGCTGATCATGTGGCGCGATCCGGCGGTCCGGGACGGAGTCGCCCGGTGATCCTTGGTCTCGAGACCTCGTGCGACGAGACGGCCGCGGCGCTCGTCACTGCGGACGGTGAGATTCGCTCGAACATCGTCGCTTCCCAGTCCGAGCTCCACGCGCGGTACGGAGGCGTGGTGCCCGAGGTCGCCTCGCGCCGGCATCTCGAGCTGGTCTCGCCCGTCGTTCGCGAGGCACTCGGCGAGGCAGGCGCGACGCTCGGCGACGTCGAGCGGATCGCGGTCACCCAGGGCCCGGGGCTCGTCGGCGCGCTGCTCGTCGGCCTGGCCGCCGCGAAGGGGATCGCGTGGGGGCGCGGGCTCCCGCTCGTCGCGGTGAACCACCTACACGGCCACGTCGCTTCGCTCTACCTGCGGCCCGACCCGGTCGAGCCACCGTTTCTCTGTCTGCTCGCGAGCGGCGGACACACCTTGCTGCTCGACGTGCAGGACCACGCGGGGTTCCGCGTTCTCGGGACGACGCTCGACGACGCGGCCGGCGAGGCGTTCGACAAGGGCGCGCGGCTCCTCGGCCTCGGCTACCCGGGCGGCGCCGCGATCGACCGGCTTGCCCGCGAGGGCGATGCGGGCGCGTTCGACTTCCCCGTCGCCCGCGTGCAGTCTGCAGCGCCGCCGGGCAGAGCCCGGCGGCGCGCTTCGAACGGCGGGGGTCTCGACTTCTCCTTCTCCGGCGTGAAGACAGCGCTCCTCTACGCCGTCCGCGATTTACCCGCCGACGAGCTGGAGGAGCGGCGCGCCGACCTCGCGGCCTCGTACCAGCGCGCGATCGTGCGGGCGCTCGTCGAGCGGACCCGCGAAGCCGCCGAGCGGCTGGGCGCCGAGCGAATCGCGATCGTCGGCGGCGTCGCCGCGAACTCCGAGCTCCGCGCTGCCCTGCCCGAAGCCAGGCCTGCGCCGTTCGAGCTCTGCACGGACAATGCGGCGATGATCGCCTCCGCCGCCCGTTATCTCGACGACGCAGCCGACCCGCTGAGACTGGACGCGTATGCGGTGGCGTGAGGCCGCGGCGGCCGGGGCGATCGTCGCCGTTGTGGTCACGGCAGTCGTGCTCGTCCCGGCCGGGGGCGGCGGGGCCGCGCCGCCGCGCCAGGACATCGGGTCGGAGGCCTGGAGCGGCCTCGTCGGCAGCCCGCGCGCGCCGGTTGAGACCGGGCAGCGCGTCCTCGTCGTCCTGTCGTCGTTCTCGCTCGCCGACCGGGTCGCCCGCGCCGGCGGGCTCGCGAGCGACTCCGACGAGCGCCGCTGGACCGCCGCTGCGCTGGCTGCGCAGGGGCAGTTCATCGGGAACCTCGCCCGCCAGGGAATCGCGATCAGGCCCGAGTTCCGCTTCACGCGCACGCTGAACGCGTTCTCCGCGACCCTGGACGCGAGCGCGATCGCGGCGCTCGAACGCCGCTCTGGAGTGAAGGGCGTCTACCCGGTCCGCGTCGCCTACCCGGCCGCGGTGAGAACAACGGCGCGCGGCGCGTTCGGCCCCGGTGTCCGCCTCGCGGGGATCACCGGCCGCGGCGTGACGGTCGCGCTGCTCGACACCGGCATCGACTTCCGCAAGCCGTACCTCCACGGCCGGGTGCTCGACGGGATCGACGTGGTCGGCGACTCTGCCGACGCCAGGGCGCGGGCGAAGCCGACCGACCCCGTGCAGGTCGAGCGCCACGGGACTGAGATGGCCGGACTGATCGTCGGCTCCGGGCCGGTGACGGGCGGCGTCGCCCCGGGCGCGACGATCCTCCCGATCCGGGTCGCGGGCTGGCAGGCCGATCAGCGCGGCGACTACGCGGTCTACGCGCGGACTGACCAGTTGCTCGCGGGGCTGGAGCGCGCCGTCGATCCGAACGGCGACGGCGACGCCCACGATGCGGCGCGGATCGCGCTCGTCCCGCTCGTCGAGCCGTTCGCCGCTTTCAGCGACAGCCCGCTCGCGCGTGCGGTCGAGGGGGCACAGCGGCTCGACACGCTGGTCGTCGCGGCCGCTGGGAACGACGGCCCGGCGGGTCCTGCATTCGGCAGCGTCGGCGGGCCGGCCGGGTCGCCGGCGGCGCTCGCGGTCGGCGCCGTCGACGCACGCCCTGCCACGACGGATGTCCGGCTCGTCGTCCGCGCCGGCCTCTCGGTGCTGCTCGACCGGCTGGTGCCGCTCGCGGGCGCCACTCCCCCGCAGCGCACGCTCTTGCTCCGGCCCGCCGCTCCGCGGGCGCCGGTCTCCTCCGCGCAGTCCTTCTTCGACCACGGCGTGAGCCTGGTGGCCGGGCGGGCGGCCGTCGTCGCGGGCGGCGCCGACCCGGCCACGACAGCCCGCTGGGCGTCGCTTGCAGGAGCGAGCGCCGTGCTCCTGCACGGACGGCAGATCGCGCCCGGGGCGATCGGGCTCGACGAGCGGATCGGCATTCCCGTCCTCGCCGTTCCCGACTCCGCCGCGCGGGCGCTGCTCAAACGGCCGACCGCGCTCGTCGCGATCGCCGCGCCGCGGACGCAGGCCGTCCGGAACGCGATTGCGCCGTTCTCGTCGTGGGGTCTTGCGTTCGACGGCGGTGTGAAGCCGGAACTGCTCGCCCCCGGAGTCGGCCTCGGGACGACCGAGCCGGGACGCGCGGCCGACGGGACACAGGCGTTCGGCGCTGTCAGCGGCTCGAGCGCGGCCGCGGCCGTGGTCGCCGGAGCCGCCGCGCTGCTCGCCGAGGCGCGGCCGAATGCGGACGCGAAGATGCTGCGCGCCCTGCTCGTCGGCGGCACCGACCGCATTGGGCGCCAGCCGGTCGCCGCCCAGGGCACGGGCATCCTCGACCTCGGCCGTGCCGCCAGCGCAGAGCTGGTCGCCGACCCCCCGATCCTCACCTTCGGCCGGGGCGGGGGCGACGGCTGGCGGGGGCGGAAGACGATCCGGCTCCGCAACGTGTCCACCCGGCGGCTGACCGTGTTCGTCTCCTCGGGCCAGCGGCGCAATGCCCATGTTCCGGTCTCGCTCTCGGCGCGCCGGCTGGAGATCGAGCCCGGCGGCGTCGCAGAGCTCGTCGTCAAGGCCCGGCTCGTCACCTTCGTCCGGGCGGAGGCTGCGATGGGAACGCTGACGCTGACGCCGATCGGCGGCGCCCGCGTACGGATCCCGTGGGCGGTCGTCCTGCGCTCGCCGGCGAATCTCGTCGGCACGCTCGCCCTCACTCGCCATGTGTTCAAGCCGTCCCAGCAGCAGCCGGCGATCGTCGTCGTCCGCGCCGGACGCGTCGTGCGCTCCTCGCACGGGAACGAGGTGATCCCGGTGCTGCGCATGGACGTCGAGTTGGCGGACGCGAAGGGAAAGCGGATCGGCCTGCTCGCGCGCCTTCGCGACGTGCTCCCCGGCCGCTACGCGTTCGGCCTCACGGGGCGCGGCCCGGGCGGCAGGGTGCTCGCGCGTGGCCGCTACACGCTTCGGGTCTTCGCCTGGCCGACCGGTGGCGGCGCGCCGACCATGCGGTCAATCGACTTCCGAATCAGGTGAATCACCGACGCCCACTTGCGCGGCCGGGGCAAGGCTTATGCTGCCCGCCGTGCGCGGGCCGCTTTACCCGTTTACCGAGAGAAGGAGTGCGACCGTGACTGCAGTTCAGGACTCAGTCTCACACCTGCGCGAGAACCCGTACGAGATCGCCAAGGACCAGCTGCGACTCGTCGCCCGCGCATTCAGCATCGACGAGAACCTCGTCAAGGTGCTCTCGTCGTGCAAGAAGGCCGTCACCGTCTCGATCCCCGTGACGATGGACGAAGGCCGGGTCGAGGTCTTCGAGGGCTACCGCGTGACGCACAACATTGCCCGCGGGCCGTCGAAGGGAGGAATCCGCTACCACCCGGACGTGACGCTCGACGAGGTCCGCGCGCTGTCGATGTGGATGACCTGGAAGTGCGCGCTGATGGGCATTCCGTTCGGCGGCGCCAAGGGCGGCGTCAAGTGCGACCCGAAGCAGCTCTCGCTGCGTGAGCTGGAGGGCATGACCCGCCGCTACACGACGGAGATCATCAACGAGATCGGTCCCGAGAAGGACATCCCGGCCCCGGACGTCGGCACGAGCCCACGCGAGATGGCCTGGATCTTCGACACGTACTCGATGAACAAGGGCCATTCCGTCCTCGGCGTCGTGACCGGGAAGCCGCTGACCGTCGGCGGCTCGCTCGGCCGGCTCGAGGCGACCGCCCGCGGCGGCCTCTACTGCACGCTCGAGGCGCTCGACAAGCTCGAGCTGCGGGTCCAGGACCTGAGGGTCGCCGTCCAGGGCTTCGGCAACGTCGGCAGCTACTACGCCCTGTTCATGGAGCAGGAGGGCGCGAAGGTGATTGCGATCTCCGACTCCGGCGGGGCCTACTACAACCCGAAGGGCATCGACATCCGCTCGGCGATCGCGCACAAGCAGGAGCGCGGGACGCTCGCGGGCCTCGCCGACGTCGAGGCGATCTCGAACGAGGATCTCCTCGTGCTCGACTGCGATGTGCTCGCTCCGTGCGGGCTCGAGCAGGTGATCACCGAGGAGAACGCCGCGCAGATCAAGGCGAAGATCGTCTGCGAGGGCGCGAACGGGCCGACCACCCCAGCCGCGGACGAGATCCTCGAGGACAAGGGCATCCTCGTCCTCCCCGACGTGCTCGCCAACGCGGGCGGCGTCGTCGTCTCGTACTTCGAGTGGGTGCAGGGCCTCCAGGAGTACTTCTGGAAGGAAGAGGAGGTCAACGCCAAGCTGAAGGAAATCGTCGACAAGGCGTTCGAGGAGACGTGGGACATGCACCAGCGCCGCGACATCTCGATGCGCCTCGCCGCCTACGGGCTCGCGGTCGAGCGGGTCGCCGAGGCGACGCTGACGCGGGGCCTCTATCCGTAGTCGCATGGGGGAACCCATGGTTCCCCCATGGGCCCCCTCCTTCTTGGAGGGTCTGTCCCATTCGATGCTGGGCTCCCGCCGGGCAAAGCCCGGCTCCGCCCGCGGGCCGCAGTTTCTTGTCCAACGGGAGCACGTGTGACGCGGGTGGTTGTCTACTACGCCGATGGTTGCCACCTCTGCGAGCGCGCCCGCGACACGCTCGCAGAGGTGCACCGCTCGCACGAGTTCGAGCTCGAAGAGGTGAACATCGCGGGCGTGCCGGAGCTCGAGGAGCGCTACCGCGAGTGGCTGCCGGTGGTCGAGATCGACGGCGAGCGGGCCTTCGTCTACTACCTCGACGAGGCCGCGTTTGTTCGGAAATTGCTCGCACAAAGTTCGGGCTCCTAAGGGTCCGACGCAAGGAATGATGCGGGCTGGCACAATGGTCGCGGTGTTACAAACAGCGACACAAGGAGTGACTGTGGCGGATCGGTTGACGGTCGGGGTCGCCGCGCGCCTGAGCCGGTACCTCCAGGTTCTCACGCAAGCCAAGAAGATGGGCAAGGAGCGCATCTCCTCCCAGGAGATGTCGGACTACACCAACATCAACGCGACGCAGATCCGGCGTGACCTCTCTGCCTTCGGCAAGTTCGGGAAGCGCGGTGTCGGTTACAACATCGACAGCCTGCTCGGCGAGATCCGCAAGATCCTCCGCACGCAGGGCCAGCACAACATCGCGCTGATCGGCGCCGGCCGCCTCGGCCAGGCGATCGCGAGCTCCTCGATCTTCGCCGAGCACGGAATCAACATCGCCGCCGTGTTCGACCGCGACCCCGACGTCGTCGGGCGCAGCGCGGGTGGTGTGGAGGTACAGCCCTACGCCGAGCTCAAGCCCGCCGTGCGCGACAAGAACATCATCGTCGGCGTCCTCGCCGTGCCGGCAACGGCCGCTCAGGGCGTCGCCGACGACCTCGTCGACGCGGGCGTGAAGATCATCTTCAACTACAGCGAGGGCCTCCTCGACGTTCCGAGCGACGTCCAGGTGCACACGTCCAACCCGGCCGTGGAGCTCCTGCACGCGTTGTACTTCCACCTGGCCTGACTTTTTTTGTAAAGGTCCCCCCGCCTCGAGGCCCTGATACAGGGTCAGGTGCGGTGCCTCGAGTAGTCACGACATAAGGGGGGATTCACCAATGAGGAAGTTCCTGGCGTGCGGCCTCGTGCTGCTCGCAACCGCCGTCGCGGCTCCGGCCGCGTTCGGCTCCAACTACGTCGTCCTCTACAAGCAGCAGTCAGTGGGGGCCGACGCCGCGTCCACGATCTCGAAGGCTGGTGGGTCGCTGGTCTACAGCTACCCGGACATCGGGGTCGTGATCGCCCGGTCGGACAGCTCGTCGTTCCGGGCCAACCTGTTGAAGGACTCGCGGGTCGAGAATGCGTCGTCGACCGACGGGTTCGCCATGCAGCTCCCGTCGGACTCGGCGGACGACGCGTCGTCTCAGCCGGGTGACCTGCCGAACTCGCCTGCGACCGACACGGACACGCTGACGCCGCTGCAGTGGGACATGCGGCAGATTCACGCGCCTGAGGCGCATGCCATCACCGGCGGCAGTCCCTCGGTGCTGGTCGGAGACATCGACACCGGCATCGACTTCAACCACCCGGACCTGGCGCCGAACGTCGACGTCGGGAACAGCGTCAACTGCGTGAGCGGTGCGCCCGTCCCGGGCTCGCGGCGCAGGATGACAACGGCCACGGGACGCACACGGCCGGAACCATTGCTGCGGCGAGCAACGGAATCGGGATCGTCGGCGTGGCGCCGAACGTGAAGATCGCCGGGATCAAGGCGGGTAACGCCGCCGGCTTCTTCTTCCCGGAGGCCGTGATCTGCGCGTTCGTGTGGGCGGGATCGCACAACGTGGACGTCACGAACAACAGCTACTTCGCTGATCCCTGGCTGTTCAACTGCCGGAACGACCCAGAGCAGCGGGCAATCTGGAAGGCGGAGCAGCGGGCGATCCGGTACGCCATGAACAACGGCGTCACGGTCGTGGCGGCCGAGGGGAACGAGAGCGAGGATCTCTCGCACCCGACTAGGGACATCACCAGCCCGGACGACACGACGCCGATCCCACGTGACGTGACGAACGCCTGCGTGGTCATCCCGGTCGAGATCCCCGGTGTGATCGGGGTCTCGGCGACCGGCAGCTTCCTGCAGGGCACGAACGCCGGCCAGTACGCCGACAACCTGAAGTCGTTCTACTCGAGCTACGGCATCAGCACGGTGGACGTCGCGGCGCCGGGCGGCGACTCGCTCTTCGGCACCCCGCCGTTTACCGGCACCCAGGGCCGCGTCCTCTCGACGTGGCCGGCGGCATTGATCAACAACTGCCTCGCCTCGCGCCGCCGGTTCGACCCGGCTGCGCCGGGCGCGGTCTGGTGCTACCAGCAGGGAACGTCGATGGCCTCACCGCACGTGGCGGGTGTGGCCGCGCTGATCGTCAGCCAGTACGGCAGCTCCACGAGCCCGCAGAACGGGAACATGTCTCCCGGCCGGGTATCGGCGCTGCTCCAGCAGACGGCCGACCCGCAGGCCTGCCCGACGACGCTGCCGGCGGGGTACGCCTCGTTCGTCGGCTCGCAGAGCGGGACGCCGCAGACCTGCACCGGCGGGACGGGACACAACTCCTGGTACGGCGCCGGACAGGTCGACGCACTGAGCGCGATCACCCACGGGGGCTGATCGCGGCGGCTCGCAGGGCCATGCCCGGGGACATCCCCCGGGCATGGCCCTCGCGGCCATAAGCTCGGGCCGTGAGGATCCTGCTCTGGCACGGGTACCTGCTCTCCGGGACCGGGTCGAACGAGTACACGCAGGCGCTCGCGCGGGAGTGGGGGCGGGCGGGGCACGAGGTCGTCGTCTTCTGCCAGGACCCCGAGCCCGAGCGGTTCGACCTCGGCGGCGCCGAGGTGGTCCGGCCGGAGATCGGCGGAAAGCTGCCCGTGTTCGTGCTCGACCGGTACGAGGGCCTCGAGCCGGTGCTGCTCCAGGAGATGTCTCGCGCCGATCGCGAGAGCTACGTCACGCGGAACGTCGGCGCGCTGACGGCGCACCTCCCGGCCGACCTCGTCTTCGCGAACCACGTGCTGATGGGCGGGGCCGTCGCGGCCGGAACCGGCGCGCGCTATGCGGTCAAGGCCCACGGCTCCGAGCTCGAGTACTCGATGCGCGGGAACCCTGAGCTCCAGGCCTGGGGTGCGCGTTCGCTCGCGGGCGCCAAGGCCGTCTTCGTCGGATCCGCCCACATCCGAGGGGTGCTCGAGGAGGTGGTCGGCCACCTCGACCGTGTGCACGAGGTGCCGCCCGGCGTCGACGTCGACGCGTTCACCCCGGAGCCGCGCGCCGAGGCGCTGGAGGCGCTGCTCGAGGAGGCACGCGCCGACCCGCCGAACCCCGGCAACCACCAGGAGCGACTGCCCGACGAGGGCAACGCAGCGAGGCTCGCCGAGTTCTTCGCCGGCGACGGGCCGGTCGTTCTCTACTTCGGAAAGCTCCTCTACAACAAGGGCGTCCACGTGCTCTTCGAGGCGCTGCGCGGGATCGACGCCCGCGTCGCCGTCGTCGGGTTCGGCGACTACCGGAAGGAGCTCGAGCGGATCGCGCCGCCGCACGCGCTCTTCACCGGCCCGCTCGAGCACCGGCACCTGCGCCACCTGATTCCGCTCGCCGACGTCGCCGTCGTGCCCTCGATCTTCCCGGAGGCGTTCGGGATGGTGGCCGCCGAGGCGGCTGCTGCCGGCTGCCCGCCGCTCGTGGCGAGGCACTCCGGGCTCGAGGAGATCGCCGAGGGGGTCGAGCAGGCCTACCCCGCCGACCTGCGGCATCTGGCGAGCTTCGAGACGGCGAACTCGGTCGACCTCGCCGGCAAGCTCCACGACCTGCTCGCCCTGCCGGCGGAGCGTCGGGAGGCGCTCGGCGCCGCCGCACGCAGCGTCGCTGTCGAGCGCTGGTCGTGGGCCGGCGTCGCAGAACGCCTGCTCCTGCCCGTGAAATAGGCTTCGCGCTTCAATGGGTGAAGCGCAAAAGGTTCCGTACCAGGAGCTGCTCGAGCAGGCGCGCGCCGCCTTCGAGGGCGGCACCGATCTGACGGTCGCGGTCGAGGAGGAGTTCGCGCTCCTCGACCCGGAGACGCTCTCGCTGGTCAACCGCTTCGAGGACGTGAAGGCCGCCGCTGCCGGGAGCGCGGTCGACGACCACCTCGTCGGCGAGCTGATCGCGTCCGAAGCGGAGGTGCGGACCGGTCGGTGCGAGACCTTCGCGGAGGCCTCGGAGCTGATGGGCACGCGCCGCGCGCAGCTCGCGGAGATCACGAGCGGGCTCGGGCTCGCCCTCGGCGCGACCGGCGCGCATCCCTGGAGCCGCTGGCAGGACCAGCGGATCATCGACACGCCCGCACTACCGCCGGAACGACGAGCTGCTCCGCTACGTGGTCTGGCGCAACAACACCTTCGGGCTCCACGTGCACGTGGGGATCGCCGGCGCCGACCGCGCGATCGCCGTGCACGACGGACTGCGCGCGTTCCTGCCGCACCTGCTCGCGCTGTCGGCGAGCTCGCCGCTCGTCGAGGGCGTGAACAGCGGACTGCACTCCGCCCGCACCGAGATCTTCACCCGCATGTTCCCGCGCTGCGGCGTCCCCGACGCCTACCGCACGTGGGCGGACTTCGACGCGTACGTGCGCCTGCTCTACGAGACCGGCTCGATCGACGAGCACACGCAGATCTGGTGGAGCGTGCGCCCGCACCTCGCGTACCCGACGGTCGAGATCCGGATCTGCGACGCGCAGCCCGACCTCGCCGAGTCGCGCTCGCTCGCGGCCTTCATCTACGGTCTGACCGCCCGGATCGCGCGGGCGGTCGACGAGGGCGAGCCGCTGCCCGGCCCGCCGCCGCGGCTGATCGAGGAGAACATGTGGCGCGCGATCCGCTACGGGCTCTCGGGCGGGCTCTTCGATCTCGGCGCGCTCGAGGTCCGGCCTGCGCGCGCGGAGCTCGAGCGCGTCGCGGAGTGGATCGGCCCCGTGGCGGACGAGCTCGGGCTCCAGCTGGCGATCCCCGCGGCGAACGCCGCCGAGCGCCAGATCGCCCGCGTCGAGGAGGGGTGGACGCTGGAGGAGGTCTACGCCGAGCAGGTAGCGTCGGTTTCCATGCGCGACGGTGGGCTTCGCCCGACGTCGCTGCCGGGAGATCAGCCAGGCGAGGTCGTCCGCGGCTGAGGTCGGGGTCTCGGGCCCGCAGCCGGAGGACGTCTGCTCGACGGCGCTGCGCGGCGCGACCTTCTGACCCATCCGGTAGGCTCCCGCAGTCTTTGTGATCATCAAAACCGCTGCGCGGAGCCGTTCTGCGCGGCGCTTGTAACGGGGGAAAGGGAACGAAGTGGACTTCTTCAAGGAACATGCCGTGCTTTTCGCGCTCATTTGCGCGGGCGTCGCTGTCGTGTACGGCATCTATCTCGTCTACTGGCTGCTCTCGCGTCCGGCAGGCAGCGAGCGCATGCAGGAGATCGCGCGCGCAATCCAGGAGGGCGCCGACGCGTACCTGCGCAAGCAGTACACGACGGTCGCGTTCGTGGCGGTCGTGCCCTTCCTCCTGCTCGGCTTCTACGACAAGCTCGGCTGGGGGACCGCGATCGGCTTCCTGATCGGCGCGACGCTCTCGGCCGCGGCCGGGTTCATCGGGATGAACGTCGCCGTGCGCTCGAACGTGCGCACCGCCGAAGCGGCGAAGGAGGGGCTCAAGCCCGCGCTGAACGTCGCGTTCCGCGCCGGCTCGGTCACCGGCCTGCTCGTCGTCGGCCTCGGGCTCTTCGGCGTCGCCGGCTACTACTGGGTCCTCACCGACTGGTTCAACCACACGCGCGACCTCCGCGATCGACGACCTCATCGGACTCGCGTTCGGCGGCTCGCTGATCTCCGTGTTCGCGCGTCTCGGCGGCGGCATCTTCACCAAGGCCGCCGACGTCGGCGCCGACCTGGTCGGGAAGATCGAGGCGGGCATCCCCGAGGACGACCCGCGCAACCCGGCCGTGATCGCCGACAACGTCGGCGACAACGTCGGCGACTGCGCCGGCATGGCGGCCGACCTGTTCGAGACGTACGCCGTGACCGCGGTCGCGGTCATGCTGCTCGGCACGGCGTTCCCGAGCGGAGAGCTGTGGCTGTACCCGCTGTCGCTCGGGGGGATCTCGATCCTCGCGTCGGTGATCGGCACGTTCTTCGCGCGCGTCGGCCGTGGCCCGAACGCGATCATCAACGCCCTCTACAAGGCCGTGATCGTGGCGACGGTCCTCTCGGCGATCGGGTTCATCCCGGTCACGCTCGCCTTCGACGGCGGCAAGTTCAGCTTCTGGCAGCTGTACGGGTCGGCGCTGATCGGCCTGGGCGTCACGTTCCTGCTGGTCGCGATCACCGAGTACTACACGGGCACGCGCTGGGGCCCGGTCAAGTCGATCTCGGCGGCGTCCCAGACCGGGCACGCCACGAACATCATCGCCGGCCTCGCGATGGGCATGCAGGCGACGGCTGCGCCCGTGATCACGATCGCGATCGGGATCGTCGGCGCGTACTACGCCGCCGGTCAGGAGCTCTACGGCATCGGAGTCGCCGTCATGGCGCAGCTGTCGATGACCGGGCTGATCGTCGCGCTCGACGCGTACGGCCCCGTCACGGACAACGCCGGCGGCATCGCCGAGATGGCCGATCTCGACGAGTCGGTGCGCGCGATCACCGATCCGCTCGACGCGGTCGGCAACACGACCAAGGCCGTGACCAAGGGCTACGCGATCGGCTCCGCCGGCCTCGCGGCGCTGATCCTGTTCGACGAGTACAGCCGCGGGCTCGACGACAAGGGCATCCACTCGGTCTTCTCTCTGAACGACCCGTGGGTGATCGCCGGGCTCTTCATCGGCGGCCTGATGCCGTTCCTCTTCGCATCGCTGGCGATGACGGCCGTCGGCCGCGCCGGCGGTGAGGTGGTCGAGGAGGTGCGCCGCCAGTTCCGGGAGGACCCCGGGATCATGGAGGGGACGTCGCGACCCGACTACTCGCGTGCGGTCAGCATCGTCACCGGCCGCGCGCTCAAGCTGATGATGGCGCCCGCCGCCATCCCGATCCTGTTCCCGATCATCGTCGGGATCATCAAGCCCGAGATGCTCGGCGGCCTGCTGATCGGCACGATCGTGACCGGCATCTTCCTCGCGATCGCGATGACCTCGGGCGGCGGCGCCTGGGACAATGCGAAGAAGCTGATCGAGGACGGCGCGTACGGCGGGAAGGGCTCGGAGGCGCATGCCGCCTCCGTCACCGGGGACACGGTCGGCGATCCCTACAAGGACACCGCCGGCCCCGCGATCAACCCGATGATCAAGATCGCGAACATCGTCGCGATCCTGATCATCCCGCTGATCGCCAGCATTCACGGCTAAGCGTGGGGGAACCCTGGTCCCCGACGAGGCCCCTCCTTCCGAGCGGCGTCTGCGATTCGAGCGGGCTCGGGTGCCGACTGAGCGCAGCTTGGTGCGATTCGACTCACACAGTTGCGGCATCGGCCGCGGCCGCCATGTCGGCCGCGGCGGCGAAGCACTTCGGGGACAGGCCTCCGGCCTGTCCGATGGGGCTGGCGCTCCCTCGGGACAGGCTGAAGCCTGTCCCGACATCGGCCGCCGCGCCCGACATGGCGGGCGCGGCCGCAAACGCTGAACGTAGACGCGGGGTGTGGGGCGTGAGCCCCACACAGCGAAGGCGTTGTTTTCGCCGAGCCGACCAATAGAGTTCGCCGGTGCCTCGGCGTCGGCGGCAGCAGCAAGGTCTCGAGCGGGTGCTCGGCACGCCGGCGCTGTTCTCGACCGCGTACGGCAACGTCGGCTCCTCGATCTACTACGCGCTCGGCGTCACCGCGGCGATCGCGCTCGGGCTGACGCCCGCTCGTCTTCGTGATCAGCGGGCTGATCTTCGCGGCGACGGCGGCGACCTACGCCGAGGGGACGGTCCGCTTCCCCGAGGCCGGCGGCTCGGCCAGCTTCGCCCGCCACGCCTTCAACGAGCTCGTGTCGTTCGTGGCCGCCTGGGCGCAGATGCTCAACTACATCATCACCGTCGCCATCTCGGCGTTCTTCGTCCCGCACTACCTGTCGATCTTCTGGGAGCCGCTGAAGACGAACCCGTGGGACATCATCGGCGGTGCAGCGGTGATCGTCGTCCTCGTCGCGCTGAACATCGTCGGGATCAAGGAAGCCGCGAAGCTGAACATCTTCCTCGCGGTCATCGACTTCGCGACGCAGGTGCTGCTCGTGATCATCGGCTTCGCGATCGTCTTCCACCCGCACATCCTGACCTCGAACGTGCACTGGGGGATCGCCCCGACCTGGGGCAACTTCGCGCTCGCGATCCCGGTCGCGATGATCGCGTACACCGGGATCGAGACCGTCTCGAACCTCGCCGAGGAGGCGCGGGACCCGACCCGTTCGATCCCCGCCTCGATCCGCCTCGTCGCCGTCGCCGTCTTCGCGATCTACTTCACCCTGCCGCTCGTCGCCCTCTCCGCGCTGCCGGTCTACAAGGACGCGAGCGGCGAGTTCGTGACGAAGCTCGGGCTGCCCCCGGACAAGGGCGGGTTCGAGAACGACCCGGTGCTCGGCCTCGTCGAGAACCTCGGTATCCACGGGTTCCTGCTGAGCGCCGCCAAGATCTACGTCGGCGTCCTCGCGGCGACGATCCTCTTCATCGCCACGAACGCCGGCGTGATCGGCGCGTCGCGCATCACCTACTCGATGGCGAGCTACCGGCAGCTGCCGGAGGTCTTCCGCCGCCTGCACCCGCGCTTCAAGACCCCGTGGCTCTCGCTGATCGTCTTCGCCGGGGTCATCTCGATCGCGGTGCTGCTCCCGGGCAAGGTCAACTTCCTCGGGACGATGTACTCGTTCGGCGCGATGCTGTCGTTCACGATCGCGCATCTCGCCGTGATCGCCTTGCGCCAGAAGCCGCCGGGCGAGGGCGAGGAGATCTTCCGAGCGCGGCCCAACCTGCGGATCGGCGGCTTCGACATCCCGCTCTTCGCGGTGATCGGCGGCCTCGGCACCGCGGTCGCCTGGGGCGTGGTCGTCGTCCAGTACCCGCCGGCGCGCTTCGCCGGGCTCGGTTGGCTGGCCGCGGGCCTGCTCTTCTACTGGGTCTACCGCCGCCGCGTCCTCAAGCTGTCGCTGACGGAGACGACGCGCGCGCCGGCGCTGGTGCTCGGGCCGTCGCTCGAGGTCGAGTACCGGACGATCATCGTCCCCGTCGTGCGTACCGGCGAGAGCGAGGAAGCGCTCGTCGCCGCCGCGCGGCTCGCCGCCGAGCGCGGCGCGACCGTGGCCGTCCTCCACGTGGTCGAGGTGCCGCTCTCACTGCCGCTCGACGCCCGGCTGCATGGGGAGGAAGACCAGGCGGAGGCGCTGCTCGACGACGCGCAGGCGCTCGTCGAGAGCTACGGCGTGCGCGCGGTGACGCGCCTCCTGCGCGCGCGGCGCGCCGGCCCGGCGATCGTGGAGGAGGCGCGGCGGCGGCACGCCGAGCTCGTCGTGCTCGGCGCCCCGCGGCGCGCGATCAGCGGCCGCCGCCGGCTGTTCGGGAAGACCGTGGACTACGTCCTGCGCGAGGCGCCCTGCCGGGTGCTGATCGCGACCGGCCGGCAGCGAGACGTCGCGTGAGGAACCGCGCCACCGCCGGTCTCTCGATCCTGCTGGTCGTCCTCGGCCTCGCCGTGATCGCCCGCACGATCGCGGACGGGGTCGGCGGCGGCCTCGGGCTCCTCCTCGGCGTGATGCTCGTCGCCGCCGGCGCCCTGCGCTTCTACCTGGCGACCCGGTAATGCCGCGCCGCCTGCCAGGACTCGTCCGCAGCCTGACCGGAGGGTCGCTCGCGTCGGTCGCCTACGGCGAGGTCGGCTCGTCGATCTACTTCGCGCTCGGGATCGTTGCGCTCTTCGCGCTCGGCCTGACGCCCTGGGTGCTGCTCGGCGTGGGAGCGCTGTTCATGCTCGTCTCGCTCTCGTACGCCGAGGGGACGGCGGCGATCCCCGAGACGGGCGGCGCCGCGATGCTTGCCCGCCGCGCGTTCAACGATCCGACCGGGTTCCTGACGGGCTGGGTGCTGCTCCTCGACTACGCGATCGTGATCGCCCTCGCGGCGCTGTTCGCGCCGCACTACTTCGGCCACGCGGTCGGCTGGGAGCGGCTGACGCACCACCCCTGGGACGTCGTCGCCGCGGTGTTCATCATCCTGACGATCACGGTGCTGCGGCTGGTCCGCCGCCCGGGCCTCTACCGCATCGCGGTGATCGTCGCCGCCGTCGCGTTCGTCTCGCAGGTGATCCTGATCGGCCTCGGGTTCGGCTTGCTCTTCTCGTTCCACGACCTCGGGAAGGGGGTGCACCCCGGCATCGCCCCGAGCTGGCACGACCTCGCGTACTCGCTGCCGCTGGCCATGCTCGCGTACACCGGCCTCGAGACGCTCGCGAACCTGTCCCAGGAGGCGCGCGAGCCCGGGAAGACGATGCCGCGCAGCCTGTTCGGGGGCCTGGGCGCAGCGGTGCTCGTCTCGGCCGTGATCGGGATCGTCGGGATCGCCGCCTACCCGGTCGTCGGAGGGGAGACCGCCCTCGGCACCGAGTGGCTCCGCGCGCCGCTCGTCGGGATCGTCGAGGCGTTCGAGGGGCACATGCCCGGGTTCCTCGTCGACTGCCTGCGCGTGCTGATCGGCCTCACCGGCGCGGGGATCCTGATCGCCGCCGCGACGACCTCGATCTCCGGGATCGGCCGCGTCGTGTACTCGCTAGGCCGCCACCAGATGCTGCCGCACGTCTTCGGGACCTTCGGGCGGCGCAGCACGCTTCCGCCGGCCGCGATCCTCGGCGCCGCGGCGGTCTCGATCACCGTCGCGATCGTCGCCTCGGCGGTCGGGAACGAGGCGAAGGTGCTCGGCTCGCTCTACAGCTTCGGCGTGCTGATCACGTTCACGATCGCCCAGGCTGCGGTCGTGCGGCTCCGCTTCACCGAGCCGGAGCTCGAGCGGCCGTTCCGCGTTCCGGGGAAACATCCGGATCCGCGGGCGCCCCGTCCCGGTCGCGGCGCGTGGTCGGGATCCCGCTCACGTTCGCGCTCTGGGTCATCTCGTTCGCGACGCACGACGCCGCCCGGATCGGCGGCCCCATCTGGCTCGCGCTCGGCGCTGTCCTCTACGTGGTCGCCCGCGTCCGCCGCGGCGCCGGGCTGACGGAGAGCGTCGAGGCGGCGACTCCGGATCTCGTTCCCGCCGAGGAGGGCGCCTACGAGCGGATCCTCGTCCCGGTCAAGATCGGGCCGATCGGCGAGGAGATGCTGGCGACCGCGATCAAGCTCGCCGAGGAGCGTGGCGGGTCGATCTACGCGCTGCACGCGATCCGCGTGCCGCTCGACCTGCCGCTCGACGCCGAGCTGCTCGACCAGGAGGAACGCGCGAGCGCCTCGCTGATCGACGCGAAGCTGCTCGCCGCCGAGCACGGCGTGAAGATCGAGGGCGACGTCGTTCGGGCGCGCGCGATCGGCGAGGCGATCGTCGACAAGGCGGAAGAGATCGGGGCCGACCTGATCGTGATGGGCTCGGCGCCGCGCTGGCGCCGGCAGTCGCGCTTCTTCAGCCCGACCGTCGATTACGTTCTGCGCCGGGCGCCCTGCGAGGTGATGGTGATCGCCTACCCACAGGGGGTTCTCGACGAGGAGCTCCTTGGCTAGGCTGGTCTCGTGAAGGCGATCGTGATCGGCTGCGGGCGGGTCGGCTCCTCCGTCGCGCACGAGCTGCGGCGCGAGGGGTGGGACGTCGTGGCGATCGACGAGAAGGAGGAGGCGCTCAGCCGGCTCGGCGAGGGCTGGGACGGCGGCTTCGTCGTCGGCCACGGCATGGACTCGTCGGTGCTGCGCCGCGCGGGTATCGAGGATGCCGACGCGGTCGTCGTCTCGACCGACGGCGACAACACGAACATCGTCGTCGGCCAGGTCGTCCAGAAGCGGTTCGGGATCGAGTGCGTGGTCGTGCGGCTGCTCGACCCTGCGCGCGCGGGGTTCTACTCCGAGCAGGGGATGCGCACGGTCTGCCCGACCTCGAACGCGATCGAGGTGCTGACCGAGGCGGCGAGGAGCTGCGCCGTCCCGCAACCGGCCGCGTCCTGACATGTACGTCCTGATCGCAGGGGGAGGGAAGATCGGCGCCAACCTGGCGCGGACCCTGCTGCGCGCCGGCCAGGAGGTGACGCTGATCGAGCAGCGCCGGGACCGGTTCGAGGGGCTCGAGGACGAGTTCGAGCACGTCGTCGTCAACGGCGACGCGACGGAGCTCTTCGTGCTCGAGCGCGCCGGGATCCAGCGCCCGCCGAGCATCGTCATCGCCGCCACCGGCGACGACGAGGACAACATCGTCATCTGCCAGCTCGCACGGGAGAAATACGGGGTCGAGAAGGTGATCGCGCGCGTCAACGACCCGCGCAACCAGGTGCACTTCGACCTGCTCGGCGTCTCGCCGACGGTCTGTGCGACCTCCTCGATCATGGCTCTGATCGAGCACGAGGTTCCAGAGCACGGGCTGGTCCACCTGCTCGAGCTCCCGAAGGAAAACGTCGAGATCGTCGAGGTGCTGATCCCTCAGGACGCCGACTGCGCCGGCCGTCCGATCGAGCGCCTCGACCTGCCGGACGGGTCGCGGCTGATCTCGGTGAAGCGGAACGGTCAGTTCGAGATCGCCGACGATTCGACCACGCTGCGGCCCGGGGACCAGGTCCTTGCGATCCTCCCTCCTGGGAAGGAAGACGAGCTGCGACGTGTCCTTCTGGCGACCTAGCGCGGCCGCGCTCGCGGCGGTCGCCGCGCTGCTGCTGCTCGGCGGGGCCGCGAGCGCGGCACCCCCGACGCTCCAACTCGTCCAGGTCGGCCCGGGCTTCTCCAACCCGGTCTACATGACCTCGACGAGCGCCGACCCGACCGCGATCTACGTCGTCGAGCAGGGCGGCCGCGTCTGGCGAGTCGTCAACGGCGTCGCCGACCCCAAGCCGTTCCTGAACATCTCCTCGAAGGTGCACTTCGCCGGCGAGCTGGGTCTGTTCTCGATCGCCTTCTCGCCGGCCTACGCCACCGACCACCTCGTCTACGCCTACTACATCAACAAGAAGATTCGGGTGACCGTGTCCCGGTTCAAGGTCAGCGGGACGAGCGCGAAGGAGACGCCGCTGCTCACCGTGAAATCGAGGTACCACGACCACAACGGGGGCCAGGTCGCCTTCGGTCCGGACGGGAAGCTGTACGCGGCCACCGGAGACGGCGGCGGCGGCGGGGATCCGCTGCACAGCGGGCAGACCCCGCAGTCGAATCTCGGCAAGCTGCTCCGTGCCGCCGGCCCGACGTTCAAGACCTGGCAGATCGCCGGCTTCGGCTTCCGCAACCCCTGGCGCTTCTCGTTCGACAGCGCAAACGGCGACCTGTACATCGCCGACGTCGGGCAGGTGAACCGCGAGGAGATCGACTACCGCGCCGCCGCCAACCTCCCGACACCGGCGAACTACGGGTGGAACCGCTACGAGGGCAGCGCGGACTACGCGACGAGCACCGTGCTCAACCCACCGACGTCGTCGACGCCGCTCGTCTTCCCGGTTCAGGAGTACGGCCACACGAACGGCAACTGCTCGGTCATCGGTGGCTACGTCTACCGCGGCAGCACGATGCCCGACGAGGCCGGGCGATACTTCTACGCCGATTTCTGCACCGGAACGGTCTGGAGCATGGCCGCGGGCGGGGGCGACAACCGGGTCGAGTCCGCGACCGTCAACTTCCCGGTGTCGTTTGGAACCGACTCGGCGGGGGAGTTGTACGTCGTATCTCGTGGCGATGGAAAGGTGTATCGGCTCTCGGAGTAGCGCCTGCGCCGCCCTGGTCGTGGCCGCCGCCCTGCTCGTGCCCGCTGCGGCGGCGAAGAGGAGCGCCGGCCCGGCCGTCGTGGTACGCGGGCTCGGCGCGCTGACCCATCTCACCGCGCCCGCGGGCGAGCCCGGCCGGCTCTACGTCGTCGAGCAGCGCGGGGTGATCCGCGTCGTCGAGGGTGGCAAGCTTCGCCGGCAGCCGTTCCTCGACATCCACGCGCGCGTCTCGTGCTGCGGCGAGCAAGGCCTGCTCTCGCTCGCGTTCCACCCGCGCTACGCAAAGAACCGCCTCTTCTACGTCGACTACACCGATACGGCCGGGAACTCGCGCGTCGTCGAGTACCGCTCGAACGGGCGCACGGCGATCCCGTCCTCGGCGCGGCAGGTCTTCTACGAGCGCCAGCCGTTCCCGAACCACAACGGCGGCCAGCTCGCGTTCGGCCCGGACGGGCTGCTCTACATCGGGCTCGGCGACGGCGGCGCCGGCGGCGACCCGAACAACAACGGCCAGACGTTCCGGACGAAGCTCGCGAAGCTCTGGAAGCTCGACGTCGGCAAGCGCGGTGCGCAGCCCCAGCTCGTCGACTACGGGCTGCGGAACCCGTGGCGCTTCTCGTTCGACCGGGCGACGGGCGACCTGTACATCGGCGACGTCGGCCAGAACGCCTGGGAGGAGATCGACTACGTCGCGCGCGCCCAGCTCGGGACGGTGCTGGACTTCGGCTGGGCCGTCTACGAAGGGAACTCGTCCTACGACTCGAGCAGGACGCTCGACCCGCGCGGCCCGTATGTCCGGCCGGTCGAGGTCTACGGCCACGACGAGGGCTGCTCGGTCACCGGCGGCTTCGTCTACCGGGGCAAGGGCGCGCCCGCGCTCGCCGGCCGCTACTTCTACGGCGACTACTGCTCGGGAACGATCTGGACGCTGAAGATCGTCGACGGGAAGGCGACGGACGTGCGGCGGGAGAGCTACCGGATCCAGGGGCTGACCTCGTTCGGCGAGGACGCGCGCGGCGGCCTCTACGCCGTCAACCAGACCGGCACGGTGTTCCGGATCGCTGCTTAGGAGGCGCGCCTCCGCCGTACTTGCGGCCCGGCCTGGCCCAGCGCGGCATAGGCGAGCGCGGTCAGCGACTCGTTCAGCGCACGCAGCTCGTGTACGACCGGCGCGAGGCTCTCGCCCGAGTCGAGCCGGCGGTTCAGCTGGTGCACCTCGGCCGTCAGGCGGTCGAGCCGCTCGAGCAGGGCCTCCAGCTGGCGGTCGCTCACCTCCTTGCGCTCCACGTCTTCGATTGTACGAGCAGGACGACGCCCGCGAGCACGCCGGCCGCATCGATCGCGACGTCGCGGAGCGCCGCGTGCCGGCCCGGGACGAAGTGCTGGTGCCACTCGTCGGTCGCCGCGTAGGCGACGCCGGCCGCGACTGCGACCTCCGCCCGGCCGAGCGCGCGCAGGAGCAGCGCGCCGAGGATCGCGTACTCGCAGAAGTGCGCGATCTTGCGGAGGACGAAATCCCACGTGCCGAGCCCGGTGCCGAGGTCGGGCACGGAGGAGAGCCCGAAGATCAGCCCGGCCCAGAGGAGGACGGGAAGCCAGAGCAGGACCAGCCGCGAGGAGGGCACCCGTCCTCGATGATAGGGTCCGCTCGATAGGCGAACGGTGAGGGAACCCGGTGCAAATCCGGGACGGTCCCGCCGCTGTGAGGGGAGATGCCCTCCGCCCGCAACGCCACTGGGTAGTACGAAAGCCCGGGAAGGCGGCGAGAGGGGGAGCCCCGAGTCAGAAGACCTGCCGGCCGCCGCGAAAACCATCGAACCCCTCGCGGAAGGGAGGATTCGTGTCGAAGCTCCTACTCGTCGTCCTCTTCGGGCTCCTCTTGCTCTCGGGCTCGGCCTCGGCGGCCACTGCCCCGCACCGGATCATCTCGCTGTCGCCGACGGCGACCGAGACGCTGTTTGCGATCGGCGCCGGCAAGCAGGTGGTCGCCGTGGACGACCAGTCCGACTACCCGGCGCAGGCGCCCCGCACCAAGCTCTCCGGCTTCACGCCGAACGTCGAGGCGATCGCCGGCTACAGGCCCGACCTCGTCGTCGTCTCCTACGACCCCGGTGGGCTCGTCTCCGGGCTCCGCGGGCTCGGGATCCGCGTGCTCGTCCAGGACGCGGCCAAGGACTTCGCGGGGATGTACGCCGAGATCGGACAGCTGGGACGCCTGACGGGTCACGTTGGCGAGGCCGGAACGCTCGTCGCCCGGATGAAGCGGCAGATCGCCGCGCTGGTCGCGAAGAGCACCCGTCGCGCGCGGGGGCTGACCGTCTACCACGAGCTCGGGCCGGATCTCTACTCGGTCACGTCGCAGACCTTCATCGGCCGGGTCTACTCGCTGTTCGGCCTGAAGAACATCGCCGACGCGGCAGACTCGACGGGCTCCGGCTACCCGAAGCTCTCCGCCGAGTACGTCGTCTCGCAGAGCCCTGACGTCGTCGTGCTCGCCGACATCCACTGCTGCGAGCAGTCGCCTCGCACGGTCGCGGCGCGGCCGGGGTGGAAGAACGTGGCGGCGGTCCGCACGGGAACGATCGTCCGCGTCGACGACTCGATCGCGTCGCGCTGGGGGCCGCGCGTCGTCAACTTCGTCCGCGCGATCGCCGCGGCGCTCGCGCATCTCCGCCGCTGACGCCTCGGCTCTGGATCCTGGCCGCGACCGGCTTTCTCGTCGCTGCCCTCCTGACCGGAGCGCTCGTCGGGCCCGTGCACATCGGGCTCGGCGACGTGCTCCAGTCGATCGTCGCGCGGCTCCCCTTCGTCCACGTGGACTCGCCGCTGTCACCGACGCAGGAGTCGATCCTGTGGGACATCCGGCTGCCACGGGTCGTGCTCGGCGCGCTGGTCGGGGCGATGCTGGCGGTCGCCGGCGCGTCGTACCAGGGCGTCTTCCACAACCCGCTCGCGGATCCCTATCTGCTCGGGGTCGCCGCCGGAGCGGGGCTGGGAGCGACGATCGCGGTCGTCTACCTGCCGCACGGGCTCGGCGTCCTCCCGCCGGCTGCGTTCGTCGGTGCGAGCCTCGCGGTCGCGACCGCGTACGCGATCGGCCGCTCGGCGGGACGAGGAGCCGGCGGCGCGACGCTCGTGCTCGCGGGGGTGACGGTCGCGTCCTTCTTCACCGCGGTCCAGACCTTCGTCCAGCAGCAGCACTCGGACACGCTGCAGGAGGTCTACTCGTGGATCCTTGGCCGGCTGCCGAGCTCCGGGTGGCGCGACGTGGTGATCCTGCTCCCGTACGTCGTCGTCGCGATCACGGGGATCCTGCTCCACCGGCGACTGCTCGACGTGCTCAGCGTGGGGGACGAGGAGGCGGCGAGCCTCGGCGTCCAGGTCGGCCAGGTGCGGCTCGTGGTCGTCCTCTGCGCGACCGTCGGGACGGCGGCCGCGGTCTCGGTCAGCGGGCTGATCGGCTTCGTCGGGATCATCGTCCCGCATGCGATCCGGCTCGTCGCCGGGCCGAGCTACCGGCTGCTGCTGCCGCTGTCGGTGCTGGTCGGCGCCGGGTTCCTCGTCCTCGCCGACGTGATCGCCCGGACGGCCCTCTCGCCGGGCGAGCTGCCGATCGGCGTCGTGACCGCATTCTTCGGCGCGCCGTTCTTCGCGGTCGTGCTCAGGACGTCACGGAGGATGGCGTCGTGATCTCCGCGAACCGGGTCATCGTCGAGCTCGGCGGGCGGAACGTCGTCGACGGCGTCTCCTTCTCGGTCGGGCACGGCGAGTGGGTGACGCTGATCGGGCCGAACGGCGCGGGGAAGACCTCGCTGATGCGGGCGGTCGCCGGGCTGGTCAAGCACGAAGGCACGATCGCGCTCGACGGGCGGCCGATCGGCGAGCTCGGACGGCGGGAGCTGGCGCGCCGGGTCGCCATCGTCCCGCAGGTTCCGTCGATGCCGGCGGGAATGACGATCCGCGAGTACGTGCTGCTCGGCCGGACGCCGTACATCTCGTACGTCGGCCGTGAGGGGTCGCACGATTTCGCGGCGGTGGAGGACGCGCTCGCGCGGCTCGATCTCGAAGCGCTCGGCGACCGGCAGCTCGGGTCGTTGTCCGGCGGCGAGCGACAGCGGGCGGTGCTCGCCCGCGCACTGGCCCAGCAGGCGCCGCTGCTCCTGCTCGACGAGCCGACCACCGCTCTGGATGCGGGCCGCATGCAGGAGGCGCTCGAGCTCGTCGACGAGCTGCGGCTCGAGGCGGGCCTGACGGTGCTCGCCGCGATGCACGACCTGACCTCGGCCGGCCAGTACGCGTCGCGGCTGCTGCTGCTGTCGGGAGGCCGCGTGGTCGCGCAGGGCGCGGCGGCGGAAGTCCTGACCGAGCCTCTGATCGCGGAGCACTACGGCGCGAAGGTGCGGGTCGTCGACGGCGCCGTGATCCCCGTCCGCGCCTGAGGCATACTCGGTCGCGTGGCGCGCGCGGCGATCGTGACGATCGGCAACGAGCTCGTCTCGGGCGACGTCGAGAACACGAACGGGAGCTGGCTGGCGCGGCGGCTGGCCGCGCTCGGCGTCGAGGTCGTCCTGATCGCGGTCATACGGGACGACATCGAGGAGGTGGCGGCGTTCGTGCGCGAGCAGGCGGCTGCGGTCGACCTCGTGCTCGTCACCGGCGGGCTCGGCGGCACGCCCGACGACCTGACGCGGGAGGCGATTGCAGCGGCGTTCGGCGTGCCGCAGGTCGAGCAGCCCGAAGTCGCGGCCGAATTGCGAGCACGGTTCACGCGCGACCCGGACTATGCGGCGCGGTGGGCGCTGCTTCCCGAGGGCAGCCGGGCGCTCGAGAACCCGCTCGGCGGCGCGCCCGGGTTCGCGATCGGGAACGTGTGGGTCATGCCCGGCCTGCCGGCGGAGATGGAGGCGATGTTCGACTCGTTCGCGGACGAGCTGCGCTCGGGCGACCCGATCGGCTGCTGGCGGCGGACCTACCGGACGACCGAGGGCCGGATCGTCGCCGTGCTCCAGGCGACGACCGAGCATCACCCCGGTGTGCTCGTCGGTTCCTACCCGAGCTTCGGCCCCGAGGGGAGCGAAGTCGAGGTCGTGCTCAAGTCGACCGACCCGGCCGCGCTCGCCGAGGCGACCGCGTGGATCGAGGTCGCTCTCGAGGAGGTCACCAGGTAGCTACCCCTTCAGGGGGAAGGAATTCGCGCGTGGACCGCCGATGGTCGATGTATGGCGGCTCGGAGGCGAATGCGCACGGTCCTGATTCCCCTGGTGATTCTCGGCGCGACGGTCGCCGGCTTCGTCATGGTCGCCCGGGACACGGCGGGCGGCGCGGTCAGCGCCGCAACGAGCCCGAACTGGGTGCTGCTCGGAGTCGCATTCGCGATCGGCGCGGTCGTACAGCTGCTCCGCGCGCTCGCGTGGCGCCAGACGCTCGGTAGCGTCGTCGAGTTCCGCGCCGTCTTCGCATCGAGCGCCGTCGGCTCGTTCCTCGACACGGTGCTCCCCGGCCGCCTCGGTGAGGCGTCGAAGGTCGGCGTCCTGCGCGCCGCCTCGGGCGCCCGCTGGCCGGGACTGCCGAAAGCCGGCGGCAGCCTCCTCGCTGCGCACATGATCGAGGCGATCGCGTTCTGCCTCGTCGGCGCGACCGCGAGCTCGTTCCTGCCCATCCCGCAGTGGGCGCGCGCTGCGCTCCTCGGCGCGGTTGTCCTGGCCGGCGGCGCGATGCTGCTCGCCTTCGCCCTCCACGCACAAGATCGGCAACCGGCTGCCGAAATCGGTCGACGGCTTCCTCGCGTCGGCCGCGGCACCGCGGCCGGTGCTGTTGAAGACGCTGGCGATCCTGGTCGCGACCTGGGGCCTCCGCTGGATCGGCGTGTTCCTGACCCTGAACGCCGTCGGTGTTCACGCGAGCGTCGGCGCAGCGCTGGTCTACATGACGGTCACGGGCCTCGCGAACACCGCTCCCCTTCTCCCCGGGAACGCGGGTCTCTACCAGGGTGCAGCAGTCGGCGCCCTGGCAATGGTCGGCCACGCCGGCGCGACGGCCGTCGCCGCGAGCCTCGTGATGCCGGTGATGGCGAGCGTGATCACTGCCTCGGCTGCGTTCGTCGGCCTCGCGCTGTACGGCCGGCAGGCAATCCATCTGCCGCGCGCCGCTCTCGCCCGCCGCTAGCGGGCTCGGCCTCCGCCGCTAGCATCGGCGGCATGGCCGTCGCGAAGCCCAGGGAATACCTCGCGGACCTGAACCCGGTCCAGCAGGAGGCCGTGCTCACGACCGAAGGCCCCCTGCTCGTGATCGCCGGCGCGGGCTCCGGCAAGACGCGTGTGCTCACCTACCGCGTCGCCCACCTGATCTCGGCCTGCGGCGTGAAGCCGAACGAGATCCTCGCGATCACCTTCACCAACAAGGCCGCCGAGGAGATGCGCACCCGCCTCGAGAACCTGCTCGGCAACGTCGCCCGTGCGATCTGGATCCTCACCTTCCACGCGGCCTGCGGCCGGATGCTCCGCCGCGAGGCTCCGCGGCTCGGCTACAGGTCGAACTTCACGATCTACGACCAGGCCGACCAGGTCAGGCTCGTCAAGCAGTGCCTGGAGGAGCTCGAGCGCGATCCGAAGCGCTTCGTCCCGCGCGGCATCCACTCCCAGATCTCGAACGCGAAGAACCAGCTGATCGGCCCGGACGAGTACATGGAGCGCGTCTCGTCGTTCTACGACCAGACCGTCGCCGAGGTGTACCAGCTCTACCAGAAGCGGATGTTCGCCTCGAACGCGGTCGACTTCGACGACATGCTGATGCTCACGGTCCAGGTGCTCGAGCGCTTCCCCGATGCGCGCGAGCGCTGGCAGAAGGCCTTCCGCTACGTGCTCGTCGACGAGTACCAGGACACGAACCACGCCCAGTACCGCCTGCTCCAGCTGCTCGCCGGCAAGCACCGGAACCTGATGGTCGTCGGCGATCCGGATCAGTCGATCTTCGGGTGGCGGGGTGCCAATATTGGCAACATTCTGGAATTCGAGACCGAATTCAGGGCCACCCAGACGATTGCCCTCGAACAGAACTACCGATCCACGAACACCATCCTCCGGGCCGCGAACCAGGTCATCCAGAACAACCGCGAGCGCAAGGAGAAGAACCTCTGGTCGGAGCTCGGCGAGGGCCGGCCGGTGCACGTGATCGAGACCGAGGACGAGCACGCCGAGGCGCGGTTCGTCGCCGCCGAGATCGCCGGGCTCGTCGAGGAGGGCTACTCCGCCGACGAGATCGCGGTCTTCTACCGGACGAATGCGCAGTCGCGCGTCCTGGAAGACGTCCTCGTCCGCCAGGGAATCGCCTACCAGGTGATCGGCGGCCCGCGCTTCTACGAGCGCGCCGAGGTCAAGGACCTGATCGCGTACCTCCAGGTGCTCGACAACCCGTTCGACGCGATCTCGCTGACCCGGATCGCGAACAAGCCCCGGCGCGGCATCGGCGACACGACGATCTCGAAGCTCCAGGCGTACGCCGACGCGCACGGGATCTCGCTCTTCGAGGCGCTCGCCTACCCGGAGGAGGCCGGCGTCGGCGCGGCCCCGCTCAAGGCCGTCTCCGCCCTCCGTACCCTGCTCGTCTCACTCCAGTCGGCGGCGCAGGAGCTCGAGGTGCCCGAGCTGATCGAGGCGGTCCTCGACCGCAGCGGCTACATCGAGGCCCTCCAGGCCGAGCGCACGATCGAGGCGCAGGGCCGGATCGAGAACCTCCAGGAGCTCGTCGGCGTCGGCCAGGAGTACCTCCAGCAGCAGGCGCAGGAGCCGGCAGCCTGCTCGGGCTTCCTCCAGGAGATCTCGCTCTACTCGGACCAGGACGCGATCCGCGGCGAGCAGAGCCTCGTCACGCTGATGACGCTCCACAACGCGAAGGGCCTCGAGTTCAAGGCCGTGTTCATGATCGGGATGGAGGAGGGGATCTTCCCGCACGTCCGCTCGATCGAGGAGCAGGGGGTCGAGGAGGAGCGCCGGCTCGCCTACGTCGGCATGACGCGGGCCGAGGAGCGGCTCGTCCTCACGCACGCCACCTCCCGGTCGCTCTGGGGCAGCCGCACCTTCAACCTCCCGTCACGTTTCGTCGACGAGCTGCCGGACGAGGGCGTCGTCCGCGAGCGCCTCCGGCCGACCTCGTGGAGCAACTACGGCGCGCGCGAGATCCGCCCGCGTGAGGACGCGCCGAGTCTCGTCCCCGGCGACTCCGTCCGCCACGGCACTCTCGGCGAGGGCGTCGTCCTGCGCGTCGAGCCGGGCGGCGTCGTCACCGTCCGCTTCGCCGACGACGGCGCCGAGCGGCGGCTGATGCTCGAGTACGCCCCGCTGGAGAAGATCGCGTGATCGAGGTCCGGCCGGTCGCAGTCGACCGAGGAGCTCCGCGACGCGACCAACGGGATCGTCCACTACTTCGGCCGGGACCGTCCTGACGAGGAGTGGGCCGAGCGCTGGCTGAAGAACTTCGAGCGCGAGCGGATGCTGGCGGCGATCGACGACGGCGCGATCGTCGGCGGCGCGGGCGCGTTCACGTTCCGGATGACCGTCCCCGGCGGGGCGCAGCTCGGCACCGCGGGCGTGACGGTCGTCGGCGTCCTCCCGACGCACCGCCGCCGCGGGATCCTCCGCTCGATGATGCGCGCGCAGCTCGACGACATCCACGAGCGGGGCGAGCCGCTCGCCGCGCTCTGGGCGTCGGAGGAGACGATCTACGGCCGCTACGGCTACGGGCTCGCCTCGCTCGCGCTCGAGTTCGGGATCCCGCGAATCCGCGGTGCGTTCCGGGAGGGGATCGAGCCGGTCGGCCGCGTCCGCCTCGTCGACCAGGAAGAGGCGGCCGAGGCAGATGCCGCCGGTCTACGACGCCGTCCAGCGCCTCACGCCAGGGATGTACGAGCGGTCCGCGTCGTGGTGGGAGTTCCGCCTGCTCGCCGACCCGCCCGAGTTCCGCTTCGGCGGCGGGCCGAAGCAGCTGGCCGTGCTCGAGGTCGACGGCCGGCCGCAGGCGTACGCGATCTACCGGCTGAACGCCGTCTTCGGCAGCCTCGGCCCGGAGACGACGATCGTCACGCTCGAGGTCGTGGGCGCGACCCCCGCCGCGACGGCTTCGATCTGGCGCTACCTCCTCGACGTCGACTGGACGCAGACCGTGTCCGCCCGGCTCCAGCCCGTCGACAGCCCGCTCTTCCTGCTGCTCGCACGGCCCACCTTCTCGCGCCCGGTGATCTCCGACGGGCTCTGGATCCGGCTGGTCGACGTCGGCGCGGCGCTCGCGCAGCGCGCGTACGCCGGCGACGGGGCGCGTCGTCCTCGACGTCCGCGACGAGTTCTGCCCGTGGAACGAGGGCCGCTGGCGGGTCGGGCCGGGCGAGGCGGCGCGCACCGACCGACGAGGCCAGACCTCGCGCTCGACGTCTCCGATCTCGCCGGCCCCTACCTGGGCGGCTTCACCTTCCGCGAGCTCGCAGCGCGCCGGCCGCGTCGAGGAGCTGCGCGAGGGCGCGGTCGCGCGCGCGGACGAGCTCTTCCGCTCGGACGTCGCGCCCTGGTGCCCGGAGATCTTCTAGCCGAGAAGGGAGGCTCCCGGCGGCTACTCGGTGAGGGTCGTCTCCAACCCTGGATCACGATCAGCCGTTTCGAGTACCGGCAGCCGGACGGCGGCGGAGACGTCGTCGTCGAAGAAGTCCGGAATGACCGGCGCATTGGCTGCGAGCCGCGCGGAGGGCGAGAACATGCCGGGCGCCTCGCCGATGTCCTCGACCGAGCCTTCTCCGGACGAGTGCGGGAACGACGTTGATCCCACGCGCGAGGAGAGCGAACGCCCGGTGGTAGCCGTCCTTGAGCACGTAGCGGTCCTGGAGGCGCACAACCGAAATGAAGGACGGGAGGAGCCGCACCGTGAACCCGAGCCCGAGGTTGCCGTCGACCTCCGTCTCGAACTGCTGTCTCGATCCGGAAGTTCGGGGTCGGCGCCACGATGATCCAGGCCCTGCGCTCCTTCTCGTAATTGACGTTGAGGGTCAGCGGCGGAGGCATCTTGAGGGTGACGTCCGCGAGTGCCGCGAAGTCCTCCGGATCGACCTCCGGAACCTGCGATCGGTGTATGACGCTGGGCTGCATCGCGCACCACTCCCCGAAGGTCGATGAGGGCGACCCGCCAGCCCTCTGCCATCATGAGTTCCGACCGCGGATGCGCCTCGAAGTCGGCCTTGAACTCATGCAGCGGAGGGGGCGCCTCGGTGACGACGCTGAGGAGATCGACGGAGAACCGGCGGGCGCCGGCCGCGATGCGCGCCTGCCGGGCGCGAAGCTCGTACTCGGGCTTGCCGGCGTCCTGTGTTTGCCGTCCCGCCTGTGTCATGACTGCCTCTTCGGGGATCGAGCCAGCCGATCAGCGTCCTGGCCGGCCGGAACCGGCGGGCGATCGCCCGATCGATTCCATCTTGGAGGAGACTAGTCGATGCCCTTGAAAAACGTCCGAAGTCTGTTCTAGACTCGTAATACTCGGCGACCGACAGGGGTCGCCTAACTATTGGGAGGTTGGACTAGATGGGCCGGAAAGCATTTTCCAAGGGCTGGCTGCGCGCCATCGGCGCGGCGATGACGCTCGCGGGCGCGGCGATCGTCTTCGTTGTGTTGTTCCTGCCGGCGGGCGCGTCGGCTCGCTCGGCCTACTGCAACCTGGAGGCGGGCGGCGGCCACCGGGCCGCCTCGATCAAGGGCTTCCAGAACAAGCAGGAGAAGATTGACGGCGACGTCAGTCATGGCATCGAGATCTACATGACCGACGCGAGCCACATCAACTTTGTGTGGTTCCCGGGCGATCAGAAGGCGGGCTATGACAAGTGGCATCCAGGCCTGTTAGTACTTTCATCAACGACTCTGGCACCAACACCGTGTTCGCCGAAATCCCCGAGGGCGCAACCAAGGGCAAGATCCGGGTCAACAACAGCAGCGATCCGAACTTCTGCTACGTCCAGAGCGCGAAGACGTTCAACCCGTATTAGCCAAAGCGTTTCACGGTTCGCCGCAAGGCGGTCGGGGCGAAGGCCCATCCGCTCCGGCGCCTGAGATCGAGGTCGGCCGGCCCTTCAGGGGGCCGGCCGACCACGTCTTCGGCTGCTACTCGACGACGCTCATCTCCGGTTCCTGGACGATGATCAGCCTCCGGGTTTCCGGCAGCTCGACGGCTGCGTAAGTCGGCCAGGACGCGTGCTTGTCGTGCACGGCGCGTATTCGGGGTTGTGGGTGCGCTCCGGCCGTCGCTCTGCCTGCACCCTGGTGTCTCGAGATCTTTTAGCCGCCGCCGGCTAAACGGTGAGGGTCGTCTCGACCGCCTGGATCATGATCAGCCGTTTCGCCTCAGGCAACCTCACGGCGACGGAGACGTCGTCGTCGAAGAAGTCCGGGAGGGTGGGCGCATTGGCTGCGAGCCACACCGACGGCGATAAGTTGCCGGGACGCCTGCCGATGTCGTCGATCGAGCCGTTCTCCTTGACGATTGCGGGGACGACGTTGATCCCACGTGCGAGGAAGGCCAGCGCCCGGTGGTAGCCGTCCTTGAGCACGTACCGGTCACGGAGCCCAACGACCGACATGAAGGAGGGGTTGAGCCGCACCGTGAACCCGAGCCCGAGGTTGCCGTCGACCACCGTCTCGAACTGCGTCTCGACCCGGAAGTTCGGGGTCGGCGCCACGATCATCCAGGCCTTGCGCTCCTTCTCGTAATTGACATTGAGGGTCAGCGGCGGAGGCATTTTGAGGGTGATCTCCGCTGCGAGTGCCGCGAAGTCCTCCGGGTCGACCTCCGGAAGCTGCGTATCGGTGTTGACGGTGGGCTGCATCGCGCACACTCCTCGAAGGTCGACGAGGGCGACCCGCCAGCCCTCCGCCCTCCTGAGCTCGAATTTCGGCTCTGCCTCGAACTCGGCCGTGAACTGGCGCATGGCCGCCGGCGCCTCGGTGACGACGCTTCGTCGGTCGACCGAGAGAGGGCGGGCCCTGGCCACGCTGCGTGCCTGCCGGTAGCGAAGCTCGTACTCGGATCTGTGCTTCTCGGCGTTCTGCGTCTGCCGCCCCGACTGTTGCATGATTGCCTCGTCCGGATCGAGCCAGCCGAGCAGCGTCCTGGCCGGCCGGAGGGCATAGAGATCGCCGGTCGAGTCCATCTTTGCAGGAGACTAGTCGATCCTCTTGAAAAACGTCCGCACTGTGCTCTAGACTCCGGACACTCGGCGAGCCGACAGGGGTCGCCTGACCAATGGGAGGTTGGACCAGATGGGCCGGAAGGTTATCTCCAAGAATAAGAGCTGGTTCCGAGCGATCGGCGCTGCGCTGACGCTCGCAGGCTCTGCCGTCGTGTTCATTGTGTTGTTCCTGCCGACGTCGGCGAGCGCTCGGACTGCCTACTGCAACCTCGAGGCCGGCGGCGGCCACCGCGCCGCGTCGATCAGCGGGTTCCAGACGACCACGGACAAGCCCGCCGTTGCGGCTGGGGACACGTCCTCCGCAGACTCACATTGGCTCGCGATCTTCATGACGGACGCGAGCCACATAAATGACGTTTGGTTCCCGGCTGCCAAGGGCCAGGGCGATTACATCCCGGCGATCGGCAAGTTCACGCGGTGGATCGGTGTCGGCTCGGCCACCCCCGGGGACTCCGGCAACGGTGGCCCAAACCAGGACCAGTTCACGAGCACTGTGTACACCGACTCTGGCGCGAACACCGTGTGGGTCGAGATCCCGACGTACGGCGTTACCAAGGGCAAGATCCGGGTCAACAACAGCTCGGATCCGAACTTCTGCTACGTCCAGTCCCAGAAGACGTTCAACCCCAACTAGAGCGGGCGTAAAATCGCCGCAAGGCGATCGGGGCGAAGGCCCATCCGCTCCGGCGTCTGAGTCTGGGGATCGTGCCGGCCGGCCCTTCGGGGCCGGCCGGCACATCTTCGGCTGCTACTCGACGACGCTCATCTCCAGTCCCTGGACGATGATCAGCCTCCGGGTTTCCGGCAGCTCGACGGCTGCGGAAACCTCGTCGTCCAGGTAGTCGGGCAGCAAGGGCGGCCGGGGGCCGAGGAAAAGCATCCGGTGTCTGATCTAGAGTCACCGCACACATCGGCGAGCCGATAGGGGTCGTCGCCTCACTCAACGGGAGGTTGGACTAGATGGGCCGGAAGCTTCTTCCAAGTAACTTGTTTCGGGTGGTCGGCGCGGCGCTGACCCTCGCCGGAGCAATCGTCGTGTTCGTGGTGTTCTTCCTGCCGACGACAGCGTCCGCTCGGACTGCGCACTGCACCAGCAGCAACCCGTCGTTCATCGGCACCCAGTTCGTGTATGTTTCGAAGGGCGACCATAGGGGCCAGCTTCCAGATTTTCGTCAGCCACGCCGACGCCGTCTCGAACGTCCATTTCACGGCCGAGAAGGGCAGCGGTATGCACTGGGTTACCGATTTCATCGGTAGCGCCAACAGGGATCCCGGCAACAACTCCGTGTATGCGGACGTGCCGAGCCTCAACCCGAACGCGGTCGGGGGTCCGTTCGACGCCAATGCCACCGACGGGCCAATTTCGCATCAACCACAGCAGCGATCCGAACATCTGCTACGTGCAGAGCAGCAAGACTTTCCATCCGAAGGGGGGGCAAGGGACGCCGTAGGGCCTGCTTCGCCCCGATCATTGCAGGTGCTGGCCCACCTGCTCCATTTCCCACTCGGCCGGCCGCGATTCCCGCGGCCGGCCGAGTCTCTTTGCAGCACTTGACTCGCCCTAGGTGAGGTGGGCGCTCTTCGGAAGATCGCGCTCGGCGGCTCTTCGCCGCGGGCGCGGCTACAATGGAAACCCCAGGGGCGGTTAGCTCAGTTGGGAGAGCACCAGCTCGACAAGCTGGGGGTCACTGGTTCGAGCCCAGTACCGCCCATACGAAGAACCCGCTGGAAACGGCGGGTTTTTCCGTTGAAGGGGCCGACCGGTGAGGGCGTCCGTGTCACCGATTTCGGCCTCCGTGGGCACCGTTGCTGCCTCTGAGGTTTTTCGCGTGGGTGATCTCATGGTTCAGAGCGCGTCATGATCGGCCGGTGGTACGAGCAGCGGTGCTTCTGGCTTCCGTGTCACTCGTCATGGCGCTGCCAGCAGCGGCCTCCGACGCCGCGACTGCCAAGTCAGTGACGATCCGTGTCTATGTGAAGGAAGTGACGCAGTCGATCAAGGACGTTCCTCCAAAGACGTTCTGGCTCGGGCACGAGTACACGAAGGGCGACACGATCCGTGGAACGGAGATTCTTCGAAACGCCGTGCGACAGTTCAACAAGCCAAAAGGTGCCATTGTGGGCACCGACCGCTACGTGATCGTCGCAGTGGCGTGGCAGAAGGTCAGGGTCGATTTCGTCGTCAGGTTCCCCGGAGGCACGGTGCATGCCCACGGCGAGGGCAAGGCCGGATCGGGGCCCGAGGTGCCGATCGTCGGGGGCACCGGCCTCTACGCGGGAGCAACTGGTGTTGTCGAGGGTCGGCACCTCGCTAACGGCGAGAAGCTGAACATCTATCGCTTGCAGATTCCCTAGAGCGAATCAGTCACCACAAGGAAGAACCAAGAACGACGGGAGCCGCCCCGAAGGACGGCTCCCGAAATGCGCGATGGAAGGTCGGGCTAGCCGAGCGCGGCCAGCTTCGAGGCGAGACCCTCGACACCCTCGGCGGTCAGGTCGGCGTACACGGTCGCCGTGACGTGCGGGTTGGCGTGGCGCAGGAGCCTCGCTGTCTCGGTGATCGACAGCCCGAGAGCGAGCGAGTTGGCAGCGAGCGAATGCCTGAGCCCGGCGGGACGAGAGTAGGCTCACGACTGGGAGTACGACGAGAGCGAGTGGTGAATCGGATGAAGCGCATCTGGATCGCGGCGCTGATTGTGGCCGCGGCGGGCTTGGTGCCCGCATCGGCGACGCCGTCTAGCAACGCTCCTCCTCCCGGCGGGCAGATCACGAGCGTGACCGCGGACGCCGATGGGCACATCACCTTGTCCTGGGAGCTGACGTACGAGGAATCGGTGTCGATGGTCTGCATCGGCGATAGCGTCAACGTGTTCATCGGAGCCGGGAAGTGGTGCCTGGGCCACCGGTACGACGTCCCCTTCGACAACTGGTATAGCCAGACCGGAAGCCTCACCACGAACGACACCTTCGGGCCTGGCCGGTATGTCATCAGCGTCTTGGCGAACTCGGACTTCGACACGATGAGCTACTACGCAGAAACCGACTACATCCACTGTGGGCTCTCGACTAACCCGTCCTACCTCTACCACTGCTGGTTGTCGCAGTGGATGACGCCCTACCCGCTCTCGATCCGGGCCCCGGCACCGCCAGCCGTGACTACCACCACGGCGACTACCCCCACCACAACCCCGACCACGACCCCGACCCGGCCGAAACGGCCAGCTACGACGAGGGGGACCGTGGTCATCCGCAACTACGTCGGGCTCCGGGAGGCGATCGCGGTCAAGCGGGCCCAGGCAGTCGGGCTGCGCGTTCGCGTCTTCAAGCGTTACAACGTGAACACGTTTCCCGGCTTCGTCACGGCGCAGTCAATGGCTCCGGGCACGAGGGTCAAGCGCGGGACGACGATCAAGCTGGTCGTCTCCAAGTGGTGACAATCGGCAGGCTGGAGTAGGCGCTAACGAGCTCGCTCAAACAGCTCGCAGCCCATAGAAGCGGCGGCGAGCGTTGATTGCACCGACACCGGCCTTGGCTGTCGCCGTACCTTGGTACTGCAAATCGGGCGGATTTTGGCTCAACCAAGCGGTAGAATGGGGCGGTGAGCGCCGAGGCCGTCGAGCCGAGCGAGGCCACCGAGGAGCCGCTTCGCCTCTCCTGCGGGCACTTGCTCACGGCGGTCGTCACCAGCCCCGAGGGGACGTCCTTCTGCGGGGCCTGCGCTGACCTCGCGGAGATCGTCCAGACCGAGGCGGAGGAGGAGGCCGACTCGGGGCCGGTCGAGGCTGTACTGGTACACGAGGGCGCGGTAAGCCGTGGCGAGTGCCGAACGAAGCTGCCCCACCTGACGCGGCGAGAGTTTGCTGACCATGCGGTCATCGAGTGCGGCGACGCTCTCGGCGTGGTCAGCAAGTAGCTGCCGGCCTGCCTCGGTGAGGCGGATTTGCAACTCGCGGCGGTTGCGGGGATTGCGTTCTCGGACGATCAGGCCGCGCTGCCCGAGTGTTTGGACCATGTCGGCAATCGACTGAGCCCTCACGGATCTCGCTCTGGTCGGCTCAGTAGAAGTCCCGATCCGGACGTCCTCGAACTACCGATGTTCGGGCCCCTCGGCTGAACGATCGTTCATTTGCGATGAACGATTGGCGAGCCGAGGAGGGACTATGAACTGCTTCGAGTGTGCGAAGGCGAACGACACCGTTTCGGCGGTTGCCGTTTGCGATCACTGCGGCGTGGGTCTGTGTCTTGACCATCTGATCGAGGCTCGCGGGTACCGCGTCGGGGGCACGATCTGGGCCTGCCCGCATGAGCTCCCGGCGGTGAAGCCGCTGCGCGGCGTCCCGGCCGGCATCGCCGAGGGTGCCCGCCACACGAGTGCCGCTATGATGACGGCGACCGTTGAGCAGTCCGCTTGGCCGAGCGAGCTCGCTTGCTCGCGAAGGCGCTCGGGCACCCAACCCGCGTCCGGATCCTGCGGTGCTGCTTGCCCGCGAGTCCTGCTACTGCGGGGAGATCGTCGACGAGCTGCCGCTCGCCCAGGCGACCGTCTCTCAGCACTTGAAGGTGCTGAAGGATGCGGGCCTGATCGTCGGTGAGATCGACGGACTCGCGCACCTGCTACTGCGCGAGCCCGAACGGCTCGAGCGAGTTGCACGAGCTCATCGGCGGTCTGCTCGACGAGGCGGTCGAGGTCGGACACCGATGGCTGCTGACGCTGAGGTCGCGCCGAGACACTGCCGCGTCGCTGCGGGCAGTCGCGGCGCCGACGGACGCGGCCGTGTTCGCGAAGCTCTCCACGCTCGACCGCTTCTTGCCGCTCTGGATCGGGCTTGCGATGGCTGGAGGCCTCGGTCTCGGCGCGCTGATCCCGAGTCTGAACGATGGCCTCGACGAGCTCCGGGTCGGCACGGTTTCGCTGCCGATCGCACTCGGTCTGCTGCTGATGATGTATCCGGTGCTCGCGAAGGTCCGATACGAGGAACTCGGCCACCGAGCAGCACGACGGCGTATCGGACCGCCGCTTCTTCGGTGTCTCGCTCTTCCTCTCCTGGGTCGTCGGGCCTGCGTTCATGTTCGCGCTCGCCTGGCTCTTTCTCGCCGACCAACCCGCCTATCGCACCGGTGTGATCGTCGTCGGCCTCGCTCGCTGTATCGCGATGGTGCTGATCTGGAACGACCTCGCCAGAGGCGATCGCGACCGGGCGGCGATACTCGTCGTCTTCAACGCGCTCTTCCAGGTCGCCGCGTTCTCGTTCCTCGGCTACTTCTACCTGACCGTGCTTCCGGGCTGGCTCGGCCTCGACACGGAAGGGTTCGACGGTCGGCATCTGGCAGGTGGCGAAGACCGTTCTGATCTTCCTCGGCATCCCCCTCGCCGCAGGATTCCTCACCCGCCGGATCGGGCTCAAGCGCAGAGGTCGAGAATGGTACGACCGCAAGTTCATCCCGCGGATCGGCCCGATCACGCTTTACGGCCTGCTGTTCACGATCGTGATCCTGTTCGCGATCCAGGGCGACACGATCACCTCCCAGCCCCAGGACGTGGCGATGATCGCTGTCCCATTGCTTTGCTACTTCGCGGTGATGTGGGTCGCGGGGTTCCTGATCGGCAGGCTGATCGGCCTCCCGTACGCGCAGACGGCCAGCATGGGCTTCACCGTCGCCTCGAACGACTTCGAGCTCGCGATCGCGGTCGCGGTCGGCGTATGGGGTGCCGACCTCCGGCCAGGCGCTCGCCGGCGTCGTCGGACCGCTGATCGAGGTGCCGGTCCTCGTCGCGCTCGTCTACGTCGCCCTCTGGGCGCGACGCTTCTGGCCCGCCGATTTGCCGTCGGTTGCACCTGTGAGACAATGAAATAGGAGGTCAGGCAGGGCCTGGGGAGGATTCGAAGGATGCCCAGTTAGGCCCATCCTCACGGAAGCCCCGCCAAAGCGGGGTTTTTGTTTTCCATTCGGAGGCAGCGCGAACAGCCGCTTCGGCAGCTATGTCAGCGAAATATCGAGATTCGACTGCGCTGTTGCTGCGCCGCCGGCCGCCGCTGAGCGTGGCTCGTTCAGTCTCGGATCAGAAGGGCTGGGCTGCTTTTGGCTTGATGCGCGTCAGGCACAAACAGGTCTGAGTATTCCTCGGCGGTCAGTTCGGAGCTGACCTCAACGCCCATACAGAGTGAGCGGTGAACAGGACAGGCGCCCGCGACCTTCTCGAGCCGTCGGAGCTGTTCGGTGGTTAGGTCGCCGGTGATGTGGATCGAGACGTCTGCGGTGCGCGGGGTTGCGCGGTGGTCGTAGTCGATCTCGACGGTGACTTGGTCGAGCTTCCAGTCTTTCTGCCGTGCGTAGATGACGAGGGTGGTTGAGATGCAGGCGGCGAGTGCGGCGGGGAGGAGTTCGTGGGGTGAGGGTGCGCTGCCTTCGCCGCCGATGCACTCGGGTTCGTCGGTGATCAGGCGGTGTTTCCCGTCGATCACGATCTCTTGGCGCAGGGTGCCAGGGATGGAGCGGGATCGGGCGGTGAGGCTCATGCTGCCTCCACCTCCTGCGTGTGCTGGTCGATCGTCTGGTCGAGGAAGCGTCCGATCGCCTCTGCGGGCTGGGCGCCGACGAAGCCGGTGACAGGCTTGCCGTCGCGGAAGACGACGACGGTGGGGATGCTCTGGATGCCGTACTGGGCGGCGAGCATCTGTTCGGCTTCGACATCGATCTTGGCCAGCTCGATCTTGCCGTCGCGCTTGGCGATTTCGGACTCGATCGCGGGGCCGAGCATGCGGCAGGGCCCGCACCAAGCGGCCCAGAAGTCGACGACGACAGGCAGCTCGTGCGAGCGTTCGATCACGTCGCGCTCGAAGGTCTCTGTGGTTACATCCATGTTCAGCACTCCTTTAGTGGTTGTGGGCTTGCTCGCCGCCGATGAGGGCGGCGAGCGTTGAAAGCTGGGACTGCAGAGCGCCGCAGACCTGCTCGCAGAGGGCGAAGACGCCTTCGTCTGCGATCCAGTGGTGGACGTGGTTGCCCTGCTTGCGGCGGGCGAGCATGCCGGCGTCGACGAGGACGGCAAGGTGCTTGGAGACGTTCTGCTGGCTGGCGCCGAGCTGCTCGGCCAGCTCGCTGACGCTGAGCTCGCCATCGCGGAGCAGGTCGAGCATCCGGATCCGCAGCGGCTCACTGAGGGCGCGGAAGCGGCGGGCGATCAACTCGGCCAGGTCTTCGGGAAGCGGGTGAGGAAGCGGAAGCGTCATAAGTGTGTTCGCTACACTAGCAAACGATTTAGTTGTATAGTAGTATTCCCGCTAGAGATACGCAAGCCCAGAGAGGAGAGTCATGATGTTCGAGCTCTGGCAGACCGAGTGGTGTCCCGCCTCCCGCCGGATCCGACAACGATTGACCGAGCTCGGGATCGACTACCTCACCCACCAGGTGCCAGTCGAACGCGATGAGCGAACCCTGCTGCGCGTAAGGACCGGCGCCGACACCATCCCCGTCCTGGTCGCACCAGAAGGACGGGTTCTGGTCGGCGAGGGTGCGATCAGCAACTACCTAGACACCCACGTGCCTGTCCCAGCCGAAGCGCGCGCCCATCGGCTGAAGGCGGAGAAAGCGCGCCGCCGCTACCTCGAGGAGGAATGCAAGTGCTCGCAACCAGCTACACACTCAGCGCAACCACAGAAGCGCCGTTCGCGAAAGCTGTTGAGCGCGTCCGGGAGGAGCTGAAGACCGAAGGCTTCGGCGTGCTCTGCGAAATCGACGTGCAAGCCACCTTGCGCGAGAAGCTCGGCGTCGAGCAAGAGCCGTACCTCATCCTCGGCGCCTGCAACCCGCCGCTCGCTCACCGCGCCCTCGGCGCCGAACCGGAACTCGGCACGCTGCTGCCCTGCAACGTCGTCGTCTACCGGACCAACGACACGACCCACATCTCCGCAATCGACGCGGAACGAATGCTCTCTGTCGTCGAGAACCCCGAACTCGCTCCCATCGCAGCGCAAGTCCGCGCCAAACTCGCCCACGTCGTCGAACGGGCAAGCAGCCGCTAGCGAGAGAAGAGTCCCCGACCTCGCCCGCTGGAGTTTCCTTCAGGGGTTCCGGAGGGTTTGAAAGATGCCCAGTTAGGACCATTCACTGTAGAAACGACAACGAAAGGCTGCAGGCGGCGTCGTTTGATGCGCGTCAGCCAGTAACCGGTGAAGGAGGTCATCATGACTCACATATCAACCACCACCGCGGCGGTCGGTACACAATGAACGCCCCCGCCTCGATCACCATCACGCCAGTCCGCGTTGCCGACCTGCTCGCCGAGGGCGAGCGGATGCCGGTCTACGTGCACGTCATCGACCATCCCGATGCGCGCGTGCTGGTCGACACCGGCATGACGGAGCTGCACCCGGCGGTGGCCGACCTCGATCCCCGCCTCAGTCCACTGAGCAAGCAGGACTTCGACCTCGCCGGCATCGACATCGTCGTCAACACACACCTGCACTTCGACCACTGCGGCGGCAACCACCTCTTCGCCGGCAGGCCGATCTACGTCCAGCGTCGGGAGCTCGACGACGCGCGCAGCGAGGACGACTACACCATTCGCGAGTGGGTCGAGGCGCCCGGCGTGCGGTACGTGCCGGTCGACGGCGAGCTCGAGCTGCTTCCCGGGCTCCGGCTCGTCCCGGCGCCGGGCCACACACGCGGCATGCAGGTGGTCGTCGTCGAGACTGGCGGGCGTCCGGTCGTCGTCGGCGGCGACGTGGCGGTTTGGTTCGGCGAGCTCGACGAGCCGCACACCGAAGGCCAGCTGCGGGTGCGCGCGCTCGACCCCGAGCTGGTCTGGCTCGCGCACGAGCACGAGCCGTGGCGACCCCGCACCGTCTAGGCATCACGCCGGGCGCTCCAAGACGCAGCGCACCTCAGTACTTCCGCTGATGTCCGCCGGCTCGAACGGCGGGAGTATGTCGACGGTCGTTGGCCGGCCGCTTCAGAAGGCTGCGTGGCCTCCGATTGATGCACACCAGGCGCGTGTCCGGGAGAGAGAGGACGATGACCGCCGCCCCGACACCACTGAACCACCGGCCCACGCCGCGCCGGCACCGTCGGCTGGTATCGATCGCCGGGCTGGTCGTTGTCGTTGCCGCCGGCATCGCGTTACTCGCCAGGTATGCGGTCTTCCAGCGCTCGCCCGATCGCGAGTCCGCGCCGCCGACGATCGCCCTGCATCCATGCTACCTCGGCGAATGGTTGGCCCGCTGTGGAACGCTCAGCGTTGCCGAGAACCCAGCCGCGGCTGACGGCAAACGAATTGCGCTGCACGTCGCCGTCGTCAGAGACGGCGAGCAATGACCCGAAGCCCGACCCGCTCTTCTGGTTCGCGGGCTGGGGCAGCGCCGGCGTCACCGACGACGCGGCCAACGTCATCTCCGCCTTCACGCGCGTGAACGCCGACCGTGACCTGGTCTTCATCGACCAGCGCGGCACGGGCAGCTCGGAGCTCGACTGCCGCGCTTCCTGGCGAACCAGCAGCTGAACGACTGCCGCCTGGGCCGCGTCACCGCAGCCGCGCGACGCTGCGCCGACGCGAGTCGGGCCCAACCTCCGCTACTACACGAGCGCCGTCGCCGTCGACGACTTCGACAATGTTCGGCAAGCGCTCGGCTACGACAAGATCAACATCTACGGCGTCTCCTACGGGGTCACGACCGGGCAGATCTACCTGCTCCGGCACGGATCGCACGTTCGTACCGCCGCTTCGACAGCGGCTCGCTGCTCGACGTGCACATCTTCGAGCGGCAACCGACCGACATGCAGCGAGCGCTCGAGCTGCTGTTCGCCCGCTGCGCGGCCGACGCTGCCTGCCACACCGCCTACCCGAACCTCCGCCGCGAGTACGAGCAGATCGTCGCGCGCCTCGCCCGCGGCCCGATCCCCATGCCCGGGAACGAGGCTCAGCCTCGACCGCGTCAGCTTCGCTCGGCAGCTCGAGCAGCATGGCTGCGTATACGCCCGGCAAGGCCGCGGTCCCTCGCCTGATCCACCTGGTCGCCACCGGACAGCTCGCGCGCGCTGCGGCCGACTGCAGCGGACACGGTCGCGAACCGCGCAGCTGGCCTACCAACTCACTGATCCAGTGCAGCGAGCCCTGGGCGTCGTGGCGGCCGACGAGATCGACCGCCTTGTCGCGCGGCACGTACGTCAGGCCGCTCTTCCGGCTGAGCGCGGCACGGATCGGTGCTGCCTGCGCGGCTTCCCGAAGCAGACGTCCCTGCCGAGATCGGCAAGCGCGTCCACTCCTCCGTTCCCGTTCTCTTCCTGAGCGGAAACGAGGACGGCGCCGACCCGCCCGCCAACATCGCGAACGCGCGACAGGAGCTGCCAAACAGCCGTACCGTCATCTTCCGCGCCGCCGGCCACGGCCAGCTCGGACTGCCATGCGCGCAGGACCTGATCGCCGAGTTCATCGACCGTGATACCGCTCGCGGGCTCGACGCCTCATGCGCCCGGACCGCCGCCATTCAACCGTTTGACACGAGGAAATGAGAACGAGCCGACCTCGTGCCTGATACTCGGATGCGCCAGTGTTCAGGAATGTCGCTTGACGGGGCCGAGCCTCAGTAGGTGACACTCCGCCGGCCGCGCCGCCGGCTTCGACGTGGTGGTAGCTTCGCCCTGGTCATGGTGCAGGTCGAGTGCGTCGACTTCATCTCTATCCCGACGCGTAGCGTCACACGCGCGGTTGCGTGGTACCGCGAAGTCTTAGGACTGCGCGAGAGCGAGGTGACCGAGGGCGAACTCGAGGCGCCGAACGTGACGCTGAGCTTCTGGGAGCCCGAACTCGAGGAGCTACCGTTCGTTGCGAACGAGGCCGGTTTCGCCTTGCGAGTGGCGGATGTGGCCGCGGCGCGGGTCGAGTTGGAGGCGAAGGGTGTTGAGTTCATCGCCGAGACGTGGGACTCCGGCGTCTGCCACTTCGCTGCCTTCCGCGACCCCGACGGCAATGCGTTGATCCTCCATCGGCGCTACGCGCCTCGGGAGCGAACGCAATCGGGCTAACCGAGCGTCGCCGCCGGCCTGGCATCACCGACCGACATCGCGCATCCCGGTATGCCTCGGGCGGGCACTCGGGGGTCAACAGCACGACCCTCACGGTGGCAGTCTCGGCGCGGGAGTCGCAGCCGCATCCGTAGTTTCGGGAACGGCTGATCCGCGCTGCCGCTGATGACCCGAAGCCGGGGACTGGCAATGATCACAGCGACCTCACATGAGGGCGGGAAGATGAACGTGCGGGAGATCATGAGCGGACAGCCGGTGTGCATTGCGCCCGAGACGCACATCGTGACAGCGGCTGTGACAATGGCCGACCGCGAGTTGGGGGACTCCCGGTGTGCGAGCAGGGGCGCCTGGTCGGAATCGTCGCCGACCGCGACATCGTCGTCCGCTACATCGCCAGGGGATCCGTCCACAGCGGGCGGCTGGTCGCCCACTACATGACGCGCGACCCGGTCACGATCGGACCCGACGAGCCGCTCGAGCGAGCGGAGGCGCTGATGGCGCGACACCAGATCCGACGCGTCCCCGTCTGCGACGAGGGGCGTCTAGTCGGGATGATCACGCAAGCCGACCTCGCCCGCCGCGCCTCGCACGAGGAGGTCGAGCGCTCGTCGAGGCGATCAGTACCGCTGAGGCGATGCCTACCGTGTAGTGGTCGAAGGTCCACGATGACCACCCCGACGCACTTCCGGCCGGCCGCCTCCGTTCGAGACTGGGCCGCCGCGCTGCCTTATCGCGGTCGCGACCGCCCGCGGAGCGCTCCGCGCGATGAGCAGGAACGCGCGGGAGCCCGGTGACGAACCCGGCGCGGCCGCTCCGAAACGGGAAGATCCCGGTCGACCTCTTGGCTCAGCTGCTGGCCGAGCTTCCGCGCCGCGCCGCCGGAGCTTCTGCTCGGCCCGCGCGTAGGCGAGGATGCCTGCGCGATCGAGATCCCCGGCGGCGTCCTGATCGCGGCAACCGACCCGATCACCCTCAGCAGCGAGGAGATCGGCCGGTTGGCAGTGATCGTCAACGCCAACGACGTGGCGGTGACCGGCGGTCGTCCCCGGTGGTTCCTCGCGGTCGTTCTCGTCCCCCCGGCACCGACGAGTCGGTCGTCCGCGGCCTCTTCGGCGGGTGCGGCGCGCGGTTGCAGAGGTCGGCGCCTTCCTGGTCGGCGGCCACACCGAGGTGACCTCGGTCGTCACGCGGCCCGTCGTCATCGGCCAGATGCTCGGCCTGGCGGAGACCGGCGCGTCATAGGCACGGCGGAGTCGTCGCCTGGAAGCGTCATCGTCCAGGTGGGGCCCGTCCCGATCGAAGGCGCTGCGCTTCTGGCCCGGGAGGCGACCGGCCGCCTCGGTGTGCTGGACTCTGCCGCGCTGACCGCCGCGCGTGATGCCTTCGATCATCCTGGGATCTCGGTTGTGGAGCCTGCTCTCCTTGCGGCCCGGACTGGGAGCCATCGCCCTCCACGATCCCACCGAAGGAGGTCTAGCCGCGGGGCTGCACGAGCTGGCCCACGCCTCAGGCGTCCGCATCCGGATCGACCGGAAGGCCGTGCTCTGGTTCGAGCCCGGCGTCGCCGTATGTCGGGCGCTGGGCGCCGACCCGTGGGCGACGCTCGCCTCCGGCACCCTCCTGGCCGCCTTCCCGGCCGAACTCGCCGAGCCGCCCTTCAGGCTCTCACCGGGCAAGGAAACCCCGTATCGGCGATCGGCAGGGCCGAGTCCGGGTCGGGCGTGAGCGATGGTGACGGCCGCCTGATCCCCTTGCCCGACCGTGACGAAGTCGACCGAGTGTTGCGAGAGCCGGATGCAGAGCCCGTCGCGCGTCACGCCGCCGGCCCGGAGGTGGAACGGCCGGCGTGACCTCAGTCAGCCGATCGGCCTCTGTGGGTTACTGGGAGGTCACTGTATGTGCTCGCCGCCGCCTCTCGACGGCGCTGCGAGCGCCTCCTCGAGGTCTGCTCCGAACTGCACGGGGACGAGGAGAACGGGGAGGTGGCAACGCGCGAGCGTCTCGCGGACGAGGGGTGCGCGGTCGGAGGAGAGCTCCTGCGACCAGCCGAGCGCGATCAGATCGCAGCCGCTCTCCGCGGCGACGAGCGGGATGAGCTCGCCGATCCGGCCGACCCGGGTTTCGAACCGAACCGCGTCGATCCCCCAGGGGCAGTAGCGACGGACGAACTCGTCTGCCCAGGCGGACTGCTCGTGCTGCGGCTGGTCGGTGAAGGCGGGCATCGATTCCTCGTCGTGGATATGCAGCGCGACCACGTCGATTCCCTCCTCGCCGGCCGGCTCGAAGAGCCAGCGCGGCGCGAGCAAGTAGGAGACCAGGCCCTCGACCGGGACGAGCACGCGCCGGAACGCCTCCGGCGGATCCGCGTCGGGCGGCACGATCAGCACAGGCTTGGGCAATGCGTTCGCGATCGCCGAGGCGGTGCCGCCGACCGGCCTGCGTCCGGCGGGCGTTCCGCGCGCACCGATCGCGAGCGCGACGACGTCGCTCGCCCGGCCGGCCTCGACGAGGCGTTCGACGACAGGCCCCGTGGTCGCCCGCAGCCGGATGCCTGCGGCCTCGGCCGTATTGCGTGCGGTGCGTTCGCCGTCTGTCCGGACGTGCAGCGCCTCGACCTCGACGCCGAGAAGCGTGGCGAACGCGCTCGCGGCTGCGACCACGGACTTCCCCGCGAGGCTGTTGTCCAGCGCTGCGAGAACCTTCTTCATCTCGCTGTCACCTCCCACTGCTCGTTGGTCTGCTGGACCTGCCAGTTGGCCGGCGTGGCGGTCACGCCGCTGCGATCGACGCGGAGCCGAAGCGGCCTCCCCCGGAAGCACAGCGCGAACTCGAGGGCGTTCCACTCCTTCGGCAGCCGAGGATCGACGAGCAGCGCATCGCCACTCGGGCGAATGCCGCCGAATCCGAACGCGAGCGCCTGCCACAGGCCGCCCATCGTCGCCAGGTGCAGCCCGCCCGCCGTAGTGCCGGTCAGATCGTCGAGGTCCATGCGGGCTGCGGTCTCCAGCGACTGGAGTGCGGCCCGGTAGCGGCCGGCGCGGGCGAGCACGCTGGCGTTGATCGCCGGCGACAGCGAGCTGCCGTGCGCGGTTCGCGGCTCGTAGAAGTCGAGGTTCGGGACGAGCGAGCCGGGCGCGGTCTCGTCGGGCAGCATGTGGTGGAGCATCAGCACGTCCGCCTGCTTCAGCACCTGCGCGCCGGCGGTACGCTCGGCGCCGAGCAGGAGGTCGGCGGCAATCGGCCGTCGTGACGCGATCTCTTCGATCACAAGCGGCTCGAGCTCGAAGAAGCCGGCGAACTGCTCGTAGAGACCGCTCACCCGGTCGTAGCCGTCGATGAGCGCCGCCGCGATCGCCAGCCAGTTCGTTCGCTCGCCCTCGTCGACCCCGTCGAGGGCCGCCGCCTGGCGGAGATTCCAGCGCGCGAGCACATTCGTGAACGCGTTGTCGTCGACAGGCTCGTGGTACTCGTCGGGCCCGATCACGCCGTAGATGTGCGCCCGTCCGTCCCGGCCGTACCGCACACGCGACGCCCAGTAGCGGGCGGTCTCGACGATGAGGTCGCGGCCGGGGCCGGCGGCGAACGCTTCGTCGCCCGTCCAGGCCAGGTAACAGGCTGCCGCCCAGGCGACGTCACCGACGATGTGCTCCTCGAGCTCACCCGTGCGGATCGGGACGAGCTCACCGGTGGCGAGTCGCGCCGAGGCCGGCGTCACGTCCCTGCCGTCGCGGGCCGACTCCCAGGCGAACCGGGCGCCCGACCGGCCGAGCGTTCGCGCCAGCTCGCGCGCGGCGGGGAGACGGCGAACGCGGTACTCGAGCATCGCCCGCGCGGCCGCCGGATGCGTGGCCGCCAGAAAGGGGAGCACGAACACATCGCTGTCCCAGAAGACGTGGCCGCGGTAGGCCCCTCCGCTGAGCCCGCGCGCCCCGACGGCCGCCTCGTCCGCGTCTCCGACCGACGCCATCAGGTGGAAGAGCGCGAAGCGAACCGCCCGCTGGAGCTCCGGGTCGCCCTCGATGACCACGTCGGCTTCCCGCCAGCGCTGCGCCCATGCTTCCCGGTGTTCGCGCAGGAGCCGTTCGAAGCCCGCGTCCTGCGCGGCGGCGAGCCCTGCCTGTGCAACAGCCTCCTCTGGGTCGTAGGCGCCGAGGCGCTCGAGGACGTGGCCGTGCCGCCGATCCCGAAGCGCGGCCGTGACGGCCTGGTGAGCGCGGCGCCGACGGGGAGACACCACCACAGCGGGGTTCGCCTGCGCGCGAAGCGCCACGGTGGCGGGGCGCGCAAGCGACGAGAAACGCAGCGACGTGAGCCGCCCCTCCTCCCGCAGCAGCCCGGTCGCGAGATCGAGCCGGCGCGTGATCCGCGGGGTGCGTGGCGGAGCGGGGCAGAGGCGTGTCCAGTCGGGACACGCGGCTAGCTCGTTGACGGAACCGTCCCCGACGTAAGCGCCGGCAAACAGGACACCCGGCGCCGTGTCGGCGTGGTCGAAGAGCGGTGCGCCGCGCGTTCCGAGCCGCCCGTCGGCGAGCGTGAGGAGTGTCTCGTGCACGCGCTCCAGCCGCCGGTCGAGCCCCTCGACCACGATCGTCCAGTCGGGATCGCCGTCGAGTTCGGGGACGTCACCGCGGCGGCGCCGCTCGAGCTGGTCCGCCAGCAGCTGGAGGAAGGCGGCCGGCCCGCCCCCGAGCTCGAGGACCTCCCCGGGTGTGCCGTTCGGCTCCGCCCCGACCGACACGACCGTCGCCCGTGCCCCCTCCGGGACGAGCAGGAAGGCGTCGCTTCCGGTCGTGCCGCCCACCGGCCCGAATTCGTCGCCCGCGATCAGGACGAGGCCGGGTCCGATCCCCCGGCACCCCAGCTCCGCAAACGCCCAGCGAGCGGCATCGGCTTTGTCGGTGAGCCCGATCTCGACGTGCTTGGCGTCGCTCGTCACGCGAGGATCGGCCAGCCCGGCAGAGCGCGCGGCCGCGAACGCGACCTCGACGGCGTCGCCGAGACCCTTGAGCCCCGCGCCACGCAGACGCGTCTGCACCGCCGAGAGCAGCTCACCGATCCGCGCCTTCGGCGGGTCGGCCCACTCCGGCTCCGGGATCAGGTCGATCTTGCGCCGGTTCAGCCGCTGCGAGACCACCGCTGCGGTGACACCGCGGCGCGCAAGCTCGGCGACGGTATCCGCTGCAGCCGCGTCGAGCGCCGCCTCTTCCGCAGGTGTCGCCTGCCGGCCTTCGACGAGCTCGAGGCCGTCCGGGCTCGCCGCGTAGACCTCGGAGCCGCGGTTGACACAGAAGTAGAGCCGCCCCGGGCCCGTCGGCCGGGCGCCCAGCTGCAGGTCGATGTTGCCGACGTGCGTGCCGGTGACGACGATCAGGTCGAGCCCGAGCGCGCTCAGCTCTTCGACCAGCGCCCGCAGCTCGCTCGCGTCGGCACTCCGGTCGGGAACGGCTGTGCCATCCCAGTCGAAGACCACGGCCTCGAACCGACGGTCCAGTGAGGGCGGTAGCCCAGAGTTCACGTTTCGGTCCCGGAGCTGCCCTTTGATCGTACTCATGGCCGGTCGTCCTGAGACCTGGATTCGTCGGTAGAGGTCAGAGCTTGTAGCCGATCATGCGTAGTAGGTCGCGGCGCGTGGCCACGTCCTCTTCCGTCTCGACGCCCAGCGGAGAGCCGCCGTCCACGACGCCGAGGATCGCGCGCCCGTGCGCCGTCTCCGCGAGCACGACCTCGACCGGGTTGGCGGTCGCGCAGTAGATCCGGCAGACCTCCGGCACCTGCTTGACCTGGTTGAGGACGTTGACCGGGTAGCCCTCGCGCAGGAACACGATGAAGGAGTGGCCGGCCCCTATTGCTTGGGCATTGCGGACGGCGAGCTCGACGAGCTCGTCGTCGTTGCCCGCTCGCCGGACGAGCCGGGGACCCGATGACTCGCAGAAGGCGAGCCCGAAGCGTAGGTGGGGCGAACTGCCGGCGAGCGCCTCGTAGAGGTCCTCGACCGTCTTGATGAAGTGTGACTGACCGAGGATCAAGTTCAGGTCCTCGGGTTTCTCGACCGGGACGGTGACGAGCTTCAGCTGAGCGCTTGGGCTGCTCATTTTGCTTTCCCACGGACGATGACGACCGGGCAAGGCGCGTGGTGAGCGCACTGCTGACTCACCGAGCCGAGCAGGAGGCCGGCGAAGCCGCCGTGGCCGCGTGAGCCGACGACGAGCAGGTCCGCCGCTGCCGCCCCCTCGACAAGCACCCGCGCCGCCAAACCCTCGACGGCGGCACGAACGACGTCGACGCCTTCCGTCTTCGCCTCTGCGATTACCGAGTCGAGGAACTCCTCCGCCTCGTGTTGAAGGGCGGCGGTGTTGAGTTGGACGGGCGGGACGTAGCCCCACGCCGTTGTATGCGGGAGGGTCCAGGCGTAGATTGCGCGCACGCGCGCGCCGCGAAGACGGCCCTCGTCGAGCGCCCAGCGCAGGGCGGCCTTCGACTCCTCAGAGCCGTCGACTCCGACCACGATCCTGTGCATTGCTCACCCCTTCCTTCCACTGACGGGCACCTACCGCGAGCTGGCTAGTCCCGACAGAAGTCGGCCACTTCCGCCTTCGTCAGCGTGAGCAGATCGGTCGTCGTTATTCGCAGCGACTCCTGGTGGGTGCCAGCCTCGACGATGACCGATCCAAGCCCTGCAATTCGTCGATCGACGAGGACGCGGTCGCCGGGTGGCCCACCGAATGGAGGGACTGCGCCAAGCTCGAACCCGGGATATGCGCCGACCAACTCCTGCTCGGTAGCAAAATGGGTCTCACCACCACCGCCGACGTGCTCGCGAACCTTGTGCAGGTCAAGCCGCTCGGAAGCCGGGATCACAACTCGTATGTAGCCACTTCCGCTCGTCAGAATGAGCGTCTTTCCCACTTCCTCCTGCTTAACGCCGAGAGCGGCGGCCTCGTCCCTCGCATGCTCGGTGTGCCTATGCGCGACCAGTTCGTAGGTGATCTGCTCCTTGCTCAGCTCATCAGCGAGATCTTCGGTGATCATGGTGTCTCCTCTCAGCCGCGGTCCGTGGCCGAACGATCGCGTCGCTTCCCGGATAGAAAACGGTCTCCCGGTCATCGTCCCATCGAACGCGGTAGCGCTCGTGGTTGGGGTCCCCGAGCACCTCGAGGATCTCGCCCAGTCGAGCCTGGGCGCCGACGCGATGCCCGTCGACGACGACAACGTCGCCGGTGCGCGCCTTACTGGGCCCGCTCACCTCTACCCCCTTGTGCTGTGTGCAGACATTGTCCCGCTTGTTTCGCCGGGTGCCATCCGTAGAGACCCCGAGCTGAGCTTCGGCCCGGGGCGGGATCGCAGGAGCGGTTGCAATATCTGGGCTCCGCAGGCTCCATCCTTGATCGGTGGCTTTGTGGTTGGCGGTGTCGTTTGCGCTCGCGTTCGCGCTGACGAACGGCTTCCACGACGCCGCGAACGCGATCGCGACACTTGTGGCCACACGCGGCGCGCTGCCTCAGCAGGCAGTCGTGCTGGCGGCGGTCTTCAACATGCTGGGGGCACTCCTGGTTGGGACCGCCGTCGCCGACACGATCGCGGGGATCGTGACCGTCTCGGGCGCGGAGGCGATCGTCGTGATCGGCTCGGGTGCGCTCGGGGCGGTTCTCTGGAACCTCCTCACCTGGTGGCGAGGATTGCCGTCGAGCTCTGCGCACGCGCTCGTCGGCGGTCTCGTCGGGGCGGCGCTCGTCGAAGGTGGGATCGGTGCGGTTCAATGGGGCGGCCTGAACGGCTGGCGACCGGTCGGCGTCTTCGGCGTCCTGATTGCGCTCGCAGTCTCGCCGCTGATCGGTCTCGCGTTGGGGTTCGTGCTCATCCGGCTCAGCCGGCTTGTGCTCCGCCGGGCGACGCGTCGAGTCCGGGCCCCGATCGTTGGTGCAGAGTGGGGCATGGCGGCTGGTCTCTCTTTCAGTCACGGGGCGAACGATGCACAGAAGTCGATGGGAGTGATCGCCGCGCTGCTCCTCGCTGCGGGCAGATTGCAGACGTTCGAGGTTCCGCTCTGGGCGAAGGTCGGCTGCGGGGCTGGCGATCACGCTCGGAACCGCGCTGGGCGGATGGCGAATCGTCCGCACGGTCGGCCGTGGGATCTTCCACCTGGCGCCGATCGACGGTTTCGCCAGCCAGACCGGCTCGACTGCGGTCATCCTCCCCGCCTCGTACCTGGGGGCCCCGGTCTCGACCACCCACGTCGTCGTCTCCTCGGTCGTCGGGGTCGGCACCGGGCGGCGCCGCTGGCGGCACGTCCGCTGGACCGTCGTCCGATCGATCGCCTTCGCCTGGCTCTTGACGCTCCCCGGGTCCGCCGTCCTCGGTGGCGGTACGTTCCTCGTATGGAGGGCGATCGGATGACGCGACATCGCTGGTTCCTGCCCGAGACGCCGGACGTCCTCGGCATGCTGCGCGAGCAGACGGCGATCACGATGGAGGGGATGGAGGCGCTGATCGCCTGGTCGGTCGGCGAGCCGGGCGCAGCGGATCGCCTGCGGGAGTGCGAGCATCGAGCCGACGATCGCAAGCGCGAGCTCCGCGCTGCGCTGACGATCTCGTTCACGACACCGCTCGAGCCCGAGGACATCTTCGAACTCTCGACGGAGCTCGACCGAATGCTGAACAGCGCGAAGAACACGGTCCGTGAGGCGGAGGTGATGGAGACCCGTCCGGATCAGGCGATGTCGGAGATGGCAGCCGAACTCGCAGACGGCGTGCGTGATCTCAGTGACGCGTTCGAGCAGCTCGCGGCCGGCGAACGGGCTGCGGCGACAGATGCTGCGGACCGCGCTGCGAAGAGCCAGAGTCGATTCGAGAAGGTCTACCGCCAGTCGATGTCGGCGCTGGTCGCGGTGGACGACCTGCGCGAGGTCGCCGCGAAGCGGGAGCTCTACCGGAGACTCGCGCGCACGAGCGACGATCTCCGCGAGGTTGCAGAGCGCGTCTGGTACTCCGTGCTGAAGGAAAGCTGAACAACTGAAGCGCTCCCATGCTCGCCGCAGAATGCGATACCCCAGAAAGTATGAAGCCCTTAATCAGCCGCCTCTCTCGCGGGAATTGATTCCGATACCTCCCGGACTTGCCGATCGCTGCGGGGGAGCCGGATGGCTTATGACCGATCAGTCATTCGTCAAGTCGTTCCGCAAGAGCACGACCACTACCAGTCGCGGCTTACCACCCTCCGTCGACGCTGCACCGTCGCCCGGTTACACCGAGCATGCTCCGGCCCCGATACCTCGAGCGGTCGAAGTCGTCATGGCCGAGATCCCACGGCTCCCCCGGGCGGATGAACTCCCTGCAGCGAGCGCACGCAACCGCCCCCGACGCCACGAGCGGGGCGAGCAACCTCCGGCGTGCCTGGTGGGCCTGACCGTAGCCACGAGCGCTCGTTCCCCGACGAACGGCCACGATCACGACCAGTCAGCCGCGAAAAGCACATCGGGGAGAGAAATTTGACTGCGAGGATTAGGGAGTGGCTCAGCCCCTAAAAGCACGTCCGTCTCTGAGCGAGTGCCGGTGGCCGCGCGTATTGAGTGCCGGTGGCCGCGCGTATTCAGCCTGCTTTCAAGCGAGAGCACGCTCCTGCCCGATAGCGGGGGCGAGATTAGTCAGCGCTGCAGCAGCTGCATCGGCCGGTTGCGCAAGTTCTTTCTGTAAACCGACGTGCGCGTGGCGGGCAAGTCCCGCTCGGCGATCATCCCGATCAGCCGTCCGTGCTTGCAGACCGGTAGGCGGCGGATCTGGTACTGCGACATCAGCGCTTCGGCTCGCTCCAGCGACTCGTCGGGACGGATCGTGACCGGGTCACGAGTCATGTAGTGGGCGACGAGCCGGCCTTGGTGGGCCCAGCCTGCGAGGTAGCGGAAGACGATGTCGCGGTTGGTGATGATGCCGACTAGGCGCCCTTGCTCGCAGACTGGGAGAGCTCCAGTTCGTGGTCGGCCATGGTCACTGCCGCGTTCACGATGTCGGTCTCGGGCGTGACGCAGACAGGCTGCTCGCTCATGATCTCGCCGACGTTCACACTCCACCTCCTGTGGCTCTCAGCAATCGTCACCGATCGGGCGGGCAGCGGCATCGGCGAAAACACGGATTCGATCGGAACCTAGATCAGGGAACGCACTGACGTCCCTGCACCCAGCCGACCCATACGCTGTCTACGTTCCCGACCGAGGAGACAAACGTGGCGGCGATGACGAAAAAGACAGCCGGCACGGGAGTCGGTGCCGTGATCGAGATTCACGGGCACCGCCGAGATTCACGTGCACCGCCTAGGCGAGAAGCCGCGCACCGGCGAGATTCTCGAGGTGCTCGGGGAGCCGGCGCACTAGCACTATCGTGTCCGCTGGGACGACGGCCACGAAAGCATCCGGCCGGCCGGGTGACGTCGTCGCCGGCAGCGCCGGGACGCAGTGAGTCCCGCGGCCGTAGCCTTCGCATAAGCGGAGTCCCGCTGACAAGCGCCTCCAATCCGGTGACGCACCCGCAGAGGTGATGCGGTTGTACGCCTCGCAGGGCGCCAAGCGCGACCGCGGCCGCGGGTTCTCAGATGTCGCTCGCGGGTGCGTCTGCGGGGGAGGGTTGGTGCACGACGAGGACGGAGCACCGGGCTTGATGTGCGACCCGTTCGCTGATGCTCCCGAGTGCGCGGAGGCCGTGCAGGCCGCGCGAGCCGACGACGATGAGGTCTGCTTCTCGGGAGCGCTCGACGAGCGCGGCGACCGGATGTTCGGGATCCCAGGTGTCGACCTTGTCGCCCCACGCGCTGTCTGGCCGGGCCGATTCGTCGCCTGTCGCGGAGACGACCTCGACGGTTGCGCCGAGCCGTGCTGCGAGCTCGTCCGTCGTCGCGAGCGCGGCGAGCGCGGAGGCGGAGCCGTCGAGGCCGACGACGACGCTCGCCGGCTTCCAGCTGCGGCCCGCCTGGGGGCGGGCGATCAGCACCGAGCAGGTGCCGTCGTGTAGGAGCTCGGTGGCGGTGTCTCCCATGACGATCCCGAGAAAGCGGCTGCTGTGCCGGCCTCCGAGCGCCAGCAGCGTCGCGTTGGCTTCGTCGCGCGCGTGCCGCAGGACGTGCAGGGGCTTGCCTCTCGCGACGCGCGCCGTTGAGTCGGGTCGTCCGCCGAGGATCGAGGCCGCCGTGTCCCGCGCCGTTGTTGCTTCCTCGACGAGTTCGTCCACCCAGTGAGCGGAGTCGAAGCCGGCGCGGTGCGCCGGGCTCGTGTCGAGCGCGGTGACGGCGTGGACGGCCGATCCTTCGGCCGGTGCGAGGACGAGCGTTTGGCGGAGCGCCTCGAATCCCCACTCGGTGCCGTCGACGCCGACCACGACTCGCGCGAACACCGCCATCGAGGCACTGTATCCCCGAGATGGGCTTGGACATTGATCGAGCGGCGAGGAGCATCGACCCCGACCGATGACCGGTCGTCCGCGTCGCCAAGGCGAGGTCGGCGGCGACGCGGACGGGCTACGCGTCGGCCCCTTTAGCGGAGGGGGCCGGCAGCGGTGACGTCGGCTGTCTCCTCGGCATCTCGGTCCAGGTTGGGCAGGCTGCTCTGGCTGTCGGTGGCTGCCGCGGTGACGACGATCGCGCTGAAGATGCTCGCCTGGCAGCTGACGGATTCGGTCGGGTTTCTGTCGGATGCGCTCGAATCGGTGGTGAACCTCGTTGCGGCGCTGGTCGCGATGGGGATGCTGCGGTGGGCGAGCACGCCGCCGGACGAGCAGCACCTGTTCGGGCACGAGAAGGCGGAGTACTTCTCTGCGGGGGTGGAGGGAGGGTTGATCCTGCTCGCTGCGGTTTCGATCGGCTGGACGGCCGTCATGCGGCTGATTGACCCCGTGGAGCTCGCGGACATCGGGATCGGTGTCGCCCTCTCGGCTGCGGCGTCGGTCGTGAATCTCACGGTGGGCTTTGTGCTGATCCGGGCCGGCAAGGAGTCGCGATCGATCACGGTCGAGGCGGACGGACGGCATCTGCTCACCGACGTCTGGACGTCGGCCGGCGTGATCGCGGGCGTCCTCGTCGTCGGCGCGACGGGCTGGCTCCGGCTCGACCCGGTGGTCGCGCTGTTCGTGGCCGCGAACATCGTCGTGACGGGGGTCTCGCTGCTACGGCGTGCAGGCGCGGGGCTGATGGATCACGCGCTGTCGCCGGCGGAGCAGGATGCGCTTGAGCGGGTGTTGGCGAGGTACCGTCGCGACGACGTGTCGTTCCATGCGGTGCGCACGCGGCAGGCCGGGCGACGGTCGTTCGTGTCGCTGCACGTGCTCGTGCCGGGCGCTTGGAGCGTGATCGAGGCGCATGCGTTTGCCGACGGCCTCGAGCGGGAGATCCAGTCGACGCTTCCGGGTGCCGCCGTAATCACGCACCTCGAGCCGAGCGGCGACCCCGCGTCGCTCGCAGACGCCGAGTTAGAGCGCTCGGAGTCGTGACGTGATCCAGGCCGGAGTGGGCGCCGCTGCCGGATTTGGGGAGGCCTGGCGGGTCGAGGCAAGCGTGGTCGCGGCGGCACTGGGCACGGACGGCCGACGGGGGCTGAGCGCGGCGGAGGCGACCGCAAGGCTGGCGCGCTTCGGGCCGAACCGGCTCGAGGCGGCCGAGCGCGTGCCGGCGTGGCGGAAGTTCCTCGGCCAGTTCGCCGACCCGTTGATCTATCTGCTGCTCGCGGCCGTTGTCGTCTCGCTCGTCGCGTGGGCGCTCGAGGGGGGCGAGTCGGCGCCGTACGACGCGATCGTGATCGCGGCGATCGTTGTCGCCAATGCCGTGCTCGGCTACGTGCAAGAGGCGCGTGCCGAGCAGGCGGTCGCGGCGCTGCAGCGGATGTCGGCGGCGACGGCGGGGGTCGTGCGCGATGGGCGGGAGGAGCGGATCCCGGCCACCGAGGTGGTGCCCGGCGACCTCCTGGCGCTCGTCGAGGGAGACGCGGTCGCGGCCGACGCCCGGCTGGTCGAGGCGGCGTCGCTGACCGTCGCGGAGGCGTCGCTGACTGGGGAGAGCGAGGCGGTGCTGAAGGACGTCGACTCGATCGCGGAGCCGGTCGGACTGGGCGACCGGGTGAACATGGTGTTCAGCGGCACCGCAGTCGTGCGTGGCCGCGGCCGGGCAGTCGTGACCGCGACCGCAATGGCGACCGAGATGGGCACCGTCGCTCGTCTGCTCGGCCGAGTGGAGGCGCAGGCCACACCGCTGGAGCGGGAGGTCGACCGGATCGGCCGCATGCTGGGGATCGCGGTGATCGTGATCGCGGCGGTCGTGGTCGGCGCGATTCTGCTCACGGCCGATCTCCGGTCAGCGTCGGATCTCGTCTCGGTGCTGCTCGTCGGGGTGTCGCTGGCCGTGGCCGCGGTACCGGAGGGGCTGCCGGCGGTGCTGTCGGTGGTGCTGGCGCTCGGCGTGCAGAGGATGGCGCAGGAGCGGGCGATCGTGAAGAAGCTGTCATCGGTCGAGACGCTCGGCTCGGCGTCGGTGATCTGCTCCGACAAGACCGGGACGCTGACGAAGAACGAGATGACGATCGAGAAGGTCGTCACCGGCTCGGGCGAGGTCGACGTCACCGGCAGCGGCTACCGGCCCGAGGGTGACCTGCGCGTGGACGGGCACCCGCTTGACAACGCCGCCCTACTGGACGAGGTACGGGCGGTGCTCGCGGGCGGGAGCCTGGCAAACGACGCCGTGCTGCGTGAGGAAGACGGCGAGTGGACGATCCAGGGCGATCCCACCGAGGCCGCGTTCCTGGTCGCCGAGGCGAAGGTGGAAGGGCTCGCCGAGATGCGCCGCGCGCGGTTCGAGCGCGTCGGCGAGGTGCCGTTCAGCTCCGAGCGGAAGCTGATGAGCACGGTGCACACCGACCTCGAGGGCGAACCCGGCGTCGCCGTGGTCACAAAGGGCGCGCCCGACGTGCTCCTCGCCCGCTGTACCGAGGAGCGCCTCGGTGGGCGTGTGCGGCCGCTTACGGAGGAGCGCCGGAGCACGATCCTCACGACGGTTGACCAGCTCGCTGACCTGGCGCTGCGAACGCTGGCGGTCGCCTACCGGCCGCTGCCGGCGGACGAGCGGCTGCCGCATGACGAGTCGGTTGAGCGCGAGCTCGTCTACCTGGGGCTGGTCGGGATCATCGACCCGCCGCGGCCGGAGGCACGGGTCGCGATCGCCGACGCGCACGACGCCGGCGTGCGCGTGCTGATGATCACCGGCGACCACCCGCACACAGCGGCGCGGATCGCCACCGATCTCGGCATGGCGGCGGCCGGATCTCGCGTCGTGACGGGCGGCGAGCTCGAGGCGATGGACGACGACGCGCGCGCGGCCGCGGTGCGGGAGGTGTCCGTCTACGCCCGCGTCGCGCCGGAGCACAAGCTGCGGATCGTCGACGCGCTCCATGCGGACGGGCGAATCGTCGCGATGACCGGCGACGGCGTCAACGACGCGCCCGCGCTGAAAGCGGCGGACATCGGCGTCGCGATGGGCGTCGCAGGCACCGACGTCGCCAAGGAGGCGGCCGACATGATCCTCGCCGACGACAACTTCGCGACGATCGTCAGCGCCGTCCGCGAGGGCCGTGGGATCTTCGCCAACATCCGCAAGTTCCTGCGCTTCCTACTCTCGTCGAACATCGGCGAGGTCTTCACGATGTTCTTCGGCGTCGTCCTCGCCGGCGTGATCGGGCTCGAGGACACCGGCGAGGCGATCGCGGCGCCGCTGCTCGCGACCCAGATCCTCTGGATCAACCTGCTCACCGACGGCGCACCGGCGCTCGCGCTCGGCATGGACGCCCCTCCGGACGACGTCATGTCGCGGCCGCCGCGCCGGCTCACCGACCGCGTGATCGACGCCGAGATGTGGATCGGGATCGTCTGGGTCGGCGCCGTGATGGCGGCGGTGACACTCCTCGCGCTCGACCTGCGCCTCCCCGGCGGGTTCGTCGGCGGCTCCGGGAACGTCATCGAGGCGCGGACGATGGCGTTCACGACCCTCGTGTTCGCCCAGCTCTTCAACTGCTTCAACGCCCGCTCCGACCGCACGAGCGCCTTCCACCGGCTGTTCACGAACCGCTGGCTGTGGGGCGCGATCGCGCTCTCGGCGACACTCCAGGTCGCCGTCGTCGAGCTGCCGTTTCTCAACGACGCCTTCGGCACGACGCCGCTCGGGGCAGAGGAATGGCTGATCTGTATCGGCCTCGCGAGCGTCGTGCTCTGGGCCGACGAGGCCAAGAAGCTGCTCGAACGCCGGCTCGCCGGCCACGTTAACTAGTTCGAGGCAAGCGGATCGGGAGCGGCCCCGATTCCGGGCGACACGCCTCGGGGAGACTGAATTCCAACTCGCGGGCGCGGGTGCCTGTGGGTGCGGAAGGGTGTGCGTGACGCACTTGCCGGCGGTTGTAGAGAACGATCGTGCCTTCGCGCGTCGCTACATGAGCGCCGAGTGCCGCTGCCCCGCTGCTCCTAGTAGACGACTGCGAAGACGTCCTCCAGCGCAGCATTGAAGAATCGCAAGAAGCCCGTCTCGGGCATGCCCGGCCCGCCGGAGAGGCGAATCAGCGGCGGATTCGCGCGGCTCCTCCCGCGGATCATCACCCACTGGCCAACTCCTCCGATGTGGAGGTCACCGACCTCGGCGATCTCCCAGGGACAACCTCACGGTCAGGTCCGCTGAATAGGCGCGTCCGGCCGAGACGTCTCACGCAACTAGCATCGCGCCGCACACTCGACACACCATCCGGGTCGCCGCTGACCGCGGACAGTGCGGGGACTTGCGGCTTTCCCGCACGTCACGGGGAGGCGTCTCCCCGATGCTAGACCGGCCGCGAACGCTGACACTGGCCGTGCAAGGACGAGGCTCGGGACGAGCCACATGCGCAAGAGGAGGAGTCAAATGGCTGTGCAGCCAATGCTCGACCTTCCCCGGGTCGGCCGCTCGCTCGACGACGTTGGAGTCGCGGAAGCGATGCACCCGGGCGTGATCACCGTCCACGTGACGACACCGTTGCGCGAGGTCGCCCGCATCATGGCCACTCAGCGGGTCCACTGCGTCGTTGTCCTCGGAACCGATCAAGAGGCGGATGTCGATCTCGAGGGAGGGCTCTGGGGCGTCGTTTCCGACCTAGACCTCATCTCGGACGCCGCGCTCGACGAGTTCCAGCACACCACCGCCGGCAGTGCGGCGGTGACCCCAATCGTCCTAGTCGCCCCCGACGACACGCTCCGACGCGCCGCGCATCTGATGCACAAGCACAAGGTGACGCATCTCGTCGTCGCCGACCGAGGCGCGGTCTACCCGCTCGGAGTGCTCTCGACGCTCGACATCGCTCGTGTCCTCATGTAGCGGGGCGAGAAACCGGTCGGTGGCGAGCCCGCGATCCGACGGGCAAGTGCAACGGATTCTGATCGCGACGACCGGGTCGGCTAGGGCCTTGGGCCGCAGTCGAGCCGGGGGTTTGGGCTCCAGCGGAGCTCGACGCCCGGGCGATGGTCGTCTCGGTGCAACCACCGATCTTGCCCACTTGTTCCGGGCCTCCATGAGGCGAAGGCGCCGGCTCCGCCGCCTTCGACCAGGTGCCATGTGCGCTCTACCTCTAGTCGGGCGTCAGTAGTGAATGCGAGGATCGCGAAGCAGATGCCGGAGAGGATCAGGGCGATGGCGACGACGAACCCAAAGATGGAAGGTTGCTCGGCCATGTAAGCCGAATTGAGGGCTGCCCTCGAACCGGCTATCGACAGCGGTCTCCATCGCATAAGTATGGGCCGGAGTGCAGGCCCTCGGCGAGTTCATCGCGCCATGTCGCTCTGCCCTACCGAACGGCTGAGGACCGCGCGCGACAACCATCGCTCTCCCGCGATCGGTGGGCCGCGCGCGGCAGCAGCAATCATCGCTCTCCCGCGATCGGTGGGCATCAGCGTGTAGCCGTACAAAGTTCCGGGAGAAACCGCAGAGTTGGCGTGACCCTCGAGGTGACCGTCAGCATCTCCCGTCCGCCACCGCACGACGAGGCCGGCTCGAACTGGGCGTTGTGCTCGCGCGATAGTTCAGAGACGCAGGACGTGGAGAACGCCGACCATCCCGCCAATGCCGAGCACGGCGCCGGCCGCCCAGGCAACGACGACCTCGCCGGTAGGCGTGGAGAGCTCGTAGAAGTCGCGCAGGAACGGGACGACGAGCGCGAGCAGAAACAGCACGGCCATCGCCGCACACAGTCCGCCGACAGCGAGCCGCCGCCGCCCGCCTTCGCCCTCGAGCCGCATCACGACGGCGAGCCGCATACGACCACGATTCCGGTCGCGACGCAACGTGACCGGACGAGGCCGAGGTGGCAGCGATCGGCCAATCTCGGTGGAAGCATGGCTAGAGCGCTGCCGATGGCCCCTCGGGACCCGGCGTACCGTCTGTCGCAGCGCGAGCGGTCACAGCTCCGCCGGCCCTTCAGGTTGCATCCCGAGTCGGCCCTGCTCCCAGGAGTAGACAGCCTCGGCGATCCGGTGCGGCCCGGCGATCAGCTCTCGCCATGCCGTGGCAGCCTCCCAGACTGGGGCGCTCGTCAGAAGCGCTCGTAGGGCCGCGTCCCCCTCGAGCGTCTCAAATACAAATACAGCCTCGCTTGCCGTCACATACACCTCGTGGCGCTCCAGCCCAACCTCGGCTGGATCAAAAGGTGGGCCAGAGCGAAGCAGATTGCGTGCCACCGCTTCCTTGCCTTCCTTCAAAGGAACGATCACGAGCAGCCGCGTCGGGGCCATCTCGCCGCCGAGCGCCACGGCCTCCAACCCGCGAGCGAGCTCAGATACGAGACCGCGCGCAGCAACCCCCGCAATGCGGATAGACGGCCCCGCACGGCGCTCGATGACGAAAGCGGGCTTGCCCTCGAGCTCGTCATCGGGCTGTATCCCAATTCGGATCGCAGCAAGGTCCTCGTAGCGAATCTCTTCCCCGACGGCTTCATGCTCATCTGGAGTCAGGCGAAAGCCAAGAGGAAGCAGTTCCAGCCGGCCCACGACGACCTCGCTACCGGCTTGCTGCCAGAACACGCCGTAGCTCGTCTTCATTGCGTCCGTTCCTTTCGCTCGTTGCCGCCTCTGATCGGGGCGCTCCTGCTCCGGCGATTCACGAAATGCAGTCGATCTCGAGGCCCCAGCGCCGCGTGCTTGCCGACAAGCAGGGGATCCCGAGCTAGCGCGCCGTCTTTGCTTGGCGGATCGTTGCGTCGCCGCTTGGGTAGAAGATGCTTTCGTGGCCATCGTCCCAACGGACACGAAAGTGCTGGTGCGCCGACTCCCCGAGCACCTCGAGGATCTCGCCGGTGCGCGGCTTCTCGCCCAGGCGGTGCCCGTGAATCTCTACTACGGCACCAACTCCTGCGCCGGCTTTCTTTGTCGTTGTCGCCGCCATGGCTCGTCTCCTCGATTGGGAACGTAGACAGCGTATGGGTCGGCGGGCGCAACGACGTCCGGGCGTTCCCTGATCCAGGTTCCGATCGAATCCGTGTTTTTCGCCGATCTCCGCGACCGGCCGCCTGCAGACGATGGTCGCTGTCCAGGCGTGCTCGCGGCCCCGGTTGTTGATCCGGGGCCGCGAGGTCGAGCGCTTATCGGCCTGATCCGGTGCTGCTTAGGCTGCGTGCAGGATGCAGGTCGGTCCGGGCCAGAGTTCGGCTCCCGGGTTGTAGGTGATGAAGCCGTCGCTAAACGTCTTGGTGGCGACGACGTGGAAGACCAGCGTCATCGTGTCCCCTGCGTTCGCGAGAACGATCCCGGGGTCGTAGCCCCAGTAAGTCGCCCACTCGTTCACACCCTCAGATTCGCCGCGCTTGTCCCAGAACTTGGATGCGTTCTTCACAGCGTTGCCGTTGACCGTCAGCGTCGTGGTCGTGCTCTTCCGGAACGACTTGACGAATGACTGATCGGTCATAAGCCATCCGGCTCCGACGTAGGGCTCGGTGCCTGCCACAACGTTGGCATTGCCCGAAGTCAGGCAACTCGCGAAGGGTGCGTCGAAAAGCACCCTGAACGCGTTCTGCTTGGTTGCCGTCTGAGTCGCCGTACGGACGCTAACCGAGCCAGAGGTGGCGTCGCCGGGAACCGTGGCATGGATCTTGCTGTTGGACACGACCGTGAACACCGCAGCGTTGCCGTTGAATTTCACGTCGGTGACACCCTGCGAAGTTCGCGCCCTTGATCAGAACGTCCGTGCCGACCTCAGCCTTGGCCGGTTTGACCGAGCTGACCCTGAGCACACCGTTCCCGCCGAACGCCGATCCTTGCAACATGCCAACCGCGAGTGCAAGCACGCCGACAGCCAGGACCAGCACCGGGCCCCGCCATCTCCGACGCATCGATCTTTTCACAAGACTCACCTCCTGCCGGGCCAATCAGGGCACAACACACTCGACCGGCCCGAATTGACGTCTCGACTCTCACGCACAGCGCACCACTGGGCATCAGGGACGACTCTGGTGCGCGGCGGCCGAGTGCGGGGTCAGCCTTCTGCATGAAGGGAGACGCGTGGCGCGCGCGCACGGGCCCCTGGGTACTGCTGCGTCAGCGGGTACTGCTGCGTCAGCGGGTACTGCTGCGTCAGCCGGGACGTTCGGCCGTCCGGTGACCGTCGCAACCCGTGTATGTCCTGACGTCTGATCAGTGGCGCCACGGATGCGTGCATCGTCTGCAGAGCGGGACGATTGCTACGTCGCACGCAGACGAGACATGTTCCTGTCTCGGAGCCAGGAGAGCGGATGAAGGAGATGCTGATCGCGGGTCGAGGTGGCCAGGGCGTCGTCCTCGCTTCGCAGCTCCTTGCCTATGCGTTGGCGCGAGCCGGGTACTGGGTCCAGAGCTTCCCCGAGTTCAGGGCGGAACGTCGCGGCGCGCCGATCTCGGCCTTCCTCAGGTGGGATCCAGACTCGCCGATCCACCGACGGTACAAGGTGCACGAGTGCGACGTGCTGGCCGTGGTCTCTGCCTCTCCGCCGTCGCCACAGCTGGTCTGCTCCGTCCGGCCCGGCGGATTGATCGTCCTCAATCGCGACACCCGCTTCAAGCAGGGCGGTGACTTCACCGTCGCGCGTGTACCTGCCTCCCGGATTGCCTGCCGCCACAACATTCTGTCCTCCGAAGGCCGCCCGATGGCGAACTCCGCCGTCCTCGGCGCCTGCATGCGATACCTCTTGCCCGGCGGGCTTCGGTTCCTCGAGGAAGCGGTCGGGGCGCGCATGGGGCCTCTTGCCGGCGCGAACATCATGGCCGCCAGAGAGGGTTACGCCTGTTGCATCCGTCAGCACCGGCTCGCAGGCGATGCGCCGGTCGCGTCGCGGCGCCGGGCTAGGCGTCGATCGTCTCGAGCGGTTGAATCGCGTGTAGACGGACGTAGCCGCAGTTCGTACAGACGAACGGAAGGGCCTCGATGGAAGGCCCATCCAGCGACTCGAGCTCGGTCAGGCGATCGCCCCCAGCCCAGGCGTCCTGCCCGCACATCGGGCACGCGGCCTGGGCTCTCACGTTCACGACGGATCGAAGGCAGTGGAGTTCGCTTGCCATGACCAGATGCTGGCGCGTGAGGACGCGGTAGGCATCCGTGAGAATCCGTAGTGCCAGTCGGGGATCGGCCTGATTGGACGCGTGGTCCGTGGTTCCCCCGATGCCCGGCTCGTGCGGCGGGACGAGTATTGCGGCTGAGAAAGGAGGTTCCCATGACGACTTTGGTGAGGTGGAGCCCCTTCCACGAGTTCGACCTAATGGAGCGGCGGATGCGCCGCCTGCTCGATGACGTCGGCTTCGCCCCGGCGCCGCTGCCGGCAGTCGATGTCTACGAGACGGAGCACGAGTTCGTGCTCGAGCTCGAGGTACCGGGCTACGAGGAGAAGGAGCTCACGATCGAAGCGTTCGACCACACGGTCGCGATCGCGGGCGAGCGGAGCGAGGTGGAGGAGAAGTCCGACAAGGTCTTCCGCCTCCACGAGCGGCTCGAGAAGCACTTCGAGCGCCGCTTCCAGTTTCCGCCGGAGGCCGACACGAAGCACCTGAAGGCTGTCTTCGAGAATGGCGTGCTCGAGGTGCACGCGCCGAAGTCCCCCCACGTGAAGCCGCACAAGATCGCGATCGGCAAGCGGTAACTGGCGCGCGCGGGCGGCGGGCTTACCCCCGCCGCCCGCTTTCTGCGTGGCGGAGGTTGGCGGGCGTACTTACTTCAGTCAAAGAACTCAAGTTCTGCGGCGACGGCGCATATAGCCCGCCCCCAGGACCGGATCTAAGCTGCCCGTTCTGCATTTCGGCGCAGCCGCCGATCCTGCGCCTTAATCCACAGGGAACCCGCATAAACAGGAGGGTCAACCTGGGGCCGGTGGAGCGACCCGGTACCCGGGTAAACGGCTCGAACACAGGAGTAGAGCCCCAGCCACGCGCCGTTGGCCGCAGCCGGGGCTCTCGGCCTTTTCGGAGCCATTCCACGCGGGTCTACCTGCTCAGGTCCCACGCCCCGCCCGCACGGCAGCGAGCCGAATCCCAGTAACCGGGGGGCGCCGTCGATCGCGTCGTCCTGAGGGCGAGGCTCTCGAGGCGCGAGGCGCGCGCCGGGCTGAAGGCGAGCGCCCGGGCGAAGGGATAGACGAGTTGTACGCCGTAGCAGTTCGCGCGGGCCTCGTTCCTGATGCCGTAGGCGTGCGTCGTCTCGTGCAGCACCGTGACCAGAGCCAGCGCCCGCGGGCCGTTCGGAATGCGACTGTCGATCAACGCCTGCACGTTGGTGCAGGTGGTGGGTGAAAGGTGCAGCCACCGAGGCTGACCGCCGAACCAGAACGCCAGGGTGACGACGCCGGGCTCGCTCCCGCCGCCGGCGCTCTCGAGTACCGAGGGCCAGTCCTCCTTCGACCAGCAGGCGACGGGCAGGAGACGCGGGATGCCCAGCGACTTCATCGTCGCGTAGACCGTCTCCGTCAGCCGCGAGTGTTTGATCGACTTCCCGGCGTAGCGGACCTGTGAGGCGAGGAGCGGTGCGCTCTCGTAGATCTTGGCCGGGGGTCGCGGGGGACGCGGTCGCGGAGGGGGCGGGGACGGCGTCGGCGTCGGCGCGCTCAGCGTGTAGGTGAACGGCCCGGCGTGGTCGTGGTAGGGCTGGGCGCCGTCGCTCGCGGACCAGCCCGTCTCGACGACGAAGTCGAAACTCGAGCCGATCGCCAGCCGCGGTGCGTTCACCGCGACGGAATCGGCAGACGGCGACGTGGCCGACGAGCAGCCGCCGGCCGCCGGGATCGACGTGGTCGCGAACGAGCTGCCGTTCCACTGCCCCACGCTCGCCGTTCGCGTCGAGCCGTCGAGGAAGAGCGCATATTCGAAGCCGCCGGTGGACGAGCCCGTCGAGGGGTTCCGGTCGACGTCCAGGAAGACGGCGAGCGAGTCACCGGCGCCGGCGCATGCCCGATTGGCGTAGCCGATCCTGAAGCCGAGAGCGCCGGCGGGGCTGTTGAAGGCAGTGATCTCCGTGAGGTCCGCTGCCAGCCCCCCGTCCGCATCGCCGGCCGGATCCGTGTAGCCCTGCTCGGAGGCAGCACGCCGCTCGACGGAAGCGGCGCCCGCCGACTGCGTGAAGCGCCAGGCGGCGGAAACCGCGCACGCCACAACCACGGCCAGGACCACGGCCGACCGCCTCATCCCGACACCGACCCTAGCCCGCTTGTCGATACCTGTCCATTCGCGGTTTTGGGGAGTGCGGTTTCGGACACGACGAGACCGTGCCGAACGTGGGCTAACTGGGTCTGCGTTCTAAGCGCCGGTCAGCCAGGCGCGCCGTGCCGCCCGGATCCGCTCGAGATCGTTCGCCGGCAGGCCGCCGAGGCGTCCTGCGACCGCGGTCAGCAGTCCGACCGCGACGAAGATCCACGCCTCGGCCCGCGGGTCGCGCTCGGCGGGGATCGCCCCGGCTGCCTGACACCGCGTCACGACCTCGGCGACGAACGCGTGCACGTCGCGCAGGTGACGACGCAGGTAGCGCCGGATCTCCGGGTCGTCCCCGGTCTCGGTCAGCGCTTGCAGCCAGAGCTGCGCGACCGCCGACCGCTGCTCCTTGAACTCGAAAAACGCCTCGGCCATCGCCTGCGTCCAGGCGCGTGCGTCGGGCTCGTTCGCGACCGCCTCGTCCCAGGCTGCCTGGACCCGCTGCCAGGCCGTCTCGATGCAGGCCAGGTAGAGCGCCTGCTTCGAGGCGAAGTGCCGGTAGAGGATGGGTTCGGTCACGCCGGCCTCGCGGGCGATCTCGGCCGTGGTCGCGCCGCGGTACGAGCAGCGCGCGAAGACACGGCACGCGGTATCGAGGACGGCGGCGCGCCGCTCCTCGGCCGGGAGCCTTGGCCCGCCGCTCATCCCGCTTCGAAGGCGACGGCACGCTCGGGCTCGTGGCGCGTCCTGCCCCCGAGCGTCAGGGCGGCGACCAGGGCGCCGGCGACGGTCAGCCCGGCCGCCGTCAGGAGCGCGTGGTGGAACCCGTCGATGAACGCCGACGGATTCCGAACGCCGGGAGTCGCCGACGCAGCGACGATCGCACCCATGATCGCGATTCCGAGCGAACCGCCCACCTGGCGCGCGCTGTTCAGGACGGCCGAGCCGACGCCCGCCTTGTCCGCGCGAACGGACTGCATCGCCGCGGCCGTGGTCGGGGCCATCGCGGCGGACATGCCGACGCCGCCGAGCAGCATCGCGGGCAGGAGATCCCAGAAGGTCTCGTGCTCGCCCATGCGGGCGAACAGGATCAGCGACCCGGTGAGCACGATCATCCCGCCGACCACGAGCGGCCTCGGCCCGATCCGGTCGGACAGGCGGCCGGCCTGCGGCGCGAGCAGGATGATCAGGACCGTCCAGGGCAGGAACGAGGCCCCGGCCTGGATCGCCGAGTAGCCGAGCACCTGCTGGACGTACAGCGAGACGTAGAAGAAGACGCCGAACATCGCGAGTCCGGTCAGCAGCATCACGGCGTTCGCTCCCGAGAACCCCTTGTTGCGGAAGAGCTCCAGCTCGAGCATCGGCAGCCGCTGGTAGTGCTCGAGCAGGAGGAAGGCGACGAGCGCTACGGCGGCGATGCCGAAGCTGATCAGGATCCGCGGGGACGTCCAGCCGTAGTTGTTCGCCTCGATCAGGCCGTAGATCAGCGCGAAGAGGCCGACCGTGGACGTGACCAGCCCCGGGACGTCGGGACGTTGCTCCCGCGAGGTGTCCCGCGACTCGTCGATGAAGAGGTAGGCGGCGAAGATGCCGAGCACGCCGACCGGGATGTTGATGAAGAAGATCCAGTTCCAGCTGATCCGCTCGGTGATGATGCCGCCCACGAGCGGGCCGATCGCGAGCGCGAGCGCGGAGACCCCCGCCCAGACCCCGATCGCCGTCCCGCGCTGGCGCGCCGGGAAGGTGGCGACGATGATCGAGAGGGTGGCCGGGTTCATCAGGGCGGCGCCGAGACCCTGGACGACCCGCGCGGCGATCAGCACGGTCGCCCCGTCCGGCGAGCCCGCAGGCGAGCGACGAGGCCGTGAAGACGACGAGCCCGATCACGAAGATCCGGCGGCGGCCCATGAGGTCGGCAAGCTTGCCGCCGGTCAGCATGAAGGCGCCGAACGTCAGCGCGTAGCCCGTCACGACCCATTCGAGCTCCGAGATCTTCAGGTCCAGCGAGCGCTGGATCGTCGGGAGCGCCACGTTCACGATCGTGTTGTCGAGCATGATCATGAACAGGCCGAAGGAGACGGCCGCGAGCGTCCACCACTTCCGGTGCTCCTCGTCGACGATGCTGGCGAGAACCTTCGCGCGCACGGTTAGTGGATACTAACAGAGGTAGGGTTGCGCCCGTGGCAGAGGTGGTCTGGACGCCCTCCGAGGACGTGCTCGAGCGCGCGAACGTCGTCCGGCTGATGCGCAGGCACGGCTTCTCGTCCTACCGCGAGCTCGTCGCCCGCTCGATCGAGGATCCGGAATGGTTCTGGCCGGCGGCCGTGGAGGACACCGGGATCGAGCTGTACGAGCCCTGGTCCGAGGTCGTCGACCTGTCGCGCGGCCCCGAGTGGGCGACCTGGTTCGACGGCGCGAAGCTGAACATCGCCTGGAACTGCGTCCACCGCTGGCGGAGCGACCGGGTGGCGGCCGTCTTCCGCGGCGAGGACGGGGCGAGGCGCGAGCTGACCTTCGCCGAGCTCTCGGACGCGGTCACGCGGCTCGCAGAGCGGCTGGTCGAGCTCGGTGTCAGGTCGGGGGACCGCGTCGCGACCTACCTGCCGATGTCACCCGAGGCGGCGATCGCCTCGCACGCCTGCGCGCACATCGGGGCGGTCCAGGTGCCGGTCTTCTCGGGCTTCGCGGCGCCGGCGGTCGCGCAGCGCCTGGTCGATTCCGGCGCGAGGGCGGCGATCACCGCCCGGTCGTCGTTGCGACGCGGCAGGAACGTGCCGATGCTCGAGATCCTCGAGGAGGCACGCCGGGAGTCGCCGGCGCTCGAGCATGTGATCGTGGCGCCGTGGGACGACGAGGTCGCCGGCTGTCCCGGCACGCTCGAGCCGCTCCCGGTCGAAGCCGAGCATCCGTACCTCCTCACCTACACGTCCGGGACGACCGGGAAACCCAAGGGCGTGCTCCACGTCCAGGGCGGCTTCCTGGTCTCGATCGCGCGCGAAGCCTGCTACCAGGCTGACGCGCGCCCCGACGACGTCGTCCACTTCTCCACCGACATGGGCTGGATCATGGGCCCCTGGACCGTGGTCGGCTGCGGCGCCATGGGCGCGACCCTCGTGTTCGCGGAAGGGGCGCCCGACTGGCCGTCCGACCGGCTGTGGCGCCTGGTCGAGGAGGAGCGCGTGACGATCCTCGGCTGCTCGCCGACACTGGTGCGCGCGCTGATCCCGCACGGCGAGCCCGCGGCGGACATGTCGTCGCTGCGCGTGTTCCTGACGACGGGTGAGCCGTGGAACCCGGAGCCCTACCGCTGGCTGTTCGAGCAGGTGGGAGGTTCGCGAGTCCCGATCGTCAACATCACAGGCGGTACCGAGGTCGGGGCCGTCTTCCTGGGCTCGTGCATCGCGGAGCCGATCAAGGCATGCTCCGTCGGCGGGCCTGCCCTCGGGATGGCGATGGACGTGGTCGATCCGGACGGGCAGTCCCTCGTCGGGACGGGCGAGGTGGGGGAGCTCGTGTGCCGCAAGCCCTTCCCCGGGATGACCCGGGGGTTCTGGGGCGACCCGGAGCGCTACCTGGAGACGTACTGGCGCCGCTTCCCGGGCATCTGGACGCACGGCGACTGGGCGTCCGCCGACGCCGACGGCTACTGGTTCCTGCACGGCCGCTCGGACGACACGCTGAACATCGCCGGCAAGCGGATCGGGCCGGCCGAGATCGAGTCGGCTGCGGTCGCCCATCCGGCCGTGATCGAGGCTGCAGCCGTCGGCGTCCCCCACCAGGTCAAGGGCGAGGTCGCGTGGGTCTTCTGCGTGCTCGCACCGGGCAGGTCGGTGTCGGCCGAGGAGGTGGCCGACCTGGTCTCCGCCGATCTGGGCAAGGCATTCGCACCCGACCGGGTCGTCTTCGTGCCCGCGCTGCCGAAAACCCGCTCGGCCAAGATCGTCCGGCGGGCGGTCCGGGCGACCGCGCTCGGGACCGATCCCGGCGACCTCTCGTCGGTCGAGAACCCCGAGGCGCTCGAGGCGATCTCCGCGGCGCTCGGTCCAAAGGTTTTAGACTAATAGGCGAAAACCATGAGACTCGCGCTCGCGCAGATCAACACGGTCGTCGGCGACCTGGACGGGAACCGGTCGCTGATCCTGTCGCGCCTCGAGCAGGCGCGCGAGGCGGGTGCGGATCTCGTCCTCTTCCCCGAGCTCGCGGTCACCGGCTATCCGCCCGAGGATCTGCTCCTGCGCCCGGCATTCGTCCGCGCAGCCCGGCGCTCGCTCGACGAGATCGCGGCCGCGGCGACAGGCACCACTGCTCTCGTCGGCTTCCCGTCCTTCGACGGCGATCTGTACAACGCGTGCGCAGTCTGCGCGGACGGTGCCGTGCGAGCGGTCTACCGGAAGCGGTTCCTGCCGAACTACGGCGTCTTCGACGAGGAGCGGTACTTCGCGTCGGGCCGCGAGCTCGTCCTGCTCCGCCTGGGCGAGTCGCTCGTCGGCGTGACGATCTGCGAGGACATGTGGCAGCCGGGGCCCCCCGCAACCGATCTCGCGCTCGCCGGCGCGCAGCTCCTGGTGAACGTGTCGGCCTCGCCGTTCCACGTCGGCAAGGACCGCGAACGCGAGGAGATGTTCCAGCAGCGCGCCCGCGACACCGCCAGCTTCGTCGCGTTCGTGAACGCTGTCGGCGGGCAGGACGAGCTGGTCTTCGACGGCCATTCCGTCGTCCTCGACGACGAGGGCGAGGTCCTCGCCCGGGCCCCGGGGTTCGAGGAGGCGCTGCTGGTCGTGGACGTCGACCCGACCGCGGCGATGGGACGGCGGCTGAGCGAGACGCGACGGCGGGCGCTGGCGCGGGAGCGCGAGGAGCCGCCCCGGGTCGAAACCATCGTGCTCGGCGATCGGCAGGGGGAGACCCCGCCGGGGGCTGTCCCCGCGGAAGCGGTTGCGCCGCTCGGCGACGACCTCGAGCAGATGCGGCTCGCGCTCGAGCTCGGGCTGCACGACTACGTGGAGAAGAACGGGTTTCGCGACGTCGTCGTCGGCCTGTCCGGCGGGATCGACTCGGCGCTGACCGCGGCCCTGGCCGTCGAGGCACTCGGCCCCGACCGGGTGCACGGCGTCTCGATGCCGTCCCGGTTCTCGTCGGAGGACACCCGCGGCGATGCGCGGCGGCTCGCGGAGAGCCTCGGCATCGACTTCCGCGAGCTGCCGATCGACGAGATCGTCGCCGCCCTCGAGCAGTCGCTGGCACCGAGCTTCGACGACCTCGATCGCGACCTGACCGAGGAGAACATCCAGGCCCGTGTCCGCGGCGTGCTGCTGATGGCGCTGTCGAACAAGTTCGGCTGGCTCGTCGTCGCCACCGGCAACAAGTCGGAGCTCTCGGTCGGCTACGCGACGCTCTACGGGGACATGGCCGGCGGGTTTGCGCTACTCAAGGACGTCTTCAAGACGGACGTGTTCCGGCTGGCCACGCACCTGAACGGGCGCGCCGGCCGCGAGCTGATCCCCCGGTCGATCATCGATCGTCCGCCGAGCGCCGAGCTGCGGGAGGGTCAGCTCGACCAGGACTCGCTGCCGCCCTACCCCGAGCTCGACCGGGTGCTCGAGGCCTATGTCGAGCTCGACCGCTCGCGTGACGAACTGCTCGCCGACGGGTTCGACCCCGGGGTCGTCGACCGCGCGCTGGCGATGATCGACCGGGCGGAGTACAAGCGTCGGCAGGCGCCGCCCGGCGTGAAGCTGCGCCCGAAGGCGTTCGGTCGCGACCGGCGGACGCCGATCACCAACCGCTGGCGGGGCTAGACGGGCTCGGCCGAGTCGCCGCGCTCCTCGAAGCGGCGCGTGACGAGCTCGCCGGCCCGGGTCACGTGCTCGATCATGCGTAGCCGCGCGGCCTCCGCGTCGTGGCGCTCGATCGCCTCGAGGATCGCCTCGTGCTGGGCGACATTGTCCTCGAGCAGCCTCGCGTTCTGGCCGAGGACGATCCAGGTCAGGTCGCGCGGGAAGCTGCGGTGGAGGTGGGCGATGGTCGCCTGCAGGCGCCTGTTGCCCGAAGCCTCCTGGATGACGCTGTGGAAGAGCTCGTTGCCCTCGATCCACTCCTCGTGCGCCTCCACGGCATCCGAAAACGGCTGGTCGCCCCGCCGACGGCGCCACGTGAGCAGCGAGGCGACCGACCGGCGGAAGTGCGCCTGCGCCGTCCGGAGCCGCCTCAGCTCGTCGTCTCGGATGCAGGTCGCCGCGAGGCTCGCGGCCAGGCCCTCGAGCTCGGCGCGGACCTCGTACGCCTCGCGCACCTCACGGGCGCTCGGCCCGCGGACGAGCGCCCCGCGGCGCGGCAGCATCTCGACGAGCCCGTTGGCCTGGAGCTTGCGCAGGGCCTCCCGCACGGGGGTGCGGCTGACGCCGAACTCCGCTGCGAGCGACTCCTGCCGCAGCCGCGCGCCCGTCGGGATGGCACCGCTGAGCACGCGCGACTGGATCTCCGTCGCGAGCTCGTCGACGAGCGCGGCGTCTGTCTGCGTCATGCCCGGGCGCGAACCCCGTCGTGCACGAGGCGAAGGCCGACGAGCCCGAGGAGCACCGCGAACACGATCTTCAGCGTCGAGGCCGGCAGCAGCAGCGCCAGCAGCACGCCGCCTGCCGCCGCGAACGCGCCGACCGTCCCGAACCGCAGCGCCGCGCCGAGATCTCCGATGCCGCGGCGCCGGAGCTCGAGGCTGGCCACCACCGCCGTCGGGAGCACGACCACGAGCGACGTCGCCTCGGCTGCGTGCTGGGAGAGGCCGAGCGCCAGCGTCAGGAAAGGCACGATCAGGATGCCGCCGCCCACCCCGAGGAGCCCGGCAGCGACACCGGTGCCGACGCCGAAGAGTACGAGCGCCGCGAGCAGGGCGACGGTCACGACCGGATCCCCATCGTCACCGCCACCACCAGGAGGAAGCACCCGAACACGATTCGGAGCAGCCGCTGGTCGATGCGCGCGAGCCAGGCGGCGCCGATTCGCGCTCCGACGACGGCGCCGACGGCGAGGGCGGCCGCGTCGAGCCAGTGGACGCGCCCCGCGAGGCCGAAGGTCAGGATCCCCGCGATCGAGATCGGCACGATCGCGCCGATCGAGGTCGCGTGCGCGTCCCGCTGGTCGTATCCCGCCCACAGGACCAGCAACGGCACCATGACCACGCCGCCGCCCACCCCGAGCAGCCCCGAGAGGAGCCCGCCTGCGACGCCGATCGCGACGAGCTGCGGGTCGAGCGGCCGCCGGGCGTGCGGCCGAGGTCGAACGGGCGAGGCTGTTGCGGCGGCGTCGGCCACCGTTCGACGATACCACGCCTTGGATCCAGTTGACTCGATCGTGGATCCAATCTAAGGTTCACCATTCCTTCCCGCCTCACCGGGGAAGGCAGCGCGGATCTCAAGGAGGGGGCACGGATGAGAAGCACTCGCGCTTTTCGGGCGACCGCCGTGGCAGGCGTGGTCGCTGCGGTGGCGCTCGTCGTCGCGATCGGCGCAGGCGCCGGCGCGAAGTCAGGACAGATCAAGAACGGAGGCACGCTCGTGATCGGGCTTGCGGAGGAGCCGGACGCGCTCGACCCGACGCTCGCGCGGACGTTCGTCGGTCGCATCGTCTTCCTGCACATGTGCGAGAAGCTGTACGACCTCGACGCCAAGCTCCACGTCGTACCGCAGCTCGCGGCGGCGCTGCCGACGGTGTCGAAGGACAAGCTCACGTACACGATCAAGCTCCGCACCGGGATCAAGTTCAACGACGGCACGGCGTTCAACGCCGCGGCCGTCAAGACCTCGCTCGACCGCGCACCTGACGCTCAAGGGCTCGACCCGCGCGAGCGAGATCTCCCCGATCGCATCGGTGGCGACGAGCGGGGCGAACACCGTCGTCCTCCATCTGAAGACGCCCTACTCGCCGCTGACGGCTCAGCTCGCCGACCGCGCCGGGATGATCATGTCGCCGAAGCAGCTCGCGGCGCTGGGCGACAAATTCGCCTCCGCAGCCCGTGTGCGTCGGCCCGTTCAGCTTCAAGGACCGGGTCGCGGGCGACCACATCACGCTCGACGAAGTCGAACTTCTACTACGGCAAGGCCAACGTGCACCTGGCCTCGATCGTGTTCAAGATCCTGACCGATCCGAGCGCCCGCACCCAGAACCTGCGGGCGGGCGACATCCAGGTCGAGGACCGCGTGCAGTCGACCGACGTCCCGACGCTCCAGAAGGCGAAGAGCACGATCACCGTGATCAAGACCCCGACGATCGGGTACCAGGGGATCACGATCAACATCGGGAACAAGAACGGCCTGCTCAAGCCGTACTCGAACGTCGGCTCGCCGCTGGCGAAGTCGCAATATCTGCGTACGGCGTTCGACCTGGCGCTCGACCGGACGACGATCAACCGCGTCGTGTTCGGCGGACTGAACCTTCCCGACTGCTACCCGATCTCGCCGGTCAGCCCCTGGTACACGACCACGAAAGGCCTGCAGTGCAACCTCCACGCCAACGTGGCGACGGCGCAGAAGCTCGTCAAGGCGTCGGGGGTCGCGAACCCCAAGGTGACGCTGACGATCGCCACCGACCCGGTCGCCGCACGGCTCGGGCAGGTGATCCAGGCGATGGAGAAGGCGGTCGGGATCGACGTCTCGCTGGCAGCCGACGGAGTTCGTAACGTCCCTCAACCGGGCCGACGCGGGCAACTTCGACACGTTCGCGGTCGGCTGGTCGGGCCGGGTCGACCCGGACGGCAACATCTACGGCTTCGTGGCGACGCCGGGGACGCTGAACGACTCCGGCTACGCCGACCCGAAGCTCGACTACATCCTCAACAACGCCCGGCGCTCGGTGACCGACAAGGCGCGCACCACGCTGTACGCCGCGGCGATGAAGATCATCCACCGGCAACGACCGCTGATCTACCTCTACCACCCGGTCAACTACTACGGCGTGACGACCAAGGTCGACGGCGTGAAGGTCTACGGCGACGGCTTGATCCGCGCCTACAACGCCGGCTTCAAGTAAGCGCGGGCGAGACTGACGATCATGGGCGGCTTCCTCCTGCGCAAGGTCGGAGCCGCCCTCATCGTCATCCTGCTCGCGAGCATGCTCGTCTTCCTCGGCGTGCGGGCGCTGCCGGGCGACCCGGCGCTCGCGCTCGGCGGCGAGGAGCGCGACCCGGCGGTGCTGGCCCAGATCCGGCACGACTACGGCCTCGACCAGCCGCTGCCGATCCAGTACGTCCGGTGGGTCGGTCACGTCCTGCGACGGCGACCTCGGCACCGACCAGCGCAAGCTCTCGGTCTCGCACACGATCGTGACGCGGCTGCCGATCACGCTCGAGCTCGCCGGCCTCGCGATCGTGTTCGGCTCGGCGCTGGGCATCGTCGCCGGCGTGATCGCGGCGGTCCGGCGGGGCAAGGCATCGGACTACGCGGCGACGACGGTCGCGCTCGCCGGGCTCTCCGTGCCGCACTTCTGGCTCGGCCTGCTGATGATCATCCTGTTCGCGGTCGACCTGCACTGGCTGCCGGCCGGCGGCTACGTCCCCTTCAGCGAGGACCCGATCGAGAACCTCGAGCACATGCTGATGCCGGCGATCGTGCTCGGCGCCGGGCTGTCGGCGGTGGTGATGCGGCAGATGCGCTCGGCGATGCTCGACTCGCTGGGCGCCGACTACGTCCGCACGGCGCGCGCGAAGGGCCTCTCCGAGCGCTCGGTGGTCGGCAAGCACGCGCTGCGGAACAGCCTGATCACGGTGACGACGATCATCGGGCTCCAGCTCGGTGCGCTGATCTCGGGAGCGGTGATCACCGAGCAGATCTTCGGCATCGCCGGCTTCGGGCGGCTGACGATCGACGCCGTCCAGCAGCGCGACTACGCGCTCATCCAGGGGGTGGTGCTGGTCGTCGCGGTCGGCTACGTCGTCGTCAATCTGCTGGTCGACATCGTGTACTCACTGCTGAACCCGCGGATCCGCGATCGTCGCGAGGCCGCTCGTGACGGTCGTCGAAGACGCCTCCACCGACCTCGCTCTCCCCGCGCGCCCGCCGGCGCCGGCTCATCCGGCAAGCGTCTCGCCCGGCGGCCGGCCGCGATCGCTCGGCTTCGCGGTCGCGACCGATCTTCATCCTCGCCGCGATCCTCGCGCCGTGGATCGCGCCGTACTCGCCCTCGGCGACGGACTTCAACGCGCTGCTCGCGAAGCCGTCCTGGGACCACCTGCTCGGCACGGACGAGCTCGGACGCGACATCCTCTCGCGCATCATCTGGGGGGCCCGGCGTCGATCCAGGCAGGCGTGCTCGCCACCTGCCTGGCGATGGCGATCGGCGTGCCGATCGGGCTCGTCGCCGGCTACTACCGCGGCTGGGTCGACCCGGTGATCTCGCGCGTGACCGACGTCGTCCTCGCCTTCCCGTTCCTGATCCTCGCCGTCGGGCTGGCGGCGATCCTCGGCCCGTCGCTCCTGAACGCGACGATCGCGCTCGGCGTCGGCGCCGCCCGGGATTCGTGCGGGTCGCGCGGGGCGAGACGCTCGCGCTTGCGCGAGGAGGACTACGTGCGCGCGGCGGTCGCGAACGGCGCGGGCGATGCGACGATCATCTTCCGCCACATCGTTCCGAACATGACGCTCGACGCTGCTCGTGCAGGCGACGGTGACCATCCCCGCCGCGATCATCGGCGAGGCGGTGCTGTCGTTCCTCGGCCTCGGCGTGCAGCCGCCGACACCGTCCTGGGGCGTGATGCTCGCCGACGCCCAGAGCTACCTCTCGCAGGCGCCGCGCCTGGCCGTGTATCCGGGGCTCGCGATCTTCCTCTGCGCGCTCGCGTTCAACCTGCTCGGCGACGGCCTGCGCGACGTCCTCGACCCGCGCACGACCCGCTGATGGCGCGCCACGCTGCTCGACGTGCGCGACCTCTCGGTGCGCTTCGAGACCGACGACGGCACCACGCAGGCGGTCGACCGAGCTGTCGTTCTCGCTCGACGAGCGCGAGGTGCTCGGCGTCGTCGGCGAGTCCGGGTGCGGCAAGTCGGTGACGATGCTCTCGCTGCTCCGGCTCCTGCCGCCGACCGCAGTCGTCACGCGGCAGGCGCTCGGTTCGGCGACGTCGACCTGCTGGCCGCGTCGAACGCGCAGCTCAAGCGGATCCGCGGCCGCGAGATCTCGTTCGTCTTCCAGGAGCCGATGACGTCGCTCAACCCCTCGTTCACGGTCGGCCGCCAGATCGGCGAGGTGCTGCAGCGCCACCTCGGCTACTCGCGCCGGCCGCGCGTGCCCGCGCCGATCGAGCTGCTCGACCTCGTGCGGATCCCGGCGCCCGGTCGCGGGTGGACGAGTATCCGCACCAGCTCTCCGGCGGGATGCGCCAGCGGGTGATGATCGCGATCGCGCTCGCCTGCGACCCGAAGATCCTGATCGCCGACGAGCCGACGACCGCGCTCGACGTGACGATCCAGGCCGGGATCCTCGACCTGATGCGCGACATCCGCGACCGGCTCGGCACGGCGATCGTGCTGATCACGCACAACCTCGGCGTCGTCGCCGACATCGCCGACCGCGTCGATCGTCATGTACGCCGGCCGCAAGGCCGAGGAGGCACCGGTCCACGAGCTGTACGCGCACCCGCAGCACCCGTACACGATCGGCCTGCTGGGCGCGATCCCGCGCCGCGGCGTCGACCGGCTGCAGGAGATCCCGGGGCTCGTGCCCGCCGCTGGCCGAGCCGCTGCCGTACTGCGCCTTCGCCGCGCGCTGCCCCCGCGCCGACGCGCCGCTCGCGCTCGGAGGTCCCGCAGCTGCGCGAGGTGCGGCCCTCGCACCTCGTGGCGTGCTTCCATCCAGGGCAGCGAATGACGGCAGCACGCGCCGGTCCTCGAGGTCGAAGGCCTCGTCAAGCACTTCCACGTCGGCTCGCAGCTGACGGGCGGCGGCGGCGATCGTGCGACGCGGTCGACGGCGTGTCGCTGACGATCGGCCCGGGCGAGCTGCTCGGCCTGGTCGGCGAGTCCGGCAGCGGCAAGTCGACGGTCGGCAACTGCATCGCGCGCCTCGTCGAGCCGACCGCGGGGACGATCCGCATCCTCGGCGACGACGTCACCCACCTCTCGCGCCGCGAGATGCGCCCGCTCCGCCGCGAGGTGCACATGGTCTTCCAGGATCCGTACTCGTCGCTCAACCCGCGGATGACGACGCGGCGCGATCGTCGGCGAGCCGCTCCGGCTGCACCGGATCGCCCGGCGGCGCGACACTCGACCAGCGAGTCGTGTCGAGCTGTTCGAGCAGGTCGGCCTGCGGCCCGAGCTCCGGCATCGCTACCCGCACGAGCTCTCCGGCGGGCAGCGCCAGCGCGTCGGGCTCGCCCGGGCGCTCTCCGTGTCAGCCGTCGCTGTTGATCGCCGACGAGCCGGTCTCCGCCCTCGACGTCTCGGTGCAGGCCTCGATCCTCAACCTGCTGCGCGACCTCCAGCGCGACCTCGGCTTCTCGTGCCTGTTCATCACCCACGATCTCGCGACCGTCGAGTTCCTCTGCGATCGCGTCGCCGTCATGTACCTCGGCAAGATCGTCGAGGAGGCCGCGACCGAGGAGCTCTTCGCGGCGCCGCAGCACCCGTACACGCAGGCTCTTCTCTCGGCCGCGGTCGTCGCCGACCCGGCGGCCCAGCGGGCGCGGACGCGGATCGTGCTCGAGGGCGACATACCGAGCCCGCTCGCGCCGCCGTCCGGCTGTCGCGTTCCGCACGCGCTGCCCGCTGGCGGCCGAGTCCGCGCCGGAGTCGGTCGAGGTGGAGCCGGCGCTCGAGGAGGTCGCCGCGGGCCACAGCGTCGCCTGCCACCTGGTGCACCGCCGCCGCGAGTCGGCACAGCTCCTCGACCTCGCGCAGCGAGCCGGCATGACCTTCACGACCAGGCCGGAGCTGCGCGGGACGTTCGGGATGGTCGCCTCCACGCACTGGCTGGCGCACGGCCGCCGGGATGGCCGTGCTCGAGCGCGGCGGCAACGCGTTCGACGCGGCGGTGGCGGCCGGATTCACGCTCCAGGTGGTCGAGCCGCACCTGAACGGGCCGGGCGGCGATCTGCCCGTCGTCTTCTGGTCGGCCGAGCGCGGCGAGCCGCTCGTGCTCTGCGCGCAGGGGGTCGCGCCCGCCGCGGCGACGATCGAGCGCTACCGGGAGCTCGGGCACGAGCTCGTGCCCGGCACCGGCCTCCTGGCCGCCTGCGTGCCGGGGGCGTTCGGCGGCTGGCTGCGGCTGCTCGCGCGAGTTCGGCACCTGGCGGCTCGAGGACGTCCTCGCGTTCGCGATCGGCTACGCCGACGAGGGGTATCCGGTCGTGCCGGGGATCACGCTGACGATCGAGCGCACCGAGGAGCTGCTGCGCACCTGGGAGGGATCGGCGGCGCTGTACCTCCCCGCCCCGCGCTCCGGAGCGCTCTTCCGCAACCACGCGCTCGCGGCGACGTACCGGCGGATCGTCGACGAGTCACGCGGCGGGCTCGCGCGAGCAGGAGCTCGAGCGTGCACGCGACCTGTTCTACGAGGGCTTCGTCGCCGAGGAGATCGACCGCTTCTCGCGCCGAGCATGGAGGGCTGCTGACCGGGTCCGACCTCGCCGCCTGGGAGCCGACGCTCGAGTCGCCGGCGACGCTCGACTTCCGCGGGCTGACGGTGTGCAAGACGGGCGCCGTGGGGCCAGGGCCCGGTCTTGCTCCAGCAGCTCGCGCTGCTCGACGGCTTCGACCTCGCGGAGCTGTCGGACGCCGAGTACGTCCACGTGGTGGTCGAGTGCGCGAAGCTCGCCTTCGCCGACCGCGAGGCGTTCTACGGCGACGCCGAGGTCCCGCTCGAGCGGCTCCTGTCGCGCGCGTACGCCGACGAGCGGCGGCGGCTCGTGGGCGACACGGCATCCGACGAGCTGCGGCCCGGCGACGGAGGGCGGCTGCCCAGCCCGGTCGCGGCGGCAGCGGCGGTCGGCGCCGGCGAGCCGACCCGCGGCGACACCGTTCACCTGGACGTCGCCGACCGCTTCGGCAACCTCGTCTCCGCCACGCCGAGCGGCGGCTGGCTCCAGTCGTCGCCGGTGATCCCCGCACTCGGCTGGCCGCTCGGAACGAGGGCGCAGATGTTCTGGCTCGAGGAAGGGCTGCCGTCGTCGCTCGCGCCGGGGCGTCGGCCGCGGACGACGCTGTCGCCGACGATCGCGCTGCGCGACGGCGGCCCGGCGCTCGCGATCGGGACGCCCGGCGGCGACCAGCAGGACCAGTGGGTCGCTGCACGCGTTCCTCCGCCACGTGGTCTTCGGCGACGACCTGCAGGCGGCGATCGACGCGCCGTCGTTCCACACCGACCACTTCCCGTCCTCGTTCTTCCCGCGCGAAACCGCGCCGCGCTCGCTGGCGCTGGAGGCACGCTGGGGCGAGGACGTGGCCGAGGAGCTGCCGCCGGCGCGGCCACGACGTGACCGTCACCGATCCGTGGTCGCTCGGCCGGGTCAGCGCCGTCGCGCTCGACGACGGCGTGCTCAAGGCGGGCGCGAACCCCCGCGGCATGCAGGGGTACGCCGCCGGCCGGTAGGAGCACGGGGACAACGTGAACAGTGCCGTCCCCGACGTTCTCGCTTCCGGTCTCGACGTGATCTTCTGCGGGATCAACCCGGGCCGCGTATCCGCGGCGGCCGCGGCCCACTTCGCCAACCCCCGCAACGACTTCTGGCGACTCCTCCACGAAGCGGGGTTCACGCCCCGCCTGGTCGAGCCGTCAGAGCAGTTCGAGGTTCTGCAGTGGGGAGTCGGGCTGACCAATGCAGCGCCGCGGACGACGCGCGGGTCGGGGGACCTGCGTGCCGCCGACTTCGCCGGCTCCGCCGTGCGGCTGGAGCGGCTGGCGGTCGAGTTGCGCCCGCGCGCGATCGGCTTCGTCGGCAAGGAGGCGTATCGCGGCCCGTTCCGCGAGCGGCCCGAGCACGGGCTGCAGGAACGCCGGTTGGGGCAGACGCTCCTCTTCGTCCTTCCGTCGACGTCGCCCGCAAATGCGGCCGTGCCCTACGCCGAGCGCCTGCGCTGGTTCGTCACCCTGCGGAAGTCGCTCGAATGAACGACTACGCTGCTTCGAATTCGGGCAGGTCGCCCTCTGCGCTCTCCTGCTGGTGCTTCTCGAAGAGCCGGAGCAGCTGGTCGCCGAGGAGCCCACCGCTCGGGCGTTCGGGATCGGACTCCCTGATCACCGCAACCCTCGAGTCGCGGTCGCCGTAGAGGCGGGTGTAGCACTCGGACTCGCTCAGGGGCCGGAGCCTCGTCACGGTCCGAACGTAGCTTCCGGACCGGACGGACCCGCTAGGTTCTTCCGCATGGCTGAGCCAAGACCGAGGGTGTTCGAGTACGAGGTCGCCTACGACGGGACGGCAGTCGCCACCGCGGAGGGCACGAGCGTCGAGGTGCCCGGGAGCTGGTCGCCGGAGCACCTCGTCCTCGCCGCGCTGCTCGACTGCTCGCTGACCAGCCTTCGCTACCACGCCCGACGCGAGGACGTGACCGTGACGGCGAGCGGCGAGGCATCGGGGACGGTGACCCGGCGCGAGCAGGACGGCCGCTTCGCGTTCGTCGAGGTCGAGGCACGCTTCGACGTGCAGTTCGAGCCGACGCCGCCCGACCAGCGTGCGCTGCTGGACAGAGCGGAGCGAGACTGCTTCGTCGGCGCGTCGCTCACAACCCGTCCGCGCTACGTCTGGAACGTGGCGTGAGAGGCGAAGCCGAGCACAAGGGCGACAGCGAAGCTGTCGGTCTTGATGTGAGGCGAGGTCGTGAGGCCGGGGGCCTCGAGCTGCTCCTGATCGGCGGCCCGAAGTTCCTCGGCTACGCGCTGATCGAGGCCGCGCTCGCCCGCGGACACGAGGTGACCACCTTCAACCGCGGCCAGACGAACCCCGGGCTCTTTGCTCAAATCGAGAAGCTGCACGGCGACCGCGACGGCGGGCTCGCGCCGCTCGAGGGCCGCACCTGGGACGCCGTGCTCGACACCTCCGGCTACGTCCCGCGGCACGTGCGCGACTCGGCCGCGCTGCTCGCCGGGGCTGCAGCCCGGTACGTGTTCGTCTCCTCTATCTCCTACTACGCCGACTACCGGGAGCCGCGCACCGAGACCGACCCGCCGGAGCGGCTCGGGGACAAGCCCGACGACCGGCTGCTCGCCGACTACTCCAACTACGGTGCGCTGAAGGCGCTCTGCGAGCAGGAGGCGGAGCGGGCCTTCGGCGACCGGGCGATCCTCGTCCGGCCGGGGCTGATCGTCGGGCCCAACGATCCGACCGACCGCTTCACCTACTGGCCGCGCCGGTCCGAACGCGGGGGGCCGATCCTCGCCCCTCCGGACCAGCCCGTGCAGATGGTCGACGTCCGCGACCTCGCCGACTGGACGATTCGGCTGGTCGAGGACGGCGGCTCGGGACCTACAACGCGACCTCGCCGCCCGGCGCGATCACCTTCGACTCGATGCTCGAAGCCTGCGGTGCGACGGACGTCGTGCGCGTGACGGAAGGGTTCCTGGCCGAGCACGGCGTCGAGGGCTGGATGGACCTGCCCTGCTGGATTCCGCCCGCCGACGCCGATTTTGCGGCCTTCCAGCTCGTGCCCGTCGACCGGGCCGTCGGGTCCGGCCTGACCTTCCGCCCGCTCGCCGAGACGGCCCGGGACGTCCCCGATTGGACGGGCAAGGCGGGGCTGACGGCAGAACGCGAGGGTGAGCTCCTGGCGGCATGGGAGAATCGCGCGGCGTGAGTCTCGACGTCGCCGCCGCCCGCGCCCGGTTCACCGCCCTCCGGCGCGACCTCGTCCTCCTCGACGCCCCCGGCGGGTCACAGGTCCCCGACGAGGTGATCGATGCGATCGCCGCCTACCTGCGCGAATCGAACGCGAACGTCAGCGGCCCCTACGAGACGAGCCGTCGCACCGAGGCCCTGGAGGAGCGTGCACGGGGAACGGCGGCGCGCTTCCTGGGCTGTGCGCCCGAGGAGACCGTCTTCGGCCCGAACATGACGACGCTCAGCTTCGCGCTCTCGCGCACGGCCGGCCGGGAGTTCCGGCCGGGCGACGAGATCCTGTGCACGAAGCTCGACCACGACGCGAACGTCTCGCCCTGGCTCGAGCTCGCGCACGACCGCGACCTGACCGTCCGCTTCGTCGACATCAACGAGGACACGACGCTCGACCTCGACGACCTCGAGCGGCAGCTCACCGACCGGACGCGGGTCGTCGCCTTTCCGGTCGCGTCCAACGCGGTGGGCACGCTGACCGAGGTCCGCCGCATCGCCGATCTCGCGCACGGGGCCGGCGCGATCGCCTGGGCCGACGCCGTCCACTACGCCCCGCACGGGCCGATCGATGTCGCCGCGTTCGGCGTCGACGTCCTCATCTGCTCGCCGTACAAGTTCTTCGGGCCGCATCTGGGGATCGCGTTCGGCCGTCGCGACCTGCTCGAGTCGTGGCGCCCGTACAAGGTGCGTCCGGCGCCGGTCGAGCCGGTGGGCAAGCGCTTCGAGACCGGCACGCTCCCGTACGAGCTGCTCGCCGGCTTCGTCGCGGCAGTCGAGTACGTCCAGTCGCTCGGCTGGGAGGACATCACCGCCTGGGAGCGGTCGCTGGGCGAGCGGTTCCTCGCCGGCCTGCCGCCGGCGATCACGCTCCACGGGCTGCCCGGGATGGACGGTCGCGTGCCGACGTTCGCCTTCTCGGTCGACGGCATCTCCGCCGAGGAGGCGGCGGCGAGGCTCGGCGAGCGCGGCTTTGCCGTGTGGCACGGCAACTACTACGCACTCGAGGTGATGAAACGACTCGGCCTCGAGGACGACGGCGGCGCCGTCCGGGTCGGCTTCGTCCACTACAACACGGCCGACGAGGTCGACCGGCTCCTCGCGGAGCTCGCCCGGCTGGAGTGACCCGCCGGAGCGAATGGGCGGCGCTGGTCGCGCTCGTCCTCCTCTCGACCGCGTTCCGGGCCTGGGCGGCAGTCGAGGTGCCCGTCCCCTGGATCGCGCCGGACGAGATGGTGTACGGGATGCTCGGCCGCAGCCTGTGGCTGCACGGCTCGCTGGCGATCCTCGGCGGGCCGACGCCGTACTACTCCCTGCTCACACCGCTGCTCGCCGGCTTTCCGCTGGCCGCGTTCGGGCTCGGCACCGGCTACGACCTGCTGCAGGGGCTCCAGGCGTTCGTGATGTCGCTGGCGGCGGTGCCGGTCTACCTCTGGGCGCGCACGCTCGTCCCGCGGCGGAGCGCGCTGACGGCGGCCGCCCTCACACTCGCGACGCCGGTGCTCGCCTACTCGGGGCTGGTGATGACCGAGGTGCTCTTCTATCCGCTGCTGGTCACGGCCGCCTGGGCGGGCGCGGCGGCGATCGCGCGCCCGACGCGGCGCCAACCAGATCCTGCTCCTGGCCGCGTTCGTCGCCGTCTGCGCGACCCGCATCCAGGCGATCGTGCTCGTGCCGGCGCTCGTCACGGCGGCGCTGCTCGACGCCTGGCTCGCCCGCTCGTGGGGGCGCCTCAGGCGCCAGCTGCCCGCCGCGGTCGGCCTCGCCGTCCTGCTGGCCGGGTGGGCCGTCTGGCGACTGGCGACCGGAAAAGGGGCGCTCGGCGGCTACGACGTCGTCGCCAGCACCTCGTACAGCGTCGGCGCCGCCGCCCGCTTCGTCCTCTACCACGGCGCGTCGCTGCTGATCCTCTGCGGTCTGTTCCCGCTCGCCGCCGTCGCCGTCAAGCTGGTCGAGGGGCTTCGCCGGGGCGAGCAGGACGAGAGGGTGCGCGCCTACCTGGCGGTCACGGCCTCGCTCTGCGTGTGGGTCGTCGTCGAGGTCGGCGCCTTCGCCTCGCGCTACTCGGACCGGATCGTCGAGCGGAACCTGATCGGGCTCGCGCCGGTGCTGTTCATCGGGCTCGTGCTGTGGCTCGCCCGCGGGCCCGGACGGCGGGTACGTGGTTCGCGGCGCGGTCGCGGCAGGTCGCGCTGGCCGTGCTCCTGCTCCTGCCGGTCCGACCGCTACGTCGACATCTACGGCATGCACGACGCGCTGACGCTGATCCCGATGTTCAAGCTCTCGACGCTGACGTCGCTCTCGACGATGGCCTGGGTGTACCGGGCCGTGGCGGTGGCGGCGGCGGCCGTGTTCGCGTTCGTGCCACGGCGCGGGCTGCAGTGGGTGCCGTTCGCGCTGATCGTTGCGCTGGTCGCTGCGTCGGTCGTCTCGCAGCCGCTTCGTCGTCGACGAGGCGAGGGCCCAGCAACGCGCGTTCCTCGGGGACGACCCGTCGTGGGCCGATCACGCCGGCGGCTCGCGCATCGCCTACCTCTACGACGGCGAGCCGTCGTGGCCGGGCGTGTGGGAGACGGTGTTCTTCAACACGCAACATCGACCGCGTCTACGACCTGAACGTCGCGACCGTGCCCGGGCCGCTGCCGCAGGACGACGTGACGGTGCGGCCGGACGGGACGGTGGTCGGGCCGCCCTCGCACCTGGCAGGACGAGGTACGCGATCGTCGTCGAACTGGATCAAGCTGCACGGCGAGCGGAAGGGCGAAGTGACCCAACAGGGGCTGAACCAGACCGGGCTCGTCCTCTGGAAGCTCGAGCAGCCGCTGCGGCTGCGTTCGTGGATCTCCGGCCTGGAGCCGAACGGCGACATCTACGGGTGAGGCCGGCGGCTGGTCGCCTACAACTGCAAGTCGGGGACGTTCAGCGTCACGCTGCTGATCAAGCAGGCGGAGGCCGTGGACATCTCGATCAACGGCAAGCTCATCCGCCACCTCGACTTCCCGGGGCCGACGACCTGGCACGGCGACCTGCCGGTTCCGGAGCGGGCGGGCGGCACGTGCACGCTCGAGGTCAAGCCGCACGGGTCTGGCCGGCACGACGCAGTTCGCGTTCGACCGCGGCTGAGCGGGCGGCCGCGCTACGATCCGGGACATGTCCGCCTTCGAGCGCCAGCACCCTGGCCAACGGACTGCGTGTGCTGACCGCTGCCGATGCCGCACGGCGCAGTCGGTCTCCTGCTTCGTCATGCTCGCGGCCGGCTCGCGCTACGAGACCGCGGAGTCGAGCGGGATCGCGCACTTCTCCGAGCACATGTTCTTCAAGGGCACGGAGCGGCGGCCGACCGCGCGGGACATCGCCGGCGAGGTCGACTCGATCGGCGGCGAGTTCAACGCGTTCACCGAGCAAGGAGTACACGGCGTACTACGTCAGGTGCGCGGCCGAGCACCGCGACGTCGCGCTCGACGTGATCGTCGACATGCTCCGGCAACTCGAAGTTCGACGCCGGCGAGATCGACCGCGAGAAGGGCGTGATCATCGAGGAGATGAACATGTACTTCGACACGCCCCGCGACTTCGTCGACGGCGTGTACGAGGAGCTCGTCTACGGCGACCACCCGCTCGGCTGGGACATCATCGGCCGCAAGGAGACCGTGCAGGCGGCGAGCCGCGACACGTTCCTCGACTACATCGGCCACTGGTACAAGCCGTCGCGGATGGTCGTCGGCGTCGGCGGGCGGATCGGTGACGGTCTCGTCGAGCGGGTCACCGAGCTGCTTCGGCGATCTCGAGGACGCTCCGACCGGCGCGCCGCTCGCCGGCGCCGGAGACGCTGCGAACGGCTCCCGGGTCAAGGTGCACACGAAGCAGTCCGACCAGGCGCACATCTGCCTGGGCGTCCGGTCAGCGGCCGATCGCGGATCCCGACCGTTACGTGCTGATGGTGCTCTCCACGGTGCTGGGCGGCGGGATGTCGTCCCGGCTCTTCACCGAGGTGCGCGAGCGCCGCGGCCTCGCCTACTACGTCTTCGCGACGAACCACGCCTACACCGACGCCGGTTCGCTGTTCGCGCAGGCGGGCGTCGACATCGAGCGGATCGACGACGCGGTCGAGACGGTCGCGGCGGAGCTGCGCAAGATCGCGTCGGAGGCGGTTCCCGATGACGAGCTGCTGCAAGGCGAAGAACTTCGCCAAGGGACGGTTCGTCCTCCAGATCGAGAGCCCACACGGGCTGATCATGTTCGGCCTCCGGCGGGAGGTGCTCGAGGGCCGGGCGGCCGAGCCGGAGGAGGTGCTCGCCGGCATCGAAGCCGTGACCGCCGAGGACGTCCAGCGGGTCGCGCAGCGAGCTGATCGGCGACGGCGCCCTCCGGCTGGGCGGTGATCGGCCCGTTCGAGGACGCCGACCGGTTCGAGAAGCTCCTCGGCTGAACCGCCCGCGCCGCAGCCGCCACGTCAGGCGACGGCCCGAACACGGAGCCCGGTCGATCGGCCCGACGCCCGTTGGCGGTCCCCGCAGCCATGGCGAACTCGTGACGTTTCCAACCCAGTCTCTGAGACTGGGTTGAAACGATTGCGTGACGATTCGTCCACAGAGGTGCTCGTGGCGGTTCGGCGGCGCTACGCGTCGAGCCAGATGGGATACGTGCTCCGAAGCTCGCTGCCGGACGGCTACTTCCATGTCTGGGCGCGAGGCGTGTGCGGCGTACCGCCGTTTCCCGCGCCCGAGGATCGGACCGCCGCGCTCGGGATGCTGCTGAAGGCTGCAGCGTCGATTCGAGCTCGAGGTCGAGGCGGCATGCGTGCATGACCACCCACTACCACGCTGTGATCGACGGGACCTGCGCCGAGCCTGTCGCCGGCCTGCAGTGGTTCCACTCGCGCTATGCGCGGGCTTTCAACCGACGCTACGGACCGCTTCGGCCACGTCTTCGCCGAGCGATTCCAGTGCCGGACGGTCGACGAGGACGGCGTCTTCGACCGCTGCGTCTATGTCCTGGCGAACCCCGTGAACGCCGGCCTCTGCGACCTGATCGACCGCTGGCCGTGGTCGTACAGCCGCTTTGGTCTCGACGTCGCCTGAGGCCAACACGGCCGTGCCTCGCCAACCTGGAGCCGCACCACCTCAGGCCGCCAAATTACAGCGTCGCGAAGTCCTCGTCGAAGTGCTCGCGGTCCTCGGGATCCGCGATCGCGTCGCCCGCCGCCCGTGCGCGCTCGCGCCACTCCGTCGCCCCCGAGCGCGTCACCCGCAGCGCGAAGCGGCACGCGCCAGCGCCTCGTACGCGTACGCCAGATCCCAGTCCCCGATCCCGGCCGACTCGCACACCGAGAGACATCGCCGAGCGTGGAAGAGCGCGGGCTCGCCCGGCCAAGGACGCAGTACACCCGCGAGACCAGCCACTCCCCTCGCGCGATGTTCTCGGGACGGCACTCCGGCGCCTCTCCCCACGCGTACCGGGACGCGTGTGCCATGTGCAGCATCCGGTCGTCGTCCTCGCGGGACTCGATCAGCTTCCAGACCCCGTTGAAGAGTGCGACGCCGCGCTGCCGCTCCTCCGACCCCGCCTCGGAGGAGCTCACGTCACTCCTCGGCCGGCTCCGACGCCGCGCGCTCCTTGATCTCCGAGACCACCGCCGGATCGGCGAGCGTCGTCGTGTCCCCCAGCGGCCGGTTCTCGGCCACGTCGCGAAGCAGCCGGCGCATGATCTTCCCGGAGCGGGTCTTCGGCAGCTCCGGCGTGAACACGATGTTGGCCGGCTTGGCGATCGGCCCGATCACCTGCGCAACGTGGTCGCGCAGCTCGTCGAGCATCTCGACCGACCCCTCCTGGCCGCCCCGCAGCGTCACGTACGCGACGATCGCCTGCCCGGTCAGCGAGTCGCGCACGCCCGCACACGGCCGCCTCCGCCACCGCGGGATGGTCGACCAGCGCCGACTCGACCTCGATCGTCGAGATCCGGTGCCCGGACACGTTCATCACGTCGTCGACCCGCCCGAGCAGCCAGAAGTCGCCGTCGCGGTCGACGCCGCGCGCCGTCGCCCGCGAAGTACACGCCCGGGAACCGCGACCAGTACGTCTCGACGTAGCGGTCGTGGTCGCCGTAGATCCCGCGCAGCATCGCCGGCCACGGGCGGCGCAGCACCAGGTACCCGCCGCCCCCGGGCCCGACCTCGCCGCCCGGACTCGTCGTACACCGCCGCGTCGATCCCGGGGAACGGCTTCGTCGCCGAGCCCGGCTTCGTCGTGGTCACGCCCGGCAGCGGCGTGATCAGGGTCATCCCCGTCTCGGTCTGCCACCACGTGTCGACGACCGGCGTCCGGTCGCCGCCGATGTGCTCGCCGGTACCACATCCACGCCTCGGGGTTGATCGGCTCGCCGACCGACCCGAGCAGCCGCAGCGACGAAAGGTCGTGCCGCTCCGCGTACTCCGCCCCCCACTTCATGTGCGCGCGGATCGCGGTCGGCGCCGTGTAGAGGATCGTCACGCCGTACCGCTCGACGATCGCCCACCAGCGATCCTTGTCCGGGAAGTCGGGCGTCCCCTCGTACATGACCCCGGTCGTCCCGTTGCACAGCGGCCCGTAGACGATGTACGAGTGGCCGGTGATCCAGCCGACGTCGGCCGCGCACCAGTAGACGTCGGTCGTCGGCTTGACGTCGAGGACGTAGTGGTGCGTGGTCGACGGCGCCGACGAGATAGCCCGCCGGTCGTGTGGACGATCCCCTTCGGCTTCGCGGTCGTCCCGCTCGTGTACATCAGGAACAGAGCAGGTCCTCCGAGTCCATCGGCTCGCACGGGCACTCGTCTCGTCGGAGACCGCGACGTCGTGCCACCAGACGTCGCGGCCCTCGGTCATCGGGACTCGCCGCCCGTCCGGCGCAGCACCACGCACGACCGCGCACCGGGCACCTCGGCCATCGCCTCGTCGGCGATCGCCTTCAGCGGCACGGTCGTCCCGCGCCGCCACGCCTCGTCCTGCGTGATCAGCACCTCGCACCCCATGTCGTTCATCCGCGCCGGACAGCGAGTCGGCCGAGAACCCGCCGAAGACGACCGTGTGCGGCGCCCCGAGCCGCGCGCACGCGAGCATCGCGACCGGCAGCTCCGGGACCATCCCCATGTAGATCGCCGACCGGCGTGCCCTTCTGCGACGCCCAGCGCCCTCAGCGCGTTCGCGAGCCGCGTGACCTCCCGCAGGAGATCCGCGAACGTGACGCTCCCGCCGGTCGTCCTCGGGCTCGCCCTCCCAGTAGTACGCGACCTTGTCGCCGCGGCCCGGCCTCGACGTGGCGGTCGACGCAGTTGAAGCACGCGTTCAGCTTCCCGCCCAGGTACCACTTCGCGTAGGGCAGCTCCCACTCGTACAGCTCGGTGAACGGCTCGAACCAGGTGACCCGCTCGCGCCCCTCGCGCTCCCACAGCTCCTCGAACGAGAGCTCGTAGAGGTCCGGCTGCGCGTTCGCCTGCGCCGCGAAGTCGGCGGGCGGCGGGTAGCGCCGCTCCTCGGCGAGCAGGGTCTCGATCGCCGCGTCGCTCAAGGCTCGATCACGGCTCGAGGTCGTACGGATAGTCGGTCAGGTTCTCGGCTCCGTCCTCGGTGACGAGCACGAGATCCTCGAGCCGCACGCCGCCGTAGCCGTGCCGGTAGAGCCCCGGCTCGACCGTGACGACGTCGCCGGCGACCATCGCGCCGGGCGCACGGCCGAGCGACGGCGCCTCGTGCACCTCGAGCCCGACCCCGTGCCCGAGCCCGTGGTAGAAGCCGTCCTCGAGCACCTCGCCCGGTCGTCTTCGAGAGCTGCGTCGGCTGGCCGGCCTCGTGGAAGAGCTCGCAGACGAGCGTGAAGACGTCGGCGCCCGGCGACGCCCGGCCCGGATCGCGGCCAGCGACCGGTCGAGCGCCTCCTTGCAGAGCGTGTGGTAGCGGACGATCTCCGCCGGCGGCTCGCCGACCACGTACGTCCGGGTCATGTCCGCGTAGCACGCCGTCTCGATGTCGCGCGGCCAGAGGTCGATCACGACCGGCTCGCCTGCGGCGATCGCCCCGGAGCCCATGTCGTGCCCGACGGCGCTCTGCGGCGCCGTGCGAGACGATGAACTCGTCGGCGACCATCCCGCGCTCGGTGAACGCCTCGGCGATCGCCGCCTTGATCCGCTCGCAGGTGAGCGGCTCGCCGTCGACGACGAGCCCGGCGCCGTTCGGCTGCGGCGCGCCGCAGCAGGTCGCGCGCCGCGTCCATCCCCGCCTCGGCTGCGCGCTGCGCCCGCCGGATCCCGGCGAGCTCGGCCTCGCTCTTCACCCGCCGCCGCTCCTGGAAGAAGTCGTAGCTCCGGGGTCAGCGTCACGCCCGCCGCCCGCAGCCGGTCGGCGAACTCGGCCGGGAACGTCCACGGCACCAGCCGCCTCGGTGACGCCGAGCGCTCCGCAGGCGTTGACCGCGACCTCGAGTAGACCTCGTCGCGCGGCAGCCCCTGCGCGATCAGGTCGTCGTAGCCGAACTCCTCGTACGCGTGCGGCTCCGGCGCGCCCGGCGATCGCGTGGACGCGGTCGATCTCGAACGACGTCAGGACGACGTGGCGCTCGCCCGTTGCGCTCGACGTAGAGGAACGGGTCGGGGATCCCGATCGGCACCTCGTGCCGCAGCTCCGGCGAGCGGATGGTGTCGGCGTAGATCAGGACGTCGGGCACGGCATCGGGATCGTAAATGCCTAGACTCAGAGACGTGGACGAAGCGGTCGACGCGCGCAGCGGTTGATCGAGGAGTGGGACGCCGAGCTGCGCCGCGAGCTCCCGGACGGCGGGCCGACATCTTCGACGCCCACCTCCACCTCGGCCACGACATCGACGGGATGGTCGGCGACTACGACGAGCTCGAGCTCGTGATGGAGCGCTACGGGATCTCGCGCGCGTTCATGTTCTGCATGGACGAGCCCGACCGGCACCCGGCGTTCCGGGCCGCCGAACGACCGGACGCTCGAGTTCGCCGCCCGCTGCGAGGGACGGCTCGATCCCGTTCGTCCGCCTCGACCTGGGCGAGCGAGCCGATCGAGGAGGCCGAGCGCTGCCTCGATCTCGGCGCGAAAGGGATCAAGCTCCACCCCCGAGCGCAGAAGTTCCTGCTGAACGACGAGCGGCTCGCCCCGGTCTTCGCGATCGCGGCCGAGCGGAAGGTGCCGATCCTGATCCACGGCGGGCGGGGCCTGCCGCCGATCGCCGACGACCTCGCGCGGCTCGTCGACACCTATCCCGGACGCCCAGCTGATCATCGCCCACGCCGGGATCGCCGACCTCGGCGCCCTGATGCGCCACTTCGCCGGCAAGCGCCGGCGTCTTCTTCGACACGTCCGCCTGGAGCCCGATCGACCTGCTCGACTTCTTCCGCCAGGTCTCGCCGGAGCAGGTGCTGTACGCCTCGGACTACCCCTACGGCCAGCAGCCGACATCGCTGCTGATCGCGCTCCGCACCGCGCGGGTGGCCGGGCTGGACGACGCGCAGGTGCGCGGAATGCTCTCCGGCAACGCGACGCGGATCGCGGACGGACAGCCGCCGCTCGAGCCGACGCCGGCGAAGGGGAGCGACACCTTCAGCCAACCGATGGTGCTGGCGCGCATCCACCAGTACCTGTCGATGGCGAGCCCGCTGCTCTGGACGCGCCAGCCGGACACGGTCGGCGTGCTCGGCCTGGCCCTGAACGCCTGCGAGGAGAACGGCCATCCCGGCTCGGATCTCGACCGCATCCGCGAGCTGCTGCTCTGCGCCCGCGACCTCTGGCGGGTCGCGCCGGAGATCGAGGACGAACGCGACCGGATGCGGGCGATCCGCGGCACGTTCCGGCTGATCCACCTCGCCGACATCCTCGCGGTCACGCCGGGCGTGGACTAGAACGGAACACGACCGGGGGCTGCGGACAGCCCCCGGTCGGATTCCTCGGTGCGTGCGCTCGCTAGTGAGCGCTCGGACCGTGCCGCTTGGCCCGCGTCCTGAGGAGGACGCCGGAACCGATCAGCAGCAGGCCGATCGCCAGCGGGACCCACAGCGCGAGACCGGTGAACGGCAGCTGCGCGGAGGAGTGCGCCGGGGCGGCCGCTTTCGGAGCCACCGCCGTCGCCTCGGCCTTCACCGCGGCCTTCGCCTTCGTTACCTTCGGCGCGAACTGCGCCGTCTGCTTCGGCGTGTACGGCGCGTACTGCGCCGATGCGCTCGAGTTGCTCTGCTTGGCGGGCTTGCTCCCCGCCGCGTAGCCGATGCCGCCGAACGACGCCACGGCGACGATCATCAGCCCGCAGAGCGCCAGCGTCATACCGATCCGGGTGCGGCGCACGCGCCCTCGCACGTCGCCTGCAAGCGACGTGACGAACTCGGCGCGCGGCCGGGAACGGCCTGCGTTGAGCTCACCCTCGAGATCGAATCTTTCGTTACTCATGAACTCCCCTCTCCCTACTTCGAATTTTCGCCTTACATAGATAAATACCGGCGTCAGGCCGCGATCCTTACACCTTGCCTGAACCGAACAGCCCCGCCGTCTCCGCCTCCTCGGCCTCGAGGATGCGGCGGAGCCGTGCGAGCGCGCGGTGGAGCGCCACCTCGATCGCGTTCGTCTGCGCGTCCATCACCTGGGCGATCTGAGGCGCGGTCAACTCGCCGCCGTAGCGAAGGGCGATCAGCTCCTGGTCGCGCTCGCTCAGCTGGGCCAGCGCAGCGTCGAGCGTCATCCTGCGCACGGTGTCGTCCTCGACGCTCCCGACCGCTGCGATCTCCTCCGGCTCCGCCTCGTCGCGCGGGCGCTTGGCGAGCGCGTCGTCGGCGCAGCGCCGGGCGATCCCGAGCAACCAGCCGAGCGGCTCACCCTTGGAGCGGTCGTAGCTCTTGCGGTAGCGAATCGCCCGTTCGAAGACCTCGCTCGTGACGTCCTCTGCGTCGTGGCCGTCGCCGAGGCGGTACGCCGCGTACGCGTAGACGTGGCGGATCAGCTCCTCGGGATGGGCGAGCGGATCTCTGTGAAAGCCCTTCATCAGCCCTGGAGCCGGGTGTCGCGGGGGTTGAGGCGGGATGCTTGGGCCAGCGCGCGCTGCCGCTCGGCGCCGCGGCTCGCCAGGGCGAGCTCGTACCAGAGCGTCCAGTCGCGGCGGTCCTTCTCGATCGCTCGCCGGAAGCTGAGCCGCGCATCCGCGAGGTTCCCCGAGAGCGCCTGCGCCTCGCCGAGCCGCCGCCACGGCTCGGCCGACCAGGGCACGAAGGACATGGCGTCGTGAGCCTGCGACTCTGCCCGCGCATAGTGGCCGCCGTCGGCGGACTTCGAGCTCGCGGACACCGCGCTGTTCCCGAGCAACGCGATCAGCGCGAAGGCGAAGAGACCCGCGACGGCCGCGACACCGCCGATTCGCACGGCCGAGCGCAGCGCGCGTGGCTCGCGGTCGCGCCGGCCCGCTGCGAGCAGGACGATCGCACAGAACAGGCCGGTCAGGGTGACCGCCGGCATCTCCCAGTCCCAGTCGAGCGCGGCATGCAGGAGGAACGCGACATACGCGCCACACGCCACCGCGACGAGCGGCGAGGGTCGCGCCCGCCTGACCGCGACGAGCGGCACCAACAGGGTCAGCAGGAGCAGGGCGAGCCCGACTGGGCCGACCTCCGCGAGCGTCTCGAGGTAGAGGTTGTGGGCGTCGTGCATCGTCCAGTCGACGCGGCGGTGCTGGAACCAGAACTGGGCGTAACTGCCGGCGCCGCCGCCGAGGACGGGGTGCTCCGTGACCTCCTGCCACGCGGTGTGCCAGTTTTCGGCCCGGCCGCTGCCCGAGAGGTTGAACAGGCGGCTGTTGAGATCGTCGGGGTTGGTGCCGGTGACGTTGAAGGAGTCATAGGCCTTGCGTGCGAGTGTCGGCGGGAAGCCGTACCGGCCGAAGACGACGATCAGGAACGCCACGAGCAGGAAGAGCAGGGTGCCGGCGTACACCCGCTGGACGCCGTGCGACACCGAGATGGTGGACGCGAGCCAGTCGACGAGCAGCATCGTCAGCGAGGCGGCGACGACCAGGCCGATCGCGATCACGGCGAGCCCGTGGCCGTCGCGGCTGGCGGCGCTGAGGGCGGCGCTCTGGTGCGTCAGCGCTGGAGAGGTCGAGGCGACCGCGACTGCGGTGATCGACCAGGGTGCGAGCACGAGCGCCGTGGTGATCAGCTGGAGCCGGCGCTTGTCGAGCGCGACCGCAACCGCGAGCCCGGCGACGAGCGCGATCCAGCTGGCCCGGCTGTACGTGAAGTAGAGCGCGAGCGCGAAGATCACGGTCGATCCCGCCGAGAGGGAGCGGACGAGCGGCCCGTTTCGCGCTGCCAGCCCGAGGGCGAGGAGCCAGCCCATGGCGGCGAGGATCCCGAGCGCGTTCCAGTAGCCGAGCGGATCGGAGAGGCGGTAGCCCGAGATCGGGTCGAATGCGCCGAACTGGTCCGGGAAGAGGCGCGTCACGAGGGCATACGTCGCAACGACCACCAGCGCACCCCAGAGCCCGACGACGACCGATGCGACCGATCGTCGCCGTAGCAACAGGACGCCCGCGGCCGCGGCGGCGAGGTACACGAGCACCCGCTCGACCTCGAGGACGGTGTCGGGCACGACCGTCGTCCACAGCAGCGAGAGCGCGATCCAGCCGACCAGTCCGGCGAAACCGGCGAGAAAGACGGCGTCGAGGACGCCCAGCTCGGCCGACACGCCCACCGCGAGGGCAAGCGCCATGAGCACGAGCAGCGCCAGGCTGCCCCAGCCCCAGGAAACCGGGAAGTATCCGCCGTTCGCGAAGCCGAACGCGCCGACCGCGAGGCAGGCGGCGATACCGAGGGGCACGCCTGCGTACGTCAGCCAGCGAGCAAGCGGGGCCCGGACCGCGGGCACCCGCGGCCGAGCAGCCGTGACATCGACCATCTCTTGTTACAGGGTAGGGGAATCCGCCGGAAGCACAATCGCCGCTCGAGGTGGGCAATCGATGGTTGTCATGCGTGGCGACCGGGTATCCGATTAAGATGCCGCATCCCCATCGTCCAGTCGTTGCCCCGCGGGGAGGGGCAGGCACAGCAGTATCGAAGTTTCACCACGGACTTGCCGACGTGGCCAAGCTGCCGATACCCACATCGTTGATTCGACGGGCGCCCGTGGTCGCGGTCGCGCTGATGCTTGCCGCGGCAGCTTTCGGCGCGAGCGCCGCCGACGCGGGAGACGCCTCCGGGTGGCAGACCGCGGCGACCAGAGCGGAACGGGTGACGGTTCTCCCCCGGCTCGAGGCAGGCCTGCTGGCCCAGATCAACGAGTTCCGCCGTTCGGCAGGGCTCCTGCCCCTGCGCGCCAGTTCGGCACTCTCGGCGGCGGCACACGAGCAATCCCTGTCGATGGCCGAGCACGGGTTCTTCGGTCACGAATCGTTCACCGGCGCGCCGTTCTGGAAGCGCGTGGAAACCAGGTATCCGAAGCCGCCGGACGGCTCCTGGCGCGTCGGAGAGAACCTGGTGTGGAGCTCGCCCCGGCTGAGCGCACGACGTGCGCTCGAGCTGTGGGTGAACAGCCCGCCACACCGGCAGAACCTGCTCACTGCTGTCTGGCGCGAGGTCGGGATCGCCGCGGTGCACGCGTCGTCGGCGCCGGGCGTCTACGGAGGGAACGACGTCACCATTCTGACCGCGGACTTCGGCGTCCGCCACTAGCGTTTCCCTAGCCAGACGCGGGATGCCAGGCAACGGCGAAGCCGCGCCCGTCGGCCGACAACGGTCCCGGCGAGGCGCCGGAGGCCGGAGTCGACAGCATGCCGGTGAATCTCGGGTCGCCGCCGTCGGGGCCGAGCTCCGCCAGATCGATCGGCGTCGCCTGCCAGGCCGGGTCGGTGATCGTCCCGGCGTGGCCGTCGGCGGTCGCGGCAGCTCGGGTGAACGAGACCGAGCCGAAGTTCGCAAGCGGCAGCGTTCGGCAACCGCCCGGCGACAAGCACGACGACGGTGCCTCGGCGATCCACTCTGCCGAGGTCAGGTCGGGCTGCGCCACGGTCACGCGCCGGGTGACGCGCACCCGGCGCGTCGTGTTCGTCAGCTGGAGCGTGACCTGTGTGCCCTGGACGAGGACGGCTGCGGTCAGGCGGTCGCCGGGCGCGATCTTCATCGCGATCGGGATCGACGGTGCCGGGACGATCTCGTACCACGCCGCGTAAACGGGACGACCACGCGAGTCGCAGTTGGACTCTGTGCCGATCTGCTCGAGCGCCTGAGCATCGGTCGAGAAGCCGCCGAGCCCGACCCAGAAGGCGGAGTACGAGGGATGCCCGGCCGTGCAGGTCACCTTCGGCTGCACCCAGGAGCCGACCACGTTCGAGTAGGACGTCGCTGTGCCGGACGCGTTCGTTCCCGTCAACGCGTAGCCGGCCCAGTTCGACGACACCTGGCCCTCCCCGACGGTGCGCGGGGCGAAGACGCGATTTGGTGCCGCGTCGGCCGCAGGCCCGCCGAATGCGAGTACCGACAGCGTCACGAGCCCTACGGCGAGACGAAGCACCACGGGACGGTAACCAGCCTTCCTGAGAGCACGATGAGAGCATGCAGCCGTCCGTAGGATGGGTCACCTGGCAGAAGACGCTGAACCCGGCTCCGTGGCCGCGGTCGTGCTCGCGGCCGGAGCGGCCAAGCGCTTCGGCGCCCCAAAGCAGGCGCTCCTTCTCGACGAGGTGCTCGCCCGACTGGGGCAGAGCGGCGAGATCGGCGAAATCGTCGTCGTCATCGGCGCGTACGAGCTCGAGGCGGACGTGCGCCTCGTCCGCTGCGACGACTGGGAGCTCGGCCCCGGAGCCTCGCTGCGTTGCGGACTACGCGAGCTCGCCGACGAGACGTCCGCGGCAGCGGTGATCCTCGCCGACGGCCCCGACCTGGCGCCGGCGGCCGTCGATCGCGTCGTCACCGCCTGGCGGCAGGGCGCCGGCGACGTGGTGGCAGCCTCCTACGGCGGCGTGCGCGGCCATCCCGTCGTGCTCGACCGGGCGGTCTGGGCCTCGGTGCCGGACGAGGGAGCACGTGCGCTCGAGCCGCTGCTCGTCCCGTGCGACGACCTGGGTGAGCCCGGCGACGTCGACCGGCCGGAGGACCTCCCCGAGCGCTTCGTCTAGAGAGGGGTCCGGAGCGCGGCGAGCTTCTGCTTCAGTGCGGGGGGCATCTCCTCGGAGCAGACCTGACGGACGAAGCTCCGCAGGCTCTCCTCGAAGCGGTAGCGCTTCCGGCAGTACCCGCAGCCCTCGAGGTGCTTCTCGGCCTCCGCGCGCTCGGCGTCGTCGAGCTCGCGGTCGAGGTACGGCTGCATCCACTCCTCGCACTGGTCGCAGAGTTCGTCGAACTCCATCTCAGCCTCCGACAGCCTCGTCCGCGAGTGCCGTCTTCAGGATACGACGTCCGCGGTGCAGGCGCGACATCACCGTGCCGATCGGGATGTCGAGGATCTGGGCGGCGTCCTGGTAGGTGAAGTCGCCGATGTCGACGAGGACGAGGACGTCCCGGAAGTCGTGCGGGACCGCGGACAGTGCTGCCACCACGTCGTCCTGCGACAGCCGGTCGACGACGGCGTCCTGATCCGACCTCGGCTCGCGTGACGACTCCTCCAGCCGGTTGTAGAGGAAGTAGTCGCCCTCCTCCAGCGGCTGCATCTCGGGGGAGCGCTGCTTGCGGCGGCCGCGGTCGATGTTGAGGTTGGTGAGGATGCGCAGCAGCCACGCGCGAAGGTTGGTTCCGGGCGTGTACGAGCGCCAGCTGCGGAACGCGCGCGCATATGTCTCCTGCATCAGGTCCTCCGCCTCCTCGCGACTGCCAACGAGCCTTCTCGCCACGCGGTAGACCTGATCCGAGAGCTCAAGCGCTTCCTCCTCGAACCGCACGCGGTCGCGCGCGTCGGTTGCCAGTCGCTGGGGCTCGGTCGGCGTGATCTCGCTCACCCGCCCACCCTAGCAACGCGTTTCTGAAGACAGCCAACGAGCCCGGGAGCAGGGATATTCCCCCGTTAGAGGCGGCCTGTCGAGGGGTAGGACCGAGCCAGGCGACCGGAAGGAGGCAGGTATGCGTGGATACGACGTATTGACCAGCGACGACCGTGCCGTCGGCCGGGTCATCGACGTCCAGAACGGCTTCCTGATCGTCGAGTCGGGCCGGCTCCGCAAATCGCGGCATCCCATCCCGCGCGAGTTCGTCCACGCCGTGGACGAGGCGGCGAAGGTCGTCGTGACGGTGCCGAGGCGCGTGCTGATGGACGCGCCGCGCGTGAGACAGGCGCGGGAACTTCGACCGGGCTTCGGCAGCCGGGCACTTCGGCCTCGGCCGAGTCCTACGATCCGCCGGCCGATCCCGGCACCGGAGGGCCGAGAGCGCGAGCACTGCGGCCGGGTCGGACGAGCACCCGCGATCTCCGGCCTGCTGGGCAGCGGAAGATCGACCCGCCGGCGGAGACTAGACCGGAGGGGTCTGGTGGAAGCCGCCCTGGGCCAGCCGGCCGACGATCGTCTCGCCGGTCCGTCCGGTCGTCGTCCCAGGAGAGAGTGACCTCGCCGATCAGGTTCGCGTTCGCGGCCTCCAGCCCGTCGAGGTCGCGGAGCGTCGCGCCGAGGCGCATGACGCAGCGCTCGCAGCGGATCCCGGTGACCTGGATCGTCTCGGTCTGGATCGCCATGGCCGCTCACTAGCCTAGCGTCCGTTCGACCACGTCCCGCGCAACGGCGAGGATCCCGGCGGAGGCAGCGACCTCGAGCTGGCGCTCGGCCTCCGGCCGGCCGTCGAGAACGAGGCGCGCAAGCTGGAGCTCCTCTCCGTCCAGGGTCGGCTCGACCTGCGCGGCGAGCGCCTCGACCTCGGTCGGATCCGGCGGAAGCCGCGAGGCATCCTCCCGGCGGCGCGCGTAGAGCCCGCGGTCGTACGTCTCGACCGTGTCCGTCGCCGTCGAGACGAGGGCGCCCGCGATCGCGGCGAAGCCGGCCGACCTGCGCACGTCGGTCTGCATGTCCATCACCCGCACCTCGACGTGCCGTACTCGGGCCGCGGCCAGGCGTCCCAGTGCCGGCGGGTCGAGTCGCGGCCGGTGGCGGTCCGCCAGTCGTCCCAGCTCCGCAGCACCGGAGGGGTCCCCCCGGTCGGCATCGACAGCAGCCGCTCCGCGCGCTCCGACCGCCGGCCCGTGTCACCGCCGTCGGCGAACGGCGAGTTGGCCGAGAGCGCCAGCAGGACCGGGAGCCAGGGACCACCGCCTCGAAGGCGCGCAGGGCCGAGTCCGGGTCGGGAACGGAGACGTGGACGTGCAGCCCGCAGACCAGCTGCCTGCGGAGAACATCGCCCAGGGACGCGGCCATCTGCTCGTAACGCGGCAAGGGAACGATCTCCTGGTCGTCGCCCGACGCCAGGGGGTGCGCCCCGGCCGCATAGACGCGCAGACCTGCGGTCGTGGCCCGTTCGGCGATCTCCGCCCGCATCCGGGCCAGGTCGGCGAGGACGGCCGTCGCGTCCGGCACCACGGGAGTCGCGAGCTCGACCAGGCTCTCGAACACCTCCGCCTTGGTGCGCGCGTCTCCCTCGCCGACCACCCGCGTGAAGCCTGCAGCGGCGTCGAGCGTGTCGGCGTCGACGAAGAAGAGCTCCTCCTCGACGCCCAGCGTCCCCGGCTCAGCGTCGCCGAACCGGTGCTCGGCTTCGTCTCTCACTTGCCGCGAACGGCGTGCACCGGGCGGCCGGCCGCCTCCCAGGCGTAGTACGACGCACTCGGCCCGAACGAGCGCTCGTAGGAGGTCACCCGCGGATTGCGGCCGACCTGCTTGGCGCGCTCGGCGTGGCGAAGCAGATTCGGATCGTCGCGCTCCTCCCAGACCAGGATCAGGTGGGCGGCGGTCATGAACTCGGCGACGAAGGAACAGCCCGCAGCGGGGCACGGGAACGGGTCGGTGGCGACGCAGAACCACCCGGCGTGGTCGGCCTGGTCGTCGTCCGTCCAGACGTCCTCTTCCTCGAGGAAGTCGACGTCCTCGAGCGCCAGCTCGAGGCGACCCGGTTCCTCGCTGGCCATGCGATCACCCTAGATAAAGCGAAGGCCCCCGGGCAGGCGATCGGGGACCTTCGTCTTGTGAAGGCCCCCGGGCAGGCGGTCGGGGGCCTTCTCCTCGTGGACGGCTAGCCGGGCGCCGTGGGCTGCCGTCCGAGCTTCACGTCGATGGTCTTCCTCTTGCCTGCCCGGTAGACGACGACGCGGATCGAGTCGCCGGGCTTCTTCGCGGCGATGACGTCGCGGAGCTTGTCCAGACTCGCGACCGGCTGGCCCGCCGCCGCGACGACGATGTCGCCGCCGAGCTTGTAGCTCTCGCCCGCGAGCACCACCTGGGTCGTTCCCGCCTCGAGACCCGCCTTGGCGGCGCCGCTGCCCGGTTGCACGCTCTGCACGAGCAGGCCCCGGGTCGCGGGGAGCCTGAAGACCCGGGCCAGGTCGCGGGTGATCGGCGTCGGCGCTGATACCGAGGAACGCACGGTCGATGTGGCCTTCGCGGATCAGCTGGGCGATCACCGTCTTGACCGTGTTCGACGGGATCGCGAAGCCGATGCCGACGTTGCCGCTGGTGTCGCTCGAGCTGCCGGTCTCGATCTGCGAGTTGACGCCGATCACCTGGCCGCGCCGGTTCAGGAGCGGCCCGCCCGAGTTGCCGTGGTTGATCGCCGCGTCGGTCTGGATGACGTGGTCGATCGTGTAGCCGTTCGGAGCGGTGATCGCCCTCTGGATCGCGCTGACGATGCCCGCGGTGACCGTGCGGTCGAGCCCGAACGGGTTCCCGATCGCGACGACCGGGTCGCCGACCTGCATGGCGTCCGAGTTGCCCAGCGGCAGCGGCGTCAGGGCGCGAGAGCTGGCGTCGATCTTCAGCACCGCCAGGTCGCTCGAGGCATCGGTGCCCTCGACCGTCGCCTTCGTGCTCGCGCCGTTCGAGAAGCTGACCCGCACCTGCTTGGCGCCGCTGATCACGTGGTAGTTCGTGACCACGTGCCCGGCCTTGTCGACGACGAAGCCGGAGCCGAGCGACCGCTCCTCCTGGTGTTGGGGGAAGAACTGGTTGCCGAAGAACGGGTCGGCCGGGACGGTCACGACCGTTGTCGAGGTCACCTGCACGACCCCCGGAGCGGCCCGGCGGTAGATGTCGTTGATCGAGAGGTCCGCGCGCGACGAGGACGACGAGGCCGCGGGCGAGACCGACGCCTGGATCTCGCGGACGGTGGTCGTCTTCCGGCCGAGACCTCCGAGCGCGGCGGCGCCGCCGAGCGCCAGCCCGGCCCCGAGCAGCGCGGCCGCGATCAGCCCGGCCCCCGCGAGAATGCGCGTGCGTCCCACCAGGGCCGTTATAGATCCGGCCGTGTTGAGGCCCGGTAGCGCCTCCGTTAAGGCTGTGTTGCGGTCGGCGGGACGATCCTGAGCGGCTCGTCGAAGCCGGTGTAGCGGTGCTGCATGAAGTGCGCCTGGGCGGTCATGTGCAACGCGAGCAGCCGGCCCGTCCTCGGCTCGATGGAGAGCACGAACCAGGCCGGCAGGTGCGGGTCGTAGAAGGACACGATCCGGACCGGCCGGCCGTCGACCGTCCCGGTTCCCAGCAGATGGGCGTTCGTCGCGCGGGTCCGGGCCCCAGAACGGCTCCGGCTGCCTGATCGGCTCCGTCTGCGACCGCTCCCACTTCCCGCCAGGGAGCTTGTCCCAGCGGGTGCCGCCGATGATCACGGCCTTCGGCCCGTTCGCGATCGAGTAGGCGAGCTTGTCCGGCGCGGCTACGCGGTAGATGGTGGTGATCGCGTTCCGGGCGTTCGAGGCCAGGCGCTCGTGGATGACGAGCGAGCGCAATGAGCGGAAGACGCGGTCGGTGCGTGTGACCAGCGCGGCCGCGGCCGGGGCGGGCCAGCGGCGCGGGAGGACGAAGCGGAGGGTCGCGGGCTTCGCGCCGGGGCCGGAGAGGGCGACGGCGACGGTCCGCGGCGGCGGCGGCACCGGGATCGTCGCGGCATAGCAGCCCGGCCCGCACGGCCGGGCCTCCGCCCCGGCGATCCTGACCGTCAGCCCGTCGATGCCCTTGCCGTCCTGGCCGAGGGCGGTGACGCGCACCGCGATGTTTCGCCCGCGCGGGGAAGCGGCGAGCCCGACGGCGACATCGTCGTCCTCGCCCCAAGCACGACCGCGTCCGCGGGCGGCGGCCGGGGCACGGCGGGCGCCGCCCTGGCCGAGGCAGCCGCCCGCGGCGGCGGCGGCAGCTCCGTCAGCACCGCGATCGCGACGATCAGGCCGCCGAGCAGCGCGAGCTCCGCGCCGAGCCCGACGCGCGCGATCCGATGCCGGTTCGCCCAGGCGACGGCGAGCACGGCGAGGAGCACGCCCGTCTTCACCAGCAGCGTCTGCCCATACGAGGTATGCACGACCGAGGCGAGCGTGGGGAATGCCGCGATCGCACGGGGATCGACGCCGCCCCGAGTACCAGGACCGCACCGATCGCGATCGTGGGGAAGCGCCGGCGTGCCCTCAGGCTCCCGCTCGCGACGAGCAGGACGAGCCCGCCGATCCAGACCGCCGCGGCCGCGACGTGGACGAAGTCCGCCAGCGCGATCAGGCCCCGGTGGTTCCGGGGGTCGAGGGCGTGCCCGGCCAGCGTCGGCGCGACGAGCTCGAGCACCGCCGCCCCGGAGGCGACGACGGCGACGGCCGGGACCGCGATCGACGCGAGCGCGGCCGCGGCGCCGACCAGAGCGACGATTGCGGCGGTCTCGGTCACCCGGCCGAACCGGGTCGCGTCGGCGGCCGGCTCGATCGCAAGCAGCCCCAGCCCGCCGGCCGCGATCAGGACCAGGCCGGCGCCGACGACCGCGGTCTCCAGCCGACGCCGACCGGGCTCGAGCAGGACGCGCCCCGTGAGCGCCGCCCCGCCGGCGACGAGCACGCCGGCGATGAACAGGAACCGGAGTACGACGGACGCGGTCGATACGCCGCCGCCCGCGGACAGCGTGGGCACCGGCCGCGGCGAGCCCGCGCCCACGGCGAACGCGAGGACGCCGGCGACCAGATGGCCGTCGTTCGAGACGACGCGCCAGCGGACGGTGTAGGCGCCGCGGGCGAGGCCCGGGCGCAGCGGCAGCACGAGCGCGCGGTCGTTGCCGGCCAGCCGGTGGGCCGGGCCGGCGAGCACCGAGCGTCCCTGGCGCGTCGACCACTCGGTCGCCCCCCGCCGGGCGGATCTCGTCGTCGAAGAGCAGCTTGACGTCCTGCGGCGGAGTCGCCAGCACCGCGCCGTCGGCGGGCTTCGAGCCGACCAGCCGCGCGTGGGCCGAGGCCGCCGCCGGAAAGGCGAGCGCCGCCAGGAGAACGACGAGGCTACTGGCCCTGCGGAAGGACGAGCTCGAGCAGATCCGGCCCGGCCGGGACGAAGCCGCGGCCCCGGTAGAAGGACTCGGCGCGGTCGTTCCCACGCTCGACGACGACCTCGAGCCGGCCCGCGCCGTTCGCAATCGCGTATCCCTCGGCCCACTCGAGCAGCTGCTTGCCGACGCCCTCCTTCTCGTGAGCCGGGTGCACACAGAGCTGTTCGATCCGTAGCCTGGCAGTGGATTCCTCGATCGCGACGTAGCCGGCGGTCTCGCCAGCCAGCTCGGCGACGAAGACGGTATCCCGCGTGAGCGTCTCGAGCGTGCGTTCGTCGTCGCATTCCGCGAAGGCGAGCTTCGCGACCGCGAACAGCAGCCCCTCCTCCTCCGTCCGGAAGGGCCGCATCATGACCTTGCGGTACGGCACTTCGGGACCTAATGCTACCCCCAAACGCCGGAACCGAAAGGAGCACCATGGGCTATGCGTTCAGTTCGCTCGACGAGCTCGGAGAGGGCTACGGCTTCCGCAAGATCCGTCGAGGGCTCGGCGTCAGTGCCTTCGGCGCGAATGCGCTGGTGATGGCGCCGGGCTTCGACGGCTTCCTCCACTACCACGACACGCAGGACGAGCTCTACTTCGTCCACCGGGGAACCGCCCGGTTCGAGGTCGACGGCGAGTCACGGGAGCTCGGCCCGGGCAGCTTCGTGCACGTCGAGTCGACGACGCCACGGAAGTTCTCGAACGCGGGTGACGACGACCTGGTCGTGATCGTGATCGGCGGCCAGGGCGGCTACGTCGAGCGCGACGGCCACCTCGTCGACCCCGACCGCGACCTGGAGCGGCGCACGGCGTTCGGCTCGTGACCCGGTGCATCTCGGCACAGGCGATGGGGCTCGCCCTCGACCGCCGGCCCGGCTGATGGCTCCTAACCGATCGTGAGACCTACGAGCTGACCGAGATGCGCCAGTGGGAGCTCGCGCTCGCGAACATCATCGCCAGCGTCGCGGTCGGGGTGGCCGCGTCGAGCAGGAACGGCATGATCTTTCCGCAGCGGTGGAGCGACGCGGCCGTACAGGCCGCGCGTGCCTCGGCGACCAGGGCGTCAAGGTCGGCCCTGGACCGCCAGGCCCGGGTGTCGACACCGATCTCGACCAATCCGCGCCAACCGCCGTAGGGCTCGCGGAGGAGGCCGGCGGAGGCACGCTCAGCCCTTCGCCTCGGCGTGCCGCAGGTTGAAGATCGCCCACATGCCGAAGAAGAAGATCAGCCCGGCGGCGACCAGGTAGGCGACGCCGACCTCCACCGGGTTCCCGGCGAGGAGCCCTCGGATCGCCTCCAGCAGCTGCGTGATCGGATTCGCGGCGGCGACGCCGTGGATCCAGCCCTGCAGCAGCTTCAGCGGCACGTACACCGGGGCGAAGAACAGGAGCAGGAACACGGGCGTCTGCATCATCGGGCCGGCCTGCACCGACTGGAAGCGCATCGCGACCCCGCACGCCCAGAAGAGGAAGGCGACATTGACCATGACCGCCAGCAGGTAGAGGCCGACGAGGTCGACCGGCGAGCCCTTGATCCGCATGCCGGCGATGATCGCGACCAGCGTGACCACGACCGACGTGATCATCCAGCGGATCAGCGCCCCGATCGCGTAGCCGGCGATCACCCGCTGCGCCGGGAGGCGCCGAGCATCAGCCGGCGCGAGAAGCCGTACTCGAAGTCGCGCGCGATCCCGAACCCGGTGAAGACGCCGCCGAAGGCGGCCGACTGGAGCAGCACGAAGCAGAACTGGAAGCCGGCGTAGCCGGGCGGGTAGTCGAACCCGGGGATGTGCCGCAGCCGGGAGAGGCCGCCGGCGAAGGCGATGAAGTTCAGCAGCGGGAACATCAGCCCGGGGATCAGCAGCGACGGGTTGTGCAGGACGTTGTGCAGCGTCCGCCAGCCGACCGCCAGCGCGACGTTGCGGAAGTCGCGACGGCGCTCACGTGCGCGTCATCCTCGTCCGCAGGGCGAGACCGGACGCGAGGAGCGAGAGCGTGATCAGGCCGGTGGCGACGGCGAACGCGAGCCCGAGCGCCTCGCCGTTCCAGCCCTCGATGATCAGGCTGCGCAAGCCCTCGATCAGGTACGAGACCGGGTTGACGGTCGCGAGCCAGCGGAACCAGTCGCCTCGATCAGGTTCCGCGGGAAGTTCATCGAGGAGACGAGCAGGAAGACGAACAGCACCGGGAAGAGGCCCTGGACGGACTCGCCCGAGCCGGTGCGGAGCGCCATGAACACCCCGGCGGCGCCGAAGCCGATCGCGATCGCGATCGCCAGGCCGAGCAGGACGACCACGCCCGCCGCGCCCGACGCCGGGTGGACGTGGACGGCGTACGCCGACTGCGAGGTAGACGACCGCCTGGATGGTCGCGACGAACGCGACGCCGGCCAGCTGCCCCAGCACGAGCGCGACGCCGCGCACGGGGGTCAGCGACAACCGGTTGAGGAAGCCGGTCTGGATGTCGCGCGCGAGGTCGGTGCCGGCGTTCATCGTCGCGAACAGCGCGCCCTGCATGAACGGGATCGCGAGCGCGAAGGCGACGAACGGTCGGTCGGGAAGCCGGGGATCGACGTCGCCGGCTGGAGCCCGCCGGAGTTCACGGCGAGCAGGCCGAGCGGGAAGATCACCGGCGCGACCACGTTCGCCGGCTGCCGGGCCTGGCGGACGACCGAGCGGCGCGGCGAGGTGGTAGACCTGGAGCGCGGTCGCGCTCACCTGCGAGCCGGCTCCGGTTCGGGTCCGCCTCCGCCTCGGCCGCGGCGCCCTCGAGCGTCCGGCCGGTCTTCTCGAGGAAGACGTCGTCGAGCGACGGGGCGTGGAGCTGGAGGTTCGCCACCGCGCAGGCCCTCGACGTCGAGCGCGCGGACGATCTCGGCCAGGTCGAGGTCGCCGTGGGCGCAGCGCACCGCGACGCTGCCGGGCGAGACCTGGACGAGCTCGCCGAAGCGGCGCAGGATGTCGGCTACCCGGTCCCGCTGCTCGGGATCGGCGGGCGTGATCTCGACGGTCGGCCGGCCGATCTCGGCCTTCAGCGTCGGTCGGCGTTCCCTCGGCGACGATGTGGCCGTGGTCGATGATCCCGACGCGGTCGGCGAGCACGTCGGCCTCCTCGAGGTACTGGGTGGTCAGGAAGACGGTCACGCCCTCTTCCTTCGCGAGCCGCCCGACCTCGCCCCAGAGCGCGTTGCGGCTCTGCGGGTCGAGGCCGGTCGTCGGCTCGTCGAGGAAGAGGATCCGCGGGCGGTGGACGAGCGCCAGCGCGAGGTCGAGGCGGCGCTTCATCCCGCCCGAGTACGTGCGGACGCGGTCGGTCGGCCGCCAGCGAGGCCGACGCGCTCGAGCAGCTCGTCGCCGCGCGCGCCCGCGCTCGTGCCGCGGGATCCCGTGCAGCGCGGTCTGGAGGCGCATGTGGTCGCGCCCGGTGAGGAGCGGGTCGAGCGCTGCCTCCTGGAGGGCGGCGCCGATCGCCCGCCGCACGTCGGGGCCGTTCTTCGACCACGTCGAAGCCTGCGACCGTCGCCTTCCCGGCGCTCGGCGGCAGGAGCGTGGTCAGCATGTGGACGGTCGTCGACTTGCCCGCGCCGTTCGGGCCGAGGAAGCCGTAGATCTCGCCGGGGGCGACGGTCAGGTCGATGCCGTCGACCGCGACGACGTCCTTGAAGCGGCGGACGAGCCCCTCGACTTCGATCCCGTTGCGGTCCGTGACCATCGTTCGACTCTAGCGAGGCATGACCGGAGCGCCTGCGGTCGAGACGGTCGGAGCGTCCATCTATCCTCCGAGTGGTGGCAGGTGTCGTCGGTTACGCGCTCGAGCCCGACGCGGGAGAGCGCCTCGTCTTCGGCGACGCCACCATCCTGGTGCGAGCCTCGGGGGAACAGACCGACGGCAGCTTCAGCCTGTTCGAGGAAGTGCCGCCGATGGTGGACACGCCGCTGCACGTGCACGAGCGCGAGGACGAGCTCTTCTACGTCCTCGAAGGCGAGCACGTCTTCCGGGTCGGCGAAAAGGAGTTCCGCCTCGGCCCGGGCGGGGTCGCGTTCGGGCCGCGGGGCGTTCCCCATGCCCAGAGCCGGGTCGTCCCGCGCGAGGGGCGCCTGCTCGTCCTGACTGCCCCCGGAGGGTTCGACGGGTTCTTCCGGCGGCTGGCGGCGGCCCACGAGGCGGGAGCCCTCGGGGTGGACGCCTACGCCGAGGCGTCGGCGGAGTACGGGATCACATGGCTGGACTGACGGCCGTGTTGAGTCGCGCGGCGCTACCGGCGGTGGTCGTCGTCGCCATCGTCGCGGCCGGCTGCGGTTCGACGGAAACGGTCACGGTGACGCCACCGTGACCCGGACGGTGACCACGACGACGCCGGCTGCGAAGAAGACGGTGCGCGCGTACTTCATGCGCGACGGCAAGGTCGGGCCCGTCGCCCGGGCACTCGAACAGGTCGACCGCGCGTCGCTGCTCGCAGCGGTCGGCGGCAGGCCCGACCGACGCGGAGCGCGCGATCGGGTTCACGCAGGGGGAGGCGACCGAGCGGACGGCGGAGGAGGTCTACACGCTCTCCCAGTTCGACCCGAAGAAGCCGGTCGAGGTCGCGGGCAAGAGCTACACCCGCGCCGACTTCGAGGACCTGACGCCTGCGATCCTCGTCGAGTCGCCGCTGCCGTTCGCAGCCGTGTCCTCGCCGCTCCGCGTGTGGGGCACCGCGAACACCTTCGAGGCGACCTTCGAGTACGAGATCCTCGACGCGGCCGGGAAGGCGCTCGCCCGCCACTTCGTCACCGCCACGTCGGGGAGCGGGACGCGCGGCACCTACGACGTCACCATCCGCTTCACGTCGCCGGGCGGCCCGGGGAAGCTCGTGGTGTACGAGCTTTCGGCCGCGGACGGCTCGCGCATCCACCAGGTCGAGATCCCGCTGACGCTGACGCCGTAGCCGGCGGCGGGGACAGACCCGCGGGTCTGTCCCCAGGTGTGCTGCAGCTACTTCACAGAGGCGCACTGCGCCGGCGCCTTGGCCGGGACGTCCGGCTTCTGTCCGCTCGGGGCCCCCAGGTACGCGACCATGACGCGTACCGGCTTCGTGCCCTCGTTGCGGGCCAGGTGCACGTGGTTCGCCGCCTCCGTGAAGGCATTCCCCGCGGTGATGCGCCGCGGAGTGCACTTCGGGTCACTGCTGTCGTACAGGGTCAGCGTCCCCGCGGTGACGGCGGCGACCACCGGCGAGCGGTGAAAGTGCCAGCCGAAGTCTCCGCCGGGCATCACCTTCACCTGGACGAAGACGACGTTGCCGGGCTTCGACGTCTTGATGCTGATCGGCTGCGCGAGCCTGGCCGCAGCCAGAGCCTGGGCTTTGATCGGCGGCTCCCCCGATGCCGAGGCTACGCCGGCCACGACCAGCGCTGCCGCGAGCGTTGCGACGACCTTCAGCTTCCACATCACATGAGCCCTCCTTGTCGATGGGTCGCCGCCACGATAGGAGGGCACTCTTTGCGCGTCGTTTGCCGCCGCTTAGCCGTTGGAGGCTTCCCAAGTCGTCATCCTGTGTCCGGATGCCCGAAACGAGGATCGAACTGCTCGGAGGCTTCAGCGCCGTGACCGACGGTCACCCCGTCCCGGACGGGGCGTGGCGACTGAAGAAGGCGCGCGAGCTGGTGAAGCTGCTGGCGCTCGCTCCGCAGCATCGCCTCCATCGCGAGCAGGCGATGGACATCTTCTGGCGTGAGAAGAGCCCTGACGCCGCGGCGAACAACCTCCACCAGGCCCTCCACGTCGCCCGCCGCGCGCTGGGCCCCGACGCGATCGAGCTGCGCGACGAGCTGCTCCACCTCTCCGCCGACGTCGCCGTGGACGTCGACGAGTTCGAGCGCGCGGCGGTCGACGCCCGCCGGGCGGGGACTCCGGCGGCCTTCCGGGCGGCGCTGGCGCTGTACGGCGGTGAGCTCCTGCCCGAGAACCGCTACGAGGACTGGGTCGAGAGCCGGCGCGACGAGCTCGCCGAGCTGTCGGCAGCCCTCGTCGAGGAGCTGGGCGAACTCGGCGTGGTCGAGGGCGTTCGCGGCCTGCCGATCGACGCGACGTCGTTCGTCGGCCGCGAGCGCGAGCTCGACCAGCTGGGGACCCTCCTTGCCGGCACGCGGCTCCTGACGCTCACCGGCGCCGGCGGCGCCGGCAAGACCCGGCTCGCTCTCGAGCTGGCACGGGGGGTCGAGGCCTCGTTCGGGGACGGAGCGGTGCTCGTCGAGCTGGCGCCCGTGGCCGAGCCGGCGCACGTCCAGGAGGCGGTTGCGGCCGCGCTCGACGTGCGGGCGCTGCCCGGCCACGACCTCGATGCCGCGGTCGCCGAGTTCCTGGGCGGCCGGTCGTTCCTGCTCGTGCTGGACAACTGCGAGCACGTCCTCGTCGCCGCGGCGGCTGTGGCCGACGTGCTGCTGCGCTCGGCTCCGGGCGTCTCGGTCGTCGCGACGAGCCGCGAGCCGCTGCGGGTCCAGGGCGAGACCGTCTTCCGGGTGCCGTCGCTCGCGCATCCCGACCCGGAGGGGCGGTCGAGCCGACGACCTGCTCGGCTACGAGTCGATCCGCCTGTTCGTCGAGCGGGCGGGCGCCGCCGCCCCCGGCTTCGCCCTCGAGGACCGCAACGCCCGCGAGGTGGTTCGCATCTGCTACCGGCTCGACGGCCTCCCGCTCGCGATCGAGCTCGCCGCGGCCCGCCTCGGCGCGCTGGGGGCGGACGCGATCGCAGAGCGACTGGACGACCGCTTCCGGCTGCTGCGCGCGGGCAGCAGCTCGGCGCCGACGCGCCAGCAGACGCTCGAGGCGACCCTCGAGTGGAGTCACGAGCTGCTCGCGGACGACGAGCGGACGCTCTTTCGCCGCCTGGCCGTCTTCGCCGGGGGCTTCGACCTCCCCGCGGTCGAGGCGGTCGTGCTCCGGTGACGACCTGGAACGGCGTGAGGTCGCCGACGTCCTGGCCCGGCTGGTCGAGAAATCGCTCGTCACGGGCGACGACCGCGTCGCGACCGCCGCTACCGGCTGCTCGAAACGGTCCGCCTCTACGCCGGCGAACGGCTCCTTGAGGCGGGTGAGTCGGCGAGCCTTGCCGGATGCCACGCGGACTGGGCTTTCGATCTCGCCCAGCGGGAACGCGACGACCCGCGGCTCGACCGCGAGGCGGCGAACCTCCAGGCCGCGCTCGACACGCTCCTCGCGGTCGACAAGCCTCAGGCACTGCGCTTCTGCGTCGCCCTCTGGCCGTTCTGGCTGCGCCGGATCGACCTCGAGGAGGGTCACCGGCGGCTGGAGGAGGCCCTCGCCGCCGTCCCCGAGCGAACCGAGACACGCGCCGCGGCCCTGCTGGCGGCATCGGCCCTCGACCTGCGGGCCGCACGGCTCGACCGTGCCGAGGCCGCCGCGGTCGAGTGCAAGGCGATCGCGGAGGAGATCGGCGATCAATGGTCGCACTGGCTTGCACTCCACTTCATCGGCGGCATCGCGATCTCGCGCGACGATTCCGCCGCCGCCGTCGAGAGCTTCGGACAGGCGCTGGACCTCGCGCGGCGAGAAGGCTTTGCCGCAGCGGCCGCACTGGGTGTGTATTCGCTCGGCGTCGCGCAATTGCGACTGGGAGACCTCGAAGGTGTCGAACACCTCGTCGTGGAGAGCATCGACGAGTTCGAGCGGCTCGGAGACAGCGCCGAACTGATCCCGACGCCGATCAGCGTCGTCGACATGCGCAGGGGAGCGTCCGGGCTCGGGCCGCGAAGGGTGTTCGAGGACACCCTCCAGCCGTTCGTGGAGATCTCCTGCAAGGCCGCCGTCGGGTACGTCCTCGCGAATCAGGCGCAGATCGCGCGGGAGCGGGGTCACCCGGACCGGTCGAGGAAGCTCCTGGACGAGAGCATCGCGCTGTTCCGACGTGAGGGCGACCGGCGCGGGGAGTCGGACGCTCTCATCCGCAAGGCGCACCTCGAGCTGGGGGCCGGGGATCTCGACGCCGCCCGCACGTCGTTCGATCAGGCGCTCGACCTGCGCCGGCGGCTCCGCGACAGGCGCGGGATCGGCATGGCGCTCTCGGGTCTCGGGCTGGTCGACGCAGCGTCCGGCGACTACGAACGGGCCGAGCAGCTGCTCGCCGAGACCCGGGACCTGTTCCGGCGCGCGGGCGACCGGTGGGGACTGACCGGTGTGTTGTGGAACACCGCCGACGTCGCGGTCAGCCGCGGCGACCTGGATGGGGCGGTCGAGGCACTCGAGGAGGCGCTGGCCGTCCAACGGGAGGCGGGCAGAGGGCTGTGGATCGCGCAGACCCTCACGCACCTGGCCGAGGTGGCCTTCGCGCAGGACGAGCCCGAGCGGGCCAGGAAGCTGCTGCTCGAGGCGCGCGATCTCTACGCCGCGAAGGGCGATGCCGTGGAGCTCGCGGAGGTCGAGAGCCGCCTGCGTGAGCCTGCAGCGCCGCGCTAAGTCGCTGCAAAGAGCGCCGGGCTAGAACTGCGGCATCGACACGCTCGAAAGGAGCTAGAGATGACCGAGACACTCTCACCCGTCCTCGGCGAGGCGACCATCGAGGAGCTGCGGCAGGCGGTCCGCGGCCCGATCGTCACTCCGGAGGACGAGGGATACGACGAGGCGCGCGCGGTGTGGAACGGCCTCCACGACGAACGGCCCGCGCTCGTCGTCCAGCCGACGGGCGCAGCGGACGTGGCGGCCGCCGTCGGGTTCGCGCGCAGCCACGACCTGCCGATCGCCGTGCGGGGCGGCGGCCACAGCATCGCGGGCTTCTCGACCTGCAACGACGGGATCGTGATCGACCTGTCCAGGTTGCGCGGCGTCCTGGTCGACCCCGCCGAGCGGCGTGCGTACGTCGGCGGCGGCGCGGTCTGGGGCGACGTCGACCACGAGACCCAGGCGCACGGGCTCGCGACAACGGGCGGCCTCGTCTCGACCACGGGCGTCGGCGGCTTCACGCTCGGCGGCGGGATCGGCTGGCTGATGCGCAAGCACGGGCTCGCGTGCGACAACCTCCTCGCCGCGGAGGTCGTCACCGCCGACGGCCGGATCGTCCACGCATCCGAGTCGGAGAACGCCGAGCTCTTCTGGGGCCTGCGCGGCGGCGGCGGGAACTTCGGCATCGTCACGCAGTTCGAGCTCGCGCTGCACCCGGTCGGGCCGATCGTGTACGCCGGACCGATCTTCTACCCGGCGGACGACGCGGGAGCGCTGCTCCGGCTCTTCCGGGACTGGTCGGCGGACACGCCCGACGACGTCACCGGCTTCGTCACGCTGATGACCGCACCGCCGCTGCCGGTGATCCCGGAGGAATGGCACGGCAAGAAGGTGGCGGCGTTCATCGCCGTCTCGGCGGGGCCGGTGGACGACGGCGCGGCGATGGTCGGCGACTTCCGCACGGTCGCCGAGCCGATCGCCGACCTGCTCGGGCCGATGCCGTACACGATGATCCAGTCGCTGATCGACCCGCTCTGGCCCAAGGGCATCAATGCCTACTTCAAGGCGACGAACCTGGCCTCGCTCGACGACGGCCTGATCGACGCGTTCTGCGAGCTGCACGTGTCCGCGCCGGGTGCTCAGTGCGAGATCCACGTCCACCAGATGGGCGGCGCGGTCGCCCGCGTGCCCGAGGGCGCAACGGCCTTCGCCGAGCGCTCGATGCCGTTCGTGCTGAACGCGGTCGCCGGGTGGCAAGACGCAGCCGCTACCGAGGAGCACATCGCCTGGGCCCGCGCCGTGAACGACGCGGCCGCCGGACGCCTCCACCGGCCGCGCCTACGTGAACTTCCTCGGCGACGCGGGCGCGGGCGGTCGTCGTACGCCCCGGAGACGTACGAGCGGCTGGCGGCGCTGAAGCGCGAGTACGACCCGACGAACGTCTTCCGGCTCAACCAGAACATCGAGCCGTAAGCGGGGAGAGATCGAGCGGGGCCGGGCCCGGGTCCGGCCCCGCTGTCGGTCGTTCAGGGCTTCTCCGGGAGGCGGCTCCACTGCCTTTGTAATCGCGGCCCCGGATGTATCAGGGCTCGCCCTTCGGCGCCCTCGAGCCCTCCTCGTCGTAATCCGGCTGGTCGGCGTCCGGCACGCGCTCGATCTCAGGCTCGTCCTGCGGTGGGAGCTGGTCAGGCGTTTTCGAGCCCGGGATGCCGGGGTCCTGCTGGATCTCCGGGTCGGTCTCAGCGCTCATAGGTCACCTCCCCGCTCTCGACCGTCACGGAGTCGCCGTGGCCGACGGCGATCCTCAGCCGGCCGTTCCGGTCGATCAGCTCCGCGACTCCGGTCGTCCCGTCGACGGTGACGGTGCGGCCGCGCAGGAAATCGCGCGCGCCGAGCCCGTCGTAGACGGCATCGAGGCCGCCTTCCCGCCACTGCTCGTAGCGCGTGCCGAGGGCGTCGAGGATCGCGTCGAGGATCGCGTCGCGGTCCCACTCGTCGCCGGTCGCCGTCCGCAGCGATCCAGCCCGCTCGGGCAGCTGCGCGCGCGCCTGGTTGACATTGACGCCGATCCCGAGCACGACGGCTCCGTCGCGCGCCTCGGCGAGGATGCCTGCCACCTTCGTCCGGCGGAGCATGACGTCGTTCGGCCACTTGATCTGGACGGCAAGGCCGGTCAGCTGCTCGAGCGCGTCGGCAACGGCGACGCCTGCGACCAGGGCGAGCTGGGGGAGCGGCCGGTCCGGCGGGGGCTTGAGCAGCACCGAAGCGAGCACGGCCGAGCCGGGCGGCGCGTCCCACGTCCGGCCGAGCCGGCCGCGCCCGGCCGTCTGGACGTCGGCGACCGCGACCGTCCCTTCCGCCATCGACGGGTCGATGAGCTCCTGAGTCGACCCGCAGGACCCGACGTGGATCCGTTCCTCCCCGAGCTTCACCGCTTCTCCCAGACCGAGACGTGCTTGGTGCTCTCGCTCGTGAAAGGCTCGCGCTTCCAGCCGCTCCAGCGCTCGCGCAGCGTCATTCCCGCGATCCGCGCCATCAGGTCGAGCTCCGACGGCCAGACGGAGCGGAACGGCAGCGAACGGAGTTCGAAGCGGCCGTCGACGAGGGTGAAGTGGTGCGACGTCAACCCCTGGCTCGCCACGTCGTACTCGTCGACGCCCCAGTGGGTCTCGCCGGCGGCGAACGACGCGCATGGTCTCGCCTGGAGGCAGCCGCCGCAAGCCCGGAACGCCGACCTCGATCACGAAGCAGCCGCCGGGCTCGAGATGGGCGGCGGCGTTCTCGAAGCACGCGACCTGCTCGTCCTGCGTCGTCAGGTTCCCGATCGTGTTGAAGACGAGGTAGGCGAGCGAGAACGTGCCCGTCGACGCGCGTGGTCGCGAAGTCGCCGATCGTGACCTGGATCTCCTCGGCGCCCGGCTTCGCACGCAGACGCGCGACCATCGCCTCGGAGAGGTCGATGCCCGCGACCCGGACGCCGCGCGCCGAGAGCGGCAGCGCGATCCGGCCGGTGCCGATGCCGAGCTCCAGCGCGGCGCCGTCTCCCGCGAGCTCGGCGAGGAAGTCCACTGCGGGGTCGACGACCGCCGGGTCGAACATCGCCGTGTCCTCGTCGTAGCGGGCGGCGACCGCCTCGCCGAAGTGGTCCTCGGGCATCCCGGCGATCCGCTCGACCCTGACCGCCGAGACCTTGTACTCCGGCGTGCCGATCAGCGGGTCGCCGACATCGTGAAGGAGCCAGTTGACCTTGGCCTGCGCGAAATGGAGCGCCATCCAGACGAGCCCCGGATAGACCCGATCCGAGTAGTGCGCCTCCGCCTCGAGCATGCCGCGCCGGGAGACCAGCCGCGCGACCTCGCCGTCGGCGATGCCGAGGGCGGCGCCGTCCTCGGCATTGAGCTCGAAGAACGGCTGCTCCTGCTTCTCGACCACGCCCGGCTCGCGCATGGTCATCGTCGCCGAGTTGTAGTGGTAGAGCGTCCGGCCCGTCGAGAGCACGAACGGGTACTCGGAGTCGGTCGGCTCGATGGGCGGCTGGTACTCGACCGGGAAGAACCGGCCACGGCCGCCCGGCAATGCCGGCTTCGGCGCATGGAGATACGGCGTCCCCGGGTGGTCGAGGTCGGGGCACGGCCACTGGATGCCGTGCTCCTCGATGCGCGGGTAACGGATCCCGTACCAGTTCGGACTGAGGTCGGCGAGCTCGTTCCAGACGTCCTCCGGCGACCCGTAGTCCGGCCACGACCCGCCGAGCGCGGCCGCCATCGCGCAGACGATGCGCCAGTCCTCACGCGCCTCGCCGGGGCAGTCGAGCGCCTTCCGCACCCGGTTCACCCGGCGTTCGGTGTTCGTGAAGGTGCCGTCCTTCTCGGCGAAGCTCGACGCCGGGAGGACGACGTCGGCGTACTTCCGGGTCGAGTCGTTCAGGAAGATGTCCTGCGAGACGATGAACTCGCAGCCGGCGAGGCCCGCCTCGACGTGGTGGGCGTTCGGCTCGGTCTGGGCAGGGTTCTCGCCGATCAGGTAGAGCGCCTTCACGCGCCCGTCGTGGAGCCCGGAAACGATCTGGTCGAGCCGGTAGCCCGGCGCCTCCGGCACCTCCACCCCCCACGCCGCCTCGAACTTCGCCCTGATCTCCGGGTCCTCGACCGGCTGATAGCCGGGCAGGTACGACGGGTTCGCGCCCGAGTCGTTCAGGCCCTGGACGTTGTTCTGGCCCCGCAGCGCGTTCAGCCCGGTCGACTCGTAGCCGAGGTGGCCGGTCATCAGCACGAGGTTGGAGAGCGACCAGATGTTGTCGACGCCGCAGGCGTGCTCGGTCATCCCGAGCGTGTAGAAGATCCCCGCGTACCGCTCGCGGGCGTACTCGCGCGCCGTCTCGCGGATCGCCTCGGCATCCACGCCGGTCACACGGGCGGCATCCTCGGGCGAGTAGCGGGAGACGACCTCGCGCACGGCGTCGAACCCGGCCGTGTGCTCGCGGATGTACTCCTCGTCCTGGAGGCCCTCCTCCAGGATCGTGTGCATCATCGCGTTGATCAGCCAGACGTCGGTGCCGGGCCGCACCTGCAGGTGGCGCTTCGCGAGCTTGGTCAGCCAGATCTTGCGCGGGTCGGCGACGACGAGGGTCGCGCCCTTCCGCACCGCCTTCTTGATCCGGAGCGCCAGCACCGGATGCGCCTCGGTCGTGTTCGATCCGATCACGAGCAGGAAGCGGTCGTTCTCGATCTCGGGGATCGAGTTGGTGCTTGCTCCTCTGCCGAACGACCTGACCAGGCCGTAGAGGGTCGGCGCGTGTCAGGTCGCCTCGCAGGAGTGGACCGAGTTCGTCCCGACCACCCCCCGAGCCAGCTTCTGGATCAGGTAGTTCTCCTCGTTGGTCAGCCGCGCCGAGGCGAGGAAGCCGACCGCCTGCCGGCCGTGTCGCTCCGTCACCCGGGACAGACCCTCGGCCGCGGCCGAAAGCGCGTCGTCCCACGTGGCCGGGTGGAGCTCGCCGTCTTCGCCGCGGATCAGCGGCTGCGTCAGCCGGTCGGGGTGATGCACGAAGTTGAAGGCGAACCTGCCCTTGACGCAGAGGTTGCCGTCGTTGGAGACGTACGAAGGGTCCGACGTGACCTTGACGATCCGCTTCGTCTCCGGGTCGACGTTGAGGTCGACCTGGCAGCCGACGCCGCAGAACGTGCAGGTCGTCTTCGTCTTCACCAGCGCCTCCTCCCGGCCGGCCGGCGCCCCCTCCTCGAACTTCTCGTAGATCGCGCCCGTCGGGCAGACGGAGAGGCAGCCGCCGCAGAGCTCGCACTCGGTGTCGAGCCAGCCGCGCCCCCACGTCGGAACCACGCGCGCCTCGCCGCCACGCCCTTCCAGCGACAGGGCCGAGCACTGCATGACTTCCTGCGTGTAGCGGACGCAGCGCGCGCAGAGGATGCAGGCGTCGGGGTCATAGCCCATCAGCAGGTCGCGGTCCTCGTACGGCTCGCGCTTCGCGTCGGGGAGGACGAGCGGCGCCTCGACGCCGAGGTCGTCGGCCAGCTCGAGGAGCTCGTTCGGCCGGCCCCCCGGACTGCCGTTCAGGTGCTCGGCGAGCAGCATCTCGGTCAGCGTCCGCTGGAACTGCGGCACGGACGAGTTCGTCGAGACGACCATCCCTGCGGCGACCCGCGTTGCGCAGGCGGGCAGCGGCCGCGGGGAGCCCTCGACCCCGACCACGCACATGCGGCAGCCGCCGTAGGGGTCGAGCTTCGAGTCGTGGCAGAGGGTCGGGACGAAGACGTCGTTGCGGGCGAGCGCGTGGACGAGCAACTCGCCCTCGGGCGCCGCGACCTCGCGACCGTCGATCGTGAACGTGACCACCCTGCCGGCGCCTACCTGATCTTGTAGGTCAGCCTTCTCGTCGTCCCGGACGACTTGTACTGGACGAGAAGGGTCATGGTCACGGACTTCCCCTTCGACCGCGCGGGGATCGTGACCACGCAGGACCGGTACGGCGCCGGGCCGTTCAGGGCCGCCGTCTTGACCGCCGAGCTGCCGACCTTGGCCGCGCAGCCGAGAGCCGAGGGGGAGACGCTCTGCGCGCCGAGCAGGACGCGCGCCCGGACCACGAACCGCTTGCCCGCGTGCGGGAAACCGACGGGCGAGACCACGAACCTCGGCGCCGCCGGAGGCGGAGTCGTCGTGGTCGGTGGGGGCGGCGGAGGAGCCGTCGGCAGGACGAGCCTGTACGTGAACACGCCGTTCCCGTCGGGGGCGTCGTCGCCGATCGACTGGCCGTTGTCCCTGGTCGTCTCGGCGTAGAAGTTGAGCCCGGTGGTGTTCCCGAGGTCGGAGCGGTTGATCCGGAACGAGATCTGCCCGGGGGCGGTCGAGCTCTGCAGCGAGGGCGCGCTCGCCGGTGCGAAGGACGACCCGTTCCAGACGAAGAGCCCCGTGTGGTCCTTGACGCCGGCGTAGACGTAGTCGAACCCACCGTTGCCCGTGGCGCCGTTCCCGTCGGTGTCCATGACCACGAGGACCCCCTCGTTGGGCTGGAAGTCCGACGAGTGGTTCGCCAGCATGACCGTGACGGTGATGTTCCCCTGGTCGTCGTTCGCGACCGCGATGGTGCTGATGTCCGGCGCGCCGTTGACCGCGTCACCGACACGATCGGCGTAGCTCTGGGAGCCCGCGCCTGCGCGGAGCGGGACGAACGCACGGGTCGGCTGGAGCCGGAGCGCCGCGCGGCTGTCGCGAGGGTGGCCGCTCGCCGAAGCGGCCACGCCCGCCACCACGAGCGCCGCCGCCAGTAACACGAGACCTGCTTTCATCACCGCCCCTTTCGCCGTTGACTCCCCGCGCGGTTCATATCACGCGGGGCGCCGACCATCATGGGGCCAGGCACTTCGCCTTCAGTCGCGTCACCTCGTCCAGCACGAGCGGACGCGTGGACGGACCGATCCGGCGGTTGATCTTCCCGTCGGCCCACATGACCACCCAGCCGGTCCTCCGGTCGAGGTAGTGGAGCGCCGCCACGTGGGGCCTCCCGCCGATGGTCGCCTTGACCATCGCGAAGTGGTCGCCCATGTAGGTCGCCTTGCAGACGTCGACCGGCCGCCAGTTCCGCGTGCCGTAGAAGCCGGTCACCGCTCCCCAGATGGTCGCGGCCAGCACCACGGCGACGATCATCCGAGCGTCTCCATCAGCTCGGGCCAGTGGCGGACGACGTTCCGCACGGGGATCGGCGAGGCCTGGCCGAGGCCGCAGATCGAGGTCTGCGCCATCGCCTCCAGCCACTCGTCCACCTTCTCGCGGGTCATGGCGGCGCGGCCGTGCTCCAGCTCCTCGACCACGTGATGGAGCGCCCGGTTGCCGATCCGACAGGGCGTGCACTTCTGGCACGACTCCTCGGCGAAGAAGCGCATCGTCTCGCCGAGGAGCCTGAGCACGGGATACGCGGCCGGGAAAACCTGCACGGCCGCCGACCCGGGGCCGCTCCCCCACTCGGCCAGCGCGTCACGGGTGAGCGGGACGTCGAGCGCAGCGGGTGGGAGGATCCCGCTCGCCGCGCCGCCCGGGACGAAAGCCCCGGCCTCCGCGGTGAAGCCGCCCGCGTGATCCTCGACGAGCTGCCGCGCGGTCACGTCCAGCGGCGCCTCGAAGCAGCCCGGCTCGCGGACCGCGCCCGAGACCGACCAGAGCCGCCCCGGCTGCCACTCGCCGCGCAGGATCCGGGCGACGTGGACGAGCGTCTCGACGTTGTTGATCAGCGTCGGCCGGCCGAGGTAGCCCTTCTGCGCCGGGAAGGGCGGCCGCAGCCGTGGCATCCCCCGGCGACCCTCCATCGACTCGAGCATGGCCGACTCCTCGCCGCAGACGTACGAGCCTGCGCCGACGACGACGTGCACGTTCAGCCCCCGCTCGGCGATCGCCTCGTGCAGGCGGGCGCGCGAGGTCGCGTACTCCTCTCGGAGGTAGACGTATGCCTCGTCGACCTCGCAGAACCGCATCGCCGCGACCAGGCCCTCGAGCAGGAGGTGCGGCCGCAGCTCCATCACGTAGCGGTCCTTGATCGTTCCGGGCTCACCCTCGTCCGCGTTGACGATCACGGCGCGCGGGGCCGGCTCGCGGCGGACCGCATCCCACTTGCGGTGGGTGGGGAAGCCGGCTCCGCCCATGCCTGTGAGGCCCGCTGCCTCGAGGCGGGTGAGCACCTTCTCGGGCGGAAGCTCCGGCGGGTCGCGCGGCTCGTCGGGCTCGAGCAGGAAGCCGTTCGTCCGGTGCGTGACGCCGCCGCGGACGTCGTCGCCGTCCATCACCACCGGGGCGAGATCGCAGTGGCCGAGGCAGGCCACGGCGAGCTCCCCGGCGCCGGCCTTCGCACCCGCGCAGTCGCAGATCGGCCCGGTGCAGACGCGGACCACGTCCACGGGATGCTGGAGGAACGAGTAGAACGAGACGACCTCGTGCACCTCGCCTCGGCGGATGTTCATGTGGTCGGCGAGCGAGTCCGACAGCTCGGGCGTGATCGGCCCCACCTCGCGGCGCACGCGGCCGAGGTTGTCGAGCAGCCGCGTCCGCTCGGTCGGGAGCTCCGGCAGGAGCGAGGTCAGGGCGAGGACGTCCGTGCCCCGATTATCGCCCGCGCGAGCCTCCACAGCCCGAGAGCACGGCGGCCGCGCGGTCCGGCGCGTCACCGGCGTGACAGGCTGAAGCCTGTCACTGCCGTTCTAGGAGCGATACGACAACTGCTCGCGCCTGCCGCTCTGCCCCGAGCGGACGATCGCGTCGCACACCTCGGCGGCGCGGTAGCCGTCCTCGAAGGTGGCGCCGTGCGGCGCGACGTCGGAGTCGTCGGCGATCGCTCGGAGCAGGTGGTGGAGCTCGTTCACGAACGTGTCGCCCCAGCCGATGATGTGACCCGGCGGCCACCAGAACTCCCAGAACGGATGGTCGGCCTCGGTGACGAGCACCCTGGTGAACCCCCGCGTGCGACCGCCGTTGCGGAACACCTCCAGCTCGTTCAGCCGCTCCATGTCGAATGCGAGCGACCCCTTCGAGCCGTTGATCTCCCACTGGAAGGCGTTGCGGCGTCCGAGCGCGAGGCGGGTCGCCTCGATCGTGCCGACCGCGCCGTTCTCGAACTCGACCGCCGCCTCGATGCAGTCGTCCACCTGGCGGTCGGGCAGGAACGTCTTGACCAGCGCCGAGACCGAGGCGACGTCGCCGACCAGGTAGCGCGCGAGGTCGACGACGTGCGCGCCGAGATCGCCGAGCGCCCCGCTGCCTGCCTCGTCGGCGTGGAAGCGCCAGGTGTCGAGCGACGGGTCGTCGCCCCAGTCCTGCAGGTAGCGGCCGCGGAAGTGGCGGATCTCGCCGAGCTCGCCCGCGTCGATCAACTCGCGCGCGAGCCGCACCGCCGGGACGAAGCGGTAGTTGAAGGCGCACAGGTGCTTCACGCCGGTCGCAGCGACCGCCTTCCAGATCTCGTAGCTCTCGTCGGCGTCGCGCCCGAGCGGCTTCTCGCAGACGACGTGCTTGCCGGCCTGCGCTGCGGCGATCGTCGGCTCGGCGTGGACGCTGTTCGGCCCGCCGTTGTCGAACAGGGTGATCCCCGGGTCGGAGACGATGTCGTGCCAGTCGGTCGTCCAGCGCTCGTAGCCGTACCGCTCGGCGGCGGCACGCACGGCCTCCTCGTTCCGGCCGGCGATCGAGACCAGCCGGGGACGGAGCGGCGGCGGCCAGGTCATGTAGGCGATCTTCCGGAACGCGTTCGAGTGCGCCTTGCCCATGAAGGCGTACCCGAGCATCCCGATGCCGATCTCCGGGATGTCGCCGGCCGCGCGTTTCGGCCCTGTCTCCCGTCAGCGAGCTCACGAACGCTGCATCGCCGCGTCGAAGGCCACCGCAGACGGGGCGAAGTCCGTCCGCCGCACGAACGCCAGCGCGTCCTGCGCGCCGTACTCACGATCCATTCCCGAATCCTCCCACTCGATGGACAGCGGCCCCGTGTAGCCGATCCGGTTCAGCGCCCGGAGCAACTCCTCGAAGTCGACGTCGCCGTGACCCGGCGAGACGAAGTCCCAGCCGCGCGCCTCCTCGCCGAAGTTGAGGTGCGAGCCGAGGATCGACCGCCGTCCGTCGAGCCGTTTGCGCGAGTCCTTGACGTGCACGTGGTAGATCCGGTCCGCGAACTCCAGCGCGAACTGCGCCGTGTCGAGGTGCTGGTGGGCGAAGTGGCTCGGGTCGAGGTTGATCCCGAAGCCCTCGCGGTTGTCGATCGCGTCCAGCGTCTGCCGGGTGGTGACGAAGTCGTAGGCGATCTCGGTCGGGTGCACCTCGAGGCCGAACTTCACGCCCTCGGCGTCGAAGACGTCGATGATCGGCGACCAGCGCTCGGCGAACTCTTCGTAGCCGCGCTCGATCTCGGCGAAGTCGTTCGGCGGGAACGAGTAGAGGAGGTGCCAGATCGCCGAGCCGGTGAAGCCGTTCACCTGCGCGACGCCGAGCCTCGCGGCCGCGCGGGCGGTGTCCTTCATTCGCTCGGCCGCCCGCTGCTGGACGCCGGCCGGGTCGCCGTCTCCCCAGACGTCGGGCGGGAGGATCGCCTGGTGGCGCGCGTCGATCGGGTCGCAGACCGCCTGGCCGACGAGATGCGCGCCGAGCGCGAAGCAGTTCAGGTGGTTGCGCTCGAGCACCTCCTGGATGCCGGCGCAGTAGTCGTCCTCGGCCAGCGCACGGTCGACCTCGAAGTGGTCGCCCCAGCAGGCGAGCTCGAGGCCGTCGAAGCCCCAGCGGCCGGCCTTCTCGGCCAGGTCCTCCAGCGGCAGGTCTGCCCACTGGCCGGTGAAGAGCGTGACCGGTCTCGTCATCGAGGCGATCTTATGCGCGTAGCATCCGGGCGTGCTCGCCGCCGCCGTCGCCCTGGCGCTCGCGCTCCACGCCGCGGCAGCCCCCGCGAAGCTCGTCCATTTCAAGTCGCCGTCCGGGAACATCAACTGCATCGGGGCGGCCGCCGACAAGTTCGAGCCGGCGTTCGTCGACTGCGTCGTCCGGAAGAACACCTGGCCGAGCATCCCCCGCAAGCCGGCGAGGTGCGATCTCGACTGGGTCGGGACAGAGCTCAGCGTGGCGAAGCGAAGGGTCTTCGTCGGAGGATGCCGCGGCGACATCGGGCCGCTCTGCATCGACCCGGCCAACCCGTGCAGAACGCTCGCCTACGGCCGGTCGGTCGACCTGGGGCCGATCCGCTGCGTCTCGGCCACGACCGGCGTCACGTGCCGCTACCGGACTGCGCCGCGGCTGGGCTTCCGGATTGCCCGCGAGGGCTACGTCGTCTACCGCCGGTAGCTGGTTGACTACGACGCGATGACGACCTGGGGGATCATCTCGACCGCCGACATCAACCGGCTGGTCATCCCACCGGCGCAGGAGTCGCCCGAGATCGACCTCGTCGGGGTCGCGAGCCGGACGCAGGAGCGCGCCGACGAGTACGCGGCGAAATGGGGCATCCCGCGTGCGTACGGCTCCTACGAGGCGCTGCTCGCCGACCCGGAGATCGAGTGCGTCTACATCTCGCTGCCGAACACGATGCACACCGAGTGGTCGATCAAGTCGGTCGAGGCCGGCAAGCACGTGCTCTGCGAGAAGCCGTTCACGCGGAACCCGGACGACGTCACGGCCGCCTGGGACGCGGCCGACCGCGCCGGCCGCATCCTGTCCGAGGCGTTCATGTGGCGGCACAATCCGCAGACCTCGCGCCTCCGCGGGCTGATCGACGACGGCGCGATCGGCGAGGTGCGGCTGATCCGATCGGCGTTCTCGTACTCGCTCTACGACGAGGACAACATCCGCCTGCGGACCGACGTCGAGGGCGGCGCGCTGATGGACGTCGGGTGCTACTGCGTCAGCGGGTCGCGCCTCGCGGCCGGGGCGGAGCCGGTTCAGGCGTACGGGTCGGCGTGGTACGGCCCGACGGGCACCGACTGGGTGTTCACCGGGTCGCTGCGCTTCCCCGGCGACGTGCTCGCGACCTTCGACTGCGGCACCGCGCTGCCGAACCGCGACGAGCTCGAGGTGGTCGGCAGCGAGGGCTCGCTGTTCCTGGACGATCCCTGGCACGCAGGCACGCCGGTGATCGAGCTGCGCCGCGGGGACGAGGTCGAGCGGATCGAGCACGAGCCGGCGAACTCGTACCGGCTCGAGCTGGAGAACGTCGGCGCGGCGGCCGCCGGCAAGGCGGAGCTCCTGCTCGGCCGCGACGACGCGATGGGCCAGGCCCGGACGCTGGAGGCGCTGCACCGCTCGGCGCAGACCGGCGGGCCCGTCTCGCTGTAGTGGACGCGGCCGCGGCGCGCGACCGGGCGGCGGCGATGCTGGCCGAGGCGGGAATCGTGCTGACGTCCTCTGAGCAGCAGGCGATCGAGGTGGCCGACTTCGGCCTCGGCGAGCTCGAGCGCTGGGGCCTGCAGATCGTCGTCTACGTGAACACCGAGCGGGTCTGCGCGAAGGAGCTCGTGATGTTCCCTGGCCAGGCGTGCCCGGAGCATCGCCACCCGCCCGTCGGCGGCGAGCCGGGGAAGGAGGAGACGTTCCGCGTGCGCCGCGGGTCGGTCCGGCTCTGGGTCGACGGTGACGGCGAGGTCGTCCTCGGCCCGGGCGAGCAACACACGATCCCGCCCGACACGCTGCACTGGTTCCAGGCCGGCGACGAGGGCGCGATCGTCTCGGAGTTCTCGACCCGGAGCCGCGACGAGTCGGACGTGTTCACGGATCCGCGGGTCGTGCGGTAAGGACGCCTGCCGAGGGTCCGGCCCTAGCCGAGCGATAGCCCGGCAGCCTCGATCGCGCGCCGCGCCAGGTCCTCGTCGACCTCGCCCGGCAGGCCGCTGACGCCGACCGCGCCGACGCGCGACTCACCGTCGAACGCGGCGACGCCGCCCTTGAAGAACGTGAAGAACGGGTCGAAGCTCGCCCGCTCGACCGGGTCGTCCGCGACCTTCGCCGCCAGCTCCGACGTCGCGCGGGCGTCGCTCCGCGCCGCCGTGTAGGCCTTGCGCTGCGCGTTCAGGCGCGTGTCCGGCGCGGCCCCGTCCATCGTGGCGGCGGCCACCACCTCGCCGTGCGAATCGGCGACGAACACGGACACGGCCCCGGGAGCCTCCTCGACCACGAACCGGACGACGGCGAGTGCCTGATCCAGCTTCACGAGCCGATTCTGACGGCCACGGCGCCGGTTCGCCGGTGGAAGGAATGTTCGCGTCTCGTCACACCTGCGGTGCCAGGCATTGGTTGTGGAAAAGCCCTGCACCCAGGCCGAACCAGACACGGCGACCCGGAGTACCATGAGCAGCCCATGAGCGCCCCCGCGCTAGCTGCCCCCGCCGGGCGGGCTCTGACGATCCGCGGCCGGCCGTACCCGGTCCTCCTCCCGAAGCTGAGCGACCCGCGGCTCCACCTCGCCGCGGTGATCATCTCGCTGCAGGTCCTCGGCCAGGTCGCGTTCGACTTCCGCCTGTCGATCGCCCAGATCCTGATCGCGATCGGCACCTGCGCGATCCTCGAGGTCGGGCATCGCCTTCTTCGGCCAGCACGTGCTGATGTGGCCGGCGAGCGCGATGCTGACCGGGAACGGCGTCGCCTTCGTCCTGCGCGTTCCCGGGACGCGAGCACGGCGACTGGTGGAGCACTGAACGGCTGGACGATCTTCGCGGGCACGGCCGCCGTCTCGCTGCTCTCGAAGTACGTGATCAAGTTCCGCGGCTCGCACATCTTCAACCCGTCGAACTTCGGCCTCGTCCTCTGCTTCCTGCTGCTCGGGCCGGAGCACGCGGAGCCGCTCGACTTCTGGTGGGGGCCGATGACAGGGTGGCTCGCCCTGGCGCTCGCGATCATCGTCGTCGGCGGCCTCGCGATCCTGATCCGCCTTCGCCTGATCGTGATCGCAGTCGCATTCTGGGTGACCTTCGCCGCTGCGCTCGCCGTGCTGATGGGCCTCGGCCACGCATTCAGCGCGCGCTGGCACCTCGGCCCGGTCACCGGGCACTACTTCTGGTGGGTGCTGGTCACCTCGCCGGAGGTCCTCGTCTTCCTGTTCTTCATGATCACCGACCCGAAGACGACGCCGAAGAGCACGCGCGGCCGCGCGCTTTACGCCGTCTCGATCGGGCTGCTCTCGGTGCTCCTGATCGCGCCGGCCAAGACGGAGTTCTGGGCGAAGGTCGCGCTGCTCGGCGCGCTCGCGATCGTCTGCGCCGCGCGGCCCCTGCTCGCGCTGATGCCCGCGGCTCCGCCTCGACCGGCGGCGTCCTCGTCGCGCTCGGCGCCGCCGCGCTCGTCGCCTACACGGGCGCGATCGCAGGCGCCGGGATCCGGGCGCGGCCCGCGACCACCGTGGCGCCGCTCGAACACACGGGGCGGCTGCCCCAGGTGACGATCCTGCCGTCGCGCCAGGTCCAGACGGTGCTCAAGCAGAAGACGGCACGCCGGATCGCAGCCGACCTCGTCGCCGACCTCCAGACGCAGACCGCGGCCCTGATCGGGCGACGACAGCGGCGTGCTCGCCCGCACCTCCATCGGCGACGAACTGAACGCGCTGACTCGCCAGGTCGACGCGGCAAAGGGTGGGCCGATCGAGGTGCCGGCGTACCGGGTCGATCAAATGCACGTCCATCTCGAACGAGGCCACGGCCAGGGCGGGGCGATCGCGGTGGCCGAGCTGGCAGGATCGATGCAGCTGGCGAGCTACACGGCTCCAGGGGCGCACATTGGTCAGGCGCGAGGCGCCCGCACCGCTGCACGAGACACTCGAGCTGCAGGCGGGCGCGAACGGCCGCTGGCTCGTCGCGCACGTCCGCAGCGGCCGGCCGCTCGCGGTCATTCCGCCGGCGACGACAAGCGCCGCGCTGCTCGCCGCCGCCGCAAAGGGGTTTGCCGGCATTCGCCTCACCGACGTCGCCCGGCAGGCCGGGCTGAACTTCACGCCAGGACGACTTCCGCTTCGGGATGGCAAACGACGTCCACTCGATGATGGGCGGCGGCCTCTGCTGGCTCGACTACAACAACGACGGCCGGCTCGACCTCTTCGCGGTCAACTCCTACTCCGACTCCGACACGACCAGGTGGGAGCAACGCGGCGGGCTGCCGCGGAGCGCCCTCTTCGAGAACGTCGGCGGCGGCCGCTTCGTGAACGTCAGCGCCCGGTCGCACGCCGACCCGGCCGTCCAGGGGAACGGCTGCGTCGCGGGCGACTTCAACGGCGACGGCCACACCGACCTCCTCGTCACCACGAACACCTACAACGTGCTGCTCTGGAACAACGGCAACGGGACGTTCACGCGACGGGACGCACGCCGCCGGCATCGACGCGTTCGGCACGTTCGGCTGGCACACCGGGCGCCGCCGTCGCGGACGTCAACGGCGACGGGCGGCCGGACATCTTCGTCTCCGGCTACGCCGACGTGAACGCCCCCTCGGACGGCGCCCGCGGATTCCCGTTGAACTACCAGGCGTTCCGCGACCTGCTCTACCTGAACGAGGGCCCCGACGCAAAGGGACATTCACGCTTCCGGGACGTGTCGCTGAAGGCCGGGATCGAGACGAAGTACGTCGATCACAGCCTCGGCGCCGTGTTCACCGACGTGAACGGCGACGGCCGGCCCGACCTCTACGTCGCCAACGACCTCGACCCGAACCGGCTGTACGTCAACGAGCCGGGCGGCCCGCTCGGCTTCCACTTCGTCGAGGAAGGCGGCCCGTCGGGCGTCGCCGACCCGAACGCCGGCATGGGCGTCGCCGCCCAGGACTACTCCGGCGACGGCCGCCCCGATCTCTTCGTGACGAACTCGCGCGGCCAGGGCCACGCCGCGTTCCAGGCGACCGCGGGCTCGGCGTTCTCGAACGTCCGCTCCGTCTTCGCGCCGGCAGTCGGGCCCGACGCAACCGGCTGGGGCGACACCTGGGTCGACCTCTCGAACGACGGCCGGCTCGACCTCGTCCTGGCGAACGGCGCCATCCCGGTCACGAATCTGGCGAAGGACGCTGCGGCGCTCCAGATCCTCGCGAACGTGAAGGGCCGGTTCGCCAACGTGAGCCCAACGGTCGGCCTCCACCCCGGGCCGCTCGTCAACGGGCGTGGCGTCGCGGCGGCCGACTACGACAACGACGGGCGCATGGACATCGCCGTCAACTCGATCGGCGGAAAGCTGATCCTGCTGCACAACACCGGGCCCTCGGGGCACTGGCTCGAGGTGAGCCTGGCGAAGTTCGCGCCCGGCGCGCTCGTGACCGCCGTGCTCCCGGACGGCACCCGGCTCGTCCACGAGGTCCAGGCCGGCAGCAGCTACCTCTCGTCCGAGGACCCGCGCGTGCACTTCGGACTCGGCAAGGAAACGAGGGTGAAGGAGCTGATCGTCCGCTGGCCGGACGGCAAGGTCACGCGACGACAGGACGTCGCCGCCGACCGGTCGTACGTGACGCCGTAGCCGACCGATTACCGACCCGCGCTGACCTGCAGTCTGCGCGCGACCGTGTCGAGAGTGACGGCGAGCAGGAGGATGACCCCGGTGACGATGTAGATGATTCCGCTCTTGTAGCCGGCCGTGTTGAGCCCGTTCGAGACCGTCGCGAGCACGAGCGCGCCGAGGAATCCGGCCCGCACCTCGCCACGGCCGCCGAAGAGGCTGACGCCGCCGATCACCGCGGCCGCGATCGCGTCGAGCAGGAGCTGGCCGCCGCCGAACGTGAGGCTGACCGAGTTGATGTTGGCGGCGAGGATGATCCCGCCGACCGCCGCCATGCTGCTCGAGATAATGAAGACGATCGTGCGGATTCGCGGGACGTTGATGCCTGCGCGCCGGGCGGCCTCGGCGTTGCCGCCCACGGCATAGACGTGACGGCCGAAGGTCGTGCGCTTGGCAAGGAACGTCAGGGCGACGAGGAAGATGACGACCAGGACGCCGGCCAGCGGAAGACCGAGCGGCGTTCCCTGGACCTCCGCATGGTTGCAGATGGCAACGGTCCCGAATGCCGCGATCGCCACACCGATCACCTTCGCAATCGCGAACCCGAGCCTCTCGTTCGAGACGCGTGCGCGCCGCTTGCGGACGAAGCCGCCGAGCACGAAGAGGGCGTAGAGCGCGGAGATCCCGGCCGCGATCAGCCAGCCTGCCAGGCGGCTGAAGCCGTAGGTGGCCGTGTAGTTGACCCAGCGGTCCTGGATGACGATCGAGCCCGGTACCGCGAGATCCTGCAAGATCACGCCCTGCCAGATCAGGAAGCCGGCGAGCGTGACGACGAACGACGGGACACCCACCCGCGCGACGATCGAGCCCTGCCCTAAGCCGATCACGGCGCAAATGGCAATGCCGGCAAGCGATCGCCAGCAGCCCGTTGATCTGGTGCCCGCTGCCGGCCCGCTGGAGCTCGGCAACCGCGACGGCGCCGATCCCGGCCACGTAGCTGATCGAGAGATCGATCTCCCCGAGCAGGAGGACGAAGACGACGCCGAAGGCGAGCATCGCCGTCCCGGCCATCTGGATGAGGATGTTGACGAAGTTGACCGCGGTGAAGAAGTTCGTCGCCTTGAAGCTGAAGAAGACGACGATGAAGATGAGGCCGAGGACGAGCGGCAGGACGCCGAGGTTCCCCGACTTGATGTTGTCGACGGCCCGACGGATCTCGGCGGACAGCCCACTCGGCTCCGCCTCGTCGGGCGCGCCGCCGCCTCGGTCCTGGCCGACGACGTCGACGTCCGCGGCGCTCACGGTGTCGCCTCGGCGGGCGCCGGGATCCCCGAGACCTTCGTCGGAATGCCGGCCGTAATCGCCTCGACGACCTCCTGCTGGGTCGTCTTCTCGCGCTCGTAGATGCCGACGTTACGTCCGAGTCGGAGTACCGTGATGCGGTTTGCCGTCTCGAAGATGTCGTGCAGGTTGTGCGAGATGATCACGACGGCGAGGCCCTGTTCGGCGAGACGCCTGACCAGGGCGAGCACCTGCTCTGTCTGGGCGACACCCAGCGCTGCCGTCGGCTCGTCGAGGATCACGAGCTTCGAGTTCCACATGACGGCCTTCGCGACGGCGACCGACTGGCGCTGGCCGCCGGAGAGGGTCGCGACCGGCTGCCGGATCGACTTGATCGTCGTCACCCGCAGCCGGCGCAGCGTCTCGAGGGTCTTCGGCCTCCATCGGCGCCTCTCGCAGCACTTGCCAGTGGTTCGCCTCGCGGCCCAGGTACATGTTCTGCGACGACGTCGAGGTTGTCGCAGAGCGCGAGGTCCTGGTAGACGACCTCGATGCCGAGCTTGGCGGCGTCCTTCGGCCCGTGGATGTGAACCTCGTTCCCCTCGAACAGGATCTTGCCGCTGTCGGCGGCATGGGTGCCGGCGATGCACTTGATCAGCGTCGACTTGCCGGCGCCGTTGTCGCCGACGAGCGCCATGACCTCCCCGTTCCGCACCTCGAAGTCGACATCGGTCAGGGCCTGCACCGATCCGAACGACTTCGTGATGTTCCGGAGTTGGAGAAGGGGTGTTTCGGTCGTGTTCACGGTCGCGGTTTCCTACCACAAAACAGGTGGAGGCGCCCGGTCGGGGCGCCTCCACCTTCGGTTCGCTACGATCTGCCGTCTACTAGCAGTACTTCTTGAACTCGCCGACGCAGACGTCGCTCTTCTTGATGAACCTGTCCGTGTAGAGGATGTTGATGTTCGCTCTTCGTGATCCAGGTGACCGGAAGCGCGACCGTCGGCACCTTCTTCTTGCCGTTATTCCTGGTCGTGGTCGTGGCCGGCTTCTTGCCGTGGAGCAGCGCGATCGCAGCCGCGGCCGCGGCGGCCGCCTGCATGGGCACGGGCTTGTAGACCGTTCCGGTCTGCCAGCCGGAGATGATGTACTGCGCACCCTCGACGGTCGCATCCTGCCCGCTGAGCGGGATCGGCTTCAGGTGCTTGGCCTTCAGCTGCGCGACCACGGCGCCGGCGATGTTGTCGTTCGCCGCGATCACCCCGTCGATCTTGTTGTTCGTCTTGACCAGCATCTGCGCGAAGACGCCGTTCGCCTCGCCGTTGGCCGACCAGGCGGGCACGAACTGCTGCGGGCCCTTCGTGATCTTCCCGCTCTTGAACAGCGGGTTCAGGATGTCGTCGTTTCCGCTCTTGAACCAGGCCGCGTTCGTGTCGGTCGGGCTGCCCCAGAGCTCGGCGACGACCGGCTTCGTCTTGCCCTTGAGCGCGGCCAGAACGCCGGTCGCCTGCGCCCGTCCGACCTTGTTGCCGTCGAAGGTGATGTAGGCGGACGCGGTGCTATTGGGGACCAGGCGGTCGTAGTCGATCGCCTTGCCGCCCTTGTCGGTGAACGACTTCTCGATCGCCGCGGCCGAGCCGGCATCGAGCATGGTCTCGATGACCACCTTCGCGCCGGCGGCCAGACACGCGTGCGGCCTGTGCCTTCTGCTTCTGCGGGTCGTTCAGTGCGTTGGTGATCGAGTCGGTGACGCCGGCTGCCTTGAATGCCTTGGCGAGCGTCGGGAGCGTCGAACTGCACCCAGCGGACGGACGAACTGGTGTCCGGCAGCAGGACGCACACCTGGATGCTTGCCTTCTTGTGCGACGTGCCGGCCGTCGCGACGGCGACGGCGACGGCGAGCGCGGCAACCGCGGCGACGAGCCCGACCGCGATCACCTTGCGGGAAACCTGCTTCACGTGCTGTTCCTCCCTCTCTTGTTCCTGGTACTGACAGATTCGAATGCCTGCAGATGGCGGGCCAACTCACACGCGGCGTGGCTCTCCGCCGGGAAAGACTCGTGCATGGAGACGACGATAGTCAACTCGGACCTGACGCCGCTGCCCTTGTAGGCTCCGCTGCATGAAGACGAGCCTCGGCATCTGGGCGTTCAGCTCGATGGTCACGCGGTTCGTCCCGGGCGGCTACCAGCCCGAGCACGCGGGCGAGACGACGGTCGAGCGGGTGCGCCGCGCGGTCGACGGGCCTCGGCGATCTGATCGACGGCTACGAGTTCCACTACCCGCAGGAGCTCAACGAGCGAGAACGCTGGACGCGATCAAGCGACGCGCTCGGCTCGGACCACGACGTCTACTGCCTCGCCGGCGGGCTGCACCTCGACCCGCGCTTCGGCCGCGGCGGGCTCTGTCAACCCCGACCCGGCGGTGCGCGGCGAGGCGGTGAAGGTCGCCGTCGCCGGCGCGAAGCTCTCCGGCGAGCTCGGCGTGCCGATGATCGTCTGGCCGGGGATCGAGGGCTACAACTACCCGTTCCAGACGCCGTACGCGGAGAGCTGGGACCTGTTCATCGACGGGCTCGGCGGAGGTCGGCGGGACGCTGAAAGACGCCGGCCAGGAGCTCTGGCTCGAGCACAAGAACTCGGAGCCGGCGATGAAGATCCTGATGCGCAACATCGGGATGACGCTGTTCGTCATCCACGAGCTCGGCGACCGCGGGCATCGACAACGTCAAGGTGAACATGGACTGGCAGCACCTGATCATGAACGGCGAGTAGCTGGCCGAGTACGCGGCGCTGCTCGCCTCCGAGGGGCTGCTCGGCCACCAGCACGCGAACTCCGGCTGGGGCACGTTCGACGACGACAACATGGTCGGCGCGACCGCGTTCATGGAGACGCTCGAGCTCGCGCTCGAGTTCCGCCGGGCCGGGTACGGCGAGAACGGCGAGCGGCTCGGCTTCGACCTCTACCCGTACACGGAGGACGCGGTCGAGGCGGTCCGGCGCTCCGTGCTGCAGTGGCGCTTCATCGACGGCGTCGCGGCGAAGATCGACGACGCCGCGCTGCGCGAGGCGCAGCCCGCAAGGATGCGGTGCGCGCGTACGAGATCGTGTACGCCGCCCTCGGCGCTTGAGCGCTCGTCGGCCTCGACGTCGGCACGACCGGCGTCAAGGCGCTCGCGATCTCCGAGACCGGCGAGGTGCTGGCGCGCGCCGAGGAGGAGTACCCGCTCTCGATCCCGCAGCCCGGGCTGGGCGGAGCAGGATCCGGAGGACTGGTGGCGCGGCGAGCGAGCGCGCGCTCGCGGCGCTCGGCGCCGAGCGCGCCGCCGATCGGCCTGACCGGCCAGATGCACGGGCTCGTCGCTGCTCGACGCCGCCGACCGGGTGCTGCGCCCGGCGATCCTCTGGAACGACCAGCGCACGGGCGCCGAGTGCGCCGAGATCGAGGAGCGCGTCGGGCTCGAGCGGCTCGTCGCGCTGACCGGCAACCGCGCGCTGACCGGGTTCACGGCGCCGAAGCTCGCTCTGGGTGCGGAAGCACGAGCCCGACGTCTGGGCGCAGGTCGCGCACGTGCTGCTGCCGAAGGACTACGTGCGGCTGCGGCTGACCGGCGAGCGCGCGATCGACGTCGCGGAGGCGTCGGGGACGCTGCTCTTCGACGTCGCGCGGCGGCGCTGGAGCGACGAGGTCTGCGACGCGCTCGAGATCCCGACGGAGTGGCTCCCGCGCGCCGCACGAGTCGACCGGAGATCGGCGGCGCCGGCGACCAGCAGGCCGGCGCGCTCGGCGTCGGCGTCGTCGGCCCGGGGCCGCTCTCGGTCGTGCTCGGCACGTCCGGCGTCGTCTTCGCCGCGCTGCCCGCGTACCGCGGCCGACCCGAGGCGCGCGTCCACGTCTTCTGCCACGCGGTGCCGGGCACGTGGGAGGCGATGGGCGTGATGCTCTCCGCCGCCGGGTCGCTGCGCTGGCTGCGCGACGCCGTCGGCGGCGACTACGACGACGCTCGTCGCCGAGGCGGCGGCGTGGCCGCGCCGGGACCGAGGGGCTGACGTTCCTGCCGTACCTCGCAGGGCGAGCGCACGCCCCACGCCGACCCGGACGCGCGGGCCGCGTTCGAGGGACTGTCCCTCCGACACGACCGCGGCGCGCTCGTCCGCGTCGGTCCTGGAGGGGGTCGCGTTCGGCCTGCGCGACTCGCTCGAGCTGTTGCGCGAGCTCGGGCGTCGAGCCGACGGTGGGCCGCGCCTCGGGCGGCGGCGCGCGCAGCGAGCTCTGGCTGAAGATCGTCGCCTCGGTGCTCGGGATCCCGATCGAGCGGACGGCGGTCGAGGAGGGCGCCGCCTACGGCGCGGCGCTGCTCGGCGGCGTCGCGGCCGGCGTCTTCGCCGACGCGGCCGAGGCCGTCGCCGCGTGCGTGCGCGTCCGCGACGACGGTCGAGCCCGACCCCGAGTGGCAGCAGATCTACGACGACGGATACGGGCGGTTCCGGTCGCTCTATCCCAGCCCTCAACACTGGAGGTCACATGAGCTCGCTCGAAGGAAGAGTTGCGTTCATCACCGGTGCGAGCGGCGGCATCGGCGCCGCGGTCGCCCGCATGCTCACGACGCCGGGGCGTCAGTCGGCCTGGCGTCCCGGAGCGGCGACGATCTCGGCCTCGAGCGCGCGGTCGGGCAACCGTGCGACGTGCGCGACCCGGCGCAGGTCGACGCGCTCGTCGCCGCGACGGTCGAGCGGTTCGGCCGGCTCGACATCGTCGTCGCGAACGCGGGCGTCGGCGCCTACGGGCCGTTCCTCGAGCTCGTCGCCGCGAGCACCTCGAGGAGATGATCGACATGAACCTGAAGGGGACGCTGTACGCGGTCCGCGGCAGCGCTGCCTCATCTGCTGCGAGAGCGACGCGGCCGACGTCGTCACGCTCGCCTCCGAGGCCGGCCGCCGCGGGTTGCCGTTCGAGGCGGTCTACTGCGCGTCGAAGTTCGGCCAGGTCGGCTTCACGCGCGCGCTCGACCACGAGCTGCGCGAGCAGGGCGTCCGCTGCACGAACGTCTGCCCGGGCGGCGTCGCGACGGACTTCGCGCTCGAGGCGGGTCGCGGGCGAACGCCCGACGCGCTGCCGGGGATGATGACCGCCGAGGACGTCGCCGAGGTCGTCGTGTTCGTCCTCACACGGCCGCGCAACCACCGCATCCTCGAGACGGCGTTCCGTCCGATGACGGAGACGGCTGGGGCTAGACCTAGCGGCGGGTTCCCGTCGTCAGCAGGTACTCGCGCGGCTGCTCGATGTGCCCGTCGACGCCCCACGTGGTCGTCGGCGAACTCGACCCACGCGCGGTGGTACTGGTGGCGCCTCTCGTCGTCGAGCATCGACGCGAGCAGGGTCTTGGTCGGGCCGAGGTTCTCGAGAACTGCTGCCAGTAGTCCTCGCGCGCTGTCGACGCGAAGACGTCGACGTTCGCTTCTCTGGATAGGAAAGCTCGAAGGCGTCGCCGAGGAGCCCTTCGACGTGATCCTGGCCGGCCCCAGTCGAGCGGGATGCCGGCGCCCTCGGGCAGCGGCGGCTGGTACGGCGCCGCTGAACCGGAACATCTCGCCCATGCCGCCCTCCGGCGTCCACGTCAGCGAGCCCGAGCCGACCGCCCGGGCTTGACCACCCGCACGAGCTCGCCCGCGGCCCGCGGCTGGTCCGGGGCGAACATGACGCCGAAGCTCGACGAGACCGATGTCGAAGCTGCGCGTCCTCCACCTCGAGGTTCTCCGCGTCGCCGACGCGGTAGTCGACGTCGACGCCCCGCTCGGCCGCGAGCCGCCTGGCGGTCTCGACGAGGGCCGGCGCGAGGTCGATCCCGACGACGTCGGCGCCTCCGCGCGCAGCGCGCTCGGCGATCGCACCCGTCCCGCTGGCGACGTCGAGCCACCGCTCGCCCGCCACCGGCGGCACGGCTGCGACCAGCGCGTCGTAGATCTCGGCGGCGGTGTCGCTGAGCCGCTCGAACGCCCCGTTCCCCCACACGACGCTCTGCCGTTGCTTCAGCTCCTCGAATGCCATCTCGAACTCCTTTCGTGGCGACCGCCGGAGTGTGGCGTCTGATGGAATAGGAGACATGGACGCGCGCGGAACGTGACGGTCGGATCCGAGAGCTACGAGATCTTCCGGCTCGACGCGCTCCAGGAGCGGTGGGACGTCGCGCGGCTCCCGTACACGCTCCGCGTCCTGCTCGAGAACGTGCTGCCGCGAACGGCGGCGATGACGCCGACGCCGAGGCGGTCGCCGGCTGGGTCGCGACCGACGAGCCGAGCCGCGAGATCTCGTTCCGCCCGAGCCGCGTGCTGCTCCAGGACTTCACCGGCGTCCCCGCGATCGTCGACCTCGCGGCGATGCGCGACGCGATGCAGCGACCTCGGCGGCGACCCGCGCAGCATCAACCCGCTGCTCCCCGCCGAGCTCGTCATCGACCACTCGGTGCAGGTCGACGAGTTCGCCACGCGCTTCGCATTCGCGCGCAACGTCGAGCTCGAGTTCGAGCGGAACCGCGAGCGGTACGCCTTCCTGCGCTGGGGCCAGGGCGCGTTCGACGAACTTCAAGGTCGTCCCGCCGGGCACCGGGATCGTCCACCAGGTCAACCTCGAGTACCTCGCCCGCGTGGTCGAGTCGCGCGACGGCGCAGTGCGCTTCCCGGACACCCTCGTCGGCACCGACTCGCACACGACGATGGTCAACGGGCTCGGCGTGCTCGGCTGGGGCGTCGGCGGGATCGAGGCCGAGGCGGCGATGCTCGGCGAGGCGATCTCGATGCTCGTCCCCCAGGTCGTCGGCTTCCGGCTCTCCGGGCGCGCTCCCGGAGGGCGCGACCGCGACCGACCTCGTCCTGACCGTGACCGAGATCCTGCGCACGACGTCGGCGTCGTCGGGAAGTTCGTCGAGTACTTCGGCCCCGGGCTCGCGGGCCTCTCGCTCGCCGACCGCGCGACGATCGGGAACATGTCGCCGGAGTACGGCGCGACGTGCGGCTTCTTCCCGGTCGACGAGGAGACGCTCCAGTACCTCGCGCCTGACCGGCCGGCCCGACGAGCGGATCGCCCTCGTCGAGGCGTACTGCAAGGAGCAACATGCTCTGGCACGACGCCGACGAGCAGCCGACGTACTCGCAGGTCGTCGAGCTCGACCTCGGCGCTGTCGAGCCGAGCCTCGCCGGGCCGCGCCGACCCCAGGACCGGGTGCCGCTCGCGAGCGCGAAGCAGGCCTTCGTCGACGCGCTGCCCACGCTTCGGCGTCGACTACGGGAACGGCGAACGGACGAGGCGGTCGCCGAGAGCTTCCCGGCTAGCGACCCGCCCGCCGACGTCGAGCCCGGGTCACGGGACGGTTCCGCCGGCCGCACGCCGTCGCGGTCGCCGACCGAAGACCGCCCGCGCCCGGCGCGACGGTCATCGGCGACGGCGAGACGTTCGAGCTCACCCACGGCGCCGTCGTCATCGCCGCGATCACGAGCTGCACGAACACGTCGAATCCCGCCGTCATGGTCGCCGCCGGGCTGCTCGCGAAGAACGCGGTCGAGCGCGGCCTCGACGCGCAAGCCCTGGGTGAAGTCGAGCCTCGCGCCCGGGCTCGAAGGTCGTCACCGAGTACTACGAGCGGGCCGGCCTGACGCCGTACCTCGAGGCGCTCGGCTTCCACACCGTCGGCTACGGCTGCACGACCTGCATCGGGAACTCGGGGCCGCTCCCGGAGGAGATCTCCGGCGGCGATCGCCGAGCAGCGACCTCGTCGCCTGCGCCGTGCTCTCCGGGAACCGCAACTTCGAGGCGCGCATCCACCCGGAGGTGAAGGCGAACTACCTCGCCTCGCCGCCGCTCGTCGTCGCGTACGCGCTCGCCGGTCGGATGGACCTCGACCTGACGACCGAGCCGATCGGGCAGGACCCGGACGGCAACGACGTCTACCTCGCGCGACCTCTGGCCGACCTCGGAGGAGATCGGCGAGATCGTCGCCGCGAGCGTCGTCGGGCGACCTGTTCCGCGACCGCTACGCCGACGTCTTCACCGGGCGACGAGACGCTGGCGCGACGCTGCCCGTGCCCGAGGGCGACCTCTTCGCCTGGGAGCCCGACTCGACCTACGTGCGGCTGCCGCCGTACTTCGACGGGATGGCGCCCGAGCCGGGCGGCGTCGAGGACATCGCCGGCGCGCGCTGCCTCGTCATGCTCGGCGACTCGCGTCACGACCGACCACATCTCGCCGGCCGGCTCGATCAAGCCCGACAGCCCGGCCGGCGCGCTACCTCGTCGATCACGGCGTCGAGCGCGCAGGACTTCAACTCCTACGGCTCGCGGCGCGGGAACCACGAGGTGATGGTGCGCGGCACGTTCGCGAACGTGCGCCTCCGCAACCTGCTCGTCCCGGGAAGCGAGGGCACGTGGACCGTGCACCTGCCGGACGGCGAGGAGATGACGATCTTCGAGGCGTCTCGCAGCGCTACCTCGCGGAGGGGACGCCGCTGATCGTGCTCGCCGGCAAGGAGTACGGCACCGGCTCGTCGCGCGACTGGGCGGCGAAGGGGCCGAAGCTCCTCGGCGTGCGGGCGGTGATCGCCGAGAGCTACGAGCGGATCCACCGCTCGAACCTGCTGATGATGGGCGATCGCTCCCGCTCCAGTACGCGGACGGCGAGAACGCCGAGTCGCTCGGGCTCACCGGCCGCGAGACGTTCGCGATCGAGGGGATCGAGAACGCGCGAGGCGCACGGAGGTGACCGTGCGGGCCGACGACAGCGACGTTCACCGCGCCGCGTCCGGCTGGACACGCCGCGCGAGCGCGACTACATGCGCCACGGCGGGATCCTCCCGTTCGTTCTCCGGCGCCTGCTCGCCGCCGCCTGAGCCGTTTCTCATAATCCATCCATGGAGACACGCTGGCGCAGCCTGATCGAGGCCGGCATCGCGGTCACGTCCGAGCTCTCGCTCGACGCGGCGCTCCAGAAGATCGTCGAGGCCGCCGCGGAGCTGACCGGCGCCCAGTACGCCGCGCTCGGCGTGATCGACCGGTCCGGGCGGGCGCTCGAGCGGTTCCTGACGACCGGGATCGACGCGGAGACGCACGAGCGGATCGGCGACCTCCCGCACGGCCGCGGCATCCTCGGCGTGCTGATCCGCGACGCGCGCACGCTGCGCCTGCACGACCTGACGCCGACCCGCGCTCGGTCGGCTTCCCGCCGCACCACCCGCTGATGCAGTCGTTCCTCGGCGTGCCGATCCTGCTCCGCGGCGTCGCCTACGGGAACCTCTACCTGACCGAGAAGGAGGGCGGCGGGGACTTCAGCGCCGAGGACGAGGAGCTCGTCACGCTGCTCGCCGCTGCAGGCCGCGGTCGCGATCGAGAACGCGCGGCTCTACGAGTCGGCGACGCGGTGGCTGAAGCAGCTCGAGTCGCTGACCGAGGTCGGGAACGCGCTCGCCGGCGAGACGCGAGCTCGGCCCGCTGCTCGAGCTGATCGCGACGCGGCTGCGCGACCTGATCGACTGCGAGCTGGTCGTGATCGCGCTGCCCGCCGCCGGACGGCGACCTGCGCATCGAGGCCGCCGTCGGCCCGGGCGCCGCCGAGCTGCTCGGGACGTTCCTCGCCCGCGAGGCGCTCGAAGAGCGGCCGCGTCCTCGAGCGCGCGACGGAGCGAGCGCGTCGACTCGACGCTCGACGACCTCGAGGTCGACCAGGAGATCGCCCGGCGGATGGGCTTCCGCGTCCGGCCTGTTCGTGCCGATGATCGTCGGCGACCGCGCGATCGGCGTGATCGCCGGCCACAACCGGCTCGGCGCCGATCCGCGCTTCACCGACGACGAGCTCCGCGTCGCGGAGACGTTCGCCGCGCGCGCCGCCGTCGCCGTCGACCTCTCCGACCGCGTCGCGCGCGACGCGCTGCGCCGCGTGGTCGAGGGGCAGGAGCTCGAGCGGCGGCGGCTCGCCCGCGAGCTGCACGACGAGACCGGCCAGGCGCTGACCTCGATCCTGCTCGGCCTGAAGCAGATCGAGGAGGCGAAGACCGACGAGGGGAGCCGCGCTGCCGTCGCCGCAGTGCGCGAGCAGGTCGTCGAGACGCTCCAGAGACGTCCGCCGGCTCGCGGTCGAGCTGCGGCCGAAGGCGCTCGACGACTTCGGCCTCGTCCCGGCGCTCGAGCGGCTCGGGCGAGGCGTGGAGCCGAGCAGACCGGGGATCAGGGTCGACGTGCAGGCGAACCTCGACTCGACCCGCCTGCCCGCCGAGATCGAGACCGCGCTCTACCGGATCGTCCAGGAGGCGCTGACGAACGTCGTCAAGCACGCAGGCGCCTCGCGCGTGAGCATCGTCGTCGCGAAGCGCCGAGGCGCCGTGACCGCGGTGATCGAGGACGACGGGCGGGGCTTCGGAGCCGGCGGCGGCCGCGAGGAAGGACTCGGCCTCGTCGGGATGAAGGAGCGGGTCGGCCTGCTCGACGGTAGGCTCGCGATCGAGTCCACGGAAGGGTCGGGCACGACCGTCGTGGCAGAGGTGCCGCTCCGATGACGAAGGCCGCCAAGCCCAAGATCCGCGTGCTGATCGTCGACGATCACGCCGTCGTCCGCTCCGGGCTGCACCTGCTGCTCGAGGCAGAGGCCGACATCGAGGTCGTCGGCGAGGCCGGCGAGGTCGAAGGCCGCCGTCTTCGAGGCGCGGGACAAGCAGCCGGACGTGATCCTGATGGACGTCGTCATGCCCGGCCAGAGCGGGATCGAGGGCGTTCCGCTCGTGCTCAAGGAGGCGCCGAAGGCGAAGGTGCTCGTCCTCTCGATGCAGGACGACCCGCGCTACGTGCGCGAGGCGTTCAGCGCCGGCGCGTCCGGGTACGTGCTGAAGGAGGCGGCCGACGCCGAGGTCGTCGCCGCCGTCCGCGAGGTCGCGCAGGGCGGGCGGTACGTCCACCCGGCGCTCGGCGCGCGGCTCGTCGCCGCCGAGGCCGAGGCGAAGGCCCGCGAGGAGGCCGATCCGCTCTCGGAGCGCGAGCGCGAGGTGATGCGCCTGCTCGCGCTCGGCCACACGAACCAGGAGATCGCGAAGATGCTCTACATCTCGGTGCGGACCGCCGAGACGCACCGGGCGCACATCATGCAGAAGCTGCGGCTGTCGACCCGCGCCGAGCTCGTGCGCTACGCGCATCGAGCAGGGCCTGCTCGACGAGACCGGAACCGAGAGCTAGCGCCCCAGCGACGCGGGCACGAAGCGCTCGTCCGTGAACCAGAGGCCGGCGGCCGCGAACGCGGCGCCGAAGACCGAGGCCGGGAGCGACCAGGTCAACGCGAGGTCGAAGAAGCTCCGCCCGGCCGGCGTGATCAGGACGAGCACGTAGAGCCCGAGCATCGCCGCGCACAACCCGAGGACGGAGATGCGCCGCGTCATCCGCCCGTGGCCCTCGAGCACGTAGATCAGGTAGAGGCCGACGAGGACGAGCGTCGTCGTCGCCACCGTCCGTGCCTCGACGAGCGGCTCGTTGGCGACATCGAGAGCGAAGAGGTAGCTCGAGAGCACGCCGAGCCCCGCCGCCGTGCCCGCGGGGACGGCGAAGCGGGAGACCGAGTTGAGGAACCCCGAGATCTCGAAGGACCCGGCGCTCGGCGCGAGGGCGAGGAAGAAGGCCGGGATCCCGATCGTCACCGACGCCGCAAGCGTGAGGTGCCGCGGGAGGAGCGGGTACGCGGTGTCCGTGAGCCCGATCGAGAGGATCAGGAACGTCGCGAAGGCCGACTTCGTCACGAACAGCTTCGCCACGCGCGCGAGGTTGCGCGCCGTAGCCCGGCCATTCTTCGAAAAACGCCCAGCGCGCTTTCATCACGATGTCGGGATCGAAATAGAAAAGCCGGTCGGCGTCACTGATAGGAAATCGCTTTTGGCCCTCCGGGGCGTTGGCCGGGAGTCGGAAGCCGAAAGCGTGCGTTTCCGTGGGCGCAGAAGTGACAAGAGTGGGCCTGGAAGTCAAACACGGGCTTTTTCGGGTTGCGGGGCGCTGCCGCATTTCAGGTGGCGGAGAACGCCATGACCGGTTCGGTGTCGTAGTCGGGGAAGGGGCATCGAGCCACGGATCGAGGGTCGTTTCGCCCGGCGGGTCGGTGCCGGAATGCACGCGCACCCCCTCTTGCCAGAGCCCGAGATGGCGCAGGATGCGCTCGATGACATCCTCCTAGTCGATGAGCGAAACGATGCATTGGGTCTCAACAACGCTCGTGTAGCCGCGGCGGTGCGTCAAGAGCTGCCAGGTGATTCGAGCCATCAGACGCGCGGTGGCCAGGATTGCGATGTCGGCTTCTTGCCAAGCGCTCGCTTGCGTTTGTAGAAGTCCCCGAAGTAGGCCGAGCAACCGATGGCAACCCAAGAAGGCCCAGCGAAGCCATTTGCTGCAATGTGGTAGCAGTTGGGATCCGCTCACGAAACGGACAAAATGTTTCGCTTAGGCCTTCCAGGGATCATTCGACTAAGAGAGAATGCAAACGGGTTCTCGCTCGTCAGTCGCATCTCCCACTCCCAGATGTCCAGCAAGTCGCAAATGTATAGGAACTTCTCTTGGCGATGCAGGCGAAACTCTCGCAGTGGCTTGGATCGCGTGCGACCTCGGAAGCTGTTGAACTCCTTCCCGAGGATCCGAAAGGAGTATCCGAGATCGCCGCTCCAGCCCAATACCTGCTGGAAAACGTCGTGCAAATCGCTCAGTTCGGTGTCGTCGCACACCGAAATCAGGCGGGCAACCATCGGGCTTACGTCGCGCAGAACAGCTCGCAGAATCAATCGTTTGAAAGGGATCGTAGCAGACATCCCTCAAGCCTATGACACTCGCCTACCCCCGACTTCTTGATGCTCTCCTTATAGACTTCGATCAGGGAGGGCGTGGGCTATCTCTGGGGCACGTCCCCTCCCGACATTTTTCTACCGAGGAACGGCGGCCTTAATCATATCCATTTCCTTCAAACCTGGCGCACTTGTCACGAGATGTGAGAACCCGGCGTTCGAGGCTGGCTACGGCTTTGTGAGTCCGAGCAGCTTTGCGAGCTGGGCGTCGAGCATCCTCACAGGAAGAAGTCTGGGCAGAGTCCAGTTCTTGAAACGTTGCGGAACGACCGCGTAGCGTGCCTTCGGTTTCGCCGTGCTGAGCGCCACGTGGACGGCTTCGCCCAGACGCTCAGGGGATAAGCCGTTATTACGTGCTTCGGTGACGATGAATTTCTGGAAGTTCTGCACCGCCTCCCAATACTCGGTCTGCTTGAACTCACTCAGATCTTCTTTTTCGCCCTTGTCGTACATCGCCGTGTTCACGGTGCCCGGTTCAATGATCACGACGTCGATGCCAAATAACATCAGTTCTCGCCGCAGCGCGTCCGACATTCCTTCAAGACCAGATTTGGAGGCGCTATAAGCACCGAGAAGCGGGATAGCAACTTTCGCGCCGGTAGAGCTGATGTTCACGATGCGGCCGGTGGGACCCTGCCTCTTCTTATCCGTTCCCAAAAGAGGAGCGAAGGCTTGGATCACGACAAGCGGGGAGATCATGTTGACATCCAACTGCCGCCTGTACTCGCTGGGCCTCAGATACAGCAGTGGCCCACTCACCACAATTCCTGCATTGTTCACCAGGCCAACCAGATTCCTGTCGCCTATCATGGAGCCGACCTTTGGGCAGCTTGATGTACAGCGTCGGCGTCCGTAATGTCCATCATGAGAGGCACGAAGCCGTCACCGAACTCTCTTTGCAAACGATCGGCGTCAGCCTGCTTGCGTACAGAACCGAACACGCGAAATCCCTTTGAAACAAGCACCTTTGTGGTTCCCCAACCAATTCCGGTTGAGACCCCGGTGACCACGACATCTTTGCTGTTCGCCATCGCATTTCTCCTAAAATGATCACTGTTCATCTGACCTTCTTGCTGTGCAATAGATCACGCCTTACGGAACTAAATGGTTTTGTGCCTAGCCGCTTCCTAAATTATTGCAAAAGCAGGATCGGCACCAGAAAGGCTTGCCATGCCAGCCCGTACCGCGTTGAACCTGACCGCTAACTAGATTTAATGTAAAAGTGCCGTAGTCCGAAGAATCTAGGCTTCCAATGCCACCGGCATTAAAAAACCAGGAGGCGAGGTTGGTGTTGTTGATCGACCCGGAATAGGTGTTGGAAACGCCTGTTGTGGTCACTGAGCCGGTGTCAGTGATGACAAGCAGTTTCTTTGTTTCGCCTTGGCGCTCTGGAACGGTCGCGATCCGATCCTCAAGGAGCGCATGTTCGGACTCACGAACAGCGAGAGCAATCACGGGGAGGACGTCGAAGAGGGTACCGCGTCCAGGCTATCCGGAACGTCTACCTGAATTAATAGAGCTGTTCAGAGACGCTCG
>CAVZWR010000014.1:0-76139 GCA_963779025.1 uncultured Actinomycetes bacterium
GCGACGAAGCCGTCCGCCCGCGCGTCCGACATCTCGTTCCGGCAGCTGCACGACGAGTGCAAGACGCCGATCAAGAACCGCCGCTGGTGCCCGGTGCACGAGCGGAAGGCGACCCAGGACGGTATCGTCCGCGGCTGGGAGGCTCGCGAAGGGCCAGTTCGTGATCGTCGACGACGCCGACCTGGAGGCGATCGAGCGGCAGAACACGTCGCGCTCGATCGACATCGAGCGGTTTGTTCCGCTCGGGGAGGTCCACCCGGTCTACTTCGACCGCACGTACTTCCTGGTGCCCGCGACCGCACCGGCCGCCCGGCGGCCCTACGTGCTGCTGCTCGAGGTGTTGAAGGAGGAGCAGGCCATCGGCCGCTTCGTCCTCGCGGGCAAGGAGAAGCTGTGCCTGATCCGCCCGAGGGGCGATGCGCTCGTGCTCGAGACGCTGTTCGTCGCCGAGGACGTCTACTCGCAGGCCGAGATCGACGAGGCCGCCGAGGACACGACGGTCAAGAAGGCCGAGCTCGACCTCGCGCGGCAGCTCGTCGAGAGCCTCGTCGGCGAGTTCGCGCCGGCGGAGCAACTGACGAGCGAGTACCGCCAGGACCTACGCGCGATGCTGGAGGCGAAGCTCGCGGGTCAGCCGATCGCCGAGCCGGAGGAGATCGAGGAGGCGCCGGTGATCGACCTGATGGACGCGCTGAAGCATAGCGTCGCCGAGGCGAAAGAGCGCAAGGCGCCGGAGCAGACCGCGGCAAAGCCGCGCGCGAAGCGCGCAGCCGCCGCGAAAAAGTAAGATGCGCCTGCCCCAGTCAGTGATTGACATAGCTCAGCGCTTCACCGGCGCCGCGCCGATCGCCTGAAGCTGTGCCTGGAACAGGAACTTGTCGATCTTCCCCTGGTAGATCGGGACGCCTTCCTGCAGGCAGACCCGGATCACTTCCTGGCGGTCGATCCCCAGTTCCTTCGACAGCTCTTCAGGCGTGAGGTGATTCGGCATGACGCTCCTTCCTCGGGCATGAAAAAACCCGTTGGCGCGCGGCGCAAACGGGCTCGATGACAGCCATTCGGTTTGTCTCGCGGGAGATCAGAGGTCCCGCTCCTCCGGGCGATGCATGACACGCGAAGAATACCCCCTCCGGGCGACGCACTCAAACAGGGTTCGGCAAGTCGACGAACTCCCACTCGAGACCAAACCGCTCGGCGAGCTTCTCGGTCAGCGCCTGGACGCCGAGCTTCTCGGTTGCGTAGTGCCCGGCGGCGACGAAGTTGATCCCGAGCTCCCTGGCGAGGTGGAGGCTCGGCTCGGCCGGTTCCCCGGTGAGAAAGAGGTCGTAGCCCTGGGCGGCCGCCTCCGGCAGGTAGCGCTGCCCGCCGCCGGAGACGATCGCGACGCGCCGGAGGTCCTCCGGGCCTTCGGCGAAGACGAGCGGCTCGCGGCCGATCCGCTCGCGCACCCGGGCGATGAACTCGTCCCGCGTGGTCGACACGCTGCCGCCGAGTCCAAGCTCGAGGAACGGCCCGTCGACCTCGACGCCGAGCTCCCGCGCGAGCAGCGCGTTGTTGCCGATCTCGGGATGGGCGTCGAGTGCGAGGTGGTAGCCGGCGAGGTTGATGTCCGCCTCGAAGAGGGCCTGGAGCCGCCGCCGCACCCGGGCGTCGATCACGCGCGGCTCGTTGTCCCAGAGCAGGCCGTGATGGACGATCACGAGCTGCGCTCCGGCGGCGGCGGCCGGCTCGGAACAGCTCCAGCGACGCCGAGACCGAGCAGACGACCCGCGTCACCTCTTCCGCGCCGGCGACCTGGAGGCCCTGGGCCGAGTCTTTGAACGAGTCGAGGTCGAGCAGCTCGTTCGCGTAGGCGATGATCTCGTCCCGGTCGGCCATCGGCACAGCGATTGTGTCAGGCACTCCGCTAACCTGTCTCGGTCTCGGGGTGTGGCGCAGCCTGGTAGCGCGCTCCGTTCGGGTCGGAGAGGCCCCCAGTTCAAATCTGGGCACCCCGATGTGAAAGGCCCTGCTTCCAGGGCCTTTCTTTTGCCGCACGGGCTTGCCGCGAGAGACCGCTAGACGCTGCACCGTCTTCAGCGGAAAGCCTTGGAGCGACGGCGCAACGAACTCTTTGACCGCGAGGCGTGGCGCTGTAAGAATTCCCGGCGACTGTCTGGGGGGTAGGCGCGTATGTCCACGAGTACAGCGCCGACGTGTGTCGGCGACGTCATCGGGATGAGGTAGGGATGCCGATGCTTGCGTGGGTGTGGCTCACGATCGCGGGGGTCGTGTGCTGCGACCAGGCGAGCAAGGCGATTCTCTGCTGGAGAGTCGCCCTGAGTCGGTCTGTCCGCGTGGGGGGACGCGTGCGGCTGCATCACGTTGCGAGCGTGGAGTCGCTTTTCGGCGTTCGATCGGCGCCCAGGGTTGCTCTTCCCCTCTGGGGTGTGGCCGCCACGTGCGGAATGCTCATGATCGCGTTCGACCGACCGATGGGCGGAGGCGTGGCGGCGGTCGGCGTCGCCGTCGCTGTTGGGGGCGCGACGGGAAACCTGCTCGATCGCCTCGTGCGGGGGCACATCGTCGACTTCATCGAGATCGGGCTCTGGCCGACCTTCAACCTTGCCGATGCGGCTATCACAGGCGGGACTGCCCTGACGGTCGCCGCGCTTTTGCTCTGATGCGACCGGAGTTCGCGACACTGGGGCCAATTCGCATCCCGAGCTATCTCGCGATGCTCTATCTCGCCCTGCTTGCGGGGACGTACGCGTCGTATGTCGCGGGTCGAGCCGAGGGGCTGGAGGCGACGCCGCTCGTGGCAGCGATTCTCGCGCTGCTCGTGCCGAGCCTGCTCGGCGCGCGTCTCGCCTTCGTCCTGGGGCATTGGCACGCGTTTCGCCCTGGGCCGCGGCGGATCGTGCCGCTCGGTGTGGAGGGCGGCGCGGTCGCGTACGGCGCGCTCCTGAGCGTTCCGGCTTCGCTACCGGTGCTGGCGGTCCTCGGCCTCCCGTTCGCGGCCTTCTGGGATGCGGGCGCGTTCGGGTTCCTCACGGCGGTCATGTGCCTGCGAGTCGGCTGCCTGCTGAACGGGTGCTGTTGCGGTCGCCCGACGATGTCGCGTCTCGGCTGGGTCTTTCGGGACTCGGCCGGCGTGACCGTCAGGCGTGTGCCGGTGCAGTTGCTGGAAGCCGCATTGGCTGCCGTCATCCTCGTCGGTGCAGCGTCGGCGGCGGGCAGCATGCCGTTCCAAGGTGCGCTGTTCGTCGCGACGCTCGCCGCATGCGCGGTCGGCAGGTTCGTGATCGACTTCGCGCGGGACGCGCCACGCAACAGGGCTCGACTCACCGTCGCGCAGTCCTTCTCCGCGACGTTTGCCCTGTTGTCGCTGATCGTGCTGACGCTCGGCTGGTGGCCGGCGTGGTAGGGACGACATGAGCTCGCTGCTGCTGGTCGCGCCGCTCGTTGTCTTCGCGCTCGTCCTGGTGCTCGGATTCGTCGGCTGTCAGCTCCCCACGCAGGGAACCGCGACCGACAACTACGGGTTCGAGGTCTCAACTCGGGCCCGGTCGCTTGGTGGCGCCTGTCTGACCCGGCCGGAAGCGCTAAGGCAAAGGACGAGATCGGCGATCCGCCCCTGGGTGCTCATTGGGGCAACTATCAAGGCAACGTCCTGCCCGGGCAGTATCCCGGGCTGGTTTGGGGTGGTGGCCCGAGCGCGAGCTTTGACGGTGGTTCCGTCGACGTTGGCCACGACGACGTTTTCCAGTCGCCGTCCTTCACCGTTGAGGCGTTCGTGCGCCTGCTCCCGGACACGCTCGCTGTCACTCGCTCGATCGTCGAAAACCGTTCGTCGACGGGCGGGTGGGCTCTCGGCACCGGCCCCCCCGACGAACACGGCCCCGAGGGGTACCTGGAAGGATTCCTGTCCGACGGCGATGTATCCATCACGGCAAAGGTCGACTTCAAAAATCTCGCGATGCCCCCGGTCGTCTTGCATGTCGCGATGACGTTCGACGGCCAGCCAAACGCCGTCAACCTCTACGTAAACGGTGTCGGGTTGCCTGATCAAAGCTCCGGACTTCCGTACGCCCCAAACACGTTGGTTCCGCTTCAGATCGGCGTCGGTTTCCTGGGGGCGATCCAGGAGGTCGCCGTCTACGACCGGGTGCTGACGCCGCAAGAGATCGCCAAGCACTTCCAGGCGAGCCAGGGGGGGTAGGCGCGACCCAATGCGCGACCTTCGCATCGAGCACTTTCCGCCAGGCCAGTGCGTCAGCTCGCTCCGCCCCGGAGACTTCATCCTCGTCCGCGGCACCTCCTGGCGGTCCAGGTTCATCTCCGGGTACGAACGACTACGGGCCCGAACGCGCGCTGCACGGCAGTCCTCGCGCTGGAACCACGCCGCCCTGATCGTCGGCGCGAACGGCACGATCGTGGAGGCGGGGACGGCCGGGGTCGTCCTCCAGCACGTGGAGAAGTACCGCGACGACGACTACCACTATGTCGCGGTTCACGCGACGCACGACGAACGTAGCCGAGCCGTTCGCTTCGCCGCCTCTCGCGTCGGCTCCTCGTACGGCCGTCGTGCCCTCGCGAACATCGTCGTCTCCGGCCTCACCCGAGGGCGGGTCCGTCTGCGCGATCCGGATCGCGAGCTGTGCGGGAGCCTCGTCGCGAATGCCCTCACCTGCGCCGGCGAGACCTTCGACCGGCCGACGGCCGAGATGTTGCCCGCCGACCTCGCGACGCATTACGGGCTCACCGCGCCGCGGGCTTGCCGTAGGAAGGAGCACGACCGATGAACGGTCAAAAGGCCTTCGGGTGGTCGATCACCTGGGACCAGTACCACACCAGCAACCCGATCACCGTTCAGGTCAAGAACAGGGACGTGTACGCCGAGGTCGCCTTGACCGGCACCGCGAACTCATGGGAGCAGGCAGATGAATTCCACATCTGGTTGTCCTCGATCATCGGCATAACCCAGGTCGTCAGCGACAGCGGCGTCGAGAATTTCGGCCCCATCGACCAGCATCAGTATCGCCAGGCCGTCTATCGGAAGAACGTGACCAGCGTCACCGTCCAGCTCTACGGGGAATCGATCTCCGCGAACCCTGGATACGGCTGGGCGCGCGGTCGGCTCTTTCTCAACTACTGGAACTGAGGTCACCGTGCTCGAGTTCGATTCGACAACCGATGAGCCGCCACCCGTCGTCGAGATGTGCGTGGTCTACGACGGGCGGAGCGGCCGCATCATGTCGATGCACCAATTCATCGGAGACGGAACGGACCTTTTCGGCCCCGAGCGTAGAGAGGAGCGTGAGCGCATGGCGCTCCACACCGTCAGGGATCAACACCGCGAGGTCGGCGAGTCTGACCGAAGAGTGATGCATGCGCCGCCCGACTTCCGCCCGGAGCCGATGACGATCTATCGCGTTGATCTGGCCACGAACAGGCTCGTGCCCCACCTGTCGCAGCGAGACTTCATCGAGAGACGGCGCATGCAGCGCCCAGATCATCCGTGAGGTCGATCGTGGCCAGTTCAAATCTGGGCACCCCGATATCTCTCATGTAGTTCTCAGGCGACCCGTCTAAGGTCGCCGCATGGACAGTGACCAGTTTCCGATCCCGTCCCCGCGTGGTGGGGGCGGCGGCCAGATGTTCGTCGAGCATGCGGGGAATGCCGGCGGGTGGCCCGATGGGCTCTCGTGGGTGATGTTCGCCCTGCTGCTCCTGCTCTTCCTGATCGCCGTGGCGTCTCTCGCGCTCGCGCTCTACGACCGCTCGCACCGCAGCGTGGTTCCGGCTCCGGCTCCGGCTCGGCTCCGGTTCCGAGCGGCGCGCTCGGCGAGCTCGAGCTCCGCTACGCCCGCGGCGAGATCGGGCGGGACGAGTACCTTCAGCGGCGTGCGGACCTCGGCGGAACGCCGGCGCCGCCGCCCGAGGCGACCACCGTCATCGCCCCGCCGCCCGAACCGCAGCCGACGTAGCCCGCGTCCCGCAGCCGCACGCGAGAGCAAACTTCCTCGCGTGCAGCTGCGGGCCGTGCTCTTCGACGTCGACTTCACCCTCGCCAAGCCGGGGCCGGACCTCGGCCCCGACGGGTACGTCAAGCTGGGCCGCAAGCACGGGCTCGAGCTCGACCCGGACAGCTACCTCGACGCGCGCGCCGGGGCGGTTGCGCAGATCGAGCGCCACCCCGAGCTCCGTCACGACGAGGAGATGTGGTTCGCCTTCACCGAGCTGATCGTCCGCGGGATGGGCGGCGACGCCCCGGCCGCGCGGGACCTCGCCGTCGAGATGACGAAGCTCTGGGAGCACTCGGCGAACTTCGACCTCTACGACGACGCCCTGCCGGTGCTGGAACAGCTCCGCGGCCGCGGGCTCAAGCTGGGCCTGGTCTCCAACGGCGGGCGCGAGATCGCGGACTTCGTCGTCCACCACGCGCTCGAGGTCGACTGCGCGATCGCCTCCCGCGCGCACGGGTGGATCAAGCCGCACGAGTCGATCTTCCGCGCCGCGCTCGAGCTGCTCGGAGTGGACGCGGGGGAGACCGTCATGGTCGGCGACTCCATCGAGGACGACATCGAGGGCGCGGCCGCCATCGGGATGCGCGCCTTCCTCATCGACCGGGAGGATCGATACCCGCACAAACCGGACCGCCTGCCGGACCTCTGGTCGCTGCCTGCTCTGCTCGGGCTCGACGGCCCGGTCGAGGGATAGTCCGCCGGCAGGGGCGGGCCGTACTATGGGCGGGCTTTGACCTCCCGGCGCGGTCTCGTCTGGATCCTGGGGCTCGGCGCCTTCGGGCTCGCGTTCTCGATCACGACGACGGCGGCGTATCTGCCGCCGCTGCTGTCGAAGTTCACCGATTCGAAGACGATGATCGCGGCGGTCCTCGCCGCAGAGGGTATTTTCGCGATCAGCCTTCCGCTCGTGATCGGGCCGTGGAGCGACACCTTCCAGACGCCGATGGGTCGGCGACGGCCCTTCATGCTCGCCGCGCTCTGGCCGATGGGCTTCTGCCTCGCGATCGTCGCGTTCATGCCGAACATCTGGACGATGACGCTGATCGTGCTGGCGTTCTTCAGCGCGTACTACGTCTACGAGCCGCCCTATCGCGGCCTCTACCCGGACGTTCTCCACGAGGGGATGTACGGACGCTCACAGGGGATCCAGCACGTCATGCGCGGGATCGCGATCGGGTTCGCGCTCGTCGGCGGCGGCTTCCTGTTCCACGTCTGGCACCCCGGGCCGTTCCTGCTCGCAGCGGTCGCGACGACGGCGGCCTGCGCAGTCCCGATCCTGCTCGTCCGGGAGGAACCGGGCGAGGGCACGAGGGTCTTCCGCGGCATCCGCAGCTACGTGCGGACGAGCTGGAGCGTGTTCAAGGACGTCCCGGAGGTGCGCCACTTCCTGATCGCGAACGCCGCGTGGGAAGGGACGTTCGCCGCGATGCGCACGTTCGTCGTCCTCTACATCACCCAGGGTCTCGGCCAGCCGCTTTCGACCTCGTCGGCGGTGCTCGGCACCGTGGCGGTCGGCTACACGCTGGCGGCTGTAATTGCGGGGCCGCTCGGCGACCGCTTCGGGCTGGCACGGGTGATCTTCTTCGCCTCGTTCGTCTACGGAGGCGGCCTGCTCGTCGCCGGCTTCGCGCAGGAGTGGCGGAACTGGTACTACGGGCTGATCTTCCCCGTCGCGATCGGCGGCGGTACGGTGATGACGCTCGCGTGGGCACTCCTCTTCAAGCTGATGCCGGCCCAGCACCGCGGCGCGATCGCCGGTCTCGCGACCACGACCAAGGGCATGGGCCTGCTCGTCGGCCCGCTCGTCGCCGGAGTGATGATCGACGTCATGTCGCCGTACCTCGAGAAGACGCAGGGCTACGAGGTGCTCTGGCCGGTCTGCGCGATCCCCGTGCTGGCTGCGATCCCGCTCGTCGCCTCGCTGATGAAGCGTGAGCGGGAGGCTAGTGGCACGGTTGAGCCCCAGCCCGGCTGATCCCGAAGCCCCAGACTTCCTTCTTGTAGGAGTAGAACTGCGTGTCGATCCCGCCGCGGCGCAGCACGAAGGCCGTGTAGGTGCCGCACTCGACCCGCGGCAGGCACGCCGTAGATGCTCGCGATCTCGACCTCGGGGTCGCCGATCTTCAGGCCCCGGTTCGTGTGCCAGCCGGGCGGTGACCAGATCGTGAAGTACGAGGCGGCGCCGTCTGCCTGAAAGGCCACGCCGGCGCCCTGCGGCTGGAAGTCCTTGTAGGTGAAGTACCAGGTCGTCTGCCTGCAGTTCCGGCAGCGGCCGTAGCGGGGGCCCCACGCGGTCAGGACCCGCGTCCGCGTCGCGCCCAGCTTCAGCCCGGCGAAGCTGTGCCCGGGGACGACCAGCCCGTGCTGCGGGAGCCCGAGTGCCACTGCGACGAGCGCGACGGCGATCACTTCGACAGAATACGGCGACCGTGGCGGTGAACATCTACGGCGACGAGTGGGACGAGTCCGTCGGGCGCGACCGGCCGGGCTGGCAGTGGAAGCGGCTGCCCGTCGGGCGGCTGCTCGGCGCGGAGCAGATCGGGGCGAGCCTGTACGAGCTCGCGCCCGGGCAGAAGACGTACCCGTACCACTGGCAGGTGCTCGAAGAGGAGTGGCTGATCGTCATTCGCGGCGAGCCGACGCTGCGCGATCCGTCCGGCGAGCGGAAACTGGCGCCCGGCGACTGCGCCGTCTTCAAGCGCGGCCCGGAAGGGGCGCACCTCGTTCGCAACGACACCGAGGAGCCGGTGCGGATCCTGATGCTCTCGGCGGATAGCAAAGCCGAGATCGCGTTCTACCCGGACAGCGGGAAGGTCGGGGTGTACGGGCCGGATATGCGCAAGCTCCTCGACGAGAACGCCGAGCTCGACTACTTCGCAGGCGAGGAGTAGCTCTACGCCCGCGCGAGCGCGGGGCCCCACGACACCAGCGGGCTCATCTCGCCCGTGTGGCCGTTCAGGCGGCGGTAACCGAGCGCGTGCTCGGCTTGCATCATCTTGTGGATCTGGGTCGTGCCCTCGTAGATGATCGGGGCGCGCGCGTTGCGGAAGTAGCGCTCGATCCCGTACTCGCCCGAGTAGCCGTAGGAGCCGTGCACCTGGATCGCGAGATGCGCCGCCTCGAAGGCGGACTCGGTCGCATGCCACTTCGCCAGTGAGGTCTCGCGCGTGTTGCGCTTGCCCTCGTTCTTCATCCAGGCGGCTTGCATGACGAGCAGCTTCGAGGTCTCGTAGCCGAGCACCATCTTGGCGATCATGTCCTGGACGAACTGGTACTTGCCGATCTGCTGCCCGAAGGTCTCGCGCTCGCGCGCGTACTCGACCGAGCGCTCGAGGCACGCCCGGATCACGCCGACCGCGCCCGCCGCGACCGTGAAGCGGCCCTGGTCGAGCGAGTACATCGCGATCTCGAAGCCCTGACCCTCCTCGCCGAGCAGGTTCTCGGCCGGGACCTCGACGTTCTCGAAGAAGAGCTCGCCGGTCGAGCCGGCCCAGATCCCGAGCTTGTTCTCGGTCTCCCGCGTCGTCACGCCCGGCCAGTCGCGCTCGACGATGAACGCGCTCATCCCCTTGTGCCCGGCCTCGGGGTCGGTCTTCGCGACCACGAGCTGGTGGTCGGCGACCGTGGCGTACGGAGATCCAGTTCTTCTGGCCGTTGAGGACGTAGGTGTCGCCCTCGCGGCGGGCAGTCGTCCGCATCGAGGCAACGTCGGAGCCCGCGCCCGGCTCGGTCAGGCCGAAGCAGCCGAGCTTCTCGCCCTTCGCCTGCGGGACGAGGTAGCGCTGCTTCTGCTCCTCGGTGCCGTATTTGAGGACCGACGAGGAGTTCAGGCCGACGTGGACGGAGATCAGCGTCCGGAACGCGGCCTCGCCGCGCTCGATCTCCTCGCAGGCGAGCGCCTCGGCGACGTAGTCGAGGCCGGCGCCGCCGTACTCCTCCGGGATGATGATCCCGAGGATCCCGAGCTCGGCCATGCCCTCGATCAGCTCGAGGTCGAGCTTGTGGTCGATGTCGTTCTGGATCGCGACCGGCAGGACGCGCTCGTCCACGAAGGCGCGGACGGTGTCCTGGATCAGCCGGTGCTCGTCGCTGAGCTCGAAATCCACGCAGGCGAGTCTACTTCGTGCGGAATGGCGGTGGCGCGGCACGTGCGATCAGTGACGCGCAGTGCAGTGTCGCGCGCCGCTGAAACCCTCGGACGTGGCCGTCGGAACCGTGGGGACAGGGTTCCCCACCGAGCGAGCAGAGCGAGCGTTACGTCCCGCCGCCAACCGCCCGCAGGTACCAGAACGAGCTCGTCCACCAGGCGCCGATCAGCACGGCGAAGAGGAGCGCGCCGGCGACCGGAAGGGCCCAGGCCGGGAACCGGTGCATGCGCACGATCAGCACCTTGGTCGCGAACGCGCCGAAGAAGGCGACGCCGAAGAACGAGTGGACGGCGACCCGCGTGTTGTAGGTCTGGAAGCCCAGCTTGAACACGCAGTGGTAGGCAACAGGGATCGTCGCCAGGAACGCGAGGCGCCCGGCCCAGCGGTGGACGACGTTGACGTACCGCGGCCGGGGCCAGGGGAGCTTGCGGAAGACCCAGGCGGCGGTCAGGAGCTGCGTGACGCCGAGCGCGGCGGCGGCGAGCGCGAGCCATGCCTTCAGGTGAAGCGTGTCGCTGAAGAAGAGGCGGAACCAGGGACCGGGGTAGGCACCCGGCTCGGTGACCAGCTGTCGCGCGACGATCCCGAGCGTCTCCGCGACGACGAGGCCGGCCAGCAGCGGGATGAACAGGTGCCAGAGAGGGCGCTGCCCGGGCGGGCTGGTCGCGGCGGCTGTCGCCACGACGACGATTGAACTCCCGGGCAGGGACAATTGCAAGCGATGACAGGAGAACGCCGGCCTCTCGTTCGAGCTCACCGCGGAGCAGCGCTCGCTGCGGGAGCTCGCGCACGACTTCGCGGAGAAGGAGATCCGGCCGCGCGCCGCGGAGTACGACGAGAACCAGACGCACCCGACCGACGTGATCGAGCGGGCGCACGCCCTCGGCCTGATGAACCTGCACGTACCGCGCGCATGCGGCGGACCGGCGCTCGGCCTGCTCGAGGGCGCGCTGATCGGCGAGGAGCTCTACTGGGGCTGCGCCGGGATCGGCACCGCGCTCACCTGCAACGGCCTCGGCGGTGGGCCGCTGATCGCCGCGGGCACCGCGGAGCAGCAGCGGCAGTGGCTGAGCCCGTTGCTCGAGCGCCCGATCCTGTGCGCCTTCGGGCTCACCGAGCCGGACGCCGGTTCCGATGTCGCGCGACTGAAGACCACGGCGGTCCGGAAGGGAGGCGAGTACGTCCTCAACGGGTCGAAGACCTTCATCACCGGCGCCGGGCACGCGGAGTGGACCGTCGTCTTCGCGAAGACCGATCCGGACGGGGGGCACCGCGGGATCTCGGCCTTCGTCGTCCCCATGCAGTCGCCCGGGGTGACGATCGAGCGGCACCTCGAAAAGATGGGCCAGCGCGCGACGGAGACCTCGGCGTTCTCGCTGAACGAGGTCGTCGTGCCCGCCGCGAACCGGCTCGGCCGGGAGGGCGACGGCTTCAAGATCGCGATGCAGACGATCGACGGCACGCGGCCCGGGACGGCGAGCGGCGCGGTCGGCGTCGCCCGTGCGGCCTTCGAGCACGCCTGCGACTACTCGAAGCAGCGGGTCACCTTCGACCAGCCGATCGCGATGCACCAGGGCGTCAACTTCCTGATCGCCGACATGGCGACGAAGATCGAGGCCGCCCGGCTCCTCACGCACCAGGCGGCGTGGATGCTCGACCACGGCTGGGGCCGCAAGGCGACGCTCTACTCCTCGATGGCGAAGCGTTTCGCCGCCGACACGGCGATGGAGGTGACGACCGACGCCGTCCAGATCTTCGGCGGCTACGGCTACATGAAGGAGTACCCGGTCGAGAAGCTGATGCGGGACGCGAAGCTGTTCCAGATCTACGAGGGCACGTCCCAGATCCAGCGGCTGGTGATCGCGAGGGAGGTGCTCCTGCCGCGCGAGTAGCCGGGCAGGAAGCACCTCGCGCTCGACGCGTTACGCGGTCGCCGCGACGGGGTCGGGGCGGACGACGACGACGTCGACCACGGGGAAGACGTCGGTGGCGGGCAGGTCGGCCCGCTGCGCGTGCTCGCGGATCTTCTCCTCGCTCGACGCCTGGTAGATGCAGAACGTGCCGAGCGTGCCGTCCGCCTCGCGGACGACGTACGAGCGGATCCAGCGGATGTCGGACGACATCTCCTCGTCGCCGACCTGCGCGGAGCGCGCCGCGGCCGCCTCGAGCTCCTTGCCGGTGTCCCAGCCGCTGGGCCGGCGAATGACGTACAGGTCCATCCTTACCTCCTGGTTATCAAGCACGACCGTTCGTGCGGGATTCATATCACAAGTACGACCGTTCGTGCTAATTTGGATTGCGTGAGCACGCACGCAGACCCGGAAGCGCCGGAGCGACGGCGAGCGCAGCCGGGCGGCGATCCTGGAGGAGGCGGCGAAGCTCTCGACCGTGGAAGGGCTGGGCGGGCTCTCGCTCGCGCGGCTTGCGGACGCGGTCGGGATGAGCAAGAGCGGGCTCTTCGCCCACTTCGGCTCCAAGGAGGAGCTCCAGCTCGCGACGATCGAGTCGGCGACCGGGATCTTCGAGGCGCACGTGGTCGAGCCTGGGATGCGCGCGCCCGGGGGTCTCCCGCGGCTCCACGCGTTCGTCGACGCCTACCTCCGCTATGTCGAGCAGGACGTCTTCCCCGGCGGCTGCTTCTTCGCCGCTGCGCTGACGGAGATGAACATGCAGCCCGGCCCGGTGCGCGACCGCCTCGTCGCCGTCTTCGACTCCTGGCTCGGCACGCTCGCCGAGACGGTGCGCGAAGGGCAGGCGAAGGGGGAGCTCGATCCGAGCGAGGATCCCGGATCAGCTCGCATTCGAGCTGGAGGCCGCGTTCTTCCTCGCCAACAACCAGTTCGTCGTCAAGCATTCCTCCGAGCCGCTCGAGCGGGCTCGGCGCACGATCGAGCAGCGGCTCGCCTCGATCACGCTTTAGCCCGTAACTCCAGGCCCCGGCTCGCCGTTTATCGCTGTCAGGGGCGCAAGTCGCAGGGGCAGGCAACGGAGCCCTCCCCGCGAATGGCTTTTCAGGTCGCCCGTCGAATGTCTCCGAACGGTGAAGAACAGCCATTTCCGGCACCTGACAGCTGGCAAACCGTGAGTACAATGTCGGACTTGCGTCTCGAGGCGGGAGTCACGGAGTCTCCGTATTACCTGCGCCGGCAGCGGCAGGCCCGCGCGCGGCGCATCAGGCGGCTCGGCTTGCTCGGAGTCCTCGCCCTGGTCATTGGTGCGATCGTCGCTGCGATCGTCTACGCGGGCTCGCCCGCGACGATCGCCGATGGGATCAAGGTCGACTCGGTCGACGTCGGCGGCCTCTCGCAGGCCGAGGCAGCGCTGCTGCTCGAGCGGCGCGCGGCTTCTTCGCGCGGTAAGCCCGTCACGTTCACGGTCGACGGGCGCGCGTTCAAGCTCCGTGCGTCCCAGATCGGCCTGAAGTCGAACTGGGCGGCCGCGGTCGCCGCCGCCCGCGCGAAGGGTGACGGCTTCGGGCCGTTTCGCGGCTTCCGCCGCGTGGAACTTCGCCTCTTCGGCGGCGACGTCGCCGCGGAGGCCACGTACGACAAGAACGCGCTCAAGCACGAGCTCGCCCGGATCGGCAAGATCGTCGACCGGCCGCACCGCGAGGCCGCCGTCGTCCGCCGCGGCCTGCATGCGTCGACCGTTCCCGCGCGTGCCGGCAGCGTGCTCGATCGCGACGCCGCGCGCGCCGCGATCGTCACCGCGCTCGCGTCGATGTCGCGCGGTTCCCGGGTCGCTCTGCCGATGAAGACCGACGAGCCCGAGGTGACCGGCCCGATGCTCGTGACGGCGCTCAGGCAGACGCGCGCCGCCCTCTCGGCTCCCGTCGTGCTGACGGTCGGGCCGACCCACTACCGGCTGCCCCGCTGGCGGATCGCCGACCTGCTCGAGCTGCCGGCCAAGGGCGCGACCGACGCTGAAGCTCGGCGGGCCCGGCGCGGACAAGTACTTCGAGCGGCTCCAGAAGGTGGTCAACCGGCCGGCCCAGGACGCGCAGTTCGTCGTCATCCCGAACGGGATCAAGATCCGCCCGGACAAGGAAGGGCTCATCGTCGACGTGCCGAAGACCGCGCGCGCGCTGCTCGCTGCTTCCGTTCGCCGCGTCAACCGCGTCGCCCCCGTCGCGGTCGCCACGCATCCGGCCAAGCGGACCCTCGCAGACGCGCAGGCGATGGGGATCAACGGGATCGTCTCCAGCTACACGACGTACTACGGCGGCGTCGCGAACCGGATCCACAACGTGCAGGTCGTCTCGCACCTCGTCGACAACACGCTGATCGGGCCGGGCAAGGAGTTCTCGTTCAACGGGACGACCGGTGAGCGCAACGCGGCCAAGGGGCTGCTCGAGGCGCCGGTGATCATCAACGGCGAGCTCGAGAACGGCCTCGGCGGTGGCACGTGCCAGGTCTCGACGACGGTGTTCAACGCCGCCTACGAGGCAGGGCTGCCGATCACGGCGCGCACGAACCACGCGCTCTACATCAGCCACTATCCGCAGGGCCGCGACGCCACGGTCAACTATCCGGACATCGACCTCAAGTTCGTCAACGACACTGGCCACTGGCTCCTGCTCCGGACCTTCGTCAGCGAGAGCTCGCTGTCCGTGAACCTCTACGGGACACCTCAGCACCGCCGCGTGGAGAGCGAGACGACGCCGCTCGTCACCACCGGGCCCATGCCGATCAAGGAGGTTCCGGACCCCGACCTGTACGTCGGCCAGAAGGTGGTCGAGCAGGCCGGCTCCGCGCCGCAGTCGACGAGCGTGACCCGCCGGGTGTACGACCAGAAGGGGAAGCTGCTCTACGACAACACCTGGTACTCCAGCTACCAGGGCGACAAGCAGATCGTCGACGTCGGGACGAAGCCGAAGCCGAAGCCCAAGCCGAAGCCGAAGCCCAAGCCGACGCCGCAGGTCGGCGCCCGAGCACGTCCCTGCCGGTGACGCTCGCGCCGACCGGGCCGACCGACACCGCCGCGCCGACCGACACCGCGCCGACCGACACCGTCCCGACCGGCCCGACCGGCTAGGACTCGGCCGCGGCGATCGCCTCGGCGAGCCACGCCGGGAACCGCGTCGGCCTGAACGTGACGCGGTCGACGACCGCGTGCTGCGTCCAGCCGTCGGCGACGATCTCGCCCTCGCGCTCGAGCACGTACTCGTAGCGGAAGCGCGCGCCGCGCACGTCGACGCACCGGGCGTTGATCTTGATCCGGTCGTCGAAGAAGATGGGCTGGAGGTAGCGGACGTGCGACTCCGTCGTCAGCGCCTCGTAGCCGTCGGCTTGGAGGCTCTTGTAGCCGCCGCGGAAGCGCGCGAGGTACTCGATGCGCGCGACCTCGAACCAGACCAGGTAGGTCGCGTTGTGCGCGACGCCCTGCGCGTCGGTCTCGGCGAAGCGGACCGCGATCTCGGTCCAGAACCGGAAGCCCTCCATCCGGTACGTACTATCGCGGCGGTGAGCACCGAGCGTCTGGCCGAGCTGATCCGCACCCGCCAGCCGTGCGTCGTGCTGACGGGCGCGGGCGCGAGCACCGAGTCGGGGATTCCGGACTTCAGGTCGGCCGGCGGCATCTGGGCGGAGTACGACCCGATGGACTACGCGACGATCGACGCCTTCCGCCGCGACCCCGCGAAGGTCTGGGACTTCTATTCCAAGCGGCTCGGCGTGCTCACCGAGGCGAAGCCGAACCCGGCGCACCAGGTGCTGGCCGAGCTCGAGCGGCGCGGGCTCGTCGAGGCGGTGATCACCCAGAACGTCGACCGGCTGCACGAGCGGGCCGGGTCGGTGAACGTGATCGAGGTCCATGGCTCGTTGCGCACCTCCAGCTGCCTGGACTGCGGGCACACCGAGCCCTTCGACCGTGTCGTCGAGTTGCTGCCCGTCCCGCACTGCGAGCGCTGCGGTGCCGTCCTCAAGCCGGACGTGGTCATGTTCGGCGAGCTGCTCCCGGAGGAGGCGATCGACCGCTCGTTCGAGCTGGCGCGCGGCGCCGGCCTCTTCCTGGTCGTCGGCTCCTCGCTCGAGGTCTATCCGGTCGCCGGGCTGCCCGACGAGGCCCTGGCCGCGGGCGCTGCGCTCGCGATCGTCAACAGGGGGCCGACGCCGTACGACTCCCGCGCCGAAGTGAAGATCGAAGACGGCGCCGCCGAGACCCTGTCCGCCGCTATGCGGCTGCTCGCCTGACCGGCCGCTCGTCGAGCACGCGGCCGCAGACGCTGCACACCCGGATCTCCACCTCGTAGGGCACGCCGTCCCGTTGGCGGATCACTCGCCTAAGCTCCGGTTGATGTCGATGAACTCGGCTCATTGCAAGTCTTGACGACAATATGAGTGTGAAGTTGGTTCCGGTTGTCGTCCTGCTGGCGGCGCTCGCCGTGGTGCCCGCGACCGCGTCCCCGGCGCGCGCCCCCGGCAAGAAGACGTGCCATGCGGGCATGCTGCACCCGATCGGTAAGACGACCGCCGCGTACGCGGCGGTCGTCAAGTCGGAGACGCCGGCCTACAGGAAACCCGGCGGTGGCGAGTTGAAGCGCTTCGCGAAGCTGAACGAGAACGGCTACCCGACCACCTTCGGCCTCGTCGGCGCGATCCTCACGCACACGTGTAGCGCGTCGTGGTACCGGGTCCAGCTGCCGATGCGGCCGAACGGAATCATCGGCTACGTGCGGCCGGCGGACGTGCTCGTCCAGCGGGTGACCGCGTGGATCGACGTCGACCTCTCGGCGCGCGAGTTGCGGTTCTTCACCGGCCACAAGCTGCTCTTGAAGACGCCGGTCGCTGTCGGCTCGCCCGCCACGCCGACGCCGGTCGGCCGCTTCTATGTCGATCAGCGGATCATCGCGACCGACCCGAACGGCCCCTACGGTCCAGCGGCGCTCGGCGTTTCAGCGTTCTCGAACGTCCTGACGGGGTGGGCGCAGGGCGGCCCGATCGGGATCCACGGAACGAATGCGCCCTGGTCGATCGGCCGCGCCGTGTCGAACGGCTGCATCCGCGTCCCGAACGAGACCCTGAAGCGGCTCTTCGCGGCGACGATCGGCGGCGAGCCGGTCGTGATCCACCCGTAGAGCTGTTTCGACCGTTTGGTGACGGGCCGGCGCGGTATCTTTCCGGGATGCCCAAGGGACCGGCCCAGAAGGACATGATCACCAGGCTCGCCGAGCAGGGTGAGGATGCGTTCCAGCGCATCGCGGAGGTGTTCGGCGGCGTCAGGTTCGTCGAGGCGATGAACGGGATGCGGGAACGCGTCGACGAGATGTCCAAGAAGATCCGCAGCCTCGACCCGCTCGAGAAGCGCGTCTCTGACCTCGAGCGGCGGCTGGACGCGCTCTCGAAGCCGGCGGCGAAGGCCGCCAAGCCGAAGACGACGCGGTCGGCTGCCGCGCGCAAGACCACCTCGACGCGCGCGAAGAACGCCGCGCGCAAAGAGTCCTAGTCGATCACGCGCGCTCGCTCGGCGCGGGGCCAGACGGCACGCGCAGCCGGAGCGCCTTGGGGACCACCTCGAAGCGAACCGGCGTCGTGCCGGGCTGCTCGCCGTCGAGCTGGACCGGCAGTGGGACGTCCGCGTCGACGCTGACGGCGCGGCCGCGGAGTAATTCGGCCTTCGGGTGGGGGAGATGCGTGCCCCGGTAGATCTTCGGCAGAATGCGGACGAGGTCGGCCTTGGTGATGTCGCCGATCAGCAGCACGTCGAAGAGCCCGTCGTCGGGCTCGGCCTCGGGGGTGAGCATCATCCCGCCGCCCAGATAGCGGCCGTTCGCGACGACGATCTCGTGCATGCGTCCCGCTCGGGTCTCGTCGTCGACGGAGACGCGAACCTCGGTGTTCCGCCAGCGCGCGAAGACGGCCAGCGTCGACCACAGGTACGAGACCTTGCCGCCGAACGCCTTCGACGACTCGTTCGTGCGCTTCGCGACCGCGCCGCTCATCCCGGCGCCCGCCGCGTTGACGAACCAGCCCTCCTCGGCCTCGCCCGACCAGGCGCGGTAGCCGACGCGGCCGGCGTCGATCTCCCGCGTGGCGCCGCGGACCGCGACCTCGACCGCGGCGTCGAGCTTGCTCGGGATCCCGTACGTGCGCACGAAGTCGACGCCTGTCCCGCGCGGGATCACCGCGAGCTCGACGCCGTCGATGCCGGCGATCCCCGATGCGACCTCGTTCACAGTCCCGTCGCCGCCGACCGCGACGAGAAGCACGGCACCGTCCTCGGCAGCGCGGCGCGCCAGCTCTCGCAGGTGCCCGGGTTGCTCGGAGAACAGGGTGTCGCCCTCGAGCCCGTGCGCCGAGAGCTGCCGAGCGAGCTCCGGCCAGCGGCGGCCGGTCGTCCCGCCGGCCGACGCGGGGTTGACCAGGAAGACGGTTTCGCTAATGGTCGTCGGTGACCGTGACCAGCGCGAGTTCGGTCATCTGGTCGACGGCGGCGCGCATGTCCTCGTCGGTGATCCGCTTGAACTCGCCCTCGACGACGACGTCGCTGACGATCAGCAGGCAGCCGGTCTGGATCTTCTTCAGCGCCCCGAGGGTGAAGAGCATCGCCGCCTCCATCTCGACCGCGAGGATGCCGCGGTCCGACCAGCGCTGGTACTGGCCGCCGTCCGGGTTGTAGAAGACGTCGCTGGAGACCACGCCGCCGATGCGCACCTTCTTGCCGAGCTCCTTCGCGTGATGGACGGCGCCGTGGATGAGCTCCCAGTCGGCTGTCGGCGCGTGCGGCTCGCCGCCGATCAGGTGCGGCACGGTGGCGTCCGCGGGCGTCGCGGAGAGCGCGACGATCAGGTCGCCCACCGAGAGGTCGGGTTGGAGGCCGCCGCAGGTGCCCACGCGAAGGATCTTCTTGACGCCGAGCTGCGTCAGCTCCTCGATCACGATTCCGGCCGAGGGACAGCCCATCCCGCTCGACTGGACGGAGACGCGCTTGCCGCGGAACGTGCCCGTGTAACCGAGCATCCCGCGCTCGTGGTTCACCTCGACGGCGTCGCCGAAGAAGGTCTCGGCGATGTACTTGGCCCGGAACGGGTCGCCCGGGAGCAGGCAGCTGTCGGCGTAGTCCCCCGGCTCGGCACGAAGGTGGATAGGCATGAGGAGGAGCCTATGCGACCATGGACGAATGAGCCTGATCGAGCCGACTCTGGGCCAGATTCTCTCCTTCTGCGAGGACGATCCGGTCGAGCGCGTCTTCCTCGAGGACGTCGCGCGCCGGGGCCTCGGTCGTTTCTCTGCGCTCGCTTCGAACGGGAAGCTGACGGCGCTCTGCCACGTCGGCGCGAACGTCGTGCCGTCCGGGGCGGGCTGCGGCGCCTTCGGGCGAGCGGCTGCGTCGAGTCGCGCGCGGATGGTGATCGGCGAGGAGCGCGCGGTCGACGAGCTCTGGGCCGAGGCCGGCGCGAAGATGCCGACTCCGCGGGAGGACCGGCCGGGGCAGCCCGTCTATGTGCTCGAAGAGCCGCCGGAGCCCGGCGGGACGGGGTTGCGGGAGGCGACGCTCGCCGACCTGTCGCTGCTCGTCCCGGCCTGCGCGGCCGCGCACGAGGAGGAGATCGGCATCAACCCGCTCGACCGCGACCCGGACGGCTTCCGCTGGCGCACGCAGGCGCAGATCGGCGAGGGCCGGTCCTGGCTCTGGCTCGAGAACGGCACGATCCTCTTCAAGGCGGAGGCCTCTGCCTGGACTCCCGAGGCCGTCCAGCTCCAGCAGGTCTGGGTCGATCCCTCGGTGCGAAACCGCGGCTACGCGCAGCGCGGGATGCGCGACCTCTGCCGCCGCCTGCTCGAGCAGGTGCCGCGAGTGTGCCTGTTCGTGCGCCCGGAGAACGCTCCGGCGATCCGCGTGTACGAGGGCGTCGGCATGCGCCGCACGATCACCTACCGCTCGCTGATCTTCTAGGGACAGGCCTCCGGCCTGTCGTCTACCAGCCGTGGATGCGGGATACGTCGATCCGCAGCGGCACGCTGAAGTCCGCGGCGAAGCTCTCCGGCGTCCAGCCGAGCGCGGCGATGCGTTCGGCGTACTTCGCGACGTACTTCGCAACCTGGTCTGCGGGCGGGTCGTCCGAAACGCGGATCTCGCCCCAGCAGATGACGATGTCCGCGTCGACGCGGTCGCTGTCCAGGTTCAGGCTGACGTTCGGGTTCGCGGCGATGTTCTCCAGCTTCCGCTTCTCCGGCCGGCTGTAGAGCAGGATCGAGCGGTCTCCGTCCCAGAGGAACCAGACCGGGACCGGACGTGGTGCGCCCTTGGGCGTCACCGTAGTCAGCCAGCCGATGATCTCCTCACGCAGCCGCCGGGCGGCGTGCGTTCCAAACTCCGTCGACTCGTCGAGCACGGCCGAACCCTATCCGCGGCACAATGGCCCTGAGTGGAGCTCCTGGAGCGGATCGAGGCGCACATCCGCCGGCACGACCTGATCGAGCCCGGCGGGGAGGTGACGTGCCTCGTCTCGGGGGGCGCCGACTCGACCTGTCTGTGGCACGCCTTGCGCGAGCTGGGCCATCGTGTCACGGCAGTCCACGTGAACCACGGGCTCCGCGGTGAGGAGTCCGAGGCCGACGCCGGCTTTTGCCGCGACGTCCTCGGAGCCGAGGTGATCGTCGCCCCGCCGGCCTCGACGGAGGCCGAGCTCCGCGACCTCCGCTACTCCCTCACCGACGGCCTCCGCGCCACCGGCCACACCGCCTCCGACCAGGTCGAGACCGTCCTCTACCGGCTGGCGGCGAGCGGCTCGACCCGCGGGATCAAGGCCAGGCGCGAGGACGGTGTCGTGCGACCGCTCCTGGCGGTCTGGCGCGAGGAGACCGAGGCCTACTGCCGCGACCACGGGCTGGCCTACCGCACCGACTCCACCAATCCGGACACGCTCCGCGGCCTGATCCGCAGCGAGCTCGTCCCGCTGCTCCGGCAGCTCCACCCGGCGGCCGAGCAGAACATCGCCCGACTCGCCGACGAACGCCCGCGCCTCCCGCGCCAGATGGAGGACACGCTGCTCGAGCTGCTCGCGACTCGGGACGGAACGAAGTCGGCCGACCTCGGCGGCGGGATCCGCGCGACCCGCGAGTACGACCGCATCTCGCTCGAGCACGGGGCGGTGCGGTGGGGACCTTGGACGATCGAGTCCGACGCGCCGGGGCTCGAAGTGCGTGCCCGCCGGCCCGGCGACCGGCTCGCAGGACGCAGCAAGAAGCTCCAGGACATCTTCGTGGACGCAAAGGTTCCTCGCAACGAGCGGGATTCCTGGCCCGTCGTCGTGCGTGACGACGAGGTTGTCGCGGTTCCCGGAATCGTGGAGGATGCAGAGGTACGGGTGACACGGACGTGATGCACACCGAGCTGGATCGCGCCGTCGGGGAAGTCCTGATCGACTCCGACTCCCTACGCGCGCGGATCGCCGAGCTCGGCGAGGAGATCTCCGCCGCGTACGCGGGCAAGGACCTGCTCCTGATCGGCGTCCTCAAGGGCGCCGTCTTCTTCATGGCCGACCTGATGCGCCACCTGACCGTCCACTGCGAGGTCGACTTCATGGCGATCTCGAGCTACGGCGCGGCGACCGACTCCTCGGGTGTCGTGCGGATCCTCAAGGACCTCGACATCAACATCGAAGGGCGCAACGTGCTCGTCGTCGAGGACATCATCGACTCGGGCCTGACACTCTCGTACCTGATGCGGAACCTCGAGTCCCGCGAGCCCGCATCGCTCGAGATCTGCGCGCTGCTGACCAAGCCGGAACGCCGCGAAATCGACGTTCCGGTGCGCTGGATCGGCTTCGAGATCCCGAACAAGTTCGTGATCGGCTACGGCCTCGATTTCGCCGAGCGGTACCGCAATCTCCCCTACGTGGGGGTGCTGAGCGACGACCTCATGCCGGAGGCGTAACCTCATGGTTCGGATGCGCGTGACCGGGCTTTGCCAGGGCACGCTGCAAGACGGCGCGTAAACCGATACCAGGGCTCCGGCCGTAGGGTCAGAGGGAACCACCCTGCTACCCTGAGCCTTGAAAAATCGTGAATCGCTTCTTCCGTAGCGCGCTTTTTCCTTTGATCGTGATCGTGCTGCTCGTGTACCTGGCGAGCCAGACGCTGATCCCGAAGTCGAAGGCTCCGCGCAAGGTCACGTACTCCGACCTGATCCAGAAGGTCGAGAACGACCCGCAGCAGGTCCAGGAGGTCGTCTTCAGCCCGAGCAAGAAGCAGATCACCGCGACGCTGATCGGCGAGGACAAGAAGTGGAAGGTCAACTACCCGAGCGACCAGTCGCAGATCACCTTCCAGAACCTGCTCCAGAAAAAGCACGTCACGTTCGACTCCAAGGGCACGGGCTCGTCCCCGTGGTGGTCGATCCTCACCTCGCTGCTCCCGTTCGTGCTCCTGTTCGGCTTCTGGATCTTCCTGATGAACCAGGTACAGGGCGGCGGCTCGAAGGTGATGAGCTTCGGCAAGAGCCGCGCCAAGCGCATGGCGCCCGACAGCCCGAAGATCGGGTTCAAGGACGTCGCCGGCGTGGACGAGGCGGTCGAGGAGCTCCAGGAGATCAAGGAGTTCCTGGAGAACCCGAAGAAGTTCCAGGCGCTCGGAGCCCGGATCCCGAAGGGCGTTCTGCTCTACGGGCCGCCCGGCACGGGTAAGACGCTGCTCGCCCGCGCGGTCGCCGGCGAGGCGGGCGTGCCGTTCTTCTCGATCTCCGGCTCCGACTTCGTCGAGATGTTCGTCGGCGTCGGCGCCTCGCGCGTCCGCGACCTGTTCGAGCAGGCCAAGCAGGCCGCGCCGTGCATCGTCTTCATGGACGAGATCGACGCCGTCGGCCGTCACCGCGGCGCCGGCCTCGGAGGCGGCCACGACGAGCGCGAGCAGACCCTGAATCAGCTCCTCGTCGAGATGGACGGGTTCGAGCTGAAGGACAACATCATTCTGATCGCGGCCACCAACCGGCCCGACATCCTCGACCCGGCCCTGCTGCGCCCCGGCCGCTTCGACCGGCAGATCGTCGTCGACCGGCCCGACCGCAACGGCCGCCGCAAGATCCTCGAGGTGCACGCGAAGGGCAAGCCGCTCGCGTCCGAGGTCGATCTCGACACGCTCGCCGCCGGCACGCCCGGGTTCACCGGGGCCGACCTCGCGAACCTCGTCAACGAGGCCGCCCTGCTCGCCGCGCGCCGCGGCAAGAAGGTCGTCGAGCAGGAGGAGCTCGAGGAGGGGATCATGCGCGTAATCGCGGGCCCGGAGAAGCGCACGCGGCTCTTCTCCGAGGAGGAGCGGAAGATCACCGCCTACCACGAGATGGGCCACGCGCTCGTCGGGCACTACCTCGAGCACACCGACGAGGTGCACAAGATCTCGATCATCAGCCGCGGCCAGGCGCTCGGCTACACGATCTCGCTGCCGCGCGAGGACCGCTACCTGACGACGAAGTCGGCGCTGATGGACCAGCTGGCGATGACGCTCGGCGGCCGGGCCGCGGAGGAGCTCGTCTTCCAGGAAGTCACGACCGGCGCCGCCAACGACATCGAGAAGGTCACCTCGACGGCGAAGCAGATGATCATGCGCTTCGGGATGAGCGAGAAGCTCGGCCCGCGCGTCCTCGGCCGCAACCACGACATGCCGTTCCTCGGCCGCGAGATGGGCAACGAGCCCGACTACTCCGAGGAGGTCGCGCGCGAGATCGACGACGAGATCCGCCGCGTGATCGAGGAGGCGCACGACCGCGCGCACCAGGTGCTGCGCGAGCACATGGACGTGCTGCACCGGCTCTCGGCGATCCTGATCGAGCGTGAGACGATCGACAAGGACCAGTTCGAGCGGCTGCTCGCCGGCGAGCACGAGGACGACGTGTTCAAGGAGGAGGCGCCACCGGCGCCCGAGCCGCCCGCGCCGGAGCGCGAGAAGCGGCCGCAGCCGCGGCCGAAGCCGTTCCCGCTTCCGGGTGCGCTCTCCCAGCCGCCGCCCCCCGAGGGCGCGAAGCCGTAAACCGGTCGCGCGCTAGACACGGCCGTCCTCCTTTGGCAGGCTCCGCCGGTCGATCGGCACGCGCCCACAAGGGAGGGGACAGTGAAACCAACAGCAGGTAGAGCACTCGCGGCGATCGGGGCCGTGCTCGCGATCGTCGCCGTCTGGCTCGACGCGCTTGCAGCCACCCCGCCGCAGAGCTACTGGGATCTCGACGTCACACTCGCCGCGTTCGGCCTCGGCGCTGCGATCCTGGCGCTGCTGTTCGCTGCCGCGTCGTTCGCGGGCCGGGCGACGGACGGCTGGCTCTTCGCGACCGGGGCATTGCTGCTCGGCTACTACGCGTGGTTCCCGGCTTACCTTGCGTTCAGCCAGTGGGATCAGACGAAGGTCGGTCTCTGGCTGGCGCTTGCAGGCGCCGCGCTGATCACGATCGGAGCGGCAGGCGCGCTGCTCGCGACCGGTGGGCCGGCCTCGACCCCGGCAAGGCTGACTCCCCCGATGCTCTTCGCCGGGATCGGGATTGCGCTCTGCATCCCGGGCATCTTCCTGTACGCCAGCTCGGACACGAGCTACTGGAACGGGCCGTTCGGCCATTGGCTCGGGATCGTGATGCTGGCCGTGACCATCCTCGCCAGTCTCACGTGGACGGCTGCGTACGGCGGCGCGGCAACGCATGGGCTCGACCTCGCACTGGGGCTTGTTCTGCTCGGTCTGATGGCGAGCGAGCCGATCGGATCTGCGTTCGACCACCTCGGCGACCTGCAGATCGGCGCCTGGCTCGGTCTCCTCGGCGGCATTCTCGCCGCGGGAGGGACGTGGGCCGCTCGCCGGATGGCTCTGCCGGACTCAGCGGCCGCTCCGGCCTAGAACGAGCCACGCGGTCGGAAAACCGAACTCGGAGATACGGGAAACCCCTGGACACCGTCATCCCGGTTTGAGACGCTCCGCGGGTCAACAACCCCACATCTCCAAGGGAGGGGATTGTGAATCCAATGGCAGGTAGAGGCCTCGCGTCCATCGGCGCGGTCCTCGCCATCGTTGGAATCTTCGTCACGGCCCTCGGCGGCCAGAGTTACTGGGACATCGACGGCACGCTCGCGGCCTTCGGGCTCGCAGCAGCGATCCTCGCCGCGCTCTGCGTGCTCCTGTCGTTTGCCGGCTGGCAGACCGATGGGTGGCTGGCCGGGCTCGGCGCGCTGATGGTGGGGTACTTCGGGTGGTTCCCCGCGGTGACGGCCTTCAACGACTGGGATCAGACGAGGGCGGGCACGTGGCTGCCTTTCGCCGGCGGCATCGTCGTCCTGCTGGGAGCGGCGGCGGCGATCAACGCGGCAGGCGGCGAACGCTCGACGCCGGCCGGCCTGACCCCCGCATCGCTTGCGGCGGGAGCCGGGATCGCGCTGGTCTTCCCCGGGATCTTCATCATGGCCGACGAGGGACAGAGCTACTGGAACGCCTCCGGCCACTCGCTCGGAATCGTGATGCTGATCGTCGCGATCATCGCGGGGCTGGTCTGGGCCGCCTCCGCGGCGGGCACCGGGACGAAGGGGCTCGACGTCATCGTCTCGCTGATCCTGCTCGGCCTGGTCGCCTTCGACCCGATCGTCCGGGCCTTCAACCAGTTCGGCAGCCTGGACACCGGCGCGTGGCTCGCGCTCGCCGGCGGGATCCTGGCGGCCGGCGGCACGTGGGCGGCGCGCGGCATCGAGATGCCGCACGCGGCGCCGTCTCCGGCCTGAGCGGAAGTGAGCGGGCGGCTCCTCGGAGCCGCCCGCGGCACCGAAGGACGGGCTAGGCTGCCGCGCCCTTGCTCGCCCAGAAGCGGTTGAGCGCGCCCTGGACCTTGATCGTCCAGACGAAGTAGCCGACGAGCGGCAGGAGCATCCAGAACCCCGTCGTGCCGCTCACGGGCGCCTGCTGACCCTCGCTGGAATGGAGCTTGCCGACCTCGGACGGCGCCACGAACCACATCACGGGCGTGACGACCAGCGCGATCACGAGCCAGAGGACACCGCCCAGACCCTCGCCCGAGTAGTTCTTGATCTCCTCGCCGGTCTTGTAGTACCAGTAGATCCAGTAGATCCCGAGGGTGAGAAGCCCGATCAGTGCGACGAACCACACGCCTCGTTGCTGTCCGACGGCGCGGGCCGCCGGTGCCGCAGCTGCTGCTTCAGTCATACGCCAGCTCCTTCCGACTCAGATGAACAGCTGGCATCACAACACGGTTTGGGGCCGGGGTCAATCGGGGCGGCTGGCGAACCACGCGGCAGCGGTGTCTTCGTCGCCGTGGCCGAGTTCGATCGCGCGCTCGAAACGCTCGAGCGTGGCCGGGCCGAGGCCGAGCTCGATCCCTGCCTCGCCTGCCATCGCCAGGGCAAGGCGTACGTCCTTCACCGCGTTGGTCACGGTGAACGCGGGCGAGAAATCGCCGCTCAGGATCTTCTCGCCCTTCATACCGGCATAGGGCGTGTCCATCGGGCGGCCGCTGATCGCGTCGAGGAAGAGTCGCGGGTCGAGCCCGTTCGCCTGCGCGAGAGCAAACGTCTCGCAGAGGTTCTCGACCAGATTCATGATCCAGAGGTTCGTCGTCAGCTTCAGCTTCGTCCCCGCGCCGGGCTCGTCGGCCAGCCACAGCACGCGGCTCGCGATCGCGTCGAAGACCTTCTCGGGGCGCTCGGCCCCGGCCCCGAGCACGAGCAGCTCGCCGGCCTCGGCCTGGGGCTTCGAGCCGAGCACGGGCGCGTCGACGTAGCACGCGTGGCGCCCGGAGAAGCGGGCGGTGTCGGCCACCCCGACCGTCGACATCTGAATCCAGTGAGTCGCCGGGTCGAGCTCGGGACACCGTTTCCTCGATCGCCGGACCGTCGGCGAGCATCGTGACGAGCACCTCGGCGCCGTCGACCGCCTCGGCCGGTGTGCCGGCGACGGTCGCACCGAGGCCCTCGGCTTTTTCGCGGGTGCGGTTCCAGACGGTCACGTCGTGCCCGGCGGCGGCGAGGTTCCGCGCCATCGGGCCGCCCATGATCCCGGTGCCGAGGACGGCGATGCGCATGCGCGGAACCTACAGGGGTCAGTCCCTGCACACTTCAGTTCGTGATCTCGATCGAGGAGCGGTTTCCGCGGCCGTCCGTGATGGGCGTCGTCAACGTCACGCCCGACTCGTTCTCCGACGGCGGGGTCAACTTCCGCACCGAGGACGCGGTCGCGTCCGCGCGGCGGATGCTCGACGAGGGGGCGGCGATCGTGGACGTCGGCGGCGAGTCGACGCGGCCAGGGTCGGAGGGGGTTTCGCCGGAGGAGGAGCTTCGCCGCGTCGTCCCGGTGCTCGAGCAGCTCGAGGGCGCGCCCGTCTCGATCGACACGTCGAAGGCGGAGGTCGCCCGCCGCGCGCTCGAGCTCGGCGCCGAGCTCGTCAACGACGTCACCGCGCTCCGCGGCGACCCCGAGCTCGCCGGCGTCGTCGCCGACTCGGGCGCGTACCTCTGCCTGATGCACATGCTCGGCGAGCCGCGGACGATGCAGCTCGACCCGCGTTACGACGACGTCGCCTCCGAGGTCGCCTCGTTCCTCGAGGAACGGCTCGGCGTCGCCGTCGCTGCGGGGATCCCCGAGGAGCGCGTCGCGCTCGACCCCGGGATCGGCTTCGGCAAGACCGTGGAGCAGAACTTCGAGCTGGTGCGCCGCCTCGACGTCCTGCTCGCGCTCGGGCGCCCCGTGGTGATCGGCTTCTCGCGGAAGAGCTCGCTCGGCCGCCTTCTGGGCGAACCGGAGGCAACGACCGGCTCGACGGCGGCAAGCGTGGGCGCGGCCGTGGCCGCCTACGAACGCGGCGCGACGATCCTGCGCGTCCACGACGTGCGCGAGACCGTCGAGGCCCTGACCGCGGCGCAGGCGATCCTGTGAGCAGGAAATGAAGATCGAGTTGCACGGCCTCGAGGTGTTCGGGCATCACGGGGTGCTGGAGAGCGAGCAGCGGGAGGGCCAGACGTTTCTCTTCGACGTCGAGCTCGAGGTCGAGGAGCCGGCGACCGACCGTGTCGAGGACGCGATCGACTACCGGGAAATCGCCGCGCTCGTCGAGGAGGTCTCCGACGCGACCCGCTGCGACCTGATCGAGTCACTGGCCGCGCTCGTCGCGGACGCGCTCGTGGCCGCGTTCCCGGTGCAAGGCGCCCGCGTTCGCGTCCGCAAGCGCCGCCCCGGCGGCATCCCGGCCGAGTGGTCGGCGGCGACCGCGGAGCGCTTCCGGTCACGCTGAAGCCCGTTTCGGCCGACCAGGAGCTCGCGCGGGCAACGTGACCCGCGCCTACGTCGGTCTCGGGGCCAACCTGGGCGACCGTTCCGCGATGCTCCGCGCTGCGCTCGAGCAGCTCGCTGCCGAGCCCGGCCTGACCGTGGTCGCGGTCTCCACCGTCCGCGAGACCGAGCCGGTGGGGTACCTCGACCAGCCGCGGTTCCTGAACGCCGTCGCCGCGATCGACACCGAGCTGCCGCCCGGCGAGCTGCTCGACCGGCTGCTCGGGATCGAGCGGCGGTTGGGGCGCACGCGCGAGGGGCCACGGTTCGGGCCGAGGACGATCGACCTCGACCTGCTCCTGTACGGCGATGAACAGGTCGCCGAGCCGGGTCTGGAGGTTCCACACCCCCGCCTGCACGAACGATTGTTCGTGCTGGAGCCGCTGTTCGAGCTGGCTCCCGCGCTCGTTGTTCCTGGAAAAGGGGCTCTCTCGGAGATCCTCGCGGGGATACAATCGTCCTGAATGTCGCACATCGACGAGCTCGACGAGTTCGAGGCAGAGCTGGAGCTCCAGCTGAAGAGGGAATACACGACGGTCTTTCCGCTGTTCCGCTACTGCGTGCTCACGCAGGATGCGACGTATCTCTGCAACACGCTCGACCTCCAGGCGAACCCGCAGCCGAACTACCCGTTCTTCCACCTGAAGATGGAGGACGTCTGGGTCTGGGACAAGAACCGCCCGTCGCGCATCATCCCGCGCGCGGAGGTGTTCACCTCGAGCGACGTCACGGTCGAGGAGCTGCGCGGCGAGGGCGAGGAGCCACGGCTGACCGCCGAAGCGCTCGCCGAACGGATCGGCGAGACACTCGGCTCCGACGACGAAACCTAGGCAGCAGCTCTTCCCAACCGACCGAAAGGGCTCTCACACATGCAGGCAGGATTTGCCGCGCTCGCCGCCGCGGGCGCACTGATCGTCGCCGGCGTCGCGCTCGCAGCGACGCCCGCGCAGTACCGGCAGCAGGCGACCGCGATCTGCAAGACGACGACCGCCAAGCTGAAGAAGCTGACCACTCCGGCGTCGGCGAAGGACATCGGCCGCTACCTGAAGCAGGCGACGCCGATCTTCGAGGCGCAGTACACGGCTCTGCGAAAGGTCACCCCGCCGCCCGCGCTGAAATTCCTGCACGGGAAGGCCCTGGCCGCCGAGCAGGGGCAGCTGATCGGCATCAAGGCGCTGATTGCCAAGCTCGACACCGGAGCCGACCCGCAGAAGCAGTTCAACGCCGTCGACAAACGGCTCTCGGCTCTGAGCGATGCCGAGGACGCGGCCTGGACGAAGCTGCACGTCCCGGCCTGTAAGTCCGTCGGCTCGTAGGACGACCGCCTCGTGGCGTGGGGGCGGGCGGTAGGCTCGCCCCCAATGCTGCTCGCCGTCGACGTCGGCAACACACAGACGGTCTTCGGGCTGTTCGAGGGCGACCGCCTGACGGAGCAGTTCCGGGTCGGCACCGACCGGACCCACACCGGCGACGAGCTCGCCGTGCTGCTGCGCGCATTCGTCGACCTCCAGACGCTGGACGGGATCGTGCTGTGCTCGTCGGTGCCGCAGCTCGCGCACGAGTACCAGGCGTTCGCCGAGCGCTGGGTCGGCGTCGAGCTCCTCGTGCTCGGCCCGGGCATCCCGACCGGGATGGCGATCCGGTACGACGATCCCCGCGAGGTCGGCCCCGACCGGATCGCGAACGCGGTCGCCGCGCGCGAGCGTCACGGCGCGCCGTCCGTCGTCGTCGACTTCGGTACCTCGACGAACTTCGACGTCGTCTCGGCAGCGGGGGAATTCGCCGGCGGGGTGCTCGCGCCGGGCATCGAGGTCTCCATGGACGCGCTCTTCGCGCGCGCGGCCCGTTTGCCGAAGGTGCCGTTCGAGCCGCCGGAGCGCGTGATCAGCCAGACGACGGTGTCGGCGCTCCAGTCGGGGCTCGTCTACGGCTTCGCCGGGCAGGTCGACGCGATCGTCGAGCGGATCCGCGCGGAGCTTGGCGCGCCGGACGCGCCCGTCGTCGCGACCGGCGGCCTGGCCGAGTTGATCGCCCCGCACTCGGCGACGATCACGGCCGTCGACCCGGAGCTGACACTCCACGGGTTACGGCTCGTCTGGGAGAGGAACTCCTAGAGCCGGCCGAGCGCTGAGTTTCTGTCAGCCGCCGCCGTAGATCGAGATCGGAAGGTCGAGGAGCACGTCCGTCGGCCTCCGGCTGCTCGCGCCTCGAGCCGCTCCAGCACCTCGGCGGCGCCCGGTGCGGCCGCGAACAGCCGCTCGACGACCTCGTCGGTCGTCTCGAGCACGACGAGCTCCTGCTTGAACGGCCGCGGGAAGCGGCCGCGGCCGAGGTACCAGCCGTAGAACTTCTTCAGGAACCCCGAGGCGCGGCGCTCGCCCATCTCGCGCACGGTCTCGCGGATGAACAGGATCAGCTCGGCGGCGACCTCCTCGCGGGTCGGCTCGCCGTCGTCCTCGCCGAGGATCTCGCGCAGCACCCACGGGTTGCCCTGGGCGCCGCGGCCGACCATGACCGCCGCCGCGCCGGTCGTCGCGAGCACGCTCTGCGCCTTCGCGCGCGAGGTGACGTCGCCGCAGGCGATCACGGGGACGTCGACGAGCTCGACGAGCTCCGCGGTCAGCGAATGGTCGGCGGTGCCGGTGTACATCTGCTTCGCCGAGCGGGGATGCAGGGTGAGCGTCGCCGCCCCGGCCTCGACCAGCTTCGGGCCGATCTCCAGGCACGCGCGTGAGCCGTCCTCGAGCCCGCGGCGCATCTTCACCGAGACCGGGACGTCGACCGCGCCGGCGACCGCGCCGACGATCCGCGTCGCGCGTTCCGGGTCGTCGAGCAGCGTCGCCCCGGCGCCGGTCTTCGTCACCTTCCGCACGGGGCAGCCGAAGTTGATGTCGACGATGTCGGCGCCGGCTTCGACGACCATCTGCGCGGCCTCGGCCATCAGCGTCGGCTCGGAGCCGAAGATCTGCACGGCGAGCGGGTGCTCGTCGGCGGCGATGCGGAGGTAGCCGAGCGTCTTCTCGTTGCCGTGGTGAAGGCCGGCGCAGCTGACCATCTCCGAGCAGACGAGGCCGGCGCCGAAGCGGCGACCCTGGCGCCGGAACGCCTGCACGCTGACGCCCGCCATCGGCGCGAGCACGAGGCGTGTCGGCACCTCGATGTCGCGAATCCACCAGGAAGAACGAAGATCCAGGCTCATGAACTCCCGAAAATCGTACCTGGGCGTCCCCTTGCGGATAACCGCCTGCGGCGCTACCATTCCCGCCCGCGAAGGCGCCCCAGCGCCTCGCGTTCTTTTAGGAGGAGGCCGCCGTGGCCAAAGAAGTAATCCTCACCAAAGAGGGCTACGAGAAGCTGAAGCAGGAGATCGAGTACCTCTCGACCGAGAAGCGTCGCGAGGTCGCTGATCGCATCCGCGTTGCCCGCGAGTTCGGCGACATCGCCGAGAACTCCGAGTACGACGACGCGAAGAACGAGCAGGCGCTCGTCGAGCATCGCATCGCGATGCTCGAGGAGAGGCTCCTCTCCGCTCGGGTGATCGAGAAGAAGGACATCGCGAAGGACGTCGTCTCGGTCGGTTCGACCGTGAAGCTCCGCGACATGGGTGCGAACAAGACCGTCGAGTACCGGATCGTCGGCTCCGCCGAGGCGAACCCGGCCGAGCAGAAGCTCTCGAACGAGTCGCCGGTCGGCAAGGCGATCCTGGGCAAGAAGAAGGGCGAGGTCGTCGAGGTCGCGGCTCCGCGCGGCTCGCTCAAGTTCAAGATCCTCGAGATCAAAGCCGCCTAAGCCGGTCCGGCCAGGGGCAGCTTGACTCCCGCGCTCGCGGGTCCGATGATCGCGCCCGGCTTTAGACTCGGGCACATGAGCGGCCCGCCGAAGCGATTCGCCGACCGCGAGGACGTCGCAGCCGTCCGCGCGGAGGCGGAGCCGCTCGAACCGACCGCGGAAGGCGAGACGACGCACCGCCTCGCCGGCCGCGTCATGGCACGCCGCGACATGGGGAAGCTCGTCTTCCTCGACCTGGTCGATCGCAGCGGGCGGATCCAGCTGCTCATCCACCGCGAGAAGGTCGGGGAGGGCTTCCACGTCGACCTCGGGGACGTCGTCGGCGTCGTCGGCCGGGCGACGAAGACGAAGCGGGGCGAGCCGAGCCTGGACGTCGACGAGTTCGAGTTGCTCGCGAAGATCGCGCGGCCGCTGCCGGACACCTTCCACGGCCTGACGGACACCGAGACCCGGTACCGCCAGCGCTACCTCGACCTGCTGATGAACGAGGAGACGCGCCGCGACTTCCAGGTTCGCGCCCGCCTGGTCACGGAGATCCGTCGCTACCTGGACTCGCAGGGCTTCGTCGAGGTCGAGACGCCCGTTCTGCAGCCCCGGTACGGCGGCGCATTCGCGGAGCCGTTCGTCACGCGCTCGAACGAGCTCGAACGGGACATGTACCTGCGGATCGCCACGGAGCTCTATCTCAAGCGCCTGATCGTCGGCGGCCTGGAGCGCGTCTACGAGATCGGCAAGGACTTTCGCAACGAGAGCGTGTCCTACAAGCATCAGCCCGAATTCACGATGCTCGAGTGGTACGAGGCGTACGCCGATTACAAGGACACGATGTCCCGTATCGAGGACTGCGTCCGGACGGCAACGGTGGAGACCCTGGGGACGACCCGGGTGTCCTTCCGTGGCCACGAGGTCGACTTCGGGCAGCCGTGGCGCCGCAGCTCGTACCGCGATTCGTTGGCGGAGCGTGAGCTCTGGACCGACGACCCCGACGAGTTGCGCGCGTGGCTCGACAAGCGCGGAGTCGACACCAGCCACGACACGACGTGGGCGCAGCTCGTCGACCATGCGTTCTCACACTTCGTCGAGCCGGAGCTGATCGAGCCGACGATCGTCCACACATATCCGGTGGAGCTGTCGCCGTTCGCGCGCCGAACCGACGGCGAGCCGAGCTTCACCGAGCGGTTCGAGTACTTCGTGGGCGGGATGGAACTCGGCAACGCGTACTCCGAGATCAACGATCCGGACGAGCAGGCCGAGCGCTTCGCCGAGCAGGCGGAGCTCACGGGTGGGGTGCAAGGGGACCCGGACTACGTCGAAGCGCTGGCGTACGGGATGCCGCCGACGGGGGGCCTCGGTCTGGGTATCGACCGGTTGGCAATGGTCCTCACGGGCCGCGAGACCATCCGGGACGTGATCCTCTTCCCCGCCCTGAAGGAGCGCTAGGAGCTCCCCTTACTCGGCCGGTTCCGCCGCCAGCCGAGCGGCCAGCTCGCGGAACGTGACGGCCTCGACGTCGTAATGGCGGTCGAGCCACGCGTGGTAGGCGACTAGCGCCTCCAGTTCCGGCTCGCCGACCGCCTTCGGGTGGGAGCTGAACGAGAAGTCGGCGTCCTTGCCGGCGCGGCGCAGATACCGCCGCGTGATCTTCTGCAGGCGGTAGGCGCTCGGCCCGAGCTCGAGCGGGTCGAGGCGGAAGACGCGCGAGAACAGCGACGGCCGCCGCGCTCCCGACGCCGACTGGATCGTGCGCCCGCGAGGCTCGCGCCGCGGGGGCCGGGTCCAGAGCGCTGCACCGCGTCCGGCGGGCCGAACCGCGCCGTCGCGACCGGGACCTCGTAGATGTCGTAGATCTGCCGCCCTTTCTCCGGCCAGCGCCAGCCGCGGAAGTCGATCTTGTTGACCTCGTTCTTCAGGACGAGGCCCGGGACGACGCTCGAGTCGACCTCGTACCCGGTCTCGTCGAGGGCCGCAAAGACACGCTTGTAGTCGGGCTGGAGCCCGTAGTTGCCCGCGCGGAAGGCGATGCAGCGATAGTCGGGGTCGACCGGGCAGAGCAGCTCCTCGAGGTAGACCTTCGCCCGGGCGAGCAACGGCGCGGGGTCGTCGAGCGCACCGACCAGGAACGTGTCGAGCGGTGCCCGCCAGCGGCCCGTCGACGCGCTCCGCGTGCAGCCAGTGCGGGTGGAGGTGCGCCTGGACGTCGTGGCCGCGCTGGAGCGCGCCCTTCAGCTGCGTCTCGACCTCGTCGGGGAACTCGTGGTCGTCCGTCCTCCCGGTAGCGCCAGAGGCACGCGACGTCCACGAACAGGGTGAACGGGACATCGATCCGTTCCGCCGCCGCGAGCAGCGCCCTCGTCGGCTCGACGACCACCTCGGTCTCGGGCAGGAAGTTCTCGCCCAGGTAGAGCTCGTAGTCGGCGGAGTAGAGGATCCGGATCATGCCGAGCGCAGCTTGCAGCAGGCGGACGCGCGGCCTAGACCTCGGCGAGCGCAGGCGCGGTCTTCACGTGCTCGATCACGTCGGCGAGGATCTCGACGAGCGTTCGCTCGGGCTGCCAGCCGATCGCGGCGAAGACTTTCTCGATCGAGGGGATGCGGTGGAGCATGTCCTCGATCCCCTGGCCGTAGACGCGGTCGTACTCGATGTATTCGAGCTCTGACGTCGAGCCGGTCTCGGCGATCACGCGCTGGGCGAGGTCGATGATCCGGATCCGCTCCTCCGAGCCGACGTTGTAGATCTCGCCCGAGGTGGACTGCTCGCCCATCAGGCCGACGAGCGCGCGCACGGTGTCCTTGACATGGCAGAAGCAGCGCGTCTGGTTCCCGTCGCCGTGGATTTCCAGCGGGCTGTTCGCGAGCGCCCGCTCGACGAACCGCGGGATCACCATCCCGTACATGCCGCTCTGGCGCTGGCCGACCGTGTTGAAGAGCCGGACGATCACGGCATCGAGGCCGCGCTCCTGGTGGTACGCGAGCGCGAGGAACTCGTCCATCGCCTTCGAGTCGGCATACGCCCACCGGCGGGCCGTGGTCGGGCCGTAGATCCGGCGCGCGGTCTCCGCAAGCGGCAGCTCCTCGCGGTGGTCGCCGTAGACCTCCGAGGTCGAGGCGATGAGCACGCGCTTGCCGAACCGGTTGCAGTGCTCGAGCACGGTCTCCGTTCCCCCGAGATTCGTGACGAGGGTATGCACCGGCTGCTCGACGATCAGCCGCACGCCGACCGCCGCCGCCAGGTGGTAGACGACGTCGCACTTGTGCACGAGCTCGTTGACGACCGCCGGCTTCAGGACGGAGTCGACGACCAGGTGGAAGTCGCCCCGGGCGTTCAGGTGCTCGACGTTCTGAAGCGACCCGGTGGAGAGGTCATCGAGGGCGTAGACCTCCCAGCCGTCGTCGAGGAGGCTTTCGCAGAGATGGGAGCCGATGAACCCGGCTCCGCCGGTGACGAGCGCTTTCCCGCTCACGCCGGCAAGCCTACGTGTCGAACAACCGTTTCGGCGCACTAGGCGACGAGTGTCGGACACCGTCACCGGGCTCGCCTGGCACGAGCACGGGAGCCGGACCCGTCCCTCGAGGCGCAGTCCGTCGCGCTCGCCGAGCTCAACCGCCGCTGGGCCGAACCGTCCTCGAGACGGTTCCCCCTTGACGGCGTCCGACGCTGTGCCTATTCTCAATCAAGTTAGTAGACAAGCTCGATTGAGAAAGGGTGCTTAATGAGACGCATTGTTTTTGCTTTTGCTGTGGTTGCGGCGCTCGCCGTGACGGCTGTTGCAGGCGCCGCCCAGAAAGGCTCGACCCTGTCCCTCGTCGCCTACTCGACCCCGCGCGAGGCCTACGCGAAGCTGATCCCGATGTTCCAGGCGACGCCGGCGGGCAAGGACGTCTCCTTCACCCAGTCCTACGGCGCGTCGGGTGACCAGGCCCGGGCGGTGCAGGCGGGGCTGAAGGCGGACATCGTCGCCCTGTCGCTGGCGCCGGACGTCGACCAGCTCGTCAAGGCGGGCCTCGTCGACGCCAAGTGGAACCGGCAGTCCTACCGCGGGATCGTCACGAACTCGGTCGTCGTGTTCGCGGTCCGCGACGGCAATCCCAAGCACATCAGGGGCTGGGACGACCTGCTCAAGCCGGGCGTCCAGGTGATCACGCCGAACCCGTTCACCTCGGGCGGCGCGCGCTGGAACGTGATGGCCGCCTACGGGGCCTGGCGCAAGCTCGGCAAGAGCAGGGGACAGGCCCAGGAGAAGCTGCTCCAGCTCTTCCAGCACGTCGCCGTCCAGGACAAGAGCGCCCGTGACTCCCTGAACACCTTCCTCTCGGGCAAGGGCGACGTGCTGCTCACCTACGAGAACGAGGCGATCGGCGCCCAGCTCGCGGGCCAGAAGGTGCAGTACGTGATCCCGCGCTCGACGATCCTGATCGAGAACCCGATCGCGGTGCTGAAGGACAGCTCCAACAAGGGCACCGCTAACGCGTTCGTCCGCTTCCTGAAGACGCCGGCCGCGCAGCAGGCCTTCGCCGACCGTGGCTACCGGCCGATCATCAAGAGCGTCCTCGAGCGCAACCGGAAGAAGTTCCCCGTCCGGCCCGGGCAGTTCACGATCGACCAGCTCGGTCTCGGCGGCTGGACGAACGTCCAGAAGGCGTTCTTCGATCCCGAGCCGCGGCGTGATGGCGGCGATCGAGCGGAAGGTGGGCGGCGCAACTGGCTAGCGCGGCCGCCGCAGCAGTCGAGCGCGTTCAGCGCGTAGCAGGGGGCGACAGGGCCGGAACGGCCCTGTCGCTCGGTTTCATCACGACGTTCCTCTCGATCTTCGTGATCCTCCCGATGGCCGCGCTGACCTGGGCGTCGACGAAGAAGGGCGCCGGCGGGTTCTGGGACGCGGTCACGAGCCCGGAGGGGATCGCCGCGCTCAAGCTCACGCTCGGCATGTCGCTGCTCGTGGTCGCGCTCAACGCCGTGCTCGGGACGATCACGGCCTGGGTGCTGGTCCGCGACGACTTCCGCGGCAAGGCGGTCGTGAACGCGGTGATCGACCTGCCGTTCGCGCTGCCGACGATCGTCGCCGGCCTGACGCTGCTGGCGCTCTACGGGCCGCGGTCGCCGATCGGCGTCGACGTCGCCTACTCGCGCACGGCAATCGCGCTCTGCCTGATGTTCGTCACGCTGCCGTTCGTCGTCCGCACGGTCCAGCCGGTCCTGCGAGGAGCTCGACCAGGAGATGGAGGAGGCGGCCCGCTCGCTCGGCGCGTCGGAGGTGAAGACGTTCCGCCGGATCGTCTTCCCGAACATCCTCCCGGGGATCCTGTCCGGCGTCGTCCTCGCGTTCGCCAAGGCCGTCGGCGAGTTCGGCTCGCTCGTGATCATCACCGGGAACCTGCCGTACAAGACCGAGGTCTCGTCGGTCTTCATCTTCGGGCGGCATCGAGAGCGGCGACCAGGCGGGCGCCGCGGCGGCGGCCGTGGTGTTGCTCGGCCTCTCCTTCGCCATGCTGCTGATGGTCGGCGTGATCCGCCACTTCGCGACGAGGCACGACCATGCGTAAGTACGCGCCGCGGCTCGGTGATGTTCGTCTACCTGGCGGCGATCCTGCTCGGGCCGCTCGCGATGGTCTTCTGGCGCACCTTCGAGCACGGCGTCCAGCCGGCCTGGGATGCGCTCGCGGACCCGGACACGATCCACGCCTTCAAGCTGACGCTGATCATCACGGCGATCGCCGTGCCGATCAACACGGTCTTCGGGATCGTCTGCGGGCTCGCGATCGTCCGCCGCAAGTTCCCGGGCAAGGGGCTTCTGAACGCGTTCATCGACCTGCCGCTCGCGCTGTCGCCGGTCGTCGTCGGGCTCGCGCTCTTCCTGCTCTACGGCCGGGAGGGATGGTTCGGGGGCTGGCTCCAGGACCACGGCGTCCAGGTGCTGTTCGCGCTGCCCGCGATGGTGATCGCGACGATCTTCGTCTCGATCCCGTTCGTCGCGCGCGAGGTGATCCCGACGCTGCGCGAGGTCGGCGACGAGCAGGAGCAGGCGGCGCGCACGCTCGGCGCGCGGTCCTGGCAGACGTTCTGGCGGATCACGCTGCCCTCGATCCGCTGGGCGGTGATCTACGGCGTGATCCTCACGACCGCCCGCTGCCTCGGCGAGTACGGCGCCGTCGCGGTCGTCTCCGGCCGTCTCCAGGGGCAGACCGAGACCGCGACGCTGCGCGTCCAGGAGCGCTACGAGAGCTTCGACCAGTCGGGCGCGTACGCGATCTCGCTGATGCTCGCCGTGATCGCCGTGATCGTGCTCGTGTCCATGACCCTGATCCGACCCAGAGAGGAACACGCGTAGCCATGTCGCATCTCGATCCGGAACGTCTCGAAGCGCTTCGGCGACTTCGCCGCCCTCGACGACGTCTCGCTCGAGGTCGAAACCGGGTCGCTGGTCGCGTTGCTCGGCCCGAGCGGCAGCGGCAAATCGACCCTGCTGCGCATCATCGCCGGGCTCGAGCGGGCGGACAGCGGCGAGGTGCTCCTCGCCGAGGAGGACGTCACGGGCGTCGCGCCGCAGGACCGCGGGATCGGGTTCGTCTTCCAGCACTACGCGGCCTTCAAGCACATGACGGTCTGGAACAACGTCGCGTTCGGCCTGAAGATCCGCAAGCGGCCGAAGGACGAGGTGAAGCAGCGCGTCCGCGAGCTGCTCGAGCTCGTCCAGCTCGAGGCGTTCGCGAACCGCTACCCGTCGCAGCTCTCCGGCGGGCAGCGTCAGCGGATGGGCCTTGCCCGCGCGCTCGCGGTCGACCCGAAGGTGCTGCTCCTCGACGAGCCGTTCGGCGCGCTCGACGCACAGGTGCGCAAGGAGCTGCGCGCGTGGCTGCGGCGCCTGCACGACGAGACACACACGACGACCGTGATCGTCACGCACGACCAGGAGGAGGCGATGGAGGTCGCCGAGACGGTCGCGGTGATGAACCGCGGCAAGATCGAGCAGGTCGCCGGCCCGGTCGAGCTCTACGAGCATCCCGCGAACGAGTTCGTGATGGAGTTCGTCGGCGCGGTCAATCGCCTCGGCGACTCCTTCGTGCGGCCCCACGACCTCGAGATCGCGCTGACGCCGAACGGGACGACGCGCGAGGCGATGGTCGTCCGGCTCGTCCACCTCGGGTTCGACGTCAGGGTCGAGCTCGTTCGCGACGACGGCGAGGCGCTGTCGGCCCAGCTGACGCGCGACGAGGCGCAGGCCCTGGAGCTCGCACCAGGGGCAGATCGTCTACGTCCGGCCGACGCGCCAGACGACGTTCGCGGCCTGAACAGAGGCCCGAGCTGCCGCGGGCTCGGGCCTCCGCGCTGCTAGTTGATCGCGCCGACCCTGAGCGCCGTGATCTGGCCATGCGCCTCCGCACCGTCCGTGTTCGCGTGCACAGCACTTCGATCGTGCTGTTGTCGGTTGCGAGAGTCACGTGTCCGGAGATATCCGCGCGGCCGAAGGCATCGTCGTGGGCGTCGAACATGAACGTGTCGCCCTCCGGCACGACGATCTGGCTGCCGTTGATCCGCCACTCGCAGACGTCGTTCGTGCCGGTCTCGTCGTCGAAGATGACGAATACGGGCGACCAGACGAGATAGTTCCCGGCCGGAAGCCCGGTAAGGGTCACGATGTTCGCCAGGTTGTGATGAATCGTCACGCTGCCTGGGTGGTCGCGATGAAGGCGTGGCCGCTGCCTCGGGGCCCTGTGGCCCGGTCGGCCCGGTCTGCCCCTGTGGCCGGTCGGCCCGGTCTGCCTGCGGCCCCGTCTGGTTCCAGTCCAGCGGCCGCTCGTTGCTCTTGCAGGCCTGAGTATCCGGGTCGATCACGCGAAGCGTCGCGTTACCGCCGGCTGCCCCTGACCGGTGATGCCGTAGCAGCCGTGAAAGAGGCCGTTCGAGTCCGGGATCGACGCGTAGGCGATTGCCGCAGCGACCGCGGCGACCGCGAGCGCGATGAGACCGACCGCGGCCGTGCGGCGGCCCCTCAGTGGGGTGAACATGGTTCCTCCTGACTGCCTGCCTGGGCGGTGCGAACGGCGCGACCGTATCGCAGGTGCTCGCGCGGTGACCGGCTCCGGCCCCAACGGGGCCTGTCTTTTCAGTGTCAGACACTTGCTCCGGCGGCAGATCTGGTGCCGCTACACGTGTCTGACACTACGGGTGCGGCGCCCAGGCCTCCGGGTTCGCGACCAGCTCGCGCACCGCAGAGGGAAGCTCGCTCGCGCGCGACGTCCGCGAGCGTGACCTCCTCCAGGACCGAGCGCAGGCTGGCACGCACCGCCACCCAGACCTCGCGCAGCGGCTCGGCCGACCCCGCGTACTCGATCGACTCGGGCCGTACGCCGCGCACGTTCGCAAGCGGGCCCTCGACCGCCCGGATCACCTCGGCGAGCGTGATCTCGGTCGCCGGCCGCGCCAGCCAGTAGCCGCCCTCGACGCCCCGCTGGCTGCGCACGAGGCCGGAGTGGCGCAGGTCGCCGAGGATGTTCTCGAGGAACTTCAGCGGAATCTCCTGGGCCTGGGCGATCCGCTCGCCCTTGACCGCGCCGGCGCCCTCGACGGCTGCGAGCTCGACGCAGGCGCGCAGCGCGTAGTCGGCCTTGGCGGAGACCCTCACGCCTTCATTTTGACGCCGGCGGCGCAACCCCACGCCGTGGAGGCGGCGGCATCGGGCTTTGCCCGATGGCGCTCGGCGGGGGGCGCAGGGTGCTCCGGTACAATCCTCCTCCAATGTTCGAACGGTTCACGGAGAGGGCCCGCCAGGTTGTCGTTCTCGCCCAGGACGAGGCGCGCGCCCTGAAGCACAACTACATCGGCACGGAGCACATCCTGCTCGGTCTTCTGCGCGAAGAAGAAGGCCTCGCGGCCCGCGTCCTCGAGTCGCTCGACATCACCGTCGAGGAGGTCCGCGCGCAGGTTGCCCGCATCGTCGGCCAGGGCGACGAGGTGACGACGGGCCAGATCCCGTTCACGCCGCGCGCCAAGAAGGTGCTCGAGCTCGCGCTTCGCGAGGCTCTGAGCCTCGGCCACAACTACATCGGCACCGAGCACATCCTGCTCGGCCTCGTCCGCGAGAACGAGGGCGTCGCCGCGCGGATCCTGCTCGACTTCGACGCCGACGCCGAGAAGATCCGCAACGAGATCATCCGGATGCTCTCCGGACCCGGCCGCCGCCAGCAGGGCGGCCCCGCCGGCGGGCCGCCGGACAAGTCGAAGAGCTCGAAGCTGCTCGACCAGTTCGGCCGCAACCTGACGAAGCTCGCGGCCGAGGCCAAGCTCGACCCCGTGGTCGGCCGTCAGACGGAGATCGAGCGCGTGATGCAGATCCTGTCACGCCGCACGAAGAACAACCCGGTGCTGATCGGCGAGCCGGGCGTCGGCAAGACCGCGATCGTCGAGGGTCTCGCCGCGCAGATCTCGTCGAACAACGTCCCCGAGCTCCTGAAGGGGAAGCAGATCTACACGCTCGACCTCGCCGCGCTCGTCGCCGGCTCGAAGTACCGCGGCGAGTTCGAGGAGCGCCTGAAGAAGGTGATGAAGGAGATCACCCAGCGCGGCGACATCGTCCTTTTCATCGACGAGCTGCACAACCTCGTCGGTGCCGGCGCCGCCGAGGGCGCCATCGACGCCGCTTCGATCCTGAAGCCGGCGCTCGCGCGCGGTGAGCTTCAGACCATCGGCGCGACCACGCTCGACGAGTACCGCAAGTACCTGGAGCGCGACGCCGCGCTCGAGCGCCGCTTCCAGCAGGTGCGCGTCGAGGAGCCGTCGGTCGACGACACCGTGCAGATCCTGCGCGGCCTGCGCGACCGCTACGAGGCGCACCACCGCTGCAAGATCACCGACGAGGCGCTCTACGCGGCCGCCTCGCTGGCCGACCGCTACATCCAGGACCGGCACCTGCCCGACAAGGCGATCGACCTGATCGACGAGGCCGCGTCGCGCATGCGGATCAAGACGATGACCGCGCCTCCGCGCTACCGCGAGCTCGAGGAGGAGATCGAGAAGGTCCGCAAGGACAAGGAAGACGCGATCGAGAACCAGGAGTTCGAGAAGGCGGCGTCGCTGCGCGACAAGGAGCGGAAGCTCACGCAGAAGAAGCGGGAGCTCGAGGAGTCCTGGCGCGAGAACGAGGGCGAGGAGCAGCCCGAGATCGCCGAGGAGGAGATCGCCGACATCGTCTCGATGTGGACGGGCATCCCGGTCTTCAAGCTGACCGAGGCCGAGACCCAGAAGCTGATCCGCATGGAGGACGAGCTGCACAAGCGCGTGATCGGCCAGCACGAGGCGATCGTCGCCGTGTCGAAGTCGATCCGCCGCGCGCGGGCCGGGATCAAGGACCCGAAGCGCCCGACCGGCTCGTTCATCTTCCTCGGGCCCTCCGGCGTCGGGAAGACCGAGCTCGCGCGCACGCTCGCCGAGTTCCTGTTCGGCGACGAGGACGCGCTGATCCAGGTCGACATGTCCGAGTACATGGAGAAGCACTCCGTCTCGCGGCTCGTCGGCTCGCCGCCCGGCTACATCGGCTACGACGAGGGCGGCCAGCTCGACCGAGGCCGTGCGCCGCAAGCCGTACTCGGTCGTCCTGCTCGACGAGATCGAGAAGGCGCACCCGGACGTCTTCAACATCCTGCTGCAGATCCTCGAGGACGGGAAGCTGACCGACGCCCAGGGCCGCAAGGTCGACTTCCGGAACACGATCGTGATCATGACCTCGAACATCGGCGCGGCCTCGATCTCGAAGAACCAGACGCTCGGCTTCTCGATCGGCGACGAGAGCGGTCTCTCGTACGACGACATGAAGGACCGCGTGATGGGCGAGCTGAAGAAGGTCTTCCGCCCCGAGCTCTTGAACCGCATCGACGAGGTGATCGTCTTCCACAAGCTCTCGAAGGACGAGATCAAGACGATCGTCGACCTGCTGCTCAAGCGGCTGCGCGAGCAGATGGCGCTCCACGAGGCCTCGATCGAGCTCACCGACGACGCGAAGGAGATGCTCGTCGAGAAGGGCTACGACCCGGCGATGGGTGCCCGGCCGCTGCGCCGCGCGATCCAGCGCCACATCGAGGACCCGCTGGCCGACTTCGTCCTCGGCGCCGAGCTCACCCCGGGCTCGACGATCATGGTCGACCGCGCCGGCGACGAGGAAGTGAAGATCACGATCATCCCGGGCGAGGAGCGCGAGCCCGAGCCCGTGACGGTTCCCGCCGGCAGCGACGAGCCCGAAGGCTCGGCCGACGAGCCGGACGACCCGTCGAGTAGGGACTGGCTCCACGCTCGCCGGTGACGCTGGCGCCGGCGACGACGATTGCCGTCAACGGCTGGATCGAATTGCAGGTCGGCCGCTTCGACCCGCTCACGGGCTGGCAGTTCCATCGGCTCTACCGCGTGCGGGCGCCGGGCGGGACGGTGACGTGGGTTCCTCCGGCCCAGGGGCGCTGGCGAGCGCGCGCGTCGTACCTCGGCACGCTCAGGTTCAGCCCGAGCCGAAGCGGCTACGTGTACGTGCTCGTGGCCACGCCGCTGCCCGGAAGCGAGTAGCGCACCGCATCACGAGTGCCCGAAGCGTACGTCCGGCAGGACGCGCCCCAGCCAGCGCGGCCGTGCCCAGGCGTGCCGCCCGAAGACGCGCAGCAGCGTCGGCACGAGCACGAGTCGGACGAGCATCGCGTCGAGCAGGACTGCGATCCCGAGGATCACGCCCATCTCCTTCGGCGGCAGCGGCCCGGACAGCGCGAACGTGAAGAAGACCGCGACCATCACCGCGGCGGCCGCGAAGATCACCCGCCCGGAGTGGGCGAGGCCACCGATCGTCGCTTCACGCGGATCTTGCGAGCGGTCGAAGTGCTCCTTCGCCGAGGAGAGCAGGAAGACGGTGTAGTCCATCGAGATCGCGAAGATCATCGCGAAGAAGAAGACCGGCGCCCAGGCGTCCATGAACCCCTGTGACTCGAAGCCGAGCAACCCCGCGCCGTGGCCGTTCTGGAAGATCAGGCGGCCGACGCCGAACGCCGCGCCGGTGGCGAGCAGGTTCGTCGCGACGCCGAGTGCCGCGACGAGCGGCGCCTGCAGCGCCACCAAGAGCAGCAGGAAGCCGAGCCCGAGCACGATCCCGATCACCAGCGGAGTCCTGCTGCTCAGCGCCTGCTCGAGGTCGTGATTCTCGGCGGCTGCGCCGCCGACTAGCGCGCCCGCCGGGAGCGAGGCGCGCAGCCTGTCGATCGTGTGTCCGACCGCCTTGCTCGACGGGTCGGCGTTCGGGATCGCCTGGACGAGCGCGAGCCCAGCGCCGCCGCGCTGCGGCGCGCCGACGCGTGCGATACCGGGATCCTTTCGTGCGGTCGCGGCGACGGTGGCGGCCTCGCGCGCCGGCGTGACGATCTGGAGCGCGCCGGGCGCGCCGACGCCAAACGCCTGCTGCACCTGCGTGTAGCCGACGCGCGAGGTGTCGTGAGCGGGCACGACCTTGATCGAGGGCATCCCGGTCTTCAACCCGAAGACCGGCAGCGCGAGCAGGATGAGAACTGCGGTCGCGAGGGGTCCGTAGAGGTGCGGGCGGCGCCAGAGCCGCTCGCCCCAGCGCGCGAACCGAGCGGAGCGGTGCTCGCTGGAATGCGCCCAGGGAAGCGCGAGCGAGTCGACCTTCGGCCCGAGCCGCGCGAGCAGGACGGGCAGGAGCGTCAGCGTGGCGCCGAGCACGAAGACGACGCTGAGCATGATCCCGAGCGCCATCGAGCGGAAGGCGGGGCTCGGTACGAGCATCACCGCCGAAAGCGAGATCAGCACGGTGGCGCCGGAAAAGAGCACCGCCTTGCCGGCCGTGTCCATCGTCACGGCGACGGCGTCGCGTGCCGGCAGCTTCGAGCCGAAGAAGGCGCCCCGGAACCGGCTGACGACGAACAGCGCGTAGTCGATCCCGAGCGCCAGTGCGAACATCAGCGCGAAGTTCATCGCCCAGATCGAGATCTCGAAGCCGTGCGTCAGGACCGACAGCAGGCCCGCGGAGGCGACGAGTCCGAGAATCGTCAGCAGCAGCGGCAGCCCGGCCGCGGCGAGGGAGCCGAACGCGATCACGAGAATGGCGAGCGTCACCGGCCAGGAGAAGAGCTCCGAACGCATCATCGCCTTCCGGTTCGCCGTGTTGAAGTCGCTCCACATGCCGGAGGCCCCGGTGAGCGAGACCGTGATCCCCAGGCCGGCAGCCGCGTGCAGCTTCGACTTCAGCGCGTCGGCCGCGGCGACCATTGCGGTCGGGTCGCCGTTCGCGCCGGCAGTGACGATTGCCGTGTGCCCATCGGCGAGATGCTCGCGCCGGGGCGTGGCGGCACGACGGACGCGACGCGCGCGGTCGGCCCGGAGCGTGCGCTCGACGCGCCGCGACGGTCCGCCGGAAGTCGGGCGAGGACGACGGTCTGGTCGCCGGAGTGGACGACGACCATCAGCGCGGAGCTGGAAAGGCCTGCGAAGTTCGTCTGGATCAGCTTGCGCGCCTGGACGGACTCGGAGCCGTTCGCCTGCCAGCCTGCGCCCGAGAGCGCGTGCTCGACCGTCGGCGCGAACACGCCGAGCGCAACGGCGACGACGATCCAGGCGACGGCAACGGCGCGACCGTGGTCGACGGTGAACCGGCCCAGGCGCCCGATCGGCCCGACGGCCGTCACGACGCCTCCCCGACCAGAGCGTTGAGCTCCGAGAGTTGGCGCTGTAGCCCGCCGCAGACCTCCTCGCAGAGCGAGAAGATCGACTGGTCGGCAATCGAGTAGAGGACGTGCGTCCCCTCGCGGCGCCGCGCGACGATTCCGGCCTCCGCCAGCAGAGCGAGGTGCTTGGAGACATTCTGCTGCGAGGCGCCGAGGTCGGCGGTCAACTCGTTCACGCTCGCCTCGCCGTTCCGCAGGCGGTCGAGCAGCCGGATGCGCATCGGCTCTCCGATCACGCGAAAGCGGCGGGCGATCAGCTCGACGAGCGGGTCTGGAAGCGGATTGGGCAGTGACACGTTCTCTCCTATTCAACTGTTACAACGAGCTAGTTGTATATTACATCTACAGACGGGCGCGCGGAGAACTACTGACGGAGGTTCCGTGCCCGTCCGGATGGCGCCGCGGGCGGCATTTCCCAGACTGCGCGGAAGCACGTGACCCGCGACTCGAAGGAGACTCAAATGAAGCGCATCCTCCTCCTCAGCGTTCTCGGGACGGCCCTGATCGCTTTCGCCGTCCCCGCCTCGGCCGCGCCCGGCGGCGCGACGCCTCCTCATCCACCACCAACTTCGCGGCTGCCACAGCTGGTCGCTGAACGGCGGCCCGATGAAGGCGACGCAGCACATCAGGCTCGCCAGGGGCGGCTCGCTCGTCGTCACCAACAGCGACGTGATGTTCCACAAGCTGATCAAGCTCTCCGGCCCGGCCGTCGCCTTCAAGCTGCTCAAGGTCGGTGCGCCGGTCAAGAACGCCGTGAAGCTTCCGTGGGCTGCCGGGATGATGGGGCGCCCGGGCGCCACCCTGAAGGTGACGTTCCCGAAGGCGGGCGTGTACACATTCAAGACCGTCTTCGGCGAGGACTACATGCCGATGCCCGACACGATCGGCGAGGACAACACCCTGCGCGCGATCGTCACCGTCAGCTGAGGTCTTCGACCAGGGACAGACCCCTCCGGGGGTCTGTCCCGGCGATGACTACTGCTTGTAGCGTGCGAGCGCAAAGTCGTTGTCGAAACGGCACTTCCGGCGCAGTCGCGGCACAGAGACCGTCCTGCTTCCTCCGTAGCATGGCGGCGTGGCCAAAGCCGCGGCTTCCGTCTTCTCTTGCCCCGAGTGCGGGTACTCGTCCGGCCGCTGGTTCGGCAAGTGCCCGGGCTGCGGCGAGTTCGGCACGCTCGTCGAGGAGGCGCGCGCGGATCCCCGCGCGCCCGCTGCGTCGGCCGCGCGCCCGCTCCTGCGACTGGTCGACGTCGAGGTCGAGGAGGCGGAGCGGATTTCGACCGGCGTCCCCGAGCTCGACCGCGTCCTCGGCGGCGGGCTCGTCCCCGCGTCGCTCGTCCTCGTCGGCGGGGAGCCGGGCGTCGGCAAGTCGACGCTGCTGCTGATGGCGCTCCGCGCGATGAGCGCCGACCGCAAGCGTGCTGCTCGTCACCGGCGAGGAGTCGCCCGCGCAGGTGCAGCTGCGTGCGGCGCGGCTCGGGCGGCGCGGGCGCGATCGAGGTGCTCGCGGAGACCGAGCTCGAGGCGGTCTGCGCCACGCTCGAGCGCGAGCGCCCCGAGGTCTGCGTGATCGATTCCGTGCAGACGCTGTACGCGGCCGAGCTCGGCTCCGCGCCCGGTTCCGTCGCCCAGGTGCGCGAGGCCGCCGCCCGCCTGCTGCGCGTCGCGAAGGAGAACGGCGTCGCCGTCTTCCTCGTCGGCCACGTGACGAAGGACGGCACGGTCGCCGGCCCGCGCGTGCTCGAGCACCTCGTCGACTGCGTGCTCCAGTTCGAGGGCGACCGCTACCGCGCGCACCGGATCCTGCGTGCCGCCAAGAACCGCTTCGGCTCGACGAACGAGCTCGGCGTCTTCGAGATGACCGGCACCGGCCTCGTCGGCGTCCCCGATCCTTCCGAGCTCTTCGGCCGCAGCGAGGCGGGCGAGGTCGGCGCGGCCGTTGCGTGCGCGCTGGAAGGGACGCGCCCGATCATGCTCGAGATCCAGGCGCTCGTGGCGCCCGACCGACCTGGCGATGCCGCGCCGGGTCGCCACCGGCGTCGACCCGAAGCGGCTCGCGATGATCGTCGCCGTGCTCGCGCGGCACGCGCGCCTGCCGCTCGGCACCGCCGACGTCTTCGTCAACGTGGCCGGCGGCGTGCGGATCGACGAGCCCGGCGCCGACCTCGCGGTCGCGCTCGCGATCGCCTCGGCGCTCGCGTGGCGTTGCGGTGAAGGAGGGCCTCGCGGCCTTCGGCGAGCTCGGACTGACGGGCCGGCTGCGTGCGGCGACCCAGGCGGAGCGGCGGCTCGAGGAGTGCGCGAAGCTCGGGTTCAGCACCGTGCTCGTCCCGAAGGGCACGGCCTCGCGGGCCGAAGCCCGCGCTGGCGGAGGCGGAGACGGTGCGCGAGGCGGTGCGGCTGGCCCTCGGAGACGCGCCCGAGTAGGTGCCTCTGAGCAGGGTTTTTGTGTTAGCAGCGGGTTAAAAGCCCTGGAAACTTGGCTCTTTTGAGCCAAATCCGCTACACTTTCGAGACGTCGCCGGCGGCCATTTTCCCCGCCGGCGTCTTGGCGACTACAGGCATCGAAAGGGGAGTGGGTTGTTCAAGGTCGGCGACAAGGTGGTGTATCCGCACCACGGGGCAGGCACGGTCGTAAAGAAGGAGCAGCGCGAGGTTCTCGGCGCTAAGCGCGAGTACCTGACGATCAAGATCCTCCACAACGACATGACCGTGAACGTGCCGTGCGAGAACGCGGAGAAGGTCGGGCTTCGCCGCGTGATCGATGAGCAGATGGTCGAGAAGGTCCTGAAGGCGCTCCAGGGGTCCGGCACCGTGATGCCGAAGAACTGGAATCGCCGCTTCAAGCACAACCGCGACAAGATGAAGACCGGCGACATCTTCGAGCTCGCCGAGGTCGTGCGGAACCTGTCTCTGCGCGATCACGAGAAGGGCCTCTCGACGGGCGAGAAGCAGATGTTCGTCAAGGCCAAGAAGATCCTCGCGAGCGAGCTGATGTACGCGAAGGCGATGGACGAGGCAGAGGCCGGGGTCTGGCTGGACGAGGTCCTCTCCACCGTCGCCAACGGCAAGAAGAAGACCAAGGTCGCCGCGGCCGCAAGCGCGTAGCGCTTCGCGCCGACTCGTTTGTCCGTCTGGGCCGTTCTCGCCGCCGCCGGCCGCGGCGAGCGGCTCGGCGGATCTGGTGACCGTCCCAAGGCCTTCGCGCCGCTGAGGGGCCGACCGCTCCTGGCGGAGAGCCTCGAGCGACTCGAGGCCTCGGGCTGGATCGAGTCGATCGTCGTCGTCGCTCCGCCCGGCTGGGAGGAGCCGGTGATCCTCCTCGCCGAGGAGCTCGGCTGCGGGAAGGTGGTCGCGTCGGTCGCGGGCGGCGAGACGCGTGCCGACTCGGTGCGGATCGGCGTGGGCGAGGTGGCGGCGGATGCGGCGGTGATCGTCGTGCACGACGCCGCGCGGCCGCTGGTCTCGGACGAGGTCGTGGAGCGCGTCGTGACGCCGGTGTCGCAGGGCTGGGACGGAGCGGTTCCGGGCCTCGCGGTCGTGGACACGGTCAAGCGCGTCGGCGCGGACGGGGCGGTCGTCGAGACGCTGCCCCGCGGGGAGCTGGTCGCGGTCCAGACCCCGCAGGCCTTCGTCGCGGACGTGCTGCGCCGCGCACTGGCGAGCGAGTCTGCCTCGGCGGCGACGGATTGCGCGTCGCTGGTCGAGGCGCAGGGCGGCCGGGTTCAGGTCGTCGAGGGCGACCCGCGGCTGCTGAAGGTGACGACCGCGGAGGACCTCGCGCTCGTCGAGAGCTGGCTGACGGCTTGATCGTCGACTACCACATGCACCTCCGCGACCCGGAGGAGCGGATCGACCATTCCGTCGAGGGGATCGAGCGGTTCGTCGAGGTCGCGATCGAGCGTGGGGTGGACGAGATCGGCTTCACCGAGCACGTCTACTACTTCACCGCCACGCGGGCGCTCTGGTCGCTCCCCTATCAGCTCGAGCGCTGCCTCTACGACCTGGAGACCTACGTCGACGCGGTCGTCGATGCGAAGCAGCAGGGCCTGCCGGTCAAGCTCGGAATGGAGGTCGACTGGGTCGGCGAGCGGCAGGACGAGCTCGCAGCAGTGCTCGACCCGTACCCGTGGGACTACCTCCTCGGCTCCGTCCACTGGATCGACGGGCTCGGGGTCGACCAGGAGCCGGGGCTCTGGGCGGACCGGTCGGTCGACGAGGTGTGGGCCGCGTATTTCGCGGCGCTCGGGCAGCTCGCCGCCTCGGGCCACGTGGACGTCCTCGCCCATCCGGACCTCGCCAAGATCTTCGGGAAGCGCCCGGCCGCGATCGAGTACCCGCCGCTCGACGGCGTCGCTCTGGAGATCTCGACCTCCGGGCTGCACAAGCCGGTCGGCGAGATCTACCCGGATCAGCCGATGCTCGCGCACCACCCGCCGATCACGCTTGCCTCCGACGCGCACGTCCCGCAGGACGTCGGCCGCGACCTCGACCGCGCCGTCGAGTACGCGCGTGCGGCAGGCTACGACACAGTGACCGTGTTCCAGGGCCGCCAGGGACGGCAAGAACCGCTCGGATGAGCGACGAATACCGCGTCGGCAGCGGCTTCGACGCGCACGCGCTCGAGGACGGCGTCCCGCTGGTCCTCGGCGGGGTTCGCGTCGAGAGCGAGAAGGGTCTCGCCGGGCACTCCGACGGCGACGTGATCACGCACGCCCTGATCGACGCGCTGCTCGGCGCGGCGAACCTCGGCGACATCGGCTCGCTCTTTCCTTCCGACCCGGGCCGGACGCCGCCGGGAATCTCCTCCCTCGTCCTGCTCGAGCAGGCCTACGCGCGCGTCCGGGAGGCGCGGTGGGAGCTTGCGAACGCGGACTGCGTCTTCATCGGCCAGGAGCCGCGGCTCGCGCCGATCCGCGACGAGATGCGCTCGGCGCTCGCGCAGGCGATCGGCGTGGAGGAGGAACGGATCGCCGTCCGCGCGACGACGACCGACTTCCTCGGCTTCACCGGGCGAGGCGAAGGCCTGGCGGCGCAGGCGGTGGCGCTGCTTCGGCGCTGCCCCTGACCAGCGCGAGCGCCGCCTCCTCGATCTCCGCCTCGGAGAGCAGCACCAGGGCTGACGCGTCCCCGAGCGGGATGAAGGAGTCCTTGCTCGTCACGCGCGCGATCCGGCCATCGAACCCCGCGTCCACCAGCGAGGCGACGATACCCTCCGAGACCCCGCCGGTGCGACGAGTCTCGTCGACGACGAGCACGCGTCCCGTCTCTCCGGCCTCGCGCAGGATGTCCTCAGTGGGCAAAGGCGCCAGCCAGCGGAGATCGACCACCCGCGCGGCGACACCGTCGGCCGCCAGTCGCCGCGCGACGCAGAGCGACATCCGCAGCCCGTTCGCCCAGGTCACGATCGTCAGGTCGCGACCCTCGCCGTAGACACGGGCCGCGCCGAGCGGCGCGTCCCCGCGCGCGGGCGCGAGCCACCCCTCGTCGCCCTCCTCGTGCAGGTCGCGCGTGTGGTACAGCGCGATCGGCTCGAGGAAGACGCAGACCCGGCCGTCGATCTGCGCCGCCTCGGTGCACGTCCGCAGCATCGCCGCCGCGTCGTCCGGCCGCGCGGGCGAGGCGATCACGAGCCCCGGGATGTCGCGCAGCACGCCGACCGCGTCGTCGTTGTGGAAGTGGCCGCCGAACCCCTTCTGGTAGCCGTACCCAGCGATCCGGATCACCATCCCGTTCCGGTACTGCCCCTGCGAGAAGAAGTGGAGCGTCGCCGCCTCGCCGCGGAGCTGGTCCTCCGCGTTGTGCAGATAGGCGAGGTACTGGATCTCCGGCACCGGCACGAAGCCGCTCAGCGCCGTGCCGAGCGCGAGGCCGAGGATGGACGTCTCGTCGAGCAGCGTGTCGAAGACGCGGCCGGCGCCGAACTGCTTCTGGAGCCCGCGCGTGACGCCGTAGACGCCGCCCTTCACCGCGACGTCCTCGCCGAAGAGGAGCACCCGTGGGTTGCGCTCGAGCTCTCCGGCTAGCGCGGCGTTGATCGCCTGCGCGAGCGTCACGGGCTCCTCGCTCGCGGACGCTCCGGGGACGTCGAGGGCCGATTCCGGCGCGAGCGGCCGCATCACCGCGTCCGCCGAATCGAGCTGCGGTAGCCGCGCTGCCGCGTGCGCGATCGAGAAGACGCGCTCGCGCTCCGCGAGGTACTCCGCGGCGAGCTCCTCGCCGGGACGGCCGAGCCAGCGGCCGGTCGCGAGCAGCGGGTCGGCGTCCCAGTCGGCGCGGATCTCGGCCGGCGTCCGGTAGGCCGTCTCGACGTCGGCGCCCGCGTGGCTGAGGAAGCGCACCACCCGGAGGTGGAGCACGGCCGGCCGCCGTTCCGCGCGGATCCAGTCGACCAGGTCGGCTGCGATCTCGAGCAGGGTCTCCGGATCGTCCCCGGACGCGGCCTCGTAGCGGAGCGTCGAGCGCGCCCGTAACGCCGACTCCACCCATCCTGCGGGAGAGCGAACGCTGATCCCGAGCCCGTTGTCCTCGCACACGAAGAGCAGCGGCAGCGGCAGGCCCTGGTACGCGAGCGCAGCCGCGCTGTTCAGGGCCGCCTGCGCCGTGGCGTGGTTGACGGACGCGTCGCCGAAGCTGCAGACCGCGACCGACTCCGGTTCCCACGCCTGCTCGACGCCGAGCTTCTTCGCCCGCTCGATCGCGAAGGCGACTCCGACCGCGCGCGGCAGGTGCGAGGCGATCGTCGAGGTCTGCGGGATCACCGTCAGCGCGTGATGCCCGAAGACCTTGTGCCGCCCGCCCGCGATCGGCTCCGCCGCCGCCGCCGTCACGCCGCACAGGATGTCCGGCACGCCGTCCCGGCCGGCCTGCCCCGCGCGGGCGAGGTAGAAGGCGCCGGAGCGGTAGTGGAGCAGCGCCGGGTCGGTCGGGCGCAGCGCCAGCGCGACCGCGGCGTTGCTCTCGTGCCCCGCCGAGCCGATCGTGTAGAAGCTCCGGCCGGTGTCCTTCAGATCGCGGGCGGCGAAGTCGCACAGCCGGCTGCCGATCTGCGCGCGCCAGATCGCCTCGGCCTCGGCGTCGCTGCCGCTCCCGGCGGGCAGCTCGCGGAGGCGTGCGAGCAGATGCTCTTCGAGTGGGTCGAGCTTCACGGGCAAAGCCTGCCAGCCAGACTGTGCTCATGGAGCTCCGCCCGTCCACCGAGCTCACGCGCACCAAGCTCGCCGAGCTCTTCACCGCCGCGTACGAGGATTACTACGTCCCCTTCCAGGTCGACGAGGCGCGGCTCGCGCACATGGTGGACGCCTTCGACCTGGCTCTCGACCGCTCGCTGGTCGCGTGGGACGGTGACACGCCGGTCGGTCTCGCCAACCTCGGCCTGCGCGGCGACCGGACCTGGCTCGGCGGGGTCGGCGTCGTCAAGACGCAACGACGGAGCGGGATCGGGGAGCAGCTCACCCGAGTCCTTCTCGACCGGGCGCGCGAGGCCGGTGCGGGCCGGATGCTGCTCGAGGTGATCACGCAGAACGAGCCGGCGATTGCGCTGTACGAGAAGCTGGGCTTTCGCACGACCCGCGAGCTCGAGGTGCTGACGCTCCCGGCGGGTGAAGGGGGACGGTCCCCGGACATGTCCCTCCCCGAGGCACGACGCCGCATCGCCGAGGCCCGCACCGAGCCGGAACCGTGGCAGCGCGACGACACGACCGTCGCGAATCTCCCGGACGCCGCCGCGCTCGGGACCGACGGCGCCGCCGCGATCTACCGAATGGAGGGCGAGCGCGTGGACCTCCTCCAGGCGGGTGGAGAAGGGATCGGAGAGCTCGTCGCCGCGCTCCGGGCCCGCGGCCCGATCCTCGCGCTCAACTATCCGGTGGGCGACCCGGTGACGATGGCCCTGCACGACGCCGGCGCGACCGAGGTCATCCGCCAACTGGAGATGGTCATCGACCTATAGATGCTTGACCGGAAGATCTCGCGCGTCCGGCTGCGCGATCTGGCGCGTCTGGGCCGCTCCCGCACCGGCTGCGCGGCCCTGCGGGCCGCTCCGCCGGCGCGTCCGCTTCGCGCGGCGATCCCGTCGCCGTTACGTTCCTTTCCATCCAGTAGCGGCGCCGGGCTCGCCGCGCGCCCCAGAGCGGCCAGCTCGCGCCCCGAAGATGGCGATCTCTTCCGGACAAGCATCTAGCGGCAGTAGGCTCCGCCGGTGACGCGGCGAGTCGTGCTCGGTTTCGTGATCGCTCTCGTTCTCGTCGGCGGGGGGCTCGGGGTCGCGGTCGCCGGCGGCTGGCTGCTCCACGACTCGGCGAAGCCGGCATCGGTCTCCGGCGAGGTCGCGCGCCTGCGCTCGTCGGGTGCGAACGGCGCCGTCTACGTCTACGCGACGCGCGGCAGCGAGTCGATCAACGCGTTCGTGAGGGCGCGGCACGTCTACCCGCCGCGCACCGCCATGACGATCGTGCCGGCCTCCTGCGGCCACCGCTTGACGTGGGCCGCGCTCGAGGGCCGCAGGACGACCTGGCTGCTCTGTCGCACCGCGCGCGGGCTGGAGCTGCGCACGGAGACCGAGGTGCACCGCTTCTTCGGCCAGTCCGACCGGACGACCTACGCGTGCGCCGGCGTGCTGCTGGCGGCCGAGGCGGCGACCTATCGCTGCCGGTCGAAGCACGGGCGCGAGAGCGGGGAGATCCGCGCGATCGGGCGCGAGCAGGTGTCGGTCGCGGGCCACAGCCTCCCGGCGCTGCACGTGCGCACGGTCGGGAAGGTCGCCGGCGGCGACAGCGGCACGGAGACGACCGACTGGTGGCTCCAGCCCGGCACCGGCTTGCCTCTCCGGCTCGCCTTCGCGAGCCGGACGAGCCGCCCGCTCAAGGTCGGTCGCGCTCGCTACCGCGAGCGCGCCGACCTCCGACTGGTGTCGACCAGCCCGCGCCGCTGACGGCGCTCGAGGCGTTCGAGCGGTACGGGGCGAGTCCGCTCTCCTTCCTCGTCCGGTCCGAGGCTCCGTGGTGCGTGTTCGAGCACGGCGACGGCGCGATCCCGTACTTCGAGGCGAAGCGGGCAGTAGTCGTGTGGTCGGACCCGCTCTGCCCCGAGGAGGCGCTGCCGGAGATCCTCGGCCGGTTCGTGCGCGAGGTCGGCCGGCGCGTGTGCCTCGTCGCGGTCAACGAGGCGACGACACGCGCCGCCCTCGCCGCCGGCTTCTCCGCGTTGAAGATCGGCGAGGAGCCGTGGTTCGACCTGACGACCTGGCACCCGCCGCGCGGCGACCCCGGGAAGAAGTACCGCTGGGCCGTCAACCACGCCCGCCGCGCCGGCGTCGAAGTCGACGACGACTGGCAGGAGAGCGAGGTCGAAGAGGTCGTGCGCCGCTGGCGCACCGCCCTCCGCCGCCCCGAGCCGGACGGTCTGATGCGTACGGCGCCGCTCGACCACGCGGCCGCGAAGCGGATCTTCGTGGCACGCCGGAACGGCGCCGCCGAGGCCGTTCTCGCGTGCGCACGGCTGCCCGCGATCGACGGTTGGTATCTGGAGGACCTCGTTCGCGTCCCCGAGGCCGTGAACGGCGCCACCGAGCTTCTGGCCTCCGAGGCGCTCGCGCGCCTCGGAGGCCGCTCCGCCGCGTTCGCGCTCGCCCCGATGCGCGGCCTCGACCGCCAGCTCGACCCCCGCGCCCGCCGGCTCGGCCGGCTGCTGGCGCTGACGATCCGCGGGTTCGACCGCCGCTACGGCTTCCGTGCGATCGCGCGCTACGAGGGCCGTTTCATCCCGACCGAATGGCGGCCGCGCTACGTCGCGTTCCTGCCGGCGCTACCGCGGCCCGCGGTTGTGCGGGCGGCGGTCCGCTACCTGACCGCTTGAACCAGCCGGCTTGTCAAGCCCGGCGGCGGGCCGCAGGCCGTGTCGCCGCGTCCGGCCGCTGGACAGCGGCCCGGAGCGCGTCCTCGAGCCGGTCGAGTGCGACGTCCAGCTCCTCGAGCGAGTAGTCGAGGTGCTCGGCGACGAGCGAGATCGCTCCGCGCAGGGCCGGCACCGCCGCGACCACGTTCTTGTCGCCGAGCCTTCGTCAGCTCGATCAGTGACGAGCGCCCGTCATTGGGGTTCCGCCGGCGCTTGACCTGTTTCCGCCGCTCGAGCCGGGCCAGCTGGGACGACAGCGTCGTCGGCGGTGTCCCGAGCAGCGTCGAGAGCTGGCTCGGCGTCACCGGCTGGTAGGCGCGGATCGCGCTCTGGAGGGCGAAATCGTTGGGGTTGAGCTTCCGGCGCGTCATCGACGAGTCGAAGAGATCGTTCGTCAGCTGGCCCAGGATGTAGAGCCGGAAGAGGACGTTGCGTCCGCGGGTCTCTCGTTTCGCCATCTAACTATTTAACTACGAGATCGTATTAACTTACTGCGATGTCGTACTACTTTGGAGGTGGGTCTGATGCGTTTCACCGTCCTCATCATTCTGGCAGCCGCCTTGGCGGGCACAGCCGCCGGCGCGAGCACTCTCGCCCCGGCCAGGATCGCCGCGCGGATCGTCACCGGCAACGGGCCGTGCTCGGAAGACGCGGGGTTCGGCGCGCTGTGGGTGGCCAACGCCGGGGACAGCACGCTCGCCCGGATCGACCCGGTCACGAACAGGGTGACGGCGAAGATCAAGGTCGGGAAGGGTCCGTGCGGCGTCGTCTCGGGCGCAGACGCGATCTGGGTCGACGGCTACGGGACGAACACGGTCGAGCGGGTCGACCCGGTACAGAGGAAGGTGGTCGCGAGCATCCCGATCGGACCGAGCGTCTGGGACGTCGAGTTCGGCGCCGGATCCGTCTGGGCGACGAGCGAGCTCGACGGGACGGTCAGCCGTATCGATCCGGCGACGAACAAGGTCGTCGCGAGGATCAAGGCCGGCTCGGGACCGCGGCAGGTCAGGTACGGCGCGGGGGCGATCTGGGTCGGCAACGGCGTCGGCAAGAACGTCTGGCGCATCGACCCGGCGACGAACAGGGCCCGTGCCGTGCCCACGGGACTGCTCGGCCCGGACTCCCTCGCCGTCTCCGACCGCGCGCTCTGGGTCGCGGCGAACTCGGGCTCGCTCGTCCTGCGGATCGACCCGAGGACGCTGAAGATCGTCGCCAGGGTCAAGGTCGGCTTCCACCCGGGCAACCCCGCTTTCGCCTCCGACGGCAGCGTCTTCGTACCGGTCACCGGCGAGGGCACCGTCGTCCGTATCGATCCGGCCCGCAACCGCGTGGTCGCGACGTGGAACGTCGGCTCGAAGCCCTTCCCGGCGGCTTTCGCCTTCGGGGACGTCTGGGTGCCGGTCAGCGGTGGGAGGACGGTGGTGCGACTCCACGTCGGCTGACCGATGAGTTTTCGGCATAACCCCGGTCTGATCTGGAAAAGTCCAACCAAATACGTCCGGAGGTGAGGAAATTGCCGAAGTCGATGGTGCTCGTCGCGACGCGCAAGGGGTTGTTCGTGATCGAGAGCGAAAACCGCAAGGACTGGACGACCCGCGGGCCGTACTGCGAGAGCTGGCCGCTCTATCACTCGATCTACGACCGGGATTCCGGCACGATCTTCGCCGCCGCGGCGAGCGAGTGGCTCGGCTGCTCGGTCTGGCGCAGCTCGGACCTCGGGGAGACCTGGGAGCAGTCGAGTGAGGGCCTGACCTACGGCGACGATTCGGACCTGAAGCTGAACAAGATCTCCAGCCTCAGCGCCGGCCACGGCCGGCTGTTCGTCGGCGCGGAGTCGTGCGGCATCTTCGGCAGCACCGACGGCGGGAAGACGTTCGAGCTGGTCAGCACGCTCGACGGGCAGCCGGGGCGCGACAAGTGGAACGACCACGCGAACCAGCCGCCCGGGAACCTCGGCATCTCGCAGACGATGCAGGACCCGGACGACCCGAACCGCTGGTGGGCGATCGTCCAGGGCCACTCGCTGTTCGAGACGACCGACAACGCGAAGACGTGGGCGCCGCGGAACAAGGGCCTGCGCGCGGACTGGCCGCTCGAGGACCCCGAGGTCGGCTACTGCGTCCACTGCCTCGTCCGCTCGCCGGTCGACGGGAACCGCATGTACCAGCAGAACCACGTCGGCATGCACCGAAGCGACGACGGCGCGCAGACCTGGACGGAGATCAGCGAGGGGCTGCCGGCCGAGTTCGGGTTCGCGGCGGCCGTGCACCCGCACGACAAGGACACCTTCTACACCGTCCCGCTCGACCCCGGGCACGGGCGCACGATGCCCGACGGGCACGCGGGCGTGTGGCGCACACAGGATGCGGGCTCGAGCTGGCAGCAGCTCGACAAGGGCCTGCCGCAGGAGGAGGCGTTCCTCGGCGTGCTTCGCGCCGGGATGGCGATCGACGCCGAGGATATCCCCGGCCTGTACTTCGGGACGAGCACCGGTCAGGTGTACGCGAGCGTCGACGAGGGCGAGAGCTGGAAGGAGATCGCGAGCTACCTCCCCTCGATCTCGTCCGTCGAGGTGGCGGTGATCTAGTGGCGGAGGTCTACCTGCCGACACCGCTGCTGCCGCTCTTCCCGGAGTTGACGAAGCGAGTGGAAGTGGACGCGCCGACCGTCGGCGAGGCGATCGCGCAGCTGAACGAGCGCTGGCCCGGCTTCCGGGACCGGCTGGTCCAGGCCGGGCCGGCGCTCAGGCCGCACATCAACGTCTACGTCGACAAGGAGCGGGGCGGGCTGGACACGCCGATCGGCGAGCGCTCGCGCGTGGACGTGATCGCCGCGATCAGCGGGGGCTAGGCCGCCGCCCGCTCGACCACCGTTCGCTCCCACTTGCCGTGCACGGTCCGCGGCAGCTCATCGGCCGGGAACCAGCCGGTCTCGTACTCGCCGCCTGGCGTCCCGTCGGCCGCGACCGTGTAGTTGAACGTCATGTGCCAGCCGCGCCGGCCGCGGAACGAGTCGACGAACGCCATCGCGGGCTGCGCGCGGACGTCGAGGCCCGGGTACTCGCCGAGGACGTCGGCGGCCGCCTCGTCGGGATGCGTGTACGGGGCGACGTCGCGGCCCGGCAGCCACCAGCGCTCGTCGTCGGGGTCGTAGCGGACGAGCAGCACGCGCCCGTCGTTGTCGCGCACGACCAGGTTCGAGATCACCTGGACATCGGGCTGCTTCTCGGTCATGTCGTTGCCTCCCTGTTCGAGCCAGGCGAGCTCACCGAGAGTGAGCGCGCGCTGGCGGTCGACCATCTCCTCGGCGGGCGCCGCCCGCCGCAATCGTTCGAGCTCGACGAGGCGTGCGCGCAGCGCGTCTCGCCGCTCGTCGAGCAGCTGCTCCACCTCGTTCTCGGCGAGCTCGGGACGGGCGGCGAGCGCGAGCTGGATCGGCTCGGCGGGCGAGGGCAGCTCGCGCCACGCGCGCCGTAGGAGCTCCTCGAAGTGCCACCGGCCGCTGCGCGTGATCCTGTACCGCGTGCGCTCGCGGTTGCCCTCCCGCTCGACTGCAACCTGCTCGACGTGGCCCTCCTTCACGAGCGTTCGCAGCGACGAGTAGATCGAGGTGTACTCGATCGGGAAGAAGAACCCGAGGCCCTCGTCCTCGAGGATCTTCTTGATCCGGTAGCCGTGCAGCGGGGACTCCGAGAGGAGCCAGAGGATGAGCAGTCGCGTGAGGATGCGTTGATACTAAAGTTTTAGTATCGGCAAAGTCAACGGCTGCCGAGCGAGTAGCCGCCCGCGAGCATCGGCTCGGCGCGGGCAAGGCATGCTTCCCAGCTCGGCACGTCCCAGCCGAGGGAGTCGGCGAGGCGGGCGATCATGTTGAAGAGCGCGCCCACGTGGATGGCGTCGACCAGTGCGTCGTCGGAGACGCCGGCGTCGCGCACCCGCTGGGCGTCTGCGGGGGTGAGCTCGTCGGGCCGCAGGGTCAGCTGCTCGAGGAAGCCGAGCGTGGCGCGGAGCCTCTCGTCGACGGGAGCGGTGCGCCAGTCACGCTTGACTGCCTCCCAGACGTCGTCACCGAGCGCATACGCCGCGACCGCGGCGTGGGAGTTCGTTCAGAAGGGGCATTGCTGGAGGTGCGAGACCCAGCCGGCGAAGAGCTCGCGCTCGCCGGGCGTCCAGTCGGACTCGCCGCGCATCGCCAGCTCGAGCGCGTCGGAGAACGGCAGCCCGAAGATCTCCGGCCGGTAGTAGAGCGTCTTCAGGACGCCGCTCGGTTCGGTGCCGCGCTGCTCGCGGATCCGGTCGAGGACGACCTGGTTCTCCGGGCTGTGGCCGGAGTCGACGGCGGCAAGCCTCAGAGGCACGCGAGGCCCCGCTCGAGGCGGTGAAGGCCGGCGGCGACCGCTGCGGCCACGGTCTGCTCGAAGATCTCGTCGTCGGAGAAGCCGGCGTCCTTCAGCGCCTGGACGTCGGCGTCCGTGACCTGGTAGGCCTCGTCGCGGACCTTGTCGAGGTAGGCCGCGAACTCGGGGGGTGCGGGACGGTCCGGCTGCGCCGCCTCGCGGAGGTCGGTGATCAGCGCGTCGTAGCGGGTCACGCGGGCAGCCTAGCGCGGTCGTCTTCGACGACGACGAGCCCGTCGGCGAGCAGGGAGGCGACCGCCTCGGGGTCGGCGGCGGCGGGCTGCGGCTCGGTCGCCACGAGCCGGAGCAGCGCTGCGCGGCGCTGCCGGAACGATCCTTCGAACGGCCCCTGCTTGCGCCGCGGCTCGTAGGTGCGTCCACGGGAGGGGCAGTCCGCGACGAGCGGGCACTCCAAGCAGCGCGGCACCCGAGCGAGGCAGACGGTTGCGCCGAGGTCGAACAGCGCCTGCGCGGCGGCCGGCGAGAACTCCGCGCCGGTGCGTTCGAGCACGCGCGCGATGTTCACGTCGACGGGCAGCACGCCGCGGCCGAACGCGAAGTTCCCGATCGCGGCAGCGGTGTACGGCCCGACGCCGGGCAGTTCGGTCAGGTCGTCCGGCCAGCCGTGCTCGGCCACGTGGTGCGCCGCGCGGTGGAGGCTCACCGCCCGACGGTTGTAGCCCAGGCCCTGCCAGGCGCGGATCACGTCCGCGGTCGGTGCGGCCGCGAGCGCGTGCACGTCCGGCCACCGCTCCAGCCAGTACAGGTACCGCGGCACGACCCGCGAGACCTGGGTCTGCTGGAGCATTACCTCCGAGACGAGGATTGCGTAGGGGTCGCGCGTCCGCCGCCAGGGGAGGTCGCGGCCGTGTCGGGCGAACCAGGCGAGGAGGCTGTCCTCCACACGGCCAGTCTACGAGTGAAGCTCTTGGAGTCGCGCACGATCCAGAGGCAGATCAGAGCGAGCGGGAGCTCGGCCACGACCGCCAGCACGATCGCGTAGGTCAGGTTCCGGCCGCTGGAGGTGAGCAGGTCGAACCAGGCGTCGACGACGAGGAGCGTGCCTGCGGCCGACGCGTTCGCCTGCAGCAGCGGCCCGCCGCGCCACGCGGAGACGGCCGTGGAGAGCAACGCTGCAGCGAGCATCAGGTCGAAGCCGGCCCAGGCGAGATCCCAGTGCTCCGCCACTTCGTGCGAGGGGAGCGTCGTCGCCAGGAAGATCGTCCACGGGACGAGCAGGAGCGCGGTCAGCGCAAGGAGCGGTGGAACCCAGCGTCTCACGCGCGTGAGAACGCGAGCCGCGGTAGCTGCCCCTCGACGAGCATCGCCGCGAGGCCGACGCGCGGCAGCCCGAGCGCGCCCTCGAAGACGAGGTAGCGCGGCTCCCAGCGCGGGTCGAACTTCGCGTTGAACCGGTAGAGCCGCTCGACCTGGAAGAAGCGGTCGAGGTACGCGAGGGCTCGCGCGGCTGCGCCCTGCGCGCGGATCAGCCGGGCGAAGGCCGCGAAGTTCAGTGACAGCTCTTCGATCCCGCGATCGCGCATCAGTTCGATTGCCTTCACCACGAGGTACTCGGTCAAACCGTTCGGCGTACCGTAGTCGCGGCGCATGAACGAGAGCGACATTGCCGGGCGGCCGTGGCTCGGGACGAAGTGGAGGAAGCCGCGGATGTGGTTCTCGCCGTCGCGCGCGAGGACGACGACGCTGTCCGGCTGGTGGGCAGCGTCGAGCGAGTCCATTGCCATCGAGAAGCCGCGTTCTGGCGCGCCGTCGAGCCACCGTGCGGAGACGGCCGCGAGCCCGGCGCGGGTCGGCGGGTCGAGCCGGCCGAGCTCCTGCGCCTCGATCGAGTAGCCGGCTGCCTCCAGCCTCGAGACCGACTGGCGCACCTTCCTGACCGCGCGCCCCTCGAGCGAGAACGTCGCGGTCTCGACGATCGCCTCGTCGCCGATGTACAGCGCTCGCAGGCCGGCGTCGCGGAAGAGGGGGAGGGTAGACGCGCCGACGCCGACGGCGCCGAGCCGCAGGCCGTGACGCTCGGCGAATGCGCAGGTCTCGGTGAGCAGAAGCGGGAGCGAGGCGGGGTCGCCGACCGGGTCGCCGGAGAGCAGCATCACGTTCCCCTCGACGCGATAGCCGACGAAGGCGCTGCGGTCGGAGCTGAAGAAGCACTGCGTGTCGCGCCGGAGCTTGAAGAACGCCAGCGTGTCGCGGCCGTGGGCGTGGACGAGCTCGTCGGCGAGGCGACGCTGCCCGCCGGTGGGCTCGCTGGGCGGCGCGAGCGGCCGGAAGGCGAGGTAGGCGAGCGCGAGCAGCGCGCCGAGCGCGATGGCGCCGGCCGCGAACGGAAGCCAGGCGGCGTCGTCCCCGAAGGCGACCGGGCCACGCCGCCAGAGCAGCAGGGCGGCGGTCTCGTGCGCGACCAGGCGCGGCGAGTACACATGGGCGATCGCTACGACGAATCCGGCGACGAGGGTCACGCTCGCGGTGGCTGCTGCGAGTGCGCGGACGAGGACGCCGCGGTCGGGCCGGTCGTGCCGGACGTAGAACGCACCGCGCCCTGTCCAGAGCAGCGCGGCGGCCGCGAACGAGAGGAGTGCCTCCTCGAAGTCGAAGCCCTTCACCAGGTCGAGCACGCCGAGCAGGACGAGCAGGGCGAGCGCCGCCTGCCAGGCCCGGTAGCGCCGCCGTCCGAGGTAGAAGGCGCAGACGATCAGCGCGACGCTGGCGGGAACGGCGAGCGTGTGGAAGAGCGGAACGAACTCGACCGGCTCGACCTGGAGGAGCAGATGGCCGCGCCAGGCGACGTTCGGCGTCAGCGCGGAGGCGAGGTTGACCGCGCCGACCGCGAGCGCCACCGCCGCTGCGAGGGACGGCAGGCGCTCGAGCCGCCGGCGTTCCCGAAGGGGTGCGGGCACGCGGTGGATCCCGAGCCGCCAGGTCGCCGTATCGCGCAGGCGCGGGAAGAGATCGCGCCAGTCCTTGGCGACGAGCCAGAGGCCGAGAGCGGCGAGGGCGAGGGCGATCCGGACATGCCCGAGCGCCGCCAGCGGTGCGACCGCCACCCCGAAGGCGAGCCCGAGGTGGCATTCGTGAACCCGGCGGCCGAGAACGTGTACGCGCGGCCCGCTCGGGTGGCGCTCGAGACGGACCATCCCGGGTCACGGTATAGGCGATTCCGGATGATCGGGTTAACTGCGAGTTAAGCGCTACCCGGCGTAGGGTTCACCGGTTCGGCGGCGCGCTCGGCGGCCTCGTCGCAAGCTCACGGATCGAACGGTTTTACCGTTCTCTTCATGATGAATGCGGCGAGCTACCTCGTCTACGTGCTCATCCTGCTGCTCGCCGGTGTCTGAGCGGGTTGCCGCCCCGGCGCCCGCGCGCACCGACACGGCCGCGCTCGCCGCCGGGCTGACGACCGTGTTCGCCTGGGGCTCGGCGTTCGTCGCGATCCGCGGCGCGGCCGACGTGCTCTCGCCGGGTTCGATCGCGCTCGGGCGGCTGCTCGTCAGCACGGCGGTGCTGAGCGTCGCCGCGCTCTGGCGGAGGGAGTCCGTACCGCCGCTTCGCGAGCTGGTGCCGGTCGCCGTCTACGGCGTGCTCTGGCTCGGCGTCTACAGCTTCACGCTGAGCGCGGCCGAGCGGCGGGTCGACGCGGGTACGGCGGCGATGCTGATCAATACCGGGCCGATCCTGATCGCGGTGCTCGCGGGCGCGTTCCTGAGCGAGGGCTTCCCGCGCGGGCTCTTCCTCGGGTGCGTGGTCGCATTCGCCGGGTGCGTGCTGATCGGGCTGGGGCAGACGGGGGCGGAGACTCTCGGCGTCGCGTTGTGCATCGTCGCCGCGCTCGCGTATGCGTCCGCCGTGATCGTCCAGAAGGTGGCACTCGGGCGGCTGACGGCGTTCCAGGTGACGTGGCTCGGCTGCGTCGCGGCGACGATCGCGTGCCTCCCGTTCGCCCCGACACTCGCGCGAGAGGTGGGCGATGCGGGCGCCGACGCCGTCGGCTGGCTCGTCTACCTCGGCCTGATCCCGACCGCCCTCGGCTTCGCGACGTGGTCGTTCGCGCTGCGCCGCGGCAGCGCGGGGAGAACGGCGTCGCTGAACTACCTGATCCCGGTCGTCGCGATCGTCCTCGGCTGGCTCGCCCTCGGCGAGCGCCCGTCCGGGCTCGCGTTCGCCGGCGGCGCGCTTTGCCTGGCCGGCGTGTACCTCGCCCGGCGCTAGCGTCCGCGCCGGTACCGTCGGAAGGTGGCCGGCTTCGTCGACCTGCACACGCATGTCGTCCCATCGGGCGACGACGGCGTGCCCGACATCGAGTCGGGCCTCGCGCTCTGCCGCCAGATGGCCGCCGAAGGTACGGCGGTCGTCTACGCGACCCCGCATGCCCATCCACCGGACAGCTGGTTCCCGGTCACGGAGAAGCGGGTCGCCCAGGTGCGGGCGGCGTACGCGGAGATGAAGCCGGCGTGCGCCCGGTTCGGCCTCGACCTCCGCCTCGGGTGGGAGCTGTCGGCCACAGGCGTGCTGGTGGGGGATCTGTCCGACTACCTCCTCGAGGGCACGCGGGCGATCCTCCTCGAGCTGCCGGGCCCGTGGTTCGCGTGGGAGGACGAGATCGCAATGACGCGCGACCAGGCCGTGGAGATCCGCGCGGCGGGCTTCGAGGTCGTGTTCGCCCACCCGGAACGCTCGGTCGGCATCCAGCGCCGTCCTGAGCTCCTGCGGGAGCTGGTCGAGGAGTTCGACGCGCGGGTCTGCTTCAACGCGGACTCGTTCCTGGGCGGCCACGGCGAGAGCGTCGAGCAGTGCGCGTGGCACCTCCTCGAGCTGGGCCAGGGCGACTTCCTCGGATCGGATGCGCATCGCCTGGAGCGCCCCAGCAACTACGCGGAGGCAGTGGATGCGATCGCCGCGCGATGCGGGCGGGACAGAGCGCTCGCCGTGGCCGGCGGGTCGGCGCTGACGGCGATTTCGCGGCGTTGAAGGCGTCTAGGCACCCGCGGCGTCGCAGGAGAGCTCGACAGGCTCCTCGGCTTGTAGCATCAGTGACGCGAGGCGCGAGACCCCACCTCAAAGGGAGCGGTCACTATCAGCAGACAGCCACCAAACCCGGGCGATGAGCACGGTCGTGAGGACGACTGGCTCGCCGACGAGGGCGGAATCGACTGGTCGACCGACCCGCGTCCGTCATGAGGGCGAGCCGGAGTGGCCCCAGCAGCCCGAGCGCGCGCGGCCGGCTGGGCTCGTGCGTGCGCCTTCCGTGCACGACGGGGCGGCGTCGGAGGCCGTTCTGCGCCGGCGGCGTCTACTGGCGATCGGGGCGGTCGCGGCTGCGATCGTGATTGCGATCATCGTCGCCGTCGTCGCCGCGAACGGTGGGTCGGGGGGTAGTCCGGACACGACCGTGGCTACGGCGGTCACTCCGCAGACGCCGGAGGGGACGTCGACCGAGGCGGCCACGACGACGAGCGCGTCGGCGCCCGCCACGGTGACGGTTCCCGCGAGCGGACCCATCAGTGCGGGAGACAGCGGGCCTGCGGTCGAAACGCTTCAGCAGGCGCTGAAGCAGCTCGGGTTGTACAAGGGCGCCGTCGACGGGGACTTCGGGCAAGGGACCACAGACGCGGTGATCGCCTTCCAGAACGCTCACAACCTGAAGCCGGACGGGATCGTCGGGCAGGAGACGGCGACCGCGATCAACGACGCGCTCGCGGCCTCGGGGGGCTGAGCCGCGATCTAGAGCGCCCGGTACGCGTCGAGCAGTTCGGGCGCCGCGAAGAGCGCCACGACGCCGCCGAGGGCGAGGAACGGCGCGAAAGGAAGGGCCATCCGTCTCGCGCTCGAGCCGTGTCGGACAAGCAAGACCGCGGCCGGGACGAGTGCGGCGAACACGCCGGTGACGAGCGCTACGGGGACCCAGCGGCCGAGCATCGCCCCGAGCAGCACACCGAGCTTGACGTCGCCCATGCCCATCCCCGCCGGTATCGCCAGCGCGGCCCCGAACAGCACCGCGCCGCTGCCCACGGCGGCGATGAGCCACTCGACGCTCGGGTGGAGGAGCGTCTGCGCGACCAGCACGACGGCCGCGGCGGGGATGACGACGACGTTCGGGACGACGCCGTGTTCGAGATCCGTCGCGGTCGCCGCGACGAGCGCGCAGCAGAACAGCGCTGCGACCGCGGCGTCCGCCGAGACGCCGAACTTCCAGGCGCAGCCGGCGACGAGTAGCCCCGTCGCCAGCTCGACCAGCGGGTAGCGCACGGAGATGCGGGTGCCGCATGAGCGGCAACGGCCCCGGAGGAGCGCGTACGAGAGCAGCGGGATGTTGTCGTGCCAGGCGATCGCCGCGCCACAGCTCATGCAGGCCGAGCCCGGGCTGACGATCGAGCGCCGGAGCGGAACGCGCGCCGCGACGACGTTCACGAAGCTCCCCAGGGCGAGCCCGATCACGAAGAAGACGGCGGCGTCCACGGCTGATCCTTGCTCTCGGGGCGCGAAGGTGATAAACCCCCGCGGTCCAGTAAACGTGGCAGGTGGCTCAAAGACAAGGGGGGGACCCATGGCTCTTGAGCATCACCGGCGGCCGGGCGTCAAATCGCCCATGCGGCGGCCTGTCGTGTTCGCTCGTCGACTGCGTTCGGACGAGTCGGGATTCACACTCATCGAGTTGCTCGTCGTGATCGCGATCATCGCGGTCCTGATCGGGCTGCTCCTTCCCGCAGTGCAGAAGGTGCGGGGATCGGCCGCAAGGACCCCGCCCGATCCGTGCGCAGGGGCGACTCTGGAACCGACCCAGCTCGCGGGCATGCTGCACGTTCATCTCAACCTGCAGTCCGAGGGCGGAAACGCCTTCGACTACCTGCTCACGCCCCAGGACGTGAAGGGTGATGCTCCCAGCGGCAACCGGTGGGGGCTCGTGGGCGCGGCTCGCGGCCAGGGCGAGTTCGGAGTGCCGTTCACCGTCGAAGGGTTCAACCTCCAGGGGAACTCCTTCGGCGACGGAAGCGTCCGTCTGCCTGTGACCTTGCAGGCCGTGCTCACGCTCAACCGCGAGCAGCCGGATCTCGAGGCCAGGATCACGGGGCGAGGCCCCTGCCAGTCGGACTGACCTCCGCCGCGATTGCAGTGCCGGCGCCGAGCCAGACGGCTAGGCGCCCGGCGCTGCGCGTCGAGCGGCTGACGAAGCGGTTCGGGGAGCGGACCACCTTCGAGGAGTTGACGTTCGAGGTCGGTTGGGGCGAGGTCTTCGGCCTCCTCGGTCCCAACGGCGCGGGCAAGACGACGGCCGTGCGCGTGCTCTGCACCCTGCTCCCGCAGAGCTCGGGCGCCGGGGAGGTCGCCGGGATCGCGCTCGACGGTCGGCGCGACGCCGCGATCCGGCAGTGCGTGAGCGTCATCACCGACAACCCGGGGCTCTACCTGAAGCTGTCCGTCCGGGAGAACCTCGAGTTCTTCGCGGGCCTGTACGGCCTCCCGGCCGACCGGGCGAAGGAGAGGATCACCGAGTGCTGCGCTGCGGTCGGGATCCAGGACCGGCTCGCGGATCCCGCCGGGACGCTCTCCCGCGGCCTGCTGCAGCGGGCGGCGGTCGCACGGGCGCTGCTCCCCGACCGGCGATGCTGTTCCTCGACGAGCCGACGACCGGTCTCGACCCGGCGGCGGCGGCCGACCTGCGGGAGATCGTCCTGGGCCTTCGTGCCCGCGGCACGACCGTGTTCCTGACCACGCACCGGCTGGACGAGGCCGAGTACCTGTGCGACCGGGTGGCGATCCTGAACACGCGGCTCGTCGCGGTCGGAACGCCCGCCGAACTCAAGCGGAGGATGTCCTCGGGCCAGCTGGAGGTGCGCCTCCGCGAGGCTCTCCGCGACCCGGCGCGCGTCTTCGCCGCGGCCGGTGCCCGCGCCTGGCGCAACGGCACCGACGTCGGCGTCTATGTCGTCGACGTCGATGACCCGGAGGCCGCGGCGCCGGCCGTGGCCAGGGCGGTCGTCGGGGCGGGCGCGTCGCTCGTCCGGCTTTGCGAGGTCGAGACGTCGCTGGAGGATGCGTACCTCGAGCTCGTCGAGGCGGATCGATGAGCGGGCGGACGCTCGTCGTGATCCGCAAGGAGTTCCGCGAGTATCGTCGGAACCGGTTCATCCTGGTGACGATGGCGGGGCTGCCCGTCGTCCTGCTCGCGCTCCTCGTCGCCGAGACGTTCGCGCTCCCGAGTGGCGCCTCCGAAGCCGCGCTGCGCAGGCCCGTCGGCGAGGCCCTTCTCTTCCTCCAGCTGATCCCGGTGATGCTGCCCGCCACGATCGCCGCCTACGCGGTGATGGGCGAGCGGGAGCAGCGGACCCTGGAAACCGTCCTGACGACGCCCGTGGCCGATCGCGAGCTCCTGGCCGGAAAGGCGATCGCTGCTGTGCTCCCGGCCGTGGCGATCTCGTGGCTGCTCTTCGGCGCCTACGTCGGTCTGGCCGAGTTGTTCGCGCCGCACGTCGTGATCGCCCAGATCTGGACGCTCGAGCAGGTGGTCGCGATGGCCGTGCTGGCGCCGGCGCTCGCGGTGTTTGCGATCGTCGTCGGGATCCTCGTCTCGCTGCGGTCGTCCGACTTCCGCGTGTCACAGCAGCTCGCCGTGCTGGCCGCGGCCCCGGTGATCGGCTTCGTCGCCCTGATCACCTTCCGCGTGCTGGATCCGACCGTCGCGCTGTACGCGGCCGCAGCCGCGGGCGTGCTCCTCGTGGACGCGGCCCTGTGGTCGATCGGCGTGCGCCAGTTCAGCCGCGAGCGACTCCTGACCGCGCGGCAGGCCTAGGCCCAGCGCGCGCCGAAGAACGAGTACTGGAGCCCGATGCGCTTCAGGTCGCGGCTTCTACGCGTCGCGATGTCGACGATCGCGAAGCGGTCGTGGCGGAAGGCGAGGAGTTGCGCCGCGTCGGGTGACCAAGCCAGTGGAGTCGACCCGACGTGGGCACCGCCCGGCGGCGGGATCGGGGTGGTCGTGAGGCGGCGGAGGCTCGTGCCGTTCGGGCGCACGAGCCAGACGTCGCTCACGCCTCGCGATGGGGAGCGGGCGAAGGCGATCCACCGGCCGTCCGGCGACCAGATCGGGTGGCTGTCGACGGCGCCCCGTGGTGGGTTCGTCAGGGGGACGCGGGCGCCGCCGGCGACCGAGACCGTTGCCAGGCGGAACGCGTCCAGGTTGAAGGCGATTCGCGCGCCGTCAGGTGACCACGACGGCTCCGCGCGGGCGTCGTACGGGTCGGGGTTGACATGGAGGGTGCGGGCACCATTGCCGTCCACGCCGATCACATCGAGCTCGTTGCGAAGGGTGTTCTTCCTGCCGTCGCCCGACGTGCGCGAGAACGCGAGCTTGCCGCCGTCGGGCGACCATTGGAGCGCGGTCAGGGCCGAGCCTGCCCACGCCTTCGGCAGGCGGACCAGGCGCACGGGACCTTTGCCGACCACCGGCAGCAGGACGATCGAGAACTCCGACGGGAATGCGATGCGCGCCCCGTCCGGCGACCAGGCGAGTGTCGGGTCCTTGCCCGGGACCTGCGTCAACGTGTGCACTGGGCCGCCGCCCACCGGCTGCACCCGCAACTCGCCGCTCAGGACATAGGCGACCCGCTTGCCGTCGGGGGACAGGACCGGTGAGGTCGCGCCCGGGACCGTTCGCGCGGCGCCCAGATGAGCTGGCGTGCCTGTCCACACCTGCACGCCCGGCTTCGGGCCTGTCGCCAGGCCGACGATCGAGATCAATGCTGCGACAACAGCAGACCCCATGGCGCCGAGGGTACCCGCATTGACGATCGTCCCGCCGTGACGGGTCCCGTCACCTCACGCAGCCGCGCTGAGCGCCCGCCACTGCGCGGCGCTCGTCGTCGCGTAGTCGTACAGGCTCGCCCCGAGGGCGCCCTCGTCCGCGGCCGCCGTCGCGAAGGCGCGCACCTGCGCGACAGTCGCCGGGCCGGCCAGCCCGCCCACGGCGTGAACGGCGAGCGCCTCGTCGCCGGTCTCGGCGCGAAGGATCTCGAGATTCGCTTTCGTGTACGCCCGCGTTGCCGCGGCAGTCTTGTACCGGTAGGTGAAGTAGCCCATCGGCATGAAGACGTCGTAACTCCGCGCGAGCCCCGCGTAGGGGAACCGCGGCCAGTAGTCCGGTCGCAGCTGCATCCCGCGCGGCGAGGGGATGATCGCGCCGAGCGGGTAGTCCGGCCCGACCGCCTTGCGCAGCGCGCGCGACAGCCCGAGCAGCCGCACCGAGCGCTTCGCCGCCGAGGGAACGACCTTCGCCTCGATGTCGAGCGCGAACGAGTCGAACGGCTCGCCCTTCGGCGAGCGGAAGCGCACCGCCGCCAGCGACCGCCGCAGGTCGCGCGTGACGTTCGCGAGCGACGGCAGGTACCAGGCGACGATCCGGATTCCGTTCGCGTGGGCCGCATCGACGAAGCGGCCGAGCGCAGCCGGCCGCAGCAGATCGACCGCCTGCGAGTAGTTCGACGTCTCGAGATAGAGCGTCGTCACGCCGAGGTCGCGCATTCGGGCGACCGCGGCTTCCGGCTTCGCCCACTGCGCGCCGTCCCAGATGTCGACCCACGTGCCGAGGCCCTGGTACGCGGAGGTGTCGCGCGGCTCGGCTGCGCCCGCCGGAACGGCAAGGCAGAGCACGGCGGCGACGAGCAGGACGCGCGCTAGTCCGGCCACGGGTAGAAGACTAGGTGGACGCCCAGGATTGCGAGCCCCGCGAGCACGATCATCGCCGCCAGCGGCCAGCGGGCCTCGAGGTTCGCGGCCGTCCGCGCTGCGCCCGGGAACGGGGTGAAGCTCTTCCCGAAGTAGGCGAGGCACTCGGGGATGACGATGCAGAGCGCGAAGACGCCCCAGACCAGGTAGCCGACCTCCAGCTTGGTCATCCTCGCCTCCTCAGTCGTCGAGCTTGCGGAACGGCCACGGGTAGAAGGTGATCCGGAACGCGATCACGTCAGGCCGCCGACGACGATCAGCTTGAACCAGTGGTGGTGCTCCTCGAGTTGCCCCGTCGTCCACGAGATCGTCGGGATCGGGAAGCCGGACCAGAACGCGGCCAGCGCCTCGGTCGTGAGGATGAACGCGCCGAGGATTCCCCAGAACACATAGCCGGTGATCTCGCGCCTCTCGAGCGGGTGGTCAGGCTTGGTCGGCAGCCCGTGCGGGATCGGCGAGACCTCGACCTGCACGGGCCTGGGCTCGCGTACGAGCGCGTCCTTCATCGCCATCGGCGGCTTCCTTTCGCCACTTGGTTACCCGAAGAGTCCCTCTTCGACATGGGGGCCGCCTGTACCTTCGAGTCATGAAGCAGTACTTCATCCTGATCGAGAACCTCGTGCGCGAGGGCAAGTCCGAGCGCGAGATCGAGAAGATCGTCGGCAAACTCGTCGAGGAAGACGTGCAGGCGCTCGACGAGCAGCTCGACGAAGAGCTCCGGCCGGCGGCCTGACTAAGACGGACAGCCGGGTTAGCAGCAGGTCGCGCAGCCGCGCGACCTCTTCTTCCAACCGGGCGATTCGTTCTTCCAGTGGGTCCGAGGCCTCTTTTGGGGCGGGCTCCGCTTCGGCCTGGTCCGCTTCGGCCTGCTCGTCGCCGAGCAGCTGGCGGTACCGCTCGCCCTTCTCGCCGGGCCGCCGCTCCGCCCGCTCGACGAGCTCGCGGGCGCCGAGACGGTCCAGGACTTCCTCGACCTCGCCCGCGTCGAACCCGTAGAGCCGCTCGCTGCGCTGCCGGATCTCGGCCGCCGTCTGCGGGCCGCGCAGCATCAGCACCGCGAGCGCCGAGATCTCCGCGTCGCCGAGTGAAAGCGCCTCGTCGAACAGGTGCCGGTACTTCGCCGCCCTCGAGCCGGGACCGCTCGTGAGGCGCACCCACCCGCGGCGCGACAGCCGCTCCAGCGCCGACGCGGATCTCCGGCTCCTCGAGGCTCATCACCGGGTCGCGGCTCGTCGCCTGGTTGCACGCGAGCCGCAGCGCGTTCAGCGACAGCGGGTACTGGTCGGGCGTCGTCCGCTGCTTCTCGATCAGGCAGCCGAGGACGCGGATCTCGACCGGGTCGGCGTCCATCGGCGAACAGCCTAGACTCCCGCAGCATGCGCGCGATCGTCGTCACGGAGCTCGGCGGGCCGGAGGTGCTCGAGCTGCGCGACGAGCCCACGCCGCTCCGCGGGCCCGGGTCAGCTGCTCGTCGACGCCGCGGTTGCCGGCGTCAACTACCGCGACATCTACGAGCGCACCGGCGGTCTACCGACCAGGCCGCCCGTGATCGCCGGGATCGAGGGTGCGGGGACGGTGAGCGCTGTCGGCGAGGGCGTGACGGAGTTCGCGCCCGGCGACCGGATCGTCTGGAAGAACGCGCAGGGCTCGTACGCCGAGCAGGTCGTCGTTCCCGTCGCCGAGGCGCTGCTGATCCCGGACAGGTGTGACGGAGGAGCTCGCGTGCGCCGTATTGCTGCAGGGCATGACCGCGCACTACCTCACGCACTCCACCTACGAAGTCCAGCCCGGAGACGAGGTGCTCGTCCATGCGGGCGCCGGCGGCGTCGGGCTGCTGCTGACCCAGATCGCGAAGCTGCGCGGCGCGCGCGTCACGGCCACGACCTCCGGCGGCGAGAAGGCCGAGCTCGCGCGTCAGGCCGGCGCCGACGAGGTGATCGGCTACGACGACGTGCCGGAGGAAGCGTTCGAGGTCGTCTACGACGGCGTCGGCAAGGACACGTTCGACCGCTCGCTCGCGGCGCTGAGGAAGCGCGGGATGATGGCGCTGTACGGCGCGGCGAGCGGCGGGGTGCCTTCGGTCGAGCTGCCGAAGGTGGCGGGCAAGTCGCTCTTCCTCACGCGGCCGACGCTCGTCCACTACACGCTCACGCGGGACGAGCTGCTCTGCCGTGCCCGTGACCTCTTCGGCTGGATTGCCGAGGGGAAGCTCGACGTGCGCATCGGCGGCCGCTATCCGCTCGAGCAGGCGCGCCAGGCGCAGGAGGATCTCGCGGCGCGCCGGACGACCGGCAAGCTGCTGGTCGTGCTCGGGCTGATGAGATGAGACGCGTCCGCTTCGCGCCGAGCCCGACCGGGACGCTGCACATCGGCAACGCGCTGTCCGCGGTCGCGAACCGCGGCTTCGGCGATTGGATGCTGCTGCGGATCGACGACACCGACCCGGCGCGGAACGTCGAGGGCGGGGAGGAGGCGATCGTCGAGGACCTGCGCTGGCTCGGGGTCGAATGGGACGAGGGCCCCGTGCGGCAGTCGGAGCGCGCGGAGCGCCACCGCGAGGCGGCGGAGCAGCTCGGGGCGACGCGGTTCGAAGGGGTGACGCTGCTGCGCGAGGACGGCAGCCCGACCTACCAGCTCGCCACAGTCGTCGACGACATCGACTTCGGGATCACGCACGTCGTCCGCGGAAACGACCATCGGCCGAACGAGGCGCTGCACCGGCGGCTGCACGAGGCGCTCGGAACCGAGCCGCCGGAGTACGTCCATCACGGGCTGATCCTCGGCGACGGACGGCAAGAAGCTGTCGAAACGGGCGGAGGGGGCAACCGTCGCGTCGCTACGCGACGCCGGGATCCCGGCCGAGGCGGTGCGGGCGTATCTCGAGGAGCTCGGGATCCCCGACACGACGTCCACCTCGATCTCGCGCGGGTGCGGCGGCTCGCGGTCGAGGCGATCGAGCGGCTCTCCGACGAGGAGCTGGCGGCCCGTGCCGGTGCCGAGGTCGCCTACGCGCCGGTGATGCGCGGCGCGCGCGACCTGAACGAGGCGCGCGAGTTCGCGCGGCAGGTCGCGGAGCCCGAGCCCGTCGCGGTCGACGACGCGGAGACGCTCGAGCGCTTCGAGGAGCTCGTCGACCTGCCGCCGCGCGAGCTGGTGCGCGAGCTGAAGGCGGCCGGGGGCGACCTGAAAGCGCTCCGGCTGGCGCTCACCGGTCGCGAGAAGGGACCGGAGCTACGGGCGATCCTGGAGGCGCTGCCGCGGGAAGAGGCGCTCGCTCGGGTCAGGCGCAGCCGAGGGCTGCCCTGATCCCGTCGGCGGCGTTGACGATCTGCGCCCGCTGGCTCGTTCGTCAGGCGCCCGCCTGCGTCGACGGCTGTCGAGCCGCCAGCCCGAAAAGCCTGCGCAGACCCCTCTCCACGGGCGGGACGGTGGCACGGTCTTGAGAAGATGCCTAGATGCGTTTGTACTCGACGTTGTCACGGCAGTTGGAGGAGTTCCCGCGCCGCCCGGCCCCATCCGCATGTACTTCTGCGGGCCGACCGTCTACCAGCGGATCCACGTCGGGAACGCACGGCCGTTCGTCGTCTCGATGTGGCTGCGGCGCTGGCTGCGCGAGCGGGGCTACGACGTGACGCTCGTCGAGAACATCACGGACATCAACGACAAGATCTACGAGGCGGCGCCGGGGGCCAGCGCGGCGCTGGCCGCCGACGCGTCGCGGTGGTACATCGAGGACACCTCGCTGCTCGGCCTGGGGCGGCCCGACGTCGAGCCGACCGCGACCGAGTCGGTGCCGGCGATCGTCGGCGCGATCTCGGAGCTCGTCTCGCGCGGGTTCGCGTACGAGGTGGAGGGCGACGTGTACTTCCGGGTCGCGCGGGATCCGTCATACGGCCAGCTCTCGCGCCAGCGTCCCGATCAGGTCGAGGAGCAGGAGCCGAACCCGCGCAAGGAGGATCCGCGCGACTTTGCTCTGTGGAAGGCGACGAAGCCCGGCGAGGACACGTCCTGGGAGTCGCCGTGGGGGGCGGGGCGGCCGGGCTGGCACATCGAGTGCTCCGTGATGGCGTCGGAGCACCTCGGGCCGGTGTTCGAGATCCACGGCGGCGGGTTGGACCTGGTGTTTCCCACCACGAGAACGAGCTGGCGCAGTCGCGTGCCCTGGGGCACGAGTTCGCGCGGATCTGGACGCACAACGGGATGCTCCAGATGGTCGGGGAGAAGATGTCGAAGTCGCTCGGGAACATCGTCACGCTCCGGGACGCGCTCGAGCGCTGGGGGCCCGAGACGATCCTGCTCTTCTTCATGACCGCGCACTGGCGCTCGCCGATCGACCTCTCGGACGAAACGCTGGAAGCGGCGCGGACGCAGGTCGCAGGATTTCGCGAGGCGTTGGTGTTCCGGCGGCCGGGAGAGGCCGATGAATGGGGGCGGCTCGTCGAAGTGCTCGAAGACGACTTCAACACGCCGGATGCACTGGCAGTGTTCCACGAGTGGCGGCGGCGGGGCGCTCAGATCTCCTTGCGACGCGGGCTCGACTGTTCGGGCTTCGGGGCTCGCGGATGCTGGCACAGCGCCGGCAAGGTCGTGGAGCTGGCTTCTGCGCGAGCGAGAGCAAGCGCGTGCGGCAGGAGACTGGAGCAAGGCGGACAATCGGCTGCGCGGCAGACGAGGCGGGGGCTCGAGGTGCAGACGTCGCGGGCGGGTCGCGAACTCGTCCCGCCGTGACCGCCGCCACCGAGCTCGTCTACGGCCGGCGCGCGGTGCGCGAGGCGCTGCGCGGCCGGCGTGAGGTGCTCGAGCTGCTCGCGACCGAGCGGGCCGCACGGGAGCCCTGGGAGCGGAAGGCGAAGATCGTCCCCGAGCGGGTGCTGAGCGAGCTCGCGGGGACGCGCGACCACCAGGGCGTCGTCGCACGCGTCGAGCCGTACCGGTACGCGGACGCGTACGAGCTCGCGTCGACCGGCGAGCCGCTGCTCGTCTGTCTCGACCAGGTCACGGATCCGCGGAACCTCGGCGCCGTGTGCCGCTCCGCCGAGGGGGCGGGGGCGACCGGCGTGATCCTGCCGGCGCACCGGTCGGCTCGGGTCACGCCTGCTGTGGCGCGGTCGTCGGCGGGCGCGGTGGAGCACCTGCCCGTCGCGGTCGTCCAGAATCTCGCGCGGTTCCTGAACGAGGTGAAGGGGCCGCGACTGTGGGCGTGGGCCGCGGACGCGGGCGG
>CAVZWR010000015.1:0-35337 GCA_963779025.1 uncultured Actinomycetes bacterium
CCTGATCGCAGACTACGGCGATCAGCGGATTCGTAAAGTCGTTCGCGCGAGCAACACGCTCATTACCGTCGCCGGGACCGTGCACTGATGCCCAGCCTCAACCAACTTCGGCGACGGTGCCCTCGCCACCAGCGCGGATCTCAGCGGGCCACAGGGCGTCTCCGCGACGCCGGACGGTGGGTTCCTCATCGCCGACCGTTTCCACCACAGCATCCGTAGAGTCGGGGGCGCCGCAATCCCCAAGCCTTGTCATCATTGCGAACAAGGGGGATCGGTGCTCCACCAACACCTACCGGACAGGCACGCTCGTCTTGAAGGGTTCCCCGCCACTCGTAGTCACCTCGTCGAACACCAACCTCGTCCCGCCGAGCGCGGTCACCATCACACACAACAACAAGACGTTGACGTTCTTACCGTGACGGTGTCACCAGGCCGCACCGGCACCGCCCTCCTCACCCTCACGACTTACAACAAATGGCGGAGCCGGACCGTGCCTCTTGTCACCGTCAAGGCTGGAGGAACGGGAGCTGACACGCTCTCGGGGACCCATGCGAGCGACATCCTTCTCGGCCAGACCGGAGACGACGTCCTCAACGGGGGCCCAGGACTTGACCTGCTTTGCGGCGGCCCGGGCAACGACACCCTCAACGGCCAGGACGGACAGGACTTCCTCTACGGCGGCCCAGGCAACGACACCCTCAACGGCGGGACCGGACAGGACACACTCTACGGCGGCGCCGGCGCCGACATGTTCAGCGGCGGTTCCGGCATCGAACAGCACCCGACCTCAACCACCCACTAAGCCAAGGCGATACGCAAGACGGAACCATCCCATAGTGGGCTGGCCCGACCGGAACGTTGAGTACCTGATGCGGCCTGACCGTTGACTGCCTGAACTAGCCGGCCGACCAGGGCGATCTCTTACGTCTGAGTCGCATCTTTCCGTGACCGCATAGCACCCAGACGAGGCGGAATTGCCAAACCGTGATTCGGCCTGCCGATTTGACGTAGCCTGACTGACCTCGCGTAACTGAGCTCGAGGTGTCGGCCTCGACCCTCAACGAAAGGAACCGATGGCTAAGAAGACGATTTTCGTCAGCGATTTGACCGGTAAGTCCATCGACGACAAAGACGCAGCGACGGTGACGATCAGATACGCGGACGCCAGAAGGGGTCAGGTCGTGCTCGACGTCAATGCGAGTGAGGTAGACGACCTCGCAGCGAAGGGGGTCAAGCAGGCGCGGCGCGGCAGAAAGCCAAAGGCAGCGTCCTAGCGGTCGCAGCCCGATTCTTGGCGTCGCCCCTTCTTGGCAAGACGGAGGCCGCCCTTTCCCCTTTCACATCAAGCCTCTCTCTAGCACGGTGGTTAGACGGGAGCATTGGCGTATAAAGGGAGCACCATGCTTCCGAAGACTTTCCAGGTGGCAGCAGTCGCGATCATCGCGGCGCTTGTCGCGGTTGGCGCTTCGCCTCTGCAGGCGCGCGAGCCCGCATACGGCGGAATTGGCGCCACCATCGCCCACTTCAACGCGGCGCACGCCAAACGGTCGCGGGAACCCTCCCGCCGGGACCACGTACTACCGCGTTGACAGAACACGGAACGGCCGCGTCGAGGATTACCACGTGGTTGTCGGCTGGAAGTCGAAGCGCAGAACATCCGAGCTTCTGGCACTGCTCACAGGGAGGGAGCTCCCGAGCGACGCGAAGCTCGTCAATCCTTACGACGGCTTCTGTGCGACGTATCGGAGTCGGTGGCTGGGCCGCGTCATCGGGCTACCGGACATCCAGGTGGCCGCGCCAGAACACGCCTGGTGGAATGGCGTGTAGGCGGGACGGGGACCGCCTGGTACAGGTTGTAAAGGGTAACGGCAGAGGCGGCGACGGTGCTCATCGGCGGGCTTACCACCAAGCCGGTGACGTCGCTCGAGCGAGACTGGTGAGCATGGCGACGAGGCGTTATTCCTCGACGACCACGCTACGCGCTTCGGCCTGTGAGACCGCGTCTGCTGCCGCCTCGGCCTCCTCTCGGCTGGTGTGGTCTTCGGTCTCGCCTTCGCCGTAGTCGACGTGCCACACGTCGTGTTCCTTGTACACCCGGATCGGTAGTCCGCTCTCGGGCATGTCTGCCCTCCCTCTAGGAGCTTCGCCGCTCGACAGGGTCGCGTGGCGTATCAGGCCGACCTTCGAGCTCAATCCTGACGATCGCGCTCGCGCGGACACGAGAGCGCCCATCGTCCGTCGAAAACCAACTGCGATCGCCGGCATTCTCGATCTTATCCATCAGGTCTTCGGCTGAGCCTTCTCCAAGGTCGAGATCGCACTCGTGGCCGCCCGCAAGCCACACCCTCAGTCGCTCTGCCATGCCGGCACCTTAGACCAGTCCGAGCCAACAGCAAGCGCCCGGTGCTGCCTGGCTCGCCGAGGTACTCACACGAGCAGGACGTCGTCGAGTCGAGTCGTAGCTGCGACGTGCCTCCGAGTCAGTCGGCGCTCTCTGTTGCACACCCGCAGGCATCTACCCTATGAGGCATGCTCGAAGGCGGGGACGGTGGCTCGGCCCGCAGACACCCAGAGCGTCATGCCTATTGTCCGCTCTGCGGCGAGGAACGAGCCGACCAGCTCCTGCGTGAGGTCACCAGGGCAGAGGATGCGCTCTGCGCTGATCCCTGCGCCGCCGCGTGGCAGACGCTTGTCGCGCTCCGCGGCCTCGAGTCGGTGAACGAGGTGCTCGCAGCGCGCAGGCGCCTCGAGTATGAGGCTGGTCAGCCGCTTGCCCCTGTGCTCTCCGAGGTTCTGCTCGACCGCTGGCGGGCGGGGGACTGGACGGTCACGCCCCAGGATCTGGGGATTGGCCTCCTCGGTGAGCGTCCTGTCGGATGAGCCGGCTTGCGACGCGCGGCAGGCGTTAGGGATCGATCCTCGACCGCTTGCGCCGACTTCGCTGCCGGCTGGGATGCGGTGCGTGGGCGTTGTCGGCGATCGTCTGCGCGTATACCTGGGCGACCCGTTGGGTGATCCGCTGCCAGCTGTAGTGCCGCCGGGCGTGGGGCGAGGTACTGCCTTCGGTGACTTCCGTCTTGATCTCGTAGGCGACTGTGTATTTCTTCCCGTCAAGCTTCTTTCGCATCTTCGTCTCAAGGATGCGGAGATGATCATTCGCTCGCGCAAGCTTGGCGAACGGATCGTCTAGCCATGCCACCGCGCTAACCTCAGCCAGATGAGCGGCAAACCACAAGAGCCAGAGCAGAACGACTGGGAGAGCGAAGGTGGCTCGGTGGCACCCGAGCCGACGCAGAAGAGCTCGAAGGGGCTAGAGATTTCCGTCCCGACGCGTGGGTCAATCTTCGCTGCGTTCAAGAAGATCGTAGGGAAGCCGCAGAAGGGCCGCTAAGCGGCTCTCACAGCAGGCACATGGAGGGCAAAACGGCGGGCAAGAGGGGGCACGCGCGGCGTCAAGCGATCGTCGGCGTGCGGCGGCCGTAGCGCCGCCCCCACCACCTCACCAGCCGTAGACACCGCTCCCGCAGCGGCGTAGTGTCCCGAGCCACGAACTGGCGGCACAAGTCGACAGGAGGGACCCGCTCGCTCTTCGTCGCCGGCGGCGGTGGGGCGCGGCGGGTTCTCGCGGGGCTGCTCCCCGAGGAGCGCGAGTACGAGGGCTAGGGGCTGTCCTGCTCGTCGCGGCTGACGGCTTCCCGAAGCTCCTGCCTCACCCGTTGCAGTCCGGGCGAGCGCGCCGAGTCGAGTTCGCGGGCAAGCTCGCGAGCGCCCTCCAGGTTCCAGGAGCCGAGCGACCCCTTGCCGTCGGCCGCGAGCAGGAAGGCGGCGTCGTGTTCCGCCTTGTAGGCGTCGAGCTTGACCAGCGCGCGCAGGACGATTCGCTCGTCGGCCGCGTCCTTCACCGGCCATTCGTTCTCGCCGTTCCAGGCGCGGGCGGTGACGCTGAGCAAGAGCACTCGCGAGCCTATCCCCGTCCGCCTGCTTTCGCGGCCTTTCCGCAGCAGGCGAAGTGGGACGCGAGAACCCGGACTCTTCGCCGTTTCCGCGCAACCATGCGGTCTACCCGGCTTTCTACAAGACCTTCTACCCGCAGGCGTTTCTGGCTGCCCCTGGGAGAGGACTCGGCAGGGGGCGGAAACCCGCTCCTACGCAGGGATTTCGAGCGCCGGCAGAGGCAAGAAGCTCGCGCGTGCGTGAGCGTAAGCGGCGATAGGCGATCGAGAGAGCGTGTTTCCCTAGGCGGTTCCGGTCTTGGCTTGCCGGATCTTGGTGGGTGTGGGGCGTTCGACTTGTACGTGGGGGAGCCATTCGAGCCAGTGTGGGAGGTACCAGGTGCGTTGGTCGAGGAGGGTGAGTGTGCTGGGGAGGAGGACGGAGCGGATGATGGTGGCGTCGAGGAGGAGGGCGATGGCGACGCCGAAGCCCATTTGCTGGAACATCGACGAGTTGGCCGCGGGCGAAGCCGGCGAAGACGACGACGATGATCAGGGCGGCGCCGGTGATGATCCGTGCGGTGGTGGCGACGCCGGTGGTGACTGCTTCGCGGGTGGAGCCGCTTTGGTCGTAGCGTTCTTTGATCCGGCTCATCAGGAAGACCTGGTAGTCCATCGAGAGGCCGAAGAGGACGGAGAAGAGGAAGAGGGGGACCCAGGCGTCGATTGCGTGGACGTGCTCGAAGCCGAGCAGCCCGGCGCCTTTGCCGTCGAGGAAGACGAGGGTGAGCAGCCCGTAGGCGGCGCCGACCGAGAGCAGGTTGAACAGGATCGAGACGAGCGCGACCACGAGTGAGCGGAAGGCGACGGTGAGCACGATGAAGCTGAGCCCGAGCACGAAGGCGAGCACGTAGGGGGTCGGGTTGGTGACGGCGTCGAAGTAGTCGGCGTTCTCGGCCGTCTTGCCGCCGACGAAGACGCGTGCGCCGGTGCCGGCGAAGGCGGCGGGGAGAACGTGGTTGCGCAGGTCGCGCACGGCCGCGACGGCGGGGCCGCTGACGGCGTCGCCGCGGACGGGCACCGAGAGCAGCGAGACGTGCGCTCGGGGCGCGGTCTGGATCGTGCCGGGGCCGAAGCGGGGGTCGGCAGCGAGCTGCGCCTTCAGCTTCGCAAGGTCGGCCGCGACGAGGGAGCGGTTTCCTCCTTCGACGACGATCTCGGCCGGGTAGGGGCTCTGCGCCGGGAACGTTCGTTGGAGGGCGAGGTAGCCCTGTTTCGAGGGCAGGTCGTTGGGCAGGGTGGTGACGCCGCTGGCGCCGATGTGGAGGCCGAAGACGGGGACGGCCAGCGCGAGCATCAGTCCGGCGCTGAGGACGAGGCTGAGCACGGGTCGGCGCAGGACGGCCTCGATGATCGATCGCCAGAAGCGGCCCTCGGCGCTGTCGGCGCGGCCGAGGTTGCGGCCGAGAACCGGCACGCGCAGGCGGTCGACGCGGTCGCCGAGCAGGCTGAGCAGGGCCGGCAGCAGCGTCAGCGCGGCGACGACCGAGACGACGCCGACGATGATCGCGCCGGCGGCGAGGCTGCGCATGATCGTCGTCGGCACGAGCAGCATCCCGAACAGGGCGACCACGAACGTGCTGCCGCTGAAGAGCACGGCCCTGCTCGCCGTCGCGCCGGTGAGGCCGATCGCGTCCGTCTTCTCGAGCCCTCGCGTCCGTTCCTCGCGGAAGCGCGAGATGACGAAGAGCGAGTAGTCGATCCCGAGCGCGAGTCCCATCCCGGTGAGCATGTTCACGATGAACACCGAGAGGCCGAACTCGAGCGAGAGCAAGGCGACGAGGCCGAGGCCGACCAGGATCGAGAGGATCGCCATCAGCACCGGCACCAGCCCCGCGACCACAGCGCCGAAAACGAGGAGGAGCACGACCAGCGCGGCCGGGAGCCCGAACTCGAGCTCGCCGTGCTCGAGGTCGCGCTGGGAGAGCGTGTTGAAGTCGTTTGCGACCGTGTGATCGCCCGTGATCGCGACGGCGAACCCGGGCGTGCGGCTCGCCTGCTGCACGAGCGGCAGCACCGGCTTGATCGCCGCATCGCTCCCGACGAAGAGCTGAACCAGGGTCGCGTGCCCGTCGCGCGAGACGAGCGACCGGTTGCCGGAGAGGTAGCTGCGCGCGCTGATCACCTTGCCGGCGGTGCGGAACTGCTCGACAAGGCGCGAGACGAGGCTGCGGAACTGCGGGCTGTCGACCCCGTAGCGGACGGAGCTGACCACGACGACGTCGCTCACCTGCCGTTTGAGGGCGGCCGGCGTGGGCGGGAACGCTGTCGCGATCGCATTCGCGGCCTTCGTCGACTCCGGCGAGCCGACAACGTGTGCGTTCGAGGTCAGCCCGTGCAGCGAGGTCGCCACCAGCACCAACGCGACCACCACCGCCACCGCCCAGGCCGCAAGCGTCCGCCGCGGATGCGCGGCACACGCCCGCGCAAGCCGCTCCGTGATCCCCCTCACCATCCATCCACCCCCATCATCTGGTTCGGACGATCCGCAAAAAGCCCACTATAGGCTGGTCGCGCGCGCTTCAACTTCAACCCTCACACCGGTGTCCTACGTTCGGTTTTCGGGGTCGGTTTTCGGGCTCGTCACGCACGGGGCGGAACGAACTGGTCCGCACGTCGCGTATGTCGGGTTCGGTCAGCACCGACCGAGCACGTTCGGCCCGGATACGTTCACGGCCGCGGAGATCCGCGATATAGCCGCGTTCGTTTTCACCTCGACCCACTACAAGTGACCGACTGCTTGGTCGCTCTCGGATCTCGAGACGATCTGGTTCGAGGCATCTCGCCTGCACGAGCGTACTGTCGCTTGGTCCCGTCGGTATGTCCGCACGCGCCGCAGCGAGTGACACGAATCTGACACAGAAGCAGCGCGAAGAGGCGCGACGCCAGGCGAAGGATCTACAAATAAGTCCTGCTAACAAGAACATCCACGAAGTGGGGCGAAGCAGGAAGAAGGCCCCTAGTTGGATCGCACCCAGGAGGTCGCCGGTTCGAGTCCGGCTAGCTCCACTTCATCGGCACGCCCCCTGGTCACTAGCCAGAGTCCCGCGAAGTCACCAGTGCGCGCCGCGAGGCCCTGTCGGCTCGGGCAACATTTCTGATCCCTCGCGCCAGGGAGCACTGCCTAGCCGCGGTCGGAGTCGAGCCGATCGAGTTGGTTCCGAAGCGCACGCAACTCGGCCAACACCTCTCGCTCGAAGGCGCGCTGCTTCTCCTCGATCGGTTCCTCGTCTTCGCGCACGAGCAGCGACGCGACCGTGGCCGTCGTCATTGCCAGAAAGATGAAGCCGAGCAACATCAGCACGGCGGCGATCGCCTTGCCGCCCGCGGTTGTGGGCGGGGAGCCCACAAAGCCGACGGTGGTCATCAACGAGAGCGCCCACAGGACGCCGTCCCAATACGTTTTGGCGGCTTCCGACTCCAACGCGGCCAGCCCCCCGCCGGCGAGAAGCACAGTCACGCCCCCAAGCGGCAGCGCAAATCGAAACCAACGCCTTCGGAGCGAGCGAATCTTCGTCTGCACAGCAGGAATGCTCGTCTCTTGAGCGGCGTCCCACATCCGGGAACCCCCGCACGCGTGGCCTCTCGGTCCGGTTCGCGGGACAAGCGCGTTCACGTTCGCTCGAGGGGGAGGGGCGACCCTGGCGCGGCTTGGGTATTCGGGATCGCGGTTTTCGCCGGTTCGTCTCAGCCCACCATGCTCGACACCTTTGGGCTCGCCCGCGATCGAGAAGCGTCACGGCGGCCCGACGGCTCGGCCGAGGACCGCGGCTGCTCGCCACTTATCGTCAGTAGAGGGCGGGCTCGATCATGAAGTCAGGGAGCGTTCGTCAGTCCACGGCCCCTGGCCGGTAATACGCTCGACACGAATGCGGGTGATGTAACCCGGCGGAGGTTCAGGCATCGGCGGGAAGGTCACCCCGGGGCCGACATACGTGTAGGCGAGTCGCTGCAGCAGCTCCGGCGCCCCGCCCTCCGTGATCCGCGCCTGCCCATAAAGCACGGCGTAGTTGCGCATCCCGATCGCGTTTGCCCCCGGCGCCTCCAGGGAGAGCGCCACGCGCGGTTCGCGCAGAATGTTCTCGACTTTGCGGTGGCGGAACAGGTGCCCAGAGACGATCTCGTCGTCCTCGATCCCGATCCAGACGATCGTCACCTGGGGGCTGCCGTCGGGGTTGAGCGTAACCAGATGCGCCAGCGGCCCCGACTCGATCAGCGTGCGGACGGAATCGAGCAGAGAGCTCATCAGTGGCAAAGTCTACGAGCGGTCGACGATCGCCATCACGACCTCCTGGTCGTCTCCGAGAAGATCGCATCCAGAAGTTCGCCGATTCGAGTCCGGCTAGCTCACTGGCCGTTGTGATGATCGCATGCGGCGCCGGCTATGCGAGCGCGTCGCGGACGCAGCGCTCGACCAGCACGCGGACGAGCTGTTCCTTGTACTCGACGCTGCCGTTCGCGTCCTCGACGGCGCCCGCTGCCTCGGCGGCGAGCGCGGAGGCGGAGTGGAGCCGGTCGGTGTCCTCGACGGATGCGCCGACGAAGCCGTCGGCGGCGGCGGCCGCGAGCACCGCTCGGGGCCCGACCGACCCCACCGCCACCCGCGCCTCTGCGATCGACCCGCCCTCGACACGGAGGGCGCAGGCGACGGTCGCCGCCGGCCGCTCGTGGAACGACAGCTTCCGGTGGGCGATGCGCGTTCCCTCGCGCAGGGGCGGGATGCGGACGGAGTGGAGCAGCTGGCCATGTGCGAGCGCCGTTTCGTACGGGCCGACGAGGAACTCCGACAGCGGCCGTCGGGTCCCGTCGTACTCGATCTCTGCGCCCAGCGCGAGCAGGAACGTGGCCGGGTCGGAATGCGGGTCGGAGAAGCAGAGGTTGCCTCCGAGGGTGCCCACGTTCCGCACTCGGATGTTCGCGACCTCGCGTTCCATCTTCGCGAGTGCCGGCAGCCGCTCGAGCACGAGCGGCGAGCGCTCGATCTCCCGGTGCGTGGCCGTCGCCCCGATCACGAGCGTGCCGTTCTCGGCGCGGACGCCGCCGAGCTCCTCGATCCCCTTGATGTCGACGAGATGGCCGTACGCGGCGAAGCCGAGCTTCATCAGCAGGAGGAGCTCGGTGCCCCCGCAGATCACCGCCGCGTCGTCGCCGTAGCGGAGGAGCAGCTCACGCGCCTCCTCCACCGAGGACGCGCGGTGCAGGTCGAACGGCGGCAGCGTCATACGGGCGCCTCGGCGTCCTCCGCGCCGAGGAAGAGCAGGCGGCCGTTCCTGTTCAGCACGCGCTCCATCCCGATCTCGTCCAGGCCGCTGACGCGCACCTTCGCGATCTCGACGACGGGATGGTGGAACGGCACGTCCGTCCCGAACAGCACGCGCGTCTCGCCGACGCGCTCGTACGCCTCGCGGATCTTCGTGTGCATCGGCATCCCCGACGTCTCGAGGTACACGTTCGGCCGGCGCGCGGCGATGTCGATCGAGGCGTTGATGTAGACGACGTTCCCGTGGCCCATGTGGCCGATCACCACCTTCGCGTCCGGGAACGAGACGGCCAGCTCCTCGATGCTCCAGGGCAGCGTGAAGATCGGGTGGCCGCAGTGGATCAGCGTCGGGTAGCCGCGCTCCTGGACCGCCTCGATCATCGGATGCACCGACGGGTCGTTCGGGTGGAAGCCGTCGATCAGCGGGTGCAGCTTCAGGCCGATGAACTTCGGGTGGTCGAGGTACTCGCGCAGCTCCTCGACATAGCCCGGGCACGCGCGGGTTCCCCCAGTAGAGCGCGTACAGCCCCGGGATCGACTCGACGACCTCGCGGACGTACTCGTGGTCGGGATAGAAGACGACGCCGCCGGTGATCCCGTGCTCGCGCATGAGCTCCTCGATCCCATCGCGGTCGAGCGAGACGCCGAACATCGACTCGAACGAGCCGACATGCATGTGCGAGTCGAAGATCACGCGAGCGCCGGCTCGGCCTGGGCGAGCTCGGCCAGGGCAGCCTCGAGCCCGGCGCCGATCTCGACCTGGCACGCCGAGGTCGGCGAAGGTGCGACCGAGCGCCGCGAGCCCGACGACCGGGTGCAGCGACCGCGCCGACAGGCCCATGTGCCCGATGCGGACGAGGTTCCCGGCCCCCTGGCCCGCGGAGACCATCACGCCGTACCGCTCGCGGCAGTGGGCGCGCACCTGCACGTCGGTGAGGCCGTCGGGGACGGTGATCGCGGTCACGCAGGCCGACGCGACCTCGTCGCTGCGCGGCCAGAGCTCGAGGCCCATCGCGCGCACGCCGGCGCGGCACGCCGCCGCCGAGCGCTCGTGGCGCGCGATCGAGTTCTCCAGCCCTTCCTCGAGCAGCTCGTCGGCGGCCGCCTCGACGCCGTAGATGTCGCTGACCGAGGGCGTGAACGGGAACTTCTCGCCGTCGATCCACTGCTCCTTCCAGTCGAGCATCGACAGGTAGGAGGCCCGCGGGGCGGCCGGGTTCGCGCGAATGCGCTCCCAGGCCGCGTCGCTCACCGTCATCAGCGACATGCCGGGAGGCCCGCCGAGGCACTTCTGGGCGCCGCCGACGCAGACGTCGAGGTGCCACGCGTCGGCCTCGAGCGGCATCCCCCCGATCGACGAGACGCAGTCGACGAGCATCAGCGCGCCGCGTTGGTGCGCGATCGGTCCGATCGCGGCGATGTCGCACCACGTGCCCGACGGCGTCTCCGAGTGCACGACCGTGACGAGCTCGATCCCGGGGTGCTCGTCGAGGTAGCGCTCGACGTCGGCCGGATCGACGGCGTCGTTGTAGGCGACCTCGACCTCGTGCAGTTCCGCCCCGAAGTCCTTCAGCCAGTAGCCCATGCCCTTGCCGAACACTCCCTGGACGAGGTTCAGCACCTTCGTGCCCGGCTGGACGAGCCCCCGCGCGGCGGCCTCGAGTCCGAGCACCGCCTCGCCCTGCATCAGCAGCACGTCGTTCTTCGTCAGGAAGACGTCCTTCAGCTTGCGCTCGGTCGCGCGGAACCGCTCGATGAACGCCGGGTCATAGTGGTAGACGATCGGTGCGCCGAGCGCGGCGAGCACACGGGGGGTCGCGGCGACCGGGCCGGCGGAGAGGGTGAAGTCGGGGTCACGCATCGGTTCTCCTTTCAGCGCGCGCCGCGGACGTACGGCAGCGCAAGGGCGGGCGGGAGGTACGAGCGCCGAGCGAAAAGCATCAGCGCGATGATGATCGTCGCGAACGGGACCATGTGCACTACGTCCGTGGAGATGTGGATCCCCGCGAGCTGTAGCGAGTCCGAGAGCGAGAGAGCGATCCCGAACAGGAAGGAGCCAAGCAGCACCCAGACCGGCCGGCCGCGGCCGAGCATCGCGATCACGATCGCCATGAAGCCTTGGCCCTGAGTGATGAACGGCGTGAAGATCCCGGCGACGACGACGGACAGGTAGGCGCCGCCGAGCCCCGCGAGCGCGCCGGTCGAGAGCACGGCCCAGGTTCGGGTGGCGACGACGCTGACGCCGGCGGCGTCGAGCGCCTCGGGCTTCTCGCCCGCGGCACGCAGGTTCAGGCCGATGTTGGTACGCCTGAACACCCACCCGAGCGCGGCGACGAACGCGAACGCCAGGTACACGAGGGGCGGTTGCTCGAAGAGGCTCGTGCCGAGGACGGGCACCCGGTCGAGGAGCGGGATCGAAACCGTCGGCGCCGCGTCGAGCCGCGGGTAGGTGGAACCGAACTCGGCCTGCTGGAGGACGCTCGTGATCCCGCCGCCGGCGAGCGTGATCGCGATCCCGACCACGATCTGGTCGAGGCCGAGCCAGACGCACAGCGCGATCATGACGACCGAGGTGGCCATTCCGGCACCGATTCCGCACAGGAACCCGACCCAGACGGATCCGGTGTAGTACGCGCCGAGGAAGCCGACGTAGGCGCCGAGCAGCATCATCCCCTCGAGGCCGATGTTCAGCACCCCGGCGCGCTCGGAGATCGTCTCGCCGAGCGCGGTGAACATCAGCGGCAGGCCGGCGAGCAGCCCACCGGCGGCGACGCTCGTCCAGAAGACGTCGGTCCAGATCTGGCTGGCCAGGATCATGCCGGCCGCCTCCGAAGAAGCGGCGAACGCAGCGCCTCCTTCAGACCGGGCGGGAGGTAGCTGGCGCCGAGCTCGCGGCGGCGACCCAGGTACTCGATCACGGTCATGAAGAGCAGGATCAGGCCGACCAGAACGAGGAGGAAGTCGGTCGAGAGGTTCGCGTTCGTCGCCGCGAGGTCCCCGCCGACCGACAACACCGAGAAGAAGGCGATGAAGGGGACGACCGCGAGCGGGTTGAGTCGCGCGAGAAAGATGAACGGGATCACGGCGTCGCCATAGGCAGGGTTCTGTCCGGCGCGGATGTACCCCCAGAGACCGAGGAAGTCGACCGCCGCGGCGAGGCCGATGAGGAAGCCGGAGGCCAGGAAGGCCGGTGACGATCAGGTGGGGCAGATTGACGCCGAAGTGCCTCGCCGCCCGCGGGTTCGCGCCCATGATCCGGAGCTTGAGACCCCACGCCGTCCGCGTCATCAGGAAGTGGACGACGAGGATCGCGCCGAAGGCGACGAGCAGGCCGCTGTGGATCCTCGTGCCGGGGATCGCCGGGAGCATCTTGTCTAAATCGATCACCCTGGTCTGCGGGATGGTCACCGCGGGGTCCTGGAACGGCCCCTTGATCAGCAGGCTGGCGAGGTCGACGCCGATGAAGGACATCATCAGCGTCGTGATGATCTCGTTCGTTCCGTAACGCGCCTTCAGCAGCGCGGGCGGAATCGTCCACGCGGCCCCGGTTGCCCCGGCCGCCAGGAAGAGGAGCAGCATCGCGAGCCAGAGCGGCAGGTGATTCGTCAGCGACGGCCCGTAGCCGATAACGACCGCAGCGGCGAGCAGGAACTGGCCGTTGTAGCCAAGGTTCCAAATGTTCGCCCTGAACACGACGGTCAGGCCGGTGGCGATCAGGAGCAGGGGCGCCATCCTGATCGCGCTGTCCTGCCACGCGTCCCAGCCGCCGCCGCTGACCCCTCCCTGCCAGATGTCGCCGTAGAATGCGACCGGGTTCCGGCCGAGGGCGAGTAGGAGGATCGCCCCTGCGCCGAGGGCGAGGACGACTGGGAAGAGCGAGCGAATGCAGATGTCGAGTGCTCGCTCGGCGGCGCGCGAGCGCATCTGTCGCGGCTGGCCGGCTGAAGCCAGCGGCACGTCCCGCGAGACCGTGTCCGTGGTCATGCGGCCTCCGCCCCGGCGCTGCCGACCATCAGCCGGCCGATCTCCTCCACGGCTCCCGGCCCGTTCGGCACCACGCCGACGAGGCGGCTCCGTGAGAGCACCGCGATCCGGTCGGCGATGTCGAGCAGCTCGTCGAGGTCGGTCGAGATCACGAGCGCCGCGCCCCCGCCGGCGACGAGGCGGCGGATCAGGTCGCGCACCGTCGCGGTCGTCTTCACGTCCAGGCCGTAGGTCGGCTTGTTGAAGACGACCACCTTCGGGTCGAAGCTCAGCTCGCGGGCGAGCAGGACCTTCTGGACGTTCCCGCCCGAGAGCGTGCCCGCGCGCGTCGCAACGCTCGGCGTGCGCACGTCGAACTCCCGCACGAGCTCGCCTGCCCGCTCGTCGATCGCCGCCCGCTGGATTCGCCCGTGCTTCCAGAAGGGCCGCTCGCCGATGCGCTTCAGGAAGAGATTGAGCCCGACCGGGAGCGAGCTGACGATTCCCTCGCCCAGTCGGTCGTCGGTGACGTAGCGCAGACCGAGCTTCTGGCGGGCCGAGACCGGCATACCGGTGACCGACCCGCCGTAGAGCAGTACCTCCCCGTGCGAGGCGCTCCGCTGTCCCGCGACCACCTCCGCCAGCGGACGCTGCCCGTTCCCGTCGACGCCGGCGACGCCGAGGATCTCTCCTTCATGAAGCTGGAGCGAGACGCCGTCGATGCCCAGCTCCGCGCCTTCACCCGGCGCGCTCACCCCGCGCAGCTCGAGAACGACGTCGCCCGCGATCTCGATGTCGTGTTCGGCCTCGGCGTCGGCGAGATCGTCGCGGAGCTCGGCCACGTCGGCGACGGCCTTCGCCTCCTCCCCGAACATGATCCGGACGATCTCGGCACGAAGCTCCTCGTGCGTCCTTCTCCCTCAGCGCGCGCCCGTCGATCGTCCCGGCGAGACGGCCCTGCCGCAGGATCGAGATGAAGTCGCCGAGCGACAGCGCCTCGTGGAGCTTGTGCGTGATGAAGATCACCGCCTGCCCCTGCTTCTTCAGCCGCGTGAGCACCTTCGATAGCTCGGCCACGCCCTGCGGCGTCAGCATCGACGTCGGCTCGTCGAGGATCAGCACGCGCGACCCGCGCCAGAGCGCCTTGATGATCTCGACCTGCTGCTGGTGACCGAGCGCGAGGTCGACCGCCTTCGCGTCGGGGTCGATCACCACCCCGAGCATCGCCGCGAGCTCCGCAAGCCGGCTGCGCGCGCCGGCCTCGTCCAGCCGCACGCCGCGCGCGTCGCCGAGCATCAGGTTCTCCAGCACGGTCAGCGCGGGGATCAGCGCCGAGTGCTGGTGGACGGTGCCGATCCCGAGCTCCAGTGCGACGCGCGGCGAGGAGATCTCCGTCTCGACGCCCTCGATCGAGATCGTCCCGGCGTCCGGCCGGTTCAGTCCGGAGAGGATCCCGATCAGCGTCGACTTTCCGGCGCCGTTCTCCCCGAGCAGGCAGTGCACCTCGCCGCGGCGTAGCGTCAGGTCGATCCGGTCATTCGCGAGCACACCCGGGAACCACTTCGTGATCCCGGCGAGCTCGACGATCGGCGTGTCGGTCGGTGCGCTCACCCTGGTCGGCTCAGTGTGCTGCAAGAGCGGGCCGCCCGCGGTGGAAAAGAAGACCACCGCGGGCGGCGTGAGAGATCGAATGGACTACTTGATCAGCTTGTTCACTTCCCCGGCCTTGCTCGCTGCCGGAATCTTGACCGCGCCGCTCAGGATCTTCGCCCGCGCGGCCGTGATCTCGGCCCAGGTCTTCGCCGGGATGTACCTCGACTTCAGCAGCGAGATGCCGCCGTTCTTCAGGTTCAGGTCGTAGCCGTGCGTGCCGTACGTGCCCGCCTTGATGTCCTTGATCGCCGCCTTGAAGGTGTCGGTGAAGCTCCAGAGCACCGAGGACAGGAAGACGTGGTTCTTGTCGATCGGCGTCATGTCGCCGATGTCGCCGATGAACCAGACCTTGTGGCCCGGCTTGGCGGTCTCGATCGCCTGCAGGTAGCCGAACGAGGCGTTGTCGCCCATGGCGAAGATCACGTCCGCCCCCTGCGCGATCACGCTGTTCGCGACCCGCTTGCCGCCGGCGGCGTCGTCGTAGCCGGTCGGGCTGATGGTCGCGAAGTAGATCTTCGACGCCTTGTCGACGCTGCGGAAGCCCGCCGCGAAGCCGCCGCTCATCTTGTACCAGTTGGAATCCGACGCCGAGATGATGATCCCGACCTTGTGGGTCTTCGTCATCCGGGCGGCAAGAATGCCCGCGAGGTACGAGCCCTGCTGGCTCGACGTGGTGATGTACGAGACGAGGCCCTTGGTCAGGTTCGTCGGCACGTCGTAGGTCATCACCGGCACCTTGTACTGCCGGGCGATGCGGGTGGCGACGGTGTCGTAGCCGCTCGCATGGGCGACGATGAAGTTCGCCCCGCCCTGCGCGAGCTGGCGCAGGACGACGTCGGTCTTGTCGTACCCGATGTTCGTGACGGCCTGGAAATTCGCGCCGGCGGCGGCCGCAGCCGCCTTCGCCGCCCTGTAGCCCTGTTGGTTCCAGCCGTAGTCGCTCTGCTTCGCGGGCGACGCGAAGGCGACCTTTTTCACATCCGCCGCGCGGAGCGCGCCGGTCGCGTACGCGGTGCCCGCACCCACGAGCGCGAGCACGGCGATCGCGGCTACGGCCTTCGCTCCAGGTAGACGCTTGTGCATCGCCTGACTCTCCTTCCTCCCGGGAATCGTCCGATTCCCCGCGGTGACCGATGCTTGCTCCCTGCCGGACCCGGTGGTAGGGTCGCCTTGCAAACTGTTGACAAGGTGGTTCGCTCGCCTACCCTAACCCGTCGGGAGAGTGAATGCAATGGCATCCGAGGCAGCACTCCGCCGCCCGGCGCCCGTCGAGAATCTGACTCTGTGGCAGCGCGTGTACGACCACCTGCGCGCCGAGATCCTCTCCGGCCGGCTGAAGCCCGGGGCGGAGCTCGCGGAGGTGGCGCTCTCCGAGCAGCTGGGGGTGAGCCGCGGACCTCTGCGGGAGGCGATCGGCCGTCTGGCCTCCGAAGGACTGGTGACCGTGCGGCCGCGGCGGGGAGCGGTCGTGCGCTCGCTGTCGAAGGAAGAGTTCCTCGGCCTGTACCAGGTGCGCGAGGCGCTCGAGATGCTGGCGGTGCGCCTCGCCGTCCCTCGCCTCGGCCCAGAGGACGTCGCCGCGCTCGAAGGGCTGGTCGAGAGGATGGCCGCGCACGCGGAGCGCGATGAGGTCGCGGAGTTCTTCGAGGCGAACTCCGCTTTCCACGTCCGCCTCGTCGAGGCGTCGGGGAACGCGAAGCTGCTCGAGCTCTACGAGCAGCTGCTCGCCCAGCTCGGCCGTTACCGGCTCCGCTCGCTGAGCCTACGCGGGAACCTCGACCGCTCCGTCGCCGAGCATGCCGCCATTCTCCGTGCGGCGAAGCGCGGGGATGCCGACCGCGCAGCGCACCTGATGTCGGAGCACATCCGGGTGCCGCAGCGCAGCCTCAAGGGCTTGAGCGACGACGAGTTCGCCGCCGGGGTGCGGAAGTGATCGAGTTCGGCGTCAACCTGAACAACCGCGAGCCGCTGATTGCGCCCGACTACGACATCCCGATGCTGCTCGACCTGTCCGAGCTCGTCGAGGAGTCCGGCTTCGACTCGGTCTGGGTCGGGGACTCGCTCTTCTCGAAGCCGCGCTACGAGCCGATCTCTCTGCTCTCGGCGATCTCCCAGCGGACGTCGCGTCTGCGGCTCGGCACCTCGTGCATGGTCTCCTCGACGCGCAATCCGCTGTACCTCGCGCTCGAGTGGGCGACGCTGGACGTGATCTCGGGCGGCCGGACGATCCTCGGAACCGGGATGGGGAACCCAGAGGAGGGCGTCCGCCGCGAGTTCGAGGCGCTCGGGCTCGACTACGTCAAACGCGGCGCGCTGTTCGAGGAGGGACTCGCGGTGCTGCGGCAGCTGTGGACCGAGGGCAGGACGGACTTCAAGGGTGAGTTCCTCCGGTACGACGACGTCGCGTTCTTCTCGGGGACGGAGATGGGCCCGCTGATGCCGATCCAGCAGCCGCCGCCGATCTGGGTCGTTTCCAACCCGAGGCTGAAGGGCGACGCTCCGCCGGAGGTGATCGAGCGTCGGCTCGAGGCGGCATGCCGCCGGATCGTCAGGTACGGCGACGGCTGGCTGACCTGCTGTCGCGCGCAGCATCCAGAGGAGCTCATCGAGCAGCTCGGCGCGATCGAGCGCTACGCCGACGAGCACGGCGAGGACTTCTCGCGGCTCGTGATCTCGTACCAGGTGACGATGAACATCGGCGAGTCGGAGGACGAGGCGCGCGTTGCCTTCGACGACTACATCTCGAAGTACTACCCGGAGCTCTCGAAGGCGATGGACCTCTCGAACTGGGGGCCTGTCGGCACCCCGGACCAGATCGCCGAGTGGATCCGGACGTTCGCCGAGGCCGGCGTCGACCACTTCATCTGCCGGTTCGGCGCGATCGACCAGTTCGCGCAGGTCGAGCGGTTCGCAAAGGAAGTGCTGCCCGTGTTCTCCGCAGAGAGAGTGAGGTGACCATGGCCACCGTTCAATCGGACCAGTTGCTCGAGGACGCGGCGCTCGTCGTCGACGAGTGCTTCTCCGTCGAGGAGGGCGACGTCGTCACGATCATCTGCGACGACGACCGCGAGGACGAGGCGAGGGCCGTCGCCGAGGTGTGCATCGAGCGCGGCGCCTGGCCGGTGATCATGAACAACGAGACGCAGGTGCGCCGCGGCCGCGCGGACGTTCGCTTCCCGATGGCGCCGCCGGAGAACCTGCACCGCGCCATGGTCGGCTCGGACGAGGTGATCATCATCGCCAACCTGGAGTGGGCGAACCGGTTCGCCCACGTGAACGCCGTCCGCGAGACGTGCGAGGCGAACGGGAAGATCGCGTCGATCGAGCCAGGCATGGGTGAATGGGGCCTGACGCGCGAGGATCTCGAACGCTCGGCGCAGCGAACGAAGGACGCGGTTGCGGCGCTCGAGGGGAAGACGCAGTGCCACGTCACGACCGCGCTCGGCACCGATTTCTACGTCTCGATCGAAGGCCGGCCGCCGCTGTGCCTGACGCCGTACAAGGCGCGCGGCCAGATGATGAGCCCCGTTCCGCTCTGGACCGAGGTCGCGTTCGCGGCGATCGAGGACTTCACCCACGGCACAGCCGTCGTCGACGGCGTGATGCTCGGGATCGGCCTCGAGGGACAGGTGAAGGAGCCGATCAAATGGACGCTCGAAGGCGGCAAGTGCGTGTCGATCGAGGGCGGGGAGGAGGCGGAGCGCCTGCGCAAGGCGATCGACGGCGTGGAAAACGCAACGGTGATCGGCGAGTTCGCGTTCGGGACGAGCGAGAAGGCGCCCTTCGGGACCCCGTCCGAGAAGGGCCGGATCGGGACCGTCCACCTCGCTCTCGGCGACAACCACAACGCGTATCCCGGCGGGCAGAACCACTGCGTGCTCCACCTCGACGGCGTGTTCCTGAACGCGACGCTCCAGATCGTCGACGACGGCACCTACATCCTGAAAGACGGGGAGTGGGCGCTGTAGTCAGCGTCGTCGCGCTCGACGACGCGGATCCGATCGAGCTTCCGCGCGGGAGCTGGAGCCGGATGCTCGTCACGGCGGGGCGGGTCGAGGGGAACGCGTCGTCGCTCGGCTACTCGGTCTTCACGCCGGGGACGGTGCTCACGCCGGTCAAGCACGAGACCGAGGAAGTTGCCTACACGGTGTCGGGCTCCGGCGAGCTGCGGCTCGACGACGGTGCCGTGTCGTTCACGAAGGGCGACGCGATCCACATCCCGGCCGGCGTCTGGCACGCCGTCGCGAACACCGGAGACCAGGACCTGGTCATGGTCTTCGGCTTCCCGTACCCGGAGTTCCCGCCGACCGAGCGTCGGGAGTGACCAGCTAGTGGTCGCCGTCGCCCAAAGCCTTCGCGAGCAGGTCGCCTGGGCCTGCCGCATCCTCGCCGCGGAAGGCTACGCCGACCTGACGCTCGGGCACGTGAGCGCCCGCGGTCGCGGAAGGGGAGATCTGGATCAAGCGCAAGGGCGTCGCTCTGGACGAGGTCGAGGCGGAGGACGTCGTCGTCGCTCGACGACCCGGACGCGGTCCTGCACCTCGAGACGGTGCTGCACACCGGGGTCTACCGCGCCCGGCCGGACGCCGGCGCGGTCGTCCACGGCCATCCGCCGTACGCGACCGCGCTCGGCGCGACGGCGGCCGACCTGGAGGTGCTGACACACGACGGGATCCTGTTCGCGGACGGCGTCTCACGGTTCGGCGACCCGGACCTGATCGTCGACGACGACCAGGGCGACCGGGTCGCGGCCGCGCTCGGCACCCGGCGCGCCGTCCTGATGGAGAACCACGGCGTGCTCGTCGTCGGCGCGGACGTGAAGTGGGCCGTGCTGACCGCGGTCACTCTCGAGCGGGCGGCGCGGCTCCAGTCGATCGCGTCGACGCTCGGCGAGCTGCGGCCGATCGGGCGGGAGCCCGCGCTCGAACTCCAGCCGGTGAAATACCGCGACGAGTTCGTCGAGGAGTACTGGGCGGCGTGGCAGCGCCAGGTGACGCGCGAGCGAGGAGGGCTCGGTGGAGCTCGCCTGTAGCCTCAACGGGCAGCGGGTCGTGCGCGAGGTCGAGCCGCAGGAGCTGCTGCTCGACGTCCTCCGCGACACGTTCGGGCTCACCGGCGCCAAGCGCTCCTGCGACGTCCAGGTCTGCGGCGCATGCACGGTGCTCGTCGACGGCCTCCCGGTCAGCTCGTGCTGCTACCTCGCGGTCGACGCGGGCGGACGCGAGGTGACGACGATCGAAGGGCTGGCGGAGCGGCCGGGGTTCGAGCGGCTCGAGGAGGCTTTCACCCGCCACGCCGGGCTGCAGTGCGGCTTCTGCACGCCGGCCATGCTGCTCACGGTCAGCTCACTGCTCGAGCAGGGCGAGCTCCCCGACGACGAGGAGGAGATCAAGCGGCGCCTCGCCGGCAACCTGTGCCGTTGCACGGGCTACCGCGGGATCCTCGAGGCCGTCGCCGAGCTCGCGACGCCATGACCGCGACGATTCAGGAGACGCCGACCCAGATCGGGCGCTCGTACCCGCGCCGGGACGCGCACGAGAAGCTCCGCGGGCAGGCGCAGTTCGTCGGGGACATCGTCGTCCCCCGCATGCTGCACGGGAAGGCCCTCCGCAGCCCGCTCGCGCACGCCCGCATCGTCTCGATCGACACCTCGGCCGCGGAGAAGATCCCGGGGGTCGTCTGCGTGCTCACAGGCGCCGACCTCGCCGACATCGACCCCTACTACGGGCACGCGATCAAGGACCGGCCGATCGTCGCGATCGACAAGGTGCGCTTCCACGGCGAGCAGGTCGCGGCCGTCGCCGCCGAGACCCCGGGCGCCGCCGCGGCCGGCGTCGAGGCGATCGAGGTCGAGTACGAGGAGCTGCCGGTGATCCCCAACGTGCACGAGGCTGTTGCGCCCGGCGCGCCGTTGGTCACCGAGGTGGACGCCAAGCAGGGCCTCTTCCACGGCCTCGGCGAACTCGCGCCGCGCGACGGGAACGTCTGCTACCGCTACCGCATCGACCGCGGCGAGCTCGAAGCGGTCTTCGCGCGGGCGGACGTCGTCGTCGAGGGCGAGTACGAGTTTCCGGCGGTCTACCAGTACGCGATGGAGACCCACACGGTGATCGCCCAGTACGAGGGCGACGAGATCTCCCTCTGGGCCACGTGCCAGCACCCGTTCCTCGTGCGCGCCGAGATCGCCGACCTGTTCGGCGTGCCCGTCGCGAACGTGCGCATCCAGGTGCCGTACCTCGGCGGCGGCTTCGGCTCGAAGTCCTACACCAAGATGGAGCCGCTGACGGTCGCGCTCGCGCGCAAGGCCGGGCGGCCCGTGCGGATCCAGAACCGCGTGTCCGAGTCGATGGTGACGACGCGCCGGCACAACATGTGGTGCCGCATGCGGACCGCGGCGACCGCGGAGGGCCGCCTGCTGGCTCGTGACGTCGAGTGCCTCTTCGACACGGGCGCCTACGCCGACAACGGCCCGCGTGTCGTCGCCACCGGCGGCGATGCCGCTCCCGGCCCGTACCGTTGGGCCGCCTATCGGGTCGACGCGGCCTGCGTCTACACGAACCTCGCGCCCGCCGGGTCGTACCGGGCGTTCGGGGCGACACACCTCCAGTGGATCGGCGAGTCTCAGGTCGACGAGGTCGCGCGCCGGGTGGGACTCGACCCACTCGAGGTGCGCCGCCAGAACCTCTGCACGCCGGGCGAGGAAGTCCGGGCGGGAGGAAAGCCGCTCGATGCGGACCTGATCGGCGACGTCGAGAAGGTCGCTGCCGCGGTCGGCTGGGGCGAGGACAAGCCGCCCCTCGTCGGCCGCGGGCTCTCCGTCGGGCTGCTCGCCGCCGGCGCGCATCCGGTGTCGAGCGCCGTGTGCCGCCTGGAGGCGGACGGCCGCGTCGCCGTCCTCGTCAGCACCACGGAGATGGGGCAGGGGCCGCGCACGGCGTTCGCCCAGATCGCCGCCGAGGAGATCGGCGTCGAACCGGACCAGGTGACGGTGCGCGGCGCCGACACGCGCTTCTCGCCGTACGACCGCTCGACCGGTGCGAGCCGCTCGACAACCATCGCCGGGCTGGCCGTGCAGCGAGCCGCGGCCGACATCCGCACGCAACTCGACGAGATCGCAGCACGGCTCGGACATCGACCCGACCGACCATCTCGCGCTGATGCGCAGGCACTTCGGCTTCGCCGGCGGCGAGCTGATCGGCCGCGGCGAGGTCGCGCCCACCGGCACCGGCTCCTACGCGGAGGGCCCCGTCTTCTGGGAGGTCTGCGTCGGGGCGGCTGAGGTCGAGGTCGATCCGGACACCGGGGTCGTCAGGGTGCGCCGCACCGCGACCGCCGCGGACGTCGGTCGCGCGATCAACCCGCAGCTCGTCGAGCGCCAGGACGAGGGCGCGACGCTGCAGGGCATCGGCAACGCGCTCTTCGAGGAGATGGTCTACGAGGACGGCCTGCTGCTGAACGACTCGCTGCTCGACTACCGAGTGCCGAGCTTCCAGGATCTTCCCGACGAGATGACGTGCGTGATCGTCGAGAACGGCGACGGTCCCGGGCCCTATGGCGCGAAGGGCTGCGGCGAGGGCGCGCTGGCCGCGGTGCCCGCGGCGATCGTCAACGCGCTCGCCGACGCGGGCGTTCCGATGAACGAGTTGCCCCTGACGCCGGAACGCGTCTGGCGGCGCATCCAAGAGCTGAAGAAGGAGGGCAAGTGGCAACAGCAGTGAAGCGTGCAGCGGTGATCGGCACCGGGACGATGGGCCCGGGGATGGGGGCGGTGCTCGCCCGGGCCGGAATCGAAACGGCGCTCTACGACGTCAGCGACGAGCAGCTGGAGAAGGCGAAGGCGGGCGCCGAGCTCGCCGGCCAGGTGCTCGAGCGCCTCGAGGCGGCGCAGGAGGACGGCGGTTCCCTCCGCTTCGAGAGCGACCTCGCGGCCGCGCTCGAGGGTGCGGACTTCGTGCTCGAGGCGGTGCCGGAGAAGCTCGAGCTGAAGCACGAGGTCTTCCCGAAGTTCGAGGAGCACGTCGCCGACGACGCGATCCTCGCTTCGAACACCTCCGGGATCCCGATCACGAAGATCGCGTCGGTGACCGAGCACCCCGAGCGCGTCGTCGGAATGCACTGGTCGAACCCGCCGCACCTGATCCCGATGATCGAGGTGATCCCCGGCGAGCAGACCTCGCAGGACACGGTCGACGCGACGTCGGAGCTCGTGCGCCGGATCGGCTACCACCCCGTCGTCGAGCGAGAGGTCGCCGGCTTCGTCGAGAACCGGATCCTCTACGCGATCCTCCGCGAGTGCCTCGACCTCGTCGACCGCGGGATCATCGACCCGGAGGGGCTCGACCTGAACGTGCGCTGGGGGATCGGCTACAAGCTCGCGGTGATCGGCCCGATGGAGCTCCTCGACATGGCCGGCCTCGACATCTACCACGCCGTCGGCTCCTACCTGAACCAGGATCTCTCCACCTCGGGTGACGTCTCGTCGACGATCCGCGACCTGATCGACAAGGGCCGGCTCGGGATGAAGACGGGCGGCGGGATCTACGACTACACGCCCGAGCAGATCGACGAGCTGCGCGCGAAGCGGGCAGGCAAGCTCGTCGCCGTCCGGAAGGCGCTGGAGGCCTGAGTGAAGATCTGGTTCCTCGACGGCGGCTCGATCGTCATCGAGCACACGCAGCTGATGTGGAACGTCCCCGGCCCGCAGGTGCGGATCCCCGTCTACAGCGTCCTCGTCGAGCACGACGACGGGCTGTTCCTGCTCGACACCGGGATCGACCTCGACCATATGAACCGCGTGCTTCCGTTCGAGCTGCCGGAGCAGACCGAGGAGCAGACCATCCCCGGGCAGCTGGAGCAGTGCGGCTTCGGACTCGGCGACGTGACCGTGCTGGTCAACTCGCACCTGCACATCGACCACGTCGGTGGGAACCAGCTCTTCAAGGAAACGGACGTCCGCAACCTGATCCACGAGCGGGAGCTCGCGCAGGCGCGCAACCACGAGCCGTTCGAGTTCTTCGGCTACTCGGACAAATCGTGGGACTACGAAGGCGCGAACATCGAGACGTTCTCGGGCGACCAGGAGCTCGCGTCGGGCCTGACCGTGCTCGAGACTCCGGGTCACACCGTCGGCCACTGCTCCTTCCTGCTCGAGGGCGGGGGGCGCTCGATGCTGCTGGCGATGGACGTCTCGTACACGGCGGCCGCGCTCGAAAAGGGCATCCAGCCCGGCTTCCACCACACGCCGGTCGACGGCGTCCGCTCGATCGCGCGCGTCAAGGAGCTGGCTGCGGAGAAAGACGCCGACATCTTCTTCTCCCACGACATGGAGGCGTGGCAGGGCTACAAGCACGCGCCGGACTTCTACGAGCTCTAGGAGGGAACAGTGGGGAAGCTCGACAACCGGGTCGCGATCGTCACCGGCGCCGCGCAGGGCATCGGCAAGGCTGTCGCCGACAAGCTCACCGAGGAGGGCGCGACGGTCGTCGGCGTCGACATCCAGGAAGGCGTGACGAAGCAGGCGGACGTCTCGAAGGAGGAGGACGTCAAGCGCGTCGTCGACGAGACGGTCGGCGAGCACGGGAAGCTCGACGTGCTCGTCAACGTCGCCGCGATCGTCCCGTTCACGGCCTGGGACGACATCGACTTCGCCGAGTGGCGCCGGATCATGTCCGTCAACCTCGACGGCACGTTCCTGACGAACCACTACGCATCGAAGGCGATGAGGCAGAACGACTACGGGCGCATCGTCAACATCGCCTCGAACGTCGTCCTCGCCGGCACGCCGAACCTGGCGCACTACGTCGCCTCGAAGGGCGGGGTGCTCGGCTTCACGCGTGCGCTCGCGCGCGAGCTCGGCAAGTACGGCATCACGGTCAACGCGGTCGCGCCCGGCCTGACGGCGACGGAGGGCGTGATGGCGAGCCCGCACAAGGAGGCCTTCGAGTTCGTTCAGATGCTCCAGTGCATCCCGCGGCGCGGCGAGGCGGAAGACATCGCCCCCGCGGTCGCGTTCCTCGCCTCCGAGGAGGCCGGCTGGGTGACCGGCCAGCTGCTCGTCGCCGACGGCGGGATGTCACACAACTGATGGCGAGCCGCGCTGGGGCGATCCTCGCTGTCTCCGATTTCGAGCGCTCGGTGGGGTTCTATCGGGACGCGATCGGCTTCGAAGTCGAGGCGCTGTACGACGACCCGCCGTACGCGACGCTGACGCTCGCCGGCGCGCGGCTCTCGCTCGCGGAGCAGGGACACGCCGCCGAGGATCGCCCCGGAGTCGAGTTCCAGGCGCCGCGAGACCGCAGTCGCCAGGATGTGGTGCTGGTGGTCGAGGTCGACGACGCGCGGGCGGAGCACGACCGTCTCGGGCGGCTCGGCGTCGAGTTCCTCGCCGAGCCGTACGAGCCGCCGTGGGGCGGGTGCCGCTTCTTCTGCGTCGACCCGGACGGCTACCTCGTCGAGATCGAGCAGAACGCGTGAGGGCCGTCGTCCTGGCAGGCGTGGGAGACGTGCGCCTGGAGGAGGTGCCGGATGCTCGCGTCCTCGAGCCCACGGATGCGCTCGTCGCCGTCCGTGCTGCGGCGATCTGCGGAGCCGACCTCTTCCCGCTGCACGGGTTGACGCCCGGCTTCGAGAACGGGACGATTCTCGGACACGAGTTCGCCGGCGTCGTCGTCGACAGGGGCGACGCGGTCACGACGGTCGAGGTCGGCCGGCGCGTGACGAACACGAGCATGGTCGCCGACGGCACCTGCCCCGCCTGCCGCGCCGGGCGTAGCACCCAGTGCACCGGCCGTGCGCTCTTCGGCTACTCGGGCGTCTACCCGCGGCTCGACGGCGGGCAGGCTGAACTCGTGCGTGTCCCGCACGCCGACCGCGTGCTCGCGCCGCTGCCGGACGAAGTGTCGGATGACGCCGCCGTCTTCCTGGCCGACAACCTCCCGACCGCCTACGACGCGGTCGTCACACGCGGCGGCGTGCGCGAGGGCGACTTCGTCTGTGTCGTCGGCCTCGGCGCGGTCGGGCTGATGTCCGTCATGTGCGCGGTCGACGCGGGCGCGCGGGTGCTTGCGGTCGACAGCGTGGAAGCGAGGCGTGCGACCGCGGTGCGGCTCGGCGCCGAGACGGTCGCGCCGGAGGATGCTCTCGAGGCGGTCGCCGCCCGCAGCGACGGGCTGGGCGGAGCGGACGTCGTCGTCGAGGCGGCTGGATCGCCGGGGGCGCTCGACGCGGCGCTGCGGCTTGCGCGCGGGCGCGGCACGGTCTCGGTCGTCGGCGCGCACTTCGAGCCGGATTTCCCGCTCGACAACCACCTGATGTTCGAGCGCGAACTGACGCTGCGCTTCTCGATCGGCGACGCGGCCGGCCACCGCGACACGCTGCTCGAACTGATCGCCGCCGGGCGGCTCGACCCGGCGAGCGTGGTCTCGCACCGGATGCCGCTCGCCGACGCGGCCGAGGCCTACCGCCTGTTCGACGCACGCGAGGCGACGAAGGTGGTCCTCGCGCCGTGAGGTATCTGGTGCTGGCCGGCGCCGCGCTCGTGCTCGCCGGCTGCGGCTCCTCTTCCAGCTACAGCGCCGCGACGGTGCCGCAAGCGAAGCAGCTGATGATCGACTACCTCGGCTCGAAGCACCTGACGTACCACTGGGTCGCGTGCCTGCACAGCGGCCGTTCCTTCAAGGGCGCGGCGATCGTGCGCTGCAACGTCAACTTCGGCGACCCGCACATCGAGGCGTACTGCATCGTGCTCCGCGAGGGGAAGCTCTACAGCGACCATCAGGACCCGAAGATCCCGTGCCAGCGCGACAACCGCGCCCCCCCGGCGACGATCGTCACGTCATGAGAGTCGAGAACGCGTTCGACGTTCCTGCCTCGGTCGACGAAGCCTGGCGGCTCCTGAACGACGTGCCGGAGATCGTGCCCTGTATGCCCGGCGCGGAACTCGTCGAGGTCGTCGGCGATGACGCCTGGAAGGCGAAGCTGCACGTCAGGCTCGGGCCGATCGCGCTCCAGTTCCTCGCCGATGTGACTCGGGAGCAGGTGGACGAGACGGCACATCGCGCGGTGCTCGCCGTCAAGGCGCGGGAGGCGAAGGGGCGCGGCAGCGCTGAGGCGACGATCGAGTCGTCGCTCGCCGCCGCGGAGGCCGGGACGCACGTCGCGCTCGTCACCGAGCTCGCGCTACGCGGCGCGGTCGCCCAGTACGGCCGCGGCGTCGTCGCAGACGTCGCCTCGCGACTGACGGCGCAGTTCGCCGAGTGCATCGCCGCCAAGCTGGCGGCGGCGCCCGCCGCGCCCCCGCCGGAGGCGGCGCCGATCGGCGGCCTGCGGCTCGTGCTCGGCGCATTCTGGCGATCCCTGTTCCGACGCGGAGGTGGGGGGTGAACGACGAGCGGATTCTGACGGCGGTCGAGTCGAAGCGGGCGGCCGCCCTGGCGACGCACCGGTTCGTACACGAGCACGCTGAGCTCTCGCACGAGGAGCACGAGTGCGCGCGGCACATCGCCGAGGTCCTGGAGCGGGCGGGCCTCGTGGTCGAGCGCGAGATCGCGGGAATGGAGACCGCGTTCAGCGCGACGCTGAAGGGCGCGCTCCCGGGCCGCACGGTCGGCCTCGTCTGCCTCTACGACGCCGTCCCGGTCTTCCGCCCGGACGGCTCGATCGAGCCGGTGCACTCTTGTGGGCACGACGCGATTCCGGGCGGCGTAGTCGCGACGGCGCTCGCGCTGGCCGACCTGCGGGATGAGCTGCCCGGAAAGCTCGTCGTCTTCGGCTGCCCCGCCGACGAGATCCCCGCGCCGCTGACGGTCGAGATCGGCGGCGGCAAGGCCGTGTTGGCGGCGGCGGGGCTCTGGGATGAGGTCGACGCGGCGCTCTACGCGCACCCGGAGTTCGAGGACACGGTCTTCCTCCGGTCGCGCTGGATGCGCCGTGACCGCGCGTTCGTCACCGGGGCACGATCGCTCCAGGGCGAGCCGGAGGCGCCGATCGAGGCGGTTGCCGCCGCGATCGAGGCGGTGAAGAAGCTTCCGCCGGCGGACGCGATCGTGGAGCACGTCCAGCTGGAGGGCGACGTCGAGGAGGGCGGCGGGCTGTCGGTGCGGATCCACTTCCTGCTCCGCTCGGACGAGGAGGCGCAGCTCGACGAGCTCGCAGCACCGCTGCGCGAGGCGCTGCCGGAGGCGACGTGGTCGAGCGACCCGGTCGTCGCCGGGCTCCGGCCGGACGACGCGGTGACACAGGCGGTGAAGGACGCGATGACGGCGCTCGGCCGCCACTTCGTCGACGATCCGGGCCGGCTTCCGTTCGGGACCGACTTCGGGAACGTCTCGCAGCGCGTGCCGTCGGCCCTGATCGGGATCGGGCGGCCGGGCGGGTGGGCTTTCCACACGGACGAGGGCGCCGAGCAGTTCGAGCGGGATGGTGAGGAGTGCGCGCTTTCGATCGCGCAGGTGCTCGCGCTGACGTCGTTCCGCTTACTGCAGGCGCAATAGAAGCAGATGGCCTAAGGGCGTTTGAGCCCATCCGACCTTGGCGCCCCGACCTCCTAGGCGCCCACCATAAGGCTTAACTCATGCGAGTACGAGAATCCAGGCGGGAGCACGAGGATCCGCGTGGGCGGTTGGTCTGAAACGGAATCCGTCGAGTCGTTCTAGTCACACTCTTGCCCGCGGACGTAAACCTCGACGGTGCTGGCCGTGCCACCTGAGTAGCGCGACAGGCCGTTACCCCATCAGGGGTGGGCAGTACAGCCGGAGGCTATTTGGGATCTTCCCACGAAGGGCTTACGCCGAAAGAGGTGCTAAGCAGAACATCGACGAACTCGGTTTCCGTCCACTCGAGCTCGTCGCTCATGTTCTCGCGCACCCATTCCCAGGCGGCCGCCACGCCCGCCTGGGCCTCGCGCAGGCTGTCCACAGCGTGATCGCAATGATTTGCCGCACGTGCGGAGCCCCCATCCCCCGCGGCCCGCGCTGAACCTCGCTCGTGTCCGCGAACAGCGAGCAATCACGGAAGCCGGGCTGCTTCATGAAGATCGGCAGCAGGCCAGCCTCGGCCTTCTTCGCCAGCTCGTAAGGGTCAACTCTGAAGCGATATGTAGCCATGCGCGCGACCATCAACGCTCCCTTCGATCGGTCGGTTCGCCGATACGGCGTACGCCCGTCGGCTGCCGACAAGCGGATCAGTGGAGCTTGTCACAGAAATGATGGAACGCACCGCCGCGAAAACCCCCCGCGAAACTCAGTGGGCCGGGCGTAGTGACTACGACTGATCTCCACTGGTGTCGCTGGCAATGCGGTGGGACTCATTCCTGTGGCAGAGGCCTGCCGGTGGCGGGCCTCTGCGACGAGCGTGCTCGCTCTGCGGACAGTTTTTAGATCGAGTTTTTAGATCACGGATAGTTGACGATGTTCGTAACTTGGTTAGTCGAGTTGACTGCGGCGCCGGTGTTGTTGACCACGTGGTCGATGCGTCCCGAGCCGTTGAGGAAGACGGTGAGGATGTCGTGCAGCTCGACCCCGGTGACCGGGACCTCGAAGGCGCGCTGTGGCGTGAATCGGGGCGACGTTGGCGAAGATGTAGCTGCCGCCGCCCCCAGGCCTCGTGCTTCTCGACCGTGTCGGCCACCTTGTAGGCGGCGTAGCCGAGGACGCCGTCGTGTGCCAAGCCGCCTGGTTCGGCGGGTCGTAGGGCATCTCGTTCTGGAAGAAGATCGTCCGCCGTTCTCGCCGTTCCAGATCACGTTGTACTTCTGGTAGTGCTCGACGAAAAGGCCGTGGCGGTGACGTTGTCGCCGTTGACGACCAGACCGGTGTCGGCCGGTGTTGATGTCCAGCCCACGCCCGTTGCCGTGGTCGGCCCGCCAGGCCCAGATGTCGTCCAGGATGACGTTGTCGCTGTTGACCACCAGACTGGCGTGCCTTGCCGACGTGCGGGCCGCCGATCCGGAAGAACACGTCCTGCAGCGGCGGTCGGGTCGTGCTGGGGTCGCTCTTGCGTGCGCAGTTCGGCGTGCCGACGTTCATCAGCACCGGCGAGTTCACCGGGCCGGCGTCGATCATCAGGCCGGCGACGTCGACACCCTTGACATCGCCGATCGTCATCGGGGTCACGCCCGTTGTCACGGCCAGCGTCGGCGATACCCAGTCCGAGCACGACCGTGTCCGGCGCGCTTGACCTTGATCGTCTCGTCGATGTCGTAGACCCCGGGCGTGAAGATCAGGTTCTTACCCCGGGCCAGCTGCATTGTTGATCGCCTCTGCATCGAGTCGGACGGCTTGGCGACGAAGAACTGGTCGATCGGGATCGAGCGACCCGGCGGTCGGCCCGTTTGCCCAGGTCGTGCCCGAGAGTTCACGGCGCAGCGCCGGGACAAAGACGTTGTAGCTGCCCGAGCGAATCGACGTAGAGGAAGGGCTCTCCCTCGTCACCGGACTGGCGGCTAGGGTGGTGTACGGCAGGGTGGTGTACGGCGTGGTTCGGAGAACGACTGCGGCCGGGGCGCCCACGACGCCCGCGAAGACCTGGTTCCACACCCCGTTGGACCAGCCGCCGATGCTGCTGTTCCGCACCAGGAACTGCTGCTGCGATCCGTTGATGATGGAGCCGGTCTTGGAGTCGGCGATGAAGCCACCGCTGGCGTACTGCGGCCCGGCGGTGCAGTAATCCATCAGGGTGAGATTGCCGCCGGTGATGTTGACCCGGCGCATCGGCGCGGCCTGCGAGACGGCCCAGAACTTGCCCGACGCCCGGCAGTCGGCCAATCCCGGTGACATTGATCGTCAGGTTCGACAGCGAGCGCCAGAAGTTGATCAGCGCGATGCAGTTGTCGGGGGTCAGGCAGCGGTTGTAGACGTCGACGTGGCCGTTGATGGTGACGTCGGTCGGCGACGCCCCCAGACCGGCCACCTCGGTGTAGTAGCCCACCTGGAAGATCAGCGGGTTCGCGGCAGTGCCGTAGGTGCCGGGCTTGAACAGCAGCGCATAGCGCTGGGTGCCCATCTCGTTGTCGATCTGCTGGGTGGCGATCGCGTCGACGGTTGCCTGGATCTGGCTGGTCGGCATGCTGGGGTCGAAGATCATCACGTTCGGGCCGAAGTCCGGCTGCGTCACGGCCACCTGGCCGGCGCCCGCCGTGTGGACGAATAGCATCACGCCCACCAGCAGAGTCCCCACCGTGAGCGCGGGCAACGCGAGCGCCCAGGCGCAGCGAATACCTCATCTCGGCCCCCCTTTTTGTCTTCCGGGTAGCGAACACGCGCCTCGCCGATGTGCTCATCGGACGGATCGAGCGCCACCTCTGTATGGCCCGGTTGCCGGAGGAGACTAACGCACTCGTGCACCGCATGAAGAACCTGAGCAGGGCTTGGTTACGACCCTCGCGAAACGCGTCCGTCAGCGGCGCGCGACCTCCCGGCTGTCGACCAGACGGGCCAACGATTCCCGTGACTTGACTAGAAGACTGACGACTCCTAGAACTACGTTGGTCGGCCAAAGGCGGGACGGCTTTGCAGCATCAGCAAGGCAGTGAGATTGAACGCCTCGCCAAAGAGCGATGGCGATTCGCTCGGACAGCCAGGAACACGCACTACACGCTTGCCGACTGGTATCGACCCATCAACTACGTCTTCGGATCTCTGGCGGTGGGTGGCCTCGGCCGTTGTCTCAGCCGGACTCTTTACGGCCATCAACAGTGACCCTTCGTCCAGGACGTGGAAGCTCGCGGGAGCGATAGTCGCAGCGGTTGCGGCCGGACTCACATCGCTCACGAGCTTTCTTGGGCTTGGTCCCTTGGCAGAAAAGCACCGTCAGTCAGGCGCTGACTTCGGCGAAGTGGCACGTGAGTACGACCTCTTGATCGAGAGCCATCCAGGCTCTTGACGACAACGCATCACGGGACAAGATCAGACAACTCGACAGACAGATAGGCGACCTCGAATCGAACGCACTCGGATACCCGGGATGGCTCTTTAGGCGCAAGTACAAAGAGGTCGGCCCCTGGAAGCTCCCCGAGTACGACGGCCCGGTACTGATCCGCGTGGCCGGAGAGGATCCCGCGCGCCTCGTCGAAGCCAAAACGCGATGCCAACGCTCAACGACACGATCCGTACAAGGCGTTCAACTTCCGCGTCGAGATCGAGGGGATCGCCTGGGCTGCCTTCAGCGAGGTTGGCGGCCTCGAGAGCGAGACGGCCGTCATCGAGTACCGCGTCGGCGGCGAGCCCCGCACCGTGCGCAAGCTGCCCGGGCTGACCAAGTACGCGAACATCGTCCTCCGCCGCGGGATCACGCAGGACCCGGAGCTGTGGAACTGGCGACAGAGCGTCGTCCAGGGGAAGGTCGATCGCCGGAACGGGTCGATCGTCCTGCTCGACGACGACGAGACCGAGGTCGTGCGCTGGAACTTCTTCCAGGGCTGGATCGCCAAGTGGGAAGGCCCGGCCCTGAACGCGAAGGCAAACGAGGTCGCGATCGAGACGATCGAGATCGCACACGAAGGTCTCGAGCTCGCCGAGAATGGACGCGGCTGCAACCGATGACGGCGTCGTCGTGGACGTCGTCGTCGAGGACGACGTCCTGTTCCTGGAACTGGCGAACCTGGCCGACCGGCCGGCGCTCGACGTCCGGTGCTCGTTCGACCGGGCGCTCGTCGACGTCCAGGGCCGGGACGTGTCGGAGCTGCGTGTGTTTCGCCGCGTCGAATTCCTGGGACCACGACGACGCGTGCGCACGCTGCTGGACTCGGTCCCCGGCTACTTCGGACGCAGGGGGCCAGGCGCGTCACTGTCACCGTCGAGTACCACCGGCCGGGGGCGCCGCGCTGCGAGACGAAGGTCACACACGACCTCGAGCTCTACCGCGAGCTGGCGTACCGCGTCTGAAGCGCGACGAACAAGCGGAGTGGGCCTCGTCCATCGGCCAAGCCTCTGGCCGAGGGCGCCGGAGGGCGCGTGAGAAGAATCCCGTCACCGGGGATTGCTCTCGCTTGGCCAGGGAGACCTCCAGGCTCATACCAGAAGCGACCTGCTGGTCTGTATTGCGGAGGCGGGCCTCCTAGTCACTAAGGCAGAAGCGGCTTGGAGAGCCCCCGCAGCGGCGGCCTGTGCCTCGAAAGCCGAGTGCCTACCCTGTCTCTCCACCTGCCAGCCGATTGGGTCTCGCGAGCCCGTCGGCCGGGCCGGAGGTCAGGTCTCCCTGACCGTTCCGCCCTGGCCGACGGTTGCTGCGCCGTGCCTCAGATCGGCGTGGACAGCTGCGAACGGCGAGTCCGGCGAACGATGACCACCATCCCCGCAGCGAGCAGCGCGAGCCCGATCGCTGCCCCGGCGCCAATTCCGGCCGCACCCCAGTTGAACCCGCCCGCTGCGACCGAGACGATGCGCTGCGGGGCGGATGTCGTGACGGCCGAAATGTCCCCCGAGCTCCGCATATGCGCCGAGGTCGTAGCGCTCGTCGAGTGCGTCGCCCCGGGTGAGCTCAGCCTGCCACTGCTGTGTCGTCAGCGCGGCCGGCTTCGGCCCTGCCAGCGCCGCCGAACTGTACTTGCCGAGGTGGTAGCGCTTGTTGAGCGCGTTGCCCCGGGCCACGTCACCCGCAGACTGCTGCGCCGACACGCTCTGCGGCTGCTGACCCGTCTGGGCGACAGCCGAGCCGGCGAGAGCGAGCATCGCGGCTGCGGCGGTGATCGCGGTTCCGATCCTGATCCTGCCGTTCATCTTGCTCCTCCTTGTCTCCGCCGGCCGCCCTGCGCGGCCGATCTGTACAGACCCGACCAAAGGTCGCTAAAGGCAATGCGGGAAGAGCGCTAACAACGCACTAAAGAACGCGTCCGGCCGTGTTACCGTCACCAAGGAATGGAGTTCCGCATCCTTGGGCCCCTGGAGGTCGAGGAGGCCGGACAACTACTCCGCCTGGGCGGGACGAAGCAGCGCGCGCTGCTCGCCCTCCTGCTCCTGCATGCGGACGAGGTCGTCTCGCGGGACCGCCTGATCGACGAGCTGTGGGCCGGGAGTCCGCCGGACTCGGGGAGGACGGCGCTTCAGGTGCATGTCTCCCAGCTCCGCAAGCTGCTCGATCCCGACGCGACCCGCGGTGACGAGGAGCTGCTCGTCACACGCGCGCCGGGCTACGCACTCCGGGTCGGGCGCGAGAGCATCGACCTGGGCCGGTTCGAGGCGCTCGTCGCAGCCGGGAAGACCGAGCTCGCCGAGGGGAACGCCGAAGAAGCGTATGAACACCTCGCCGGCGCGCTCGCGCTCTGGCGAGGTCGCGCGCTCGCGGACCTCGAGGCCGTCCCGTTCGCGCAGGCGGAGAGTCACAGGCTCGAGGAGCTCAGGCTCGCCGCGCTCGAGGAACGACTAGACGCAGATCTGGCCCTCGGCCGCAACGCCGAGCTGATCCCCGAGCTCGAGCGCCTCGTCGCGTAGGAGCCGCTGCGCGAGCGCCTCCGGGGGCAGCTGATGCTCGCCCTGTACCGCTGCGGCCGCCAGGCGGACGCGCTCGAGGTCTACCGGTCCAGGGCGGCGGTTGCTGGACGAGGAGCTTGGGCTCCAGCCGGCCGGTGAGCTCCAACGCCTCGAGAGAGCCATCCTCAACCACGATCCTTCGGTCGATTCGCCGGTAGTCCCGGGGCCAAACCACCCTCTGTCGCACAGCGTCGCCGAGCATCGTCGCGTACCGAGGCGCCGGTTCCTCCCGACTCGGTCGCTGTGATCGACCCGAAGCGCTCCCGGGTCGTGGGCCACGTGCTCGTGGGCCGAAGGCCTGTCGCCCTCGCAATCGGGCACGGCTCGGTCTGGGTCGCCAACACAGACGATGGAACGGTCTCTCGCATCGATCCGGATCGCCGCGAAGTCATCAGGACGATCGGAATCGGAGCACCGGCGATAGACCTCGCCGTCTCCACCGATGCGGTCTGGGTGGCCAACGGGAGCGACGGCACAGTCTCGCGCATCGATCCCAGCGCCGACGCCGTCGTCGAGACGATCGACCTGAGGGGCTCGAGCGAACTCGCCTGGAACCCGACCTACGCGGTCGACGCCGATGACGATTCCGTCTGGATCGGCTCGGGTACTCACCACGTGATCCGCATCGACCCGGCGACGAACGAGCCCTCCGCGATCATCGACGTCGGCCGTGTACCGGTAGGCGTAGCACTAGGCGAGGAGGACGCTGGGTGGTGACGATCGCCCAGCGGGCCCTGCGCATCGAGCCGCGCACGAACGCGGCCACGACCGAGGTGCCCATCGGGTACCCCGTCGCGTTGACGGCCGGGCATCAGGCTGTCTGGGTCTCTGACTCGCGAGGCCAGGTCTGGCGCATCAACCCGGACACGGGAACGGTGACTCAGACGACCCCGGTTGGCAAAGGGCTGGTGGGCCTGTGCGCAACGGATGGGCGATCAGCCAGCCGATAACGCCGACGGCACCGTCGTCCAGATCGATCCGCAGGACGGTCGGGTTGTAGGCCTTA
>CAVZWR010000016.1:0-116518 GCA_963779025.1 uncultured Actinomycetes bacterium
CCCCTCCTCGTACTCCTCGTCGGTGACCGGGTCGAGCCAGTCGTGGCCGCCCAGCGAGATCGCCGTGTGGAGCATGGAGCTTCCGGGCGCGGCGCCATGCCAGTGCTCCTCGCCCGGCGGGATCCAGACGACGTCGCCGGTGGTCAGCTTGCCGCCGCCGCCGTCCCGGGTCCGCGCCCTCCCCTCGCCGGCGACGACGACGAGGATCTGGCCGCCGTGGTGCGCGTGCCAGTACGTCCTTGCACCGGGCGTGAAGAACACGTTGTTGATCAGCACGCCGTCGGTCTCGGCGAGGACCGGGTCGGCCCAGACGTCGCCGGTGAAGTTGGCGGTGCGCAGCTCTGACGTGGTGCCGGGCTCCCGGCCGCGATTGATCTTCATGCGCGCGATCCTTTCAGGTGGAAGGCTCCTGCAGCCGCACCCCGCCGGAGGCGTCGCCGATCGCGTCGACGACCCGGTTGGAGATCTGCTCGCCGTAGCCGAGCTCGGCGGCGAGCTCGAAGGCGTCGACGCAGCCGGCGGAAGTGAGCGTCCGGACGTCGAGCTCGCGGACGAGGTCGGCGTACAGGCGAATGTCCTTCAGCATCAGGTTCCCCGTCAGTCCGCCTTCGAGGTAGTCGCCGTCGACGATCCGCGGGAAGCGGTTGAGCGTCGCGAAGTTGACGCCGCTCGAGCTGTTCAGGACGTCGAGGAAGGTGTGGAGCTCGAGCCCGGCTTTGCGCGCGGCGACCATCACCTCGGCGGTCGCGGCCAGGCTGATCCCGTTCAGGAAGTTGTTCAAGAGCTTCGCGGTGTGGCCGGCCCCGCTCTCGCCCATGTGGAAGATGCGTCCGCTGAACGTCTCGAGCACGGGGCGGATCGTGTCGAGCGCCGCCTCGGAGCCGCCGGCCATGATCGTCAGTGTTCCTGCCTCCGCCGCGGCCGCGCCGCCGGAGATCCCGGCGTCGACGAGCTCGGTGCCCTGCGCTGCGAGGAGCCGGTGCAGCTCGACCGTGGAGGACGGGGCCGACGTGCTCAGGTCGGCAACGACGAGGCCGACACGGGCGGCGCCGAGGATTCCGTCCTCGCCGAGGACGACACGCTCGACGATCGGGCTGTCGGGGAGCGAGAGCAGGACGACGTCGCTCGCCTCGGCCACCGCGACGGGGGAAGCCGCCGGCTCGGCGCCTACCGCCGGCGCACGTCCCGGGTCGACGTCGAAGCCGAGCACGGGACGGCCGGCGGCGACGATCCGCCGCGTGATCCGCCCGCCCATGTTGCCCAAACCGATAACACCGACTCTCATGCGACCCGCACTCCGAGGCCCCCGTCCAGCACCGGGAACCGGCGCATCACCTCCGGGTCGTGTCCGGGGACGATCTCCGCGCCAGGCCGGGCGAGCTCGCGGACGGTCGCGTAGCCGGCGCGCATCGCATCGAGGTCGTGGTGGATCGCGAAGGGCCGCTCGAGCTCGAGCTCCTCGTAGTAGTGGACGGCGTCGGAGGCCAGCACGATCGGGCCCCCCTCGCCTTGCACCCGCAGTACCGTCTGGCCCGGCGAGTGGCCGCCGATGCAGAACGCGTCGACCCCCGGCACGACCTGCTCGTCGCCGTCGAGCAGGCGCAGCCGGCCGGCTGCGATCCGCTCGACGTCCTCGGGCTCGGCATGCGGCGCGTGCTCCGGCTCCCGGGCCCCGTCGCTCGTCCAGAAGCCGAGCTCGCGCCGCTGGACGACGAGCTCGGCATTCGGGAACGCCGCGACGTTGCCGGTGTGGTCGTAGTGCAGGTGCGTGAGGACGACGGTCGGCACATCGTCCGGCACGACGCCGATCTGCCGGAGCGCCTCGACCGGAGGCACGAGACAGGTGCGCCCGCGGCGCGTGCCGACGTCCGGGTGGAACCCGGTGTCGACCACGATCGAGCCGGCGTCGTTCCGGAGCACCCAGAAGAAGTAGTCCATTCCGAGCGGCTCGTCGGGCTCGCCGTAGGAGTCGTAGTCGAGGTAGCAGTCGCGCTTCCACGTCTCGCGGGTCCCGTACCGGAGCGCGACCACCTCGTACACGAATCGACTCTACTATCCGGCGTCCTCTCTCGGCTCGGGCCGGGCACGCGGCCGCTGCCGCCCCGAAAGGCGCGACGATCTCGTTCGCGGGCGCGCTTCCGCCGGGACATCGCGAGCCCGGAGCCGGCGCGCGTCTAGCCCGCTGGTCGGGTACTGGTCGGCTCCGAGTCGGACGCGAGCGGACGGAGCGGGCTGTCGGCGCGTAGCTGACGGAGCGGCGCAGGAGTCGAACCTACCCAGCGTGGGGTTGCCACGACCTGACCGGTTTTGAAGACCGGCTGCGGCCACCGGGCCGCCGCCGCTCCGCTTCGAGCCTAGCCCACCGGCGACAGGCCTCAGGCCTGTTCCTGCTTTGCGCCGCGGTCGCAGGGAGCAAGCCCGTCAGAGAGCGAAGGTCAGAGCGAGTGCCCGTCCACGGCACGCAATTCCTCCACGTCGAGGCGACCCGACGACCGTCCGAGCCGTTCGGGATCGACGACCGTGGTCTGCTCGACGAGGACTCGCGTGCTCTCGCCGGCCACCGGCGGGGTCGCGGCGACGGCCGCCTTGGGCGCCGCAGCACTCCGACTGGACTCCGCGGTCCCGTTCGCGCTCGGCGTCTACCTGCTCGCCTCCGCCGAGGACATCCACTGGGTGCTGCTGAACCGCGACGCGCCGCGGCCCGCCCTTCGCCCGGGCCGGCGCCGGGAGGACTTCCCCGGCAGCGTGTTCACGCTCTACTCCGACTGAGCGGGCGGCGCCTGCTCGCCGGCGGCCGCCTCTTCAGCCGCCAGCTCCGCCTTCAGCTTCTTGATCTCCTCGACCGCGGTGCTCAGCTCCGGGTGCGTGACCTCGCCCTTCTCGACGAGCTCGACCGTCGTCCGACCGAGCTCGTTGTAGGCCCGCGAGAGTGACTGCCTCGTCTGGAGATCCTCGATCCCCACACGCGTCTTCTCCACCACGACGCCCGTAGCGTCCTTCAGCCGGTCGAAGAACGACTGCTTCGGTTCGCTGCCTTCCATGCCCCGATCCTAGCCCGCGGGCGGCGGATCGCGCATCTGGTCGATCGAGGCCCGCGCGCGGTCGTGCACCTCTCGCCGGCGCTCGTCGATGCCCGCGGGTTGCGCGGGCTCCGGCTCGGCCTCGGGTTCGGGCGGCGCTGCGGCTTCCTCGGCGCGCGACTCCGCGAGCTTCTGCTTCAGCTCGCCGGCCGGGTCGGGCTGGGGCGGCACGGGCTGCGGCTTCCGCCGCCGGCGAAAGAACCAGGCGAACACCGTTGCCAACCCTACCCCCGCCAGAAAACGACCCATGGCAGGGCGATGCTACTCTTCCGCGGACTTCTCGCCTCGTCTCGCGCAGATCCGTTCCCGGTCGCGCTGGCACACGAGGCCGATTCAGACCGAGGGAAGGAGCAGCGAGGGAACTATGAACGACTACGAGATTCTGCTGATGCTCGATCCGGAGACTCCGGAAGAGCGCCACGACGAGATCATCGCCCGCACCCGCGAGACGATCGAGAAGGGCGGCGGCAACTGGCTCTCCCACGACGCGTGGGGGCGGCGGCGGCTCGCCTACGAGATCGACCACAAGACCGACGGCGTCTACCACCTGCTCCAGTTCGACGCGCCGCCGGAGGCGCTCGACGAGGTGTCCCGCGTGCTGAAGATCACCGACGGCGTCATGCGCCACATGGCGACGCGGCGCCCGAAGGGAGGCGGCCGGGTTGCTCCGCCGCCGCCGCTCCCGGCCCCGGAGCCGGAGCGCGAGCGGGCGCCGGAGCCGGTCGCGGCACCTGCAGTCGAGGACGAGGCGCCGCAGGCCGAGGCGGAAACCGCCGATTCGGAGAGTGCTGTCGAGGAGTACGCTGAGCCGACCGAGTCGGAGGCGCCGGAGGCGGCGCCGGAGGAGGAGTAATGGCAAACATCAACCGCGTCGTGCTGGTCGGCAACCTGACGAAGGATCCGGAGCTGCGGCCCACCTCGGGCAGCTCGCTCTGCAAGCTGCGCATCGCCGTGAACACGCGCCGCAAGGACGAGACCGGCCAGTGGGTCGACAAGCCGAACTACTTCGACGTCACCGTCTGGGGCAACCAGGCCGAGAGCTGCGCGCAGTACCTCGCGAAGGGCCGCCCGGTCGCGATCGACGGGCGCCTCGAGTGGCGCGAGTGGGACGCGACCGACGGGTCGGGCAAGCGCCAGGCCGTCGAGATCGTCGCCGAGAGCGTCCAGTTCCTCGGCAGCCGCGACGGCGGCGGCGGCGGCGGAGAGCCGCAGTTCGTTCCCGCGGGCGCCGCGGGCGAGAGCGCCGACTTCCCGGCGTCCTCCGCAGACGACGACATCCCGTTCTAAAGGAGAGCAGAGCAATGGCACAGCCGAAGCAACGAGGAGAAGAGCGGTCGACGAGCCGCCGCCACGCGCCGGCGAGCGCCCAGCCGCGTCGCCGGAACTGCCACTTCTGCCGCGAGAAGGTCGAGGAAGTCGACTACAAGAATCTCACCCAGCTCCGTCGCTACATCTCGGAGCAGGGGAAGATCCGCTCGCGGCGGATGACCGGCGCCTGCCGCCGCCACCAGATGCAGGTCGGGAGTCGCGGTCAAGCGGGCGCGCGAGATGGCGCTCGTGCCCTACGTCTCGGGGAACTGATGGAGGTCATCCTCCTCCAGGACGTCGAGAAGGTCGGCCTGCGCGGCGAGGTCGTCGATGTCGCGCGCGGGTACGCCCGCAACTTCCTGCTCCCGCGGAAGCTCGCCGAGCCGGCTTCGCCGGCACGCGTGGCCGAGCTGGAGAAGGTCGCCGCGACGCGGGCGCGCCAGGAGGCGGGCACGTTCGATCAGGCCCGCGAGCTCGCGGACAGGATCGAGAAGACAGAGCTCCGCTTCGACGTCAAGGCGGGCCCGACCGGGTCGCTCTTCGGCTCGGTGACGGCGACCGACGTCGCGGACGAGCTGTGGAAGGTCGCGAAGGTCCGCGTCGACCGCCGCAAGATCGACCTCTCCGACCCGATCAAGAAGGTCGGCCGCTACGAGGTGCCGGTCGAGCTCTTCACCGACGTGACCGCGACGGTGACACGCTGGTGGTTCCGGAGGGCGGCGAGTTGCCCCCGCCCGAGGAGCCCGCCCCAGGTGTCAGACACTCCTCCCGATACGTCGGACGCGGCGGCAGAAGTGTCTGACACTGCTGAGGAAGCCGCGGCCGAGGCTCCCGCCGAGGAGATCGAGCCGACTCAGTAACGATCTCTCCACAGGCCCTGTGAACGGCCTGGGGAAATTCGCATGAAAAGGCCGCTACGAGCGGCCTTTTCTTCCACCGCTCCGTCCGCCCGGGCTGGGAACATGTGTTCCGTTCTGCCTGCTCACGCCCCCTTTGTGCGTGTGCACAGGCGGGTTGTCCAAGCCCTTTTCGGGCGTGCCAAGAGGTGGTTGATTTGTCCCGCATGTACCAACTTGCCGAGGCTTCGCCGACCGCCCCGGTCCCACCGCAGAATCTCGATGCCGAGGAGTCGGTCCTCGGTGCGATGATGCTCTCCCCCGGTGCGATCGGGGCGGTCAGCGAAGTCCTTTCGGCAAGCGACTTCTACCGGGCGAGCCACGCCGCCATCTACAAGGCGGCGCTCGACCTCTACGCGAAGGGCGAGCCGGTCGACGCCATCACCCTCGCCGACGAGCTCGAGCGCCGTGGCGAGCTCGAGGAGATCGGCGGCCGTGCCCGGATCAACGAGCTCGCGGCTCTGGTTCCCGCCTCCTCCAACGCGGGTCACTACGCGCGCATCGTCCGGGAGATGGCCACGCTCCGTGGCCTCGTCCGAGCCGGGCAGGAGATCGCACGGCTGGGTTTCGAGCGCGAGGGCCTGGCCGCCGAGGAGCTCGTCGACCGGGCCGAGTCCGTCATCTTCGACCTCTCCCAGGAGCGGGTCGCCGGCGAGTTCACCCACATCGAGGAACTGCTCAAGGACTCCTTCGAGCGGATCACGGCGCTGTACGAGGCCGGCGCCGATGTCACCGGGATGGCGTCCGGGTTCAAGGAGTTCGACCGCCTCACCTCCGGCTTCCAGCCCGGCAACCTGATCGTCATCGCGGCGCGGCCGAGCATGGGCAAGTCGGCGTTCGGGCTCTGCGTCGCGGCGAACCTGGCCGTGCGGCAGGACGTCCCGGTCGCGATGTTCACGCTCGAGATGTCGAAGCTCGAGGTCACCCAGCGCCTGATGTGCTCCGAGGCCAAGGTCGAGTCACAGCGGCTCCGCACCGGCAAGCTCGCGCAGGAGGACTGGCCCCGGCTGACGGCCGCCTGCGACAAGCTCGCGAAGGCCCCGATCTACGTCGACGACACCGGCTCGATCACGCTGATGGAGATCCGCTCGAAGGCGCGGCGGCTGAAGATGCGCGAGCCGAACCTCGGCCTGATCATCATCGACTACCTCCAGCTGATGACCTCGGGCGTCTCGGCCGAGAACCGGGTGCAGGAGGTCTCGCAGATCTCGCGGTCGCTGAAGGTGCTGGCGCGCGACCTCGACGTCCCGATCATCGCGATCTCTCAGCTCTCCCGTGCGGTCGAGCAGCGCCACGACAAGCGGCCGATCCTCTCCGACCTGCGCGAGTCCGGCTCGATCGAGCAGGACGCCGACCTGGTCGCCTTCATCTACCGCGACGAGTACTACAACGGCGAGGAGTCCGACCAGCAGGGCCTCGCCGAAGTCCACCTGGCGAAGCACCGGAACGGCCCCACGGACGTGGTGAAGCTCTCGTTCCTGCGCCGCTTCGCGAAATTCACCGACACAGCACAGTCCTCATGAGCAATATCGACGACCATCAGATCATCTGGCTCGGCGCCGACGCGACCACCTACGCCGTGCCGTGCGAGCGCTGCCGCGAGGACCACCGCTTCCCCGACGTGGATCGAGGCGGTGGTCGAGGGGACGCTGCGGCGGGAGGCCGACGTCGGCTTCACCGCCTGCCCCCGCGGCCACCGGATTCGCGTGCGGCGCATCTCGCGGCTGCGTGCTGTTGCCGCGCGGTAATCCGCGCGGGCGCGCAGTAGCCGCGGGCTAGACGGCCGCACCGGGCAGGCATACTCCGGCCGTGCCCGCGACCGTGATCGTCGGCGCCCAGTGGGGCGACGAGGGCAAGGGGAAGATCGTCGACCTGCTCGCCCAGGACTCCGACGTCGTCTGCCGCTACAACGGCGGGCCGAACGCCGGGCACACGATCGTCGCGGACGGCGAGACCTACAAGCTCCGCCACATGCCCTCGGGGATCCTCTGGGGCAAGGAGTGCGTGATCGGCGCGGGGTGCGTGGTCGATCCGGGCGTCTTCATCGAGGAGCTCGACGACTTCGAGCGGCGCGGGCTCTCGACCGACCGCGTGCGGCTCTCCGGCGAGGCGCACCTGATCATGCCCTGGCATCTGGCGATCGACGGGGCGAGCGAGCGGCGGCTCGGCAAGCTCCAGATCGGGACGACGAAGCGCGGGATCGGGCCGGCCTACGCCGACAAGGCGTACCGGCTCGGGATCCGGCTTCAGGACATCTTCGACCCGAAGATCCTCCGGCAGAAGATCGAGGTCGCGCTCGCGGAGAAGAACGAGTGGCTCGAGCGCGTGTACGGCGTCGAGCCGATCGAGCTCGAGGAGCTCGCGGCCCGCCACGAGAGCTACGCGCAGCGGCTCCGCCCGTACCTCGCCGACACGTCGCTGCTCGTCGACCGCGCGATCAGGGACGGGAAGCGCGTGCTGCTCGAGGGCGCGCACGGAACGCTGCTCGACATCGACCACGGCACCTACCCGTTCGTGACCTCGTCCACGGTGGTCGCCGGAGGCGCCTGCGCCGGGATCGGGATCGGCCCCACCCGGATCGACTCGGTGATCGGGATCGCGAAGGCGTACGTGACGCGCGTCGGCGCGGGGCCGTTCCCGACCGAGATCGAGGGGCCGGACCAGGAGCGCCTGCGCGAGCTCGGCGGTGAGTTCGGGACGGTGACGGGACGCGAGCGGCGGTGTGGCTGGCTCGACCTGGTCGCGCTGCGCTACGCGGTCCGCCTGAACGGGATCACCTCGATCGCGCTGACGAAGCTCGACGTCCTCTCGTCCTTCGCCGAGCTGCCGGTCTGCACGCGGTACGAGCTGCGCGACGGCACGCGGACCGACGAGTTCCCTGCGCACCAGAGCGACTTCCACTCCGCGCGGCCCGTGTACGAGGTGCTGCCCGGGTGGGAGGAGCCGCTCGACGGCGACCTACCGGGCGCGGCGCGGCGCTACGTCGAGTTCGTCGAGCACGAGCTCGACGTCGAGGTCTCGTGGGTCGGGACCGGCGCCGAGCGCGAGCCCGTGCTCGTCAGAGGCTGACGCGCTGCTCCATCAGACGACGCCGGCCGCGTACCAGGCCGTGGCGGTGAGCGTGAAGGGGCCGTCGGGCGATCCGATGCGCCGGTGGAGCGCTGCGCTGACCGCGGCGGCCTGCTGCTCGTCGAGCGACACGGCGTGCGCGCCGACCGGCCCGGCCGCACCGAGGAAGGACGTCCAGAGCTCGTCGAAGTCTTCGTAGTCCGCGGAGACGGTCAGCGACTCGTCGACCACGTCTCGGAGGCCTGCGTCCCGCCAGAGCTGCGCGAGCTGGCCGGGCCGGCCGCCGAAGCGCTCGATCTCGTCGGGGCCGGTCGCGCCGGCCTCGCGGGCCGCGTCCCAGTACGAGCGGAGCATCGTCATCCCGCCGGTCATGTCCCAGACGCAGGCGGCGACGCGGCCGCCGGGTCGCGTCACTCTCCGCATCTCCGCGACCGATGTGGCCGGGTCCTGGACGAAGTGGAAGACGAGCTGCGAGAGGGCGGCGTCGAACGTCGCGTCCTCGAAGGGCAGCGACTCGGCCGGGCCGACGCGGAGGTCGGCGCCGGGGACACGCGTGCGGGCCTCCGCGACGAACGGTTCGGAGGGATCGACCCCCGCGACGTTCTCCGCGCCCGACGATCCCGGCGAGGACGACGGTCAGGGCGCCGGCGCCGCAGCCGACGTCGATCACGTTCTGCGCCCGGGGCGACGCCGGCCGCTGCGCGCGAACTCGTGCGAGAGCTTGTCGCTGTAGCGCCCCATGAAGCGCTGGTACGCGGACGCGTTCGCGAACATGGCGGGCTCAGAGGCGGGCGAGGTCATCGGGTGTGTTGACGTTGGCGAGCTCTGCAGGGTCGATTGTGACAATCCTGGTGCGGAGCTCGTCGAGCGCTTCGTGGAGCGCGAGCTCGCCGTTGGCGAGGCGGCGCTCGAGCACGGGGAGCGCGGCCCGGCGGTAGGCGCCCGGGAGGGGGCCGGTCTGCGGCACCGCAACGTCTTCGCACGCGGCGGCGAGCGCGGCGAGTGTCTCCGGCTCGATGCGCGGCGTGTCGACCGGGAGCACGACGCAGAGCTCGTGCGCAGCCGCGCGCAGGCCGGCGACGAGGCCGGCGATCGGCGCGCGCGTGTCGGTGCCGTCGTCCGTGAGCGGGAACGGAAGCTCCAGCCCGTCGGCAGCCTTGCCGACCGCGAGCCGCTCGTCGCAGAAGGCGAGCTTCTCCCAGCCGATCTCCGCGAGCGTTCGGCCGTCGATCCGGGCGAGCGCCTTCGGGGAGCCGAACCGCGCGCTCGCGCCGCCGACGAGCAGGACGCCCGTCAGACGATCCGCCACGGCTCCGTGTAGACCGTGACGCGCCCGCCACGGACGAAGCCGCAGAGCGTGATCCGGCGGTCGCCGGCGAGCTCGACCGCGAGGCTCGACGGCGCACCGACCGCGACGAGGATCGGGCAGCCCGCGACGGCCGCCTTCTGGACGAGCTCGAACGAGAGGCGGCCGCTCACGCAGATCGCGTAATCGGCCAGCGGGAGGCAACCCTGCGTGAACGCCCAGCCGACCACCTTGTCGAAGGCGTTGTGCCGCCCGACGTCCTCGCGCAGGCAGAGCAGCCCACCCGCTGGCGTCGAAGAGGCCGGTCGCGTGCAGCCCGCCGGTCGCGGCGAACGCCGGCTGCGCCGCCCTGAGCCGGTCGGGCAGCCCGGCGACGAGCTCGGCCGCCATCGTCAGCCCGGACTCGACCGGCGCCGCCTCGACCGCGACCGCCTCGAGCGCGCCTTTCCCGCAGACCCCGCACGAGGATGAGGTGTAGAAGCTCCGCCGCAGCCGCTCCGGGTCGAATGCCGGCGCCGCGACCTCGACGACGTTCGCCGCCAGGTCGTCCGGCAGCCGCGCGGAGGCCGGCTTCAGGCCTTCGGAGAGCGCGAACCCGAGCGCAAGCTCCTCGTCGTGCCCCGGCGTCCGCATCGTCACGGCGACAGGCGCTCCGCCGATCCGGATCTCGAGCGGCTCCTCGGCCGCGACGACGTCGCGCTCGACCTCGCCGCCCGGCAGCCGGACGACCTCCACTCCCGCCGTGCTGTACGGCGGCGCCACGCTCGCCGAGTCGCCGACGGCCACGACCGAAGCGTAGCCCGCTGACCCGTTTCGTAGACTCGATCGCGTGCGGGTGCTGATCGTCGGCTCGGGGGGGCGCGAGCATGCGCTGGCGTGGAAGCTGAGCCAGAGCGGTGAGCTCGGCGAGCTCCATGCCGCACCCGGGAACCCCGGGATCGCCGCGCTCGGGACCTGCCACCCGGTGCGGGCAGAGGACGGGGAGAGGCTGCTCGAGCTGGCGCAGGCGCTCGAGATCGACCTGGCCGTGATCGGGCCGGAGGCTCCGCTCGTCGCGGGCGTCGCGGACGAGCTGCGCCATGCCGGCGTCGCGGTGTTCGGGCCGAGCGCGGCGCGCCGCGCGGATCGAGGGCTCGAAGAGCTTCGCGAAGGACGTGCTCGCCGCCGCGGGTGTGCCGACGGCCGCGGCGCTCGCCGAGGCGCGGCCCGCCGTGCGTGATCAAGGCGGACGGGCTCGCCGCCGGGAAAGGGGTGTTCGTCTGCCGAACGGAGGAGGAGGTCGAGGAGGGGCTGCGCGGCGCCTCCGAGCCCTCGGCGAGCAGGTGGTGGTCGAGGAGCTGCTCGAGGGCCCGGAGCTCTCGGTGTTCGCGTTGACCGACGGCCTGCAGGCGCTGCCGCTGGCGGCCGCGCGCGACCACAAGCGCGTCGGCGACGGCGACACCGGCCCGAACACCGGCGGGATGGGCGCGTTCTCGCCCGTGCCGCCGTTCGACCGGCGAGCGAGGTCGAGGAGCTCGTCGAGCAGGTGCACCGGCCGGTGCTGGCCGAGCTTGCGCGCCGCGGGACGCCCTTCATCGGGCTGCTCTACGCCGGCCTGATGCTGACCGACGAGGGGCCGCGCGTGCTCGAGTTCAACTGCCGCTTCGGCGACCCGGAGACGCAGGTGATCCTGCCCCGGGTCGACGGCGACCTGCTGGCCGCCCTCGCCGCCGCCGCGGCCGGCGACCTCGAGCGGCGTGACGCTGGGGACAGTCGGCGCAGGCCGCGGTCACCGTCGTGGTCGCGGCAGGGAACTACCCGGAGGCGGGCGACACCGGCTCGCCGATCATCGGGATCGAGCAGGCGGAGGCGCTCGGCGCGCTCGTCTTCCAGGCCGGAACCGCGCGTCGCGACGGCGCGCTGGTGACGAGCGGTGGCAGGATCCTGAACGTGACCGGCGTCGGCGACGATCTCGAGCAGGCACGGGCCCTCGCCTACGAGGGCGCTGCCGCGATCTCGTTCGCCGGCGCGCGCTACCGCCGGGACATCGCAGCGGTGGAGGCGAGCAGTGCTGTCCACTAGCTCCGGGCCGCCGGTCGTCGGGATCCTCGTCGGCTCCGAGTCCGACCGGGAGCGGATGCAGGACGCCGTCGACGAGCTCTCGACGCGCGGGAATCCCGCACGAGTTCGAGGTGCGCTCGGCGCACCGCGATCCGCTCGCGGTCGCCGAGTACGCCGCTTCCGCGCGGGAGCGCGGCCTGAGGGTGCTGATCTGCGGCGCCGGTCTCGCCGCCGCGCTGCCGGGGGTGGTCGCCGCCCACACCGACCTGCCGGTGATCGGCGTGCCGCTCCGCTCGTCGAAGAGCGTCCTCGACGGCCTCGACGCGCTGCTCTCGATCGTGCAGATGCCGCCGGGGGTGCCGGTCGCCTGCGTCGGGGTCGACAATGCGAAGAACGCCGCCGCGCTCGCCGCCAGGATCCTCTCGGCGTCGGAGACCACCGCTACGATCAGCTGAGTGATCGCCCGCTACTCCCGCCCGGCGATGGCCCAGGTGTGGTCGGACGAGAGGAAGCTCGAAGCGTGGCTGGACGTCGAGCTCGCCGCCCTCGACGCCTGGTCGGAGCTGGGAGTCGTGCCGCCGGAGGCCGCCCGCGCCGTACGCGAGCACGCGCGTGTTCCCGCACCCGAGGAGGTCGCCGAGCGCGAGCGCACGACCGGCCACGACCTGGCCGCGTTCGTCGACGCCGTCCAGGCCGGCCTCGGCGAGGAAGGCCGCTGGCTGCACTACGGCCTGACCTCGTCCGACGTCGTCGACACGGGCCTCGCGCTCCAGGTTCGGGACGCAGGCGCCCTGCTGCTCGAGGGGCTCGACCGGGCATTCGCGGTCGTCTCGGCCCGCGCCGAGGAGCACCGCGGGACGCTCTGCATCGGCCGGACGCACGGCGTGCATGCGGAGCCGACCACGTTCGGGCTGAAGCTCGCCGGCTGGGCGTTCGAGCTCGACCGCGACCGCGCTCGCGTGCGCCGGGCGCTCGCCGGGATGCGGGTCGGGAAGCTCTCGGGAGCCGTCGGGACGTACTCCGCGACCGATCCCGAGCTCGAGCGGATCGCCTGCGAGCGCCTCGGTCTCGAGCCGGAGCCGGTCTCGACGCAAATCGTGCCGCGGGACCGGCATGCGGAGCTCCTTTCCACGCTCGCCCTGGTCGCGTCCTCGCTCGAACGCTTCGCGCTCGAGATCCGGCACCTCGCCCGCACCGAGGTGCGCGAGGTCCAGGAGCCGTTCGGCTCCGGCCAGAAGGGGTCGTCGGCGATGCCGCACAAGCGCAACCCGATCGTCGCCGAGCGGATCTGCGGGCTGGCCCGGGTCGTCCGGGCGGCGGGGACAGTAGGACTGGAGAACGTCGCGCTCTGGCACGAGCGCGACATCTCGCACTCCTCGGCCGAGCGGGTCGTCCTGCCGGACGCCTTCCTCGCCCTCGACTACATGCTCGACCGCTTCGCGTGGCTGGTCGAGGGCCTCGTCGTCCTGCCCGAGCGCATGCGCGCGAACCTCGACGCGAGCCACGGCCTCTACTTCAGCCAGCGCGTGCTGCTCGCGCTCATCGAGGCCGGACTCCAGCGCGACGAGGCGTACCGCCTCGTCCAGGAGCATGCGATGCGCGCCTGGGACGAGGAGCTCGACTTCCCGGCCCTCGTCGAGGCCGACGGGCGGATCGCGGGGCTGATCGACCTGCGCGAGACCTTCGATCCCGCCGCGTACACGAGCCACGTCGACGCGATCTTCGAACGGCTCGCACAACCTGACCAGAAACGAGGAGGGGGTTCATGTCTGAGACGCTCGTTCACGTCGCCAGCGGCAAGGTTCGCGAGCTCTTCACGATCGACGACGAACGGCTGCTGCTCGTCGCGAGCGACCGGATCTCGACCTTCGACGTCGTCCTGCCGACCGAGATCCCGGACAAGGGCCGCGTGCTCACCGGGCTGTCCGCGTTCTGGTTCGCCCGGACGCGCGAGATCTGCGCGAACCACCTGCTCGGGCTCCGCCCGGACGGACGCTCGAGCGAATGCCGCCGGCTCGAGATGCTGCCGCTCGAGTGCGTGGTGCGCGGGTACCTCGCCGGCTCGGGGTGGAAGGACTACCTCGCGAGCGGAACGACCTCGGGGCGCGCGCTGCCGGAGGGGTTGCGCGAGTCGGACCGCCTGCCGGAGCCGATCTTCACTCCCTCCACCAAGGCGACGGCGGGCCACGACGAGAACATCGACGCCGCGCAGGCGATCGAGCTCGTCGGGGCGGAGCGGTACGAGCAGGTCGAGCGCACGGCCCTCGCGCTCTACGGCTTCGCCGCCGAGCACGCCGCCGAGCGCGGGATCGTCATCGCCGACACCAAGTTCGAGTTCGGTCTCGACGAGTCCGGCGAGCTCGTGCTCGCGGACGAGGCGCTGACGCCCGACTCCTCCCGCTTCTGGCCCGCCGACGAGTACGCGCCGGGCGGCGCGCAGCCCTCGTTCGACAAGCAGTACGTGCGCGACTACTGCGAGTCGCTCGGCTGGGACAAGACCGCACCCGGCCCCGAGCTGCCGGACGAGGTGGTGGCGGGCACGCGGGCGCGCTACGTCGAGGCGTTCGAGCACCTGACCGGAATCTCGTTCGACGACTACCTCCGCGCCCCGGAGATCGTGCTGCGCACGGGCGGGGCCGCATGAAGGCGACCGTGGTCGTCAGGCCGAAGGAGGGCATCCTCGATCCGCAGGGACAGGCGGTCGAGGACTCGCTTCGCCAGCTCGGCTTCTCCGTCGCGGACGCCCGGATCGGGCGGGTCGTCGACCTCGACGTCGACGCCGTCGACGTCGTCCAGGCCCGGGCCGAGGTCGAGCGGATGTGCGAGCAGCTGCTCGCGAACCCGCTGATCGAGAGCTACGAGATCGAGATCGCCGGATGACGGACCGGCGTCCGAAGGTCGCCGTCGTCGTCTTCCCCGGCTCGAACGACGTCGACGACGCCGCCTGGGCGCTGGGCGCGCTCGGCGGCGACGCCGAGCTCGTCTGGCACGGCTCCGAGCGCCTCCCCGAGGACACCGGCGCCGTCGTCCTCCCCGGAGGGTTCTCGTACGGCGACTACCTCCGTTGCGGCGCGATCGCCCGCTTCTCGCCGGTGATGGGCGCCGTGGTCGAGTTCGCCGAGGCCGGCGGGCCGGTGCTCGGGATCTGTAACGGCTTCCAGATCCTCTGCGAGGCGGGCCTGCTCCCCGGCGTGCTGCGGCCGAACGCGTCGCTCTCGTTCGTCTGTCGTGACGTTGCGCTTCGCGTAGAGCGGGCGGCCGCGCCCTTCACCTCACGGTGCAAGCGAGGGCCAGCGGCTCGTGATCCCGGTCAAGCACGGCGAGGGCTGCTGGTTCGCCCCTCCCGAGCTCGTCAAGGAGCTCGAGCGAAAGGACCAGATCGTCCTGCGCTACGAGGGCGGCAGCCCGAACGGCTCCGTCGGCGACGTGGCGGGAGTCGTCAACGAGCGGGGCAACGTGATGGGCCTGATGCCGCACCCGGAGCACGCAGTCGATCCGCTGCTCGGCTCCGGCGACGGCGCGATGATCCTCGCCTCGCTGCTGGACGCGGCGCGGGAATTGTCTACGGCGCTCGTCTAGGCGCCTCCCAGGCCTAGCGCCGCAGCCAGCTCGGGGTGTTTGGCGAGCTCCGCCCGTAGGCGTTCCAGGTCGCGTGCGCGGAGGGTGACCGGGCCGCGCCGCGCGACGCCCTCGGTCGTGTACGAGAAGCGAACGAGGCGCTCGCCGCGCGACTCGAGCAGCTGGACGACCGACGCGAACCGCTTCTCGCCGGCGCGTTGCTGGACCCGAACCTCGTCGACGACGCTCGCCGCTCCCCAAGGGGTGGTACTCGCCTTTGCCATGCGACGACCGTAGCCAGAAACGTGTCACGTGTCTGTGTCCAGAGGGGGTCGAAATCGAGCCGAGAGCCACCCGCGATTCAGCCGCTGACCAGCGCCCCCACGCGGGCGCGCAACCGCTCGAGCCCCTCGTCCTCCGCGGCGAGCAGGTGCTCGAGGTGTGCGGTCGTCAGCACGAGCAGCCGCGCCGCCGTCTCCGCGACGACCTCCGAGCCGGTGCGACCCACGTACCGCCCAGCGATGTCCCCGAAGACCTCACCGGCGGCGAGAGGCCCGCGGCCGCCGGCGCCGCGCTCGACGACCCGCCCCGAGACGACGATGAGCAGCCCGTGCTCCCGCTCGCCGGGACGTACGACCCGATCGCCCGCGCAGACGGAGAACAAGCCGGCCCGCGCGAGGAGTGCCTCCAGCTCACCGGCGCCCAGGCCCTCCAGAAGGCCCGAGAACCCCGCCAGCGACGCCCCGAGCAGCTCCTCCACCCCCGCGACGAAGCCGCCGGAAGCCTGGAACGGCGCGCTCTCGCACTCCACCACCGCTCCGTGCGCGGCCTCGAACCACTCCCTCGCCTCGTCGTCGTGCGGCAGCTTCGACGCGCTCCGCAGCAAGGGCGAGCGCACGCGCCGGAACCAGCCCTGGTCGCGGCCGAGCATGACGATCGGCAACTTGAACCCGTAGGCCTCGTCGTTCCAGGGGCGCGTATAGCGCCGGTAGCCCATGTGCTCGTAGAACAGAAGCAGGCCCGGACTCGTGTCGCCGTAGTTGAGCCGAACGCCGAGCCGCGCGCCGTCCTCGTAGCAGAGCTCCATCATCCGCAACATCGCGCGGCTGCGGCGGACCTGCTCGTCGACGATGAAGCGGCTGGTCATGCAGACCGCCCCGGCCCCGAACGCCTCGATCGCGTCCGCGAAGTCGAACTTCCGGACCAAAGGCTCCGGATCGGGGACGTCCGGCAGATGCGTGAGCCGGAGTGAGCCCACCACCGCGTCGCCGTCGAAGACGGCGTACGACGTGCTCGCGTCGTCGAGCGCGTCGACGAGCCGGCGCCGGGCGGAATCGGCTGCCGAAGGGTCGAGGAGGCCGAGGTCCTCGACGTAGACCCGGTAGCGGTACTCGGCCAGGCGTGCGAGCTCGGCGGCGGACTCGGCCCGCCGGACCTCTAGCCCCAAGTCGGCTCTTCGCCGCCGATCTCGCGGAACATCCGGACGTAGAGGTCGACGACCGTCTCCGCCACCTGCTCGACCGCCTCCGCGTCCTCGGGCCGCGTCACGTGGTTCGCGATCTTTTCCTCGAGGTCGGCTGCGTGCTCCGCGTCGTTGATGCCATGACCCTCGACGAACTTGACGCCGCCGTCCTGGAGGTCGAAGACCTTGCGGAGCTCGTCGCCGACCGCCGGGCCGAGGTCGCTACCGACGCTCTCGAGCACGTACATCCACCCGAACAGGCCGATCGGGTTGTCGTGATAGGCAACGTAATGCGTCAGCCCGACGAGCGCCTGGCACGAGTGAGTGGGGCGGCCGGCCTGGATCGCCGCGTCGTCGGCGCCGAGGACGCGCAGGTCGTCGTATGCCCAGCGCTCGTGGCCCATCTCCTCCTCCGAGTGATGGAGTAGGTACAGGGCGAGCGGCTCGTTACTCGTCGTGCACCGCGCCGCAGCGGCCGCCATCAGCACCGGACTGAAGCGGGCGTAGTAGTGGACGTTGACCAGGTAGTCGACGTACGTCTCGCGGGCCAGCGTCCCGTCGAAGAGCTGCTTGGCGACGCGCGTCCCGGTGAGCTGCTCCGCAACGCTCCCGCGCAGCCCGTTCAGACCACCCATGTCCATCTCAGAAGGGCCCGAAGAGCCAGTTGCCCGGCGAGTCCGGGTCGTCGCTGCAGTGGAACTCGCGGACGCGCTCGAGCGCGTCGTCGAACGTCACGCGCCCGTCACCCCGTACGTCCAGGTGCGAGAACGCCTCCTCCGCGCCCGCCTGCGAGATCCCGAAGATCTCGAAGAACTTCTGGTACTCGACGAGGCCGACGATCCCGTCGTCGTCGAGGTCGAGGAGCGCGATCACGCCGCCGGCGAACGGGGTCACGTACATGGCGTACTTCTCGTCGTCGGCGGCGGTGTCCTCGAGCGTGGCCAGCCACTCGGCGAGCGAGACGCCCCCGTCCCCGTCCTGGTTCGCATGCTCCATCAAATGCGTCCAGGTCGCCATGATCGCGGCCTCCATCGAGGCGTACTCCTCGCTCCCGGGCTCGAGCCCGCGCACCGAGGTCACCCCCTCGACGATCCGCCGGAGGTCGGCCTCTCCGAGCAAGCCGTTTCCGCTGCGGTCGAGAATCGAGAAGTAGTTCGCGAACTTACGGCGCCTGAGGTCGCTGAGCATCGGTTCCTCCCTCGCTCGAAAACGCGTGGAGCCTAACTAACGGCGCTGTGCTCGATGATCTCGATCCGGTACTCATCCGGGTCGCGGACGAAGCAGAGCCGCGAGCCGCCCTCGCGCACCGTGTACGGCGGCCGCTCCGGCTCGATCCCCTGCTCGGCGAGCCGGGCGAGCGTCCCGTCGAGATCCTCGACGCCGATCGCGATGTGCCCGTAGGCGGTGCCGAGCTCGTACGAGCGCCCGTCATGGTTGAACGTGAGCTCGAGCTCGGCGTCTTCGCCCGGGAATGCGAAGAAGTAGTTCGTCGCCTCGAGCTCCCCCTCGCGGACGATGTCGAGGTCGCGCCGGAACTCCATGCCCAGCGCCTCGTAGAACGCGCGCGAGCGCTCCGGGTCGGTGACGCGAACCATGGTGTGCAGGTACCGGGAGATGATCTGATCCTAGATGCCGTTCTGCACTTTTGGAGCCCGAACGGCTCTAGTCTTCGTCCGTGAGCACGCGCGTCGAAGCCACGACCCTCGCGCCACGCGTCGATCTCCTGACCGACGCGGCATTCGTGCTCGCCGGAACCGCCCTGGTCGCGGGAGCCGCGCAGATCTCGGTCGCCCTCCCGTTCACGCCCGTTCCGATCACGGGCCAGACGTTCGCCGTCCTGCTCGTCGGCGCGACGCTTGGAACGGTCCGCGGCACGACGAGCCTCCTCCTCTACCTCCTGGTCGGGATCGCCGGAGCGCCGATCTACGCCCATCATGCGCACGGATGGGCGGTCGTCACCTCGGCGAGCGGGGGCTACCTCGTCGGCTTCGTCCTCGCCGCGGCCCTCACGGGCTTCCTCGCCGAGCGGCGCTGGGACCGCAGCCTGTCGTCCTCGATCGGCCTGATGCTGACCGGGAACGTCGTCATCTACCTGGTCGCGCTGCCCTGGCTCGCGATCGTGCTGAACACGAACCTGGAGAAGACGCTCGAATACGGGCTGTACCCGTTCATCCCCGGCGACACCTTCAAGCTCTACCTGGCCGCAGCGGCACTGCCGGCAGCCTGGCGCGTCGTCAGGCGCTAGCCTGCGCGGCCGCCGGGTAGGAGCCGAACACCTTCAGCCGGCGCGTCCCGGCGCGCACCTCGGTCAGAGCCGCCTGGATCTCCACGTCGAGTGGGTGGCCGGCGAGGATTGCGTGGAAGCAGTAGCGCCACGGCGTGTTCGGGATCGGCCGTGAGACGAGCTGCACGAGGTCGATGCCGTGGCGGGCGAAGGGCTCGATCGCGCGGTGCAGCGCGCCCGGCCGGTGGTCGGTGACGAACGAGAACGCCGTCCGCCAGTCCTCCGCCGTGCGGTCGAGGCGCGTCGAGTTCGTGACCGAGACGAAGCGCGTGTACGCGGCCTGGTGGTCCCCGACATCGGTGTCGATCACCTGCAGCCCGTACAGGCTCGCGGCGCGCTCACCCGCGATCGCCGTAACCGAGGGATCGCCGCCCTCGGCAACCTCGGCCGCTGCCTCCGCGGTCGTTCCCGCGGCGATCGCCGTCGCCCACGGCATCGCGGCCAGCAGGCGCCGGCACTGGTCGAGCGCGGCCGGATGCGAGCGCACGACGCGGATCTGCTCCCGCGGCACGTTCTCGAGCCCGACCAGGCAGTGCCGGATCTGGAGCACCGTCTCGTCCGCGATCGACAGCGCCGTCGCCTGGAGCAGGTCGTGGGTCTCCGCGATCGGGCCGGAGATCGAGCTCTCGATCGGGAGCACGCCGAACGCGACCTCTCCGACGGCGGCGGCCTCCGCGACCGCCGTGAAGCTCGGCAGCGGGAAGAGCTCCCCGAGCGGGAAGAGCTGCTCGGACGCGGTCGCCCCGTGGGCGCCGTCGCGCCCCGCATAGGCAACGGAGACCGCGCCGCTCACGTGGGCCGCCCGATCCGGAGAGGCAACTCGCGCTCGCAGCGGGTGCAGTACGTCCGCGCGGCACCGCGCCGCTCGGCGCGCTGCTCGGGCATCGGCGCGGGACAGTCGCAGTAGTAGCCGCTCGGCGGCAACGGGGTCGGCGGCAACGGGCCCGGCGTTATCGGTGGAACCTGGATCGACATCTCGGAACCTCCACGGTCAATGGGAAGGGGTATCCGCCTGTGTGGGTCTGACCTAGCCGGCGGGGGCGGGAAAAGCTGGAGCGCCGGCTAGCGCGTAAACGCGCGCGCAAAGAGGACGTTCTGGCGAATCGACTTCGAGTTCGCGGCTGCGCGCTGCATCGTCGCTTCAAAGGGTAAAGCGGAGGGGGTACGCGCGTCAAGGAGCGGCGCGAGCGCGACGACCTCGCCGATCACGACGAGCGCCGGCGGCTCGAGCTCCGCGGACGCGTCCGCGATCCCCGTCAGCGTCGCGGTGACCGTCCGCTGGTCGTCCGTCGTGCCGCTCGCGACCACCGCCGCGGGAGTCTCGGGATCGCGGCCGTGGTCGATCAGGCCGGCGGCGATCTCGGCCAGCCCGGCGAAGCCCATGAAGAAGACGAGCGTCCCGGGCGCCCGCGCGAGCGCGTCGTAGTCGAGCGCGGCGGGATCGTGCCCGCTCGCGATCGTCACCTGCGAGGAGAGGCCGCGGTGGGTGACCGGGATGCCGGCCGAGGCGGGCACCGCGCTGAGCGACGACACCCCAGGGACGACCTCGAACTCGATCCCGGCCTCGGCGAGCGCGAGTGCCTCCTCGCCGCCGCGGCCGAACACGAACGGGTCGCCGCCCTTGAGGCGAACGACGTCGTAGCCCTGCCGGGCGAGCCGCACGAGCAGCTCGTTGATCTCGGCCTGCTCGTGCGCGTCGCGCGGGACGAGGATCGCGTCGGCCGGCGCTTCGCCGACCAGCTCCTCGGCGACCAACCGGTCATAGACCAGCACCTCGCAGCGGCGCACGAGCTCGAGCCCGCGCGCGGTGATCAGGCCGGGGTCGCCGGGGCCGGCGCCGACGAGCCAGACCGTCACTCGAGCGACTCCGAGACCAGCGAGTCGAAAAAGTCGCGGCGCTCCGCGTACGAGTCGAAGTGGGCGCGCACCCACGGCCGCAGCTCGCGGAGCCGGTAGGCGAGCTCGACGTGCCGCTCGTCGATCTGCTCGCCGAGCTCGTCCCGGAGCCGCTTCGCCAGCGCCGGCGAGGCGCCGCCGGTCGAGACGGCGAGCGTGATCGGGTCGCGCCGGTGGACGGCCGGGAGGATGAAGCTGCAGAGCTCCGCGTCGTCGACGACGTTGCAGAGCAGCGAGCGGGCCTCTGCGTCCTCGAACACGCGGCGATTGACCGAACGGTCGGGCGTGGCGGCGACGACCAGGAAGTTCCCGTCGAGATCGCCCGAGTCGTACTGCTTGCGCCGCCAGCGAACGGGCAGCAACTGGATGTCCGGCTCGATCTCCGGCGAGACGACGGTGACGATTGCGCCGCACTCGAGCAGGCCCTTCACCTTCTCGAGGCCGACCGTGCCGCCGCCGACCACGAGGCAACGCCGTCCCTCGAGGTCGATGCACGCCATGTAGTAGCGCTTCTCACCCACGCTCAGACTCCGACGCTGGACAGGCGCGCGCCCTGCCGGTCGAGGTGGACGCCGACCTCGGCGCCGCCCGCCTGGATCGTCAGCGAGAACGCGCCCGGCCCGACCGCGCGCAGCTGGACGGACTCGAGCTCGCGTCCGGCGAGTGCCCGCAATGCCTCGTTCACCGCCTCGACGGTCGCGGCGGCCTCGGTCCCCTGGGGGAGCTTCCGGTACAGCCGCAGCACCGCCTGCTCGCCGCCCGGGCCGTAGAGGGCGCGGATTCGCCCGGTCTGGAGCCCGAGCTCCAGGATCCGCTCGAGCGTCTCGATCTCCTCGACGACCGAGCCCTCGTCGATCTCCGCCACGAGCTCGTGAGCCGAGCCCCCCGCCGCCACGACCGCCTGGGCCTCGGCCAGGGCGACCTCACGCGCCTCACCGGCGACCGCGACCGCGCTCATGCCGCCTCCTCGCCGAGGATCGCGTGCAGCTCGTGCTCGAGCCCGCCGGTCTCGACCGCGCAGTGGATCCCGCACTCCTTCGGCGCGTTCTCCTCCCACCACCAGCGGCCGTCGCGCCCCGTCTCGCCCGGGGCGAGCGCGCGGGTGCAAGGCGCGCAGCCGATCGACGTGTAGCCGCGGTCGTAGAGCGGGTGGTACGGGACGTCGCGCTCGCGCACGTAGTCCCACACCTCTTCCTCCGTCCACTCGGCGAGGGGGTTGAGCTTGACGATCGCGCCGTGGTCGTGGTCGATCTCGATCTTGCGGATGTCGGTGCGCGTCGCCCACTGGTCGCGGCGCAGACCGGTGATCCACGCATCGAGCGTCGCCAGGTGCCGCGTCAGCGGCTGCACCTTGCGGACGTTGCAGCAGAGCAGACGTTTCTCCACCTGCTTGTAGAAGAGGTTCGGGCCGTGCAGCGAGACCATCGCCTGCACCTGGCGCGGCTCCGGTGAGAGCAGCTGCAGGTCGAGCCCTGGGTAGCGCTCGCGCAGCCGCTCGATCAGCTCGTAGGTCTCGGTGGGCAGGCGGCCCGTGTCGACGCTGAAGACCTGGATCGACGGATCGAGCTCGTAGGCCATGTCGAGCAGCGCCACGCCGTCGACCTGGAACGCGGTCGAGAGGCCGATCGCGGGCGAGAAGCGCTCCAGCGCCCACTCGAGCAGCTCCCACGGCTCCTGCCCCTCGAACTCGACCGAGAGCTCCCCCGCCTCCAGTTCGTCGATCAGCTCGATCGCGCTCACGCTGCCTCCTTCTCCGCTCGTCCACGGGCCGGCTCGCGGCCGGCGAGGATGCCGAGCTCCTCGTCGCTCATCCGGTCGCAGAAATCACGGAAGTCCTCGCCGGGGGCCGCGGGCGGCGAGCCACCCTGCGATCAGCCGGTCGACGGTGACGTCGAGCTCCTCGGTCGGCACGCGTCGGAATACCGGGCGGGCGATCGCCGCCTGGGGACCGAGGCCGCCGCGCAGGAAGATGTCGTACGCCTGCCGCCGCTGCCCGTGCTCATCGCGCACCGTCGTCCCCTGGAAGCCGAGGTCACCCACCCAGTGATGAGCGCACGCATGCGGACAGCCGTCGAGGTGAAGCTTCAGCCCGGCGAGCTGCTCGCCGTACTTGGCCTCCAGGTAGGTGACGAGCACGTCCATCCGCGTCTTCGTCTCCGTGACGGAGAAGTTGCAGTGCGGCTCGCCCGTGCACGCGATCGCGGTCGCGCGCAGGCGATTCACCTCGAGCGGGAAGCCGATCTCGGCGAGCGCAGCCAGGGTCGAGTCCACCTCGGCTTCCGGAACGTTCGTGACCGCGAAGTTCTGCTGCCTCGTCAGGCGAACGTCGCCGCCGAGGCGCTCTGTCAGGTCCGCGAGCGCGATCATCTGGTCGCCGGAGACGAGGCCGAGGTGGACGGGAACGCCGATGTACGCGAGGCCCGGCTGCTTCTGGGCGTGGACGCCGATGTGGTCGCCGAGTGTGTCGGGCATCGGGGAGGCGAAGTCGGCGAGCTTCCGCCCGAGCCGCCGCTCGACCTCGGCTCGTATCCCGTCCGGCCCGTAGTCGTCGACCATGAACTTCATCCGCGCCTTCACGCGCGAGATGCGGTAGCGGGTGTCCTCCTTCCACGCGTCGAGCAGCGCGCGCAGCACCTCGACCGTCTCCTCCTTCGGGATGAAGACGCCGAGGTCGCGCGCGATCCGCGGCACGGACGAGAGCCCGCCGCCCACCCGCATGCCGAAGCCCTCGACCCCTTCGTGGACCGCGCCGACGAGCGAGATGCAGTTGATCTCCGGCGCGTTGCAGTGGTGCGCGCACGCGGCGACGGTGATCTTGTGCTTGCGCGGCAGGTTCGAGTACTCCGGGTTGCCGTAGAAGAACTCGGCCGCCTCGTCGACGATCGGCTGGGTGTCGAAGAGTTCGTCGGCGTCGAGGCCGGCGACCGGGCAGCCGGTGATGTTGCGGACGGCGTCGCCGCACCCGCCCGCGGAGGTCAGGCCCGCGGCGTGGAGCCGCTCGAACACCGCCGGCAGCGAGCCGAGCTCGAGCCAGTGCAGCTGGACGTTCTGTCGCGTGGAGAGCTCGCCGTCGCCGCGTCCGAACTCGTTCGAGATCTCGCCGATCGCGCGTAGCCCCTCGGGCGAGACCCGCCCGCCCGGCAGCTTGATCCGGAGCATGAACGTCCCGATCTTCGGCTTGTCGTGGTAGAGCCCCCACCACTTGAGGCGGACGATGTCCTCCTCGTCGACGCGTTCGTAGCCGGCCGCGATCAGCGCGGGCAGGTCGTCGAGGATCCCGAGCGGGCTCCGGTCCCGCTTGATCCGCTCGACCGGGTTTCGCTTGTAGACGAGTTCCCAGTCCGGCGCCGGCTTCAAGGCTGTCACCTCCGTGATACTACAAAAAGTAAAGCCACTTTTGTAGGGATAGCTTCGGCTCAGGCAGCGGCGGCCTGGAGACGCTGCAGCACCGCGTCCACGTCCGCCTCGATCTCGATCGGCTGATACGTGAACGCGACTGCTCCGGGCGTCTTCAACCCGTCGCCGGTGACGAGTAGGACGACGCGATCGTCCGCGCCGACCTCACCGGCGGCGACCGCCGCGCGCAGCGCGCCCAGCGTCACCCCTGCGGCCGTCTCGCCGAACACGCCGGAGGTCCCGGCGAGCAGCGCCATGCATTCCCCGACAGCGTCCTCCGCAACCGCGTGGACGGCCCCGTTCGTCGCCCGCGCGGTCGCGACGGCGAGATCGCCGTCCGCGGGGCTGCCGATCGCAAGCGAGCGCGCGACTGTGTTCGGCCGCACCGGCCGCACCGGCTCTCCTGTCTCGAACGCGGAGGCGACCGGAGAGCAGCCCTCGGCCTGGCCGCCGATCAGCCGCGGAACGGCCCCCTCGACGAGTCCGAGCTCACGTAGCTCGGTGAACGCCTGGTTCAGCTTGGTGTAGAGCGAACCAGACGCGATGGGTGAGACGACGACGTCGGGCGTCTGCCAGCCGAGCTGCTCGGCGATCTCGAACCCGATCGTCTTCGAGCCCTCGGCGTAGTAGCTGCGCAGGCCAACGTTGACGAACCCCCAGTCGACCTCCCAGGAGAGCTCGATCGTGATCCGGTTGCAGTCGTCGTACGTGCCGGCGACCTTGTAGAGCGTCGCGCCGTAGGCGGCGGTCGCGGTCAGCTTCTCGGGCTCGAGGTCGGCGGGGCAGAAGACGGCGGCCTCGAGGCCCTCGGCGGCCGCCCGCGCGGCGACCGCGTTCGCGAGGTTGCCGGTCGACGAACAGGCGATCGTGGTCAGCCCGAGTTCCTGCGCCTTGGCGGTCGCGACGGCGACGACGCGGTCCTTGAACGAGTGCGTCGGGTTCGCCGTGTCGAGCTTGAGCCAGAGCTCGCCCACTCCGACCTCGTCGGCGAGCCGGTCGGCCCGGACGAGCGGCGTCAGGCCGGGTGCGAGGCGCTGCTCGGCCGGCGGCGCGACCGGCAGCAGGTCGGCGTAGCGCCAGATCGACGGCGGCCCGGCCTCGATGCCCTCGCGGGTGACGGTGCGGCCGGGGTCGTACACCGGGTCGAGGGGCCCCCAGCAGCGAGTGCAGACGGCGACGGCCTCGAGGGCGTGGTCGGTCTCACAGTTGCGGCAACGAAGTGCGGTGGCGGGCAACGGATTCTCCTTTCCCTTTCGCTCGACATCCTTCGAGCCTTGCGGCTCGCCGGGTTTGGCACCTTGCTCGGGTGGAGCAGGTTGCCGAGGCTTCACAGGGCCGGTTCCCTCAGCCTCTCTCGATGTGAGCGGGGATCGCCCGCTCGCTGGGGCGACTATACATTGGGAAGCGACCGCGGCCTAGACTCGTTGTGCATGCTCGTCGTCCTCATGGGCGTTGCCGGGGTCGGCAAGACGACCGTCGGCGAGCTGGTCGCCCGCAAGCTCGGGCTGCCGTTCCACGACGCGGACGACTTCCACTCCGAGGCGAACCGCCGGAAGATGGCGGCCGGGATTCCGCTGACCGAGGAGGACCGCGAGCCGTGGCTCCACGACCTCGTGCGGCGGATGCGGGCGTGGGAGGCCGAGGGCGGCGCGGTCGTCGCCTGCTCCGCGCTGCGTCGGCGGCACCGCGAGCTGCTCGCCGGCGAAGGCCCGGCGCGGTTCGTGTGGCTCGACGCCGACGAGGAGACGGTCCGCTCGCGGCTCGCCTCCCGGAAGGGTCACTACATGCCGCCGGCGCTCCTCGACAGCCAGCTCGCGACGCTGGAGCGGCCGGGGCCGGACGAGGCGGTTCGGGTCGAGACGGTCGGGACGCCGGCGGAGACGGCACGTGCCGTCGTCGCCACTCTCTCCTAGCGCCCGTTCACGCGGCTCTCATCGATTTCTCAGCAACGCGTACGAAGCTCCGAGACGTGAACGCGCGGGATCAGCTGGTCGACGTCGTCGTCCCCGTCTTCGACGAGGAGCGAACGCTCGTCGAAAACGTCGAGACGCTGCTCGCGTACCTCGATCGGGAGTTCCCGTGCCGGTTTCGCGTGGTGATCGCGGACAACGCGAGCACCGACGCGACGGCCGCGATCGGCGCCGAGCTCGCGGCACGGCACGACGAGGTCCGCTACCGCCGGCTCGAGCGAAAGGGGCGCGGCCTCGCGCTGCGGACCGTCTGGCTGGAGAGCGACGCGAACGTGGTCTCCTACATGGACGTCGACCTCTCGACGAACCTCGAGAGCTTCCTGCCGCTCGTCGCGCCGATCCTCTCCGGACACAGCGAGGTGGCGATCGGAACACGGCTCGGCCACTCGGCCCACGTGCGCCGCCGGCTCAAGCGCCAGATTCTCTCGCGCGGCTACAACCTGCTGATCCACGCTCTGTTCAGGACGGGGTTCTCCGACGCGCAGTGCGGCTTCAAGGCGGTGCGCACGGACGTCGCCCGTCAGCTCCTCCCGCTCGTCGTGGACGACGGCTGGTTCTTCGACACGGAGCTGCTCTTGCTCGCCGAGCACAACGGGATGCGGATCTACGAGGTCCCCGTCGACTGGATCGAGGACCTCGACTCGCGCGTCGAGCTCGTCCCTACGATCGTGGGCGACCTCGCCGGTCTCTGGCGGATGCGTCGCTCGTTCTGGCGTGGGCGCGGCCGGCTGCCGGTCCGCCAGACCACAGCGTCGGCGGCATGAGCGTCGAGGCTGCCGCCCCCGTTCCGAGCAAGCCGCAGGCGATCGCGCGGCGGCTGACTGCGAAGCCGCACGTCGTCGCCCTGACGGGGATCCTCGCCGCCGCCGCGTTCCTCGACTTCTACCGCCTCGAGCAGAACGGCTACGCCAACGACTACTACTCCGGCGCAGTCCGCAGCATGGTCAGCAGCTGGCACAACTTCTTCTTCGTCTCCTTCGACCCGGGCGGGCTCGTCTCGGTGGACAAGCCGCCGCTGGCGCTCTGGGTCCAGGCGCTGAGCGCGAAGATTTTCGGCTACTCGGGCTGGGCGATCCTGCTGCCCGAAGCACTCGCCGGAGTCGCGGCGGTCTGGCTGCTCTACCTGCTCGTCGCGCGGGTGTTCGGCCGGGTCGCCGGTCTCACTGCCGCGCTCGCGCTTGCCCTGTCGCCGGTCTCGGTCGCGGTCAACCGGGACAACAACCCCGACGCGCTGCTCGCGCTGCTCCTGATCGCCGCGGCGTACGTCGGCGTTCGCGCGATCAGTCGGGCCGTCTGCGGACGCTGCTGCTGACCGCGGTGCTGGTCGGCCTGGCGTTCAACACGAAGATGCTCGCGGCGATGGTCGTCGTCCCCGGCCTCACCCTCGCCTATGCGTGTTCGCACGCGCCCCCTGGCGCCGCCGGCTCGTCTTCCTGGCGCTCGCCGGGGTCGTGCTCGTCGCGGTCTCCGGCGCCTGGATCGCGGCGGTCGACCTGACGCCGGCGAGCCAGCGCCCTTACGTCGGCTCGACGACGAACAACAGCGCGCTCGGCCTCGCCTTCGACTACAACGGCCTCGGCCGCGTCACCGGCCAGACCGGCGGGACGTCGTTCGGCGGCGGGGGGCTCGGCGGCGCGTTCTCCGGCGCGCCCGGCTGGCTGAGGCTCCTGAACGACGCGCTCGGCGACCAGGGCGCGTGGCTGCTGCCGCTCGCGATCGTCGGTGGGCTCGCGGCGCTGGCAGCCGCCGTTCGCCTGCGGCGGCGCAGCGAGCTCGCCGCGCTGACGGTCGTCGGCGGCTGGTTCGTCGCCGCGGCGGTCGTCTTCAGCTTCTCGGGCGGGATCATCCACACCTACTACCTGTCCGCGCTCGCGCCGGCGACGTGCGCGCTCGCAGGCATCGGCGTCGTCGCGCTGTGGCGCCTCGCGCGCGGCCACTGGTTGGGGGTTGCGGTCGCGGTTGCGGCGCTCGGTCTCGGCGCGTGGCTCGAGGTCGACCTGCTGCGGCGCTCCGGCTATCTGCCCTGGCTCCAGTGGCTCGTGATCGGCGGCTGCGCCGCGGCTGCGACGATCCTGCTCGCGTCGAAGCTACCGCGCCTGCCCGCGCGGCTGCTGGCCACCGCGGCCCTCGCAGCCGGCTTCCTCACGCTGCTCGCCGCGCCGGCTGCATGGGCGGAGACGACGCTCCTCTCGCCGGTGAACGGGGTCTTCCCGGGTGCCGGTCCGAGCTTCGTCGCCGGGCTGGGCGGGAACCGCGGCGGAACCGGGTTCCCGGGCGGATCCGGCGGGCCTCGGGGCGGGCGCTTCGGCCGCCCTCCAGGTGGTTTCGGCGGTTTCCGCGGTGGCCCTCCGCCCGGCGGCGGGGGCGCCCCGGCCTTCCCGCGCCGCGCGGGCGGCTTCCCCGGCGGCTACGCATTCCGCGGCCCCGGCGGGTTCCCGCGCGGGGCGCCCGGCGGTTTCGGCGGCGGCGACTCGACCGAGATCACCGCCGCGCTCGCGTACGCGAAGGCGCACGAACCGGGAAGGCGATGGGCCCTGATCGTCTCGAGCGAGCAGGCGGCGGCGCCCTTCGTGATCAAGGGCGAGTCGGTCGCGGCGATGGGCGGCTTCACCGGCCGCGAGACCGTGCTGACGCCTTCCTACCTCTCCTCTCTCGTCCGCTCCGGCGAGGCCCGGTACTTCCTCCTCGGCGGCGGCTTCGGCTTCGGCCCCGGCGGGTCGAACAACGACGCCGTGACGCTCGTGACCTCGGTCTGCAGACAGGTGGCGTTCGGCGGCTCGACGACGGGAACGCTCTATGACTGCGCCGGTAAGGCCTCTGCGCTCGCGGCCGCCGGCTAGCGCGGCGATCCTCGTCGGGGCGCAGTTCGCGCGCTTCGTCACCGTCGGAGCGTCGAACACGGCGCTCAGCTTCGCCGCCTACACCGTGCTGCTCCTCGCGGGGCTCCCCTACCTTCTCGCCGGCGCGCTCGGCTTCGCCGCGGGTGCCGTCAACGGCTACGTGCTCAACCGCCGCTGGACCTTCCGCGCCGCGGACTCGACTCGTGCGCGCGCACGCTACCTGGCGGTGCAGATCTGCGGCCTGGGCGCGACGACCGGCCTCCTGCGCGTGTTCGTCGAGGGCGCCGGTGTGGGGCGGATCGGCGCCTACCTCGTCACGGTTCCGATCGTCACGGTCGCGATGTTCGTCGCGAACCGCGCCTGGACCTTCGCCTAGTCGAGATCGACGCGGGCGGCACCCTCGAGGACACCGCCCGCGTCGTTCGGCCTAGGTCACCGGCCAGCAGACGCGGGTGAGGTATTCGCGCGGGTCGGACGTGTTGCCGGCGTTCGCCGCGTAGATCTCGCGTGTCTGCTCGCCGGGCTGGAGCCCGCTCGCAACGACCCACTCGCGCAGCGGCTCGTAGACCGCCGGCAGGCCCTCGTACGGCCCGCGGTGCTCGTGCACCGCAGCCCGCACGGCGGGATACGTCCTCACGGACACGAGGCTCCGTCGCCCTCGACCCCCTCCGGGACCTCGACGCCGGTCTCGACCTCCAGGCTGTCGTTCTCGATCCCGTCGACCGGGTCGCGCAGAAATGTGACCGGGGTCCTGCACTCGAAGCCCCGCTCAGCGAGCCACGCAATCAGTCGCTCGATCGTCCCGGGGACGAAGGTGAACATGTCGTCGACCGTGACGCGATCGGCGATCACGGCCATCCGCAGTGCGGGCAACTCCTCGATCCTGGGCTCGACGATCGTCTCCTGCACCAGAGGCTCCTTTCCTTCGATGAGAAGGTCGAGCGCCCGAACGAGCTGCTCCACCTCCACCGCACGGCCCTGCAGACGCGCGCGGTGGACGGCAAGCCGCTCCCTGACCGTGTCCGGATCGGCATGCAGCACGGACGCGATCTCGTCCAGCGGCAGCTCGAGCTCTCGCAGGCGCCGGATCGTGATCGCATCGCGGGCCTGCGTAGGCGAGTAGTACCGATACCCGGTCCACTCGTCCACACGGGCAGGCCTGATCAGACCCTCGGCCTCGTAGTGCCGAAGCGCCTTGACGGTCAGGCCGCTCAGCCGGGCAAATCGGCCGATCGACAGCAGCTCATCGGTCTCGACCTTCATGACGGATCGAGCATGCGGTCTCCCCCTACGGGAGAGTCAAGCGTCGCCGATGTCCTCACGAAGGAGCCCGAAGACCACGCCGTCGGCCCAGTCGCCGTGGCGCCAGTACGCCTTGCGCTTCACGCCCTCGCGGACCCAGCCGTTCCGCTCGGCGTGCGCGAGGGAGCGCTCGTTGAAGCCGTAGACCTCGGCCTCGAGCCGGTGGAAGCCGAGGTCCTCGAACAGGTGGCGCTGGAATGCGCGGGCGGCCTCGTCGCCGAGGCCGCGCCCGCGGAAGTCCGGGTGGATCGCAAGGCCGCCGAGTCGCGCGATCCGGCTCGGGCCGAAGCCGCCCTCGAACCGCATCGTGCCGGCCGGACGGCCGTCGACCTCGATCACGAACAGCCCGAACGCCTCCGGCTCCCGCTCGGAGCGCTCGATCGCGGCGACGATTCCCTCGCGGTCCTTCCGCTGATCGCGGAGAGATACGGCTCGACCTCCTCGTGGGTGAGGAGCTCGACGAGGAAATCGGCGTCCTCGACCGTCGCTCGCCGGAGCTTCAAGTCTCGACGGCTGCCGTCCGCCTGATCGGCCGCCAGACGCCCGAGCCGAGCGCGACCCCGCCGAGGATCAGGCCCAGCCCGCCGAGCATGGACGGCCGCAGCGGCTCGTCGAGGATCGCCGCCCCGTAGATGAGGGCGGTCACGGGCAGCAGGTACGTGACGAGCGAGACCCTGGCGGCGCCGAAGAGGCGCAGCATCCGGAAGAGGACGAGCTGCGCGATCGCCGTGCCGCCGACCGCGAGCGCGATCAGCGAGGCGACCGGCTTCCAGCCCGGCGCGTGGTCCGGCAGCTGGAAGAGCGCCAGCGGAAGCAGGACGAGCGCCCCGTAGAGCATCGACGACGTCGCCAGCACCGGGCCCGGCTGGTGGCCGACCGCGCGCTGGCCGTAGAGCCCGCCGCAGGCGTAGGAGAGCGAGGCGAGGACGACCGCAAGCGTCCCGATCACGCCCCACGCTCCCCCCGAGGGGTGGACGCCGGCGAGCACGCCGACGCCGACGAGGCCGACGATGATCCCGGCCAGCTTCAGCCCGCTCGAGCGCTCGCCCGGGTTGAACCTGATCGCGAGGATGGCGACGAAGATCGGCACCGACGCGTTCGCGATCGCGGCCACGCCCGAGTCGATGTGCTTCTCGCCCCAGGCGATCAGCGTGAACGGGAGCGCGCCGTTGATCGTCCCGAAGATCAGTCCCTCGCGCCAGGTGCTGCGGACGCCCGCGAGCGCCGGGCGGACGCCCTCGCGGACGCAAGGAAGGCGAGCAGCAGCAGCCCGCCGATCAGCAGGCGCAGCTCGATGAAGAAGCTCGGCGAGAAGTCGCGGACGCCGACCTTGATGAAGAGGTACGAGGCGCCCCAGATCCCGGCGAGGAAGAACAGGAGCGGGCCGTAGGAGCGCGTCATCTCTCTCAGGGTAACGCCGGTCGTGTCGCTGTCCTTCCCGAAGGACGCGTGGCATTTCGTAGGGTTTTCCCCACTTTCGCCGCCAGGCGGTCCGCCCTAGCGTCCGAGCCATGACCAGGACTGCACCGGTGGCCGACTTCGTGGCCGAATGCTTCTGGCCCGGCGTCGACGAGGCGGCCCTGCGTGCGCTCGATGCGCGCGCCGGGGCGTACGCGGCCGAACTGGCAGGTGCAGGCGAGCCGGTGCGCTACCTCGGCTCGATCCTGATGCGCGAGGACGAGGTTGTCCTGTGCCTGTTCGCGGGGGCGAGCAGGCCGTGCGGCGAGTCGTCGAGCAGGCGGAAATCCCATCCGACCGGATCGTCGCTGCCACCGGCTCCCCCTGGCCGGTCCCGACGACCGCGTGAAGGAGGCTCGATGCCCCCAGTTCGTCCCATCTCCATTGCCGCTGTTGCCGTCGCCGCCGTCGCCGCGGTGGCGGCGGGGGCAAGCCACGCAGCGGGCGCCGGCTCGGCGTGGTCGCGGATCAGCGGCCCCTCCCAGGCCGGCGCGCAGCTCGGACTTGCCCGGACCGGCGACGGCGTGCTGCACGTGATCTGGAACCGCGGTAACTCAGCGACGTCGATCTTCGAGACGCGCCTATCAGCCGCCGGGAAGCCGGTCGGCACCTCCACGGTCGCGAAAGGCTGGGACGGAAACGGCGGCCTCGGCCTGGTCGTCATGCCCGACAGGACGCTGCGGCTGTTCGCCCCGGGCGTGGGCGGGATCAACACGTTCACGGCGCCCGCAGGCGGAGGCAGCTGGAGCCTTCAGAGCGGCGCCGCCTGGGGCGGCGCGATCGCCGAGTCCGCCTACGTGATCGGAGCAGCCCTGACGAAGGACGGCCAGCCGGTCACGGCCTGGCGCGGCATTGCCGGGGAAGGCGTGCCGCCGGGCTCGACTCCGGGCTACGAGGGAGGGATGGCGGAGTCGTATCTGGCGACCGACGCCGCGAGCGGAGCGGTCGTTCTGTCCGGTTCGACGAATGCGGGACAGGGTGGCGTCTATGTCCAGCGGATCGTGCCGAGCCTCGGCCCCCGCGTCGTCCTGGGGCCCCTGGGGAAAGAGTGGGGGAACCAGATCAGCGGCCGCATCGGCGCTCCCGGCGTCTACGTCGCCTACGCCGACGGCAGGGCGGTTCGGCTCTACCGCTACGGCGGCGGGTCGAAGACTGTCGCGACCGGGCCGTACCTGAGCGCGACCGTCTGCGCCGGGCCGGCAGGCAGGCTCTGGATCGCCTGGGGCGGAAGCGACGGGAGCATCGTGGTGACGCGCTCCAACCGCGCCGCGAACGCGTTCGAGCCTGCGCAGAAGCTGCAGCTTCCGGGCGGGGCGCTGACGTTCCTTCAATGCGAGGGCTCGGCGGGACCAGCTGACCTGTTCGCCGCCGGTCAGCAAAACGGCGGCTTCTCGCACGCACACGTACTGGCGCAACTCGCGCTGCATGTGCAGGCGACGAGGACGAAGGTGACGATCTCCGCCCGCGACGCCGGTGATCCGGTCTCCGGCGTTGCAGTCACCGCCGGCGGGAAGCACCTGAAAACGGCGGCGAACGGACAGGCGTCGCTGAAGCTCCGGCCCGGTTCGTACTCGGCCAGGGCGACCGCTTCCGGCTATGCGCCTGCCTCGACCTCGTTCTCGGTTCGATGAACAGCGGCAGCACTCCGCAACGGTCGTAACCCGGGTGGCGCGATGAGAGTGCTGCCGTAGGGGGCTAGCCCGACGGGACGTCTCGCGCGTCCAGCGCCCGGGAGAGCTGGGCGCGCGAGCGGATCCCGAGCTTGCGGTAGGCGCGCGCGAGGTTGGCCTCGACGGCCTTCTGCGTGACGAAGGCCTCGGCCGCGATCTCCTTGTTCGTCAGACCCGTTGCAGCGAGCTGTGCGATCCGGAGCTCGGTCGCACTGAGGTCGAGCGGCGCCCGCCGCACCGCCACTCGCCGGAGCTCGGCCTCCGCCCGCTCGGCCCACGGCTCGGCGCCCAGCTGGCGAAAGATGGCCAGCGCCTCCTCGAGCGCAGCGCGCGCCGGCCGCTTCTGCTTCAGGCGGCGCAGGATCTGCCCCTGGAGCAGCAGGGTCCGTGCTCGCTCGAACGGCACCGGGCACGCCTCGTGCGCATCGATGGCACGGGCCAGTGCCTGCTCGGCGCCGACCAGGTCTCCGTCGGCGGCCAGGACCAGTCCGCGGCAGCGCGCCGACACGGCCAGGCTCCAGGGGATGCGCGAGCGGTCGGCGCGCTGCTCGAAGCGCTCGACGAGCCCATGCGCACGGTCGAGGTCCCCCACCGCGACCGCCGCCTCGATCGCGTCGCCGTCGACCCGCCAGATCGCGGGCTCCCGGAAGTCGACGCGGTCGAGCTCCAGCATCGCCTCCGCAAGGTGTCGGTCGGCGGCCTCCGGGTCGCCGGCGCCCAGCTCGGCAAGGCCGAGGCAGCGGCTCCAGATCATCGCCACGATCGGCTCGAGCGGCCTTCGCCCCGCCGCGGCTCGCGCCTCCTCGAGCCGACCGGCGTGCGCATGCACGTAGGCGCGCCACGGATCGATCCCCCCGTGCTCGACGCCGAGCTGCTCGAATGCCTCGCTCATCTGCCGGGTGAGTTCCTCCGCCTCGCGCAAGCGTCCCGCCCAGGTCTCGACCACGACGCGGTTGAGGAGGATGTTCGCGAGCGAGGCCTCGTCCCCTCCGCCGCCGCCTGCCACTCGGCTTCAGCCAGACACGCACGCGCGCCGTCGAGGTCGTCGACGTAGCGGCGCCACTGGCCGAGCTTGAACATGAGCCGCGAGTCGACCGAGGCCGCAGGCGCGATCTCGTCGAGCCGGCGCGCACGGTCCGCCGCCTCCGCGTCGAAGCCCTCGCCGAGGAAGAGGTCGGCGCGGATCCTGGCGCCGAGCGCCTCGCTGACGAGAGCCGGCTCGTCTCGGCGATACCGTCGAGCAGGTCGAGGGCCGCCCGGGCCGCTCTTGCCGCCTTGCTGCAGGTCGACGGTCCCGGCGTTCATCGCGATCGCCGTCTGGCAGCGGCCTTGCACGAGCGGATCCTCGGCCGTCGCCAGCGCCTCCTCCGCGAGCGCCACCGCGGCTGACTCCCCCACTCGCCAGTAGTCGATCTCCGCCAGCGCCAGAAGCGCAGATGCCCGAAGGTCGCCTGCCGGCAGATCACGCCTCAGCTCGGCGAGCACCGTCCGACGCGCGCTGGAAATCGCCTGCGTGCTGAAGGTCCCGCGCCAGTGCGAGCCTGAGCTCGTCCGCGGCGGGGCTGCCCTCCTCGACCAGTCCGAGTGCGAGCTCGGTCAGCTCGGCCGCCGTGTCAGAGGCGCCGCGGCCGCGCGCGCGGCGAGCCGCGTCCGCGACCTTGCGCGCGATTGCGTCGTCTCGCCCCTCGCAGGCCAGGGCGAGATGCCGGGCGATCTCCTCGGGATCGGTCACCGTCTCAGCGAGGGCGAGGTGCGTCTCGCGGCGACGGCTCAGCGGCGCCGAGGAATACACGGCGGAGGCAAACAGTGGATGGGCGAACTCGATCCGCCGGCCCGGCCCGACCCGGATCAGGCCCGACTCCTCCGCCGCGACGAGGGCGTCCGCGTCGACCAGTCGCAGCTCGGGACGGACGGCTGCAGCGACCGTGAGCAGCGCAGCGCGCGTCTCGTCGGGGAGAGAACGGACACGGTCGACGACGAGGGTCTGAAGACTCTCGGGGACCGGCAACGCGCTCGGAGCGAGATCGCGCTCCGGGTCGAGGAGCCGGGCGATCTCGAGCGCGTAGAGAGGGTTCCCGCCCGAGGTCTGCGTGACCCGCACCAGCGTGGGGCGCGGAACGTCCGGCCCAGGTTCTGGGCGATGACCCGGTGCAGGGCGGCGACGGAGAGAGGGCCGAGGTCGAGGCGCCGCAGGCGCTCCTTCGGCGCGATCCGCTCGAGCAGCTCCGCCTGCTCCGACCGGCTGGACACGATCGCCCGAACCGGCTCCGCGGCCAGCCGCCGGTTCGCGAAGGCGAGCGCCGCGAGCGAGGCCGGATCGAGCCAGTGGAGGTCGTCGACCGCCAGCACGACCTCCTGCTCGCGGGCCAGCTCGCGGAGAAGCGAGAGGAGCGCTGTTCCCACGAGCCGCGGTTCCGGGGGACGATCGGCCGCGACGCGCAGCAGGGCGACGTCGAGGGCGTGACGCTGTGGCTCGGGAAGCGCGGAGGCATGAGCGGGCGCGACCGCAGAGAGTAGGTCGGCCAGTCCTGCGAACGAGAGCTTCGACTCCGACTCGGCCGGCCTGGCGAGCAGGACGGCGGCGTCGCGCTCACGGCTCTGCCGGACCGCCTCGTCCCAGACGGTCGACTTCCCGATCCCCGGCTCGCCGACGATTGCAAGCGTGGCGGCGCCGCGGTCGGCCTCGGCGAGGAACGCCTCGATCCCCGCGACCTCGGACGTCGCGCCCGACAACCGGCGCCATCGGGAGAGCGTACCGCCGTCAGCCTTCGCGGCTATCCTGCGGCCTCTGACGCAGGTCGCGGAACAGCAGCTCCACCGCGCGCTCGGCCTCACGGACGGGGAGTTCGACCGTATCTGCGAGCTGCTCGAGCGGGAGCCGAACCACTTCGAGCTCGCCGTCTTCTCGCTGCTCTGGTCGGAGCACTGCGGCTACAAGCACTCGGCGCTGCTGCTCAAGCGGTTCCCGAGCGGCGGCGAGCGCGTCCTCCAGGGGCCCGGCGAGAACGCGGGCGTGATCGACCTCGGCGGGGGCGAGGCGGTCGCGTTCAAGGTCGAGTCGCACAACCATCCGAGCGCGGTCGAGCCGTTTCAGGGCGCCGCGACCGGCGTCGGCGGGATCCTGCGGGACATCGTCGCGATGGGCGCGCGGCCGATCGCCCTGCTGGACGGCCTGCGGTTCGGCGCCCCCGACCATCACTTCGACCGCGCGGTCGCCGGGATCGGCGCCTACGGCAACTCGGTCGGCGTCCCGACGGTCGGCGGCGAGGCCGTCTTCGATCCGGCCTACGCGGACAACTGCCTCGTCAACGCCATGTGCGTCGGGCTGCTCCCCTCCGACCGGGTCACCCGCGCGGGCGCGCGCACGCCCGGGCACCAGCTCGTCCTCTACGGCGCGACCACCGGCCGCGACGGGATCGGCGGCGCGAGCGTGCTCGCGAGCCAGGAGCTCGGCGAGGGCGCCGCGGAGAAGCGGCCGTCCGTCCAGATCGGCGACCCGTTCACGGGCAAGAAGCTGATCGAGGTCTCGGTGGAGCTGGTCGAGCGCGGGCTCGTCGAGTCGCTCCAGGACTGCGGCGCGGCCGGTCTCGCGTCCGCGCTCGCCGAGATGGCGCGCGACGGCGCGGGAGTGGACGTCCACCTCGACCGGGTGCCGCTCCGGGAGGAGCTCGAACCGTGGGAGATCATGATCTCGGAGTCGCAGGAGCGGATGGTGGCGGTCGTCCGGCCGGGGTTCCTGGAGGCGGTCGAGGAGGTCTGCGCGCGCTGGGAGCTCCACTGCACGCCGATCGGCGAGGTCACGGATACCGGCGAGCTGCGCGCCTTCCACTCCGGCGAGACGCTCGGAGAGATCCCGGCCCACCTGCTGACCGACGAGGCGCCCCGGTATCGCGTCGAGCCGCGGCCGCGCACCCCCCTTGCCCCCGCGCCCGAACCTCCGCCCGCTCTGCCCGAGCTGCTCGCCTCGCCGAACGTCCGCAGCCGCGCCTGGATCTACGAGCGCTACGACCACCTGGTCGGCTCGCGGACGGTGCGCCGCCCGGGCCTGGACGCCGCGGTGCTGCGGCTCCGGCCCTCGATGCGGGGGCTCGCGGTGTCACTGGACGGCCCCGCGCCGGACGCTGCCCGGTCGCCGCGCCTGGCGGGCGCGCTGGCTGTCCTGGAGGCGGCGCGCAACGTCGCGTGCGCCGGCGGGAAGCCGCTCGGGCCTGACCGACTGCCTCAACTTCGGCAACCCGGAGAAGCCGGAGGTCGCATGGGAGCTCGTCGAGGCGATCGAGGGGATGGCCCTCGCGGCGGAGGCGCTCGGCGTGCCGGTCGTCTCCGGAAACGTCTCGCTCTACAACGAGACCGACGGGCGCGCGATCCCGCCGACGCCGGTCGTCGGCTGCGTCGGGCTCGTGCCGGACGTGCGCGTCGTCCCGAGCCGGTGGCGGGAGGGCGACGTCGTGGTCGTCGCCGGGTCGCACGACCCGGCCGCCCCACTCGACCTCGACGCGGAGGCGCGGCTGGTCGAGTTCCTCTGGCGCGCAGCGCCGCTGCTCTCGCTCGCGCACGACGTCTCCGACGGCGGCCTCCCCGTCGCGCTCGCCGAGGCTGCGCTCTGGAGCGGGGTCGGCGCCGACGTCGAGCTGCCCGAGACCGGGACCGCCGTGATCGCGTGCGCCCCCGAAGACCTCGAGCGGCTCGGCGGTGTGCCGCTGCTGGCGATCGGAGTCGTCGACGGCGACACCGTCCTCGGCTTCGGCCTCGACGACCTCGGGAAGGAATACGGCCTCTGATGTGCGGCGTGCTCGGCATCTGCGCACCCGACCGCGACGTCGCGCGCCTCGCCCACTTCGGGCTGCATGCGCTCCAGCACCGCGGGCCAGGAGTCGGCCGGGATCGCGGTCTCGGACGAAGGCCGTCTCACCGTCCTCCGCGAGCTCGGCCTCGTCGCGCAGGTCTTCAGCGAGGAGAACGTGAGCGGGCTCCAGGGGCAGCTCGCGATCGGCCACACCCGCTACTCGACGACCGGCGGCGTCAAGTGGGTGAACGCGCAGCCGATCGTCCAGCACGGCGCCGCGCGCACCGTCGCCGTCGGCCACAACGGCAATCTCGTCAACGCGTCCGAGCTGCGCGAAGGGCTGGACGTGAAGCTCTCGTCGACCTCGGACACCGAGCTGATCGCCGCGCTGATCGCGAACGACCCGCAGCCGCTCGCCGACGCGGTCGTCAGCGCCATGCGCCGGCTCGAGGGCGCGTACTCCGTGACCGCGCTCGCGGAGGGCAAGCTGCTCGCGTTCCGCGACCCGCACGGCTTCCGGCCGCTCGTCCTCGGCCGACTCTCGGATGGGTGGGTGGTCGCCTCAGAAACCTGCGCCCTCGACCTGATCGGCGCCGACTTCGAGCGCGAGGTCGCGCCCGGCGAGCTCCTGATCGTGGACGAGTCGGGAGTCGAGTCGCTCCAGGCGGTCGACCGCGCGCCCGGCGCGCTCTGCATCTTCGAGTTCTTCTACCTCGCGCGCCCGGACTCCCGGCTCGAGGGCGTCGAGGTGCACGGCGCGCGCGTCCGGATGGGCGAGCAGCTCGCCGCCGAGGCGCCGGCCGAGGCCGACCTCGTCCTCCCCATCCCCGACTCGGGCACGCCGGCGGCGATCGGGTTCTCGCGCGCGACCGGGATCCCCTTCAGCGAGGGGCTGATCAAGAACCGCTACGTCGGCCGCACGTTCATCCAGCCCGACCAGGCGCTCCGCGAGCAGGGCATCCGCCTCAAGTTCAACCCGCTCGCGGAAGTCGCCGGGAAGCGCGTCGTCGTCGTCGACGACTCGATCGTCCGCGGCAACACGACGCGCCAGATCGTCCAGATGCTCTTCGACGCCGGCGCGACCGAGGTGCACGTCCGCGTCTCGTCGCCGCCGATCACCGGCCCGTGCTTCTACGGGATCGACTTCGCCGACGAGGAGGAGCTGATCGCGTTCGGACGTTCGGTGGAGGACGTCCGCGAGTCGATCGGCGCAACCTCGCTCGCCTACCTGTCGCTCGACGGGCTCCAGGCGGCAACGGCGCGGCCGGCCTCTGCGTTGTGCCGCGCGTGCCTGACCGGCGAGTATCCGACGCGCATTCCGGAGGGCCGCCGGCTCGCGAAGCTCCGGTTCGAGCCCGTTCGGGCCTAGCTGGTCGAGCTGGGGGGACAGGCCTGAGGCCTGTCCCCGCTTCGCGCGCCCTACTGCTCGAGAACCCTGCTCGCCTTCGCGATCCCGCGGCTGATCAGGTAGCCGAACGTCAGCACGGTCGTCAGCGTCGCGAACAGCCCTGCATTCACGGCGTCGCTCGCCGCCCAGATGATCGCGAGGACCACCCAGATGAGGAAGAACACGGCGAACTCGGCGTTGCCCGGAATCGGCATGCGCGCGCCGGCGACGGGCTGGAACCCGTACCCACCACCCCCACTCGAGGTCGTGCTGCTGGCGTCGGTTCCCGGCTGCTCTGGCGTGGACATTCTGCCGTCTCCTTTCGATTTGACCGTCGAAGTGGCGGCATCCTATGGCCCCGGGCCCCGCGTGGTCGCGCAGGATCAGGCCGGCAAGGCACGCATTTTGCCGTGTTTAGGGCCCGAGCGCTTCGATCCAGTCGAGTCGCTTGCCGCAGAGGGATCGAGCAGTGCTGGGGTTGACGAACGTGACCGGCGGCGCCGGCGGCTGTTGTCGTGCTCATCAGTAGAGGTCCCATGCCGAACGGATAGCCGCCGCTTCCGGGGTGAAGATCGGGCCCACCGACGCGCAGGAGGACGATGTGTCGTCCGGGCGCGAGGACGACCCTTCCGAGCCGGGTGTAAGCCCCCCCACCGTTCAGCGTAGTAGCGCAGGTCCGCGACGGGCCGCCCGTCCACGTAGGCGCGGAGCCGATCACGGAACGAACCGCCGAGCCACAAGACGTACCCGGCGCGGCGACTGACGTCCACGGTGGCCAGGAGGTCTCCCGAGCCGTGTGGGTAGAGGAGGCCGTTCGCGTCTGCGGACCAGGCGTCCGGGTAGCGAGCCGACGAGAGCGTCACGGCGGTGACGGGCGAGCGAGGCGCGGCGGCCAGGTGCCCACCCGGGCCGGCACGCTGCGCGAGGCGAAGCACGTCGCTGCAGCGAGGCACGGCTCCCGGCTGGAGCGAGTCTCCGAGCGGAAGGTGCTCGAGAATCGTCGGATACGTGTCGGGCCGCTGCCAGACGTCGTAGTAGCGGCCGCTCCACACGAGTTGATAGATCGACGGCGGTCGGCTCTCCACCGGAGAGTGTGGGAGCACGAGCGTCTTGTAGACCAGGATTCCGTCGAGCTCGGAACTGGTCGAGATCGGCGTAGGCCCCCTTTGCGAGCGGCTGGCCGTTGAGCAGGGGAACGAGGCGCCGTCGGCGGTCCGATGCCCCCTCGGGGTCCATCTGCCTCAGAAAGTGGCGGACGCCGTACGGCTGGGGGTCGGTCATCAGCGTCGGGCCTTGTCCGGCGAAGCGATGGCCGATTGCCTGCAGCTCGGCCAGCTGGCCTCGCGGCGCCAGCCAGACATTCGAGTACGCGAGCCCGTTCGACCACAGGACGCCGACGGCGATCGCGGCGCCGATGACCGCCGCCTCGGTGCGTCGTCCCGTCTCGAAGAGCGCCGCTGCGCCGGCAGCCGCGGCGGCGACCAGCGCCGGCGACCCCTCCGCCATCCCCTTCGCGTTCAGCCACGGCGAGCTCAGGCCGACGTGGTCGAGAGCGAAGAGCAGCAGGATGCCTCCACCGGCCTGTGACGAGGTAGAGGGGCATCGCCCACGCTCGTCGGCGCCAGGCGAACAGGAGGCTCGCCACGACCGCCAGGAGCAGGACGCCGATCAGCACGTTCGTCAGCGACGAGTTGTGCGGAGGGCTGCGGAAGTCGGTCGCCGGCCAGATCCCGAAGGCCTGGAGGCTGTCCAGCGGGTGTCCGAGGTTGGCGACCTCCGTGCTCGATGTGATTTCGCCGCCGCTCGCGCCTTTGATGAACGAGCGGGCGATCGAGATCGACGGTATCGACAGAACGGCGATCAAGCCCACGAGAGCGGCCGCCACTCGTACGGATGACGACAGCCCTCGGCGAATCAGGACGGCGATGACGACGAGCGTGGGTGCCACGAGCCAGACACCGCCTGCGGGGCTGAGGACCGCGAACAGCGCCGCGACCGCCACAGCGGCCGGTGCGGTCGCCCGCAAGCTCTGCCAGCGTCCGATCGTCGCTGCGACGGCGGCGCAGACGAGCGCGATCAGGGCAGCGGCGGCGAGCTCCTTGATGCCGCTCCACAGCGAATAGGCGAACAGCAGCGCCGGCTGGGCGCCGAGGAAGGCGACGACGGCCCGCAGCGGCCTCGACGACACCAGGCGCGCCGACAGCGTGTAGAGGGAGAGCGCGAGCATGGCGGCGAAGAACGCGATCGTCGGCTGGAACAGCCACGCGACGTCCTGGCCCGTCAGCTTCCCGCCAAGGCCCAGAGGCATGAACGCGCCGAGCGGATAGCCGCTGGTCGAAGTAGTCCGTCAACACCTGCTGGTACGTGGACGGGGCAAGGCCTGCCAGCGTCCGGCCGTGCTCCATCGCCCGGTCGGTCAGCGCGAGCCACGTGGAGGTGTCGTCGAGCGTGATGTAGCCCGCAAACGTCGCCCGCCCGGAGAGGACGATCGGCGCCGCGTAGACCGCGAAGACACCGACGCCGCAGCCGAGAGCCCAGCCGTCCACTCTTCGCGCGCGGCGGCCGGCCGAGCCCGTAGCCGGCGACGGCCAGCGCGACGGCCAGCGGGGTCGCGAGCTGGGCGGTCGCGCTCGTCATCGTGACCAGGTCTGCCTCCACGATCAGGAGCGCGAGCCCGAGCGGGAGGAGGAGCGCTCCCGGCAGGGTCAGGCCGGCCGCCCGCTCGACCAGCAGCCCACAGCCCAGCGAGAGCGCGCCGAGGACGAGCGGAAAGACGAGCCAGGCGATGAACAGCGCCATTGCCCGTCAGCGCCCTGTCAGGTGATCGGAACGATCTTCTGCGAGGCAACGAGCCGACGAGCTTGCGCCGGCGATGGAGCCGAAGACCTCGATCTGAAAATCCGAATGCGGGTAGGCGAGGTGAATGCTCTTCGGATATTGACCGTCGACCACTGCCAGTCCGCCGCCTGGGAGCTTGATCACGCCTGCCTTCGTTCCCTTTGGCGACCCGGCGGATCGCTGCCAACGCCTGCGGGAACGGATACGTGGCGACGGTCAGGTACGCGTCCTTCGCGCCGACGGCGACGCCCGGCGGAAGATAGCGGATGAACACGGCACCGGCGGGATTCTGGGTCAGCTCGTAGGTGTAACCCGGCCTCTGCCCCGCCCAGTAGATCGGATGGCCGAGCCTGCGGGCGAGCGATCTGAGATCCGCAACCGAGGCCGCGGTCGCAGAGGTGGCCGGTGTGCTGCCGCGGGGGCCGAGCGAGGCGAGGTGCCCGGCGGCGACCGTCTGCATGGCGGCTGCCGGAGTCGGATCGAAGACCTCCACCTGGTAGTCCAGGCCCGGGTACGCCGCGTGGACGCTTTTCGGGTACGCACGCATCGAGGACGGCGACACCGCCTTGCGCGAGCCTGACCGAGACTGCGCCGCGTGCCCTGGCCTGCTTCCGGATGGCGGCAAATGCACCGGGGAACGGGTACGTGGCGACGGTGAGGTACGGCTTGTCGGCGCCGACGTCGACACCCGGCGGCAGGTAGCGGACGTAGACCTTCCCGTCTCCGGTTTGAGTCAGCTCGTACGTGTAGCCCTTCTTCGGGCCGAGCCAGAAGATCGGATGGCCGAGCGGCATCGGCGACACTCCGCAGCCGAGCGACCGATGCCTCCGCCGCTGCCCTGCCGGACTGCGCGGGCTTGGCCGACGAACCCCCGCCGCGGACAACCAACCACACGATCAAGCCCGCGGCGAATGCGAGGGCGACGATCGCCCCGACACGGATGCGTGGCCTCTGCAGCAGTGCGCGCGACGTCCAGGCGCGACCCTTGGTGGTCGAGAGAGAGCGAGCCGGTCCTCGGCTCGGGATCAGAGTGCTGCGTCAAGAGATCGTCACTGGGACTCGCAAGTCCTGGTCATTGTTCCTGCAATCGCGGACGAGCTCCGCAACTTCGTGGATCTGACGGGTCTCCCCCGGCGCGCCGGCACTGGACCTCCGCCTTTGCGCCGGATGTCCCGATGCGCGAAGAACGAGTTCGTGATGGTCTTCCTGCTGAGTAGAGGCAACGGCGTTCCTGGCGACGTCGATCTTGACGGAGGCTGCTATTTCTCCGCGAGCGAGCGATGTTACCGCGAACACGCGGCAGAACGGAATCGATGCCGATCGCCAGGTGCGGTTTGTGCTCCGGCGCGGCTGACGCCTCAAAGAGGAGGTTGGAACCGGTTTGGAGCGAACGAGAGGCAAGGTACGCGACTGTTGCTCCCGCGGGTTGCCGCGCGTCTGTCTCTCGGCAGCGCCGACCTATTACGGACACTGCAATCCCATCGGTGACGTCCGGAGAGAGGCGCAGAAATGGCGCACGCGTCCTGGGTCAGCCGAGGCGCGGCGGGTCAGCGCGGCCTGACGGCCGTCACCTGGTGGGAGGTGACCAGATCGCGGGCGCGACCGGGCGTCGGGTCGTAGACCTCGATCTGGACGCCGGAGCCCCGATATGGCGAGGAACACGCTCTCGGGAGACTTACGATGGAAGAAGGCAACCCCGTCCTTGCCGATCTCGACCGGGGCCGAGCCGCTGCTCGCGGCAAGCCTGCTCGTAACGATGAAGGCGTGGCTGAGCGGATACGTGCCGATCGTCAGGTATGGCTTGCTGCTCCCGATCGGCACGCCCGCGGGGAGGTAACGGATGAAGACACGGTTGTCGGCGGTCTTCGTCAACTCGTAGGTGACACCCGGCCGCTCCCCGGCCCAGTAGATCGGAATCCCAAGCGCCGCCAGCGTCTTCAGACCCTTCAGCGAGATCCGCACCGCCTTCGCTCCCCTCGGCACAGGGGAACTGGAACTGGAGTGCGAGCTACCGCCACGGAACACCAACCAGAGAACAAACGCGATCACGAGAACGACTGCGACCACCGCTCCGGTGCGCGCACGCCGCACGTCGAGCCAGGATCGAGGCGCGCGTCCGCTCGTGCGGGAGCCCGTGTCCTCAGTCATGGCTGGTTCATTTTCGGGGAACTATGCGGAGAGGGCGGCTTGCCAGCACGATACCGTTGTCGCCGCTCTGGCGCAGAAACGGTTACTTTCTCTCCTGTAACGGCCGAATTCTGTATCTTTTTATCGCGGCGAATTCTGTATCTCTTGCGCCTCGGCGCAGCGGAATCCTAATGCGCTATAGTCCGGACCGGTGTCGCGCCACGATCCGCGCAAAGACGGGGGCACCTATCTGGGGTGCGGCAGGCAAGGACTCTGCTCCTCGGGGTAGCTGTCGGTGCGGTCGGACTGCTCGCCTATGCCACGACGGCGAGCGCAGCCGGGCCGACCATCACCGACGCAACGACGATCCGAACGTGCGTCAATCTCACAAACCGGCGACGTCCGGGTCATAGAGGTCTCCCCGACGAATTTGCAGTGGCTGAACGGCAAGAACCCGAGTGGCTGCTCAAAGGAGGACGAGCAGGAGCTCGACTGGACCCTCGGCGGAGGCGGCGGCGGGGGGCACCACCGGTCCGACCGGCCCACCCGGCGCCGACCGGCGCCACCGGTCCGACCGGCCCCTCAGGTTCCGGCGCGCACCGGTGCGACCGGCGCGACCGGCGCCACGGGCCCGACCGGCGCCGACGGGTCCCTCAGGCACCGGCGCGACGGGTGCCACCGGCGCGACAGGCGCTGACCGGCGCCACGGGTGCGACGGGCGCGACGGGTCCCACAGGTTCACGGCGCGACGGGTGCCACCGGCGCGACCGGTGCCGGCGACGGGCGCGACCGGCGCCACCGGCGCGACGGGCGCTACCGGCGCCACGGGTGCCACCGGCGCGACGGGTGCCACCGGCGCGACCGGCGCCACCGGCGCGACCGGCGCACCGGCGCGACGGGGCACCGGCGCCACCGGCGCCGACCGGGCCCACCGGTCGCACCGGCGCCACCGGCGCTACAGGCGCGACCGGGCGCCACCGGCGCGACCGGCGCCACCGGCGCGACCGGTGCCACCGGCGCCACCGGCGCCACAGGCGCGACCGGCGCGACGGGTGCCACCGGCGCCACCGGTGCGACCGGCGCCACCGGCGCGACGGGTGCCACCGGCGCCACCGGCGCGACGGGTGCCACGGGTGCGACCGGCGCCACGGGTGCCACCGGCGCCACCGGCGCGACGGGTGCCACCGGCGCGACGGGCGCCACCGGCGCCACGGGTGCGACCGGCGCCACCGGCGCGACGGGTGCCACCGGCGCGACCGGTGCCACGGGTGCCACCGGCGCCACAGGTGCGACGGGCGCCACCGGCGCGACGGGTGCGACCGGCGCCACTGGCGCGACCGGGCCTACCGGCGCCACGGGCGCGACAGGCGCGACCGGCGCCACCGGCGCGACGGGTGCCACCGGCGCGACCGGCGCGACCGGTGCCACCGGCGCCACCGGCGCGACCGGTGCCACCGGCGCCACCGGCGCGACCGGCGCGACCGGCGCCACCGGCGCGACCGGCGCGACGGGTGCCACCGGCGCCACCGGCGCCGACGGGTGCCACCGGCGCGACGGGTGCCACCGGTGCCACCGGCGCGACCGGCGCCACGGGTGCCACCGGCGCCACCGGCGCGACGGGTGCGACCGGCGCCACCGGCCCGACCGGTGCCGACCGGCGCCACCGGTGCCACCGGCGCCACGGGTGCGACCGGCGCCACGGGCGCCACGGGTGCCACCGGCGCCACGGGCGCGACCGGTGCCACCGGTGCGACCGGCGCCACGGGTGCCACCGGCGCGACGGGTGCCACCGGCCCGACCGGCGCGACCGGCGCCGACCGGTGCCACGGGCGCGACCGGCGCCGACCGGTGCCACCGGCGCGACCGGCCCGACCGGCAGCTGAGCGGCCCAGCGCTGCGGGCATCGAGCTGGTCACCGGGACACCGGTGCCGACATCGAGGGTCCGGCGGACCGTCACCGCTCGACTGCACCTCGGAGAAGCGCGCTCGGCGGTGGGTTCGTCGACGACCAACGCCAGCGTCGGTACGGCCGCCGTCACTACTCATCGACAGCCACGCCACTGACGGCATACGTCGAGCGCTGACCGGCGACGATATCGCCCTTGGCGGGGAGCCGCGAGGCCCCCGTTGTCCTCTGCGCGGATCTGTCGCGAGCGGCCTCGTCAGGCTCGGTACCACTAGAGCATATTCGTCAGTACGGGCGGCCTCGAGCTCGCTGTCGCTCGTTGCCGGCGGACGTCGCCAGCTCACGCTCGTGGCCGCGCCTACACCGGTCGGCCAGTTGATGGCTTGCTGCTCCGGCATCGCCACGCCAGCAGGCAGGTCGGTCGATGAAGACACCCGCGAGGAGCCTGAGCGCTCTCCCGGATGTCCAGCTCAGGCCGCGTGACCCGGAACGTGCACGATCTCGAGCTTGATCCCGTCCGGGTCGTAGAAGAACACCGCGTAGTAGCCCGGCATGTACGAGTACTCCTCCGGGCCGCTCTCGATCTCGGCTCCCTGGCTGATCAGCCAGTCGGCGCGGTCGTCGACGGCGAAACGGGACGGCGCCTCGAACGCGACGTGATGGACGCCGACCCGGTAGCGGTCGAACTCCTCGTCGGTCGGGCTCTGCGCCTCACGCAGGCCGAGGTACGTGCCCGGCCCGGCGAGGTACCAGATCGTCTCGCCGCGCTCCCCTTCCACCTCGCTGCTCCGGTGCCAGCCGAGCGGCTCGAGCAGGTCGCGGTAGAACGGCAGGCTGCGCAGGATCGAACTGACGACGAGGTCGACGTGATGGAAGCCGCTCGAATGCACTGCCTTGGCGGCTCATGATCTACCTGGGGCCGGATAGCTCCCGGCCGCGGCCGTAGCGAACGGCGCGTCCGGCGGCCCGCGGGTCGACACCCTCCTCGAGCAGTTGCTGGTGCAGCTCGCTCTCGCTGCCGAGCCGCAGGAACAGCCACGCGAGCGCGCAGATCGTCACGATCGACCCCTCGATCATCATCAGCCCGCCGGCGATCCCCTGGTCGGCGTGCGCGGAGATCCCCCAGCGCTCCGCCGGGTGCTCGTAGTAGTGGTAGAAGACCCCGCCCGACCAGACGAAGACGTTGCCGAGGATCGTCTCGACGATCCGGACGGCGGCGATGTAGCCGAGCTTCATCCCGGTGCCGAACCACTCGGGCCCCGGCAGAACCTCGACCACAGGCGCCCACATCAGGCAGCCGCAGGTGAAGAAGAGGATGTGCTGCACCGCGTGCACGGCGTCGTGGTGGAGCGCGCCCTGGTAGGCGAAGGGCAGGTGCCAGAGCAAGAGGTTCACCGCCCAGATCGGGAAGGCGACGAGCGGGTGGGCGAGGAAGCGGAGCCGCTGGAAGAGCGGGATCGCGAGGACCGGGCGCAGGATCGGCCCGGTCAGCCCGGCGACCATGCAGAGCGGCGCCAGGTCGCCGAGCAGGATGTGCTGGAGCATGTGGACGAAGAAGAACTCCTTCTCGCCCAGCTCGTGGATCGGCGAGGCGACCGCCAGGAACGCGAGCAGCAGCCCGAGCGCGAAGACGAGCCGGCGCCACGCGGGAACGGGCGTCCCGCGGGCGGCGAGCGTGCGCGCGCGGCGGTAGTAGAGGAAGGCGGCGGCGGCGATCAGCAGCAGCTGGGCCGGGTCCCACGTCCAGCTCGTCAGCGGGGACGGCATGCGGGCAGCTTAGACTCGCGGCAGTGGCGAGCTACGAGGCTGCTGGGGTCTCGCTGGCGGCGGCCGGCGCCGTCGTCGACCGCCTGCGTGCGGCCGTGGAATCGACCGGGGCCGAAGGATTCGGCGCCTTCGCGGGCCTGTACCCGCTCGAGGGCGATCGCCTGCTGGCGGCCTCGCTGGACTCGATCGGGACGAAGCCGGTCGTCGCCCGTGGCCGCGGCGCGCTGCGGAACTGCGGCATGGACATGGCCGCGCACTGCATCAACGACGTCGCGACCACCGGGAGCCGATCCCCTGTTCCTGCTCGACTACGTGGCCGCGAACCGGCTCGACCTCGGGCAGGTCGCGGAGCTGGTCGAGGGCGCCGCGGAGGTGTGCCGCTCCGCAGGGTGCGCGCTGATCGGCGGCGAGACGGCGGAGATGCCGGGCGTCTATCGCGAGGGGGAGCTCGACTTCGCCGCATGCTGCGTCGGCCTCGTCGACCGCGCGGCGCTGATCGACGGGTCGCGGGTTTCGGCCGGCGATCTCGTCATCGGCTTCCCGTCGGCCGGTGTGCACGCGAACGGGTTCTCGCTCGTCCGGCAGGTGCTCGAGGCCGAGGACTACGACGGCGGCGATCTGCTCGCGCCGACGCGCCTCTATCTGGAGGACATGCGGGCGCTGCGCCGCGAGACGGACGTGCGCGCGCTCGCCCACGTGACCGGAGGCGGGATCGAGGGGAACCTCTCGCGTGTGGTGCCGGAGGGTCTGCGGGCCGTGATCGACTGGGACTCGTGGGAACGGCCGCCCGTCTTCGATTGGCTGGCGCGGCACGTCGCCGAGGACGAGCTGCGCCGGGTCTTCAACCTCGGGATCGGATACTGCGCGGTCGTTCCGGAGGCCGAGGGCCACCTCGTGATCGGCCGCATCGAGTGATCGGCGTGCTCGTCAGCGGCGAGGGGACGAACCTCCAGGCGCTGATCGACGCCGGGCTGCCGATCCGGGCGGTGGCGTCGAACAGGAAGGAGGCGCGCGCACTGGAGCGGGCGCGGGCGCGCCGGGCATCGCGGCGGCGACGTTCTCGCTCGACTGCCACGACTCGCGCGAGGAGCGCGACCTCGTGATGGCGACCTGGCTCGAGGAGCACGGGGTCGAGGTCGTCGTGCTGGCGGGGTACATGCACCTGTTGACGCCGTCGTTCCTCGACCGTTTTCCGGAACGGATCGTCAACGTCCATCCGTCGTTGCTGCCCGAGTTCCCGGGGGTCGGCGCGATCGACGCCGCGCTCGCTGCGGGGGTGGAGACGACCGGTGTGACCGTCCACCTGGTCGACGAGGGCCTGGACACGGGGCCTGTGCTGCGCCAGGAGCCCGTGCCGGTCGAGCCCCGCGAGTCTCTGGCCGAACGCATCCACGCCGTCGAGCACCGGCTGCTGCCGGAGGTCGTGCGAGAGCTGTGCGCGCGCTGATCTCGGTCTACGACAAGGCGGGCGTGGGCGAGTTCGCCGCGGGGCTCGCCGAGCTCGGCTACGAGCTCGTCGCGAGCGGCGGCACGGCCGCGTTCCTCGAGGAGCAGGGCCTGCCGGTCACGCGGGTCGAGTCACTGACGGGCTTCACCGAGATGCTCGGCCACCGCGTGGTCACGCTGCACCCGGCCGTGCACGGCGGCATCCTCGCGCGGCGCGACGTGCCGGGCGACCTCGCCGACCTCGCGGAGCACGAGATCGAGCCGATCGACCTCGTCGTGGTCAACCTCTACCCGTTCACGGAGGTCGCCTCGCGCCACGGCGTGAAGGAAGAGGAGGCGGTCGAGATGATCGACATCGGCGGGCCGGCGCTGCTCCGTGCCGCGGCGAAGAACTTCGCCCACGTGGGCGCGGTCGCGCGGCCCGAGCGTTACGAGCCCGTGCTCGCCGAGCTGCGGGAGCACGGGGAGCTCTCGCTGGAGACGCGCCGCTCGCTCGCTGCCGAGACCTTCGTCGTCACGGCGGCGTACGAGTCGGCGATCGCGCAGTGGTTCTCCGACCGGGAGGCGTTCCCCGAAGGGCTGATCCCGACGTTCTGGAAGGACCGCAACCTCGCCTACGGCGAGAACCCGCACCAGCGGGCGGCGTACTACGCGGAGGCGGGCGCGCGGCGGCACCTGCTCTCGCGCGTCGAGCAGCTGCACGGCAAGGAGCTCTCGTACAACAACCTGAACGACCTCTCCGCCGCGCGGCAGCTCGTCGAGGAGTTCACGCTGCCGGCCTGCGTGATCGTCAAGCACGCGAATCCGTGCGGGGTCGCGGTCGCGGGCGGGATCGAAGAGGCGTATGCGCGCGCGCTCGGCTCCGATCCCGTCTCGGCGTACGGCGGCGTGGTCGTGCTCAACCGGCCGGTGGACGCGCCGCTCGCGGCCCGGCTCGCCGAGCAGTTCGTGGAGGTGCTGTTCGCCCCCGGGTACGAGGACGGGGCGCTGGAGCCGCTGCTGGCGAAGGAGTCCGTGCGCGTGCTCGCCTCCACGGAGCGGCGGAACGCCCCGATGGGCGAGCGCGACCTGCGCCGCGTGATCGGCGGGCTGCTCGCGCAGGACCGCGACGCCGACGTCGAGGACCGCGACGGGATGGTCGTCGTCTGCGGCGAGCCGGCCGAGTCCGACTGGGGCGACCTGCTCTTCGCGTGGCGCGTCTGCAAGCACGTCACCTCGAACGCGATCGTGATCGTCGAAGGACCTGCGCACGATCGGCATCGGCGCCGGCCAGATGAGCCGCGTCGACGCGGTTCGAATCGCGGTCGAGAAGGCGCAGGAGCTCGGCCACGACCTCGAAGGCGCCGCCCTCGCGAGCGACGCCTTCTTCCCTTTCCCGGACGGCCCGCGCCTCGCCCTGGAGGCGGGCGTCCGGGCGCTGATCCAGCCGGGAGGGTCGAAGCGCGACTCCGACGTCGTCGCCGCGGTGCGAGAGCGCCGGCGGCACGATGGTCTTCACCGGCCGCCGTCACTTTCGCCACTAGGCCGCCCGTGCACGAGCGCGGCGACGTCCGCGAGCGGACCGAGATGGCCGAGCTTCTCGGGGTTGATCACCGACCGCACCGTCTGTACCTGGCCGTCCGCGATGTCGAGCGTCCAGACATTGATCAGGCGACCCGACGGGTCGAAGAACATCGCACCGGGCTGACCGTTGACGTCCACCCGCCGCAGGGTGATGCCAAGTTGCTCCGCGACGCGGCCCGACCCGAGCAGCAGCCGCGCCACTCGGTCGCGGCCGACGATCGGCTGCCGCCACGACGGCACCTTGCCGCCCCCGTCGCCGTACACGACCACGTCGGCGGCGAGCAGCTCGACCAGGCCGTGCATGTTTCCTGCCCCGACCGCCTCTAGGAAACGCCCCGCGAGCTGCTCACGCGCCGCGCGCGACGCCTCGAACCGGGGCTTGTGCGCTTCGATGTGGCGCCGCGCGCGGACGGCGAGTTGCCGACAGTTGGCTTCACTCCGCTCGACGATCTCCGCGATCTCGCCGTAGCCGTAGTCGAAGACGTCGTGGAGCAGGAAGACTGCGCGTTCGACCGGCGACAGCCGCTCGAGCAGCAGCAGAAAGGCCATCGAGAGCGAGTCGGCACGCTCGGCCATCCCTGCGCCCTCGGGCGCATCGGCGTCGGTCAGCAACGGCTCCGGCAGCCATTCGCCCACGTAGGCCTCCTTTCGGGCACGCGCAGAGCGCAGGTGGTCGATCGCCATCCGGGTCACGACCGCCGATAGGTACGCCTTCGGCGACTCGATCGAAGACGACCTCTCGAGCGCGCGTTGGTAGCGGTAGAACGCCTCCTGGACGATGTCCTCCGCCTCGGCGACGCTGCCGAGCATCCGGTAGGCGATCGAGAACAGCAGCGGACGAAGGTCCGCATACGCCTCGGCGACATGCGTTCTCCGGCTCACGGGCGCGAGGTCCATCCTAGATCGCCTCCCTCAGTTCCGCCTCCGCCGGCACCGCGAGATCGACGAGCCCGTCGCGGAAGCCCTGCCGCCATGTCCAGCGGGGCTCCCAGCGGAGCTCTCGCTTCGCTTTCGCATTCGAGGCGCCGCGGACGCGGGTCATCATCGAGACGCCGACCTCTCCTACCGCGAGCCGCGCCAGCCAGACGGGGACCCGCCGCGGCGGCTTCGCTCCGAGGCTCTGCGCGAGATAAGGAAGCCACTCCGAGACCGGCGCAGGCTCGTCGTCGACGACGTTGAACTTCCCACGACCGCCGTGCTCGACGGCCGCAACGGTCGCGGACGCAGCATCGTCGACGTGAATCCACGACCAGACGCCGGCGCCGTCGCCCACGATCGGCAGCTTGCGCCCGCGGACGGCCTCGACGAGCGTCTCGGAGGCGCCCGGACCGTAGAAGTTCCCGTAGCGGAGAACGGTTCCCTCGAGCCGAGCGTTCAGCACCGCCGTACTCCAGGTGGCGGATCGCCTCGAGTGACCGCGACTGGTGCTTCGGCGGACTGGGATCCAGTGGATCCGCCTCCGTCGTGACGGCACCGCCGTCGCGGCCGCTCGGCCACCCCGCGTAGCTCTGCACGACGAAGCGCCGTACGCCGACGGCCTCGGCAGCGGCGAGCAGGTGGTCCGTGCCCTTCGTTCGCAGCGCGTTCGTGACCGCGAACGTCTCGTCGAAATGCTTCAGGTCGGCGATGCCGGCCAGAGCCGTCATCTGATGGACGATCAGGTCGGGCATTGCACGCGCGACCGCGTCTCCGACCGATGTGGCGTCGAGGCCGTCCATGACAACCGCCTCCGCGCCGAGCGCCTCCAGCGCACGCACCTTCTCCGCCCGAGTGGTCGACGCGACCACATGATGGCCGTGGGCGACGAGTTGGGGCACGAGGCGCCGGCCGATCGCACCGCCGGCGCCTGCAATGAACACACGCATCCTGAGCTCCTTTCCTTTCCTTCTCTGGTCACTACTCAGGACGAGGGAGGCCGTCACGCTGTGACAACCTCACCTCATCGCGCGGCGCGCGCGGTCGCGTAGCTCGGCGAAGCGCTGGACGTCGGCAACCGTCCGCGCGACCGCTTCGTCGCTCATCTGCACGAAGCGCCAGCCGAGCCACACGAGCGGCACGATCGACAGGAGCAGCACAACCGCGGAGCCGGCCCCGACGATCCACTCTCCGGTCGTCAGGCTAAGCAGCATCGGGCACCGCCTCTGCAGCCGCCTCGCGCGTGTTCGGCGCGAGCATCGCGACGAACCCCGCGGCGAGCACGAAGCAGGCGCCGACGAGGAGCGCCCGCTGGTACCCGCCGGTCGCCGCGTCCGCGAGGCCGGGCCGCCCGGACAAGCGCGTGGGTATGCGCGGTCGCGATCGCCGAGAGGATCGCCAGCCCGAGCGCGGTGCCGAGCTGCTGCCCCGTGTTCAACAGGCCGGCCGCCAGGCCCGCCTTGTCCTCGCCCACTCCGGCGTTGGCCGGCGGTCGTGGCGCCGATGAAGACGCCGCCGAGCCCGACCGCGCCGACCAGGAGGCCCGGCAGGATGTCTGCCGACGTAGGACCCGTCGGCGGGGATCCGCGAGAGCAGGTAGAGGCCGGCCGGCTCCGACGAATGCGCCGATGACGATCATCGGCTTGGTGCCGAACCGGTCGAGGATCAGCGGGGAGACGCCGGCGAACGCGATGAACGCGCCGGTCAGCGGCAGGTAGGCCAGCGCCCGCCTGGATCGGCGAGTAGTGGAGCACGGTCTGCATGTACAGCGTCAGGAAGAAGAACATCGGGAAGAAGCCGGCCAGCGCCACCATCTGCGTCGCGTCGGCGACGGCAACGCCCTTGATCCGCAGGATCGACAGCGGCACGAGCGGATTCCGGACTCGCAGCTCGTTGACCACGAAAGCGGCGAGGACGGCCAGCGAGACCGCCAGTCCGGCGATCGTCCGTCCCGCCCCCCAGCCCACGTCCGGCGCCTTCACCAGCGTGTAGACGAGGAGCAGCATGCCGCCGGTGACGAGGAACGCACCGCGTGCGTCCACGTCGACGAGCTGCTTCCGCCGCTCGCCCGCCAGGAGAAGGAAGCGCGCCGACGAGCGCGACGGCGCTCAGCGGCACGTTGACGAACAGCACCCACCGCCACCCCGGGCCTTCGGTGAGCAGGCCCCCGAAGAGCACGCCGGCGGCGCCCGCGAGCCCCGAGACGGCCGCCCAGACGCCGAGCGCCTTGTGCCGGTCGCTGTCGCTCCGGAAGGTCGTGGTCAGCGTCGACAGCGCCGCCGGCGAGAGCATCGCCGCGCCGAAGCCCTGCACGAAGCGGGCGGCGACGAGCACGGTCTCGGTCTGCGCCAGCCCGCCGGCGAGCGAGGCGCCGGCGAACACGAGCAGGCCGGTGATCAGCATGCGGCGCCGGCCGAGCAGGTCGGCGGCGCGCCCGCCGAGCAGCAGGAATCCGCCGTAGGTGAGGATGTAGCCGTTGATCACCCACTGGAGGCTCTGCTGGGTGAAGCCGAGATCCGCCCTGATCGAGGGCAGGGCGATTTCAGAATCGACGCGTCGAGGATGTCCATGAACTGGACAAGGCAGAGCAGCAGCAGGATCGCGATGCCTCGCCGGGACGAGAGCGACGATTCCTCGCCGCCTCGCCGCGCGTGTAGCAACTCTCGGGATAGGTCTCTGCAGCTCATCTCCGCACTTCCTCCTTCGTCGCCGCCCCCGGGCGGTCACATCGATCGGTTTCGGTTCGTCATCTGCTTGACGAACTACGAGGAGGCGATGTGACATGAGCCGTAGGCTTGACGGAGGCTCCAGGGAGCGGAGGGCGGCTTTGCCGGCGCCGGGAGCGGGCATGAGCGAGCGCGATTGGCTCGCAGAGCGATTCGAGGAGCACCGGCCGCACCTCCGGCGGGTCGCCTACCGGATGCTCGGCAGGATCGACGAGAGCGAGGACGCGGTGCAGGAGGCCTGGCTGCGGCTCGCCCGCACCGACGAGAGCTCGATCGAGAACCTCGGCGGCTGGCTGACGACGGTGGTCGGGCGCGTCTGCCTGGACATCCTGCGGTCGCGCCGCGCCCGGCCGAGGAGTCGACCGACGCCTGGCTGCCCGACCCGATCGTCAGCGCCGACGAGAGGGTCGACCCCGAGCAGGAGGCGCTGCTCGCGGACTCGGTCGGGCTCGCGCTGCTCGTCGTGCTCGAGACGCTCTCGCCGGCGGAACGGCTCGCCTTCGTCCTCCACGACAGTTCGGTGTCCCGTTCGACGAGATCGCGCCGATCGTCGACCGCAGCCCCGAGGCCACCCGCCAGCTCGCGAGCCGGGCGCGCCGCCGGGTGCGCGGCGCCCGGCCGGAGGGCGTCGCCGACCCGGCCGAGCAGCAGGCGCGTGATCGACGCCTTCCTCGCCGCCTCTCGCAAGGGCGACTTCGAGGCGCTCGTCGCCGTGCTCGATCCGGACGTCGTGCTCCGCACCGACCACGCGCTGCCCGCGCGGCGCGCCGGGCGAGATCCGCGGCGCCGAGGAGGTGGCGCGCAACGCGCTCAGGTTCGCGGCGCTCGCCCAGCTCGCCCAGCCGGTGCTCGTCAACGGCGAGCCCGGCTTCTACGTGGCGCCGCGAGGGCCGACTGTTCGCGGTCGGGGCGTTCACGGTCGCGAGCGGCCGGATCACCGAGATCGACATCGTCGCCGACCCGGAGAAGCTGGCGCGGATCGACCTCGGCTAGCCGAGCTGCTTCGGCACGACGTACGCGGTCAGGGTCGCGCCTCCCGGCGCGACCCGACCCCACGGCTCCGCGAGCGCGAGGGTTGCCAGCGCCGCCGTCGGGAACTTCTCCTCGAGCCGCCCGAGCTCGTCGCCGTTCGAGGCGAGAACGAGCGCCAGCTCGTGGAGACCCGGGTTGTGTCCGATCACCATCAGGGATTCGGCCTCGCCGGGCACGAGCCGGATGCGCGCGAGGAGCCGATCCGCGGAGGCTCCGTACAGCTCGTCCTCGACGACGACGGTCGCGCCGCCGAGCGCCGGCCGCAGGCGCTCGAGCGTCTCGCGCGTCCGCACGGCGGACGAGCAGAGCACGAGCTCGGGCTCGATCTCCTGCCTGCGTAGGTGCTCGGCGATCCGCTTCCCGTCGCGGCGGCCGCGGGGCGCGAGCGGCCGCTCTGTCGTCCGGGAGCGTCGGATCGTCCCAGCTGGACTTCGCGTGGCGGAGGAGATAGAGCGCATGCACGCGCCAATCATCGCGGCGCGGCGCCTGGCCCGGCGCAGACGCCGGGCCAGGCCGCGACAACGGTTGCTCAGGCGGCCTCGTCGAGAACCGCGATCCCGTCGATCGACGCCTCAGCGGCAGCGACCTCCGAGACCGGGCGCCGGGCCGGGCGGATCATCAGGACCGAGATGACGGCGCCGGCGAAAACAAGCACGGCACCGGCGAGCAGTGCGCGGTGGTAACCCTCGACGAACTGCGTCACGTAGGCCGGGCTGCGCTGGCCGACGCTCACGCTCGTCGCGACCAGCGTGCCCATCACGGCGATGCCGAGCGAGCCGCCGACCTGCCGCATCGCGTTGATCACCGCCGAGCCCACGCCGGCCTTGTCGACGGGCACCGAGCCCATCGCCGCAGCCGTGGTCGGGGCCATCGTCAGCCCCATCCCGAGCCCGCCGACGACGAGGCCGGGCACGATCGACCAGAAGGTCGAGCTCTCGTCAGCGTCCCGAACAGGAGGAGCGAGACCGTCAGCAGCGTCATCCCGGCCCCCATCAGCCAGCGCGGCCCGATCCGGTCCGACAACCGCCCGGCGAACGGCGCGACCAGAATGATCAGCACCGTCATCGGCAGGAACGTGGCCCCGGTCTCGATCGCGCTGTAGCCGAGGATGTTCTGAATGAAGAGCGAGTTGTAGAAGAACACGCCGAACATCGCGACGCCGACCAGCGCCATCGCCGCGTTCGCGCCGGCAAACGTCCGGTTGCGGAACAGCGACAGGTCGAGCATCGGGAGCCGTTGCCTCGACTCGAGCAGGACGAATGCTGTCAGCGAGACGGCCGCGATAGTGAGCAGGCCGAGCACCCGCGGCGAGCCCCACGCGTACGTGTTCGTCTCGATCAGCCCGTAGGTGAGCGCGAACAGTCCGACCGCGGAAGTGACGAGCCCGGGCAGGTCGAGGCGCTGCTCACGCGAGGTGTCCCTCGTCTCGTCGACGAACAGCCGCGCGGCAACGATCGCCAGCACGCCGACCGGGATGTTGACGAAGAAGATCCAGTTCCAGCCGATGCGCTCGGTCAGGATCCCGCCGACCATCGGCCCGATCGCGAGCGAGAGCGCGGAGACGCCCGCCCAGATGCCGATCGCGGTCCCGCGCTGCCGCGCGGGGAAGGTCGCGGTGATGATCGACAGCGTCGCCGGGTTCAGCAGCGCCGCGCCGACACCTTGCACGCTGCGGGCGGCGATCAGCGAACCGGCACTGCCGGCGAGGCCGCACCACAGCGAGGCGGCCGTGAAGATCACCAGCCCGACGATGAAGATCCGGCGCCGGCCGAGCAGGTCGGCGAGCTTTCCGCCGCTGAGGAGCAGGACGCCGAACGTCAGCGCGTAGGCGTTGACCACCCACTCGAGCTCCGAGATCGAGATGCCCAGATCCGCGCGGATCGAGGGCAGCGCGACGTTCACGACCGTGTTGTCGAGCATGATCATGAACAGCCCGAACGAGACGGCGACGAGCGTCCACCACTTGCGGTTGTCGTCCGTGAAGAGCCGGGCCCTCATCGCGCCCCCGCCAGAGTCCTGGCCTGCGCACGGGACACCTTCGCGAGCTCGTCGCGGACGCGCGTGATCGCGTCGCTGTGCTTCGCGAGCTCCGCGGGTGGGACACCGCGGGTCTCGAGCAGAGCACGAACGTGGACGAGGCCCTTCAGCTGCAGCAGCAGGTCGTCGATCCTGCGCTGTAGGCCCGTACCAGCGGGGGGCTGTGTCACAATTCCAGCGCTCATCGGTTTACCTCCTTAATCGTTGCGCGGTGCAACCATAACACAGCACTACGTTTGCGCGCTACACTAATTTCGACGATGAATCCATCGGTCACCGAAATTCCCCGGCCGGCCCCACGCGTCGCCAAGGAGCTCCTGAAGAGCAACGGCTTTCTGCTCGCGCGCATGGGGATCGGGTTCAAGCTGCGGGCGATCGCGCTCTTCGAGCAGGAGGGCTTCGAGCACTACGACTACAGCGTCCTCGCGATCCTCGCCGAGGGCATCCCCGAGACCCAGGCGACCATTGCCAACACGCTGAACGTCGACCCGAGCCGGCTCGTCGCGGTGCTGGACTCGCTCGAGCAGCGTGGCCTGGTCGCCCGGCGGCGCGACCCGCAGGACCGGCGCCGCCACGTCGTCAGCATCACCGCGGACGGCAAGCGCGACCTGGCGCGGCTGCGCGAGATGACGAAGAAGCTCGAGAACGAGTACTTCGCGCCGCTCGACGAGGGGGAGCGCGAGGCTCTCCGCGAGCTGCTGCTGCGGCTGGCGTGCCACAACGATCCGCGCTGCGCCTCCGCCGTGGAGCCGCCGCCTGCTGCCTGACCCGCCGACCTTCGAGGACGTCCTCGCCGCGCGGGAGCGGATCGCGCCGCACCTCCAGCCGACGGCGCTGACGAACTACCCGGCGCTCGACGAGCTCGTCGGCACCGAGGTCTGGGTCAAGCACGAGAACCACCAGCCCGTCGGCGCCTTCAAGGTCCGCGGCGGCGTCAACCTCGTCTCGCAGCTCTCCGAGGAGGAACGGAAGCGCGGCGTGATCACCGCATCGACGGGGAACCACGGCCAGTCGATCGCCTTCGCCTCGCAGGATCTTCGGCGTGCGAGCGATCGTCTGCGTCCCGGAGCAGGCGAACCCCGTGAAGGTCGCCTCGATGCGGGGCCTCGGCGCGGAGCTCGTCTTCCACGGCGACGACTTCGACGACGCGCGCGAGCACTGCGAGTCGCTTGCCGCCGAGCACGGCCACCGCTACATCCACTCCGGCAACGAGCCGCACCTGATCGCGGGAGTCGGCACCCACACCCTCGAGACGCTCGAGCGGCAGCCCGACCTCGACGTCCTGATCGTCCCCGATCGGCGGCGGCAGCGGCGCTGCGGGCGCGTGCATCGTCGCCGCCGGGCTGAGCCCGGACACCCGCGTGATCGGCGTCCAGTCCGACGCCGCCCCGGCCGCCTACCGCTCCTGGAAGGAGGGCGTGATCGTCGAGGACCGCATGGGCACCGCCGCCGAGGGCCTGGCCACGCGGGTCGGCTTCGAGCTCCCGCAGCAGATCCTGCGCGAGCGGCTCTCCGACTTCGTGCTCGTCTCGGAGGACGACCTCCGCGCGGCGACCCTGCACATGCTCGAGCGGACCCGGAACCTGATCGAGCCCGCGGGCGCCGCCCCGCTCGCGGCGGCGTTGCAGCTCGACCTTGCCGGGAAGAAGGTCGGCCTGATCGCGAGCGGCGGGAACATGACGCCCGCCCAACTCCGCGAGTTGCTAAACGAGAAGTGACAAGCCTCCGGCCTGTCCCTTCTCGTTAGGCTCCCGCGCGTGGCGCGCGAGTACTCCACGCTGCTCGACCTGGTCGGCGCAACGCCGATCGTCCGCCTCCAGAACGTCGGCGCCGAGCTCGCGCCCACCCTGCTCGCGAAGCTCGAGTACCTCAACCCCGGCGGCTCGAACAAGGACCGGATCGCGCTCTCGATGCTCGAGCGCGCCGAGCAGGACGGACCGGCTCCAACCCGGCGGGACGATCGTCGAGCCGACCTCCGGGAACACGGGCGTCGGCCTCGCGCTCGCCGCGGCGATCAAGGGCTACAAGATGATCTTCGTCGTCCCCGACAAGGTCGCGCCCGGAGAAGATCGCGCTGCTGCGCGCCTTCGGCGCCGAGGTCGTGATCTGCCCGACCGCGGTCGAGCCGGATTCCCCCGAGAGCTACTACCTCGTCTCCGACCGGCTCGCCGAGGAGATCCCCGGCGGGTACAAGCCCGACCAGTACTCCAACGAGGGCAACGCGGACGCCCACTACCGGACGACCGGCCCGGAGATCTGGGAGCAGACCGGGCGGCGAGGTGGACGCGGTGGTGATCAGCGTCGGCACGGGCGGCTCGATCACCGGGATCGCGCGCTACCTGAAGGAGCAGAACCCCGACCTGCTGATCGTCGGCGCCGACCCGGAGGGCTCGATCTACTCCGGCGGCCCGGTGCACCCGTATCTCGTCGAGGGAATCGGCAAGGACACCTACCCGGCGAGCTTCGACCCGTCGGTCGTCGACGAGTACGTGCGCGTCTCCGACCGCGACTCGTTCCTGACCGCGCGCCGCCTTGCGCGGGAGGAGGGAATCCTCGCCGGCGGTTCGGGCGGGACATCGGTGTTCGCGATGCTCGAGACCGCGAAGCGGTTCGGCCCCGAGGCGACGGTCCTGACGACGATCCCCGACGGCGGCCGCGGCTACCTCTCGAAGCTCTTCGACGACAACTGGATGCTCGAGCACGGCTTCCTCGAGCGCTACGGCCCGGCCGACACCGTCGAGCAGGTGCTGGCCTTCAAGCACGCCGACAAGGGCGTCCCGGACCTCGTCGTCTGCGAATCGCACCAGAAGCTCGGCGCGGCGATCGAGCTGATGCAGCGCTACGGGATCTCGCAGCTCCCGGTCGTGCGCAACGCGCCGGCCGAGACCCTCAGCGACGTGGTCGGGTCGCTGAACGAGCGCGGCCTGCTCGACCGCGTCTTCCGCAACCCGGACGCGCTCGGCGAGGAGGTCGCGGGCGCGATGGGACCCCCGCTCCAGGCCGCCGACGTCGGCGACCGCGTCGAGCAGGTCTTCGGCGACCTGCGCGAGCAGAGCCAGGCGGTCGTCGTCGCGCGCAACGGACGCCCCGAGGCCGTGCTGACGCGCTCCGACCTGCTCGAGTACCTCGCCCACCGCCGCTGACCCGCGTCGCGCTGATCTCGGACGTCCACGGCAACGCCGTCGGGCTGCGCACGGCGCTCGAGGACATCGCCGGCCGCAGCGTCGACGCGATCGTCTCGCTCGGCGACGTCGGTCAGGGCGGGCCACAGCCGGCGGAGTGCCTCGATCTCGTTCGCGAGGCCGGCGCGCTGACGGTGATGGGGAACTCGGACGCCTTCCTCCTCGACGCGAACGCCGGGCGCGAGGTACCCACCGAGCGGCTTCTCGTCCAGCGCGAGTGGGTGCTCGAGCAGCTCTCGCCGGATCACCTCGACTACGTGCGCTCGTTCCGGCCGACGGTCGAGCTGGAGGTCGGCGGCCTCCGCCTGCTCTGCTTCCACGGAGCGCCCGGCGACTACGACGAGGTCGTCCTGCCGGAGGACCCGCCGGACACGTTCGCCGGCACCGGCGCCGACGTGCTCGCCGGCGGGCACGTCCACGTGCCGCAGCGTCGCCGGGTCGGCGACGCCGTCTACGTCAACCCCGGCAGCGTCGGCTGCGGCTACGACCACCGGCAGCCCGACGACGACTTCTGGTTCGACCCGTGGGCCTCGTACGCGATCGTCGACGGCCGCTCCGTCGAGTTCCACACCGTGCCGTTCGATCTCGACGAGCTCGACGCGGTCACGCGCACGGCCGCGATGCCACTTGCCGGGGAAGTGTTCGACCGCTACCGGCGTTTGTGATCGTAGTGCGGCTCTACAACAGCCAGTCGTCCGGGAACTGCTGGAAGGTGCGGCAGATCCTCGCGCTGCTCGACATGCCCTACGAGCGGGTCGAGATCGACGTGATCGACAGGTCGAACCGCGCCGAGATCCTGGGCGGCAAGAACCCGGCCCTGCGCGTGCCGACGCTGGAGCTCGACAACGGCGAGCACCTCGCCGAGTCGAACGCGATCCTCTGGTACCTCGCCGACGGCACGGAGTACGTGCCCGCCGACCCGCTCGAGCGCGCCCGCGCGCTCCAGTGGATGTTCTTCGAGCAGTACGAGGTCGAGCCGAACCTCGCCGTCGCGCGCTTCTGGGTCGCGATGCTCGGCGAACGGGAGAAGTACGCGGCCGAGCTGGAAGGGAAATGGCGCGGCGGCAACCGCGCGCTCGACGCGATCGAAGGTCATCTCGCGAACAACGACTGGCTCGTCGCCGGCGCCTTCTCGATCGCGGACATCTCCGTCTACGCGTACACGCACGTCGCCGAGGAGGGCGGCTTCGACCTCGCGCCCTACCCGGGCACGCGCGCGTGGATCGGGCGCGTCGCCGGCCGGCCCGGCTACGTCCCGATAGAGGCATAGCCGACTCCTCCGGCGCGTTGACGCAGGCAGTGGAGACGATTCCGGTCGCCCAGCTGCGGCGCTACGTCGTCGCGCACCAGGGCTATGCGCCGCGGTTTCGCCGCGCCCGCGCCGCCGACGTGGAGGCGGCGGTCAGGCGTCTGCGGACGGTCCAGCTCGACTCGATCTCGACCGTCGACCGCGCACACAGGCTGACCCTCACCTCGCGGATCGGCGCCTATCCCGAGCCCGTCGTCTCGCGGCTGCTCTCGGAGGGGCGGGTCTTCGAGTACTGGGCACACGAGGCGTGCCTCGTTCCGATCGAGGACTGGCCCCTGTTCAAGCGGCGGATGGAACACCTCAGCGAGCGCCACTGGTGGGGCCGCAAGCACGACCACGACCCGAAGGTGAAGAAGCACGTGCTCGACGCACTGCGCGAGCACGGCCCGCTGCCGACCCGGTTCTTCGAAGGCGGCGGAGGCGGTGGAATGTGGAACTGGAAGCCCGAGAAGCGGATCCTGGAGGATCTCTTCGCCGCGGGCGAGGTCGTCGTCGCCGGCCGCGAGAGCTTCCAGCGCCTCTACGCGCTGCCGGAGCAGGTGATCCCGCCGGAGTACCTGGCCGCGCCGGCGCCGAGCGAGGAGGAGTTCACCCGCGGCTATGTGCTGCGCGCGGTGCAGGCCCGCGGCGCGTTGACGGAATCGGGCATCGCCGAGCACTGCCGCTTCGCCGGCGGGATCAAGGCGATGCGCCCCGTCGTCGACGGGCTCGAGCGTGAGGGGCTCGTCCGGCGGGTCGAGGTCGACGACGGCGGGGCACCGGTCGTCGTGCCCGCCGACGCCCGGCTCGACGGCGCTGCTCAGAGGAACGCCGTGCTGCTCTGTCCGTTCGACAACATGCTCTGGGACCGGCCATTCGTGGAACGGGTCTTCGGCTTCCGCCACGTGATCGAGGTGTACAAGCCGGCGCCCGAGCGGGAATACGGCTACTACGTGCTCCCCTTCCTCTACGGCGACCGCCTCGTCGGGCGCGCCGACCTGAAGTCCGACCGCACCGAAGGCGTCCTCCGCGTGCGAGCGTTCCACCTCGAGCCCAAAGTGCGCCGGTCGGGCGCGCTGGAGGCCGCCTTCGACAAGGCCCTGGCGCGGCTCGCCCGTATCCTCGGCCTCTCCACGTGATCGAGGTCTCGCGCGAGGAGGCGCGGCGGATCGCCGTGCGGGCACAACTCCTCGACGGCTCCGCGCGCGGGGTCCTCTCGACCGTTCGCCGCCTTGGATTCCTCCAGATCGACACCGTCTCGACGGTCGCGCCGCCCCAGCACCTCGTCCTCTACTCGCGGCTCGGCCCACGCTACGACCGCGCCGAGCTCGACCGCCTGCTCTGGAAGACGCGGAAGCTCTTCGAGGCGGACGCGTTCATCTACCCGATCGAAGACCTCCCGCTCGTGCTCGCGCGCATGCGGCGCCGTCGCGAGCAGAACGCGCGCGAGGTGCGGATCGCGGAGTTCCTGAAGGAGAGCGCCGCGGTCCGGCGCTACGTCCTCCGCGAGCTGGAGCGGCGGGGCCCACTCCTTTCCCGCGAGATCGAGGATCACCCGGCCAGAGACGCGAGTCGCACCGCTGGTGGGGCGACAGGAAGATGGCGCTGATGCTGATGGTGCTCTCCGACCGCGGTCAGGTCGCGGTCGTCGGGCGACGCCAGGGGCAGCGCGTCTGGGACCTCGCCGAGCGCTGGTACCCGGAGGTCGAGCGAATCCCGTGGCCGGAAGCCCGGCGGATCGTGGCCGAGCGGCGCGCGCGCACGCAGGGCGTCCGCTTCGAGAAGGGCCGCTGGCTCGCCCATCCCGAGGCAACGGACGGCCCCGTTCCCGACCGTGCCGTCCTGCTCTCCCCGTTCGACCGGCTCGTCTACGACCGCGACCGCGCCGAGCAGCTCTGGGACTTCCGCTATCGCCTCGAGATGTTCGTCCCGAAGGAGAAACGCGAGTACGGCTACTACGTGCTCCCGCTGCTCGTCGGCGACCGGGTCGTCGGGCGGGCCGAGCCCGTCTTCGACGCGAAGACCAGAACGCTCCGCCTGCTCGGCTCCTGGGGAGACACTGCTCGCGTCTGGACGAGGCGCTCCACGACCTCGCCGCCTGGCTGGGAGCTAGCATCGAGGCCTAGATGGACTTCGAGACCCGCGCGATCCACGAGGGCCAGGAGCCGGATCCCTCGACCGGGGCGGTCACCGTGCCGATCTACCAGACCTCCACCTATGCGCAGGAGGCGGTCGGGGAGCACAAGGGCTACGACTACTCGCGCACCGCCAACCCGACGCGCCGCGCGCTCGAGACCTGCCTGGCCTCACTGGAGAGCGCAGAGTACGGCTTCGCATTCTCTTCCGGGATGGGCGCCACGACCACCCTGATGCACCTCGTGTCGCCGGGCGACCGGATCGTCGCCGTCAACGACGTCTACGGCGGCACGTACCGGCTCTTCTCGAAGGTCTACGAGCCGAAGGGCTACCAGTTCGAGTTCGCCCCGCACGACGCGATCGCCGAGGCAGTCGACGACCGCACGCGCCTCGTCTGGCTGGAGACCCCGACGAACCCGCTGCTGAACCTCGTCGATATCCGCGCAGTCGCCGATGCCGCCAGGAAGGCGGGCGCGGTCGTCGCCGTCGACAACACCTTCGCGACTCCGTACCTCCAACGGCCGCTCGAGCTCGGCGCCGACATCGTCGTCCACTCGACGACGAAGTACCTCGGAGGCCACTCGGACCTCGTCGGCGGCTTCGCCTGCACGAACGACCCGACCATCGCCGAGCGTCTCGCCTTTCTCCAGAACTCGCTCGGCGCCGTCCCTGGGCCGTTCGATGCGTGGCTCGTCCTGCGCGGGCTGAAGACGCTCGCGCTCCGCATGCGCAAGCACTGCGAGAACGCCCGCGCGGTCGCCGAGTTCCTCGACGGCCACCCTGCGGTCGACCGCGTCCTCTACCCCGGCCTCCCGGGCCATCCCGGACACGAGCTCGCCGCGCGGCAGATGGCCGACTTCGGCGGGATGGTCTCGTTCCTCGCAGGGAGTGCCGAGGAGGCCGCGGCGCTGGTCGCGCGGACGCAGATCTGGAAGCTCGCCGAGAGCCTCGGCGGCGTCGAGAGCCTGATCGAGGTGCCCGCGCAGATGACGCACGCCTCGACGGCCGACGCGCCGTTCGCCTCGCCCGCGAACCTCGTCCGCCTCTCCGTCGGGATCGAGTCGGCCGACGATCTCGTCGCCGACCTCGAGGCAGCGCTCGTTCGCTCAGCCGCGCGCGCCTAGCGCCTTGCACGAGCCGATCGACCTCCACCACCTGGCCGAGCGCGTCGTCGGCGCGTACCTGGTCGAGACCGACGACGGGCCGGCCATCCAGGACTGCGGGCCGACGACGGGCATCAACGCGCTGAAGGCGGGTCTCGCCGAGCGCGGGCTCGAGCTGACGGACGTCCGCCATCTTCTCCTCTCGCACATCCACCTCGACCACGCAGGCGCAGCCGGCACCCTCGTCCGCGAGCATCCCGGGCTCCAGGTCCACGTCTCGGAGATCGGGGCGCCGCACGTCGTCGACCCGAGCAGGCTGGAGGCGAGCGCACGCCGGCTGTACGCCGAGTCGTTCGACCCCCTGTTCGGGGAGCTCGCCCCGGTGCCGCAGGAGAACGTGCACGTCGTCGGCGATCGCGTCCTCGGCCTCGAGTGCTTCCCTTCGCCGGGGCACGCGTCGCACCACGTCTGCTACCTGCACTCCGACGGGACGCTCTACACGGGCGACGCGGCAGGGGTCCGCATCGTGCCGACCAGGCTCGTGCTGCCGGCGTCGCCGCCGCCGGACATCGACGTCGAGGGGTGGTTCCGGACGTTCGAGGAGATCGAGCGCCGCCGGCCGGAGCGCCTGGCGCTGACCCACTTCGGGGTCGCCGACTCTCCCTCGGAGCACCTCGCGCTCGCCCGCGAGGAGCTCGCGAGGTGGAGCGAATGGGCCGAGCAGGGGCTCGACGAACAGGAGTGGATCGGGGCGGCACGGGGCCGGCTTCGGGACGTCGCTCCGGACGAGGCCGACACCTGGGAGCAGGCCGCCTCGCTCTGGCAGTCCTATGCCGGCATGGAGCGCTACTGGCGAAAGCGCCGCGAGCGCGAGGCCGCGGCCTAAATCAGGGCGACCGTCTTCTCCTCGCCGGCGCCGCGGTAGTCCGTCCCGAGCCGCTCCTCGAGCGTCCGCTCGAGCTCTCCGCTCTCCGCCAGCTCCTCGACGATGTCGGCGCCGCCGACCAGCTCGCCGCGGACGAAGACCTGCGGGATCGTCGGCCAGCCGGAGAGCGCCGAGAGCTCCTGGCGGATCGCCGGATCGGGGAGGATGTCGACCGCCGTCACCGGCGCGCCTGCACGGCGCAGCGCCTCGAGCGCGCGCATCGAATTGCCGCACATGGCCATCTGCGGCGTCCCCTTCATGAAGAGGGCGACGGGCTCGTCGTCGATCACCTGCTTGATCTTCGCGCTGAGTTCGTTCACGGGGTTCCTTTCGTCTTGATCCGCAGTTCGTGGATGGTTCCGTCGGCGAGCGGCGCCGCCAGCGCCTCGTTCACCAACCGGTGCTGGTCGATCAGCGGCAGGCCCGAGAACCGCGGCGAAGCGACGATCACCTGGAAGTGGTCGCCGGTGCCGGTCCGGTCCTCGACCGAAAGCTCGGTTGCGTCCGGGAACGCGTCCGCCAGGAGCGCACGCAGAGTGCTCGGTGGCCATGTCGAGAATCCTAGCTACTGGCGGTGTGGCTGAGACTGACCGGCACCCCGGCGGCAAGCGTCTGGTACACGACGCAGTAGCGCTCGGTCAGCTTCAGCAGCGTCTCGAGCTCCTCCTCGCTCGCCGTCGTCTCGAGCTCGAAGGAGAGGCGGATCTCGCGGAACCCAACCGGCGCTTCGCGGTCGACCCCCATCGTCCCGCGGAAGTCGAGATCGCCCTCGGCGAGCACGCGCCCGCCGACCGCAAGGCCCAGGTTGACCGCGACCGCCCGCAGCGTGACGCCGGCACAGGCGACGAGCGCCTGGAGCAGCATGTCGCCCGAGCACGCGAGCGTGCCGTCCCCGCCGCTGAAGGGGTGCAGCCCGGCCTCGACGAGCGCCCGCCCGGTCTCGATCGAGCACGAGACGCCGTCCGCCCCGAGCTCCCCGTCCGCCCGCAGCGTCAGCAGCGCCGTGGCGGCGTCCTCGCGGTAGCGCTCCTTCAGCGGCGCCTGCAGCGCGCGTAGCTGATCGGTATCCACGCCGGCCTTGTACCATTCTGGCCCGTGCCCAGGTATCTGATCCTCCGCACCTTCACCGTCGGCGCCGACGAGATGCCGCAGATCGGCCGCCGCTCGCGCGAGATCATCGACGGCCAGTTCCCGCAGATCGTCTGGGAGCACAGCCACGTCACCGTCGACGACGAGGGAACCGTGCGCACGTTCTGCATCTACTCGGCGCCCGGCGAGGCGGTGCTCCACGAGCACGCGACCGCGCTCGGCTCCCACACGGTCGGCGAGATCTCGGAGATCGCCGGCGACGTGAGCCCGGCCGACTTCCCGCCGGCCGCCTAGGAGCCGTCACCGCCGAGGCCGAGCGCCCGGGCGTCCTGCACGTGGTAATGCGCCTGGTGGGCGAGCGCCAGCCGGCTCCGTAGCTCGCTCCGCCGCTCCGCGTTCTCCTCCGGGACGAGCTTCAGCGCCTCGCGGTAGAGCTCCGCGGCGTGGTCCTTCGCCCAACCGCGCTCCTCCTGCTCGGCGGCTGCGACGAAGTAGTCGACCGCCCGCTCCGGGTTGCCGGCGTCACGCCAGTGGCGCGCGAGTGCAGCCCCCGCCTCGCCCACCTCGGAGGTGGCCTCCTCGAGGAACCGCGCCGCCTGCTCGTGAAGCTCGCGCCGACGGGCCCGCGGTAGGAGCTCGTAGGCGACGTCGCGGATCAACACGTGCTTGAAGGAATACTGGTGGTCGCCTTCGATCGCGGAGACCCGCTCGCGCCGGATCAGATCGCGGCGCTCGAGGTCCTCGAGCAGCTCGGGCAAGCGCCCGTCCCCATCGGTGACACGCTCGAGGCCGCCCTGCCAGAAGACCTTCCCCTGCACTGCGGCGTCGACCAGCACCGTTCGCTCCGCCGCAGGCAGGGCGTCCAGGCGCGCCGCGACGAGACCGCGGATCGTCGTCGGCAGGGCGCCGGGCTCGGTCGAGGACTCCCGCGAGGCCGCAGCGAGCTGCTCGATGAAGAGTGGGTTCCCTCCCGCGGTGGCGGCGAAAAGCGCGGCCCGCTGCTCCCGGTCGTCGAGCTCGAGCAGCTCGAGCAGTTGCTGGGCGAGCTCGCGTCCCTCGTCCTCGGACAGCGGCTGGAGCGGCAGTGCCGTGTAGGACGGGAGCCCGCCGCCCCAGGACGGGCGAGCGTCGAGCAGCTCGCGGCCGCGCGAGCACCAGCACCAGGATCGGGACGTCGCGCAACCGCCCGCTCAGCATCTCGACGAGGTCGAGCAGGCTCGGGTCGCCCCAGTGGAGGTCCTCGAAGACGAGGATCGTCGGGTGCTCGGCTGCGACCGCCTCCAGGAACCCGCGGATCGAGAAGTAGAGCGTCTCCCGGTCCGGCACGGACTCGGCCGCGTCGAGCCCGAGCACGATCGAGAGGTGCCGGGCGACCGTCTGCCATTCGTCGCCGACGGCCTGTTCGGCCGCACTGCCGAGCTTCGCCAGCGCGACCTCGAGCGAGTCGCTCTCGAAGATCCCGGTCAACTGCTTCAGCTGTGCCGCGAACGCGCCGTAGGCGCTGCTGTCCCGGTAGGGCAGCGACCGTCCGTGGACGGTCCTGCCTCCGAGCTCGGAGGCGATCACGGCGAACTCGACGGCGAGCCGCGTCTTCCCGACGCCGGCCTCGCCGAGAATCGTGACGAGATGGGGGCGGCGCTCCTCGATCGTCCGCTGCCAGATCCAGCGGAGGGTCTCCAGCTCGTGCCCCCGCCCGACGAGCGGAAGCACCGACAGGCGACGCTCGCCCGCCGGCAGAGCCGCGTGCAGCGCGAGCCAGGCACGAAGCGGCTCCGCCTTTCCCTTGGCGATCACCGGTGGCGCGGGCTCGTATGCGATCTCGCCGTGAGTCGCGGCGTGTGTCTCCTCACCGACGAGGATCCCGTTCACCGGCGCCGCCGCCTGGAGCCGCGCGGCCGTGTTGACGACGTCGCCCGCGATCATCGACTCGCCGAGCTCCGGCCGGGACTTGAGCGAGACGAGCGCCTCGCCCGTGTTCACCGCGATGCGCAGCTGAAGGTCGAGGTCCTCGTCGCGCTCGTTCATCTCACGCACCGCCTCGCGCACCGCGAGCGCCGCGCGCATCGCGCGCTCCGTGTCGTCTCCGTACGCCGTCGGGGCCCCGAAGACCGCCATCACCGCGTCGCCGATGAACTTCTCGACGACCCCGCCGAACGACTCGATCTCCCGCCGGACGGACTCGTGGTAGGGCGCCAGGATCGCGCGCACGTCCTCCGGGTCGAGCTTCTCGGCGCGCGCGGTGAAGCCGACCAGGTCTACGAACAGAACGCTGACGACGCGCCGCTCCTCCTCGGGGCGTTCGTCGGGCCCCGTCAGCGAGCTCCCACAGGCGAGGCAGAAGCGTGCGATCGCGGGGTTCTCCTGTCTGCAGGCGGCGCAGCGTTGCATGGCAGAAGACTACGGCTGTTCGCCGAGCACGGATCGAAACGCGCGCAGGTAGTCGGCGACCATCCGCTCGGGCGAGAACCGTTCCCGCGCGAAGCGGACGAGCTCCAGCGGGTCGAGCCGGTCCGCCTCCTCGATCGCCGCCGCCATGATCCGGTAGTCGTCGACGATGATTCCGCTCCGCCCGTGCTCGATCACCTCGGGCACCGCGCCCCAGCGCGTCGCGATCACCGGCGTCCCGCAGGCCATCGACTCGATCATCACCAGGCCGAACGGCTCCTCCCACTCGATCGGGAAGAGCGTCGCGCGCGCGTTCTGGAGCAACTCGACCTTTTCCCCGTGGGTGACCTCGCCCATGTACTGGATCTGGTCGGAGAGGTGCGGGGCGACGAACTCGTCGAAGTACTGCCGCTCGAGCGGCTCCCGGTTCTTGCCTGCGATCTTCAGCGGCAGTCCGGCGGTGACGGCGACGTCGATCGCGCGGTGGCAGCCCTTGTCCGGGCTCATCCGGCCGAGGAAGAGCAGGTAGTCGCCGCGGTGCGGCTTGACGGGGTAGAGCGAGAAGTCGAGAGCGTTCGGGCAGTTGGCGACCCAGGGGAAGTGCGGCTTCGGCTTGCGCTGGTTCATCGAGATCGAGATGAACCCGATCTCCGGCGCGACCCGCGCGATCTGGTCGTAGATCACGCCGCCCTCGCCGTCGAGCGGCCCGTGAATCGTGTGCAGCACCGGGTTGTCGATCAGGCCGCCGATCAGCGCGGCCGGGAGACCCGAGTGGTCGTTGATCACGTCGAACTCGTCGGCGCGCTCGTAGCAGGCGAGGCAGTGGTGGAGCTCGGGCAGCGTGTTCCCGATGCGCGCGCTCGGCGCGTGCTCGTACACCGAGGCGAGCTTCGCCTTCGTGTGCGAGTCGCCGCTCGCGAAGAGCGTGACGTCGTGCCCGGCATCGACGAGCCCGTCGGCGAGCAGCCAGACGATCCACTCGATCCCGCCGTAGCCGGTCGGTGGCACCGGGAACCAGACCGGGCTGATGACTGCGATTCTCAGCGTGTCGGCGCTCATGTCGGCTCGACGCGAACGCGGCCGTCTTCCAGGTACGCGTCCCACGTCCGGTCGAACGCACGGATCCCCGAGAGCCGGAGCGAACCTGCCCATTCGGGCACGGGTGGACCGTCGGTGACGAGCTTCCCGCCTTCCGGGCGCAGGCCGAGGAGCAGCTGCAGGAGGAGCACGGGCGTGCCTGCCGCCCACGCCTGCGGCCGCGCGGCGGTCGGGTACGCGATCGGGAACGGCGTCTCGCCGCGCGGAAGGCCGGCGAACACCTCCGGCAGCTCGTGGTCGAGGAACGCCGCCGCATCGAGCATCGCGCGGGCGATCCGCCACGCCTCCTCCCACCGCCCATAGCGCGCCAGGCCGGCGGCGATCAGGGAGTTGTCGTGGGGCCAGACCGTTCCGTTGTGGTACGAGAGCGGGTTGTAGGCGGCGGCGCGCGCGGACATCGTGCGCACGCCCCAGCCCGACCAGAGCCCGTCGTCCATCAACGCGGCGACGACCGCGTCGACGCGCTCGTCCGGGACGATCCCGCTCCAGAGCAGGTGGCCGACGTTCGAGCAGAGCGAGTCGACGCGCGCGCCGTCGCCGTCGAGCGCCAGCGCGTAGTGCTCGCCGGTCCAGTAGGCCTCGTCGAAGCGCTGCCGCAGATCGGCGGCCTCGGTCTCGAGCCGCTCGGCCAGCTCCGGCTCGCCCCACACCTCGCGGGCGAGCTCGGCCGTCCGGCGCTTCGCGTCGTAGGCATAGCCCTGCACCTCGACCGGCGCGATCGGCGGGTCGGCAATGCGGCCGTCGGCGAAACGCTGCGAGTCGCCCGAGTCCTTCCACGACTGGTTTTCGAGGCCGCGCTCGGTGCGCCGCTTGTAGGAGATGAAGCCGTCGATGGGAGTCGATCCAGCCGAGCGCGGCCAGCGCCGGCTCGCGCAGCCGCCGGACGAGCTCGTCGTCGCCGGTCCAGCGCCACACCTCGGAGAGCAGCACGAGGTAGAGCGGGGTCGCGTCGACCGTCCCGTAGTAGCGGCGGAACCACGTCTCGGCGGCCTTGCCGCGCCGGACCTCGTGGACGATCTTCCCCGGCTCGGCATCGATCGACGGGTCGTCCTCGGTCGCCTGCAGCTCGGCGAGCACGTCGAGCGCGCCGCGGGCGAGGTCCGGCCCGAGCAGGAGCGTCTGGTACGAGGTGACCAGCGTGTCGCGCCCGAAGACGGTCATGAACCACGGCATGCCGGCAGCCGGCAGCCGCGCGTGCCCGGCGCTGCCGCCGCGCATTCGCAGCGCCGCCAGGTCGGCGAGGGAGCGCTCGAACGAGTGCTGCAGTGCATCCCACGTCGCCTCCAGCCGCGGGAGCTTCGCCTTGAAGGGCTGCTCCTCGAGGTGCTGCGGCGCCGGCGCCATGGCCGTTCGGGCGCGGATGGACGACGGCGGCGAGCTCCCAGCGCTCGCGCGGGCCAAGCTCGAGCCGGTAGCGGACGACGCCGCCGTCGACCTCGCCGAGCTCGGAGAACTGGACATGCGTCGTCGCGCCGCCCGGCGCCGCGTCGACGAGGACAAGCGCACCGCCGTCGAGACGCGGCTCGACCGGGTCGGGCAGCGGCTTGGCATCGACCGGGTCACCGAACGAGAAGTCGTGCTCCTTGACGGCAAAGATGTCCGCGAAGTCGCTCGCCACTTCGACCGCGAGCTCGAACGACACCGGCGCGCGTCGAGACGTTCTGGACGACGATCCGGTCGTGCATGTCGTCGGCCGACGCGGCGCTCGCGGACGATCGCGAGCGAGTCCTGGGGCAGCCCGTCGGCGAGCGGGTTACGGAGGTAGAAGGCGGCCGAGTAATGCTCGACCTTCCCGGAGGAGAGGAGCAGCGGCGTCTCGCCGTTCATCGTCAGCCGGAAGAGCGACAGGAAGCGCGTGTCTTCCGCGAAGAAGCCGCCCGTCTTCTCGCAGATGTCGCCACGCTCGTCGCTGATGCAGAACGTCGAGCCCTCGAGGATCGTGAGCGCCATAGATGATGTCTACTGGTTCCGCAGGATGCGGCCGCCGCTCGACTGGGCGAGCGCCTTGACGACGATCTCGTCCACGTTCACGTGCAGCGGACGCGTGAGCGCGAAGAGGATGCAGTCGGCGATGTCCTCGGGCGTCAGCGGCTCGACGCCCTGGTAGACGGCCGCCGCCTTCTCCTCGTCGCCCTTGAAACGGACGAGCGAGAACTCGGTCCGCCGGTCAGGCCCGGCGCCATCGCGGTGATCCGGATCGGCCGGCCGAGCAGGTCCTCGCGCAGCGCCTGGCTGAACATCGCCGAGGCGGCCTTGACCGCGCAGTAGACGGCCGCGTTCTCGTAGGCAGCGCGGCCGGCGATCGAGTCCATGTTGACGATGTGCCCGTTGTCGCGGATGTGCGGCAGGCAGAGGCGCGTCATCCGCATCACCCCGTGGACGTTCGCCTCGATCATCCACTCCTCGTCGTCCTCGCTCGATTCCCAGAACGGGTAGCGGCCGATCGCACCGCCGGCGTTGTTGACGAGGATGTCCAGCCCGCCGAGCGCCTCGACCGCGGCCTCGACGAACCGCTCCGCGCTGCCGGGGTCGGTGACGTCCAGCTCGTGCGTGAAGTCGCCTTCGAGGCGGTCTGCCCGCCGAGCCCCGACGGCGACCTTGACGCCCGCGTCATGCAGGGCCCTCGCGGTCGCCGCGCCGATGCCCGAGGAGGCGCCGGTGACGATCGCGGTCTTTCCTTGCAGGCTGATTGCAGGCACGGCGACGGAATCTACCGCCGAAGCGGAGAGCGGCGGCGGAACGAGGGGCCGATCTGCACCGGCCCGCGAGCGTGCTCGACCTGGAGCGTCGAGTGCTCGAGCCCGAACAGCTGCGCCAGGCGGTGCTCGAGCCGGTCGCGGATCGCGTGGCAGTCGGCGCCCGGGGCGACGAGAACGTGCGCGGAGACGACCGGAAAGCCGTCCGTCAGCGTCCAGACGTGCAGGTCGTGCACCTCGACGACCTCGGGCTCCTCGCACAGCGCGCGCCCCACGGCGTCGGGCTGGATGTTTGTCGGCGCGACCTCGAGGAAGATGCGCGTCGACTCGCGGAGCAACCCGTACGCGCCCCAGAACATGAGCCCGGCGACGAGGAGGCCTGCGATCGGGTCGAAGCGATCCCACCCGGTGACGAGGATCAGCGCGCCCGCGACCGCTGTGCCGATGAACGCCGCCAGGTCGGTCGCGACGTGCAGGAACGCGCCGCGGACGTTCAGGCTCTCGCGGCTCGCACGCGCGAGCAGCGCCGTCGCCACCAGGTTGACGGCGATCCCGACGAGCGCGACGGCCAGGACGACCCCGCCCTGCACGTCGTTCGGCGAAACCAGTCGGCGAATCGCGCCGAATACGATCCAGATGCCCACGATCAGGAGCAACAGGCCGTTCGCCTGCGCGGAGAGGATCTCCAGCCTGCGAAAGCCGTACGTCCAGCGCCCCTGCGCGGGCCGCACCGCCATCGTCGCGGCCGCCACGGCGAACGCGAGCGCCGCGACGTCGGAGACCAGGTGCCCCGCATCGGCGAGGAGCGCGAGCGAGCCGGCGAGGATCCCCGCCACCAGCTCGACCACCATCAATCCCGCGATCAGGCACAACGCTCCGAGCAGGAGCCGGCGATCGCCCTCGTGGTGGTGCGTGTGCATTGCTACCAGGCTAACTTCGGCGCGGGAAGGCGCGTCTACACTGCCTAGATGACGACGGCCGACGATGCGGCCCGTTCGCCCGTCCTCGCTGCACGGGAGGAAAACCGGGTACTGAGCGACCAGTGGCGCTCGCTGCGCCGCTCGGCGACGTTCGTGGCAGTCCTCTCCGCGCCCGCTGCGTTCATCTGGCTGTGGAAGTCGCAGGGCATGGCGCTCGGCTGGGCGATCGTCGTGACCGCGGCCGCGGTTTTCGCATTCCGGGGCCTGCTCGACCTGATCTTCCGGCGGTTCATCCCGCAGCCGAGCCTGTTCGCGCTCGAGGGCGACCAGGTGCGCGAGGAGGACGTCCTCAACCGTCGGCGCCACTGGTTCTGGCGCTTCTGGTACCGGCTCGCGCTGTGGTTCGTCGGCTTCATCACGATCGTCTTCGTCGTCCAGTGGATCCTGGGCGGGGATGTGACCTGGTGGGGAACCGCGTCCTCGATCTGGAACGGGATCGGGGATGGGCTCGGGAACACAGCGCTCTTGAGCCAGCTGATCATCCTGCCCTTCTTCTTCATCTTCAACTTCCTGATCCTGATGGGCCCGATGATGATGATGGGCATCTCGCAGATCAAAGGCTTCGAACCCGGCGACGCCAACTGGGGAGTCAAGCTCGAGGACGTCCGCGGCCAGGCGGAGGCGAAGGAGGAGGTCCGGCGAATCGTCAGCCTCTGGCAGTCCGGCGAGGCGTTCGAGCTGGCCGGTGGCCGCCGTGAGCGCGGCATCCTCTTCCACGGCGCGCCCGGCACCGGCAAGACGATGCTCGCGAAGGCAATTGCGACCGGCTTCAACTGCCCATTCGTCTCGATCCCCGGCTCGGGGTTTGCCCAGACCTTCATCGGCGTCGATGTATTGATCGTCCGCTACATGGCTCGGAAGGCGAAGCGGCTCGCCGCCAAATGGGGCGGGCAGTGCATCGTCTTCATCGACGAGATCGACGCCGTGGCCATGCGGCGCTCGTCGCTCGGCGCGGCGATGTCGGCCTCGACTGCGGACCGTTACGACGACCACTGCTTCTACGGCCCGTACGGCTCGCAAAGCTCCTCCGGCGACCTGATCCTCGAGACCCGCGGGTGGCGCGAGCGGATGTTCGAGCAGCGCGAGCTCGTCGCGGTCGTCTCCGTATCCCGCCTGGTACGTCAAGCTCGCCGGGATCGTCAACCAGGGCGCCTTCCCGGGGATGTTCGGCGGCGGCAGGGAGCGGATGGCGCTCAACCAGCTGCTCGTGACGATGGATGGCATCGACAACCCGCCGTTCTGGCGGCGCTTCTGGACGAACCGCTTCAACAACCTCCTCGACGCGTCCTACGTCGTCCCGCGCCGGCTCCGGAACATGCCGCTCCGCTTCCCGCCGGCGCGGCCGGCAGGAAACCAGATCTACTTCATCGGGGCGACGAACGTGCCGCTCCAGTCGCTCGACCCGGCGATCCAGCGCCCGGGCCGCATGGGCCGCCACGTCTGGTTCCGGACGCCCACGAAGCACGACCGCGAGGACATCTTCGAGCTCTATCTCGGCAAGGTCTCGCACGACCCGGAGCTCGACACCGCCCGGGCACGCGACGAGCTTGCCCGGATCACGAACGGGTACTCGCCGGCGATGGTCGAGCAGGTCTGCTCGATGGCGCTGACTCGCGCCCACCACGAGGGCAGACTCGAATTCACGCGCGACGACATCATCGAGGCAATGACGACCGTCGAGTCCGGCACGGCGGTCGGCGTCGAGTACGTCCCCGAGGAGACGCGCGCAGTCGCGATCCACGAGGCCGGCCACGCCGCCACCGCGCACGTCTTCATGAAGGGCGTCGAGTCCACGCGGATCTCGATCAAGATGCGCGCCGGCTCGCTCGGCCACCACCAGGCGCTCGAGAAGGAGGAGCGCTTCAGCTCCTGGAAGCACGAGGAGATGGGCAAGCTCGCCTGGACGCTCGGCGCGCTGGCCGCGGAGCACGTCTTCTACGGCGAGAACGCGACCGGCGTCGGCGGCGACCTCCAGAGCGCGACCGGCCGGGCGGCGTGGATGGTCGGCGTCTCCGGCATGGGCCCCGACAGGGTCGAGCTGAACGGCAAGGCGCGCACGCAGGCCAAGAAGGACGAGGAGCGAGGAGAAGGTCGGGAAGCGCTTCGAGGAGATCGGCCTCCAGCTGATGAACCGCGCGAGCGGCGACTTCCAGCACGACGCGATCGCCTCGGTGCTCGGCGACCCGACCAAGCGCCGGCTGGCGGCGCAGATCATCGGCCAGGCGTACATCAACGCTTACAACATGATCCTCCAGAACCGCAGGGCGTCGAGAAGATCGCGGACACGTCGTCGCCAGGCGAGAGCTCTACGGCGACGAGCTCGTCGACCTGCTCAACTCGGCGCGAGCTCAAGGAGCCCGACGTCGACCTGACCAAGGAGGAAGCGTGGCCGACGCTGTGAGCGAGCAGCAGCCGCTGTCGAAGCGCGAGGAGCAGGCGCTCGTGATCGCGCGCCGACAGGCCGCAGACGAAGGTCCCGCGCCACCGCTTCGGGATCGCGTACCTCCTGCTCGCCGCGCTTCTGGGCGCGGGCGTCGGGCTGTTCGTCGTCTTCGTGTCCGACAACGGCAAGAGCGGCGGCCAGCAGTGGTCGGCGTGGAAGCCGACGCAGAGCGGGGTGCAGCAGTTCGACCAGATCGCGCAGAACGTCGGTCGCGAGTACGCGCTACCCAACGGCCGCCAGCTCGTCGGGGTGCTCTCGACGCCGCCGGTCGTCCAGGGGCAGAGCACCCCGGTTCCGCTGCGGGCGATCGCGGTGCAGACGGGGCTCGCCGGCGAGACCTCCGATGACGCCAGCTTCTACGGCGCGGGCGACGCCTGGGCCTACGTTCTCTGCGGCTTCGGCACGAACTGCGCGATCTCCGAGGGCAAGCCGACGGTGGAGCGCTACGACCTGCTGCGACGCGAGGCGCTCGAGCTCGCGCTCTACACCTTCAAGTACAACCACTCGATCCAGTCGGTGCTCGCGTACATGCCGCCGGCGAAGGCCGTGAACGCGAACGGCCAGGCGACACCGTCGCTGATCTTCCTCCGCCGCGGCGACGTCAAGCAGGCGCTCGACGAGCCGCTGAAGACGACGCTGCTGCCCCCGAAGACGAACCTCAAGCCGGGGCAGATGACCGCCGCGGAGCTCTCCCGCGTGCGCCGCCTCACGGACTCGCGCGTCTTCAACTTCAACTTCCAGCAGCTCGCGGACGGTACGGCGATCGTCGTGCTCGACCCGATCAAGGCCTGACGCGTTCCGCGGAGACGCGCGCCGCGCTCGAGCGGGCGAAGGCGCGCCTCGACCGGCTCTCGCTCTACCCCCGCCCGGTGCGGATCGACCACGTGCACGTCGTCGTCTGGCCGTGGTTCTTCCGGCTGCCGTGGTTCAACCGCTTCTGGGGCTACGCAGCGCACTACCTGATCGTCCTGCGCGCGCCCGTGGACGAGGTCGGCGACGACCTCGTCACGCACGAGCTCTGCCACGTCTGGCAGATGCAGCACAAGCCGGTCTCGATGCCGCTGTCGTACCTCCGCGGGTATGAGAACAACCCGCACGAGGTCGAGGCGAGGAGGGCGGTGGAGGCGACGCGCTGAGCAAGCGCCGCCTCCCGAGAGGCCTGCTTGGCCCTGGCCACCGCCCCCGGCGAGTGAACAAGCCGACGGTTATTCTGTTGCCCAGGGGGCGGTTAGCTCAGCTGGGAGAGCGCCTGCCCCACAAGCAGGAGGTCGGCGGTTCGATCCCGTCACCGCCCAAAGAGGAAGGCCCTGGAAACAGGGCCTTTTTCGTTCCTGGGGCTTGTCAGCAAGGATGCCGAGCGGCCGTCTGCAAAGCGTTTGCAAAGGAGCGCGGGTCGGTCCGCTCGCTGCGGCATCCTTCGCACTGATGTCGAACCCGAGCGGCAACGCAGGCGCTCGTCCCCGCTCCGCCGGGGAACGCATACGGCCTCCAGCACGTCGCGTTCTCGAAGCGGATCATCGGCGAGCGGGCGCAGGCAATCGCGGACGGGCTGATGTCGCTCGAATGGGCAACGCCGCTCGACCGGCTCGCGGCCGAGGAGATCGCCTCCGTGATCGCGAGCCTGGAGGCGATCGACCGAGCGCTCGCAGACGGCAAGGTCGAGTACCGGGGCAAGGTTCGCGGTCTGCTCGCGACCAAGGCGACGCTGACGCGCGAGCTGCGCTCGTGGCTGGCGACCTTCGGCGCGCTGCCGAGCGCGAGAGCGGACTGGACACGGAGCTGCTCGCGCCCTCGTTCCAGGAGCTGTTCGAGCAGAAGAAGCGGGAGATCGAGGAGGCCTCGTCCCGGACTCCGAGCGCCTTCTCAGACGCCGTCGCCAGCTCGACAAGCGAGCGCCTGCTCGCCAGGATCTCGCGGAGCTTGGCGCCCGTGCCGACCTCGCCTTCCTGCGCGGGACCGCCGAGAACCCGGAGCCGAGGGGCAATCTGCCCCTCCCTCTCTCAACACGTCCTGCCTGCACCACCGCCGAAAAACGGGCCGCGGACTTCGACACGCACAAGCAGAGGTGGCAGCGCTGAGGGCTCAGAACGTCCGTCGCCGATGGGGCCTGATCCTCCATCCGACCGTGCTTGCGACGCTCGATCAATGAAGGTCGCTCATAACGACTCGCGCGAGCTCAGGTCCCATGCCGCCCTGCGGACCTTCAACAGACGCGTGGCGAATTGCTCGGGATGTCGTTCCTGACCACGATGCAGATCGGAAAACGAGACTATTTTCGGCGGATTGGGCGTGCTGCTGGCAGAGAACGAAGAGCTCGGTCATCGAAGCCTCGCCGAAGCGTCCTACTGGCTTGGTTCGGCCTCGGTGTCGGTGTTCCAAAATCGCCAAATCGCTATGCCGGGATGTTGGGACGAATCGGCCTGCGCCTCCAGAGCTTTCGCGGCGCAGGTCGTCCGAGAACCGATCCTATCGAGAGGAGGTCCCCTCCCCCCCTCCCCCCTCTGATCTCCAAGGAGTCTACGAACACTGAGACCTCAAGGCGGATCTCCCGCCGCGCCCCCCCCGCGCTCGTCTTCAGACTGAACGGCAGTCGCTTACGCATCCGCGTCGCACGCACTGACAACTTGCACGTCCTGTTACTCGACGAGCGGGACTTGCGTGTCGAGCGACTCACAACCCGCCTACGGGAGATCCTCGACGAGGTCGCGAGCGGGAAGCAAAACAACGCGATCGCGCTCGCACTCGGGTCGCGCCCGCCATCGAGAAGCACCTCGAGAACATCTTCCGAAGACTCGATGTATCGAACCGCACCGCCGCTGCGGCCGCACTCCGCAACTGATGCAACCGTTCGCCGCTAGTGCGCGCCAACGAAAGCGCTCGAGGAGCCAAGGTCCGATGAGGCGGGCCGCCCGTGGAGGGCGGCCCGCCGGAAAGAGCTCGGGTCGCTCGTCTCTTACTTCGAACCGGTGATCAGCAGCGGCGGGCCGTAGGTGTTGTTCGGATACGTCGACGACGGGAAGGAGAACGTGACGAGGATCGGGTACTTGCCGCCGATGCACGCGTCGGCGGGGTCGACATCGATCAGGTGCTTCGAGTCCGGGCCGTAGCTCCAGCTATCAACCGACACGTACGTCTTACCGGCGACATCCCAGCAAAGCACGCTGCTGGCGTGGTCGAGGTTCTTGCCGACGATCGCGAAGTCGCGCTTCGTTTCGCTCGGGCTTCCCTCGGTGTGATTGATGCGGTGGGAAGTATTGCCGTTGTTCTGCGTGTAGTACCAGACCTCATCTACTCCGCTCGGCCGGCCGCCGAATGCGATCGACGGCAGGATCAGCACGAAAAACACGATGCTTCCGCCGACGATGGTCAGCGCGGCACCGGTCGTGCGAAGCGGATGCCTCAGGTGCTTTCTCATCCGATGCAAACCTCCTCTAGCTGTTCACGCGCCCGTCGGACGGCGCGGATCTCAATCTAATCGCGATTTCGGACGGACTGTCAAGGGGCTCTTCGCGGAGCAGAGAGGAATGCCTGCATGTGAGTCTTTAGGCTGTCGGCCATGAGCACTGACCGGCGCGCGGAGACCAGACCGGGAAGGATGCTGATCGGCTGGATGGCGCCGGGCGCGGCGGAGGCCGCCCTCGCCGGGCAGCGACAGAGCGAGCTCGGCCGGCCGGAGCACCAGCAACGCGCCGCGCTAGCCCGCCGTGCGGCCGAGCAGCGCCGGCCTTCGTTCGGGACAAAGGACGTCGTGATCGACCTTCCGCCCGAGCTCGAAGCCAGTCAGGCGACGCTTGCCGATGACCACCGGCTGGCGGCAGCCTTCGCAGCAGGCATGCGTCTCGCGCTCGTCGACCTTCGCCGCGTATGCGCAGTCCAGTCCGGAGTGGTCACCGATCAGGCCGTTCCGGACCTCGATCCCGATGATCTCGAGGCAATGGTCGCGTTCACCGTCCGGGTGCCGGCTCAACCCAAGCTCGAGATCCAGTACGACTCGGGCCGGAGAGCCTGGATCATCCTGGCGCCCGACTTCAACCTCCGCATCGTCGGCGAGATCAAGACCGAATTCGAGGACGGCGCCGTCGGCCTCGGCTTCCAGGTCCGCGAGCTCGGGACCTGGGTGCCGGTGGTCCACTATCAGGACCGGTTCCTCCTGATCACGGCTATCACCGCGCAGTGGCCTTGCTCGCTCGGGGGATCCACGTCGTGCCGGCGCTCGTCGGCGGCGTCGAGATCTCCGACCTACTGGGAGGCGCCGGCGGAATCCGACCCGAGGCGTTCCTCGGAGACCGCCCGCCGCTCCTACCGGACTTCTGGGACGACGAGGTCTCGGCGGAGGTGCAGATACCGGCAGAGACGCGGGTGCTGATCGTCGAGGCACTGGACATCCGGGCTTTCGGATAGCCCACCTGGCCCGTGATCGTCGACGATCGAACGCCGCTGCAACCGATGCGCGCCCTGCTCGGCTGGATGACCGAGCAGGAGGCGCTCCTCGCACTGGCCGGGCGACGCGAGGACCAGGCGAAAACACCCGAGCACGAGGAACGCGTCCGGCAGAAGCGGCTGGTCGCGTCCGTCCGCCGTCCGGCGTTCGGGGCCCGCGGGGTCGTTCGCGCGCTACCACAGTCGCTTCAGCAGTACGCTGCTGTCCTCGGCGAGACCCGGCAAGGGGCGGCCCTGCTCGCGGACGGTTGGCAGCCGGGACTCGTCGATCTACGGAAGGTCTGCGCGATCGCACCGATGGCACTCGCGGACGTCGACCTTCCCGATGTCGGGGGGGACGATCTGGAAGCCCTCGCCGCGATCACCCTCGAGCCGGCTGCGACAAGCCCGGTGGAGGCGGCCTACGACTCCGAGCTTCGCACCTGGATCGTGCGCGAGCCGACCGATCTCGAGATCGCCGGCCAGTTCCAGACGGCCGGGCAGCCGGGATTCGTCGTCGGGCTCGTCATCGCCCATTCGCCTTCCTTCCTCACGGTCACACGTGCGGGCGACCGGTTCGTGCTCCTCGACGGCTATCACCGCGCAGTCACCCTCCTTGCACGCGGGATCCATCTCGTCCCGGCGCTCGTCCGCGAACAGGGCCGGCGCCGCGACCTCCCGTTCGGCCGCAGGACACTGGCCCGGGCCGCCGTCCTGGGCCGCCGTCCACCGCTGCTTCCGGATTTCCTGGACGATGACGTATCCGCCGAGGTGCTCATCCCCGCACCACTCGACTGCTCATGGTCAGGGCAACCGATTTCGCCTACTACCACTCGGGCTAGGCCAGACGAGGTTGCCCTGTTTGTAGAAGACCACCGGGCAGGATGAAGCAACCCTTCCCTCGTCACGGCCTCGGCCGAGCGTCGACAGACGTGTCTGGGAACTACACCTAGCCGCTTGCCGGGAGTAGGAACCTCAGGCGGTTCCAGCGGCCGGTCTGGCAGCCGTCGGTCCGCTTGAAATACGTCCAGATCCGCCGCCCGAGGAACCTCCCGCGGACGAGCGCGACCTGTGGGCCGCCGTAAATTTGAGTGCAGATTTCGTCCGGAGGGACGGGCGCGAACGGGTCTCGAAGCGCTCGCAGGAGTCGGCAGGCTCGGCCCGGGTGGGGGAGGCTGCCTGCGGCTGGGTCGCAGCGGAGCGACCAGGTCACGACTTGTCTTGTCTCCTTGCCCTTTGGCCAGAGCGTTACTTGCAAGTCGATGGTCGCCGCCAGGCTCGGCGACGCGAGGCAGGCCGCACCGACGAGTGAGCCGGCGAGCACTCTGAGCTTCATCTCGCTCGAAGTCTACGCGCGGCTCGCTCCGCGCCCGTTGATCTCCCCCAAGCGGGTCATGCGCCGCTCGACCGTTGTGACGATGCTGATGTCACGGGTCGATCCGCCGGGTCGAAAATCAGTTCAAGGGGGTTGGAATTGCGTCGCATGCTGGCCGGTTTGTCTCTGTTCGTGCTTGTTGCGGTCACTGGGGTGGCGGCAAGCGGTGGGTCGGCGGCGCCTCTCGGGCATGAGCCGGCTCCAGCTGCCAAAGCACAGCGACAAGCGCGTCTGCGGCGACGGCGGCGACTCGGCCGCGTGCATGGCCGAGGTCGTGACGGAGCCGACGGTGCTTCGCCGCTCGCGACGCCGTCGTACCAGTACGGCTACGGCCCCGCCGACCTCGCGAGCGCCTACAAGTGGGCCGTCCGCGCCGGCGCGACTTGGACGGGAACGGCGTCGACGATCGCGATCGTCGACGCGTACGACAACCCGAACGCCTACGCCGACCTGACGGCGTACCGCGCCCGGTTCGGGCTGCCGCCGTGCACGAGCGCGATCCGGCTGCTTCCGGAAGGTGAACCAGAACGGCGCGGCGAGCCCGCTGCCGACGGCGAACGTCGGCTGGGGCCAGGAGATCGACCTCGACATCGAGATGGTCTCCGCGGTCTGCCCGCAGTGCAGCATCCTGCTCGTCGAGGCGAACTCGAGCAGCTTCCCCGACCTCGGCACGGCTGTTAACCGGGCCGCCGCGATCGGAGCGAACGGCGATCTCCAACAGCTACGGCACGAGCAGCGAGTTCTCGCGGCGAGACGAGCTACGACAGCTACTACAACCACCCGACATCGCGATCACCGCCAGCACCGGCGACAACGGCTACGGCACCTCGTTCCCCGCCGTCTCCAACCACGTCGTCGCCGTCGGCGGCACGAGCCTCGTCGAGGACGGTTCGGCGCGCGGCTTCGCGAGACGCGCCTGGAGCGGCGCCGGCAGCGGCTGCAGCTCGTACTATCTCGAAGCCCTCGTGGCAGACCGACGCGGGCTGCTGCCCGCCGGGCGGTCGCCGACGTCTCGGCCGTCGCCGAATCCGAGCACCGGCGTCGCCGTCTACGACAGCTACGGCTCGAGCGGCGGCGACAACTGGTACGTCTTCGGCGGCACGAGCGTCTCCTCGCCGATCATCGCCTCTGTCTACGGCCTGGCGGAAACGCCGGGAGCGTCGACTACCCGGCGAAGCCTGCTGTACGCGATACCCGGCTGCGCTGTTCGACGTCATCGGCGGCAGCAACGGAAGCTGCGTCAAGGGGAAAACGACCAGCAGCTCAACGACGGCCTATCTCTGCACCGCAAGGCCGGGCTACGACGGGCCGACCGGGCTCGGCACGCCCAACGGAATCGACGCTTTCTAAGCTCCAGCCTCTCCTTCGTTCAGGGCTCCGCCGCGATGATTTTCGGAGGCCGCCGGAGTCTCCTCTCCTGAAATCGACAGGGGAGGCATCTTGAGGTTTCTTCTCACTTCCGCGGGCATCAAGAACACGAGCATCCGCGACGCGCTGGTCGACCTGCTGGGCAAACCGATCGCCGAGTCCAGCGCCCTCTGCATTCCCACCGCGATGTACGGGCACCCCTGGGTCGGTCCCGGCGAGAAGGCGTGGCAGTTCATCAGCGGACGAGAGCCCCGACTGCCCGATGTGCGAGCTGGGCTGGAAGTCCCTGGGAGTGCTGGAGCTGACCGCGCTGCCCAGCATCGATGAAGAACGTTGGGTTCCCCTGGTCCGGGAGACCGACGTCCTGCTGGTGGCGGGCGGCGATGCCTTGTATCTGTGCCACTGGATGCGCCAGTCGGGGCTGGCGGACCTCTTGCCGTCGCTGCGCGAGACGGTCTGGGTGGGACTGAGCGCCGGGAGCATGGTGATGACGCCCTGCATCGGGGAGGACTTCGTCGGCTGGAAGCCGCCCACCGGTGGCGACGAGCGCTGGGAGTCGTCGATTTCTCGATCTTCCCGCACGTGGATCACGAGGACCTGCCGTACAACACCATGGCCAACGCAGAACGATGGGCGGCCGGGATCCCAGATCCGGCGTATGCGATCGACGATCAAACCGCCATCAAAGTGACCGACGGCACCGTCGACGTCGTCTCCGAGGGGCACTGGAAGCTGTTTACGCCCTAACACCATGCTTCCACGCAGGCGGCGCGCGGGAGAAACAGGCAGGTTAGGAGTCAGGCGGAAAGCGCCGGGACGCGAACAGACGCGATGACCTTCCTGGCCTCCGGCAGGAACGCCCTGAGCTGGGCTGGGCCGGCCACTTCGAGTACGGCCACGAACAGATGCTGTTTGCCGCCATAACGAACATCCGCCAGGTAAAAGCGGCTGATCCATTTCCCGGCAATCCCGTACGTCTCGCCCCACTGCGGGTACCCGAGGAAGTTGGCGCACGGCTTCGCTGGACAGCCGGGATCATCGTTCACTGCGTCGTCCGCGACGCCGACGTCCACAACGCGGGCACGTATCGCCCCGATCCTGCCGCTGGTCGGCTTGGACACCGTCAGATTGGGGTTCCCTTGGAGCCAGGCGAGCAGGCTCGCCGCTGTTCGGCGTGGCGGGCCGACCCGCTGCAAAGACCCAGGCTTCGTCGTGTACACGTCTTCCCAGAAGACGACCCGCGAATCCGGGTTCTTCCTGGCATAGGCGGCAAACTCACCCGTGCTGTCTTCTTCCGAGAACCAGCCCCGTGCGAACGACGCCTTCATTTGCCCGGCGAAGAAGTACTTCGTCTGATAGGTGCCGGTCGGCAAGCTCCCAGGAACGGTCCCGTGCCGCACCAGGCATTGCGGTGCACAACCAGGGATTGGCTTCATATCTCCCGCGGACGCAGCCGCGGAGAGCGCGAGCGCCACCGCAGCGGCCACCGACCAGCTTCAACCTCGTCGTCATGCCTGCCTTCCTCCATCTCCCCCGCTAGGACGGCCATCGTCGTCGGTGGCGACTGGTCCGTCAAGGCCCCGACGGTGCCCCGCGCCGAACTGGCCCGGCTACTGATCGCAACCGCCGTCGTCCGGATCGCGGTCGCTCCTGCGCAGGCAGGCCGCTACCCGGTACAAACCCTGAGATGGTGGTGGTGATCGGCGCGGGGCCCGGGGGGCTTGCGGCCGCTGCGATGTTGCAGCGTGCGGGGTTCCGGGTGCTGGTGCTGGAGCGCGGGGACGTCGCGGCCGCGTGGAGGTCGCGGTACGACCGGCTGCATCTGCACACCGTTCGTTGGCTTTCCTGCCTACCGGGGAACCCGATGCCGCGGTCGTACGGCAAGTGGCCGTCGCGTGACAGAGTGATCGAGTACCTCCAGCGGTATGCCGAGCGCGCCGCGCTCGAGGTTCGGACGGGCGTCGAGGTCCAGCGGCTCGATCGCACCGGCGGTGCCTGGAACGTCGTCACCGCCGGGGGCGTGATCGAAGCGGAGCGGGTCGTCGTCGCGACCGGCTACAGCAACGCCCCATACCTTCCCGACTGGCCGGGCAGCTTCTCCGGCCGGATCGTGCACTCGACGGACTACAGGAATCCCGTCGGGTACGCCGGGCGGCGCGTGCTCGTCGTCGGCGCCGGTAATTCGGGCGGCGAGATCGCGGTCGACGTCGCGGACGGCGGCGCCGAGGAGGTTCTGCTTGCCGTGCGGACAGCCCCGACCATCGTCCGGCGCGACACGTTCGGGGTGCCCAGTCAGCTGCTCGGAATCGCGACCGCCCATCTACCGGTCCCGCTCGTCGACTGGATCGGACGCACGATTCGCCGGATCACCATTCCCGACCTCACGCCCCAGGGACTGCCCGCACCCGCCCGGCCCTACTCGGACTTTCTGCGCCGGCGCGTGATCCCGATCCTCGATGTGGGGCTCGTCGACGCGGTCCACGAGGGCCGCGTGCGCGTCGTCGCGGCGCTCGAGCGATTCGAGGACGGCGCAGCCGTCCTGGCCGACGGTGGCCGGCTGCTGGTGGACGACGTGATCGCGGCGACCGGTTATCGCCCGGCGCTCGAGGGGCTGGTCGGTCACCTCGGCGTCCTCGACGGCCGCGGAGAGCCGCTCGTCCACGCGGCGCAAGAGCATCGGCAAGCGCCCGGTCTCCACTTCATCGGCTATCAGGTGACTCTCGGCGGCACGTTCCGGCTGATCGGGATCGAGGCGAAGCAGCTCGCCCAAGCCCTCTCCGGTGGGACGGGCTAGCCGCCCGCTCCGAAGTGTGCGCCGCGCGCGCGGAGCTTGCGTTCCGCGTTCGGGAAGAACTGCTTCAGCGTCGCCAGGAGATCATCCGGAACGGCGGTCCGGTATGCGTTGCGGGTGACGAACAACCGAAGGGCGCAGTCGACCTTCGCCGCCGGCCCGAGCGATGCGAGCGCCTGAACGGTCTGAACGTAGACACCGACCCGGAACGTGTCGAAGTCGTACTTCGACCAGAAGCTCATCGGGTCGCCGATCCGGTTCAGGGAGGGTGGGTAGACCGGCGTGTTCAGCATCGTCGGGAGCGACTGCTCGGGGCCGGTCTGAGCCCAGGTGGCGAGTCCCTCGCTCAGCCAGGGGTCGCGCGCCTGGTCGTTCCCCACGAGCGAGTAGAACCACTGGTGTGCCGTCTCATGGGGGACCAGCGCGAGGCTCGCGTCGCCGTAGAAGCCGAGCGTCGGGTAGGCGGTCCCGAAGTAGCCGGTGGGGTCCGTCATCACCGCCAGCGAGTAGCTCGGCCAGGGGTAGTCGCCGTACTGCCTCGAGTAGAAGCGGAGTGCCTGCGCCGCAGATACCAGGAAGTCCTGGCTCCGGTAGCCGGAGCCGCGCTCGAGCCCGACCGTGAGTCGAACGGGACGGGGAGCGGCGACCGTCGCTCTTGCGATTCGAAACTTGCCGACGGCAAGGGCGAAATCCCGCACGGCCCGGGCGCGCCACTTGCCGCCGCCCCGATTCACTCCAGAGGCCAGCACCTGAAGTCCGGCCGGAACCTCGACGTCGACGTCGAAGTCGGCCGTCGGTGAAGTCGGCCAGAACGAATCGAGGGGCACGGGCGGATCGGTCGCCCACCCGTGCCCGTTCCATGCGAGCTCCGGGAAAAACGAGACGAGACGCGCGCTCCGACCGCCGTGAAGCTGGATCCCGGGGCGTCTCGGCAGTCGAAGCTTCCAGTCCATCGAGACCGTGATCGACTCGTGCGCGGCGACGGCGCGATCGACCACGAGCGTCGTCGGGTCGGGGTACGCGGTCGGGAGGCGCTGTCCGCCGGAGACGACCGCAGCGACCGTCAGTCCGGCTCCGAGCCTGGCGTAGAAGGGTGAGTTCGGCCAGAGCCGGAAGACGATCCGATCCGTCGCGACGGCAGGGGCGAACGTCACGGCCAGGGTCCCGGCCGCGGCGACCAGGCCGGGCAGGACGCGGACGTGCAGAGTCTCGTGCGGGCGGTTGCCGGGCGGCGCCGGGAGTCTGGTCGTCAACGAGCAGGCCGCCGACCCCGCTGCCGTCCTCGAGGGTTGTGAAGCGTCGGAGGCAGGCGCACCCACGGACGCGACGATCGCAAGTACCACGCCAAGACACACCTGGCGAGCCATGACTAGACGATAAGGCCAGAGGGAGGAAAACGTGTCGAGTTTGCCGAGGAGCCGCGCAGCCGGACTTCGATCGGGCGATTAGCAGGGCTTTTTCGCTTGCGCCGCCTCGCGGAACCTGGCATCATGCGCGTCCGCTGTCAGGAGGTGCCAATTTGCAGGGGCTTTGCCGTTCACCGCGGCAATGCGTGAGGGTCGAGGGCTCGGCCGAAAACGTCGGCCGGCGGGCCGGCATGCGCGCTGAACTAGTCCATTTGGAGGATTTCTCCTGCAAAACAGAAAATCTCGTGGCACACTTAACCCCGGAGAGCATCGTCGTCGGAGGTCCGCCTTGCGCTGGTACGCACTCATCCTGATCGGGATCGCCTTTACGTCCGTGTCCCTCGCCGGGGCGGCGACCGGCCCTGCCGACCTGACCTTCAAGGTCGACTCGACGGCCGACCTCCCCGACGTGAAGCTCGCCGACGGGAAGTGCGTGGCGTCGAACGGCAAGTGCACGCTGCGGGCCGCGTTGAACGAGGTCAGCTCGATGAAGTCCAAGGGCCAGCCGGTCCTGATCGTCCTCGCGAAGGAGGATTACAACCTCGAGCTCGAGCCGCCGGCAGCCGCGACGCTCGACGAGAACGGCGGCGACCTCGACCTCTTCTCGCACGACACGCCGCCACCCTCGGTGACCATTCAGGGCGGGGGAGCGGGCGACACGACGATCTCCCAGCTCCGCGGCGACCGGGTCCTCGAGCTCTCGGCACCCGAGCCGGTGACGATCACCGGCGTGACGATCACCGGCGGCAGCGTGGTCAACCAGGGCGGCGGGATCGCGAACAGCGAGCCGGGCGGCCTGACGCTGACCAACTCCGAGATCACCGGCAACAGCGCCGACGAGGGCGGCGGCATCTACAGCCGCCGGCCGATCAAGATCGACAGCACGATCATCAGCGACAACCACGCGACCGGAGCCGGCGGCGGGATCGCGATGAACACGTTCGGCGGCCAGCTGAGCAGCACGACGGTGCTCGGCAACACGGCCGGCCTGCTCGGCGGCGGCATCTGGATGCAGAACACCGATCTCTCGCTGATCACGCGGTCGCGGATCATGGGCAACTCCGTCGCCCAGACGGCGGTGACAGGCGCCCCGCCCGCCGGCGGCGGCATCGAGGTCGACACCGACCCGCACTTCGGCGCCACCACGCTCCAGCTCACCTTCTCGACGATCCAGGGCAACGTCGCGCTCGGCCCCGGTGGCGGCATCTTCTGGCAGGCGACCGGCACGCTCCTGCTCGACAGCTCCCTGGTCGCACTGAACACGGCCGAGTCCGGCGCGGGGATCTCGACCGGCCCCGGCCCCTCGACGGCGGCCGTCGGGACGGTTCAGCTGACGAACACGACCCTGAGCGGCAATGCCGCCGAGCGCGGGGGCGCGATCGAGCGCAGTAGCGGCAACACCCTGCTGCGCGCGGTGACGATGGCCAACAACAGCGCGTCGCGCGGGAGCGGGATCCTCTTCATCGGCTCGCGCCCGGTCTATTCGATCGCGAGCGGGCTGATCATGGCGAACCTCCCGGCGAGCCAGAACTGCGCGCTCAGCACCGGCAACGGCGGGCTGACCGACCGCCGACTCGCTCAGCGTGCCGGACGCGAACCTCGAGACCGGTACGAGCTGCCACCTGCGGACATCCGACATGTCGGACACGAGTCCGCTGCTCGCGCCGCTCGCGAACAACGGCGGGCCGACGCAGACGCGTGCGCTGCTGCCCGGCAGCCCCGCGGTCGACAAGTACACGGGCGCCGAGTGCCCGGCGCTCGACCAGCGCGCCTACAAGCGGCCGGCCGGCCAGGCCTGCGACATCGGCGCCTTCGAGGCCAGCTCGACCCGCGTGACCGACGTCAACTCGTCGCCGCTTGCAACCCAGGGCGTGATCGGAGGCACCCTGACGCTGATCCCGTCCGGCACGGCCCTCGAAGTCCCTGCGCGGCGTCGACTTCCGGCCGTGCACCGGCAAGCGCCACCTGAACCAGGCGATCGCCGGCGGGTACTTCGAGGCGCCCGAGGGCCGGCTCGCCGCGCGCGGGTACTTCTCGTTCCGCCGCGACAAGACGCACAGCGTCCGCTTCGGCAACCTGTTCGTCTCGACCGACGGCACGACCGGACATGTGTACGCGACGGTCTCGCCGACGAACGGCGCGATCAACCTCTTCGACGCGACCAGCGTCCGCTACGGCGACGAGGTCTCGACGGGCCGCCTGTTCCTGACCGCGGTCGGCGCGAGCCTGCTCAACCGCATGCTCGGCCTGCGCAGCTTCGCGCCCGGCCTCGACTGCGGCCGCTTCTCGCTGCACGCGCGGACGGTCCAGCCGCCGACGCCGCCGAAGAAGCCGCCGGGGACGACCACGGGCGGTGGGACGAAGCCGCCGACCACGACGACGCCGACCGTGCCGGCAGGCTCGACGCTCACCGTCGAGGTCCGGACATTCGACAGGAAGGGGCGCGCGGATCAGCGCCACCGGCGGGAGGGTGGGCAGCGCGCGCTCCGGGATCGCGTGCCCGACCGCGTGCACGTTCACCTTCGCTCCCGGCGAGCAGATCACGCTGACCGAAACCCCCGAGTGAAGAGACTACTGAAGGTTCTCCGGCTGGGACGGCGAGTGCGGTCCCGCCGGCAAGAGCGAGACCTGCACGATCTCCATGGATCACAGCTGGCTCGTCGTCGCCAAGTTCACGGCGAAGAAGTAGCGGACGCGCCGGCACCGGCGGTCTCCGCGGATCGGGTGGTGTTCTCACTGCCCGATCCGCGGCGCGCGCTCCGGCGCGTGGCGCTCCTGCACGAGCTCGTGCGGCCGCGCGACGTCGAGTTCGAGCGCCGCGACGGCGGCTTCGAGCTCGAGCTCCCGCGGCCCCCGGTCGACCGGCTCGAGTACCTGCTCGCGGTCGAGGGACGGGACGGAGACACACAGGTCACCCCGGATCCCGCGAATCCCCTTCAGGCGGACGGGCCCTTCGGGCCGAAGTCCGTCGTCGAGTTCCCGGAGTACGCCCCGCCCGGGTGGCTCGCCGACGAGGAGTCCGCGCCCGGAGAGCTGCGGGAGGTGAGCCTCCCGGGCCGCCTCGGCGTGACCGCCTTCCTCTGGTCGGCGGCCGAGACCGACCCCGGCGAGCCGCTGCCGCTGCTGATCGTCCACGACGGGCCCGAGTACGCGGAGTACTGCTCGCTGCTCCGCCTGCTCGACCACCTCGTCGCGTTCGGGGAGGTGCCGCCTTTCCGCGCGGCGCTGCTGCCGCCTCCGGGGAACCGGAACGAGACCTACTCCGCCTCCGCCCGCTATGCGCGAACGCTCGTCGGCGAGTGGCTGCCCGGCGCTCCGGCCCTACACCGGGCGCCCGCTCGGGCTCGGCGCCAGCCTCGGCGCGCTCGCCTGGCTGCACGCGCACTGGACGTACCCGGGCGCCCTGAGCGGCCTGTTTCTCCAGTCGGGAGCTTCTTCCGCCGCCGCCTCGACTCCCAGGAGGCCGGCGCTAGCCGCGTTTCGCCCGCATCACCCGCTTCGTGTCGCGCGTGTTCGGCGGCCGTGGCGAGATCGAGCGGATCCCGGTGACGCTGACCTGCGGCACCGGCGAGGAGAACCTCGGCAACAACCGCGCCGTCGCGGGCGCGCTCCAGCGCCAGGGGTGGCAGGCGGCGCTCGTCGAGCACCCCGACGCGCACAACTGGGTCTCCTGGCGCGACTCGCTCCACCCCCACCTCGCCGAGCTCCTGCTGAGGGCGGCCGAATGAGGCGGGAGGACAGAGACGGGATCCTGGTGTACGGCTCGTACGGGAAGCCGCTGCTCGTCTTCCCGGCGGAGCGGGGAAACCGGTTCGAGTGGGAGCGCACCGGGATGATCCCGGCGATCGCCGGGCTGATCGAGGAGGGCAGGGTCAAGGTCTACTGCGTCGACTCGTGGGACTCGGTCACGTGGCAGGACGACTGGCTCCCGCTCGAGGAACGCGCGCGGCGCCACGGCGCCTTCGAGGACTGGCTCCTCTCGCACGTCGTCCCGTGGATCCACGCCGATTGCGGCGGCTACCAGGAGATCTGCGTCACCGGCGTCTCCATGGGCGCCTTCCACGCGGCGAACCTCGCGCTGCGCCGTGCGGACGTCTTCCCGCTCGCCCTCTGTATGTCGGGCCTGTACGACATCGCGCGCGTCGGGTGGGGTGAGCGCGGCGACAGCTTCTACTTCAACAACCCGCTCGACTACGTCTCCCATCTGCACGGCGAGCACCTCGAATGGCTCTGCTCCCGGGTGCACCTCGTCCTCGTCGTCGGGCGAGGCGCGTGGGAGGACTCGACCGGCGCGCTCGACTCGACCCAGCGGTTCGCATCGCTGCTCGCGGGGAAGGGGATTCCACACGAGCTGGACGTCTGGGGCGAGGACTCGCCGCACGACTGGCCCGCATGGCAACGGCAGATCGCTCACCATCTACCCCGTCTTGTCTGAGCACCTCATAGGCCTATTGCTGGGGACCGAGGACGACTGGCCCCGGGTCTTCGAGGCGCTCGTCTCCCGGCTACCGGAGGTGCGCCACGCCGGCGAGACGCACGCGTTTCGCACCGAGCGGATCACGAACGAGCCGTTCGATCTCCGGGCGCGGTCACGCTACGAGCTGGTGATCGACCGCCTCGGCTGGTGGTACGAGATCGCGCGCGAGTGGGTGAAGAAGGCGGCGCTGATGGACGACGTCTACCTGCTGAACAACCCGTTCACGTTCCAGGCGATGGAGAAGCACTCCGCCTACTGCGCGATGATCCGCCTCGGGCTGAAGGTCCCGGAGACCTGGATGGTCCCGCACAAGGTGCCGACGACCGTGCCGCGGCGCGAGTACATGGTCGCCAAGTTCGAGCACATGGCCTCGCGCTACAACCTTCCCTTCGAGCTCGGCGACGTCGCGGAGCAGGTCGGCTACCCGCTGTACATGAAGCCGTTCGACGGGGGCCAGTGGGTCGGCGTGACGCGGATCGAGGACGAAGCGGAGCTGCACACCCAGTACGACGCCTCGGGCCAGCGGCTGATGCACCTGCAGGCGTCGGTCGAGGGATTCGACGCGTTCTCGCGCTCGCTCTCGATCGGCGCCGAGACGATGGTGATGCACTTCGACCCGGACGCGCCGATGCACCTCCGCTACCAGGTCGACCACGAGTTCCTCTCGCCGGAGATCGGCTGGGAGGTAGTGACGATCTCGCGGCTCGTGAACGCGTTCTTCCGCTGGGAGTTCAACTCCTGCGAGAGCCTCGTGCGCGGCACCGAAGTGCACCCGATCGACTACGCGAATGCCTCACCCGACGTCGCGCTGACGAGCCTCCACTACTACTTCCCGTGGGCGATGGAGGCGCTCGTCAAGTGGTGCGTCTTCTGCACCGCGACGGGACGCGCCATGCCGATCGACCAGGACCAGCGCGTGTACTTCGAGATCGGCGACCGCGAGGACCTCACCTACGAGGACAAGCTGCGGGAGTACCGCCGGCTCGTCGACGACTACTTCCAGGTCGCCGAGTACGAGGAGTTCTGCGCGACGTCGCTTCCGGCCGCCCACGACGTCGTCGTCGAGTACTTCGCGAGCCCGGAGTTCGACACGCTGCTCGTCGAGGAGGTGCAGCGTGTCTTCCCGGCGCACGAGCACGAGGCGATGGTCGCGCGGCACCGCGGCCTCGTCGGCGCCTGGGTGGCGGACCAAAGCGCGTAGTCAGTGCGCTTTGTGACATGCTCCGAGCGAGCATCGCGCTATCTGAGGAAAAGGGGGGTTCATGACCAGAGGCGCACAGGCGTTGTTGGCGATCCTCATCGTTGCCGGTGTCACGGCCGGCGTGGCAGGCGGGGGTCCTCCACAACTCTTCTCGTTCTATGGCCCATACGGCGGAGCCCTGTGCAACGGAGGCGGGGTCGTGGAGGGAGATCTCGGCGACTGGGGCACCGCCCGGATCAGCGGGACATCACACGTGCACGCGAAGGTCTCCATGCACGGGCTCGATCCGAACACGACGTACATCGTTCGGTTCATCCAGGGGATCCCGGACTGCGGCGAGACGAACGCGACGTTCACGACCGACGGCCTGGGCAGGGGGCATGCCTCGATGCACGAGGCCGCCGTGAGCACGCACGCGTACATCTTCGTCGAGGACATCCCGGCGACGCAGTTCTACGTCACCCAGACCTACTGGCATCCGTAGACGAGCGGGGCGGCGGATCAAAGCCCGGGCGGAAACAGGTAGCGCGGGTGCGGCGGGACGTACCCGCCGAGCTCGAGGACGATGTTCGAGTGCCGCGTCAGCGGGATTCGTCCGCGGGTCGCCGCGGCGCAGCTTCCCGTCGACGAACGCGAGCACCCGCCCCCGGAACCCGGCGATCCGCCGCGGCCCGAGCGGCTGCCCCCAGACCGCGAAGAAGTCGCCGAGCGTGGCGGGCCGGCCGACCTCGATCACCCCGGTCGGGTCGAGTGTGCGCAGGTCGTGCGTGCAGCCGCCGGGCCGGATGCGGCCGAAGTGCATGCGCCACGGCTTCGCCACGCCGATCCCGGCCGGAACGATCAGCACCTGCCGGCGGACGAAGAGCTCGACATGGACGCCGTAGCGCGTGAGGCTCGTGCTGCACAGGGCAGGCGGGCTCCCCGCGTCGAGCCGAAAGCCGGGTCCGGCGCCGATCGGCCACGGCTTGACGCTCGGCGGCAGCGTCGCCGTTCCCAGCACCAGTGCGAGCAGCGCGATCACTGCGCCCGCGACCTCCGCGCGAGGAGGATCCCGGCGCCGAGCAGGATGACCGCCGCGAGGCCCGCTGCGACCCACACGAAGGGCGAGATGCCGCTGCTCTGGTCCGGCGGCCGCCCGACTCCCGCCACCTTCCGCACGAGCCCGATCGCCGTCAGCGCGAGACCGTCCGGGCCCGGCCCGACCTTCGCGTTCAGGACGTCGGGGTTGGCGACGAGCCGCGCGTGGTCGCCGAGCGCCGCGCCCTGCGGCATCACGATCAGCACCTTGTCCGGGTAGACGAACTGCAGCTCGCCGGCGAGGAAGCGCGCGTATGTCGTCGGCTTGCCGAAGAGCTGCGGCACGCCGCCGAGGTCGATCGGCGCTGCGATCAGCGCGACGCGCACCGGACGTCCCGCCCGCTGGGCCTCGAGCGTGACCGCGTCCAGCTCACGCGCAGCCGCGGCGAGACCTTCCCGCTCAGCGGGAGGAAGACGCGCCCGGTGTAGAGCGTGTCGCTCGCCGGGTCGGCGTCCGCGTGCGCGACAGCGGGCAGCACGAGCGCGACGAACGCGAGCAACGCCGGCAAGGAACGACGCATCCCGGGACACTACGGGCACCGATCCCCTCCGGTCGTACGGAGGTGCGTAGCGCTCGTCCGGCTTGGCAAAGTGCAGGCATGGCGACGATGCAGGACCTCGACCGGATCGCGCTTGCGCTACCGGAGGTCACGAAGGAGGTCTCCGAGGACGGCCGCCCCTCGTACGTCGTCCACGGCAAGTCGTGGTTCTGCTTCCACCGCTCGCCCCGGCGGGACGCAGTCGACCAGAAGACGGGCAAGCGCCTGACCGACGTCCTCGTCTTCCGCGTCGACGGCGAGGACCTGAAAGAGCTGATGCTGAACGACGAGCGCGGGATCTTCTTCACCACGCCGCACTGGAACGGCTACTCGGCCGTGCTGATGCGGATCAAAGACCTCCGGCGCCTACGCAAGCAGGAGCTCGAGGATCTCGTCGCCGAGGCGTGGCTGACGAAGGCGCAGAAGCGGGTCGCGAAAGCCTGGCTGGCCGAGCACAGCTCGGATCAGTAGCGGGCGGCCTTCCAGACGGCGTCGGCGATCGCCCGGTAGCCGGCGTCGGTCGGGTGGGGATCCTCCTGTGAGCAGATGAAGGTGAAGGCACAGATCCGGGCGCGCTCCCGGGCGGCGCTGCCCTGCGGGTTGAAGGCGGCGAAGAGGTTCGCGTAGTGCGCTCCGTGGCGGCGAGCGACGTTCGCGATCGTTCCGTTGAGCGACTGGAAGATCGGATCCGTGTGACGCAGGTCGTCGGCGTTGAAGTCGTAGAGCCCGGTGAGCACGATCTCCGCCTGCGGCGCCGCCGAGCGAATGGGCCCGACGATCGCCGACAGCCGGGTGGAGAACTGCCTGATCGCGGCCGGCGCGCGGGCCTTGATGCACTCTCAGGTCGCCCTTGCAGGCATCGGCGACCTCGTTGATGTCGTTGCCGCCGAGCGTGACCGTGATCGGGCTGACCTGGCCGCGGATGCGCCCGCAGGAAGGCGAGCGCTGCCGCGAGCTGGGTGCTCGCGGAACGGCGTCGTGGAGCTTCCTGCCTTCCGCCGAGCCAGGGGCAGCCGCCGCGCCATGAACGTCTTCGCGGACTCCCCGGGGCAGCCGTAGTTGACGACCTGGATTTTCGGCGCGAGCTTGCGCAGCCGGGCGGCGAACGAGGTCGACGTATCCGTGTGAACCCTGGCGGCGGCAGGCCGGCGGTCGACCTTGTGGGCTGGATCCCGTACGCGATCGAGTCGCCGAGCGCGAGGTAGTAGCTCTTCGGCGCGGGATGTGAGCCGAGCGGACCGAGTGCCCGAGCGCTACGCCGAGGAGCTTCGCCTGCACCACGCGCGGAGCTAACCAGATTTCGGCCGGCGCGACGTTGCCCGGCCAGACGCGGCCCGGCTCGAGCCGGTGCACCGGACCCGCCGCCGCGACCTGGCGTCGCGTAAGCTCCCGCCGTGGGCGGAATCGCCGTGGTCACGGGGGCGGGGAGCGGCATCGGTCGCGCGAGCGCCGTCGCGCTCGCGGGCTCGGGCTTCACGGTCGTCCTCTCCGGCCGGCACCTCGAGACGCTGGAACCGGCCGCCGCCGAGGCGGGGAACGGCGCCGTCGCGATCGCAGCCGACGTCCGCGACCCGGAGTCGGTCGCCGCGCTCTTCGGCCAGGTCGAGGAGCGCTTCGGGCGGCTCGACGTGCTGTTCAACAACGCCGGCATCAACGCGCCGGCCGTACCGCTCGAGGACCTCGACCTCGACGCCTGGCGGGCCGTGATCGAGACGAACGTGACCGGAGTCTTCCTCTGCACCCAGCACGCGTTCCGGTTGATGAAGCAGCAGACGCCGCGCGGCGGCCGGATCATCAACAACGGCTCGATCTCCGCGTATGTCCCGAGGCCGTTGTCCGTGGCCTACACGGCCTCGAAGCACGCCGTCACCGGCCTCACCCGCTCGACCTCGCTCGACGGCCGGGCCTACGACATCGCCTGCGGGCAGATCGACATCGGCAACGCGGCGACGGAGCTCGCCGAGCGGATGCGCACGACGGGCGTCCGCCAGCCTGACGGGGCGACCCGGACGGAGCCCGTGATCGACGTCGAGCACGTCGGCCGCGCCGTGGTCTACATGGCGACCCTCCCGCTGGACGCCAACGTCCAGTTCATGACGGTGATGGCGACGAAGATGCCCTACATCGGCCGCGGCTAGCGCCCCCCTCAGAGCTCGATCATGACCTTGATCGACTCGCGCTCGTTCATCGCGCGGTAGCCGTCCGGCACTCCGTCGAGGTCTGTCACGCGGTCGAAGACACGCCCCGGCTCGATCTTTCCTTCGAGGACGTCCGCGAGCAGCTCCTCGATGTATGCGCGGACCGGGCTCGGCCCACCGGAGACACTGACGTTCTTCCAGAACGGCACGCCGCCGGGGAGCGTCTCGTTCTCGGGAACGCCGACACGGCCGACCGCGCCGCCCGGGGCCGCGAGCTCGAGGGCGGTGACCACAGCTTCTTCGAGACCGACGCACTCGAGCACCGAGTCGGCACCGAGTCCGTCGGTGAGCTCGCGGACGCGCTCGACTGCCTCGTCGCCGCGCTCGGTGACGATGTCGGTCGCGCCGAGCTCCTTCGCCAGGGCGGTGCGATCGGGTCGCCGGCCGAGGAGGATGATCCGATCCGCGCCGAGGCGCTTGGACGCAATCACGCCGCACAGTCCGACCGCCCCGTCCCCGACCACTGCCACTGTCTTCCCGGGACCCACCCGAGCCTCGACGGCGGCGTGATGGCCGGTTCCCATCACGTCCGTCAGCGCGAGCAGCGACGGCATCAACGCATCGTCCTTCTCCACCGGCAAGACGACGAGGGTCCCGTCGGCCTGTGGTACACGCACCGCCTCTCCCTGACCGCCGTCGACATCGGCCCAGCCGTATCTCCCGCCGTGGAGACAGGAGCTGTGGAGGCCCCGCCGGCAGAACACGCAAGTGCCGTCGGACCAGAGGAACGGCGAGGCGACCAGGTCGCCCTTCTCGACCGTGCCGACCTCCTTGCCGACCTCCTCGACGATCCCGATGAACTCGTGTCCCATTCGCCGACCGGTCTCGCTCGGCTCCATCGACTTGTACGGCCACAGGTCGCTGCCGCAAACCGCGGCGCGCGTGACGCGAACGAGCGCGTCACCCGGTTCGATCAGATGGGCGTCGGGGACCTCCTCGACACGAACATCGCCTGCGCCGTACATCAGGGTTGCGCGCATACCTTCTGCTCCTCTTCTTCGTGAGACTGTCGGTAGCTTAGGTCGCCGATGCGGCTCTGGCGGCGCACCCGGAGGGTGACCACTTGTCCTATACAACGCAAGAGTTGCGGCGTAGGGTCATGTGGACAACTGGCGGCAGGCACACGGTGGAGGAGAGAGGTGCCAGCGATGAGAACGACCGGTCTCGTTGCCCTGGCGCTTGTGTTCGCGCTGGCGGTCGCGGCTGCGGGATCGGCTTCCACCAAGCTGACTCCCTCCCACGCACTTCGCCGGCTTTCCTCCAGAGGGCGTCAAGGCGAGCACGCCCACGACCGGCAGGCTGCTGATCGGTCTCAGGCCCACAGACAACCACAACCTGGAACGTGTATGCCGACGGACGGGTCATCTGGCAGAAGTGGACTTCGTCCGGCGACGCCACGGTCGTTCCCGATGGAGCGAGAAGGCTCGACACGGGCTACGTCCAGCAGCGGCTCACCCCCCAGGGTGTGCAACTACTCCTGTCGAAGATCCTGGCGACCGGCCTGTTCGAGCACAACCTCAGGCTCGATGTCGGCAGGCACCACGCATGGGTCTTCCACCAGGTTCGGAGAGGTGATCGACTGGTGACCGTCAGTGGAGTGCCCTCACCCGACCCATCGTGGAATCAGCACTTCACCAAGCCAACGCCGGCCCAGACGCGGCGCTCGCGTCGATCGAGAAATTCGTGGCCGATCCGGCCAGTTGGCTTCCGGCGAGAGCGTGGGCGAACCGCCGGATCCGGGCGTTCGTGCCGGCTCGCTACGTGGTCGCTTTCGATCGGAGCTATCCCGATCTCTCGAAGCTGCCAGCTCCAGCCGCGCAAGGTGCTCGTCCAGTACAAGCAGCTCAAGCGCCACGGGTGCCAGATCCTGACGACGGGCCAGGCACGGGCACTCCTTCAGGCGTTCGTGAAGGCTGGGATATCGCCCTCGGAGAACCATGCGTTCGACTATCGCCTTCGATTTCGCCGGCCTGCACCTCCCGCACCCCTCAGACTTCCACATGTCGCCCTGCCCTTCCAGACTCTCGCTGCTAGTTCGCCCGCTACGTGCCCGGGGGCAAGGCCGTCTGCTCCTGAAAACGCACCCGCCGCCGCGACCGACATGGCGGGCGCGGCACACGAACGCCCGGTGCGAGTCGCTGTCTTTGACCGTTGAAAATCGTCATGCGAGCCGCAGGCGAGCGGATTTTCGACGGCGAGCCGGGCGGAGGCCGGCGACCAATGCCCCCGGCGGGATTCGAACCCGCGCTACAGCCTTGAAAGGGCTGTGACCTGGGCCGCTAGTCGACGGGGGCCCGGCCCGAGGAGGATAGCGCCCGACCGGACGGAGGCCGACGCCGCTAGCGGCGAACGCCGAAGTCCGCAGTGACGATCGTCGCGGCCAGCCCCTGGTACACGCCCGTACCGGGACGGACGTGCACTCCACCGACGCCGATCTCCCGCCAGCCCGAACGAAGCAGGATGCTGCGATGCGGCGGGCTGTTCATCCAGAGCTGGATCGCCAACTCCGCGCTCATGCTCGGCGAGGCCCAGGCGAGGTTCTCGCCCACGCTCCAGAAGCGGCGGTGTTGCGCCGGGTACTTCGACTCGACCCGCCGCCAGAACGGCGTCCTGGCCGGTGAAGAGTGCTCGAAGTAGCCGCGTTCCGCCATCGAGAGCGAATGGGCCCGGGCCACCTCCGCGAGGTCCAGATCGAGTCGCAGCGCACTCAGGCCGTACTGCCGCCGGAGCTCGTTGACCGCCGTGACGAGACTGTCCTCGAGAGTCGGTACGTTGGTGATCGTCTGCGCGGCGCGCGCGCCTTGCGGGACGGCGACCACAGATGGGCTCCCCGCCGCCGCCACTCCGCCGGAAGCGTTTCCCGCAACGATCAACGCCGTTGCGGCTGCGGCGATCAACAGCGAACGAAGCGGCCTGGAGTATCGGCGCTGAATCAGAACGACCGTCCCACGGGGGAAACCTTCGGAGTGAGGCCATCCCCTCCTGCCCGACGGAGGGATCCTGAAACGTGGAACCGGGCACTCGCCACCCCGGGGCGCTGCTTCCGCCCGCAACAGGACCAGCCCAGCCTGACCACGTCGCCGCCAGCATCGAACTCGCCGCTGGCGACTCACCAGGGTCGTTAGGCTCCCCACGTGCCGCGCGGGTACATGGAGGGTCCGGCGAGCGAGGAGCGCGAGGCTGAGCTCGAGCGGCTCGAGCGCGCCGAGGCGCCGCCGGCGCAGAGGAGCGGCTCGCCGTCTACGGCGCAACCGAGGACGACCCGACGAAGCACTTCCTCGGCTGGGTCGGAGAGGTCGATCCCGACGAGCTCTTCGCCTCCGGAGCGGCGTGGGGCATCTCGGTAACGCGCCGCCCGGTGTGAGCTAGCCGGCCTGTCTTCTCCCGGTCCCAGCGGTCGAGCACGTCGTCGACGTACCGGCGCTGCTCGGGCGAGAACGGCGCGTCCTCGAGCAGCCGCCGCGCCTCGGCCGGGTCGTCGTTCTCGACCGCGGCCTCGAGATGCTCGCGGCCGGGCAGGGGCTGCCGCAGCTGCCGCCGGAGCCATCGCATCAGGCTGACACGCGCCTGATCCACAGGGCCTTTCTATACCGGTTGGGAGCCCTCGTATACTCGCCATCGGTGATCGACGGACCAGCGGCTGAGCGACGACGAGCCGCCGATCTGCACCTGCGGCGTGACGATGGTTCCCGCGGAGCTGAGCGCGTGCGGCGCCGGCGGCGAGTGGGTGTGCCTCGAGTGCGAGGAGATCTACGGAGCCCACGAGGATGGCTCCTATACTCGACGCACAGCGGGCCGGTAGCTCAGTCGGTAGAGCAGGGGACTTTTAATCCCAAGGTCGCAGGTTCGATCCCTGCCCGGCCCATAGGAGAAAGCCCTGCTGACAGGGCTTTCCGGTTTCCGGCGAGAACCACAGTGAGGCCGTTGGGGCCACGCAGGGGGCCACGGGGAAGCCGCCCAGGGTGCAGCGTGGCCGCTTGTGCCCACCCCGATCGCCATTCGCAGGTGCGCCAGGTCGGTACCAAGTTTGGTACCAAGATCAACCACTCGGCGCAGGTCAGCGGATGCTCGTTGTGTCGGCCTCGCGGGCAAGGCGACTCATACGGCTGGTGAAGGGTTGTTGAGCGAGGCAGTGCGTGTTATCGCCGCGCTTGAACAGTGACGGTGAACCGCCCGCTCCTCGTGTTCCCGCTCTTGTCGATGGCAGAGCAGTTCACGACGGTGCGGCCGACCTTGAACAAGCTGCCCGACCTCGGGAGGCAGGTCGCAGGGAGTCCGCCGTCAACGTCGTCCCGCGCTGTGACGGAATACGCGACGCGGGCGCGTGCGCGCCCTCTCGCAGCACGGATCGTCCTGCTTCTCGCGCCCGCGAGCACGGGTGGCGTCAGGTCGAAGTCGAGCGCTGGAACGACGAGCGTGCCCGTCCAGGTATCCCTCCCGCGAAAGCTGGGTGGACCGTATGAGAGGTCAACGTAGGTGCCGCCGCCAGACGCGCCGTCGTATTTGCCCGAGCCCCCCGTGATAGTGAACTCAGCCTTTCCCCGCAAGGGCTGAGGTGGGACGCGAGCGACGCAACCCGTGCCGCTGATACGAAGCTCGATCTCTCCTTTGCCGAGAATACTCAGCCGCGCCGTCGTGCTCAGCAGACGCACGAAGTTGTCGGCGCATCCACTGGGCGCGCTCTCAACCTCGTAGGCATACGACTCTGTCACGTTTCCAAGGCCGCGGATAATTCCGCTCCCCGTGCGGGAGTAGCACTCAACGCCGCCGGGCGTGCCGTCGGGGCACGATGTCTCGGGGTACCGCACGTCCAACTGCGCATCGAACGCGAGGCTTCCGGTACCTGCGATCCTCACATCCGTCCCTCGCGCTTGCCTGGGGAACGCGGCCATTGCCAGGGCGATTGCTGCAACCGTCGCCGCCACTACGGCGACAAGCAGTAGACGCAACGCCTGCCTCCTCTCCCTCGAATGGCTCGGTCCGCGATCTGTGGTCGGCGGATCCTACGCCGTTTCCACAGGACTGTCTACAAGCGCGGACCAGAGGCCGACCCACCGGGACTAGTGCGAAGGTTGTGTCCTCGGGCCCTCGGAGTCGGCTTGCTCTCCGGCCTCAGCAAGCCGAAGGATCCTCGCCCGGAACTCCTCCGCCGCCGCCGCCGCGTCGGCCAGGTCGAGCGGGTCGCCCTCCAGCGGCTCGAACGCCGGTGCCTTGCCCCAGCCCCGATCAGCCAGGAGCTTCGAGGCTTCGAGCCGGTCGAGCGGCGCACGTCGAAACCCGGTACTGAACTTGGAACTCATCGCTCAGAAGGTACGCCGCCTCGTCAGCTTCGCTTGGGCTCTGCCGGGATCATCGTCACCTCGCCCTGCTCGTCCACCGAGATGACGTATCGCTTGGCGGCGCCGGACATTCGAAATCGACCCAGGAACGATTTCACCTGGTCACCCTCGACGACAATTGCATGCGTATCGGTATGCGTCTCGATCTCGAAGCCCTCCCGGAGCTTGGCCTCCAGGAATGCGTTGAGAGCGTCCTTCCTTTCCCCCGTCGGATCGATCTCTCCAGACATTGCGCTTCTGTTGGGAGCGCTTGTCTCTCCGTGCAGGTAGGCGCCTTCGTCCGGGGAGAGCCAGTAGTCGCCCATGACTCGGCGAAGCTCGGCATCGACGCCCCGATGATGCTCACCCTCGGCAAAGTCCCTCTGGTACCTCACCAGCCACGGGTCGGCGCGGCCGTACTCGCGCCAGCCGAGCGCCTCAATCTCGCGGTGTTTCTCGGCGATCAGGTCGAGCGGCGTGTTCTGGAAGCTGACTGCGGCGAACATCGTCCTCACGGCGATCATCCCTCCCTCACCGGAACCGGTCAATGCCCGGCCGTCGCCGGTTCCTCCAGACTTCCTAGGCGCTCAGCGTCAGATCCTCAGGGGCGGAGTGGCATCCTCACCGCCAGCGCGTCGGAGGTTACGGTGGTTGTCTTAGCTCGGGATGGGTCGAGAGCGTGGCGCTGAGTGCGTCGAACGCGGCTTCCCACTTCTCGACCGACCCTGGATCGTCCACCCACTCCCTCACTGCCGTCAACACGGCGTCCTCGTCTGCGCCTGACTGCTGGTGCAGGACGATGCCGGCCCAGGCCATTAGCAGAGCGAGCCGATTCCGCTCCTCCAGAGTGTCGACGCGTCGGCGGAGATCGTCGAATTCATCCATCACCGGAGGTTGGGCTCAGGCCTCGACGATCGACACGCCGCCCTCCGCCCGTCGGTAACGGGCTGCACTTCGCAGTTCAGCTCCAGAACGCCTGAACGCCGCTCGAGATCTGCCCGCGCGATGGCAAGCGCGTCAGGCGCCGCCTTAGACCGCTTCTCAATCTCGCTCCACTTCATACGGCCGATCATCGCGCAGGGCCGGTACTCGGGCGTCGGCGGCCGAGGGGCCGTTGTGGGATGCTGCGCCGGGATGAGCCGGTAGCAGTAGGAGATGGCTCTCGACGATCGCTGTGGCGATGTCAGTGAGCTTTCGGCCGTTGTGCTGGGAGTGGTCTCGGAGCATCTCGAACGCTTTGTCCGCGTCGATGGCGTGGCGGGCCATCAGGATGCCCTTGGCTTGCTCGATCGTTGCTCGGCGTCCGAAGGCGCCTTTGAGGTTGTGGTACTCGGCGAACCGCTGCAGGGTGATGTCGATTGCGCTCTGCAGCTCATCCGGACTGCTGTCGACGATGTAGGCGAAAACGCCGCGCTTGGCCGCCTCGTGGATGTACGCCGGGTCGTTGGCGTGGAGGAGCGCGATCACCGGACAGGAGGCCTCGCGAACGATCTCCGAGATCAGCTCGAGCGCATGCTCGGAGTGCAGGCCGAGTCCCACCAGAGCGACGTCGGGTCGCTCTCTCGCGGTTACGGCCCCGACTTCCTTCACGTCGATCTCGCGTGCGATCACCTCGTGCCCGAGCCCTGCGACGACCTGGGCGAGCAACTCGAGTCGCTCCCGCCTCTCATTCGCGATCAGGACACGCAGGTGCGGGATCTCTTCCACAGCCATCGCAACAACCGAAATCTAGCGCGGTCCACGGCGTCCGGCGTGAAAGCGCGCTAGACTTGACCTGCGGCGCCGTAATCATCGGCGCAGTGAATCACGGTGCGGGGCCGTAGCAATCGGCCCCGCGAGAGGTCCACCCTCAGCAATCGGGCGGGACGGCTTTGTTAGTCGGTCGCGTTCAGGGGCCGGGAGCGCGAGCTGAGGGAGCATCGTGATGGAAATGCGGATCGTGGTACCGGACGCCGCGAGCGCTGGCGCACTTGCCGAGCGGCTGACTCTCGTCGTCGGCGCGGAGCGCATCTCGCTTCGCGGCGATCGCCAGGAGGTGGACGTCCGGGTCGAGCATGACTCCGATCGAGCCATCGTGTACGTCCTTGACGCGGTCGAGCGGTGGCTCGAGCACGCCTCGGTCGGATCTGCAGAAATGTGGCTCGGGGACCACTCGTACAGGTTCGCCCGGTGGGTTCCAGTCGAGACCTGGCAATGAATCGATCGACGTACCGTGTCGTCCCCCATGGTGGTAGCTCCGGCGTGGGGTTCACCCGCCGGACGATCGAGCTCGTTGCGCCGCGGCACCGCGGTCGGTTTGTCGCGGGCCTGGCCTTTGTCCTGCTCACGGTCGCCGCCGCGATTCTGGTCGGGCGGCGATTGACGCATGCGAGTTGGCCGCTTGATCACGCTGAGCCGGCGCTGGCTGCTGCTGCCGCTCTCTCCTACCTCGCCAGCTACCTATTTCGCGCTCGCGGTTGGCACCGGCTCTTCCCGCCGGACGAGTGTCCCGACCAAGCCCGCTGTCTTGCCTCGGTCGGTGCAGCCGCGGCGAGCGGGGCGGTGCTTCCTTTCCGTCTCGATTACCTCGTCAAAGTGGGCATGCTGCGGAAGCTTGGCGGCATTCGCGTCGGCTTCGAGGCAATCGTCCTCTCGATCGTCTCGCTCGGGATGATTGACGCGATCGCGATGCTCCCGCTCTCGATCTCGGCGACGGCGACGAGCGGCACCGCTCTTCGCGGCCCGTTGCTGATCGTCGTCGTCTTCGGTGTCGGCTGCTGCACAATGTTGGTCGTCGGCGGGCGCCTGAGTCGGCTGCCGCTCCTATGGCGTAGCCGTCGGCTGCGCACCATCAGCGAGCACGTCGCCCGGCACACGACGACACGCGGGCGCCGCGACGCAACCGTCGCCTGGTTCTACCTCTTCGCCTGCTGGTCGACGCGTGCTTTCGGCAGCGCCGCCCTGCTCACGGCACTCGGGCTTTCCTTCTCCCCGACCACTGCGCTTTCAGTGATCTGTCTTGCCGCCGCGGCAGGCGTGATCCCGATCACCTCCGGAGGCGTCGTCGTCGGCGCCGGAGCGACCGCAGGCATCCTGCTCGCGCTCGGCGTCGGCAAGGACATCGCGATCAACTTCTCCCTCGCCTCCGGCCTCCTGCTCGTGACGAGCGCGCTCGCAGCCGCCCTGATGGGCGTCCTCGCCTCGCTTGCAACGCGGGCAATGGCCCGGCGCAACCCCGGGGCGGGAGGTCTCGCCCTCGTGCCGATCACCACGGTAAACGCGCACCAATGACTGCGCGCCTCGACTGGCAGGCTTTTTGTGCCCGCTACTTCCTCGATCGGGGCCGCCACGATTTCGAGGTGCTGAAGGCGTACGAGGCATACCGAAACGGCGGTCCGATGGAGGAGCGTTTTTCGCGAGAAGGCGTGGCGCGTTCCGCGGAAGCGTTGCAGGTCTGGGAAGGGGAAGGGGGCGCGGTCCGGGCCGGCGGTCAGAGAGAAGGCCCGCCGAAACGGGCCTTCTCTTTCGCGCTAGGCACATAGCGGCTGTGCTCGCTACGCTTTTGTCGCCTTACCCTCGATCGGGGCCTTGCCGGTGCCGATCGCAGCCTTGCCGTTGCCGATCTGGATCCGGTGCGGCGTCTCGACCGCAGGCTTCTTAACGTGGACTTCGAGCTCGCCGTTGTCGTAGCGAGCCGAGATCTGATCCTCAGACACGCCCTGCGGCAGCCCGATCACCCGCGAGAAGCCTCCATATCGGCGCTCGAAACGGTAGAGCTGGCCGTCCGAGACTTCCTGGGAGCGCTCGCGCTCGGCGCTGACGGTCAAGACACCGTGATCGAACTCGATCGAGACCGTGTCCTTCGGGATCCCGGGCAGATCGAACGCGTAGACGATCTCCTCGTTCGTCTCCCAGACATCCATCGCTGGAGCCCAGACACCGGCTGTCGTAGTGCCGGCTTCCCCAGCGAACAGCGTTAGGAAGCGGGCCATCTCGCCTTGTAGAGCGGTCGCCTGACGGTAGGGATCAAAGCGAACCAGAGTTGTCATGGTGTACTCCTCTCAGAAGCAGACAGCACCTCGGAGGCGATTACCTCCACGGGCTGGCTCAGCAAATGCTGAGACGCGATTCATCGAGGAAGAAGAAGCTGGCGGCTCGACGGCTAAATCTGCCGTCAGCGCGACTGGCTCGGTGTTTCGAATGTGAATTCTAGCACAAATAGCCCAGTCCGGCGCTCACCTTCTTTTAGAAACCACCTTCTTAGTCCAATTTGCGGAGGACTTCTTCGAGGTGCCTCGCCGGGGAGTCCATTCAGAACCTGCGCGTCTCAGCGTATGTGCCGTCTCCGAAAACGTCCTCGATGCCGCGAGTGTCGGTATGCGCGTAGTGCTTGTTGCCGGGTTCGATCAGCGCCCGAGGGGGTCGGTGCTCCGGGGAACGCGAACCGGCCCGGAGATTTCGATTCTGATGCGAACAAACGCGCCGCCGCGCTTCGCGACGCCAGAAGTCTGATACGGTCTTCTTCTCGCCTTAACCTCTCGGCGGGAATATTTTTCCGGCTCCAGCAATCAGTCGGTGTCGTGGGTCGACCTTCATCGTGGTCAGCCCGGAAGCCGAGACTTAGGAGCCGAACATGTTGTTGTTCTCAGCCTCTGGATACCGATCGCGTTCTGGCCGGCGCGGATTGCCGCGCGTAAAGGGCACAGCTTTCTCGGCTGCTTCCTCTTCAGCTTGGTTTCTTCCCAGCGGCTCCATCGTGGCGTACCCGTCCACGATTCGAGCGCAGCCGGCTGTGGCCTGAACTTCCCTCACCTGAAAAACCCACTCCCACGATCGAGACAGGAGGAATGAGATGTTCAGACGACGGCCAGTGGCCAAAATTGCAGCAGTAGGCGCTGTCGCCCACACAGCCGCGAAGGCTGGTGCCAACGCAGCGACCGCAGACGCCGCACAGACCGCACCGACCGAGCAGCCTCCGGCCGAGCAGGCGGTGCCGGTGGCAGCCGCACCCGCGGCGGAGGACAGCATGGAGGAGCTGGCCAAGCTGAAAGGGCTGCTCGACTCCGGCGTGCTTACCCAGGCGGAGTTCGAGGCGCAGAAGCAGAAGATCCTTCAGACCATGTAGGAAACGACCTTAAGCCGAACCGGGTCGTCTTCCTCCCGGGTTTGGAGGGAGACGACCCTTCGGCCGAGCCCCGGCGGGTCGCGCCCCGCTTAGTTTTCGCGTTGTAGCTTCCACAACGCCGTGGGAGATTGCCTCGGTGAGAATCCTTCCTGGGGGCAACCTTGGGGCAACACAACCCACCGAGAACCACCGAAACACCAAGGCCGCCCAAGCAGCTCAAAACCGCATGGTCCAGGGCAACCGAACCAAGCCGAACTTCTAGCTACCGCCTTTTAATCCCCAGGGTCGCAGGTTCGATCCCTGCCCGGCCATAGAAAACCCCTGTAAATGAGCTTTTCGTCTTTTTTGCGCCTGACCGTGATAGCCGCTAGTAGTACGAGTGGAGCACGGATTTCAGGTCTTCCGTGGCTAGTCTCCAGGCCAAGCATTCGCGGCAATGCGGCCTCAAGCGGGCCTGGACATCGTTCAAAGACGCCTCCGGGAGATAGCAGAAGGGGACGCCGAGCCGCGCGAGCGCGACGGCGATGTTGAACGGACATCGCCGGGGAACAGGCGGAACTCGTCGCCGTCGACATGCGCGTCGAAAAGCGCTTCGCCGACAACCGCGATCATGCGACCCCACTCTCACGCTTCGTGCCCGGAACTTCCGCGAGCGGATCGCGAAGGGCGCGGCGCAGGCGGGCGACGACCTCGTCCATCCAGGCGCGAGCCGGTTCCCACGTCTGCCACAACGCGCTTGATCCGTGCGTGTGGCCGGAGAAGCGATGAAGGGTCGTCTCGACGCCTGCCGCCTCGAGTCGCTTTGCGTACGCCTCGCCGCTGTCGCGGAGAACGTCGTATTCTGCGACGAGAACGTGCGCCGGCGCGACCCCCGTCAGATCGCTCGCGACCATCGGCGACGCGTACGGCTGCGACCCGTCCGCCGGGGTGGCGCAGCAGAAGCATCCGTGAACATGTCCATGGCGGCGCGATCGAGTCCGTACCCCTCGCCGAAGAGGGCCACCGACGGATGCTTTTCCGCCGCCTCGCTCATGTCCGTCACCGGCACCTCGAGGAGCTGGAGCGCGAGTGCGGGCCCACCGCGGTCGCGCGTCATCAGGGCGTGCCGTGGCGGGGTCCCTCACATCTGCCAGCGTCTCTCCTTCCTCGGGATCGACGCGCCCGGATCGCTCCAGCCGCGCTGGACCGTCCCGGCCGACACGCTCGTACCGCTCCCGGCGGATATGTCGCTGCGCACTGCCGCGCTCGCGGAGCCGACGGCCGTCGCCGTCCACGACGTCGGCCGGGCCGAGCTCGCCGCCGGGCAACGCGCGGTCGTCGTCGGAGGCGGGCCGATCGGCCTGCTCGTGGCGGCGGTCGCCCGGGAGACGGAGCCGACGTCCTCCTCGTCGAGCCGAACGACGCGCGCAGACATCTGGCCGACGTCGTCGGACTGCCGACGCTCGACCCGCGCGACCGTGAGGTCGCCGCATACGTCGAAGAGTGGACGGAGGGCGCCGGCGCCGAGGTCGTCCTTCGAGGTCTCGGGCGCCGTCCCGGGCATCCAGAGCGCAATCGATGCGCTCGGCCCGCGCGGCCGCCTCGTCGTCGTCGCGATCCACTCCACGCCGCCCCCGGTCGACCTCTTCCGCGTCTTCTGGCGCGAGCTGACGATCGTCGGTGCGCGGGTCTACGAACGTCCCGACTTCGACGACGCGGTCCGCCTGCTCGCCGACGGCAAGATCCCCGTCGACGCTCTGGTCACCGACGTCGTGCCCCTCGCCGAGACCGAAGCCGCATTCGAGGCGCTCGACGCCGGGACGGCGATGAAGATGCTGGTCGACTGCGCCGGGGACGCCGGGTGAGTTTCGATCTGACCGGCAAGGTCGCGCTCGTCACGGGCTGCCGGCGCGGGATCGGGCTGGCGATGACGGACGCGCTCGCCGCAGCCGGCGCCGACATCGTCGGCACGAGCCTCAACATCGACTCCGCCGGCAGCGAGGCGCAGACGCGCGTCGAGGGCCACGGGCGCACCTTCACCGCCTACCGCGCCGATCTCGGCTCGAGGACGGTGCAGCGCAGCTGGCCGCCTCGGTGCTCCGCGACGGGCTCGAGGTCGACATCCTCGTCAACAACGCGGGCACGATCGCGCGCGCACCGGCGCTCGACTGCACGACGACGAGCAGTGGCGGCGCGTGCTGCAGACGAACCTGACGTCACAGTTCGTGCTGGCACGCGAGCTCGCGCGGCCGATGGTCGAGCGCGGGGCCGGCAAGATCATCTTCACCGCGTCGATGTTGAGCTTCCAGGGCGGGGTCAACGTCGTCGCGTACACCGCATCGAAGTCGGGCGTCGCCGGGCTCGTGCGCGCGCTCGCGAACGAGTGGGCCCCCACGGCGTGAACGTGAACGCGATCGCGCCCGGGCTACTTCGCGACCGACAACACGCGGGCGCTGCGCGACGATCCGGAGCGGTCACGGGCGATCCTCGAGCGGATCCCCGCCGGCCGGTGGGGCGAGCCGGCCGACCTGGCGGGGGCGACCGTCTTCCTCGCCTCGGCCGCCTCCGACTACGTCAACGGGGTCGTGCTCCCCGTCGACGGCGGCTGGCTCGGGCGATGACCGACGCACTGGCAGTCGTCGCCGCGCAGCGTGTCCTCCCGGTCGTGACGGTCGAGAGCCGGGAGACCGGGGCAGCTCGGGCGCGGCGCTGGCCGGCGGCCGGAGCCCGGCCGTCGAGGTGACCTTCCGAAGCGAGGCCGCCGCGGACGCGATCGAGGCTCTCGCCGGCGAGGGCTTCGTCGTCGGCGCCGGAACGGTCCGCTCGGTGGAGCAGGTCGACGTCGGCGGTCGCGGCCGGCGCGTCGTTCGTCGTCTCCCCCGGCCTGGACCGCGACGTCGTCGAACGCTGCGCGGCGCTCGGCGTGCCGGCCTGCCGGGTGTCGCGACCGCGTCCGAGCTGACCGAGGCGCTCGTCGCCGGGGTGTCGACGGTCAAGCTCTTCCCCGCGGAGGTCACTGGGCGGCATCGACCTGATCCGGGCGCTCGCGGCGCCGTTTCCCGAGGCGCGGTTCGTCCCGACCGGCGGGCTCAACGCCGGGAACGCGCGCGAGTATCTCGCGCTGCCTCAGGTCGTCGCGATCGGGGGAAGCTGGATGGTCGCGCCGCCGCTGCTCGCGGCCGGGAACTGGGACGAGGTCGAGCGGCTGACGGCCGAGGCGCTGGCGCTGGGGCGTACACCGTGAGCGTCCTCGAGCTCCGCCCCGCCGAGGAGTGCCGGTACGACCTGGTCGCGCTCGGCGAGATCATGCTCCGCCTCGACCCGGGCGAGGAGCGCGTCCGCACCGCGCGCTCGTTCCGGGTCTGGGAGGGGGCGGCGAGTACAACGTCGCCCGCGGACTGCGCCGCTGCTTCGGGATGCGGACCGCGGTCGTCACCGCCCTCGCCGACAACGAGGTCGGCCGGCTGCGTCGAGGACTTCATCCTCCAGGGAGGGGTCGACACGTCGCTGATCCGCTGGGTGCCGTACGACGGCATCGGCCGCACCGTGCGCAACGGGCTCAACTTCACCGAGCGCGGCTTCGGCGTGCGCGGCGCGCTCGGCGTGTCCGACCGGGGCAACACGGCCGCCTCGCAGCTTCAGCCCGGCGACGTCGACTGGGAGCATCTGTTCGGGACGCTCGGGGTGCGTTGGCTTCACACCGGCGGCATCTTCGCCGGCCTCTCCGCGACCACGCCGGACGTGATCGAGGAGGCCGTGACCGCCGCCCGCCACGGCACCGTCGTCTCCTACGACCTCAACTACCGGCCCAGCCTGTGGAAGGGGCTCGGAGGAGTGGAACGGGCCCGCGAGGTCAACCGCGGCTCGCCCCGGGCATCGACGTGATGATCGGCAACGAGGAGGACTTCACCGCCTGCCTCGGCTTCGAGATCGAGGGCGTCGACGACAACCTGACCGAGCTCGACACAGCCTCCTTCCGCGACGATGATCGAGCGGGCAGCGGCCGAGTTTCCGAACTTCAAGGTCGTCGCCACCACCTTGCGCGCCGTCCACAGCGCGACGGTCAACGACTGGTGGGCGATCGCGTGGTCACGCGACCACGGCTTCGCCGAAGCGACGCCAAGACCCGGATTGGAGATCCTCGACCGCGTCGGAGGCGGCGACAGCTTCGCCTCCGGCCTGATCTACGGACTGATCGAACACGGCGACCTCGAACAGCAGTCGAATACGGCGCCGCCCACGGCGCGCTCGCGATGACGACGCCCGGCGACACCTCGACCGCCACGCTCACGGAGGTCGAGTCACTCGTCGCAGGCGGCAGCGCGCGCATCAACCGCTGACGGCCGGCTGTGCGGGGGCATTCTCCGTTTGTAGTCGGAGTCGAACAGGCTGAGAGACTACGGTCACCCCGTGCTTTCGCGGGAGCACGCTGGGAGTACGGACTCGCCGCCGAACGGCAGGAGTTCGCCGCGTCTGCCGGCGATCTGGAAGAGTCGCTAGTGGGCTGTCGTTCCGCCGTCGTATTGTTAGGAGGCCGTGAGTCTCTACAAAATAAGGGAGGTTCGATGGCAGCGCGCTTCACCCCCAGGGGACGTTGGTTGTCGGGCGTCCTCGCCGTGGGACTTCTGGCGCTGGCAGTTGGGCATCGAGGGTTTTGCCGGAGCGCGTGGCGACGGCAGCGCAACGACGCCGATCCAGTACCACAACGGGAGCTGCGGCAACGACAATGGCAAGAGGTTCATTGGGACCGGCAGTCCAGGGTCAAGGGCACCACCCTCACGGTCCACGTAAAGCTTCAGGGGCGGACCCCGGAGATTACGTCCTTCACGTCCAACGCGGGTAATTGCGATTTCGTCAAGCCTTCACAAGTTCAAGGCGGGATGCAAGTGGCGACGGCGAGGGGTCGGGCTCAATCGATGTTTCCGGCTTCGGTCTGGAGCTTCTTCGCCGAGGCCAGCGGCGCAGGACACTCCAACGACTCGCTGATCGTCAACCTCTAAGCGAAGCACCGGCGGGAGCACCGCTCGTCGAAGCGGTGCTCCGACGACCCCGGCTGACTGTCCCGAGCCGTACCGCTACTGGGCAGCGCCCTGTCGCGACCACCTCACCAGCCGAGTAGCGTGGGGCCACAGTGGGGCCACCAGACCCACCGAGATCGGCCGAGACCGAAAAGCCTCGAGCAGTCCTGGAAACGGCATGGGTCCAGGGTCAGTGAGCCCAGCCGAGATCGAATCAGGTCTCTTTTGATCCCAAGGTCTAGGTTCGATCCCTGCCCGGCCCATAGCCGAAGCCGCTGCTGCAAAGCGCCTCTCGCGTTGCCGCCGGAGGCGATGAGGAGGGCCGTGGGGCCACGCAGGGGGTCACACGCGTCGCGTGAGGAGAAGATCAGTACTGCAACCCACCCACTTGTGCGGCGCCTCACCAGCCGGCTGTGTCCACTCGTCGTCGGTGCTGGCGCGCTAGTCTACACTTTAGGTGTAACCCACCAGTTACACTCAAGAAAGGACTGATGAGGGCAGACAGGATCGAGCGGGACATTCTCATCAACGCCCCCATGGCGCGGGTGTGGGCGCTGATCACCCAGGCGGAGCACCTCGGGACGTGGTTCGGGGACGCCGGCGCGGAGATCGATCTGCGCGAGGGCGGCGAGCTCGAGCTGCGTTGGGAGAAGCACGGCACGACCCGGGGCCGGATCGGCGCGTGGACGAGCCCACGGCGTTCGCGTTCCGCTGGTCTCTAAACAGCGACCGGGCGGCGCCGAGCCCGTCGCCGGAAACTCGACCCTGGTCGAGTTCACCCTCGTCGCGGAGGGCGACGCCACGCGAGTCCGCGTGGTCGAGACCGGGTTCGCCAGCCTCGACACCTCGTCGGCGCAGCAGGCCCATAATTACGAGGCCAACTCGAAGGGCTGGTCGCTGGAGCTGGACGAGCTCGCCGCCTACGCGACCCGGGTGCGGATCTGAACGACACCCGGACCGAGGTCTTCGCGGCGCTAGCCGACCCGACCCGCTGGCGCTTGCTGGAGACACTGGCGGGCACCGGTCGCGGCACGGCGACGACCCTGGCGAAAGCGATGCCGGTCTCGCGCCCGGCCGTGATCAAGCACCTTGCGGTGCTCGGTCGAGCCGGCCTGGTGGAGCGACGTCGGGAGGGACGCGAAGTCGTCTTCGCGGTCCGTGCCGAGCCCCTGGCCCGAACCGCCCGCTGGATGGCGAACCTCGCATCGGATTGGGACACGCGGCTGGCTGCCTTGAAGCGACTGGCCGAGGAAGGCCGAGTCGCAGATGCGGTTTTGAGAGAAGAACAGAAAGGAGATTGAGATGAACACACCCCCGATCGTCTCGCCGGAGGAGTGGATCACAGCGCGCGAGAGGCTGCTGGTGAAGGAAAAGGAGCACAAGCGGGCCGGCGACGCGCTGGCCGCCGAGCGCCGCCGGATGCCGTGGATGGCCGTTGAGAAGGAGTACAAATTCGACGGCCCGGACGGCCAGGCGAGCTGCTCGACCTGTTCGAGGGCCGCCGCCAGCTTGTCGTGTATCGCGCCTTCTACGCGCCGGACGTCACCACCTTGAAATCGGGCAGCGCGTACCCGGAGCGGGCGTGCGTCGGTTGCTCGTTGATGGCCGACCAGGTCGCACACCCCGCGCACCTGAACGCGCGGGAGACGACCCTCGCATACGTCTCCCGCGCACCCCAGGCCGAGATTCAGGGCCTGAAGGAGCGGATGGGCTGGGAGCTGATCCCCTGGTACTCGATCACGGACGATTTCGACGCCGACTTCGGGGTGGACGAGTGGCACGGACACAACGCCTTCATCCGTGACGGCGACAAGATCTTCCGCACGTATTTCATCGACTCCCGCGGCGACGAGGCGATGGGGAGCACATGGAGCTACCTCGATATGACCGCGCTCGGGCGCCAGGAGGAGTGGGAGGATTCGCCTGAGGGCTATCCGCAGACCCCGCCGTACGGGTGGTGGAACTACCACGACGCGTACGGCGAGACGGGTGAACTAGCTCTCTTTGGGGAGATGCCGTGCGCCCGGAGGGCGGCGTCGACCTTCGCGCGGATGCTGTCGTCGAGTGACGCACCGCGCTCGGCCAGCTCTTCGACGTCGGTGTCGGGCGACGGCTCTGGTGTCAGGGTCAGCTTCTCGAGGCCGGCGTTGACCATGCGCATGATGCTCTCCTCGATCCGCTGCTCGAGCTTCTTGCCGATGTCCTCCTCGTGCACCTCCGTTGCCGCCGAGCGCTCCGGCTCCTGCACCGGTTGCTGGGCCGTCACGCCTTCGATTTCCAGCTCGTAAGCGCTCGGGCTCGTCGAGCCCTTTCAGGTGCCGCTCGCCGAGCGGAAAGACCGAGACGCCCTCGGGCAGGCTCGAGCCGACGAGCGCCCGGGTCGTCTCCGAGAGCAAAACGTGACCGCCCGCCCCCGCCGTGCAGATCCGTGCCGCCCGCACGACGTCGAGGCCGAGGTACCCCTCATCGCCCACCGAGGGCTCACCGGTGTGGAGGCCGATCCGGACGCGTACCTGAACGCCGTCCTGCCAGTCGTGCCGCGCATGCGCGCGCTGCACCTTGACCGCTCCTGCGACGGCGTCTCGGGCGCGCGGGAAGGCGAAAAAGAAAGCGTCACCCTGCGAGTCGATCGTGGTCCCGATTCGCAGCCGCGAGTGTCTCGCGGACGAGCCGGCGATGCTCGCTCAGCACTTCGCCGTACCGCTCTCCGAGCTGCTTGAGCAGCCCGGTCGAGTCCTCGATGTCGGTGAAGACGAACGTGACGGTCCGGCCCGGGAGGGTGGACATGCCCGACATCGTACGCCCCGTGCAACGCGTGGCGCCTCTGCGGCCTAGAGTTGTCGACAGCGAAGCTGGAG